>NZ_KL585381.1:0-119 GCF_000721935.1 Streptomyces sp. NRRL WC-3549
CCCCCGGCCCCCTCCGCGAGCCCTTCCGGAACGCTCTCCGAGGGAGGTGTGCACGAGCACCCCCAAACGTCTTGTATTGTTTGCGGCGGAGGATTCGCCTAGTGGCCTAGGGCGCACGC
>NZ_KL585381.1:451-1158 GCF_000721935.1 Streptomyces sp. NRRL WC-3549
CCGACACACGTTGCAGGACATGGCGGCGTTGCGCCCGTAGCACCGCATCAGCTGGCCGCAGCCGGCGCACAGCCCGAGCTCCCAAGGCGGGCATCCCAGCGCGGCAGAGGCGGCGGCGCGTTCCACGGTAGTGATCCGCATCGGTCACGGGAGCGTTGGACCGGCATGCGGGGAAGCGTGAAGTCGCCGGTCGGCTGGTCGAGGTCACGAATGGGTCGGCCGTCGCTGGCCGTAGCCAATGCGACCACCAGGGCCTCAAGAAAGCCGTTCGCACCAAATTCGGACCGAGGGCCGTGTGGCGCTGCACCCATCCTGTCAAGACCCCAGCACAACAACAGGAGCCTGGAGAGATGAGTTCCCAGGACGGCGAGCCCGGCCTTGCTGGCGCCTGATCTGTCGCCCTATTGATCAGAAACTCATGCGGTTTTCGTCCAGGACGTAGCGGACGTGTGGGCCGCCGAAGTAGCCGCGGACGATGTGGGCTGTCGCTGGCGTCTGCGGAACAAGCGGCAAATTCCGGCGGCGAGTTCGGCCTGGTTCCGGGCCCGGGTGCTGTTCGGGCAGGCTGTGCTTGAGGTCCGTGTTGACCAGCTCGTCGGGGTTCAACTCGGGCGAGTGCGGCGGCAGGAAGTGCAGTTCGACGTCATCGGGATGGGCAGCGAGCCAGTCGCGGACCTTCCTGGAACGGTGGGCGGCGGGCCCAACGA
>NZ_KL585381.1:1404-2224 GCF_000721935.1 Streptomyces sp. NRRL WC-3549
GATGTGTATAAGAGACAGCGGCACGTCGGCTCGGCGGTGAAGCTCTCGGTGAAGACCATGAAGTGCATCCGGCCCTTGGTACTGATCGCCGACATCGCGTTCACCTAAAACCGGTTCCCGCTCCGCCGCACCACGGGAGTCTTCCCCTTCTGGCCCCAGGTGCGGCCGGTACCCTGGTCCGAGTGGATACCGACCTGGTCCGCGACCAGGACCTCGCCACCGTCCTTCCTCGCCTTTGCCCGGATCGCCGGCCAGGTATCCTCGTGCCAGCGCCGAACGGCCCCGGGGTCCTGCTCGACGGCCCGCTTGTCCGGCCTCTGGAACGACAGCCCCCACCGCTTGAGGTACGTGCCCACCCCGGGCTCGGTCAGCCTCACCGGTACAGCTTCGGATCAAGTCACCGATCAGCCGCCGCGTCCACAACTCCCCGGAAAGCCCCACGTCACAGGGCCGGTGATCAAGGACCGTCTGCCGCACCGCACCCTGCTCAGCATCCCCGAGCACCTGATGCACACCGACCGGCTTGCCACGCGGACGCATGACCAGCGCCTCCCGACCACCGGCCTGCCACTTCGCCCTCACCCGTCGACCGCCTTCAGCGACACCCCGAAGACCGCCGCCACGCCCTCACGGCCCCGCCCCGCCACCAACGCGGTCACCGCCCGCGACCGCAGGGCCTCCTGCGCCGACGCCGACAGATGCCGCGCGTCCCCCACCAGATCGCTCACTCCCCACCAACGACCCAGAACCCAAACCGTTTCGGGTCAATAACGACTACGGCAGCAGCCACCGCCAACTCCGCCTCACTCACCACAGGATT
>NZ_KL585381.1:2390-4394 GCF_000721935.1 Streptomyces sp. NRRL WC-3549
CAATAACGACTACGGCAGCAGCCACCGCCAACTCCGCCTCACTCACCACAGGATTTCCTTCCAAGAGCCATCCCTTGACGCGCAACACCATGGCCTCACCCCTTGATGGGCAGGTCCCGAGCCGCGTAGTAGGCGTGCAGCGCCGCCTCGCTGCCGGAGCCCAGGGCGGTCATGATCCGTTGGAACCGGGCGGAGCGGAGGTCGCCGGCCACGATGAGGCGGGGGTGCTGGCCGGTGGGCGGGCAGTATCCGTCCGTGCCACGGGTCAGGTCTCCGGGTGGGGCGGCGGGGGCGCTTCCCAGGCTGAGGAAGGCCGCGTCCGCCGTGATCGTCCGGTGGGTACCGTCCCTTCCTACCGCCTCGGCCGACAGCTGGGCGCCTTCTCCACCGTGCAGCGTCAGGTGATCGACGGGGAGCAGCGTGACCCGTGGGTCCTCGCGGATCTCGTCGATCTTGTACGCGTCGGCAGCTGGGTACGCCACGAGGAGGCGCGTGTCCGTGGTCGGGTGGGCGCGCAGGAAGGTGCCGATCGGGCGGTCGCCACCGAGTACGAGGAGGGTCCGGTCTTGGGCATCGTCGGCGTCGGCCTGCCAGAGCGCAGGCAGGGTCAGGCCAGCGGGGGCGGTGATCCAGGTTGCGTCGCCGGGTTGGAGAGGGCCGACGCCCGTGGCGACGATGGCGTACGGGGCGGTGAGGGAAGCGCCCGCGTCCAACGTGACGGTCACCTGGTCGTCGGCGGCGCGAAGCTCGGTGACGTACCTACCGAGCGCGAGGCGGCACAGCTCCGTGTTCTTCAGCTCGGCGACGATGGCGTCGGCCAGCTCGGGGCCGCCGGTGTAGCCGCCGAGGACGTTGTTCAGGGCCGGGATCCGGTACAGGTTCCGGCACAGCCGGTCCGGCTCGATCAGGATCGAGCGCATGCCGACGCTGGCGGCCATGCGTGCGGCAGCGCATCCGGCGGGTCCGCCGCCGATGATGATGAGGTCGGTGTCGTACAGCGAGTCGCCCATGGGGCTATTCCAGCACCGGGGCCCCTGCGTACGCGGCGAGTTGGCCGACCACACGGTCCGTGGTGACAAGTTGGCCGGTTCCGATCAGGCGGCGTGCGACGACGAGTCCGGCGTCGTGTACGTCAGGGCCGGCGTCGCTGGCGCAGGCGTCGGTGACGATCCAGGGTGCGTAGCCGTGTTCGAAGGCGTCGGCCGCGGACTTCAGGACGCAGCTCTCGGTGGCGATCCCGCAGAAGACGAGGTCGGTCCAGCCGCCCCCACGGACCAGTTCGGCTGCCTGGGGGGTGAAGAGCGTGTAGCCGGTCTTGTCGACGACCGCGTGCGCGCGGGCTGCCGCCTCCGCGAGTTCGGGGACGATGTCGGTCTCAGGTGGTTCTTGGAGTCGGCGCCACTGGAAGAAGCGCTCGTACGGGCTGTCCGGATAGTTGAAGTACCGGGTGAAGATCACGGGCCGGCCGGCGCCGGTCCACTGGGCGACGAGATCGGAGACCGCGGGCACGGCGTGGCGGCTTCGCTCGTTCACGAAGCCGTTCTGCATGTCGATCACGACCAGCGCAGCGCTGCCGATGTCCATCCGTTGCTTCTCCTGCCCTGTGTTCTCACCCGACGCCCTCTCGCAGAGCGTCCTGCGCGGCGCGCAGCCGTTCGGCCAGCCCGCTGGTCTTCATGATGGCTTCCCGCATCAGAACGTGTTGAGCGGTCTCCTGGGCTCGGGCGGTGGTGAGCCGGGAGGAGGCGGCACGCAGGAAGCGCCAGCCGTACTGCTCGGGCATGAAGGGGTCCTGACCGTCCTCGATCATCTGCTGCACCTGGCGGGTGAAACACCAGAGGGCTTGGACGGTCAGTTCGCAGGTGACCAACTCGTCGATCGTGAGGCTGCGCTCGCGGGAGTGGGACGCGTAGGCGACGCCGGACCAGCCCGCGTAGGCGGTGGACACACCCCGTACGCCGAAGGACACGATGTCGGGGCTGTCTCTTATACACATCTCTGAGC
>NZ_KL585381.1:4568-9015 GCF_000721935.1 Streptomyces sp. NRRL WC-3549
GATGTGTATAAGAGACAGCGATGTCGGGGTGGTCGAAGCCGGTGGCGAGGAGAGACTCCTCGACCGCACCGCCCAGAGGAGCGGGGCCGTCCGGGGCGCCGCGGTCGACCAGGACGGAGGGCGTGGACAGCAGGCACAGGGCGGTGTCGTGGGCGTCGCCGGACCAGGGGCCCGAGGTGAGCCAGTAGAGGGAGAGGACGTACTCGGGGTTGGGAACGCCGGCGGGTTCCTCGTCCAGGAGGTCGCGGAGCTTGTCTCGTGCCCAGGGCAGGTCGGAGGCGTAGGAGCGGTACCGCCAGACCGCAAGGTCGGTGAGCGCGGCAGGCTGGTGCGGCTGAACGAGGTGGAAGACGGTCACCCCGCACGCGAAGACGTGAAGGACGCACTCCTGTGCCTCGGGGTGGTCGACGCGGGCCGAGGAGGACTCCAGCCACTCGCCGTGCACACTCGGTCTCATGTGTGCACGGAGGCGGCCGGCGCGCTCGACGCCGATGAAAACTGGCAGGAACTTGTGGGAGTCGACTTCGATTCGGCCTGTCACGGGTGGCGCAGCGCCGTTCGTTCCCAGTGCCGCCGCGAACCGCGTCTGCGCTTCGCCCGACGCATGGTCGAGTGCGGTGTCGAGCACAGCCTGGGACTCGGCACGCGGCTGGTAACTCGCACCGCCTCCCTCCCAGTTCGACACGGTCCGGTCACTGACTCCGAGGTAGGCGGCGAAGTCACGCAGGCTCATGCGAAGGGCCTCGCGCAGCAGCCGTGCTTCACGCCCGGACCATCTCTGCACAGTCACCACCGTCGTACCCCCCGTCCGTCACCTGGTGAAACGCCGAAACACCCTGTGCGAGCAGTCCTGTTCGGCATTACTGCGGCATTGCTGCAGCACCCGTGCGTCACACTCAGCGATCAGTTTGCACCATGCTGTATTCACGAACCGGGAAAAGTGGCCACAGCCAAAAAGCGCCCCTCCGCCCGTTCTCTCCGGTTACACACCCAAGGAGCAAACGGCATGACCGACATCGTCAAGCGCAACGCCCGCGCCATCCTTCTCGACGGCGAGGAACTGGTCCTCATCAAGCGCACCAAGCCCGGCAGGGAGCCGTACTGGGTGTCCGTCGGCGGAGGAGTCGAGGAAGAGGACGCGACCATCGAGGCGGCTCTGCATCGGGAGGTATTCGAGGAGCTGGGCGGCAAGCTGGAACGCGCCGAGCTCGTCCACCTCATTACCGATGCGCTGGAGGGAGGCGTCGGAGTCCAGCACATCTTCGCGGCGCGACTGGAGTCGATGGACCTGGACGCGCGGACGGGCACCGAGTTCGACAAGCCGGAGCGGGGCGGGTACGAGGTGGTCCGGGTGCCCTTCACCGCCCAGGACGTCCGCGAGTTGAACCTGATGCCGCCGGAGCTGGCCGAGTTCATCGCCACGAACACCGACGCGATCACTTCCGTCCTCGACACACCGATCCGCGAGGCATGAGCGATGGAGCGGTTACCGGACTTCGTCAGCCTCAACGGCCCTGACAACGTCGGCAAGACGACTCACCTCGATCGGCTGGCCGCGCGCCGGCACGTCTTCCAACCGTTGGGAGCCGTCCACGAGCACGATCCCGAGCCGTGGGCGCGGGTAGCGGCCGGCGACTACGCCCGGTGGTGGTTCGAGACGTCCACGACGGTCGAGCTGACGGAGATGCTCCTCGTCGGTCACGCCAAGCGGGCCGCCGCACGCAAGCCCGGCCGTACGGGACTGCTGGACCGTGGCCTGCCCATGCTCCTCGCTGTGGCCACCGCGACATGCGTGGTCAAGGACGGGCTGACGGTGGGCGAGGCGTTCAAGACCGTGACGGACATCGCCGGTTCGCGCGCCACCGCATCGGAGACCTCGGTGCTGCTGCTCGCGTCCTTCGACGCCGAGCGTAGTTACGCCATCACCAGCGCCCGCGAGGGCCGCCCGTGGACCGGGGTCTACCCGGCTTATCAGAAGACACTGCACGCTGTTCTGCTTCACCAGGCCGGCCACAGCACGTACGCCGCCGTCGTGGACTGCGAAAACCGCTCCCTGGACGACGTACACAGCGACGTACTCGATCACCTTGGCCTCACTCCACTCACCGACGGGAGTCCCCGATGACTCAGAACTCCCCGCCCCTGGTGCTGCCTCCGGGGCTCACCCGCGCCATGGCCACCCTCCAGGACAAGGACCGGCAGCGCCTGGACGACACCATCACCCGGCTCCACACCGTCAACGGGCGTCTGTGGGACACCGAGGACCGGGTGCGCAGTGCTTTGCTCTCCGCCGCCCAGGTCGCCGACTGCAAGCGAGAGATCGACCAGCTCAACGCCGAACGCAACGCCCTCGCCGAGCGCGCTGACGAAGTCCTCGGCTCGCTGGCGGACGCGGGCCGTGCCGATGTGCCGCTGCACACCGAGACGCTCGCCTCCGTCGTGGACCGCATGTCGGTGCTGACGCTGCGGATCTGGCACAGCGAGCGCGCGGCGGGCCGTGATGAGCTGGCACGTCGACGTGTCCCGGCCCTTCACGGGCAACGTGAGGAGCTGTGCGCCGCTCTCGACGCGCTGGTATCCGATGTCGTCGCAGGCCGTCGTCGGCTCCCCGTGCCGGCCCGCTTCAAGCTGTACGGGCGGGAGGACGTCGCTCCGGCGGAGATCAAGCCGAGTCGGCATCTGCGCCAGGTACTCGCCTTCGGCGGGCTGAGCGAGTGCGGGAAGAGCACCAGCGCACAGTTCGTCCAGCGGACCTGTGACGCCCAACGTCTCAAGATCGGCTTCCTGTTAAGGCAGGCAGCCCATCGGGAAGGGCTCGCGGACCCGTACGCACTATCGGCCCGCCGACAGGCCGAACTGCTCCTCGGCGAGCTGAACCGCTTTGCGGACGCCCACGTCGACACGAAGCTGTTCACCATCGAGTCCGTCCACGACGATGCATCGATCGCCGAGCTCAAGCAGCTCATGGGCGACACGCTCCAGATCGTCTACCTGGACGCCTCCTTCGCCGTACGCGTCGAGCGGTCGGGCACTCCGGCCCAGGCCGTCGCCGCGAAGGACGAGATCAAGATGAGCCGCGGCGCCCACCAGGTCGCCGCTCTGGCCGACCACGTCATCGACAACACCGGCAGCATCGCAGCCCTTCGCGCCCGCCTCCGGCGCATCGCCGCCCCGCCCTCGACCCGTGCGCTGCGCGTGGCCACCCCGTACGGGCTCGGTCTTCCTGCAGCAGTCGCGTCGGCGACGGCCGACTTCACCGACACGGTGCGGGCGTACGGACCCGGCGTACGGCTCGTCGCCCTGACCGGAAGCCCTGGAGAGGGAACCTGGATCGTCGGCTGGTCCGACCTGGACCTCATGGTGATCGCCGAGCACGAGGTCATCGGCGGGATCCATGAGGCCCTGGATCAGTACCGGACGGCCCTCGGCGGTGCGGCCTCTCTCGGCCCCACCCTCGTCACGCCGGGTGAACTGACCGCCCGACGCCTCACTCCGCGCCTGGCTTTCGTCCTTCACCAGCTCCAGCAGGGCAGCCCCGTACTGCATGCGGCATCCGACCTCGAACTGCCGACGATCAGCCGGGACGAGCTCGCGTTCGCCGCCGTCCGCGAACTGCCCCAGGTCATGCTCACCATGCGCCGTCTGCGTACTGCGGAGGGGGCGACCGCTCTGCGGCAGCTCTACAAGCACCTCGTGCTCGCCTGCCGCCTTCTCCTGCGCGAGCACAACCAGTGGGAGTCCGGCCCCGACCGGATCCTCGCCGCCGCCTCCCGCATGCCGGGGCTGACGGCCCTCGCGGTCCCTCCTCTGGCCGAGGTCGCGAACGCTTGGCGTGACGGTGACACCGAGCTCGTCCTCAAGCCCGTCACCGCGGCGGTCGACCAGCTCCTCACCTGGTACGCCCTCCAGCTCGCCGCCTGAACCACGCACCTCTCCTTCACCCCTCTCCACCGACAGGAGCTTCGTCATGCCCGAAACCCTCACCGTGCCGCCCTTCTCCGCCCGAATCGTCGAGCGGCTCAGCGTCGGAGCCACCAGCCGCCGCGAGCGTGTCATCCACTCGTTGGACGGCCTGGAAAGCCCGGTGCATCCCGACACCCTTGCCAGCACGGGGGCCGATCTGTGGCGTCTGCTCCAGAAGCAGCTGCCGGATGGGGCCGGCCCCGTGGACTTCCTTCTGGGCCTGGACGCGGGCGGCATCCTCCCGACCGTCTCCCTGGCCGACGCCGCCCGCCTCCCGTACAAGATCGCCTGGAAGCTGCACCTCCCCCTGGACGGCGCGGTCCGCTTCAGCGAGCCGCACGCCATGCGCACCGACGTCTTCGCCTACGGCATCGCTCCGGGACAGCGCATCGTCATCGTGGACGACGAGATCACCACCGGCCGGACCCTGGCCGACCTCACCCGCCGCCTCCGCGAGGCCGGCGCCGTGCCGCTGGCGGCGGCC
>NZ_KL585381.1:9237-14927 GCF_000721935.1 Streptomyces sp. NRRL WC-3549
GGCCTGCCTGGTGGAGGACACCACGCGCGGAGCCCGCGCCCTGCTCGACGAGCTGGAGCTGCCGCTGGTCTCGCTCACCACGATCGAGGGCCCGGCGTGAGCTCGGTCGCGCCGCCAGGGGTCCGGTTCCACCACGGCTCCGTGGTCGTCCCCACCGGGGCCGTCCACACCACCCCGCTGGGGTACGACCGTGGCAGCGTCCCCCTCGGCGCGCCGCTCCCGCTGACCGCCTCCGCCGAGTTCGTCCACCGCCTGAGCGGGTGCGGCGAGGTCGTGGTGGCCTTCGAGGGGAAGCTCGGAGACACCCTCCTCGCTCTGTCGGGGGTACGCGCGGTGCTCGACTGGCTGCGACTGCGGTCTGTTCGTACGTCCGTCCGGGCAGTGGGGCCGTACGCGGGGCTGATCGCCCGGACCGGGCTGATCGCTCACCACCCAGTCACCGCGCCCCACGGCCGACGCGCCGTGATCGGAGACCGCACGGGGATCGAGGCGCACGGCTCCGAGGCCGTAGTGAGCCTGGTACTCGATCCAGCGGCCCCGCCCTGCTGGTCGAGCGAGGGCCGCGCCCACCCGGACCTGCCGGCCCGCCACTACCTGGCGCTGGAACGCCGCCTCGGTATCCGCCTCCCCGGCACGGCTCCCTTCGTGCCGCCCCTCGCGACCGGCCCGAACGATCTCGTGGAGAAGCTGCGATCGGTGGGCTGGCTGGGCGGCATGACCATCGCCGCCATCACCGCCACCAGCTGGCCGGAGCGCAAGGACTACACCGCCCAGCGGTACATCGCCCTCACCGAGCAGATCGCCGAAGCCCAGCAAGCACAGGCCCGGCTGCTGCTCATCGGCGGCAACGCGGAGGACGGCTTACGCGTCAGCGCAGAGGCCCCTCGGCGCCACGTTCAGGTGCTCCACCTGGACGGGGTGCCGGCCGAACAGCTCGCCGATCTCTTCCCGCACTGCGACCTGGTCGTCGGCAACGACACCGGCCTCACCCACCTCGCCGCGATGACGCGCAGTCCCGAGAGGCCCGTCATCGGCTTGTACGCGCGCCACAGCCACAGCAAGTGGCGCACCGGGCTCCCCCATCACCACGCCGTCGCCACCGACCTGTCCGACCGCATGCACCAGAGCGACCTCTGCCCCGTCCGAGACGCCATTCCTCCGGACGTCGACGCTCACATGGACGCCTTCCCGCCTGCCGAACTGGCCCGAGTGTGCCTCGATCTGCTCAACGGGGTGCGGCCATGACCCTCCGCAGCCCTCTGCGGCTCGGCCCGGTGCGGCGCTTTACTCGCAACCTGCTCTGTCCCGTTGACCTCCTCGGCCGCCCGTTGCTGCTGAAGTACACGCGCGACCCGGTGGAAAGCCGCGCCGAGGTTCGCGGGCACGCACGCCTGGCCCAGCACTACCGGGTGCCGACCCTCCACGCCCACCTGCGTGTGCCGGGCGGGCGGCTCCTCGCGTACGAACGTCTGCCCGGCGGCACCGATCACGGGCTCCTGCTCGATCTCCTCAACGCCGACGAGCCGAGCAACGACCTCCGCGCCTACATGGATCAACTCACCGCCGCGTACCGCGAGGCCATCATCGCGACGGCGAGGCCCACCGACCCGACACGCGTGGTCCGCAAGCTGTACTGGGACCGTGCGGGCCCCGGCGGCCGACTCGACGAGTACTACGGCGGCAGGGACTTCTTGATCGCCGACGACCTCATCGACGTCCCGGTCTCCCGCCTCGACACCTACACCCTGAACATCAACGGCCGTCGGCACCAACTGGACTGGGTTGCCACCCTCCGCTGGCTCCGGGCCCACTTCGCCGCGACCGAGCCGGTCTGGGCAGCCCTCACCCAAGGCGACCCCACCGACGTCAACCTCGCCCAACCGCTCGCCTGGTTCGACTACGACACCGCCGGGCTGAACAGCATCCCCGGTGAGTTCGCCAACTTCCTCTGGTACGCCTCCGCCCTCGGCGGCTGGCTCGTGCCCACGTACAACCCATCGGCCTTCGCCGACCACCCCGCCACGTTCGCCCGCGCCCCGGACAACACCCCCGAGATCCGACGAGCGGACATCGAGCACACCACGAGCACTATCCACATCGACTACGCCCCACGTCTCGCGGCTCCCCGGCGGGCCGCCGTGACCACGTACTGGAACCAGCTCGTACGGCCGGTCGCCGACCGCCTCTGGCCCGGTGCGGACCTGGCGAACCTTCTCCGCCCCTACTTGGCCATGCGCATCCTCGGCGTCTACAACCTCGCCGAGCTGGCTCCAGCGGACCGACTCGTTCTCCTCACCCGGCTTGCCGAAGCGATGAGCCCCGCCTTCGCCCCCGCCACCTACTTCTGCCCCCTGGAGTCGTCATGCCCGGCCCCCTGAACGGCCGCACCGCCTTGGTCACCGGAGCGACCGGCGGCCTCGGCACGGCCATCGCCCGCCGCCTCGCAGCCGACGGCGCCGCTATCGCGCTCGCCCACTTCGGCGATGACCGAACGGCAGGAGAGCTCTCGGTCTCCCTCTCCTCTTGTATCTCCCTGTCGGCAGACCTTCGAGATGCCGAGGCCGTACGGTCCCTGTGCCGTCGAGCCCAAGAGGCGCTGGGACCGGTGGACATCCTGGTCAGCAACGCCGGTGCCTACCCGCGCCGATCGTGGCCGGAGACGACACCGACCCACTGGGAAGACACCCTGGCCACCAACCTGACCAGCCACTACCTCCTCGCCCACGAACTCACCCCGCCATGACGGCCACCGGCTGGGGCCGCGTCATCACGATCGGCTCCGTCCTCGCCGCTGCGGGCCGCCACGAGCTCGCCGGCTACATCAGTGCCAAAGCCGGCCTCGAAGGACTCACCCGCGCCCTCGCCCGCGAACTCGGCCCAGCCGGCGTCACCGCGAACTGCGTAGCTCCCGGCTCCATCCGCGTCCCCGCCGAAGACGCAGTCGTCGACGACCCGGAAGCCATGACCGTCCGCCAGCTCGCCCGCCAGTGCGTCCAACGTCGAGGCCGACCGGAAGACGTCGCCGCGGCCGTCGCCTTCCTCGCCACCGAGGACGCCGGCTTCATCACCGGCCAGACCCTGCGCGTCGACGGAGGCTGGATCCTTGGCTGACATCTGGCTCATGCGCCACGGCGCCTACGAAGGCCACCGCCCCGGCTACCACGCCCCACACGAAGCCGCGCTCACCTTGGAGGGCCGCGACCAGGTGTGCCGCTCGCTCCCCCTCCCCGAGGGCATCACCGCGATCGTCACCAGCCCGATTCCCCGTGCCCGCCAGACCGCCACCCTCGTCTCGCATCTCACGGGCCTGCCGATCGTGGCCACCTCCGGCCTCCTCGCCGAGTGGCGCGCCCCAAGCATCGTCCTAGGCCGGAGTGCCGAGACCTACCCGCCCGCCTATCGCGCCTGGCGGGCCCGGCGCCTCGCCAATCCGTCTCTACGCTGCGAAGACGGCGAAAGCCTCACCGACCTACACACCCGCGCCCGCCACTGCGCCACTTTCCTCCACCACACCGCCCAACGCCACGGCCCCCTCCTGGCGGTCTCCCACACCCTCTTCCTGGGCGTCCTCACGCACCTCCCAGAAGGCCCCGCTGCCTTCACCACTGCGGCAAGGGTCCCCTGGCAGTTCGCTGAGGTTCGTCCATTGCCCGCCCGCCAGCGCATGGGACCCGGCCTTCAACGACCTGCCCAGTAACCTGCTGGCGCCCCGCCCATTGCGCCCTGTAGAAGACGCTCTTACCCATACGTCTCCTTCCGGCGCTCTCTGTGCCGACGGTCACCCTGGCCCAGACCGTTCACCGCACTGAGCGACGGCAACGAGGCGCCGTTGTACACAGTCCGAAGTGATCACGATGAACGGCAAGGATGTCGTTCTCCGCAGCGAACTTCTCTGCCGGCCCGCTGAAGTACGTGGTAGCGACGAAGATCGCCACGTCGACTTTGAAGTGCACCTTCGCACCGAGCAGATCCCGGACCTCCCGGCTGGGGATCTTGCGTTTGGGCGCGTACCGCTTGCACTGGATCACCATGCTCCGCCCGTCGGGAAGACGCCCCAACACGTCAGCCCCGTTGTCGTGCGACCCACCGACCCTCCGCACGTCGGTACACCCATCGCGCCGACACAGCTCCACGACGAAGTCCGCGAACTCCGTCCCTGTCATCACATCGACCTCGGCAAGCGTCCGGTGCTCGGCTTTTACCGCCTCGTCATGCCGCCACTGCCGATCCCCGCCCCTGATGAACCGATCAGTCCTCCACAGCCACCACCCGCCTCCGGCAATGCCACCAAAAACGAGCGCACCTACGAGATAAGGCCAGACCACGCTCCAGAAGGCCACCAGAAGGACGCCGCACACGACCCCGGCGATGGTTCCGCTCCGAATTCGCCTCTCTCGCCGCTTTCGAGCCACAGCTCCTCGCCGCTTCCGTGCCACTGCCTTGGCGCCCCTTCCTCGTCCAGTGCAGCAGTCTCGGGACACATGAAGCATCCGAGTAGGGCGCAGTTCAGCCAATGGCTGGTCTCATTGAAGGGCCTGACCATGGATGCCTGCAGAGCATCGGCTGAGACACGCCCCAGCCGGGTCGTACGGCAGACTCGGCCCCGGAGACCCTCAGACAGCGGAATGCGGAAACATGACCATTTTGGTTGTGAGTGCGAGGCGGGACCGGTACGACGGTCACCATGTACCGATGGTCGCCGCTCAATGATCGCCAACTGGCCTTACTCATCCGCATCGGAGAGGGAACGGATCCCGTAACCTCTGCCAGTCCTGAACTCGCCATCACTACCCATGCCCTCAAAAACCGGGGCCTGGTCACCATGCCCAAGCACGGTGGAAAGTGGCAGGCGGAAATCACCGATGACGGCCACTTCTATCTGGAACACGGTCACCACCCGGACCGGCCTGAGCCGACCCCACGCAAGCAACGGCCGACAGCTGTCGAGTCGAAGCCAGACGCTGCGACACCTCCCCGCCAGGGGGCAACACCTCCCGCCGAGACGAAGCCTGCGCCAGCGCGCCCTGCGAAGCCGCCACGCCAGTCACCGGCGGAAGTCGGCGCGGCCTTGATCGCGGAGGTGCAGAAGGCCGGCCGATTCCTTCGGATCCCCGATCCAAGTGCCGAAGAGCGAGCCCGCTATCGCCGGGCTTTCGACGCCGCGCGGCAGTGTGCCCCGGACGGCTTCCACCTGAAGTACAGCGGGCGGGCAAAGGGAGACTTCTTCCTCGGACTACTCCGGGTGACGGGCGAGGACGAGACCGAGTGGAACCGGATCCGCCTGGCACGCAGCCGCGTGATCACCGACGTCGAGGACGTGATCGCTGCGGTCACCGCGGACCACAGCGCCTTCGAGATCTCGGACGAGGTCCTCCCACGGGTGCTTACCCTCCTTCGGCTCCTCGCCGAGCAGGCCCTCGCGCGGCACGGCGATATCGCGGTGTCGAAGAAGCGCAGGCAGGTGCGACCGCTTCTCACGGTCCACGGCAGGACGTACGAGATCAGCTTCAAAGAACGGCAGAAACAGGTCCGGTACGTGCCCACGCAGCCGGGCCGGCGGACGTACGAATGGCAGCGGGTCACCCCGGCCCACCGGCTCGAACCGTCCGGCGAGCTGGATCTGCAGGTGGCCCAGCAATCGGGGTACAGCTACGGCTACCGCCACGGCTGGACGAAGGAATGGTCCGACA
>NZ_KL585381.1:15095-26155 GCF_000721935.1 Streptomyces sp. NRRL WC-3549
CGAAGGAATGGTCCGACACCGCCAAGAAGCCGTTGGAGGACCAGATCGACGCCGTCCTCCGAGCGCTGAAGGCCCGCGCGGAGGAAGAGGAGCAGGCCCGGCTGACGCGGGAGGCGGAACAACAGCGTCAGCGTGAGGAGCGGGAGCGGGAGGAGGAGGAACGCCGCCTGCGAGAGGCCCAGGAAGAAGAGGAGCACCGCCGGCGGAAGGCAGAGAAGAAGGAGCGCACGCGGCGAGAATGGGAAGCGGCGGTCAGCGTCGCGACGATCAAGGCGGTGGACGCCGTACGGGTCGACCGGTTCGGCACCGCCCTGGCGCAGTGGCGGACCGCAGGGGAGATGCGGGCCTTCTGCGCCGCGCTCGACGAGGCCGCCTCCGTCTCGGACGACGCCCACGAAGCCGAGCGGCTTCGCGAGTGGTCAGCGTGGGGGAAGGCGGAGGCTGACCGGCTCGACCCGACCGTGGCCGGCAGGAGCCTGACCGGCCACGGCCTCCACGCGGAACCCACGGACGACCAGCTAAGGCCCTTCCTCGACGGCTGGCACCCGCAGCGGCCGGAGAAAGAGAAGCCTCCGAAGCAGGAAGAGCCCAAGGCGGAGGCCGAACCGCCCAAGCCGGAGCCGGAGCGGTGGCGTGGCTTCACCGACGAACGTCTGGACCAAGGCTGGAGATATGGACCCCAAGGTCGCGCTCAATGGTGGAGGCGATGACGCCGTGCCCGCGGTCACGTAGGGCCTTCACCGACTTCTCCACGAGCTTCCCGAGCCGGACAACCTCCTCGCGCAGGGCGACCAGCTCGTCGTAACGCTCGGCCTTGTCCTGACCGCACCACTCCCGGACGGTCCGCAGGACGGCCGCTTCCGCGTCCCGCTTGCGGTCGTCCCGGCGACTGTAGGAGTACCAGGAGGACTGCGTGCGCTCCTGTTCGATGCCCTGCTGCCGGCGGTCCACCTCCGGCAGGATGTCCTCGGCAAGACGCCCGGCCACGAGGCGCGCGATGCGCTCCGTGACCGGCCACCCGGCCAGACACATGCCGTCGCGGTTCTCGAAGACCATCGGATCGCCTCGCAGCTCCGTGGAGTCCATGCCGACAAGGGGAGCACTGCCGTCCAGACTGCCCATCTCGAGGACCCCTGCGTCCGCGACACTGCGCCGCAACCGCAGCTTGCTCTTCGGGCGGACGAACCCGAGGATCAACCGTGCGGCCTCGAAGTCGGCGCTCCCCCGCACGTGCCGTGACGCCTCGGCCAGGACGAGCTCGCTCGCGTCGTCCGCGTGGAACGCCTCGACGTCCTCCCAGTGCGCCACGAGAGAAGTCGCGTCGACCCACTCCTGCAGTCCGGCATCGTCACCGTCGAGGAACCGCACGTGGAGCCAATCAGCTCGGCCGCGACCGCCTACCCGTACGACCTCGACCCGACGAACCGGGCCGCCCAGCTCCTTCGGCCTCGCTCGGTAGGCCCAGTGCTCACCCATCTCCATGGGTCCATTGAGCCAGGTCTGTTGATCCAGCTGCACGGCGATTGCCAAAACCAGCAGATGGAACTGAGCGCCACGGAGGCTCCTTCAGGGTCGTTCAGGCCGCCCATACCTGTGCCACCTGCAGTCGAGCGACGCGTTGGTACTCAGCGTCCACGCGTCCCGATAAAGGCTGGCCATGGCCGTTCCCTCCGCTCGTACGTCTCCTTCCACCGCTCCCGATGTCGGCGGTCCCCCTGCCCCAAGCCGTTTACCGCACCGAGTGACACCAGCGAGGCGCCGTTGTTCCACTGGATGGTGGTTGCTCCGGCCCGTCGACTGCGTTTTGCTGGGAGGCATGGCACAGTCCCTCACCCCTCAGGCTCTGGAACAGCAGCGTGGGTTCCGAGGTATGAGCGTGAAGGAGCTGGCCGAAGCCACTGGTGTTTCACCTGCCTCCGTACGCCGCTGGGAGGCCGGGACACAAGCGGTAAGCGACCGAGCTTTCGGGCGCCTACTGAAGGTGCTGCGCTGTGATGCGCAGGACTTGACTGCGGGCGAACGGGGGACCGAGACGCTGCAGGATCTGCGTCGTCGGGCGGGTATGAGTACCGCCGAGGTCGCTTCACTGCTTCGCCGTAAACGAGCATCGCAAGGTCTGCACATCAGCGCTGAGAAGATACGTGACCTCGAGCGTGGTCGCCCGGTGCGCGGGCGGACTTGGCCGTCGCCCGAAACCCAAGGCCGCGTGGCACGGATGCTGGCCCAGGTCTACGGAGTTCCTGACCGCGTAGTCATTGATGCCTGGCGTCGCACGCGTCCGAACGATGCGGCCCCAGCGCTACCAGCTCGTCGGCCTCGCAACGCCTCCGAGAGAGCAATGACAACCTGGCGCGAGCTCAACGAGCGGCAGCGCAGCTACCTGACGTGCATCTTCCATCAGGATCAGGAAGCGGAAGGGGAACAGCGCCAGATCCGCTATGCAGGAGAGACTCAACGGCCCGCTGCAGCGTGGCGACGGCTGACCTTGGCGCTCAGTGCGCCAGCTGACCTTGTTGGCTTCACCCGCATCCAGGAGCGGCTCCGGGAGGCCGGCATTCACGATCCGGGGACCGGGTCCTCCGTGAGCGCACTGGAGAGGCGGGGCCTGATCATCGTTTACCGGGATCGCCTGTACATCGACGGGCTGGGGGATGTTCCGCGTACGCGCGTAGAGATGACTCGGCATGGCAGAGCGGTCGCACGCGCAGCGCTCGGGGTTACTCCCGCTCCAGCACCGCCCGCAGCACTACTGTCGCCGTGGCTATGGAAAATCGTGGTTCGTGTCGCGCGGGCAGGGACGCAAGGTGTGGACGGCAGCCTCGCCGGACGTGGACCGCACTACCTTGCCGTGGGTCAGAGCCCCGACGGGCGCACGCCCAGCCGCGGCTTCATCGTTCTGCGTCTCCCTGATGGAGCGGACCACGGACCATACCGCTGGTTCCTCACCGATTCCGGCCGACGCCACATCAAGGATCACATCGGTACCTACCGTTCCTTGTATCCAAGCATTGAAGTCGATTCGATCGCACTAATGTTCACCTGATCACTCCAAAGAGTGGAGCGGAGGTCCATTGTCAGTGCGGTGTCGTAGCCTCCCCACCGATGACGCGACACGGAGACACGACCACGGTCCAGCAGACCCACGTCTTGCTGGAGATCGTCAAAGCATTCGCGGTGTGTGAACACGCAATGGCTGCCGGGGAGCTGACTGGCCCCCGGCGCCTGGACCGCCTCATGGAAGCCCACGGGATTCTGATGGCGGCATGTGGCCCCGGACACCACATCCCCTTCGATGAATTGATGGGCAGACTCACCGGTGAACGGGCGGGGTCCCTCGAGAGGTTGCTGCCCGAGTGGATCAATGCTGAGGAGCTCGCCGGCGTACGGCTCTTGGAGAGCGACGGCGTCGCAACCGAGGACGGCTTCGACTTCCGGCACGAGGCGCAGCGTGTCATGCGCGCCGCGGAGAAGGTCGGGAAGTTCAGCGGCCAGGTCACCAAGCCCAAGCTGGATGACGAGTACAGCCAAGAATCCGTCTTCAGCGCGATCAAGGGCCCCTTCTACGAGAGACACCGCAGGACGCTGGTCGAGAACCCGACCGTCCCGAGGAAGGATCTGGCTACCCTCAACCTGCCTTCCCGGGCGAACGACTTCTACCGCCCCATCGCCCAATACGCGCAGTACAGCGGCTGGTGGTGGCCCTGTCCGGCCTGTCAGTGGCCGATGAAGGTGACGACAGACCGATCCGCCGGGCGTATCCGCGGCCAAGTACGCTGCCTGTACCCCTGGCACGATGAGACGGGCGCGTCATACGAGTACGTCGTGACCACTCGCCGGAAAACGGCTCCCGAGCTGCACCCGACGTTCGAGTGCCGAGTGCCGTCGGGTCGCTTCGCCCCGCTGTGGACCGGTGCCGTTCCGCTAGTGCCGGAGGCCCGAGCGGTGGAGGAAACGGTCGTGCTGGTGCGGCCCGTGTGGCGATACACCGTGGTACCCGGACTTCCCGAGCTGGCCCTGCATCGGGCAGTCTCGGCCAGCCTCGAGGGCACACCCTGGACGTCGCACCTGTGGCCGAACGGGGATCAGTGCGACCTGTGGATGACCCATGCCGACAACGATGAACCCCAGTTCATGGCCGACTTCAAGGACTACACCTGGTCCAACCATCTGGTCAGCAAACTCGACCTGGACGGCGGCGACCGAGGCGGCGCCGAGTATTTGGTGGTGCCTGACCATCGCAGGGAGCAAGTGGACCAGCTCAATGCGGTGTGCCGCAGACACGGGATGAAAGCGGCGATGACCGCGACGGAATACCTGGAGATGGTCATCAACCACGCCAAGGGGGGCCAGGCATGAGCGGCGACATGACGGGCACGGAGGCCGGCCTCGCCGGAGCACTTGCGCTGGCCGCCCACTACTTCCCACGCAAGGACGACGAGGGGCATGTTCTGGCCGGCTTCGAGGAAGCCACGTTCTTCGCGCACCGAAAGCCGCAAGCCTGGTCCGAGTGGGCGAGCCTGCCCACTACTGAGCGAAACCTCATCCGTCAGGTCATGACCTTGATGGCTCAGGAGTGGACGGATCCGAAGAAGCTCCGGACCTCGGTGCTCGCCATGCTCGGAGTCCTGTCATCAGAGCCGGACATCGCCGATCGCTCCGGAGGTTCGCTGCGTTTGCCACCTGGAGATCCACACCTTGCGGACGCAGCGATCCCGCGTATGGGAGGTGACTTTCTCGGCTACGTGCAACGCGTCACCGGCCCCTTCTTCACCTTCGGCAAGCGCCCCAAGGCCCAGGCATTCGCCGGCCCGGGAAAGCTGAAGACGAGGACTGCCTACCTGGGCCCGGAGCACGGCACGACCAGCAGGGAGATCGTCATCCCGGCCACGCCCGACTTTCGGCAAGCACCCGGGCATGAGTTCCTGCCTCAGGTGCACACTCGGCCGCCGCTTGACCGGGTCGCACCGACCGTGGAGCAGCTGTTGGAGGTCGCCAAGACCCTCAGCGGGCAGGACAAGAGCGTCCGCTACCTGCACAAGGTGCTCAAGCGGTTCTTCAAGAGCATGAAGACGACGACGGGCGCGCTGACCGAACTCGACCTGACTGCCGGCGATCTGCAGCTGCTCAACGCTCCCACGGGAAGCGGCAAGACCGTTCTGGTGAGGGTTCTGGCCTCATGGGCTGCTCTGAACGACCGGCGCATCGCTCTCGCCGTCACAGACGTCCGGGCCACCTTGGAGATGGCCTGGGACATCAATAACGACCTGGCCTATCTCCACAAGATCAAGCGGCTCATCGAGCCCACTCACTGCACGCCGTTGATGTCCCCGTCAAGCATGCACCGGCGCGCCATGGACTATGCAGCCCTGGGCACCTCCACCCAGATCGACGAGTGGGACCGTCGCGCCAGGACGGACATCGGCCTTCTGTCGACCGGATGCGCGCAGCGGGCGCTGATGGACCCGCCCACCCTGTACCCCTACGGGGAAGAGAACTGCACCTCGCTGACCTCTGAGGCCACTGGCTCCAACCGGCTGACCTGCCCGTTCGCACCGACGTGCGGCAAGTTTCAGCAGTTCTACCGGGCCACCAACGCGGCCGTCATCGTCACCAACCACGCAAACCTGCTCGAAGGACGCACTCGAATTGGTGTCGTGCTGGACGGGCAGGAGTTCCGCGGTCAGGCGCGCGGCACCCGGGGCATGAGCGTCCTGGAGATGACCCTGCGCGCCTGCGATGCCCTGGTGATCGACGAGATCGACGCCTTCCAGACAGCAGCGATCAGCCGCTGCACTTCGGAAATCACCCTCGCCTCCCGGAAGAGGACGACCGCACTGCGGGAGATCGACGCCGACGCGAAGAACCTTCCTGTTGTCCACGAGATGGGGCTCGTCTCACCGGTCAGCCATGCCCGCCTCATGGCCGAGATGCTGCTGCTGTGGCTCTGCTCCGGACGTGGGCTGAAGCTGAATCCCGGCAACGAAATGGACGGCCCCGACGGCGCCGGCCGCGACAACACCGGCTGGCGTCTGGCCCACTCACGGGACCGCGAGATCCTCCAGATCCTCTTCCCCGAAGCGACTGCGGCCGAGGACATCCCGCCCGAGCTGTTCGCCTTCCTCAACGAAATCATGCCCGCCCGCTGGTACGGCTCCGAGGCGGACGAGGAAGAGTTCGACCTCCCCGAAGGCGCGGACTGGGACGCCGTTCAGACCGCCCTGATGACGCTCACAGCGCAGCGCGGCCAGGACCACCTCACGGACACCCGCGACGAGATGCGCAAGCTTCTCCTCGGGCTCGTGCCCGACGCGCACCGGCAGGCTGCTGTGATCAACCTGCTGGTCACCCGGACGGTGCTGCGCGAACTCGATGGCGCACTCGACGAACTGCGCGCGCAGGCACAGACCCTGCGTTACCTGGACCTGGGGTCGGTCCGCAAGATCCTTGAGACCATGCGCAGCAGCACGGTGGCCACCCTGTACCCCTTGGCGATGCTGGGCCGCTCCATCCACGGCTACCAGGTCAAAGGCATGGACAACAAGGAGAAGGAAGCCGAGCTCCTGTCCCGGTCGTTCGGAGGCGATCCACATACGTTTGTTTCCGAACTCGGCGGCCTCACATCGCTTTTGACCGCCGGCGTGCAGCGTCCCGTCATGGGGCTGTCGGCCACCGCCTACCTGCCGCAGGCCGTGCAAGAGCACATCCACGCCCCGGTGCGATGGTGGCTGCCTGATACGCGCCCCGAATCCATCGTCACTCTCGCAACCCCTGTACGCAGTGGCGCCGGCGACGCGATGCGTATCGGTGGTCTGCCACCGGAACTGAAACCCAACGCCCTGCGAGATCTCGGGCGGGGTCTTTACGAGCAGCAGCTCGCCCGACGCCTGGCCCACCTGGAGAAACGGGAGCCGGAGCGAGCCCGTGTCATTCTCACGGTCAACTCTTACGAGCAGGCCGCCCACCTCGCTTCCGGAGTGGCGCAAGCCGACGGTCTTAACCACCGAGTCTGCCTGCTCGTGAAGAAGGCAGAGAAGCAGAACTACGAGGAGCACCTGCCTCCTCATGTGGACAGGATGGTCCGCGAGGAACTGAAGGACTTCCCCGAACGCGGGGAAATCCTGATCGCCCCCCTCGCTGTCATCGGACGAGGTCTGAACATCGTCGTGGGCACACGCTCCGCTGTCCGCGACATCTACCTCTGTGTCCGGCCCGTCCTCAGCATCGAGGACACCGACTGGCTGCACGCGAGCGTCAACGCCGCCGGCGTCAACACCCTCCCCGTCGGCGGCAGCGACACCCCGCTGGCCGACTTGCGCAGAGCCGGGGAAGCCTCCTGGAAGCAACTCTCCAAGATCCTCCGCTCCCCGGCCCGGTTCTCCAACATGGACCACGACCTGCGCAAAGAACTCGTCGCAGGAATGCTCGTCCTGCTCATCCAGCTCGCCGGCCGAGCCCGCCGCGGCGAAACCGACATGACCCTGCACATCGTGGACCACGCCATCCACGACCAGAAGTTCAGCTCCGACCTGGCCACGATCATCAAGCAGATCTATGCCGACTGGAACCCCGAGCAGCGCGCAATCATGAACGAGCTCTACGGTCAAGCACTTCAGGCATTCCTCACCTACGCAGGACTCGATCGCGAGATGCTCTGAACGAGCTACATCTGCCCCCGCCCTCCCCTGGTGCAGACGGGGGCTGGTCTCCCTGTCAGGGAGAAAAGCCGAGAGAAGAGGTAAGACCGTCCATGGGGCGTCGCAGCACGCAGCGGGATCTCACCGCACACACCACATCGATCAAGTGCACCCCACAGCTCCTGGACGGCATGACCGCCCTGGTCTGGGGTTTCGGTGACTACCACTCGCCGACGCGCAGAGCCTGGCGTGACCTGGGCAGCACGGCCAACCGCAACAGCAAGCGGATCGCAGGCGTACAGGACTCCGACCCCTTCCTGATTCCGTACTCCATCGCAGTCACCGTCCTCCAGCAGATCACTGACGGGTATGTGTACCTGGACAGAGACTTGGCGTTCATGGTGACGCTCAGCCCCGTCGAGCCCGCCGTCCTCAAGAACGTCTTCACCTACCTGGAAGGGATCGTCCGCAAGATCCCTCTCGACGAGATCCCGTTCATGGACGAGCCCGCCTTGGCGAAACTCGTGGCCGACGTCACCCCGCAGTCGCTCAGCCTCGCCGAGAACATCCTCGCAAAAAAGGACGACAGGCCGGCCAGCCCTGACAGCTGGGCCTATCAGGCGGTGAAGTGGCATATCGCGAAGAAGGTGGCCGCTAAACCGCTCTTGGACACGGAAGTGGAACCGGTCCGCGAGCCGTACGTGACGAAGGACGGCGAGACGAAGGAACGCATCGTCGACTGGCAGCCGTCCACCAACACCGCAGCCGTGTATTACCGACCCGACAGCGACGGCGACCTGATCGCATGGGACCACCCCATCGGCCCGCTGTTCGCCTCCCTGGCCCATCCTGTCAACCTCAGTGAGGCTGCCACCGCCCGTCCCAAGGACCCCACGCGGACGCAAGTCCAGTACGCCATGTCCCGCGTGTCGGTGAAAATGGCCACCTACACTGCCGAGCCCAACCCCGTCCTGAACCTGAACGCACACATCCGCCGCGTCAACAACACCGTGGTCCACGCGCGCACTGCCTTGCTTGATCAAGGGACGCAGCGCCCACTGCTTTCCCTCTCTCTGGACGGGTGGGGCCTGCGCCAGGCGAACAAACACGCGCTGGAGATCCTGGCGAAACTCGAAGCCGACCGGACAGCGCTCACAGCCTTGGAAGAGCGCGTTGCCGACGAACGCCACCGCCTGAACCTGAGGGACGAAGACGGTAAGAGGGTAGACATCCTCACGCCCGCGCCGGGCACCATCCGGCCGACCATGCCCAAAACGGACTCCTTCGCTGTCGGTACCGGCGCCGGCATCTACCAGCTCTCTCTTCTCCAGGACCAGATCCGGCGCGCCTTCGGCGACACCGTCTCTCTGCTCGAGCTGAAGTCGAAGGGGAACGTGTTCGGCAAGCGGCTCCACGAACCCGCCACCTCGGCGCAGGGGAAGGAGAAGAAGAAGCGAAAGAGCGACGGGGATTACATCGACCTCATCGGTAATCCCTCGCCCGATAGCATCCGGCGGTCCATCGAAGCAGCCGGCTACACCAAGCTCCGGATCCTGTGCCTCTGGTACCGAGACGAGACCCTTACGCGCATGATCCATGGCCTCGCCCACCCCTACAGCCTCGATCCGAAACACATCGACCCCAACCCCAACGGAAGGGACACCACGCCTCTCGCGGAGGGCATCGAGGCAGTCTTCTGCAACGCCGAGGCTCTGCTGAAGCACGGTCCTGGAAAGGAGCGGGCCTCGGACGCCGCGGCCCTCATCAGCCAATTCGCGGAACCGGGCGTGCTCCTCGCGGCCTGGTGCGAGACGGAGCTCCCCGTCCGCGGGGAGGAGCATGACGGCATGAAGCCCGCCGAGGTGAAGTCCGCCCTCGCCGAGAATGACGCCAAACACCAGGTAGTACGGGAGCTCGCAAAGGCCGGAGTGCCGTCTCAGTTCTTGGTCGGCCGCACCTACGACCCGTTCACCAAGTCGTTCAGTACCGTCAAGAGGCCCGCTGCGGCGTTCGAAGACCACCGCGTCTACATGGGCCAGCTGGACTTGTACCGATCGTGCGGCGTGATCGACGATCGGTTCGAGCGTGCTCTCTACCCTGAAGACGACCCCTATCCGTTGCCTCGCATGGCCTTCGTGGGCATCCATATCCGCAAGCAGGCCACCGATCGCAAGTACAAGGGACAGCCCAAGAGGATCATCACCGCCACCGCGGTGATCCCGTCCCGCAAGGCCGGCGAGACCTGGCGCATGCTCGGTTGGAGCAACATCCACCCGCAGTGGGAGCACTATGCGCGGGCGCAGAGCAATTTCCACGCCTCCAACTACCCTCTGCACACGCAGGACGGCCAAGGCGAAATGCAGCGTTGGGCACAGGCCGGCGAGGACGTCCGTACCGCCCTCCAAGAGCTCAGCGACGAGCTCGATGGGCTCCCGTACGCCCTGATGATCGACGGCCATGCCAGCCGCCGCGTGTGGCCGGGCCTGCATAACAACAAGCAGGGCCTCCCCCCGGACCCGAACGACCCGCGCCTGTGGCTTCCGGGGAGCGGCCTGCCCGCTTCCTGGAACCCCGTCAGCATCATCCGCATGAATTGCGCGCAGGCCGAGATGCCGCGACTCGTATCCGTCACCGAGAAGCTGAAGAACGGCACCACCAAGCCGCTTAAGACCTCCAGCGACCTCTACTACCCTGAAGAGCGGCCCGAGGGGCATCCGTGGTTCCTGTTCACCGAGCCCCGCAACTACGGTAAGAAGCGCCACGGACAGTGGAAGACCCGCTGGCGCGCGAACCCGGGCAAGGCGTCAAAGAACGCTGACGAGCGCAAGGAGAACGAGCTCAACTCCCCCTGGTACAGCATGACCACGCGCGAAATCACTCCGATGCACACACGCAACGGGTACGAGCGCGAGGCCCTCGCCGTCGCCGCAGCCCGACTCAGCCACCAGGCACTCTCGTGGTCCGACCGGACCCGCTACCCCGCGCCACTTCACGCCGCACTGCAGATGGACCTTGGCCACCCCCAGTTCCGGCGTTCCGAGCCAAAGGACCAAGCGAGCCTCGACATCCTCAAGGAAGCCTGCGGCACCGACGCATAATCCGGCGTCGGCCCAGCCGTCGAGTCCGTGATCACGAACGCCGTGCCGAATTGGAACTGCTCCATGGACGCTGGCAGAAGCGGTGCAAGCGCTCAAGGACCGGATCCCCACCGGCCTGATGAGCCCCGAGGGCTCCTAGATGATCACGGAAGGCCGGGGCTGGCGGGTCTCAGTTCTGGTCTCATTCGCCCCCGTCCGGCCCCGTCCGGACGGGGCCGCCTCGAACGCTCCGCCGCAGGTCAGGACGCCCCCGACCCCCGCCGGACCCCCGTACGAACATTTGGAAAGCGTGTTGGGGGCAACCCCTCACGAGTTCGAATCTCGTATC
>NZ_KL585381.1:26398-28018 GCF_000721935.1 Streptomyces sp. NRRL WC-3549
AAGGGCCCCACCGCTTGCGGTGGGGCCCTTCGACGTGCCCTGGTCTCAGTTTTAGTCTCGTTTACTTACGACCTTCGCGACATTTCACCCGGGCGTCGTGACGTGGCTCCCCCTCGGCGGTCATTCCGGTCGGTCTGCACCCCGGGACCTGGCCGAGGGTCGCTCCCGCTCCGCTCCTGGATTGCAACGTAGTCGTAGTTGCCCGTGCCGCAGGTGGGTTCGAGGGTCTGGACCACCGTGCGCGGGCTGTCGTAGGGGCCGGAGGGGCAGAAGGGCCTACCGTCCCGGCCGAAGCCGACGGCGGGCCGGCCACCGGGCGGGGAGCCCAGGTGTGCTGCGGCGTCGGCGAAGCCGCTCGCGGGCTCGAAGCCGAGACCGCGGGCGTGGGCGGCCCCGCGCATACATGTACGACTTCAGGGGCTCCTGGGAGCACCTCATCACCGTGGAGCAGTTCCAGACCGCCGAAGCCGGGGGTCACTACCCGCGCTGCGCGGACGGCGCCGGGGCGTGCCCGCCCGAGGACTGTGGCGGCGCCCCCGGCTACAGCGCCCTCAAAGTAACCTCGCCAACCCGGCGCACGAGGAACGCCACGCCATGCTGGAGTGGCCCGGACTCCGGTCCGCCACGGAATTCCCCCTGACCGTTTCGCGCCCGACGAGGCCAACGCGCGACTTCTGAGCCTCACGACACCTTGAAGGGCATGAAGGACGAGCCGTCCAGTCACGTCCCCTTTCGCGGCACACGTTGGTAAGGGGGCAAATACCAGGAGTATGGTCTCCTGTATGGCGACAACCAAGAAGGTAACGGTGACGATCCCCGAGGATCTCCTGGACGAGATCCGCGCGGAGGCGGCAGAGCGGGGCCTGTCCGCATACGTCACCGAGGCCCTGCGCTTCAAGCGCGACCGGGACCGGCTGCGCGAACTGTCCGACTGGCTACAGGAGGAACACGGCCCCCTCAGCGAGGATGAGCGCACGACCGCGCTCGAGGGACTGGAGGAACTCGATGCCGAGCACGAGCGCCGCCGCGCCGCCGCAAGCCTCAGTGCCGGAGAGGCCGCGTGAAGAAGCGGGCCACCGAGCAGAGGCAGCGCCCCTTGCGCGTCTTCGTACTCGACTGCGAAGCTCTGTCCCTGGCCGTGCGCGGCGACCGGAAGATGATCGCCTGGCTCGACCTCGCGGCACGAGGTGAGGCCGAGGTGGTGACTTCCCCGATGACGCTGGTCGAGGCGTACGACGGCAGAACCACGGAGCAGCGCTGGGACTGGGTGCTCTCCCGGCTCAGGGTCGCCGACATCGGAAAGGACGAGGCACGCCAGGCTCGCCGCCTGTTGGCTGACGCCAAGCTGCACGGCCACAAGTACGCGATCGACGCGGTGCTCGCCGTCGTCGCGCGCCAGCAGAAGGGGCAGGTCACCGTCTTTACCTCGGACGTGGACGACCTGGAGAAGCTGGTTCCGGAGTCGATCGTCGTCAAGAAGGTGTGACCCGGCGCCCCGGTCTCAGTTCCGGTCTCATTCGCCCCCGTCCAGCGCCGTTCAACAACCGTCCGACGCTGGGCTCCGTCCCAGGTGAGGACGCCCCTGTCCCCCGCCGAACACCAAGACGAACATTTGGAAAG
>NZ_KL585381.1:28320-31842 GCF_000721935.1 Streptomyces sp. NRRL WC-3549
CCCCGCAGGTTGCTGCGGGGCCCTTCGGACGTTGGCTCAGACCTCGTTGTCCTGGTCTTTGTCCACAGGGGCGCTCGGTGTGGGGCCGAGGGTCACCTGCCTCTACCGGGTCCACGGCGTCATGCCCGGTAACCGGGATCCTGGCCCGGTGCCGACCGGCCCCCGCGTCCCACCCCACGACCGGGCGCTGCGACGGTCCGCCGCTACGATCGCCGACCATGGACTGGGTCGAGCGCACCGCGCAGTTGAGGCAGTGGACGAGGAGGGGGACGCGGGCGCCGCACAAGCCGTTGCTGTTCCTGTACGCGCTCAGCCGGTTCCAGCAGGACGCGGACGGTGAGCTGCGGTACAGCGCCGTGGAGGAGGACCTGCGGAGGCTGCTCGCCGAGTACGGCCCCGGTAACCGGACGACGCCCGCCTACCCCTTCCACCACCTGGTGAGCGACGGCGTGTGGGAGGTGCGCACCGAGCGCGGGCCGGGCAGCCCCGGTACCGGGGTCGGGGAACTGCGCGCAACCGGTGCCGCCGGGCGGCTGACGCCGGAGCTACGGGCGGCCCTGCGGCGGGATCCTTCCCTGCTCGGCCGGATGACACGGGTGCTGCTCGATCTGAACTTCCCGCCCTCCCTGCACGGCGAGTTGTGCGAGGCCGTCGGTCTGGAGCTGGAGGAGGCCGAGACCGGGCAGCTCTCGGCCGCGCGCAGGCGACGGGACCGGCGGATGCGGGAGATGGTCCTGACGGCGTACGAGTACCGGTGCGCCTTCTGCGGCTACGACGGCAGCATCGGCGCGGTACCGGTCGGGCTCGAGGCCGCCCATGTGCGCTGGTGGGCGTTTGACGGGCCGGACGACGTCGAGAACGGGCTGTGTTTGTGCTCGCTGCACCACAAGCTGTTCGACAAGGGCGTACTCGGTCTCGGCGAGGGCCACCGCATCCTGGTCTCGCAGAGCTTCGTCGGCCGCAGCACCGCCGCCCGCGACCACGTCATCGCGCTCGCGGGCCGACCCGTCATCGGCCCCCAGCCGGGCACCCGCCCCGTCGCCGCCGACCACCGTTCCTGGCACACCGGTCAGGTCTTCCACGGGAGCCCGCGCCCCACCACGACCGCGTGACCACCGGTCCGGTCGCCACGCGTGCGCTGGGGAGGGCCGCCGTGCCGGGGAGCGTGGAAGGAAGCGGGCCGGCGGTCCCGGCCTGCCGGATGCTCTCAACACGCGGGCGAATACAGCGGGTTCACGACGGTGTACGAGTCAGGTGATCACTACAACCATCCGGTACCGACGTGATTCCGGGCGTGTGACCGATCGGTCCTCGGGGACGCACACGTCACCGGGGTGAGTCTTCTTCGCCTTTCCGACCCGAAGAAACGCTCGCTGATGCTTGTACGGCACCTTCTGCGCGCCACGGCCGCCTCTGGTTCTCGCCTCCACCCTGCTCACGGCCGGCGCAGCGGGCGCGGTCGGCACGTCATCCAGCTGGGAGTTCTCCCTCTCCGGAAGCAGCCCCGCCGAGGCCCTGATGTCCGTCTCCGCCGTGGACGACGACCTCGCCTGAGCGGTCGGGAGGACGGGTGACCACGGCGTCATCATGCGCTGGAACGGCGAGAGATGGGCCGATGACACCGCTCCGGGGCTTCCGGGCGTCTGGCAGTGGTCAGCGGTCAGCGCCGTGTCCGCCGCCGACGTCTGGGCTTACGGGACCCTGGTCCGCGATCAGGTGCTCGTGCACTTCGACGGCCGGCGCTGGGAGAGCGCGCGGAGGTGGATCCCTCCGACGACTCCTGGCCCGAGGTGCCGAGAGCGGCCGTCCCCGGGCGGCTCTTCAAGGGCGGCAACGCGCTCTCCACCTACTCCGACGGTGAGGGGGAGACGTTCGCCCTGCCTCCCCAGGTCGACATCCGCGGCATCGACGCCCTCTCCGCGGACGACGCCTACGCCACCGGTATGCGCTACCCGGTGAAGGGCGGCCATCCGGTGACCTACCCCTGGGACGGCACCACCTGGACGCTGCTGGAGGAAGCCCCCCACAGACGCTCGGCCGGGAAACCCGGCCGAGCGTCGTCTGTGAGGGCGAGCCGGTCGTCCTGCCGGGCGCCTCAGCCGGTGGTCGCCGTCTCGGTGGTCACCGTCGTGGACCGCTCGATGAGTCCGTGGCTCGCCTGGTCGCCGTGCGCGTCCATGGGCGTGGAGTAGGAGCCGACGGCCCGGAAGTCGCCGGACTCGCCGACCGGTGCCGGGTCGGAGAAGCCGTAGGACGGCCAACGGGACTCACCGTCGGGCGCCATCGCTCCTTCCTCCTTGGTCCACGTGGTGCCGTCTCTCCTTGGTCCACGTGGTGCCGTCGAAGTGCCAGACGACCGTGCCGGAGCAGGCGGGAGCGGCCATGTCGCTACCGGTGGCCCACAGCCCGCCCCGGCCGTCGGGGACGATCGCGTCGAGGTAGAGGCCGGCGAGTGCCCCGGTGACGTCCTTCCAGCCGCTGCCGTCCCAGTGGACGACGCTCGGCACGGGCGGTTCGGGGTCGGGCTGGGCCCATCCGGCCACGTAGACGCTGTTCGGGGACTCGACTGCGATCTCGGCGGTCTCCGTACCCGCGGGGACAAGGCGGCTGCCGCGTTCCGCTGCGACGGCGAGTGGTGGTCGTGGCCGGCCCACCCGCCTGACTGCCGCGGCACCGAGCACAGGTGTGAGGCCCGGACCAGCCGGCCCAGGCCTCCCCGCGCCCCGGGGGCGCGGTCGCCGCCCGGGGGCGCGGGGCCGGCCCCGCCCACGCCCCGGCCGCCGGCCGTGCTCAGGCCGTGCTCAGGCGTGCTCAGGCCGCCAGGAGCACGCCGGTCCCCGGCGCGGCGCCCGGGTAGGCGTCGACCACCAGGTTGAGCTGGCGCTGCATGTACCAGGTGTTCAGGCCGAAGAGGAACGCCAGCCACGTGCACGCCGCAGGGCTGCACGTCACCGGCAGGCCGGCCGCGCGCTGAGCGTGCGCGATGGCCTTTCCGGTGTTGTGGAAGGAGATCAGCGGGGCGATCAGGGTCCAGCCAAGGAAGATCAGGACGAGCAGGCTGCCCGCCGGGCTCAGGGTCCGGCGGCGGTCGAACTCCAGCAGCTCCCTGTGGATCTTGTAGTACCAGACCTGTCTCTTATACACACACCAGCGGCAGGCCGAGCCATACGGCGACCGGGCCACGGCGCTTCATGGCCAGGCCGGGCAACCGGGCCGTGTCCGGGGACCCGGCCGCGCCGGGTGCGACGACACCGCCGACGGGCGCGGGGATGCCTGGGTGAGGATTGACGTGAGGCTGGACGTCGGTCATGTCGGGTGCTCCGTGCGCTGGTTCGGGTCTCAGGCGGAGCAGCATGACAGGAAGTGAAGGTTCCGTGAAGGCAGTTGAGGGTACCGTGGGGATTCCGTCACGTTAACGTGATCAAGCCGGCGGAGCCCGGCACACGGCCGACAAGGCCGTGGCCGGGCTCCTGGGCGCACCGGGCCGCTACCGCGGCGGCGGGCGGGGCCCTGCGTGGAGCC
>NZ_KL585381.1:32039-33605 GCF_000721935.1 Streptomyces sp. NRRL WC-3549
GATCAGGCGTCCGCGCCGGTCCTGCGCCGCCGTACGACGAACATCGCACCCGCGCCGAGCGCCACGGCCGCGCCGCTCGCGAGGGCGAGCTGCGAGGTCGCGTCGGTTCCGGTCGCGGCGAGGCTGCCGGTGGCCAGGGTGCCGCTCTGCGCCGTGAGGCCCGAGGTGTTCGGTTTGGTCGTCCCGGGCTTGGCGTCGTCGACCTTGCCGGGCTTGCTGCCCGCCGGGGCGATCTCGAACTCGTAGCCCGTCAGCTTCGGGGACCCGCCGCACGCGCCGTTGTCGTTCCAGTAGTCACCGGCGACGAACGTGACGCCCTCGCCGGCCGGCGCCGCCGCGTCGACGCTGAGGCGCAGCTTGATGTCGGCGTGCGCGCCTGCCTTCAGCGGGCTGATGGCACGGATGTAGTTCTCGTTGTCGACGGTGTTCCACTGGGACGAGGAGCCGCTGGACCACTGGAGGCGCAGCAGGTTCTCGATGTCCTTGTGCCCGGTCTTGTCGGTCGCGTGGACGTAGACGAACGGGAACACCCGGTCCATGGTCGTGGTGGTGCCGTTGGTCACCCGAAGCTTGAAGTCGACCGTGGTGCCGGCGACGACCTTCGACGGGAGGCCCGTCACGACGGTGGTGAGGTCGGCCTCGGGTACGCAGGTGTCGTCGCCCTCGCCGCCCCCGGCCTCCTCCTCTTCCTCCTTCGCCTTGGCCAGCGCCGCGTCGGCGGCGGTCTTGTCCTCCAGCGCCTTCTTCGTCGCCTCCGTCGCCGCGTTGAGCTCGGTGAAGGCGGCGACCCGGTAGTCGTCCAGGGCCTTCTTCGCCGCCTTCGCCTCGGCGTCGGCGGTGGTCTTGGCCTCGGCGGCGGTCGCCGCGGCGGCCTGGGCCTCGGCGAGGGCCGTCGCCGCGGCCGTCCTCTCCTCCTCCGTGGCCGTCTCGGGGAGTGCCTCGACCGCGGCCTCGGCGGCGGTGACCGCCTCGTCGGCGACGGTCTTCGCGGCGTCGGCGTCGTCCGCGGCCTTGCGGGCGGCGGCGTGGGCCACGGCCAGGGGCGTGGTGTCGGTCACCGCCTCCTCGACGGCCGCGTAGGCGACGCCCTCGGCGGCCACGGCGTCGTCGTAGGCCTTCTTCGCCGCCTCCGCGGCCTTCTCCAGCTCGGCGACGGAGGGCTTCTTCTGGGTCTGCGCCGCCGGCTTGGCGTCGGCGAGCGCGGGGGTGACCGAAAGCAGTACTGCGGGGGTGGTCACGGCGGCGACGACAGCCGTGGCGAGGATCCGGCGAATCTTCACAAGAGCCCTTCGGGGTCCGGGAGAAAGCGAGAAGGGGCCGCAGCGGAACGAGACACGCGGATACGGCCTCCGCTGATCGTAGGACCGGACCGTCGGTCAACCGGTGGCTATGTAAAGGTCGTTACAGGCGGCCGGGCGGCACGGTGGCGGACGGAAGGTGTAAACGGACGCAGTTGCCCTCACTACCTGTTTTTCTGCTGTGAGCAATGCCACACGCCCTCTCGGGGCGGCGTCGGTCAGGCGAGGAGCTGTCTCTTATACACATCTCTGATGGCGCGAGGGAGGC
>NZ_KL585381.1:33853-36921 GCF_000721935.1 Streptomyces sp. NRRL WC-3549
TCCGGCCGGTGTGGAAGGGCCGTACCCCGCGGGCCGGACGGAGGCGGGGACGGAGAGGGCCGCGGTGGGGACCGTGCCCCTCCCCGGTCAGCCCTCGCCCTCCCCGGTCAGCCCTGCCCTCCCCGGTCAGTCCTCGCCCTCCAGGCTGCCCTCGGTCTCCAGGAAGACCTGCCGCAACGCGTCCAGGACGGCCGGGTCCGGCTTCTCCCACATGCCGCGGGACTCGGCCTCCAGGAGCCGTTCGGCGATGCCGTGCAGCGCCCAGGGGTTGGCCTGCTGGAGGAACTCGCGGTTCGCCGGGTCCAGGACGTACGTCTCGGTGAGCTTGTCGTACATCCAGTCCGCGACCACGCCCGTCGTCGCGTCGTACCCGAAGAGGTAGTCGACCGTGGCGGCGAGCTCGAAGGCACCCTTGTAACCGTGGCGCCGCATCGCCTCGATCCACTTCGGGTTGACGACGCGGGCGCGGAAGACCCGGGAGGTCTCCTCGACCAGGGTGCGGGTGCGGACCGTCTCGGGGCGGGTGGAGTCGCCGATGTACGCCTCGGGGGCGGTGCCCTTCAGCGCCCGTACGGTCGCGACCATGCCGCCGTGGTACTGGAAGTAGTCGTCGGAGTCCGCGATGTCGTGCTCGCGGGTGTCGGTGTTCTTCGCGGCGACGGCGATGCGCTTGTACGCGCTCTCCATCTCGTCCCGGGCCGGGCGCCCGTCCAGCTCGCGGCCGTAGGCGTAGCCGCCCCACACCGTGTACACCTCGGCGAGGTCGGCGTCCGTGCGCCAGTCGCGGGAGTCGATCAGCTGGAGCAGCCCGGCCCCGTACGTCCCCGGCCGGGAGCCGAAGATACGGGTGGTGGCGCGCCGTTCGTCGCCGTGTTCGGCCAGGTCGGCCTGGGTGTGGGCGCGTACGAAGTTCCGCTCGGCCGGCTCGTCCAGGGAGGCGGCGAGCCGTACGGCGTCGTCCAGCAGGCCGACGGTGTGCGGGAACGCGTCCCGGAAGAAGCCGGAGATCCGCAGGGTGACGTCGATCCTGGGCCGGCCCAGCTCCTCGTACGGGATCGCCTCCAGGCCGGTGACGCGGCGCGAGGCGTCGTCCCAGACGGGGCGGACGCCGAGCAGGGCGAAGGCCTCGGCGATGTCGTCGCCCGCGGTGCGCATGGCGCTGGTGCCCCACAGGGACAGGCCGACGGAGGTGGGCCACTCGCCGTTGTCGGCGCGGTAGCGCTCCAGCAGCGAGTCGGCCAGCGCCTGGCCGGTCTCCCAGGCGAGCCGGGAGGGGACGGCCTTGGGGTCGACGGAGTAGAAGTTGCGGCCGGTCGGCAGCACGTTGACCAGGCCGCGCAGCGGGGAGCCGGACGGGCCGGCGGGGACGAAGCCGCCGTTCAGGGCGTGGACCGCGTGGTCGAGCTCGTCGGTCGTCGCGGCGAGCCGGGGCACCACCTCGCGGGCGGCGAAGTCGAGGATGTCGGCGACGGCCTGCGGGTGGCCGGCGGCCACCTCAGCGACGGCGTCCGGGTCCCAGTCGGCGTCGTCCATCGCCTGGACGAGCGCGCGGGCCTGCTCCTCGGTCGCGTCGGCGGCGGTGCGGGTGGCCGCGGACTCGTCGAGGCCGAGCGCCTCCCGCAGTCCGGGCAGCGAGGCGGTGCCGCCCCAGATCTGGCGGGCGCGCAGCACGGCCAGGACCAGGTTGACCCGGCCCTTCCCGGCCGGGGCGCCACCCAGGACGTGCAGACCGTCGCGGATCTGGACGTCCTTGATCTCACAGAGCCAGCCGTCGAGATGCATGATGAACTCGTCGAAGCCCTCGTCCTCGGGGCGGCCTTCGAGCCCCAGGTCGTGGTCGAGCTTCGCGGCCTGGATGAGCGTCCAGATCTGGGCGCGGACCGCGGGCAGCTTCGCCGGGTCCATCGCGGCGATCTGGGCGTGCTCGTCGAGGAGTTGTTCGAGGCGGGCGATGTCGCCGTAGCTGTCGGCGCGGGCCATCGGCGGCACCAGGTGGTCGACCAGGGTGGCGTGCACCCGGCGCTTGGCCTGGGTGCCCTCGCCCGGGTCGTTCACCAGGAACGGGTAGACCAGCGGCAGGTCGCCGAGGGCCGCGTCCGGGCCGCAGGCGGCGGACAGGCCGGCGTTCTTGCCGGGGAGCCACTCCAGGTTGCCGTGCTTGCCGAGGTGGATCATCGCGTCGGCGCCGAAGCCGTTGTCCTCGGCGGAGGCGGCGATCCAGCGGTAGGCGGCGAGGTAGTGGTGCGAGGGCGGCAGATCGGGGTCGTGGTAGATCGCGATCGGGTTCTCGCCGAAGCCGCGCGGCGGCTGGATGAGGATCAGCAGGTTGCCCCGGCGCAGGGCGGCCAGCACGATGTCGCCCTCCGGGTTGCGGGACCGGTCGACGAACATCTCGCCGGGCGCCGGGCCCCAGTGCTCCTCGACGGCCTCGCGCAGTTCGGCGGGCAGGGTGGCGAACCAGCGCCGGTAGTCGGCGGCGGGGATACGGACCGGGTTGCGGGCCAGCTGCTCCTCGGTGAGCCACTCCTGGTCGTGCCCGCCGGCCTCGATCAGCGCGTAGATCAGCTCGTCGCCGTCGCCGGAGACCAGGCCCGGGATCTCCTCCTCGGGCCCGAAGTCGTAGCCCTCGGCGCGCAGTCGGCGCAGCAGGGCGACGGCGCTGGCGGGGGTGTCGAGGCCGACCGCGTTGCCGATGCGGGAGTGCTTGGTCGGGTACGCGGACAGGACGAGCGCGATCCGCTTCTCGGCGGCCGGGATGTGGCGGAGCCGGGCGTGGCGTACGGCGATCCCGGCGACCCGGGCGGCCCGCTCGGGGTCGGCGACGTACGCCGGCAGGCCGTCCTCGTCGATCTCCTTGAAGGAGAACGGGACGGTGATCAGGCGGCCGTCGAACTCGGGGACGGCGATCTGGGTCGCGGCGTCCAGCGGGGAGACGCCCTCGTCGTTTTCCTCCCAGGCGCTGCGCGGGCTGGTCAGGCAGAGCGCCTGGAGGACGGGTACGTCGAGGCCGGTGAGGGCGCCCGCGTCCCAGGACTCGTCGTCGCCGCCCGCCGAGGCGGTGGCCGGCT
>NZ_KL585381.1:37121-40859 GCF_000721935.1 Streptomyces sp. NRRL WC-3549
ACGGTGGCCGGCTTGGTGCCGCCCGCCGCGAGGACGGTCGTCACGATGGCGTCGGCGGCGCGGAGTTCGTCGATCAGTTCGGGTTCGGGGGTGCGCAGCGAGGCGACGTACAGCGGGAGGGGGCGGCCGCCCGCGTCCTCGACGGCGGTGCACAGCGCGTCCACGAACGCGGTGTTGCCGCTCATGTGGTGGGCGCGGTAGTAGAGCACCGCGACGGTCGGACCGGTGACCTCGCGGGCGGTGCGCTCCAGCGGGCCCCAGGCGGGGGCCGGGGCCGGCGGCTCGAAGCCGTGGCCGGTCAGCAGCACCGTGTCGGAGAGGAAGCGGGCCAGCTGTTCCAGGTTGGCGGGGCCGCCGTGCGCGAGGTAGGCGTGCGCCTCGGCGGCGATGCCGATCGGCACGGTGGACGCGGCCATCAGCTGGGCGTCGGGGGCCTGTTCACCGGTGAGGACGACGACGGGACGGCCGGTGGCCAGCACCTGGTCGAGCCCCTCCTGCCAGGCGCGGACACCGCCGAGGAGCCGTACGACGACGAGGTCGGTGCCCTCCAGCAGCTCCGGGAGTTCCTGGAGCGCGAGACGGGAGGGGTTGGCGTAGCGGAAGCCGACCGGGCCGCCGGAGGCGCGGGCGCTCAGCAGGTCGGTGTCGGACGTCGACAGGAGCAGGATCATGCGGCGTCAGCCCTTCCTCGGGGTGTCCACGCCCCGGGCGGTGTCGGACGGCGGGAGTTCCTGACTCACCCGGTCGGGGCCGGGTTCACAGTGGCGGGACCGCGCCGGAATCTCACCGGGCTTCCTCCCATGTCGCCGTCTGGCGATGGCGGGCCGAACGGACCGCCGCTAGGCATAGTAGGCCGCGGGTGGGGGGTCCTGACCAGACGGTCCGGGGTCCGGAGGGCGCGATCACGGGTGTCCGGTAGGTCACAGTGACGGCAGGGGTGTGCCATGGTCACGGTCTGTATGCTCGCCGCCATGTCTCCTACCCCCCAGCCGCCCCGGCCCCCGGGTGCCGCGTGTGTCCGGAGCAGCGGCGACGCCTGCCCCGGAACCCTGCGCCTGCACCGGGCGGACGACGGGGCGCTGGCGCGGATCCGCATACCCGGCGGGGTACTGGCGGCCGAGGGCGCCGAGGCACTGCGTCAGGCCGCCGAGCGGTTCGGTGACGGTGAGTTGCATCTCACCTCCCGGGGCAACGTCCAGTTGCGCGGACTCGCCGAGGGCGACGGGCCGGAGCTGGCCGCGCTGCTGGGCGACGCCGGACTGATGCCCTCCGCACGCCATGAGCGCGTACGCAACGTCGTCGCGTCACCGCTCTCCGGGCTGGACGGCCGGGGCGCCGGGGACATCGGGCCGTGGCTGGCCGCGCTGGACCGCCTGGTCTGCGGCAGCGACCGGGCCGCCGCGCTCTCCGGCCGGTTCCTCTTCGCGCTGGACGACGGCCGGGGGGACGTGGACGCCCTCGGCGCCGACCTCACCCTGATCGCGCGGGACGGCGAGGGAGCGTCGCTCCGCGTCGGAGCGGTGGACACCGTCCTCACCGTCCCGGCCGCCGAAGGACCCCGCGCCGCCCTGCTCGCCGCCGAGGCGTTCCTGGACGCGGCCCGGGACACCGGCGCCTGGCGGCTGAAGGACCTGCCCGCCGAGGTCGCCGCCGCACTGCCCGCCGAGGTCTCGCGCCGGCTGGGGGAGGCCGGGACCACCGCGGTGACGGGCCGTCACCCGCGCCCGGCCACGGCCCTTGAGCCCGTCCCCGGGCCCGTCGGGGGCTCCGCGCTCGCCGTCGGGGTACCGCTCGGGCGGCTGAGCACCGCGCAGTGGCGGCTGCTGACCGGCGCGGGCGGGTTCCGGCTCACCCCGTGGCGCGGCGCCGTCGTCACCGGGGTCGCGCCCGGCCGGGCGCACGCGCTGCTCGGCGATCTCGCGGCGGCCGGGCTGATCACCGGCCCGGGCTCCGGCTGGTCCGGGGTCGGCGCCTGCGTCGGCCGTCCCGGCTGCGCCAAGTCCCTGGCCGATGTGCGCGCCCAGGCGGCGGCCGCCGTCGGACCGCCCGGGCGGCTGCCCGTGTACTGGTCCGGATGCGAACGCCGGTGCGGCCACCCGCACGGGGAGTGGATCGACGTGGTCGCCACACCCACCGGGCACCGGATCAGCCACGTGCGCGGAGACCGGCCGGGCACCCCGGTGACGGTACGGGACGACCCCGACGCGCTCGCCGCCGCGGTGGCGTCGGCGCGTGGCCCCCGTAGCACCTGACGGCCAGTCAACTCCCCTTCGGGGCACCAGCACCCGCACCACACCAGGAAGAAAGCGACAGCACTGTGCACCAGTACGAGAAGGACGGACCGGCGATCTACCGCCAGTCCTTCGCCACCATCCGCGCGGAGGCGGATCTCGCCGGGCTGCCCGCCGACGTGAGCCAGGTCGCCGTCCGCATGATCCACGCCTGCGGCATGGTCGATCTCGTACGCGACCTGGGCTTCTCACCGAACGCGGTGGCCGACGCCCGCGCCGCGCTGCGCTCCGGGGCGCCCATCCTGTGCGACGTGGCCATGGTCGCCAGCGGGGTCACCCGCAAGCGGCTGCCCGCCGCCAACGACGTGGTGTGCACCCTGTCCGACCCGGCCGTACCGGAGCTGGCGGCGAAGCTCGGCACCACCCGCAGCGCCGCCGCGCTGGAGCTGTGGCGCGACCGGATGGAGGGGGCCGTCGTCGCCGTCGGCAACGCGCCCACCGCGCTCTTCCGGCTGCTGGAGATGATCGAGGAGGGCGCGCCCCGCCCCGCCGCCGTCATCGGTGTGCCGGTCGGTTTCGTCGGGGCCGCCGAGTCGAAGGACGCCCTGGCCGCCCACCCCTCCGGGCTGGAACACCTGATCGTGCGCGGCCGGCGCGGTGGCAGCGCCATCGCCGCGGCCGCCCTCAACGCCATCGCCAGCGAGGAGGAGTGAGCGTGAGCGAGCAGCAGGCATCCGGGCCCACGGGGCGGCTCTACGGGGTCGGTCTCGGCCCGGGTGACCCGGCCCTGATGACGATACGGGCCGTGGAGGTCATCGCCGAGGCCGACGTCGTCGCCTACCACTCGGCCCGGCACGGGCGCTCCATCGCCCGGTCCATCGCCCAGCGGCACATCCGCCCCGACCACGTCGAGGAGGCCCTGGTCTACCCCGTCACGACGGAGACCACGGACCACCCCGGGGGGTACCGGGGCGCGCTGGAGGAGTTCTACGCCGAGGCCGCGGCCCGCCTCGCGGTGCACCTCGACGCCGGGAGGACGGTCGCCGTACTCGCCGAGGGCGACCCGCTCTTCTACGGCTCGTACATGCACATGCACAAGCGGCTCGCGGACCGGTACGCCACCGAGGTGATCCCCGGGGTCACCTCGGTCAGCGCCGCCGCCGCCCGGCTCGGCACCCCGCTCGTCGAGGGCGAGGAGGTGCTGACCATCCTGCCGGGCACCCTGCCCGAGGAGGAGCTGACGGCCCGTCTGGCCGCCACCGACTCCGCGGTCGTGATGAAGCTCGGCCGCACCTTCCCCGCCGTGCGCCGCGCGTTCGAGGCGTCCGGGCGACTGCCCGAGGCCCGGTACGTCGAACGCGCCACCATGGCCGGGGAGCGCACCGGCGAACTGGCCGGGACCGACCCGGAATCGGTTCCGTACTTCGCGGTCGCCGTGCTCCCGAGCCGGATCGACGCGCCCCGCCCCGCCCGGGCAGAGGGCGCGGGCGAGGTGTATAAGAGACAG
>NZ_KL585381.1:41042-47485 GCF_000721935.1 Streptomyces sp. NRRL WC-3549
GTGGCTGACGCCCGAGACGCGGGGCGCGCTGGCCGCCGCCGACGACCTGGTCGGCTACACCACCTATCTGGACCGGGTCCCGGTGCGGCCGGGCCAGCAGCGGCACGGCTCGGACAACAAGGTGGAGTCCGAGCGCGCCGAGTTCGCCCTCGACCTGGCCCGGCGCGGGCACCGGGTGGCCGTGGTGTCCGGGGGCGACCCCGGGGTCTTCGCCATGGCCACGGCCGTCCTGGAGGTGGCCTCGCAGGACGCCTACGCGGACGTACCGGTACGGGTGCTGCCCGGGGTGACCGCCGCGAACGCCGCCGCCGCCCGCGCGGGCGCGCCGCTGGGCCACGACTACGCGACCGTCTCGCTCTCCGACCGGCTCAAGCCCTGGGAGGTCATCGCCGGGCGGCTGCGGGCGGCGGCCTCGGCGGACCTGGTGATCGCGCTGTACAACCCGGGCTCCCGCAGCCGGACCTGGCAGGTCGGCAAGGCCCGTGACCTGCTGCTGGAGCACCGCTCGCCGGACACCCCGGTGGTCCTCGGGCGCGACGTCGGCGGGCCGGCCGAGAACGTGCGCACGGTGCGGCTCGCCGATCTGGACCCGGCGGAGGTGGACATGCGGACCGTGCTCATCGTGGGGTCCTCACAGACCCGGTGGGTACGGCGGGCCGGCGGCGAGCAGATCGTCTGGACGCCGCGCCGTTACCCGGAAGGCTGAGCCGGACCGTGCAGCCAGGCCACGGCCTCCTCGGGGGTCACGGCCACCGGGACCCCCTCCGGGGCCGGCGGACGCCGGACCACGACCACCGGGATACCGGCCTCGCGGGCGGCGGTGAGCTTGGGCGCGGTCGCCGCGCCGCCGCTGTCCTTGGTGACGAGGACGTCGACGCGGTGGCGGCGGATCAGTTCCCGCTCGCCCTCCAGCGTGAACGGCCCCCGGTCGAGCAGGATCTCCGTCTGCCGGGGGAACGGCGGTTCGGGGGCGTCCACCGAGCGCATCAGGAACCACAGCCGGTCGAGCCCGGCGAACGCGGCCAGCCCCATCCGGCCGGTCGTGAGGAAGACGCGGCGGCCCAGCCCCGGAAGGGCCTCGGCCGCCTCCTCCAGGGAGCCGGCCGGGTGCCAGCGGTCGCCCTCCGACGGCACCCAGCCGGGACGGCGCAGAGCAAGCAGGGGAACATGGGCCGCGGTGGCCGCCGAGGCGGCGTGGAAACTGATCGTCCCGGCGAAAGGATGGGTGGCGTCGATGACCGCACTCACCCGGTGTGCGCGAATCCAGTCCGCCATGCCGTCGGCTCCCCCGAAACCCCCGACGCGCACCTTGCCCGGGGGGATCTTGGGCCGGGCGACCCGCCCGGCGAGCGAACTGGTCACCCGGGCCCCGGGCAGGGCGTCCGTGGTCACCAGGAGCTCCGCGAGCCGGCGGGCCTCCGTCGTGCCGCCGAGGACGAGTACGTGCAGGGTCATCGATCGGTCCATCCATGAGCAGTGAGCAAGCGCAAGGCGGGCGCAGCGCCCAACTCAAGCACACCGGTCTGCGCCCGGGGTGGACGACCGGCGCCTGCGCGACGGCCGCCGCCACGGCCGCGTACACCGCTCTCCTGACCGGGGAGTTCCCCGATCCGGTGAGCATCACGCTGCCCAAGGGGCAGACGCCGGCCTTCGCCCTCGCGGTGGAGGAGCTGGCCGACGGCCGGGCCACGGCCGGGGTGGTCAAGGACGCGGGGGACGACCCCGACGTGACGCACGGAGCGCTGGTGCGGTCCACCGTACGGCTGCTGCCGCCCGGCTCCGGGGTGGTGTTCCGGGCCGGGCCCGGCGTGGGGACGGTGACCCTGCCCGGACTGCCGCTCGACGTCGGGGAGCCCGCGATCAACCCGGTCCCCCGCCAGATGATGCGGGACCACGTGGCACGGGTGGCGGCCGAGCACGGCGGCACCGGCGACGTCGAGATCACGGTCTCGGTGGACGACGGCGAGGAGATCGCACGTTTCACGTGGAACATTCGCCTGGGCATCCTGGGCGGGCTGTCGGTCCTGGGGACGACGGGCGTCGTGGTCCCCTACTCCTGCTCGGCCTGGATCGACTCGATCCGGCGCGGCGTGGACGTGGCGCGGGCCGCCGGGCACCGGCATGTGGCCGGGTGCACGGGCTCGACCTCGGAGAAGACGGTGGTCGCCGAGTACGGACTGCCGGAGATCGCCCTGCTGGACATGGGCGACTTCGCGGGCGCCGTACTGAAGTACGTACGCAGGCACCCGGTCGAGCGGCTGACCGTCTGCGGAGGCTTCGCCAAGCTGTCCAAGCTCGCGGCGGGCCATCTGGACCTGCACTCCGGCCGCTCCCAGGTCGACAAGCCGTACCTGGCCGCGGAGATCGAGGTCGCCAACACGGGCCTGGCCGCCCTCCAGATGTGCGGGGCGGCCGGGGTGCCGCTGGGCGACCTGGTCGCCGTGGCGGCCCGGGACCAGGCGCTCTCGGTGCTGCGGGGGGCGCCGGTGGCGGTGGACGTCATCTGCATCGACCGGGCGGGGACCGTGGTGGGCCGCAGCGCCGTGCGCTGATCCGGTACGGCACCGCCGGCTGAGCGGGAGCGGTGATCGCGGGCCGCCGGGCAGCCCGGTCAGCAGGTGCGGCGGTCGCGGGTCCGCTGGGCAGCCCGGTCGGTACGTTGGCGGTCGCGGGTCCGCCGGGCAGCCCGGTCAGCAGGTGTGGCGGTCGCGGGCCGGGGAGTAGAGGTGGCTGTCGTGGAACTGCTCCGCGCCCAGCGTCCGGCCCACCATGATCACCGCGGTCCGGGTCACCCCCGCCGCCTTCACCTGCTCCGCGATCGAGTCCAGCGTCCCGCGCAGGACGATCTCGTCCGGCCGCGACGCCATGGCCACCACGGCGGTGGGGCAGTCGGCCCCGTAGTGCGGCAGGAGTTCGGCGACCACCCGGTCGACGTACCGCGCCGCCAGGTGCAGCACGATCAGCGCGCCGCTGCGGCCCAGTGTCGCCAGGTCCTCGCCCTCGGGCATCGCGGTGGCCTGCTGGGCGATCCGGGTGAGGATCACCGTCTGGCCCACCGTGGGCACCGTCAGCTCCCGCTTCAGCGACGCGGCGGCGGCGGCGAACGCGGGCACCCCAGGCACCACCTCGTACGGCACGCCCGCCTCGTCGAGCCGCCGCATCTGCTCGTTGACCGCGCTGAACACCGACGGGTCCCCGGAGTGCAGTCGGGCCACGTCGTGGCCGTCCCGGTGCGCGGCGACCAGTTCGGCGGTGATCCGGTCGATGTCGAGCTGGGCGGTGTCGACCAGCCGGGCGTCCGGCGGGCACTCGGCGAGGAGTTCCCTCGGCACCAGGCTCCCCGCGTAGAGGCAGACCGGGCTGGCGGCGAGGACTCGGGCGCCGCGCACCGTGATCAGGTCGGCGGCACCGGGGCCCGCGCCGATGAAGTACACGGTCATGAGTTGTCTCCTGGGTGGGTCGGGAAGGGCTTGCGCACGGACCACTGGGTGACGGGCATGGCCTGGCGCCACCCCGTGAATCCGCCGACGGGCACGGCGTGGGCGACCGCGAGCCGCACCAGGTCGCCGCCGAGCCGCCGGTAACGGTCGGCCAGCAGCGCCTCGGACTCCAGGGTGACCGTGTTGGCGACCAGCCGGCCGCCGGCGGGCAGCGCCTCCCAGCAGGCGTCCAGCAGACCGGGCGCGGTGAGGCCGCCCCCGATGAACACGGCGTCCGGTACGGGCAGTCCGGCCAGCGCTTCCGGCGCCCGGCCGGTGACGACCCGCAGGGACGGCACCCCCAGCCGGTCCGCGTTTCGGGCGATGCGCCCCGCGCGCTCCGGATCGCGCTCCACGGTGACCGCGCGGCACGAGGGGTGGGTGCGCAGCCACTCGACGGCGATCGACCCCGACCCTCCGCCGACGTCCCACAGCAGTTCCCCGGGCGCGGGCGCGAGCACACCGAGCGTCGCGGCCCGCACATGCCGTTTGGTGAGCTGCCCGTCGTGCTCGTACGCCGCGTCCGGCAGCCCCGGTACGGCGCCGAGGCGCACGGCGTCCGGTGCGCTCAGGCAGTCCACGGCGATGACGTTGAGCGGGTCGCCGGGCGGGTGGGCCCAGGTGTCGGCGGTGCCGTCGAGGCAGTCCTCGTCCGTACCGCCGAGTTGTTCGAGCACCCGCATCCGGCTGGGTCCGAAGCCGCGGTCCCGGAGCAGCGCGGCCACCGCGGCGGGTGTGGTGGCGTCCGCGCTCAGCACCAGCAGCCGCCGCCCTTCGTACAGGGCCGCGGCCAGCCGGGCCGTGGGGCGGCCGACCAGGGTGACGGTCCCGGTGTCCTCCAGCGGCCAGCCGAGCCGGGCGCAGGCGTACGAGACGGAGGACGGGTGCGGCACCACGTGCAGCGCCCCCGCGCCCAGCTCCTCGGTGAGCGCCCGGCCAATCCCGTAGAACATGGGGTCGCCGCTGGCCAGCACGGCGATCCGGCATCCGGCGTGAGCGGCGAGCAGGCCCCGTACGGCGGGCCGCAGGGGCGAGGGCCACGTCACGCGTCGGCCCGCGCACTCCGGCGGCAGCAACCGCAGTTGGCGCTCTCCGCCGATCAGCACCCCGGCGTCCAGGAGCACGGAGCGGGCGGGGCCCGTCAGGCCCGCCCAGCCGTCGGCTCCGATCCCCACGACGCTCACGGGCGGCTGCGGGGCGGGGGGCGGGGACGTTGCGGGGGACACGGCCGGGTACCTCGGTGTTTCGGTGGACGACGCAGCCGAACTCTACTGGCCCGCCCCCGGCCGGCCGGCACTCCCCGCCCCTGGCCCCGGCCCGCTACCGCCCGGCCGTCAGCCACTGCCCGAACGTCAGCGTGCCCCGCACGTCGGGCCGGTCGGTGGTGAGCGCCCCGGCCCGCAGCGCACGCCCCACAGGCCCCGGCAGCATCACCGGCAGCGGAAGCACCCGGCTGCGGTGGGCGGCGCGCCACTGCAGGGCCAGGTCGCGGAGGTCCTCGATCTCGGGGCCCGCCACCTCCACGCGCCCCCGCAGCGCGGGCCGCTCGGCGACGTCGGCGACCGCGCGCGCCACCTCCGCCGACGCGACGGTCTGCAGCCGGGCCTTCGGCAACGGGTGCAGACCGGACCGGGCCAGCGGTGCCAGTACCCCGGCCACCAGCTCGTGGAACTGGGTCGCCCGGACCGTCGTCCAGTCGACCGGGCCGGACTCCACCACGCGCTCCTGGGCCACCTTCGTGCGGTAGTAGCCGATCGGCACCTTCTCGCAGCCGACGATCGAGACGGCGACGTGGTGGCCGACCCCGGCCTTCTCCTCCGCCGCGAGCAGCAGCCGCGATCCGTCCACCAGGGTCGCCCTCGCCCTCTTCGGCGAGGTGCTGTTGCTGGCGTCCACCGCCACGTCGCAGTCGGCCAGCGCACCGGCCAGCCCCTCCCCGGTCGTCAGGTCGACCGGGTGCTCGGCGGAGCGGCGGCTCAGCACCCGTACGTGGTGGCCGCGCTTCCGCAGCTCGTCGACGACGGCGCCGCCCAGCGTCCCGGTACCGCCGGCCACGGCGATGGTCAGGTTCTCTCGTGCGTTCATGCCCTTACGGACGGACGGCGGCCCCGGAACGTGACATCACGTCCTTCCGCTCACCCGGGTGCCGGAGCGGCGGCGCCCGGCCGGGGCCGTCCCACCTGCCCGTCAGGATCTGCGGCCGAAGAACTCGACCTCCGCGACGGCCGTCCTGCGGCCTTCGCCGGTGCCGTACGCGGAGTCGACCGTGAGCCGGGCACGGACGGTGTCCGAGCCCCGGACGTCGAAGGTCTGCTGTCCGGCCTGGTCCCGAAGCCGGATCGTCCGGTGCGTCTCCTCCCCGTCCTCGGAGGTCAGGGTCACCGTGAGCCGCGCCGGCCGGGCCTGGGTGAGGAATTCGTCCTTGCGGGCCGACGTCCCGGAGAACACCACGACCTTCGTCACCCGTACCGGTTGCGCGAAGTCGCACTCCAGGAACTCGCCGACACCGTCCCCCGGCTCCTTCGGCGCCCAGTACCGGTTGTTGAACCCGTCGAACGCGGCAGCCGCCGGATGCCCGGACGCCTCGCTGGACCCACGGAATCCGGACGGCGGTACCGCCTCCGGAGCCCCGGTCTCCTCCTTGGCGAAACCGAGCAGTCCGGGCACGTGAGGCAGCGCGAACCAGACACCGGCCGCCACGACGACCAGCACGAGCGGCAGCGCGAGCCGCGGCCTGCGCCATCCCCGCCGGGGCCGTGTTCCCGCGGCATGGGTCTTCCTGGTACGCCTCCGGAACATCCGGTGCCACCAGGGCGGCCGGACCCCAGGGGGCGGGCCTGGGTCGAGAAGCAGGGCGCAGCGGACGCACAGCGTGCGTTCGGCTGGGTTCTCCGTCCCGCAGCCGGGACACACCACCGGCGCCCGGACCGCGGGGCCGGCCGGCTCGGGGGCGGGCCCCTGGCT
>NZ_KL585381.1:47717-51651 GCF_000721935.1 Streptomyces sp. NRRL WC-3549
GCCGCCGCCGGACGCACGGGGGCGGGCGCCGGGGCTGCGGGGGACGGCCGTCCGGGAGGCGGCGGGGGTACGGGGGCGGCAGGCGGCACCGGGCCGGAGCGCGGCGCCGAGGCCGAACCGTGGCCCTGGCCGGTCGCGAACCCGGGACCGAGCGCGGAGTCGGACCGTGCGGGCGCGGAAGCGGACCGTGCGGGCGCGGAAGCGGGCCGTGCGGGCGCGGGCCTTGGGGTTGGCACGGCCCCCAGCCCGGGCGCAGGTCCGGTCCCAGGCACAGGACCATGACGGGAGGCAGGGCCGTGACCGGGCGTAGGGCCGTGCGGGCTGGGGCCTGGCACCGGGCCATGCGGGCCGGGGCCTGGCACCGGGCCGGAGCCCTGACCGGGAGCCCGGCCAGGGCTCCGAGCAGGCACAGAACCCTGGCCGGGCACGAGGCCAGGCCCGGGCACAGAGTCAGGACCGGGGGCAGAGTCAGGACCGGGCACAGAGCCACGACCGGGCACAGAGCCAGAACCGGGCAGAGCAACCGGCCCCGGCGCGGCGCCCGCCACCGGGCTCGCCGCCACGCCTGGGCCGCCCCCCGGGCCACCCCCGGGGCCGAGTCCCGGGCCACCCCCCGGCCCACCCCCCAGCCCCGGCGCCGCACCGGCGGACCCCGGTGCGCCCGCCTCGTCCGGCTCCCACGCCAGGAACGCCTCGCAGGACGCGCAGAACTCCCGCCCCGCCGCGTTCCGGTGACCGCACTCCTCACAGACCATTCCGCGGCACCCCCACGTCCCCGTCTCCGTCTCCGTCCGGCGGCAGGATGTCCAGCGTGAACCCCACGTGTGCCGGGACCTCCGCGCCGATCAGCTCCTCCAGCCGCACCCGGTCGGCCGCCCGCCCCCGGCCCGCCCTGACCCTGACCGTCACCCAGGGGCGGCCCTCGTCGCCCGGCAACGTGGTGTGCGGCCGGGTCGCCCACGCCGTCCCGCCGGTCTCGGTGACCTCGGGCTCCGCGCCGGTCTCCAGCCGTACCGCCTCGGCCAGTCCGCCGAGCGTCCCGCGCCGGGCGTGCCGGGTCACCGCGCCCCGTACCGTCGCACGCCGCCGGTCGGGCGGGACGTCCTCGTGCGGGTCCACCGCCACCCACTGGGCCAGCCAGGCCAGGAAGTCGTCCGGCGCGCTGCGGGGGTCGAGGTGGGCGGGCAGGTTGTCGATGGTCAGCAGGACGGGGGCGAGGACCTCGTCGAGCGCGCCGAGGAAGCGCCGCAGGAAGTCCTGTTCCAGGTAGACGGAGGGCAGTTGCTCGATCAGAGGGTGCGGGGTCACGAGCCCCGTGACGCCGGTACGCATCGCCCTACGCCCCCCTGACCCGAAGCTGGTGCTCGTAGCTGAAGACCAGCGCGTGCCGGTCCAGCGGGATCTTGGCCGTGGCCTCGGTGCGTTCGCCGGTCACCGGGTCGGCCGGGTACAGCCGGACGTCCTCGACCAGGTCCACACCCGGCACCCGCTGAAGCACCGCGAACGCCTCCCCCGACTGCACCGGGCGCCCGAACGGCCACCCCTGCCCGTTCGGACCACCCGACAGCGGGTTGAAGTACCCGTACAGCGCGGCCAGTGCCGCCTCCCTGACCCGGTCCGCGACCGCTCCGCGCTCGGCCTGGACCACGGCGACGACGGTGACCCCCTGGTAGAAGGGCGGTTCGACGACGAGTCTGGCGCCGATCGGGCGCCGGGCGTCCAGGTGCCCGGCGATCAGCCGGAGGGTCTGCGCGGGAGGCACGAGTTCGTCGAACCCGATCCTGCCCTGCTCGTCGCTCCGCCCCGCGGGCACGACGAGCAGCCGCACCCCCTGGGCGTCCCCGGCGTCGGTGCCGGAGGCCTCCCCGGCCCGGATGCAGTGCACCCGGGCGGCGTCCGGGGCGACCTCCCGGGCCAGCAGTTCGTAGTCGTGCGGGACGACGGCCCGGTGCAGGGTGCGCAGGGTCATCGGCCCGCGCACCCGCGCGCTCTCGACGCTCTCGCCGTCCACCCCACCCAGCGCCGGGCGGCGGTTCTCCACCCGCGCCACGTACGGGATCGCGCTGCGCAGCACCTTCAGCGTCGACCGGGCGACGTTGCCGCGTACGCCCCCGCCGGTGCGGTAGGAGCTCACCCGGACCGTGGCGCCCTTCGCCGGCACGGCGCCGTAGTGGCGTACGGAACCGTCCCGCTCCCGTACGGCGGGCCCGAACTCGACGCGTCCGGAGTTCGGGTCGAGGGTGATGTGGCGGTCGTCCGGCCCGGAGTGCGCGAAGTCGTCCACCCTCGTCCACCGGGTGGGCTCGGGCCCGCCCGCCGGATCGGTCACCTCGACGACGAACTCGCCGGGCACCACCGGCGGCCGGGCCAGCGTGAACACCTGGCCGGGCACGCCCTCCGCCGCGCCGAGCACCTCGTCCGTCACGGTCTCGGCGTGCTCGGCGCCCCCCGTCGCGCCGATGGTGAACGCGGTGACGCCCCGGAGCACCGGGGGTGCCAGATAGGTCGGGCTGCCGGGCTCCGCCTCGGTCAGCCGGCAGCGCAGCCACCCGGCGGTACGCCGTGCCAGGGCGAGGGTGGCGTGTGTCGCCGGGAGGTGCAGGATCAGTTCGCCGGACCGGTTGAAGCCGCCGGTGTCGTCCTTCTCGACCTCGCAGGCCGCCCAGGCGCTGCCGTCCCAGGCCTCCCAGACCAGCGGTGCCCGCAGCGGGTCCACGCCGACGCCCTCGACCCTGCAGTCCAGCCGGAGCACCACGACCCCCGCCGGCACGGCGGCGGACAGGCCCACGTACAGGCAGTCGCCCGGGGTGGGGACCGCGTCGAAGCACGCCACGTCCCGTCCGATCGCCAGTTCCTCCGTACGGTCGGCCGCTTCGCCGGTCACCGGCCAGGTCACGAGGGCGTCGTACGAGCAGGGCACGACCGACAGTTGTCCGGTGGTGGTGAAGACGACCGCCTCCTCGGTCTCCGTCCGGAGGGTGGCGATCTCGGTACCGGCCTTCACCACCACCGGGTCGGGACGCGGGGCGGAGAGCCGGAACGTCACCTCGGTGCGTGCGGCGGTGGGCGGGTGGAGCCGGACCCCGATCAGGTCGAGGAAGGTCAGGTAGCTCTTCTCCGGCACCCGGTTGACCCGGTAGACGAGCTGGTCGACCATGCCGGCGAACGCCTCGATGAGGGTGACGCCCGGATCCGACACGTTGTGGTCGGTCCACTCCGGACAGCGTTGCTGGACACGGCGTTTGGCCTCGTCCACGAGGCCCTGGAAGCGGCGGTCGTCCAGATGGGGGCTGGGCAGCGTCACGTGCCTGTCTCCTCGTCGTCTCGGCCCGTGTCGGGTCCGTGCTGCGGGATCACGTAGAAGGGGAAGACGAGGTTGCGGGGGTCGTTGGAGCCGCGCACCGTGTAGCCGATGTCGATGTAGAGGACACCGCTGTCGGCCTCGTCGAACCGCACGGAGACCTCCCGCACCTCGATCCTGGGCTCCCACCGCTCCAGCGACAGCCGCACCTCGTACGCCAGTTGCCCGGCGGTCCCGGCGTCGGCGGGTGCGAACACGTAGTCGTTGACGGCGCAGCCGAACTCCGGACGCATCGGACGCTCACCCGGTGAGGTGGCGAGGATCAGCCGGATCGACTCCTCCACCTCGCGTTCGCCCCGTACCAGGGCGATCGACCCGGTGGCGTCCGTACGCGGCGGGAAGGCCCAGCCCGCGCCGATGAACTGCTGTCCCATGGCGGTCAGTCTCCGATCAGTACGGTCGCGCAGCCCGACGTGACCGGCGCCCCGCAGCCCGCCGGGTCCCCGACACGGGCTGCGGGCCTGCCCCCGATCAGCACCGTGCGGCCGGCGGGCACGAGGAGGACGGACGGCGGATGCGCGACGGGGGCGGCGCACTGGTGCGCGGTGCCGGCGGTGGCGGCGGGCTTCCCGC
>NZ_KL585381.1:51879-53356 GCF_000721935.1 Streptomyces sp. NRRL WC-3549
GATCAGCACCCTCGGTTCCCCGGGCGGGCCGACCACGCCGGGGTGGCCGGTGGGGTCGCCGACCCGTGCGGCTGCTGCTGCCGGCATACGGTCCACTCCTGTTCCGTGCGGGGCGGATGGGTCAGTTGAGCTTGATCAGCGGGGCGTTGACCGACAGGGAACCGCCGCTCCTCACGTCGGTGCGCCGGGTGCCGTCGACCGTGATCTGGGCGCCCTGGACCTCCACGGCGCCCTGGGTGGAGAGCGCGACCCTGCCGTTGCCGCCGTCCAGGGACACCCCGTTGCGGGACGTCAGGGTGACGCTGTCGCCCGTGAGTTCGAGCGCGCCGCGTCCGGCGTCCAGCGTGACCCCGCCGGCCGAGCTGATGGCGACCTGCTCGGTGGCCTCGATCGTCACGCTGCCGTCGCTGTGGACGACGACGGCGGTGCCCTTGCGGTCCAGGTCGATCGTGAGCTTGCCGTCGCCGGTGCTGAGCCTGACCCCCTGCGGGCCGTCGGCCGCGTCCAGCAGCTCCAGCCGGTTGCCGCTCCTGGACGCGAAGGCGCGGCGGTTCACGGCTCCGGTGGTGGGGTCGACCAGCCCTTCGCCGCCGGAAGAACCGGAGGAACCGGAAGAACCGGAGAAACCGGCCGTGGCGGCCCCACCGGCGGCCGCTGACGCGGCGGCCGCGGAACCGGAGGCGCCGGACGCGGCTGCGGGACCTCCGCCGCCGGGCCGGTCCTGTCCGTTGTAGAGGCCCGCCAGCACGTAGGGCCGGTCCAGCTGTCCGTGCTCGAAGCCGACCAGCACCTCGTCGCCGACCTCCGGGATGAACGCCTCGCCACCGCCCGTGCCGCCCGACTGCGCCGTACGCGCCCAGTCGCTCGCGTACTCGTCGGAGAGCCACGGGAAGCGGACCTTCACCCGGCCCGAGCCCTCCGGGTCCTGGGTGTCCGTCACCGTGCCGCTGACCAGCCCGGCGAAGCGCGAGCCGCCACCCGGCCCGTTACCGGCCCCCTGCCCGCCGCCTCCGGTCAGTCCGAAGAGGGAACGCTCCTGCTGGCCGGAGACGGTGATCCAGGTCTCGTACCCGCGTACGGCGTCGAAGACATGGCGTGAGGTGGTGACGGTGTACCGGCCCTCAAAGGGCGCGCCCACCGCGTTCAGCGCCACCGCGCTGCCCGCCCTGACCTCCGGGTTCCCCCGGATCACCGCCTCCAGCTCGGCGAAGGAGCCGGCGATGCGCTCCGCCAGTGCCTTGGCGGCCTGGTCGACCTGGGCCTGGGTCCCGTACGCCGTGTCGGTGACGACGAACCGTGCCTCGCCGAACGGTTCCGACACCTCCGCCGCACTCACCCCGAGCTCCAGCGTCGGGGACGTGCCGGCCGGGGCCCTGCCCACCAGCGGCTGCTTCGCCCGGACGTCCCAGCCGCGCACCTCGACCTCGGAGACCTGCTCGGCGGCCGAGACCCCGGCGCGGCAGCGCAGCAGATTGCT
>NZ_KL585381.1:53583-67071 GCF_000721935.1 Streptomyces sp. NRRL WC-3549
GGGCAGGGGCCGATCCGTCGGGTGCGCCGCTCGCCTCGGCGGGCCGGGTGACGTGCAGCTGCCCGTCGCGTACGTACGCCTGCGCACCGGCCTCCTCGGCGAGTCCGCGTACGAACTCCCAGTCGGTGACGTTGGGCTGGGCCATGTGCTCGATCACCGGCCCGGCGACGTCCACCGTCCCCGGTTTCAGTCCGGCGCGCTGGGCGACCTGGCCGCAGATGTCGGCGAGCGTCATGTTCTGGTAGCTCGCGACCCGACGCCCCCGCAGCAGCCGGTGGGACGCGTCGAGCCCCCGTACGACGGTGAAGGTGCCCGTCTCGTCGAGCTCCACCTCCAGGGCGGTGACCACGCCCTCCAGCAGCGGTTTCGGCGCGGTGTCCCCGCCCGCGCGGGCCAGCAGCCGGGCCTCGGTGCCGATCTTCAGACCGGCCTGTGCCAGCAGGACCCGGTCGGGGTCCCGGAAGCGCAGCAGGAAGAGGTCGGGGAGCGTGCGGCTGTCGTCGACGTACCCCTCGACCAGGGTGTTCACGAACTTCGGCGGCAGTGGTGTGCCCCCGAACTCCACCACCAGCGCGCTGGCGACGCCCGCTCCCGTCATCGGACCGGCCTCCCCGGGCCGGCGTCGTCGGACAGCCGGTTCAGTTCGTCGAGGGCCGGCAGCAGGAGCTGCGTCCCGGGTGCGAGCCGCAAGGGGTCGTCGATGCCGTTCGCCTCGGCGATGACCCGCCAGGCGCCGGCGTCTCCGTACTCCCGGTGGGCCAGCGACGGCAGGGAGTCCCCCGACGCCACCCGGTGCACCCGGCGGGCGGCCAGGGCGCCGGACGTCGGGTTCTGCCCCGGTGTCTCCCCGCTGATCTCCTCCATCGTGACCTGGCAGACGGCCCGGATGGGCACCCCTGAGGTGGTGAACAGGGTGTACTTGGCGGCGACCTGGCTGACGTAACCGGGGAAGCCGGTGAGTCCGCCCCAGTGGAACACCACCCAGGGCGGGGAGGACCGCTGCTGCTGCCGCGTCTCGTTCGTCGGCACACAGCAGGCGAACAACTGCTCCACCGAGGTGACCACACGGGTGTCCTGGGTCTCGCCCGCGTCGAAGAACATCTCGACGGTGAGCTTGCTGGGCTGCGACCCCTGGTACTCGGGGGGCCCCGAGCTCTTCGCGCCCTTGGCCGGGGTCCGTTTCCAGGACGCGGCCTTGGTCAGGCTGAGCTCCTTGGGGTTGAACTGGAAGTCGATCCGCCCGCACGGTCCGCCCGGCGTCAGTCCGCCGCCGGTCGGCGGTGTACGCAGCTCCAGGTACGCGTGCTCCAGTTTGGGCCGGGCCGAGCCGCTCTTCCCGGCGGACGCCACCCCGGACGTACCGGCGGCACTGAAGGCGATGGGTCCCGCGCTCGTCACCTCGCTCAGCCCTCCATCACATAGCCGTGGTGGGCGATCTCGATCGTCTCCATCGCGACCTTGGGCGACTCGGGCGTGAACGACGGCCCCGTCCAGCGCACGGGCACCACCTCCAGCAGCCCCCACTGGGCGACCTTCCGGCCGTCGCCGGTACGCGCCTCGATGTGCGCGGTCTTCCGGCTGAACCCGGTCGTCATCGTGGCGAACCAGCGCGCGACCTTCTCCGTCTCCCGGGTGAGCGGGCGGGAGAGCTTGACGTTGGAGTACTTCAGCCGGGTCGGGAGCTGCCAGAGGTGCCCGTTGTTACCGCCCTCCTCACGCGTCTCCAGGACGACCTCGCAGCCCAGGCCGTCACACGTGTTGAACGATCCGAGCTCGATGTCGTCGATCGTCACGACGAAGCAGACGCTGACGGCGGGATCGCTGTCCGGTGGGGTGGCCATGGCACATGCCTCTCGGTCGGTGCGGCGCTGCGGTCGGTACGCCCGGCCCCTCCGGCCGGGGGATTCGGTCAGTGGCGGGTGTTTCAGTGGCGGGTGTGGATGAGGAAGCCCGCCCGCTCCCGCTCCAGCCGGAGGTCGGCCTTGAGGAGCCGGCTGAGCGGCGTGTACAGCGCCCGCACCAGCTCGTCCGTCACGGCGGGCGTACCCGCCCCGGCCTCGGTGGCTCCCTCGGCGTCCGGGCCGGGCGTGGAGGCGGGCCCGGGGTCGGGACCGGGTGGGGCGGGCGGGTCGGCAGGGGGGTCGGGTGGAGCGGGCGGGGGCGGAGGCGCCTCCGTGATCTCCGCGTCGCGCTGGACGACCGGCCGGGACGTACCGCCTGTGGGCGCCCCGGAGAAGACGACGCTGCCGTCTGCCGCGCGCTGGGCCACCCCGGCCGCCACGGCGGCGGTACCCGCCGTGGGGAACGCCCCCGGGGAGGTCCCTGAGGCCCCGGGGGCGGGGCCCGGCCCCGCCCCCGACCGGGGTACGGGGGGCCCGGTCTGCCGCTGCACCCCGGGCCCGCCGGGGCCGGCGAGACCGTGGGAAGCCGGCAGGCCCGTACGCGGCTGCGGGTGCGGCGCCCCCGGTACGCGACCGCCGCCGCCCGGCACGGACACCGCCCGTTGGACCGGCACACCCACGCCACCGGCCGCCGGCCCGGACGCCCCGGTGGTCCAGCGCAGCGGTACGGCGTCGGGCGGGGGCGGCTGCGGCGACCACGCCGCCGCGCCTCCGGCCGGGGACGAGGGCCCCGCCGCCGCCCGGTCGGACCCGGAGGGCCCGGCAGCGCTCCCGGACGAGCGCTGGACGGCGGCCCCAGGGGCGTCGGGGACGGCGGCGTTCTGGAGGGACAGCCCCCGTTCGCCGAGCAGCGGGACCGTGGGCCCCTCCGCTGCCCGCGGGACCGGGAACGACAGGGCGGGCGGCAGGACGGACGGCCGGACCGGCCGCTGGGCGGACGGCCGGACGGACCGCTGGACGGGGACACCCGCACCCCCGTCCGCGCCGCCTCCGCCTTCTCCCCCGGCCGCCCTGTCCCCCCGGGCCGCGCCGGGCCCGTCCCCGTGCCCCGCCACCGACCCGACCGGCGGGGCGTCCCCGAGGAGCGGTGCGACCGGATCCGCCGCCTCAGGCAGCTCGGGACCCGTCGGCGAGAAGACCTCCGCGGCCCCGCCCGGCTCCTCGGCGTCCGCCTCCCGCCGGTCCGCCGCCGGCGGACCGGACGGCGCGGTGACGGACGGCTCCGGACCGGGCGTCCGGCCCGGCGCCGGTTCCTCCGCCGTCGAGGCCGCCACCGTGCGCTGGGCCGTCGGCGGCAGGCCCGGCAGCGGCGCGCCCAGGCCCGGTGCACGCCGCGGTGCCCGAGCAGGCTCCACCGCACGCTGCACGGCATCCGGAGCGGTCGGGCCGTCCGGCTCCGGCGCGGGGGTCTCCTCAACCGTCCGTACGGGAGGCTGCTCCGCCAGCAACCGGCGTACCGGTGCCCCGGTGGCGTCCGGTGATCCCCCCACGGACGTCAGGGACGGTGGCCCCCCGCCCTCGTGCACCCGCTGCACCGGAGCGGACGCGGACTCCCGCCGCAGCGGCATCTCCACGGCGCGCCGCACCGGAGGCGCGGGGCTGCCCGGCGCCGCGCCGACGACACCACGCACCAGCCCGGCGGGGGCGTCAGGGCTGACCAGATGCCCCAGCGGCGTCCCGAGAGAGGCGTCCTGACGTGTCGTCAGGGAGCCCTCGAACGCCGAGGGTCCGATGACGAGTTCCTGCGCGGCCAGCGTCCGCTGGAGGGGCCCGATCCGGCTCACGTCGACACGGTCGCCCCGGTCCGCGCCCCGGGCGTCAGCGGGGGCGGGCGCCCGGGCCGGCTCCCCCGTCGTACGGCCGCCGCGCAGCCAGGACATCAGTCCCATGGTCTCTCGTCCTCCCCCGCACTCCTCGCTACTGCCCGTTGAGGCGAGCGACCTGTGCGACGAACTTCAGGCGTTCCGGGTGTTCCAGGTCCAGCAGGTCGTCGAGCGGCCAGTGGAAGTGGTAGGCGAGGTACGCGACCTCCTCGTAGAGCAGGTCGGCCGCGTACGTCACGATTCCCCCAGGCGACCGCCGGCGAGATTCACCGCGAACTCCTCCTGGCAGGACGGACAGGTGACGGCGGCGCGGGTGTGGCCCTCGGCGTTGATCCGGCGGTAGAAGTCCTGGAGGAACGCGAGATCGGACGCGAACAGGTCCTCGATGACACCGGGGTGGATGTCGTCGACCGTCCCGATCCGGGTGACGACCCGGGAGATCAGAACCACCGTCAGATACGCGGAGTTGTCCCGCACCCGGTCGTCCCGGAGCGGTACCAGCTCGTCGCGGGCGGTCGCGAGACGCATCACCCCGGAACGGTGCACGGTGCCCGACTCGTCGACGTACCCACGCGGCAGCTCGAACGTGAACTCGGTCCGCAACGGCTCGGCGTGCCCCGCCGCCCCCCGCTCCGCCGCCTCGCGCTCCGGGGGCGCCTGGAACTGGATGCCCCGCCGCATCAGTCGAGCTCCATGCTCTCGTACGTGATGGCGAGCTTCTCCGTCAGCACCGAGGTGTCACCGGCCTTGAGGGTGCCGATCTCCAGGGACTTCGGCCAGGCGTTGATGAGCTTGTACCGCTTGATGGGCAGGCCTTCGTAGTCGTAGACGATGACCGCGCCGTTACGCCGGGCGTTCGTCATGCGGCCGAACCGGGAGTCCTTGATCCAGCGTTCGAAGCTGTTGTCCTCCGTGAGGCCGCGGGTGACGGTGACCTCGCCGGCCTTGGGGCGGCCGGGCAGCTTCTTGATGGCGTACTTGCCGTCGGCGGTGTTCTGCTTCAGCTCGATGACGTCCTGCTCCATCTTCAGACCGCTGACCTCGGTGATCTGCTTGATGACGACGCTGTCGAACTCCAGACCGAAGGAGTGTCCGACGGAACTGTCGAGATCGGGAAGTGGCACAACAGGCTCCTCACGCTTACGCCGGATTCGAGGACGGAGGGCGACCGGTCACCGCGCCCGGGGCGGGCACCGGTCGTTCCGTGCCGGGCATCGTTCACGGGGTGCCGGACGTGTTCACCGGGAGCCGGGCGCGGCTCGTCGGACGCCGGGCGCGGTTCATTCGTCGATGCCGCCCGTGCCGCCGGTCAACTGGGAGAGCCGGAACACCACGAACTCCGCCGGCTTGACGGGCGCGACACCGACCTCGCAGATCACCTGGCCCACGTCGACGCTCTCCGGCGGGTTGGTCTCCCGGTCGCACTTCACGTAGAAGGCCTCCTCCGGCGTCAGTCCGAAGAGCGAGCCCTTCCGCCACTCGTTGACCAGGAACGCCGAGACCGTGCGCCGGATACGGGCCCACAGCGCGTCGTCGTTCGGCTCGAAGACGACCCACTGTGTGCCGGCGAGGATCGACTCCTCCAGGTAGTTGAAGAGCCTCCGCACGTTGAGGTACTGCCATTCCCGGTCGGAGGCCAGGGTCCTGGCCCCCCACACCCGGATACCGCGCCCGGGGAAGGACCGGACGCAGTTCACCCCGAGCGGGTTCAGCAGGTCGTGCTCACCCTTGGTCAGCTGTGTCTGCAGGGACACCGCCCCGCGCACCACCTCGTTGGCCGGTGCCTTGTGGACGCCGCGGGTGTCGTCGTTCCGTGCCCAGATCCCGGCCACATGACCGCTCGGGGGTACGAGCACGGGCCGGCTGGTCGCCGGGTCGGCGACGCTGATCCAGGGGTAGTAGAGCGTCGCGTACCGCGAGTCGAAGTTGGCCTGGTCCGTACGCCAGCTCCTGACCTGCTGCGGGGAGAGCCCCGGCGGCGGGTCGAGGATCGCCACCCGGTCACCCATCAGCTCGCAGTGGGTGATCAGCCCCTGCTGTACGGCGATCACCGCCTCCAGGTCGAGCAGCCCGCGCTGGTAGGCGCTCATCAGGTCGGGCACCGCGACCATGGTGATCTCCTCCACGGCCTCCAGCCCGCCCAGGCCCGTACGCCGGTCGGCGTCCCCGACGTACACCTCGGGTGCCAGGGCTCCGGCACCACCGGCGGCGGGGGCCGCGGGAGCAAGCGTGACCGTCTGGGCGGCGGGGCGGGCGGGGGCGGCGCCGCGGGCCGTCTCCCGGATGTCGATCAGCTCGGACTTGGCGTTGACCCGGGTGGCGACGTTCTCCTTGCTGCGCTTGGTCGTCACGGACGCGTAGGTCTCCGCGACCTGACCGTCCCGCCTCACGATCAGCTGGAAGACGTCGGAGGGCGGGTCGTCGCCCTCGACCTCGGCCACCTCCACGCTGATCTCGCCGGCCACGCCGGGCCGGGGCTTCACCGCGTACGGCCCGAGCTGCACCTCCGCACCGGCGACGAGCTCCCCGATGTCACCGTCCACGCCCTCCGTGGCGCCGTCGTCGACCCGGACGACGTAGCAGATGCCCCCGCCGTTGGCGAAGAACCCGTAGACGGACGCGGCGAGATGGGTGCCCTCGACGAAGTCGCCGAAGGTACCGGCGAACTGGCTCCAGTTCGTGATCAGTGTCGGCTCGTCGAACGGGCCCCGCTGGGCGAAGCCCACGAAGGCGGCGACCGAGGTGCCCACGCCTTCGATCGGCCGGGACCCGGACTCGACCTCTTCGACGTAGACGCCCGGGGACAGGTACGACGGCATATGAGCCTCTCCTCGACACTCTCTCCTTGACGCTCTGCTCCGACCCGTTCCCCGACCGGTTCGGCGGACCGTCCGGCCGCCTGCCGGAAGGCTGCCGACGGCAGCCCGACGGCCCGCCGGGCGGCCTGCCCGGGCGATCCGCCGAGCGGCCCTCCGGCGACCGGGGAACGCCCGCAATTCTCGCCAGATCAACGATCACCGGGAACGGTCACTCGGCCGCCCGGCCGCGCACGGAGGGCTGCCCGATGAGGCAATCCGGCGGTCCCGTCCACACCACCCGGCGGTGCCCCGCTCTCGGCCTCCGCTCCCCTCCCCCGCCCTTGGCGCGGACGCCACCCTGACGGCTGAGGCCCGGGGTGGCACGCGGCGAGCGGGGAGGGACGGGGGATGAAGTCGGTACCGGACAAGACCCCCGCCGAGCCCTCCCGCACCGGTACTTCGCGCACGTCCGGCCCTCCTCCGGGTGTCCGGTCCATCCAGCGGTTGCAGGGGGCGGCGGGGAACGCGGCGGTGGCCCGCCTGGTCGCCCAGCGCTACACGGCCCCGGTGAGGCCGGCCCCCGCTCAGGCGCCGGGTTTCCGGGCGGTGAAGGCGGATGTGGCGGCGAAGAAGCACCGGATGGCCGCCCACGCCCCGGCCGCCGCGGAGTCGAAGGCGTCCCAGGACGCGGCGGTCGCGCCACCGGACGACAAGGAGGCCCAGGGCAAGACGGCGAACGCCGAGAAGATGAACGCGGCGAAGCCCGGCGCGTTCGACAAGAAGGCGTTCATCGACGCGGTGAACCAGGCCATCGCCGCCCAGGCCCCGAAGAACCTCGACGAGGCCGACACGTTCTCCACGTCCGGCAAGGCCGACCGGGTCAAGGCCGAGGTCGACGGCAAGGTCACCGACGGCAGGGAATCCTCCGCCAAGGACATCGACACGGCGACGAAGGCCCCACCGGACACGTCGGCCGCCAAGGACAAACCGGTCACCCCGCTCACCCCCGACCAGCCCCCCGGCAACCCGGGCGCCCCCTCCGCCGCCGCCGCGATCCCGGACAGGCAGCCCGCGGCCGTCACGGACTTCTCCGAGGGTCCGGCGCAGAACGACCGGGCCATGGCCGACGCCGACGTCACCGAGGAACAACTCGCCAAGGGCAACGAACCCGAGTTCGACGAGGCGCTGTCGGCGAAGAAGACCGCCGAGGCCGACTCCGCGAAGGCCCCGGCGGCGGGCCGGGCGGCCGAGAACCAGCAGCTCACCGCCGCCAAGGCGAACGCCGCCGCCTCCGGTGCCTCCGCCATGTCCGCCCTCACCGCCACCCGCGCCTCGGCCGGCAAGCAGGTCGACGGCGGGAAGGGCGAGACGAAGTCGAAGGACGAGAAGAAGCGCGCCGAGGTCACGGCCAAGCTCCAGAAGGTCTACGACACCACGAAGAAGGACGTCGAGACGACACTTTCCGGCCTCGACAAGAAGGTCGACACCGCGTTCACGAGCGGTGAGAAGGCGGCCCGGGACGCGTTCACCGCCGACCACAAGCGCCGCATGAAGAAGTACAAGGACAGACGCTACTCAGGTCTGCTGGGAAAGGGCCGCTGGGTCAAGGACAAGTTCGCCGGCCTCCCCAAGGAGGCCGACGACCTCTACCAGGAGGCCCGCAAGCTCTACGTCTCCCAGATGCAGACGGTCATCTCCTCGGTCGCCGACGTCATCGGCACCGAACTCGGCAAGGCCAAGGCCCGCATCGCCAAGGGCCGCACCGACCTGAAGGCCGAGGTCGACAGACTTCCCGCCGACCTCAAGCAGTTCGGCCAGGACGCGGCGAAGGACTTCGCCGGGAAGTTCGACGACCTGGAAGCCACCGTCAACGAGAAGTCGGAACAGCTCGTCCAGGACCTCGCCCAGAAGTACACGGCGGCCCTGAACAAGATCGACGAGGAGATCAGGAAACTCCAGGAAGCCAACAAGGGCCTGATCGACAAGGCGAAGGACGCGATCGTCGGCGCCCTCAAGACGATCAACGAACTGAAGAACCTCCTCCTCGGCATCCTCGCCAAGGCCGCCGGCGCGGTCATCAAGATCATCAAGGACCCCATCGGCTTCCTGGGCAACCTGGTCAGCGCTGTCGGCGCGGGTCTCAACCTCTTCGTCACCAACATCGCCGACCACCTCAAGACCGGCTTGGTGTCCTGGCTGCTGGGCACGGCGGTCAAGGCCGGACTCGAACTCCCCCAGAAGTTCGACATGAAGGGCGTCATCCAGATCATCGGCTCGCTCCTGGGCCTGACCTGGGACAACATCCGCGCCCGCGTCACCCGCAAGGGCGTCCCCGGCGAGGCGATGTCGGCGGTCGAGACCTCGGTCCCGGTCGCGAAGAACATCGCCGCCGAAGGACCGGCCGGTGCCGCGAAGGAGATCCAGGCCGAGGCCGGCGACCTCAAAGGCACGATCCTCCGGAAACTGACCAGCTACCTGATCCCCACGGTCGTCATCGCGGGCATCACCTGGATCCTCTCCCTCCTCAACCCGGCCTCCGCCTTCGTCCGTGCCGTCAAGGGAATCATCGACATCGTCACGTTCATCGTGACCCAGGGCGCCCAGATCGTGGACTTCGTCAACGCGGTGCTCGACGCGGTGGTGGCGATAGCCAACGGCGGTGCGGCGGGCGTCCCGAAGATGGTCGAGGTGGCCCTGGCGGCGAGCGTGCCGCTCCTCATCGGCTTCCTGGCCTCACTGCTGGGCATCGGCAGCCTGGCCAACAAGGTCAAGAGCGTGTTCCACGCGGTGTCCCGTCCGGTGAACCGAGCGGTCGACAAGATCGTCGACTTCATCGCGAAGAAGGGCAAGGCGCTCTGGAGAAAGCTCACGGACCGCAAACGGAACGGCAAGCCAGGAGTAAACGAGGAGCCAGGGAGGGTGAACCTACGGAGCCGCCGCCACGTGCTTGAAATCATCAAGGGAATCAATTCAAGCCGAAAATTCGTTACGTTCGGGTATCCACACACGATCAGAGCTAAGGGTGATCCTTCAGGAACTCTGCGCCTGACGTTGGCGAGCCAAGAAGAGGACTTCAAGACGAAGATCAGGCGCGTGGTGTCGGAGCTTCAGACCTACCCTACCCCCAGGAAGATCAGGAATGTGTCTCCCGGGGACATGGTCGAAAGACTGAACACCTCCATAGCTTCCGCGCAACGCCTTCAGGAGTCGTTCGGCGCATGGAAAGCACAGGAACAAGCGAGAGCTACACCGAATCCGGGCGCCGCGAACGTGATCAAGAGTCGGGTCGATGCATGGATAGCATCGGGGTCTCCCGACGTGGTCGACACATCCAATATTCCGGCACCGACACTGCCTCCTGGGTTCAACAAGCACAGAGAGATTCTCTATGAAGGTGAGGGCAACCGGTTCAAGAGAGCCAAGATAGCCATTATCGGGCGGGATTTCCCTGCGATTTTCGATGACGTGCAAGCGGCGATCCATCCCTACAAGGAGGCCCGGACCGCAGGAGCGGCTCCATTGCAGCTGCGGACCCAGAAAGCCCTGGCCGCGCAACGACTGCGGGACATGACGATGCTGGGAGCAGCCAAAGACGACGCCAAGGTGCCTGTGAAGGTACTGAAGGAGTTCAAGAGGAGGGGCGACGTCAACGGCAGGAACATGCGATCTGCTTCCAATTGGAATGTCGATCACATCGTTCCGCTCGCTGCTCACTGGCATGCCGTCGGTTTCAATTCAGATGACAAGGCAAGGGTGGACACGACGCCCGAAATATCGAATCTTCAGCTCATCGCAGCCGATGCCAACAAGTCCGCCCAGGCCGACTATGAAGGCGTCAAGTACGAGTTCATGAAAAAGCGAACGGGACCGGACTTCAAGACCGACAAGGTGGATCTGGTATAAATGATTGACGGTTCGGACAGGGAGCGACTGGAGCGCGGAATCCAAGGACTCCGTTCATCGGGATGGACTATCGCCGCCGAGGCGCGGACCGCAGACGGCAATCCGGTCATGGCTATTACGTCTGACCTCGACCAGTACTTCGATGACGAGGGTGGCCTGATCCGCGACCTTCCCTTCTGGTGGGCGGGCGGGATGCCCTCGCGGATTCAGGTGGTTTTTGCCAGACAGGATCTTTGCGTCACACTCGGCCTCGACTCGGACGAGGGCGACGGAAACATCATGGCGGCGCGGGCAGGACAATCCGACGTGTGCCGTCTCGTCAGGGCTTTCGCCGCACTGGAGGAAATCGGATACCTCGCGGAGCCGGACTTCGCCTACACGAACTCAAGTGGGTGGAGCGATGTGCATGAACGCCGGACAGAACCGACCCAGGCAGTCTTCTGGAACAGCCAAGCCCACCTGGACTGTTTCGACGACGAGGGCATGCTGATCGATGATCTGCCACTTCAGTGGGCCGGCGACCCGGACGTGATCGCGGCCACTCTCCGGGAATCGGGGTTGGTGATCGAGGTCCCCCAGGTTTCCGAGATGGTCTTTTACGTGTGCCCGGAGGATGAGGACACGGCGCTTCCGGAGGGCAGGGGCATTGCGTGATTGCGATTGGTCCGGTTCGCCGGTCTCATGAGTGACGTGGCGCCATGCCCGTTGTGAAGCAAGGGGGCCGGGAGAGCAGAGCAGGCACGCGTGCTGCGTGCTGCTGCACCGCCCCTCCTCGCCGCCGACGGCGAGGAGGGGGAGGGGCCGGCCGTCGCGGGGGCGTGCGGGAGCGGACGAGTCCGACGCCACACACTTCTCATAGAAGTTTTGTTAGAATCGACTCGTGACGATTCCCCCTTATGCCCCCGGTGAAGGCCCCACCAAGTCCGTCTCCGTGTCAGTCCACGAGGGAACCATCGAGGCCGTGCGCGCCCGTGTCGGAAAGCGTGGGATCTCCGGATACGTCGAGGCCGCCATACAACGCCAAATCGAACGCGATGATCTCGCTGAGTTGATCGCCTCGAATGAGGAGATCCACGGCCCCCTGACTCCCGAGGACATCAAGGCAGCCGAGGAGAAACTGTTCGGCCCCACCGACCGGGGAACCGGCAACGTCGAGGCTGCCGCGTGAGCGGTACGTGGGTGCTCGACAGCGAGGCGCTGTCCCGATACCTGCGCGCCGACCGGGAGATGACTTCGCTCCTGACCGTAGCTGCCAGGAGGGACGTCAGGGTCATCGTCAGCGCGGTGACCCTCGTGGAAGCCGATCCCCGAGGGGTGCACAAGGCGCGTCTGTCCTGGGCGCTCTCCCGACTCGTCGTCGAACCGGTGACCAAGGAGACAGCCGCCCACGCCGTCGATATCCTCCGGGAGGCGGGCGGGCTGGCCGGTCACAAGTACGCCATCGACGCGATGGTCGCGGCCACCGCCCTCCGCGCGCACGGGCCGGTGACCATCCTCACCTCGGACACCGAGGACATGCTCATGCTGTGTGGTGCAGCGGTGGCTGTCGTCAAAGTCTGAGGGCGCTGGGGCGGCCCTGAGGCCTTCACCTCGGGCCACACACCGCCGGGCATGGTCGGCCGCCCGCACTGAGCTGATCTTGCTCCTCCCCACCTCGGGTCCGGCCCCGAGCAGAGCCCGGCCCGGAGTCGGTGTCAGCCGCTCCGATCTCCCGCACTCCCGCCCCCTCCGGCACGAGCGACGACGGCGCGGAGAGCATGGGCGTACTCGCTGCGGGTGCTCGCGGGCGGTACCGCCGGCATCAGGGCGAGGAGTGCGGTGACAGCGGCCTGGTCGTGGTGGGCCGTCTCACCGGCGAGGTGAATACGCGTGGACTCGGTCATCGGTCCGGCGGGGTCGACGACGTCGAGGATCAGGCCGATGTGCCGGAGCTTGGGAGCGAAACGGCTTTCCGGGGCGGTCTCCACTACCGGGCACCTCCCGCCAGGGTGCGGTGGCGGCCGAGGCGCCGGGGGGCGTCCAGCACCCGCTCCGGAGTCGGGGCGATCGTGAGGCGGGCGACACAGGCCGCGTCGAGCCGCTTGGTGGGCTCGGCGCCCAGGGTGGAAGGATGGCGCATGGTCAGTCTCCCGGTGAGATCAGGTGTCTGGCTGGCCCCGGTCACATGGAGGTGCGAACTCCCGACCGGGGCCGTTCTGTTGTGACGGAGGGACAGCGCCCGCCGTTATGTAGGACTCTACACGAGTGTAGGGTCCTACACATGTGACGCGGCCAATCCCTCCTCCCATCTGCGGAGAGGACGGATATGGAAGACCAGGCGAAGGAGGTGCAGCGCGTGCTCGACCTGATCGATGCGCTCGCGGAAGGCAAGTCCCCTGCCGTACGAGCAAGGCAACTGACCGAGCTACTCAAGTCGATCGGCGAGAAGGTACGTCTTGAGCGTCGGAAGGCGGTGCTGGAGATGCAGGCCGCCGGAATGACCTACCGGCAGATCGCCAACGAGGCGGGAATCAGCTTCGCCCGGGTGAAACAGATCATCGCCGACAACCCTGATGCACCCAGGCAGCGCGACGACTCGCCGAAGGAATGAGGACGGCCGAGCGGTGTCAAGACCGCTCGGCCGTGAGCACCAGCGGGTCATCACCCCGCTGATCAGTGAATCGACTCCCAGCTGTGAGGAGGATTCGTCCCGGATCGTACGGCCAACGCCCGCGCGGTGACCACTCCCGCGCCCTTCGACACGTGCCGCTCCACGCCACCGGGCCGCCCCATCGCTGCGGCTCGTCGTCGGCCCACTGCCGGTAGCGGCCTCACCCTGACCGCCCTTCTGTAGCTCACCGCGGCCTCGACAGCCGCTCTTCGCCCACGGATCGTGATGCGCCCTCTCTCCGGCGCGGCTTCGTGCTGCGCTTCTTCAGCATGCCCTCATCCGGCATCGACCCTCGTTCCCCCCGCCCTCCAGGAGCTCGACGCGACCGCTTCCCGGCGTGCTCAGCCACGTGCGTGGTTACGCGCCGTGGCGTGGCTCGTCGCAGCCGGTCTGCATCCACGAACCTGTGCGAC
>NZ_KL585381.1:67253-80506 GCF_000721935.1 Streptomyces sp. NRRL WC-3549
CAGCCGGTCTGCATCCACGAACCTGTGCGACGACGCTCGCCGTCGCTCGGGACCTCGCTGCGCGGATGGACTACGAGCTGGGGTTCGTGCTGTACGACATAGAGGGCACCGCCGCCCGGTGCGGGGTGTCGACGGCGACGGTGAAACGGCACGTCCGGGTCCTGCGCGAGCTGGGCGCGCTGGTGTGGAAGCGGCACGGTACGAAGCGGAACCTCCGGATACCCGGGCGCCGGTACGCGGGGACGGCGACGATCTACGCCGCGGTGATCCCCGCCGCGTACGACGAGGCCGTGGGCCACCGTCTGAGCGGCGTCGGGTACGGAGCGCGGGTCGTCGGGATGACGGCCGAAGGCCGGGTTCGCGCGGCAGAGGCCGTGGGTACGGACGACCGCACCGGGGACAGTCCGCCTGTGGACAACTCTCCTGCGGGACAGGAGGGTTCGCGTGACCGTGCACCCCATTCTCCTGGGCCCCACCACCCCGTACGTACAGCTGAGACGAGTGGGTGGTCCAACTACACCCCGCGTCCGCGCGCGGGATCCGCAACCGCCTCAACTCCCCGAGCAGGCCGCACCCGTGGCAACCGCCCGGCGCGACGGAATCCGCTCCAGGTCGCCCGCGACATCGCGGTCGCCCGGCAGGTACGCCCACGCGTCGCCTGGACCCAGCACGAAGGGTTGCGCCGCCTCGCGTACGCGCTGCGTCCGCTGCTCGACCGTGGCCTTGACGCGCACGACATCGCGGCGGAGCTCCACTCGTGGTGGCTGGACTGGCGGCCGAAGTGCCCCGCCGCGTACATCACAGCCCAGCTGGCACGCCGCGCCGAGCGGGAAGCGTCCACGGCAGGGCACCCGCCGACCGGCCCGTCGGAGGCGTTCACCCGAGCCGTCACCCGCATACGAGAAGCGGCAACGGTCAGGACCACCGACGCCACCGACGCCTCGGACATCGGCCTCGGCATCGACGCCCTGGCACCCGCCGAGATCGTCCAGCTCCGTTCGGCCGCGGTCACGGACCCCGGCCTGGTCCTCACCGCCCTCGCACACCTCGGCGAACGCGACACCCGGCGCCTGTACACCAGCCGCCTCGTCGACCAGGCCCTCCTCCAGGCGTTCGGCGGACCGCACCTGGCAGTCAGGCAGGCCGGGCAGGGTGGGCGGCCGTGCGCCTGAACCGGGTGCAGATGCGCTCACCCCTGCACCAGCTCCAGATACGGCCCGAACTCCGAGGCCAGCATCAGCCGCCCCAGCTTCTGGTACTCCCGCTGGATCGCGTGGATCAGCGACGCCATCGTCACCGCGCCGCCCGTGTCCGCCGCCAGGTACGCCGCCGTCACCGCGATCGAGCGGATGTTGCCGCCCGCCAGCTCGAAGTTCTCCGCGCAGAACGCCAGGTCCAGGTCCGCGCCCCTCGGCAGCAGCGGCCCCAGGCAGCGTTCCCACAGCACCAGCCGCTGTTCCACGTCCGGGACCGGGAAGTCGATGACCAGGTCCAGGCGGCGGGTGAAGGCGTCGTCGAGGTTGGCGCGGAGGTTGGTGGCGAGGATGGCCAGGCCGTCGAAGGACTCCATGCGCTGGAGAAGGTAGGCGCTCTCGACGTTGGCGTACCGGTCGTGGGCGTCCTTCACGTCCGAGCGCTTGCCGAAGATGGCGTCGGCCTCGTCGAAGAGGAGGACACCGTTCACCCCCGCCGCCTCGGTGAAGATGCGCTCCAGGTTCTTCTCCGTCTCGCCCACGTACTTGTCGATGACCGTCGCCAGGTCGACCGTGTAGAGGTCCAGCCCCAGGTCGGCCGCGATCACCTCGGCGGACATGGTCTTGCCCGTGCCGGAGTCCCCCGCGAAGAGCGCCGAGACGCCGCGCCCCCGGCCGCCGCCCGGCCGCATGCCCCACTCGCCCAGCACCCGGTCCCGGTGCCGGGCGCGGGCGGTCAGTTCGCGGAGCTGGGCGTGGGCGTCGGGTGGGAGGACCAGGTCGTCCCAGGTCACCGTGGGCTCGATGCGGCGGGCCAGACGGTCCAGGCCGGCCGCGTTCTGGGCGCGGGCGCCTCGGCGTACGTGGTCCGGGGTGAGGGCGCCGCCGTCCAGGCGGGCGGTCTGCGCCGCGCTCTGCGCCGCCCCGGTGACCTGCTCCGGGGTGAGGAGGAACGGCGCGAGCAGGTGGCCCGGGTCGACCCCGGGCGGAGGAGGGCCCTGTGCGGCACGCCCGTACGCGTCCGCCCACAGCGCTCCACGCGCGGCCGGTCCGACCCTCGGGGCGTGCAGGAGCAGCGGCGGTACGGCGGACCAGGAGGCGTCCCACGGAGCCCTGCCCACCATCACCACCGGTACCGGGGTCGCCGTGAGCAGCCTGAGGAGGCGCGGGTGTTCCCGGGACATCGCTTCCAGCGGCGCGCACACCAGGCCCGAGCCCGTCAGCCGCGCCTCCCTGACCAGGGTGCGCACCGCCTCCGCGGGCGCGGGGTCCTCCGTCAGGCGGGCCAGGTCCAGGCCCAGCACGCCCAGCCCGGCCCGGGTGAGGGCCGACGCGGCGAGCGCGGTGCCCGCACCGCCCTGATCCTCGCTGAGGTACGCCAGCCGAGCTCCCCGGCCAAGGACCCGGGCCAGTGGGGCCGGGTCGCCCACCCCCGGCACCGCCTGCCACGGCGCCAGCAGGCCGGCCAGGCGCGGGTCCCGGGTGTCGTCGCCCAGCAGATGCGCGGTGACCCGGTCCGGGACCCGGAGGGCGCGGCTCAGGAACGGGCGGTCCAGGTCCTCGGCCAGGAGCAGCCCGGCCTCCCGGAGCGGGGCCCGGGCGGAGAGCCGGCCGCGCGCCACCGGATCGGCGGGGGACAGCCCGCACAGGCCCAGGGCGAGGCCGATGGAGGGGCGGCGCCGGGACACGTCGTCGTTGAGGTAGCCGTAGAACGCCTCGAAGCGGTCGTCCAGATCCGGCACGAGGGCGATGAGCAGGATCTCCACGTCCAGCGCGGTGAGTCCGAACTCCGCCTCCAGCAGGGCGAGGCGGGAGCCCGTGCCCCCGTCCGGGGGCGTGTCGGGCGCTGGCTCGGGGAAGCCGCGTGCGCTGTCCTCGTCCAGCAGCCTCGCGACGCTCTCCTCCGTGAGGTACAGCCCCCGGAACTCGTTGTCCGGGTCCGGATCGGCTTCCCGTCGGGCCTCCACCGCGCGGCGGACACGCTGTTCGACGGTCACCGCGCGGGCCAGCAGATGGCGGAGGTTCACGTCGGAGCCCGGGGCGGGCCCGGTGGCCTGGCCCGCCACAGGGTCGAGAGGGGAGCCGGGCCCGTGACCCGTCGGCGGCAGGGTCGTCATGGGGTGCGGTCCTCCGAACGTCCCTCCGGGGCGCCCCGGTTCTCCGTGATCCGCAGCGACAGACCGTGCCGCCTCGCCCGCCCACCCGGGGCGTCGGTCCCGGCGCCCCCGGGCTCGTCCGGCGCACCGGCCCCGGTCGGCGCCGGCCGGCCCGGGTGCCCCCCGTACACCGACAGGCCGACCCGCCCGGGCATCGTCTGCCGGGGTGGTTCCGGAGGCGGCGGCACGTCGCCGAACCGGGCCAGGAGCCCTTCATCACCCACCGGCGGGCCCGCCGTGTACCTCGGCGAAGAGGTCACCGGCACACTGACCACCAGGTCCAACGAGGGCTTCAGCTCCCCGCCCAGCGCGCTCCAGACATCGGCGAACGACCGGTCCTCCGGAGGAGGCAGCGCGATCGACATCGGCACGGAGGCCCCGATCTCCTCAAGAGCACCGGTCAGATGTGCTTGAGGCAGCGCCTCGTACTCCAGCAGACAACCGAGCAGCGACGACAGCAGCCGGTGTTCGTCCTCCGGGCGCTTGGTCCAGGCGGTGATCAGATACGAGAGCTTGAAGTAGCGGGGCGGACGGCGGCGCGCGACGATCGCGCCCCGCTCGTCGTACTCGTTGTGCAGTCCCCGCTCGCGTCGCCGCATGTCCTCGCGGATGTCGTAGAGGTAGAGGTTGACCATCGGGGCGTTGACCCTGGCCGCCCACTCCCTCGTCGGCGCGTCGAAGACGACCGCGATGGGGCTGCCCTCCAGCGCCTCCGCCCGGATCAAGGACCTCAGTACGTCGTCCACTTCATGAATCACGGCCGGCCGTCCCTCCCGCGAACTGAACGAGCGTTCCTCCGGCAGGCGGGGCCGGCATCCCGATCACGCCCGGCCCTTGAAGTCGGGCGGCTGGAGGTGGCGTTGCACCACCAGGACGGACTTCCGTAGAAGGGGCAGACCATCGGCCTGCGCCCGCAGTACGCGCGGGCCGAGGGTGTCCTTGCGGAGGACCAGCACCTGCACCTCGAAGGTGCCGTCCCGGCCGACCCGGACGCCCGAACGGTCGCCCGTGATGCCGATGTTCCACGTGAAACGTACGGTCTCGCCCGGCGGATAGTCCTTGCCGCGGGCCAGCACCGGCTGTCCCGGTTTCGCCACCTGCGGGGTGACGGTCAGGGAAGGCTTCAGCACGCGCAGCCGGTCGGTGTCACGGTTGTTCGCCGCCCGGCTGTCGGGCTGCGTACCGCGCACGGTGGCCCGTACGTTCCCGGTGATCGCCGCCCGGTACGTCGCCGTCTGCGTCACCTCCAGTCGGCCGCCCGCGGGGATCGTGCACGGCTTCGCCTGGGTACACCGGGTCAGGGCCCGGAGGGTGCGGTCCGATGCCTTCGCGGGTTTCGGCCAGCTCGCCTCCACGACCACTCCGGTCGCCCGGTCGGGGCCGGCGTTGGTGACCACGACCCGGGCCTGGGCCGGGCGGCCGACGTACGTACGGTCCGGGCTGAGGTCGATCTTCACCGCCACATCGGCCGAGGGCGGAGGGGGCGGGGGCGGAGCCGGTGGATCGGGTGGCTCCGGCAGGGGCAGCACCTCGAACAGCGCGGTGTCGGTGCCGGTGTTCCCCGCCGCGTCGGTGGCCGAGCAGGTGACCGTGGTCGTGCCCACGGGGAAGAGCGAGCCCGAAGCCGGCGTGCAGGTGACCGGCAGCGTGCCGTCCTGGGCGTCCGTCGCGGTCGCGGTGTAGCTGATCCGGGCGCCGTCCTCGTCCTCCGCCCTGGCGATACGGTCGTCGACGGTGACCACCGGCGCGTTGACGTCGTTCACGGTGATGCTGATCGTCTGCTGGAAGTCGGGGTCGGCCGCCGCGGCCGGGCCCACGGACTCCGCCCCCGGCACCTGAGTGCCCAGCAGGAACTGGACGGTACAGGTGAGCGTGGTGCCCTGAGGGGCGTCGGCGGACACATCGACCGTCTCGGCGAAATGCGCGGTCTCGCCGCTGGTCAGCCGGCGCACCGGCGGATCGAGGGTGACGGTCAGATGGGGGTCGCAGTCGTCGAGCCGGTGGCCGACGGAGGTGGGGAGGTCCTCGAACCCCTCCATGACGGCCGCGGCCACCTCGTCGCCCTGGATGCCCTCCAGCAGACGCCCGTCGGTCGCCTCGATGATGCGGGTGGCCTGTCCGGGCGTGGTCGGCGGGTTCTCGACCTGGTCCGGGTAGTCCGGGTTGCGGGCGTTCCCGTCACCGTTGAGGCCGTCTCCGAGAGGGCTGTCCACATCGACGCCGACGACCCGGACGCCCTTGTCCTGCAGGGCGAAAATCGTCTCGTCGATGGTGTGCCCGTTGCTCGGTTCATGGCTGGAGGCGTCACCGATCAGCACGACGACCGGGCTCGCCCCCTCGCGGAAGACCGTCTTGCCGCCCGCCCCGTCGGCGATCTCCCACAGCCCGTTGATCCAGTCCTCGGACGGGCCCTGGCTGTACTCCCCGAGATCGGTGCGCAGCCCGTCGACCCCGGCCTGCACCTTGTCGATGTCGTCCGTCAGCTCCTGAAGCACCTGGAAGCCGGCGTCGGGATCGACTTCCTGGTCTCCGAAGGTGGCGACGGCGAAACGCGACTCCGGCTGTTCGTCGAGGACCTTGCGGGTGATCTCGGGAAGGTTGCGCTGCACACTCTCGATCGGGTCGCTCATGCTCCCCGTACCGTCCACCAGCAGCACGACGTCCGGCTCGGGCGGAATGGCCGGTGTCAGCACCGCCTTGTCCACACCCGTCGAACCCCCGGGGTCGAGCGCCTCCTCCAGGACCGCCGGCGTGACCCACGGCTGCGGGGACATCGCGGCGACGGAGCTCCCCTCGCTCGCCGCGCCCGAGGCGGGCGCGATCCCGGCCCCCAGCAGCAGGAGGACGAGCATCACCGAACGACCCACTCCGGTCCGCCCACGTGACCGCTTCGCCCACTGGAGCCTGCGCACAGAACGTCTCCCCCGCACCCGGACATCGCAACGAGAACACCCTCCGCACCGTCCCGCATCCAGGAGGCGTGCGCAGCGGAAAGCGAGTCACTCCCCGGGGAATCCACGGATGCCCTTTCGGGCACACCGGCCTTCCGCCGTGAAGAACGGCCGGGGCCACTTATGGATCACTCTCCGGAGATCGGATTTCACGCACGCGGAGATCGGCCCACACGCATCAAAGATCACTTCACGCACGCAGAGATCAATCACGCACACCGGAGATCAACACACTTACGGAAGATCCAATGCGTACGCCCGGAGATCGAATCTCTCCGGAGAAGATCAGATCAGGCCCTGCCGCATCGCGTACGCCACCGCATGGGAGCGGTTCCGCAATTGCAGCCGTGTCATCACCGAATGCAGGGCGTTCTTGATGGTGCGTTCCGAATAGGCGAGTTTCACGGCGATGTCCGCGGTGTCGTACCCCTCGGCGACCAGGCGCAGCACGTCCACCTCCCGCGCCGCGAGGCCCGTGAAGTGCAGCCCCCGGGGCCCCAGCACCTGCCCCTGGAGGCGGCCCACCTCTTCGAGCAGGCGTCCGAGCAGGTCGGAGGGGAGGTGCCCCTCACCCCGCGCCACCGTCCCGATGACCTGGACCAGGTGGTCCGGTGTCGATTCGGACCGCCGGATCACCCCGACGACCCCGCACTCCGCCGCACTCACCAGCTTCTGCTCGTCGATGTCGGTGGTGACCAGGACGGTACGGGAACGGCTGGTGCGCTGGATATTGCGCAGCGCCTGCAAGACCCCCTCGTCGACCGCGTCCACGACCATGACGACGACTTGGGGCGGGGAATCGCCGTCCCCCCATTCCCTGAGGTCGATTTCCGGCCTCGCCCTCAACTGGCTGGCCACACCGGCCTGGGAGATCGGGTCCTGTGTCCGCAGAGCGACAGTGGTGCGTTCCATACGATTGCTCCCCCTGGGCAACGGCTGGAAGACCCACGAAACACTCGCCCCCGCAGCCGTGTTCGTCCGCCCCACTGGTGGTGAGGCGTGCAGAAGATGCCCGTGTTTACCGGTGGGGAAACTAAAATGCTGTTGTGGGGCAGTGGATCTGCCCGAAAGTATTCCTCCGGGGCCGGTGCCTGACGTTCCGCGGTGACTCTACGGTCCGCCCTATGAGTCTTACGGCAAGCCTCGACGAGACGTCCGTCAGCGCCACACCGGGCGAGCAGACGGCTGTCCCCCTACAGGTGCGCAACTCCGGCCGGACCGTCGAGGAATACCGCTTCGAGGTGATCGGTGCCTGTGCCGCCTGGTCAGCGGTGGAACCGGCGGCGCTGTCGCTCTACCCCGGTGACTCCGGGACCGTGTCGCTCATGCTGCGGCCGCCGCGTGACTCGACGGTGCCCGCGGGGGAGACCCCGTTCGGTGTCCGGGTGGTGCCCACCGGCGAGCCGGGATCGACCCAGGTGCCCGAAGGCCACGTGACGGTGGCGCCGTTCATCGACACCACGGCCGAACTGGTCCCGCGCGCCTCACACGGCCCCCGGAGAGGTCGCCATCAGCTCGCCGTCGACAACCGGGGCAACACCCCGGTCACCGTACGGCTCGACGCCCGGGCCGGCTCCGAGCAGGCACGGGTCACGTTCGCCACGGCCGAGCTCCACATCGCCCCCGGTCACGCCGAGTTCGCGAAGCTGTGGGCCCGGCCGGCCCGACTGATGTGGCGCGGCACCCCGGTGACCCACCCCTTCCAGGTGTCCGCCACCCCGCAGGTGGCCGAGGGCCAGGAACCGGTGGAACCGGTCCTCGTGGACGGGTCCTACCAGCAGGACCCGCTTCTGCCGCGCTGGCTGCCCCGCGCCCTGGTCATCGCGGCCCTCCTGCTGATCGCCCTGGTGGGTCTCTGGTACGCGCTCCTGCGCCCGGCCGTGAAGTCCGCCGCCCGGGAGGCGATCACCCCCGAGGCGGTACGTTCCGCCGCCGCGGCCGACCGGAGCGCCGCGCCCGGCACCGGCGACCCGGCGGGCACCGGTGCGGACGGGGCCGGCGGAGGTGGCACGGCCGGAGCGGGGGTGTATAAGAGACAGGTCCGGGTCATGGACGCGGTGGGCGGCGGCACGAACACCGGGACCGCCCTCCAGGTACCGAGCGGCCACACCTTCCAGCTGACCGACATCGTCGTACAGAATCCGCAGGGAGACGCCGGAACGGTCGTCGTCTCCGCCGGCGACGGCACCCGGGTCCTCAGCCTCGGCCTGGAGAACTTCCGTGACTCCGACTACCACTTCGTGACGCCGATCCTGGTACCGGCGGGCGGCAAGGTCACGATGACCATCGACTGCCGCAAGGTGGGCAAGCCCGTGGGCGCCCCGGCCCCCTCCCGCTGCTCGGAGTCGCTGTTCCTCGGCGGCACCATGCGACCCGACACGACCGGCTGAGAAGCACCCCGGTACGACCGGCCGAGAACCACCCGGAGACGACCGGCCGAGAACCACCCGGAGACGACCGGCCGAGGACCAGCCGGACGCGACCGGCCGAGGACCAGTCGGCCCCGCTCAGGCCGGTGGGGCCTCGTCCTCCTCCGGGTCCTTCTCCTTCCCCTCCTCCTGCGCACGCTGGACGAAGGACCCCTGCACATCCGCCGGTTCCTCGTCCTCGTCCTCCGTGGCCTCCCGCTGCACGGCGGGAGCGCCGGCGGCGGCGGCAGGAACGGCCGCCGGGACGGACGGGGCGGCCGGTGCCGGATCGGCCATCACCCGGTCCGCGTTCGCCACGGCCTCCCGCTCGAAGCGGTCGGAGGGGTCGCTGACCCGGATGCCGCCGGGCGCCTCGGTGCCCTCCACCGGCCCCTCGCGCTGCTGGATCACGTGGGTCAGCTCATGGGCCAGCGTCGTGCGGCCCTGCGGTGACGACGGGTCGTACGCGTCACGCTGGAAGACCACGTGGTTGCCCACGGTGTAGGCGTGCGCCCCGACGCCCTTCGCCGACTCGTGCGCCGCGGAGTCGTGGTGGACGCGCACGTCGGAGAAGTCCGCGCCCATCCGGTTCTCCATGTCCACCCGCGTCTCGGTGTCCAGCGGGGAACCCCCGCCTGATCCGACGACGTCGTGGACCGGCGAGCGGGTCTCCTCCTCCGGTGCCGTCCCGGCCCGGGAGCGCTGGATCACCGAGCCGAGTGCGGCGTTGCCGACCGTCCGCTGGAGCATGCCGATACCGGCCGTCCCGAGCACATCCGCCCGGCCGGTGGCCGCCGCCCGGAAGAGGTGGCGGCTGCCCGCCGCCCCGTCGTGGAGGCCGTCCGTGCCCGGCGCCGCGTGGCCCTCACCGCGCAGGTGGTCCCCGAGCCCGTACGCGCTCTCGCGCCGCAGGACACCGTGGTCCCGCTCGGCGGCCTGCTCGTGGTCGTGGTCGTGGTCCGTCGCGTTCATCGTCGTCTCCCCTGACCGCACCGCGGCGGCGCGCACCGCGAACCACCGCGGGGGCCGCCTCCTCGTCCAGGCTCTCCACCCTCACGGCTGACCGGCCGCCCTGTCCAGCCCGCCCCCGACCGGCCCGGGGCACCCGGTGCTGCCCCTTCGGGTAGCAGGGCGGGACGGGCGGCCACCGTCCGTCAGCGTTCCGGGCGCCGCTGGTCCCCCCGGGGCATCGGCTGCGCCCCGCCCGGTGCGGACGGCCTGATCCCCGAGGTGGCCAAGACCATCCGTGCCTCCCCCGGTGCGGGCGGGCTGTTCCAGGAGGAGCCGCGCACCGCGTGCAGTCTGCCGTGCCGCAGGGCGAAGTACGGCAGTGCGAGGCCGAAGACCGCGGCGATCGCGTCGAGCGCCCGTATCTGCGCTTCGGGCACCAGCCCGGGCCCCGTCTCCTCGGCCCCGTCCGGGGGTGAGCCACCGAAGAGAGCCGTCCCGAAGAGGTCCGGGTCGAGCCCTTCGGGAGGTGTACCGGTGCATTCGGCCACGCTCCCGCGCGCCACCGCACGGAACCGCTGCCGACCGTCCTCCGCGTACGAGAAGTGGAAGACGTCGGGGAACACCTCGCAGGGGCCATGGCGTCTCTCGCACCAGACCGACACCGACCGGGTGCCCGGTGACACGGCGGCGTCGGGGCCGTCCACCCGGCCGAAGTGATACGGCTCGGGGTCCGACTCGTAGGCGAAGCTCCAGGCAGCCCCGCCCCCGCTCGCGTCGCCGCCCACGTCCGGGCAGGAACCCACCCGGTAGAGCGGACCTCCCCCACCGCCCCCTCGTCCGTCCGGTCTGCCGTAGCCCGGCCGGAACAGCTCCCCCTCGCTGAGCGGGGCCAGCAGCTCCCCGCCGCCGAGCCGCTCCGCGAGGTCCTGCGGTGTCACCCCCTGGACGGCCACGAAGCGGTAGGAGAACCTGTTCTGCCCGGCCCCCTCGGTCCACGCGAGCCCCAGCGGCCCGGCCGGCCCCGGCGGCACGGCGGACACCTCTCCCCGCCCACCGTGGCCGGCGCGCGGGGTGGCCAGGATGTGGCGCCCGCGCTCCGGGGTGACGAGCGGCCCCAGCACGGGGTCGGCCCTCAGCCCGAACGGCGCCAGGTGCTCCGGGCCGTACGGTTCCCAGTCGGGCACCGCGGCGGCGATCGTCCGCCACGCCGCGTCCGTGTCGCCCCAGCGGGCCTGTTCCCGGGCCGCGGCCACGGCCTGCCCGAACGGCCCCAGGGGCTCGTACCGGAACGTACGCGCCCGGGCCGCCGCCAACGCCGCCTCGGCCTCCCGGCGACCCTCCTCACCGTGCCGCCGCACGAACCAGTCGTCGTCCCCGGCGAGGTGGCCCCGGGTGTGTTCCACGGCGAGGAGGGGCATCGCCTCCCGCACGTAGAGCGGATCGGTCATGTCCACAGGCACCGAGAGAGCGTCGACCGGGCCGACGAGAGCAGCCATCTGGTCGCGCATCATCTTCGCCCGGGGCCTGTTGAAGGACTGGGCCTCCGCCAGCACGGCCAGCTGGGTGTCCACGTCCTGGCCCGCCAGACAGGCGAGCCGGGCACGCTCGACGGACGCGTCGAGCTCCCGGGTCATCTCGTCCTCGAACAGCGGGTCCTGGCCGTACTCTCCGCAGAATTCCCGGTGCATCGCCCGCATGAAGGCGGCGAAGGACGCGTACCGGTCGGGGTACTCCCCCGACCAGCCCTTGTAGACGTAGACCGCCCACTCGCCGTTCTCGTCGACGTCACCCGGGTCGAGCAGCACATCGGTCATGTCGGAGTCGAGGGCGAGCTGGAGCGCCCGCTCCCACATCCCGGCCACCAGGATCTCCGGCCGCTGCGACCGTTCGTCCAGGTGCTCCTCGTAGACGGCCTTCATACCCATCGCGTCCCGGTGCCAGTCCACCTCGGCGGAGACACCGAGCAGGTACACGGAGCCGCCCGCGTGCCGCCAGCCGTCGGACGCCTGGAGAAAGGCACGGTAGGACGGTGGGAGCCGGATGCCCAGCCGCTCCTCCAAGGCGGCCGTCCGCCGCTCGTCCGCCGGCGGGAAGCGCAGTCCGCCCGCCTCCAGGGCCTCCTCGTCGGCCTCCTCCGGCTCGATCAGGTCCTGCGCCATCACCCACTGCGCGTTCCAACGGTCCAGGAAGCTCTTCCAGTTGTCGATGTCCACGACGGCCGATCCTCGCACCCGCCGCTGACAGCCGGGCCACACCTCCGGTACCGCCGGGCTCGCCGATGCCCGCCACCCTGGCGATCATCGACGGTATGACCGAGAACAGCAGGGGCAACGACAGCACCGTACGGATCGCCCAGCAGCCGGAGGCGGACGAGCTGCTCGGCCGCAGTCCGCTGGCCGCCCTCATCGGCATGCTGCTGGACCAGCAGGTACCGATGGAGTGGGCGTTCACCGGCCCGTACACCCTGGCCGGCCGCATGGGTTCGGACGACCTGGACGCCCGGGAGATCGCCGCGTACGACCCGGAGGCGTTCACCGGGCTGTTCACCACCAAGCCCGCCCTGCACCGGTACCCGGGGGCCATGGCCAAGAGGGTGCAGCAGCTCTGCCGGTACCTGGTGGCGGAGTACGACGGTGAGGCGAGCGCGGTCTGGGCGGACGCCTCGACCGGCGCCGACCTGCTGGAACGGCTCAACGCGCTGCCCGGGTTCGGCACGCAGAAGGCCCAGATCTTCCTGGCGCTGCTGGGCAAGCGGTTCGGGGTGCGTCCGCCGGGATGGCGCGAGGCGGCCGGCCCGTACGGGGAGGAGGGCTCGCACCGGTCGGTGGCCGACATCACCGGGCCCGAATCGCTCGCCGAGGTACGGGCCCACAAGCAGCGGATCAAAGCGGCGGCCAAGGCCTCACGGCGGGCCACCTGACCGGGAACGAGCCACACAACCGGCCACAACCCGCCACACCTGTTCCACCCCAGCGGTCCCCTCGCTACCTTCCTGCACATCCGTTCGCATCGAACCCGCTCCGGAAGGACTCCTGTGCACGCAACTCGTCGCAGATCCCTCGCGGTCGTGGCCGCCACCACCCTGGCCGCACCCCTCCTGCTCGGCGCGTCACCCCACCACGGACACACCCCGCACGATCCCGCCAAGGACGCCGCCAAGCTGTCACGGCAGCTGGTCCGCAAGGCCTCGGCGAAGGACGCCTACCGGCACCTGCGGGCGTTCCAGGCGATAGCCGACGCGTCGGGCGGCCACCGGGCGGCCGGCTCACCCGGCCACGACGCCTCCGCCGCCTACGTGCACGACCTGCTGCGGAAGGCCGGTTACAAGGTCGGCTACCAGTCCTTCGACTTCGTCTACACCGAGACCCTCGCCGAGAAGCTCTCCGTCGACTCACCCGCCCCCCGGGACGTGCCCGTCAAGGCGATGACGTACACGAAGTCCACCGCGGAGGGCGGGGTGCGGGCGGCCCTCGCCGCCGTCCCCGACGACGGCACCGCGGGCTGCGAGGCCTCCGACTACGCCTCCGGGACCTTCACCGGCAAGATCGCGCTGATCAAGCGCGGCGGCTGCTCCTTCGCCGAGAAGCAGGCGGA
>NZ_KL585381.1:80708-82406 GCF_000721935.1 Streptomyces sp. NRRL WC-3549
TTGCGGTCGCGGCGGTCATCTACAACAACACCGAAGGCGCCCTGTCCGGCACCCTCGGCGACGCCGCGTCGGGCAGGATCCCCACCGGCGGACTCGTCCAGGAGGAGGGCGAGAAGCTCGTCGCCGACCTGGCGAAGGGCGAGGTGACGGTCTCCCTGGAGATCCGCGAACTCCAGGAGGAGCGCACCACCCGCAACGTCGTCGCCGAGACCCGGGGCGGTAACGCGGCGAAGACGGTCATGCTCGGCGCCCACCTCGACTCGGTCACCGAAGGCCCCGGTATCAACGACAACGCCTCGGGCTCGGCCGGACTCCTCGAAGTCGCCCTGGAACTGGCCCGGACGCACAAGACGCCGGCCAACAAGGTCCGCTTCGCCTGGTGGTCGGCCGAGGAGAACGGCCTGCTGGGCTCGGAGGCGTACGTCGCGAAGCTCTCCGAGGCGCAGCGCGGGAAGATCGCGCTCTACCTGAACTTCGACATGATCGCCTCGCCCAACGGCGCCCAGTTCGTCTTCGACGGCGACGACTCCGACGGGGTCGGCGAGGGCCCCGGCCCGGAGGGCTCCGCCCAGCTGGAACACGACATCACCGCGTTCCTGGACTCCCGGGGCACCCCGCACATCGGTGCGGACTTCACCGGACGCTCGGACTACGGGCCCTTCATCGAGGCCGGCATCCCGGCCGGCGGGACGGACACCGGCGCCGAGGGCATCAAGACCGCCGCCGAGGCCGAGGTCTTCGGCGGCACGGCGGGTATCGCCTACGACCCCTGCTACCACGCGGCCTGCGACGACCTGAAGAACCTCGACATGGGGCTCTTCGAGACGAACATCGACGTCATCGCGCACGCGGTCGGCACGTACGCCTACGACCTCCGCTCCCTGACCCGCCCGGTCCCCGCCGCGGCCCCCGCCGGTGAGCGGGCCGACGGCCGGTCGGCGCGCGAGGACCACGCGCACGGCGTCACCCGGTAGACGACGGCCCCCGGGCCGAGGGCGCGCCGCGGACGGGGAGCACCGCTCCCCGCCCGCGGCGCGACGGCGTCCCCGGCGGCTTCCGGCGGACCCCGCGCCGCACCCGACGCACTTCCTGGTGGTTCGGGCCGTTTTCACCCGGGATCGGTGTGCCGCCGATGGCTGCGCCCCGAGGGCCGGGCCCGGTAGGCTTTCCGTGTGATCTTCAAGCGCATCGGAAATGGGCGGCCATACCCCGACCACGGCCGGGAAAGCACCCGGCAGTGGGCGGATGTCGCGCCGCGCCCGGTCCGCCTCGACCAGCTGGTGACCACCAAGGGCCAGCTGGACCTGGAGACCCTGCTCGCCGAGGACTCGACGTTCTACGGAGACCTGTTCGCCCACGTCGTGAAGTGGCGGGGAGACCTCTACCTCGAGGACGGGCTGCACCGCGCCGTGCGGGCCGCCCTGCAGCAGCGCCAGGTGCTGCACGCCCGCGTGCTGGAGCTCGACTGACGGCGCCGCTCCCGCTCTTGGGCCATGTCGGGCCTTTCGGGTGCTTTTGCTCCCGCGCAGGTGCCCTCCGCTGATCGTTTAGTAGGCATCATCTCCGCGCCGCACTACGCTTCGGCCATGAGCATGTTGACCCCTCCCGGCATGGGCGGGAAGTACCGCGTCACGGGCAAGGCGTACCCGCGCATGCGCCGTCCGCGCCGTCGCCGCAAGCTGGTCCTCTCGGCGGGCG
>NZ_KL585381.1:82613-92594 GCF_000721935.1 Streptomyces sp. NRRL WC-3549
CAGAGATGTGTATAAGAGACAGGCCCTCGGCCTGGCCGGGTGGGGCACCCTCCAGATCGTCGACGTCTTCACCGGGAGCGACAAGCAGGCGAACGCGGCCGACCGGCCGAAGACCTGCCCCTCCCCCACGGCGACGGTGCCCGCCAAGGTGCTGCCGAAGCCGGCCGCCATCAAGGTCAACATCTACAACGCGACGCCGCGCAGCGGTCTGGCCAAGGCGGCCGCCGACGAGCTCGAGAAGCGCGGCTTCGTGATCGGCGAGGTGGACAACGCGCCGGCCGCCTACGACAAGAAGGTGCCCGGCACCGGCCTGCTGCTCGGCGGCCCCACGGCCGCCGACGGCTCGTTCCCGGTCCTCGCCACCCAGCTTCCGGGCGCCGAGCAGAAGACCGACGCCCGCAGGACCGGTGACGTCGACCTGATCATCGGTACGAAGTTCAAGGCGTTCAGCACGCCCGCCGCCGCGGCGTCCGCCCTCGGCGCCCTGGCGAAGCCGGCTCCGGCCCCTTCCCCCTCCTGCTGAACCGGGCCGGAAGGAAGGCCGGGGCGCCGCCGGCCCCGGCCCGCGTCACTCCGCGGTGCCGTACATCCGGTCGCCGGCGTCGCCGAGCCCCGGCACGATGTAGCCGCTCTCGTCGAGCCGCTCGTCGACCGATGCCGTGACCACCGTGACCGGGGTGCCGGCCAGCTCGCGCTCCATCACCTCGACGCCCTCGGGCGCCGCCAGCAGCACCACGGCGGTGACGTCGTCCGCGCCCCGCTTGATCAGCTCCTGGATGGCCGCGACCAGCGTGCCGCCGGTGGCCAGCATCGGGTCCAGGACGTAGACCTGCCGGCCGGAGAGGTCCTCGGGCATCCGCGTGGCGTACGTCTCCGCCTGGAGCGTCTCCTCGTTGCGGATCATGCCCAGGAAGCCGACCTCGGCGGTCGGGAGCAGCCGCACCATGCCGTCCAGCATGCCCAGACCGGCGCGCAGGATCGGCACGACCAGGGGCCGCGGGTGGGAGAGCTTCACCCCGGTCGTGGCCGTCACCGGGGTCTCGATGTCGACCTGCTCGGTCCGCACATCCCTGGTGGCCTCGTACGCGAGCAGGGTGACCAGCTCGTCGGCGAGCCGCCGGAAGGTAGGGGAGTCGGTGCGCTTGTCGCGCAGCGTGGTGAGTTTGTGCGCCACCAGCGGGTGGTCGACGACGTGGATCCGCATGGGTTCAACAGTAACCGGGCCGAAGGGCCACTCCTCGCAAGCGTGCACTGGCATCAAGCACCTGTTCGGAGGGAAGGTGGGGGCATACGAACCCAGGCCCTTGGGGTGGTGTGTCGATTGCCCGACCGGGAGCAGATGGAGAAGCGCCGGAGTGCGCGCGACGCGCGCGACCTGCCCGACGCGCGGGAGGACGCGGCGGACGCGCAGGAGAGTGAAGCTTCGCGCCGGAGGCGCCGGGCGCAGTTCCTCCGCGAACTCCACGAGGCGAAGCAGCTCCGCGACCGGGTGCAGCCGCGACGGGCCCGTGCGGCCCGTATGCGCCAACAGATGCGGATGCGTACGTTCCGCTGGTGACCCCGGGCCGCCCGGGGCTGCGCCGTCCCGCCCGCGGGAGGGCACGGGGCGCGCCCTGGCGGAACTGATGGCCGACGCAACGGCCGAAGACCTCTCGCATCGCGCTCGTTTCTGCCACGATGCCGATTGGGCGGGGCCCAGAGCGGCCGGAAGACCGGCCGCCCTCCCGTCGGACCGATTCACCTATGAACAGTGGGAGAGTCACGGTGTACTTCGCCGCACTGCTCGCGCGCACCGAAGACGGGTGGGAAGCGAGCGACACGGAGCTCGACGATGTGGAAACCCTGTCCGACCTGACGGATCTGGCCCGTGAGGCCTCGGTGGACGAGGACACGGTCCTGGTCTACATCGAGCAGGAGGACGCCTGGTTCGGCGTCGTCCGGGTGGACGGTGAGGAGGACCCGCGTATCTACGTCTCGGACGCGTCCGCCGCCGCCCGCTCCTCGTACGGGGAGATCCTGCTCACCGACGAAATGCTCGGCCGCGAACCCGGGGCCGAGGACGAGATCGCCGCGCTGGAGGAGCTCGTCGGCCTCGACGGCACCGAGGACGGCGAACCGGAGGAGGCCGGGGAGGACGGCGGTTCCCGGACCGCCGCGGAGACCCCCGACCTCGACCTGGACCAGGACCCCGACGCCGTGCCGGCGGGGCCCCTCGGTGATCTGGGACTCCTGGCCGACCTCGGGGTGTCCGAGAAGGACCTGCTGACCCTGCGCAGCGACGCGCTGGCGGAGATCGCCGACGCGGTGGGCGCGGCCGACGTCCTGGAGGCCGTCCGTTAGGGTCCGCGGGTGACCGCACCACCACCCGCGTCTCCCTCGTCCCCGCCCGCCGATCCCGTACGGGACCCGTGGCAGGCATCCATGCGCCAGGCCCTGTACGAGGCGGCGCAGGCGGCGTCGGCCGGCGATGTGCCGGTCGGCGCCGTCGTGCTGGGCCCGGACGGCGCCCCGCTCGCCACCGGCCACAACGAGCGCGAGGCGACCGGCGACCCGACCGCGCACGCCGAGGTCCTCGCCCTGCGCCGGGCCGCGGCGGTCTTCGGCGGCTGGCGGCTGACCGGCTGCACCCTGGTGGTCACCCTGGAGCCGTGCACGATGTGCGCGGGCGCGCTCGTCCAGTCCCGGATCCGCCGGGTGGTCTACGGGGCGCGCGACGAGAAGGCCGGGGCGGCGGGGTCGCTCTGGGACGTCCTGCGGGACCGCCGGCTCAACCACCGCCCCGAAGTGGTCCACGGCGTCCTGGAGGACGCCTGCGCGGCGCAGCTGACGGCGTTCTTCCGCGAGCGCTGAGGCCGCCTCCCGGGGGTGCGGCCGCCGGGCCGGGAATCGGATTTCGACCATGGCCCGGGATGGTCTAAGCTCTCTCTCGGTAGCGTGTCCGAGCGGCCGAAGGAGCTCGCCTCGAAAGCGAGTGTGGGGAAACTCACCGTGGGTTCAAATCCCACCGCTACCGCTCTCTCGAAGGGCCCGACGCAGCGCGTCGGGCCCTTCGAGCATGTCCGGGGCGCCCACGCCCGGGGGCGTGCACGGCTGTGGCCCCGGCTCCTGGTCGGGACCGGAGCCGGGGCCACGCACCGCGTAGGCGGAGGTCGGGGGAAGCGGCATCGGGGGGACAAGCCGCTTCCCCCGGCGAGGACGGGGCCCGGCCCCACCGCGGTCAGGGGGGAGTCGCGCGGCGCGGGCCTCGGTGGGCCCCGTCCCTCGGCCCGCCGCATGGATGCCATGAACGGGCCTGTGGTCCATGGTGCTCCTCGGGCAGAGCCACGGCCGGGGGCAAACGGCCCGAAGGTACGGGTCCTTGGTCCTTAAAGGCCGCGTCAGGGATCGACGACGGCCCCTGGAACCGACCAGGTGTGCGGCTAGACTCTCCCGACTGCACAGGTGATCGACGGGGACAGGCGGGGGCGGGCTGTGGCGCAGGCGAAGAAGATCGCGCTCTACTTCATTGTGGTCTTCGTGCTCTACACGATCATCACTTCCCCCGAACGCGCCGCCGACCTCGTCCAGGTGGGCTTCGAAGGCATATCGAGCGCCGCCCAGAGCGTCGGGGACTTCATGTCCGAGCTCGTGAAATAGGTCCTGCCGCCCGCGTCAGACCGGGGTCGCGCCCCCTGGTGCCCCACCTCGCCGCGCCGGCGTCGGCCGATGACGATCCCCGGGCCTCGGCTTCGGTCCACGGCACCGGCCCCCCGGCCCCTCCGGGCCACCCGAACCTCACGGAGAACCCATGATCCGCCACCTGGTCCTGTTCAAGCTGAACGAAGGCGTCGAGCGGGACGACCCCCGGGTCGTCGCCGGGGCGGAGGCCTTCCGGGCGCTCGGCGGGAAGATCCCCGAACTGCGGTTCTGGGAGTGCGCCTGGAACATCACCGACCGGCCGATCGCCTACGACTTCGCCATCAACTCGGCGGTGGCGGACGAGGAGGCCCTGAAGCGGTACATCGAGCATCCGGACCACCAGGCCGCGGCCGGCCGGTGGCGCGAGTTCGCCACTTGGGTGATCGCGGACTACCCGTTCTGACGTACCCGCGTATCCGCCCCCGAGCCCCTCATCCCCCCGGAGAGGGGCTTTTCGCCGCGTTTAAACCACATCAGCGACAACACGACTCTATGCGGTGCTTGCTTACAGTGGACCTGTCTTGTGATGCTATGACCGCTTTTGACGGATGAGTTGACCGTAGTTGACCGCAAAGGGGTGGCGACACCGTGCCGGCCAGTACAGCGCCTCAAGTCCCGCCCCAGAACGTCCAGACGGACGACATCCAGACCGAGACGCCCGAACCCTCCGCGCCCGGCAGGACCAGGGGCGCGGACACCCGGGCGCTCACCCAGGTGCTGTTCGGCCGTCTCAAGGACCTCGAACCGGGCACCCCCGAACACGACCGGGTGCGCACCGCCCTGATCGAGGCGAACCTGCCGCTGGTGCGGTACGCCGCCGCCCGCTTCCGCAGCCGCAACGAGCCGATGGAGGACGTGGTCCAGGTCGGCACCATCGGGCTGATCAACGCCATCGACCGGTTCGACCCGGAACGCGGCGTGCAGTTCCCGACCTTCGCCATGCCCACCGTGGTCGGCGAGATCAAGCGCTACTTCCGGGACAACGTGCGCACCGTGCACGTACCGCGACGGCTTCACGAGCTGTGGGTCCAGGTCACCGGCGCCACCGAGGACCTGACGACCGCTCACGGACGCTCCCCCACGACCGCCGAGATCGCCCAGCGGCTGAAGATCTCCGAGGACGAGGTCCTCGCCTGCATCGAGGCGGGCCGCTCGTACCACGCGACCTCCCTGGAGGCGGCGCAGGAGGGCGACGGGCTGCCCGGCCTGCTGGACCGGCTCGGCTACGAGGACCCGGCCCTGGCCGGGGTCGAACACCGCGATCTGGTACGGCATCTGCTCGTCCAGCTCCCGGAGCGCGAGCAACGGATCCTGCTGCTGCGCTACTACAACAACCTGACGCAGTCACAGATCAGCGCCGAGCTGGGTGTCTCCCAGATGCACGTGTCAAGGCTTCTGGCCAGAAGTTTCGCCCGTCTGAGATCCGCAAACAGGATCGAGGCGTAACCAGAACGGGTAGACCGTCCTGGGACCCGTATCCAGGGCGGAAAAGCCGCACACCCCCTGTTTCCTGCACGGTTCCGCCGCTCACTTGTCGACTTGTCACTACAGCGTGTTGCCGACATGTGACATTCTGCTGGAACCGCGTTTGCCGCAGCCCCACCTCCGGTATTCAGGTGAGGGCTGCGTTCCTCCGATGGTCGTGGCCACCGCGACCGTCCGCGACCTCAAGGGGGTGGCATGTCCGTAGACCAGGGCAGCTCGAAGGTGCTCACGCTCACCAAGAGCGTGCCGGCGCCTGCCGTGCTCACCAGCTCGTCGGAAGCCATCGACACCCGCACGCTGTCCCGCTCCCTGTTCCTGCGGCTCGCCGCGCTGGGACCCGCCTCGGGACCCGACGGAACGGACAGCCCGGAGCGGGCCTATGTCCGGGACACACTCATCGAGCTCAACCTCCCGCTCGTGCGCTACGCCGCGGCACGGTTCCGCAGCCGTAACGAACCGATGGAGGACATCGTCCAGGTCGGCACGATCGGCCTGATCAAGGCGATCGACCGCTTCGACTGCGAGCGGGGCGTGGAGTTCCCCACCTTCGCGATGCCGACCGTCGTGGGGGAGATCAAGCGCTTCTTCCGCGACACCTCGTGGTCGGTGCGGGTGCCGCGCCGGCTCCAGGAGCTGCGCCTGGCCCTCACGAAGGCGAGCGACGAGCTCGCCCAGCAGCTCGACCGTTCGCCGACGGTCCCGGAGCTGGCCAAGGCGCTGGGGGTGTCCGAGGAGGACGTGGTCGACGGGCTGGCCGTCGGCAACGCCTACACGGCCTCCTCGCTGGACTCCCCCTCCCCGGAGGACGACGGGGGCGAGGGCTCGCTGGCGGACCGCCTGGGATACGAGGACGCGGCCCTGGAGGGCGTCGAGTACCGCGAGTCGCTGAAGCCGCTGCTGGCCAAGCTGCCCCCGCGGGAGCGGCAGATCATCATGCTGCGCTTCTTCGCCAACATGACCCAGTCGCAGATCGGCGAAGAGGTGGGCATCTCGCAGATGCACGTCTCGCGGCTGCTGACCCGGACGCTCACCCAGCTCCGGGAAGGGCTGATCGCCGACTGACCTCCGCGCCGTCCGCCGCGGGGTCCCACGGGGCGTCGCGCCGGGCACACGGCTCCACCGGCCGCCGGGGCGGCATGACCGCCACTCCGGCGGCCGGGGCGTGCTCCGCGGGACCCCGGGCCGGCGCGGGTGCGCCGCCGCCCGGAGCGCCGACGGGATAGTGGGCGGAAGACGGGGACGTGGGCGGAGTACGGGGGCGTGCTGCGGTCAGCCGAGCGCGAGCCAGGCGACCGCGCCGAGGATGACGACGACCGCGACGATGGCCATGATCACGCCGGTCTTCGGGCCGGACGGAGCAGCCGCCGTCTGCTGCCTGCGCTGGGGCTCGCCCTCGTCGACGAACGCGCGGAACATCTGCGTGCTGCCCGCCGGGTCGTGAGTGCCCTCGGGGCCCGGCTGCGGGGCGTGGGGGTTGTGTGCCATGGCCCAGGACCCTAGCGAACTCGGCGGTAGCGCCCAACCCCCGGGTCTCTCACGGCCGATGCTCCCGCACGGACCGCATGCCCTTCCCACGTGTCCGGTGCGGACCGGCGGGTACCCGAACGGGTGCGCCGGACATGTGCGCCGCGTGCGCCTCGCACCCCGCGCCGGGTGTGCCCGGGAACACACACGCCGAGGCGCGCCCGCCGTGCGCTGGGGGCTTGACCGCGACCCTACGGAGGCTTTTGGGTTCCTTTACTTATGCAAGCCCCATTTCGTTTGCCTGGGGCAACCAACGGCTTCTATCGTTGCCCTAAGCAACAAGATGTACCCGTGAGATGCCTGGAGGGCCGGTGGCCGCACGGAGCCAGTACGAGGAACTGGCCCGGCAGCTCAGCGCCGTCGGAGCCGTCAAGCGGGGACTCGCCCGCATCCTGCCCGCCGAGTGCCCCGGGGGCTCCGCCTCCGTGCTGACGCTCCTGAGCAGACACGGCGAGATGCGGATCACCCGACTGGCCGAACTCCTGGCCGTGGACATGTCCGTGACCAGCAGACATGTGGCCCACACCGTGGAGAACGGCTGGGTGGAGCGGCTCGCGGACCCGACCGACAAGCGGTCCCGCATCCTGCGGCTGACCCCCGCGGGCGAGGAACTCCTCGACGAGCTGAGCCGGCGGACGACCGAGATGTTCGCCCACAACCTCGTCGACTGGTCCGACGAAGAAGTCGGACAGCTCAACTCGTTGCTGTCCCGGCTGCGTGACAGCTTCGCGTGCCGCGGCCCGGGTGGATGCGCCCCCGGGAGGCACAGCGAGGGCTGCCGCGGCGGGCACTCCGATGACTCGTACACCCGTACACCTGTGTAACAGAAGCAAAGACAAGGAACTCCATGGCTACGACCACACCATCCGGTGTGCGGGGCGGCCACGCCAAGCACGGGGCCCCAGAAGCCCCCGCAGGCACGCCGATGACACACCGGCAGATCATGGAAGCGCTGACCGGGCTGCTGCTCGGCATGTTCGTCGCGATCCTGTCGTCGACGGTCGTCTCCAACGCCCTGCCGGAAATCATCTCCGACCTCGGCGGCGGTCAGAGCGCCTACACCTGGGTCGTCACGGCCTCGCTGCTGGCCATGACCGCCACCACGCCCCTGTGGGGCAAGCTCGCGGACCTGTTCAGCAAGAAGCTGCTGGTCCAGATAGCCCTGATCATCTACGTGGCCGGCTCGATAGTGGCCGGCCTCTCGACCAGCAGCGGCATGCTCATCACCTGCCGCGTCGTGCAGGGCATCGGCGTCGGCGGTCTCTCCGCCCTCGCCCAGATCGTCATGGCCGCGATGATCTCGCCGCGTGAGCGCGGACGTTACAGCGGCTACCTCGGCGCGGTCTTCGCCGTCGCCACCGTCGGCGGCCCGCTGCTCGGCGGTGTCATCACCGACACCAGCTGGATGGGCTGGCGCTGGTGCTTCTACGTGGGTGTGCCGTTCGCGGTCATCGCCCTGATCGTGCTCCAGAAGACCCTGAAGCTCCCGGTCGTCAAGCGCGAGGTCAAGGTCGACTGGTGGGGCGCGTTCTTCATCAGCGCCGCCGTCTCCCTGCTGCTGCTCTGGGTCACCTTCGCGGGCGACAAGTACGACTGGCTCTCCTGGCAGACGGCCGTCATGGTCGTGGGCGCCGCGCTGCTCGCGCTGATCTTCGTCTTCGTCGAGTCCCGGGCCCGCGAGCCGATCATCCCGCTGCGCCTCTTCCGCAACCGCACCATCACGCTGGCCTCGGCGGCCTCGCTGTTCGTCGGTATCGGGATGTTCGCGGGCACCGTCTTCTTCAGCCAGTACTTCCAGCTGGCGCGCGGCAAGTCTCCGACGATGTCCGGCGTCATGACCATCCCGATGATCGCGGGGCTCTTCCTCTCCTCGACCCTCTCGGGCCAGATCATCACCAGGACGGGCCGCTGGAAGGCCTGGTTGGTCAGCGGTGGCTTCCTGCTCACCGCGGGTCTCGGGATGCTGGGCACCATCCGGTACGACACCGAGTACTGGCACATCGCGGTCTTCATGTTCGTGATGGGTCTCGGCATCGGCATGATGATGCAGAACCTGGTCCTCGCCACGCAGAACCAGGTCGCCCCGGCCGACCTCGGCGCGGCCAGCTCCGTCGTCACGTTCTTCCGTTCCCTCGGTGGTGCCATCGGCGTCTCGGCGCTGGGTGCCGTCCTGGGCAACCGCGTCACCCAGTACGTCAAGGACGGCCTCGCCGACCTCGGCCCGGAGGGCGCCAAGCTGGGCCACGGCGGTACCGGCGGCGGAGGCATCCCCGACCTGGACAAGCTCCCCGCCCCGTTCCGCACGGTCATGGAGGCGGCCTACGGTCACGGTGTCGCCGACGTCTTCCTGTACGCCGCACCGGCCGCACTCCTCGCCTTCCTGCTGACGCTCTTCATCAAGGAGGTCGCCCTGAAGACGAACGCCGGAAACGACAAGGTCCCGGCCACCGCCGAGGCACCCGCCGTCGAGGCACCCGTCGCCGCCACCGTCGGCGCCCCCGCAGCGGTCTCCGGGGCGACGGCAGGGCTCGCCGCCACCGATGCCCAGGACGCCCCGCAGGCCACGGCCCCGGCCGCGACGCTCGTGGACTCCTCCCTCACCCCCCAGGGCGGCACCCCCGTGAGCGGTGTGGTGCGCGGCGCGGAGGGCACGCCCGTCGCCCAGGCCGCGGTCACCCTGATCTCACTGGGCGGCCGGCAGCTCGGCCGGTCCGTCGCCCAGGCCGACGGCGGCTACGTACTGGACGCGCCGGGCGCGGGCAGTTACGTCCTGATCGCCTCCGCGGACGGCTTCCAGCCGCAGGCGTCCACCGTGGTCGTCGGCGACGAGGCGCTGGCGTACGACATCCTGCTCGCCGGCACGAGCGGTCTCGCCGGGACCGTGCGGACCGCAGAGGGCGGGGCTCCGGTCGAGGGCGCCATGGTCGTGGTGACCGACGTCCGCGGCGACGTCCTGGCCACCGGCGTCTCGGACGCGACGGGTGAGTTCGTCTTCGGCGAGCTGATCCCCGGGGCGGTGACGGTCGCCGTGACCGCCGCGGGCTTCCGCCCGCTGGCGCTGCCGGTGGAGATCGGCGGCCAGGGTGTCACGCGGGCCGACGCGCTCCTGCAGGCCGGTGCGCTGGTACGGGGTGTCGTCAGGGCCGGTTCCGGCCGTGCGCCGCTGCCGGACGCCCGCGTCACGCTGATCGACGCGGCGGGCAACGTGGTCGGCACCTCGACGACCGGGGAGGACGGCGTCTACGCCTTCACCGACCTGGACGCGGGCGAGTACTCCGTGGTCGCGACCGGCTA
>NZ_KL585381.1:92805-95348 GCF_000721935.1 Streptomyces sp. NRRL WC-3549
CCCCCGCCGGTGGCCGGCTCGCTGACCGTGACCGGCGGCGGGATCGACGGCCACGACATCGAGCTCGCCCACCCGGGCGAGTAACACGGAAGATCCACACAGACCCCTGGCGGTACGGCACTTCGAGCGGAGAGGCTGTACGCGCCGGTGGAAATGGGCCCCGTGGCGGGAACGGCAGGCAGGGGACGGCCTGCCGTTCCCGCCCGGGGCCCGACTCATCGAGTCACCGAGTGAGTGAGCAAGGAGAGAGAACGGCATGGGACTTCGCGCACAGGTGCGTACGCGGGACGGCTGGGCCGTCCAGCACGCGGTCGTGACGGTGACCGACATGACGGGCACCCAGGTGGTCCGGGCCGCCGCCGACGAGGACGGGGCCGTCCGTACCGACGACCTCCTGCCCGCGGGCGCCTACACGGTGATCGTCACGGCGGTCGGGTACGCCCCCGCCGCCTCCACCGCCCTGGTCGCGGCGAGCGGCCGGGTCGAGGCCGGGACCGTGGTGCTGGCCCGGCAGGGCGGGGTGGAGCTGCCGCCCCCGGGCGGCTGGTCGCTGGACCCGGTGCACTGCTCGGTGGCCGCCGTCGCGCAGCACCTGGGGATCTCCAGCGTGCGCGGCCGGTTCACCGAGTTCGCCGGCCGGATCGACATCGCCGAGGACGTCCTCCGCTCCCGGGTGGAGGCCACCATCACCGCCGACAGCATCGACACCGGCAACGGGATGCGCGACAAGCACCTGCGCTCGCCGGACTTCCTGGACGTGGACCGCTACCCGGAGATCACCTACCGGTCCCGCGCACTGACCCCGGCCGGCCCCGACCGCTGGACGGTGCACGGGGTCCTCACCATGCACGGCATCGCGCGGGACGTCGACCTCGACCTCAGCTACCTGGGTACCGGCCCGGACCCCTGGGGCGGGGTGCGGGCGGCCTTCCACGCCACCGCGGAACTGCGCCGGGACGACTTCGCGATGAACTACAACCAGGTCGTGCAGGCGGGCATCTCCGCGATCGGCACGACCCTGCGGGTGGAGCTCGACATCCAGGCCGTACAGGGGGATCCGGTCCCGGCCTGACCGGCGGGGCACCGCCTAGGCTGACGCCATGTCACCCACCATCGCGACCAACACCACCGTCGAGCTCGGGGAACTGCTGGACTTCGTCCGCCCCCGGCACCGGGCGGTCCTGCTGACCACCCGGGCCGACGGACGGCCCCAGGGGTCCCCGCTGACCTGCGGCGTGGACGACGCGGGCCGGATCGTCGTCTCGACCTACCCCGAGCGCGCCAAGACCCGTAACGCCAAGCGCGACGAGCGGGTCAGCGTGATCGTCCTGTCGGACGAGTGGGACGGCCCCTGGGTCCAGATCGACGGCTCGGCCGAAGTCATCGACGCCCCTGACTCGGTCGAGCCCCTCGTCGAGTACTTCCGGAACATCTCCGGCGAGCACCCGGACTGGGACGAGTACCGGGCGGCAATGGTGAAGCAGGGGAAGTCGATCATCCGGATCACCCCGGAGCGGTGGAGCCCGATCGCCACCGGCGGCTTCCCCGCCCGGCTCGCCGAGGACGGCTGACCCGGATGCCCCTCCCCGGCCCCGCCGTACTCGACCGCGCCCGGCTGCTGGTCTCCCCCGGCCTGGACGCGTCGGTGGTCCGCTCGCTGGAGCGGACCACCGGGCGCCCCGCCGAACGGGCACCGGGCCGTGCGCCGGACGACCCCTTCCTGTACGTCGGGGACGCCCTGCCCGGCCCGCTGCGGGACGGGCGGCTGGTGTGGTTCCACAGCGTCAACGCCGGTACGGACGCCCTGCTCGCGGCGGGCCCCTGGCCGCGGGAGGCCCTGCTGACCCGGACCGTGGGACGGATGGGGGAGCGGATCGCGCAGTACGTACTGGCCTGGATCCTGGCCGAGTGCCAGTCCGTGCCCGAGCACCTCGCCCAGCACGCCCGCGCCGAATGGCGGCGCCTGCCGTCGTCGCTCGCCGCCGGGCGGACCGCCGTCGTGCACGGCACCGGGCACATCGGCTCCGCGGTCGCGGCCCTGCTGCGCGCGTGTTCCCTGCGCACGGTGGGGGTCCGCCGCACCGCGGGGGACCCACCGCCCTGCTTCGACCGGACCGTGGCGGCCGGGAGCGTCCAGGAGGCGGAGGAGACGGCCGCCGCGCGGTGGGTGGTCTCCACGCTGCCGCTGACGGCCGCCACCGAGGGGTACTTCGGGGCGGCGCGGTTCGCCGCGATGCGGGGCGCGTCCTTCGTCAACGTCGGGCGGGGCGCGTGCGTGGACCTCGACGCGCTGGAGGCCGCGCTGCGCGACGGCCGGGTGCGCCGGGCGGTCCTGGACGTCCTGCCCGAGGAGCCGCCGGGCCCGCAGGACCGCGCCTGGACGCTACCGCGCACGGTGACCACCTCGCACTCCGCCGGGATCACCGCCGCCGAGGACGTCGCCACGGACTTCGCGGCCTGCTGGGAGGCGGTGACGAGCGGGCGGACGCCCGCACTGGCGGTGGACACCGGGCGCGGGTACTGACACCGGGCGCGGGTACTGA
>NZ_KL585381.1:95476-97872 GCF_000721935.1 Streptomyces sp. NRRL WC-3549
TGACACCGGGCGCGGGTACTGACACCGGCCTCGCCGCCGGCCGGGGACGCCGGGAGCCGGCGCGGGCGGCGCGGGCGGGCGGTACGGGCGGTGGCGCCGCGCTGCTGCCCGTCCGCCCGTCCGCCCGTCCGCCCGTCCGCCCGTCCGCCCGTCCGCCCGTCCGCCGGGAAACTACCGCTGGTTGGCCGGGAAGCTACCGCTGGTCCCCGGAGCGCCCGCCCATGGCCTCGATGCCCGCGATCAGCAGATCGACGGCGAACCGGAAGTCCCGCTCGCGCATCTCCTCGACGGTGTCCCCGCCCCGGGCCTTCACGATCGCCTCGGAGGGCCGGATGATCTTCTCCAGCTCCGGGTCCGCGCGGACGGCGCCGAGCGCCTGACCGTAGTACTCGTCCTGGCTCAGCCCCGCCTGCGCCGAACGCTGGACGAAGTGGCCCTCCATGGTGCCGAAGCCGTACACGAACTGGAAGACGGCCGAGACCGCGCCGGTCTGGCAGTGCATCGGCAGACCCGTGTCACGGACGACGTCCTGGACGGCGTAGGAGAAGAGCATCGCGTACGGGCCGACGTTCAGGAACCGTCCGGCGAGTGCGGAGGCCCAGGGATGGGCCACCAGCATCCCTCGGTAGCTGGAGGCCAGTTCGCGCAGCCGGTCGCGCCAGTCGGTGTCCGCGCGGGCGGCCGGGATCTCCTCGTAGACCGTGTCGAGGGCGAGTTCCAGCAGGTCGTCCTTGGTGTCGACGTACCAGTACAGGGACATCGCCGTGACGTCCAGCTCGGCGGCGAGCCGTCGCATGGAGAACTTCGCGAGCCCCTCCGCGTCCAGCAGCCGCACGCTCGCCGCGGTGATGCGCTCCCGGTCGAGCCCGGCCGGCTGGTCGGCCTTGCGGGCACGCGCCGGTGTCCGGCGGTCCAGCCACACGCTGACCCGCGAGGAGTCCTTCCCACGGTCTGCCGCGGATCCCATGGCGCCCTCTTCTCGTCCGGCCGACGGTACGGGCGTACGCGCGCGCCCGCACCCCACAGGCTGCCGTCCCCGGTCGGTCGCTCCACCGGGGGTCGGCACCCTGTCCGATGCTATGCCCGCTGCTCAGGACGCCTGCGTGGACGTGGGCTCCCCCGGTGCGTCCGGTGCGGCCGGGGCGGCAGGTGCCTTTGGTGCGGTCGGGGTGCGCCCGGCCCGGTGTACGGCCGCCGCGCCGCCCAGTTGGCTGGTGGCCAGGCCGGAGGCGAACGCGTCGGTGATCCGGTGCCGTTCGGCCGCACCGCCGGCCGCGGCGAGGGCGGCGGGCAGCGAGGCCGCGCCCACGGCGGCGGGGACCAGCGCGGCGAACCGTGCGTTCAGCACGGCTCCCAGGACGGCGACGCCGAGGCCGTTGCCGAATTCGGCAAGGGTGCCGTTCACCCCGGCACCGACCCCCGCCTTCTCCGGCGGGATCGCACTCATGATCGCGTTGGCCATGGCCGGCATGGCCAGGGCGATTCCGGCCCCCATGACGACCAGCCCGAGCAGCATCCCTCCGTAGGCGTCGCGTCCGAGCACCGCGATCGCGGCCAGACCGGCGGCCAGAAGGCTCATCCCGGTGGCGATGGTCACGGGGGTGCCCAGCTTCGGCACCAGGCGGGCACCGAGACCGGTGAGGTTGAGCGCGACCACGGTGAGGGCCAGCGGGGCGGTGCGCAGGCCGGCCTCCAACGGGCCGTAGCCCAGGACGAACTGGAGGTGCTGGGTGAGCAGGAAGAGCGATCCGCCCATGCCGAAGGCGACGAGGACCGAGCCGGCGACCGCGCCGACGAACCGCTGGTCACGGAAGAAGTGCATGTCCAGCATCGGGTACGGGACGTGGAGCTCCCACAGGACGAACCCGGTGAGGAAGGCGACCCCGGCGAAGGCGGTGAGCAGAACCCGTCCGGAGGCCCAGCCGTGCCCGGGACCGGAGATGATCGCGTAGACGACCGCGGCCATCCCGAGGGTGGAGAGCAGGGCGCCCAGCAGGTCGGGGCGGTCGCCGCGGGGGTTCTTGGACTCGGGGACGAGCCGGGCGACGGCGACGAGCCCGACGACCGCGACGGGGATGTTGATCAGGAAGATCGCTCCCCACCAGAAGTGGTCGAGCATCACTCCGCCGATCAGCGGTCCGGCGGCGAAGCCGAGGGAGTTGACGGTGGCCCAGATACCGATGGCCTTGACGCGTTCGCCCTCGTCGAAGATCTGGACCACCACGGCCAGGGTGGTGGTGAGCAGCAGCGCGCCACCGATCCCCATGCCGGCCCGGGCGGCGATCAGCTGCCCCGGGGACTGGGCGAGTCCGGCCACCAGTGAGCCCGCGCCGAACAGCGCCAGGCCGATGACCAGCATCTTCCGGCGGCCGTACCGGTCGGAGGCGCTGCCCGCC
>NZ_KL585381.1:98106-100608 GCF_000721935.1 Streptomyces sp. NRRL WC-3549
TATAAGAGACAGAGATTGGACGAGCGAATAGGCGTTGATCATCCACTGCACCTCGGCGGTGGAGGCGCGCAACTCCGTGGTGAGGGAGGGGATCGCGACGTTGAGGACGGTGTTGTCCAGCAGCACGGTGAGCTGGGCGAGGCAGATGACCCCGAGGATCAGCCAGCGCCGGGGGTGGCCGCTCCTGGGAGTGAGGTCGTGCCTCTCGGCGGCGGTGGCCTTCATACGGGCTCCTGTCTCGGACGCGCTTGTACAGTGTACGGGAAGTGCTCGTACACCGTAAGGCAGCCCTGTACGCCGTACAACCGGTTTACGGGCGGAGGGCCCGCGGGTAGCTCTCCCGGCGCGTCGGCAGCCGCCGGGGCGAGCAGCACCGGAGGGGAGTGACATGTCTCTGCGCCGCCGTACGGTGGGCTTCCTGATCGCCGCGGGTCTCTCGGCGACGGCGTTCGCGCCGCCCGCTGGGGCCTTTGAGGGCGGGAAGACGGCGGACCGGGGCCGCTCGGTGCCGCTGAGGGTCGCGACGTACAACATCCACGCCGGGGCGGGCATGGACGGGGTCTTCGACCTGGACCGCCAGGTGGCCCAACTCCGCTCCCTGGACGCGGATGTGATCGGGCTCCAGGAGGTCGACGCGCACTGGGGGGAGCGCAGCGAGTGGCGTGACCTGGCCGCCGAGCTCGCGGCGCGGCTGCACATGCGGGTGTCGTTCGCACCGATCTACAGCCTGGACCCGGTGGCGGTGGGCGGGCCCCGGCGCGAGTTCGGGGTGGCGGTGCTGTCCCGGTACCGGATCCTGGCCGCCGAGAACCACGAGATCACCCGGCTGTCGACCCAGGACCCGGACCCCGCCCCGGCGCCCGCCCCGGGCTTCGGCGAGGTGTCGCTGAGAGTCGGCGGGCTGCCGGTGCACGTGTACGTGACGCACCTGGACTACCGCCCCGATCCGTCGGTGCGCGCCGCCCAGGTCGCCGAGACACGGCGGATCATGGCGCGGGACCGGGGTCACAAGATCCTGCTGGGCGACTTCAACGCGACACCGGACGCGCCGGAGCTCGCCCCGCTCTGGAAGGACCTCACGGACGCCGACCCGGGGGCGCCGACGTTCCCGGCCGAGGACCCGGTGAGCCGGATCGACTTCGTCGCGGTGTCGAAGGCGGACAGGACGGGGGCCGGTCGGGTGCGGGTGCGCGGAGCGGCGGTGGCCGGGACTCTCGCCTCGGACCACCGCCCACTCGTCGCCGATCTGGAGTTGCGGCGTTAGGTCACTCTCCTAGGCGGCGCTGCCGCTCACCGGCCGGGTGAGGTCGTAGAACGTCGCGCTTCCGACGGTGACCTCCGTGAAGTTCTCCTCCACCCAGGCCGAGATCCGGGACGAGGTGCCTTCGGAACCCGCCCCGCCCCCGCCGCCCATGCCTCCGGACACGAAGTAGTGGATCTCTCCGTCGTCCACGTACTGCTTGAACCGGTCGAGCGTGGGTGACGGGTCGCTGCCGTTGAAGCCGCCGATCGCCATCACGGGGGCGCCGGTGGCGAGCTGGTAGCTCGCGGCGTTCTGGGATCCGACGGCCGCGGCGACCCAGGTGTAGGCGTCGGCGTCCTGCCCGAGCAGCGTGGTGGCCTCGGTGTCGACGGTCGAGCCGCCCAGCAGTCCGCCCATGCCCCCGCCGCCCCCGCCCGGGCCGCCCCCCTCGCCCATGCCGCCTCCGGGCACACCGCCGGCCTGCGCACCGGGCCCGGTCGGCTGGCCCTGGTTCTGGCCCTGGCCCTGGCCTTGGCCTTGGCTCTGGTTCTGGTTCTGGCCTTGGCCGGGGATGCCGCCGGGCGCGGTGCCCTGGGTGTTGCCCGGTGCCTGGCCGCCGCCCTGCCGGGTGCCCTGGCCGGGAGGCTGCCCGCCGCCGGGCCCGCCCTCGCCGGGGCCGCCACCCCGGCCGCCGCCCGGGCCGCCGCCCGGGCCGCCGCCCGGGCCGCCCATGCTCGCGCCGGACGGCCCGGCGGTGACGATCGAGCCCTGGTGCCCGGTGTTCAGCGTGCTGACGGTGTACGCCACGGGCCCGGCCAGCGACGCGGCCAGCCCCAGCCCCACCGCGCCCAGCGCCAGGGCCCGGCCCAGCCGGGCGGCGAGCAGCAGCCCCACCGCCGCCACCAGTCCGCCGGTCAGCACGGCCCAGCGCAGCCAGGGGAGGTAGTCGGGGGTGCGCCCCAGCAGGACGTACGCCCACACGGCGGTCACCGCGACGGCCGCCCCGAGCGTGGCCCCCGCCCACCAGCGGGACCGCTCCTCCCACAGGACCGTGGCGCCCATGCCGGTCAGCGCCGCGAGGTAGGGCGCCAGGGCCACCGTGTAGTACTGGTGGAAGATCCCGGCCATGAAGCTGAAGACGAGGGCCGTCATCAGCAGCGAACCGCCCCAGGCGAGGAAGGCCGCACGCGCGGTGTCGGTCCGCTTCGTCCGCCGGGTCAGCCAGAGCCCGGCGACGAGCAGCAGCAGTGCGGCGGGGG
>NZ_KL585381.1:100827-102518 GCF_000721935.1 Streptomyces sp. NRRL WC-3549
CCGCCGATCTCGGAGTCGAACATCCGGCCGAGGCCGGTCTCCCCCCAGCCGCCGCCCTGGCCGCCCCCGCCGCCTCCGCCGACGCTGCCGGTCTCCTCGCCGTTGATCCGGCCGAGACCGTTGTAACCGAAGGTGAGCTCCAGGAAGGAGTTGTTCTGCGATCCGCCGATGTACGGACGCGAGGAGGCGGGCCACAGCTCCACGAGCGCCACCCACCAGCCGCCGGCGACGACCATGGCGAGGGCGGACAGAGCGAGCTGTCCGAACCGCTTCCGTACGGACACCGGGGCGCACACCGCGTACAGCAGCGCCAGCGGCGGCAGGATCAGGAACGCCTGCAGGGTCTTGGACAGGAACGCGAGCCCCATCGCGACCCCCGCCCACACCAGCCACTTCGTCCGGCCGCCCTCCAGGGCGCGCAGCAGGCAGTAGACGGTCACCGTCATCAGCAGGGCGAGCAGGGCGTCCGGGTTGTTGAAGCGGAACATCAGCGCAGCGACCGGAGTCAGCGCGAAGACGGCCATGGTGATCAGCCCGGCCCCCGCACTGAAGCGGCGGCGCACGCCGGCGTACAGGACCCCGGCGGTCGTGACGCCCATCAGCACCTGCGGGGCCAGGATCGCCCAGGAGCTCAGCCCGAAGACGCGCACCGAGAGGGCCATCGGCCAGAGCGTGGCCGGGGGCTTGTCGACGGTGATGGCGTTGGCGGCGTCCAGCGAGCCGAAGAAGAAGGCCTTCCAGCTCTGGCTTCCGGCCTGGACGGCCGCGGAGTAGAAGGAGTTGGCGTAACCGGAGGCGCCGAGGTCCCACAGGTAGGCCAGTGCGATGACCAGGAGCAGGCCGAGGAAGGCGGGCCGTGCCCAGCGCGGGTCCTCGGGCCTGCCCCGCCACACGCGCTGCGGCAGTGAGGGGGCCGGGCGGCCGTGGCCGGATGTCCGGTGCGGTACCGCGAGGCGGTCGGGATGGGTGGCGGTCATCGCGCGTCCCTCGGTGCGTGGGCGGCCCCCGGCCGGTCGCCGGGGTGGTCGGTGCGCCGGTCGGGGAAGACCCAGGCGCGGAAGAGCAGGAACCGCAGCACCGTCGCCGCGAGGTTGGCGGCGATCAGCACGGCGAGTTCCGTGCCGTGCGACGGCGACCCGGAGGCCGTGTCCAGGGCCGCGAGCGAACCGCTGGTGAGCGCCAGGCCGATGGCGAAGACGACCAGCCCCTGCGCCTGGTGCCGTACGGACCCGCCCCGCCCGCGTACGCCGAAGGTGAGCCTCCGGTTGGCCGCCGTGTTGGCGACGGCGGAGACCAGGAGGGCCGCGCCGTTGGCGATCTGCGGGCCGGCTCCCAGCCGGAAGAGGGAGTACAGGGCGAGGTAGACGAGCGTGGAGAGCGCACCGACCACACAGAAGCCGACCAGTTGCCGGGCGAGCCCGCCGGGCACCCCCGGTACGGCCCGGTCGCGCGGGTCGTCCCCGAAGGGCCGCGCCAGGCGGTCCAGCGGCAGGGCACCGGTGGCCAGCGCCCTGCCCACCCGCCAGACGCCCTTGAGGTCGTCCGTCGCGGTCCGCACGAGGTGCACGGTGGAGTCGGGGTCGTCGACCCAGTCGACCGGTACCTCGTGGATGCGCAGCCCGGCCCGCTCCGCGAGCACCAGCATCTCCGTGTCGAAGAACCAGCCGGTGTCCTCGACCATCGGCAGGAGC
>NZ_KL585381.1:102728-104097 GCF_000721935.1 Streptomyces sp. NRRL WC-3549
CCGCCGTATCGCCTTGAACCCGCACTGGGCGTCGCTGAACCGGGCGGCCAGCGAGGAGCGCAGGATGAGGTTGTACGACCGTGAGATGAACTCCCGCTTCGATCCCCGCACCACCCGCGAACTCCGGCTCAGCCGCGAGCCGATGGCGAGGTCCGAGTGGCCGGAGATGAGCGGCGCGACCAGCGGCAGCAGCGCGTTGAGGTCGGTCGAGAGGTCGACGTCCATGTAGGCGAGGACCGGGGCGTCGGAGTGCGACCAGACGGTGCGCAGTGCCCGCCCCCGGCCCTTCTCCTCCAGCCGGTACGACCGCACCTGCGGGATCACCGCGGCGAGCCGGTCCGCCACCTGGGGCGTGCGGTCGGTGCTCGCGTTGTCCGCGACAGTGATGCGGAAGGGGTAGGGGAAGGTCCGGGTCAGGTGGTCGTGCAGGCGGAGCACACAGGGTTCGAGGTCCTTCTCCTCGTTGTAGACGGGAACCACTACGTCGAGTACGGGAGCACCGGCCGCATCGACCGCCGCGGCCAGGAGGTGCTCCCGGGCCGGCAGAGTGCTCCAAGGGGTGTCGGTTTGCATGACACCGACACTCGCCAACCCCGCTGTCACACCCGTGTGCTGTGCCTGTGGCCGTCCTGTGAGTGCGCCACGGCGCCCTCCGGGCCGCCCACCGGGGCTCCGGCGACCCGGCCCTCGTACACCGCGTCCGCCGGCAGACGCACCGCGAACACCGTGTCCCCGGGCACCGAGCGCACCTCCACCCGACCGCCGTGCGCGGCCACGACGGCCTGCACGATGGCGAGGCCCAGCCCCGTCGATCCGGCCTGCCGGGACCGTGAGGCGTCACCTCGGGCGAACCGCTCGAAGACGTGCGGCAGCAGCCCGTCGGGGATGCCGGGCCCGTCGTCCCGGACCTCCAGGGTCACCCAGGGCAGGTCGCCGCGTGCCGGGCACACCCGGACCGTGACGGTCGTCCCGGGCGGTGTGTGGGTACGGGCGTTCGCCAGCAGGTTGACGAGGACCTGCTGGATCCGGGCTGGGTCGGCGTGCACGGTCGCGGGCACCTCGGGCAGCTCCAGCCGCCAGTGGTGGGACGGCCCCGCCCCGTGTCCGGACGCGGCCCGGTCGGCCGCGCGGGCGTCGCTCACCGCGTCGACGACGAGCGGCGAGAGATCGGTGCTCTCGTAGGAGAGCGGGCGTCCGGCATCGAGCCTGGCCAGGAGCAGCAGGTCCTCGACCATGCCGGTCATCCGCTCGGCCTCGGACTCGATGCGCCCCAGCGCGTGCCGGGTGTCCGGTCCGGCCTGCTCCCGTCCGCGCCGGGTCAGTTCGGCGTACCCGCGGATCGAGGCGAGCGGGGTCCGCAGTTCGTGGC
>NZ_KL585381.1:104314-113793 GCF_000721935.1 Streptomyces sp. NRRL WC-3549
GACGAACTGCCGTACCCGCGTCTCGCTCCGCTGCCGGGCGTCCAGGGCCGAACCGACGTGCCCCAGCATCCGGTTGAGGGCCGCGCCGACCTGGCCGACCTCGGTGCGCGGATCGGCCTCGGCCTCGGGGACCCGTTCCAGCAGGGCCACCTCGCCGCTGTGCAGGGGGAGTTCGGATACCCGGGTCGCGGTGGCGGCGACCCGGCGCAACGGGCGCAGGGCCACACCGACCATCGCGGTGCCCGCGATCCCCGCGGCGACGAGACCGGCACCGGTGACGCAGACCTCGACCAGGACCAGGGTGGTGATCGCCTTGCCGACCTCGGCGGTGGGGATGCCGACGAGGACGGTCGTTCCGCTGCCCGAGGGGACGGCCTCCACCCGGTAGCCGCCGAGCCCGGGAAGCTCCACGTCGTGCGCCTCGCCGTCCGGGGCGATGCCGGCCGCCTCCAGGGCGCTCGTCTGCGCTCCCGTCAGCGGCTCGGCCCTGTCCTCGGCCGGCCGGCTGCCCCGCTTGACCACCTTCGACTCGGTGACGGAACCGTCCACGGACACGGCGCCGAACGTCCTGAACGGCTGCCCGCCGCCCGCGCCGATGAGATCCAGCGGGCCCGCGTCGCCCCCGCCGGGGGCGGGCTTGCCGCTGCCGCCCGGCGGGTGGACCTGGGCCCGGACGGCGACGTCGTGCAGCTGGCTGTCCAGCTTGCCGTACATGTAACTCTGGAAGGCGATCGTGGTGACCGCGCCGATCACGGCGGCGACGACCGCGATGAGCGTGACCGCGTACACGACGAGCCGGGTCCGCAGCGTCCACGGCCTCCGGGCCCGCACGCGTGTGCCGCCCACCGCGTCACTCACCGGGTTTGATCAGGTATCCCGCCCCGCGCCGGGTGTGGATCATGGGGCTCCGCCCCGCGTCGATCTTCTTGCGCAGATACGAGATGTACAGCTCGACGACGTTCGCCTGGCCGCCGAAGTCGTAGTTCCAGACGCGGTCCAGGATCTGCGCCTTGCTGAGCACCCGGCGCGGGTTGCGCATCAGGAAGCGCAGCAGCTCGAACTCCGTCGCCGTCAGGTGGATCGAGTCGTCGCCCCGGGTGACCTCGTGGCTGTCCTCGTCCAGGACGAGGTCGCCGACGACGAGCGTCGACTCGCTGCGCGCGGTGGCCGTACCGGAGCGGCGGATCAGCCCGCGCAGCCGGGCCACGACCTCCTCCAGGCTGAACGGCTTGGTGACGTAGTCGTCGCCGCCCGCCGTGAGCCCGGCGATGCGGTCCTCCACCGCGTCCCGCGCGGTCAGGAACAGCACCGGCACCTCCGGAGCCTCCCGCCGCAGCCGCCCGAGCACGGTGAGCCCGTCCATGTCGGGCAGCATGACGTCGAGGACCACCGCGTCGGGGCGGAAGTCACGCGCCGTACGCAGGGCGTCGGCACCGTCCCCGGCGCTGCGCACCTCCCACCCCTCGTAGCGCAGGGCCATGGAGAGCAGCTCGGCGAGGGGGGCCTCGTCGTCCACGACCAGGACACGCACGGGGGTGCGGTCCGGCCTGAGCAGTTCGGTACGCCCCTGGGGCGAGGTCGTCGTCGTCATGCCCCCAGGCTGTGAGACGGCCGTGAGAGGGACCTTGTACCCACCTGTGAATTTCCTGAGAAAGGAGCCCGCCGGCCGCCGGTCAGGCGAACAGCGCGCTCGCGTTCCCGTGGCACACGGCCCGCAGCCAGTCGTCACCCAGCCCCAGCCGCTCCAGGGCGTGCAGCTGGTGGGCGTACGGGTACGGGATGTTCGGGAAGTCCGTGCCGAGCAGGATCCGGTCCCCGAGGTCCGCGAGCCGGGCGCGCTCGGCGACCGGGAACGGTGAGAAGTCCTCGGTGAAGTCGGTGAAGGCCATCGTCGTGTCGAGCCGCACCTCGGGGTACGCCGCCGCCAGCTCCAGGAACTCCGTGTACTCCGGCATCCCCATGTGCGCCACCACCAACCGCAGCCGCGGATGGCGGGACAGCAGGCGCCCGACCGGCTCGGGCCCGGTGTACTTCCCGGGCGCGGGGCCGGAGCCGCAGTGCATGACCACCGGGACACCGGCCTCGGCGAGCACCCCCCACACGGGCTCCAGCAACGGGTCGTTCGCGTCGTACGCCCCGACCTGGAGGTGCGACTTGAAGACCCGCGCCCCGGCCTCGACCGCCCGGCGCACATAGCGGTCCACGCCCTCCTCCGGGAAGAAGGTCGCGGTGTGCAGGCAGTCCGGCACCCGCGCGGCGAACCCGGCCGCCCACTCGTTCAGCCAGGCGGCCATCCCCGCCTTGTGCGGATAGAGCATGGAGGTGAACCGCAGCACCCCGAAGGAGCGCAGCAGGGCGAGGCGCCGGTCCTCGTCGTGCCGGTAGGTGATCGGCCACTCCATGCCGGTCAGCGGGCCCGCCGAGTCGAAGTACGCCCAGACCTTGCGCAGCACCTGCTCCGGCATGAAGTGCGTGTGGACGTCGATGATCCCGGGCAGCCCGAGCCGCTCCCAGAACCCCACGACGTCGTCACGGCCGTCCCTGTCCATCCTCCACGCCCTCCGCTCGCCCGCGCTCGTTCCCGCCCCGCCCGCTTCCCGCCCGCTCCCCGCCCGCTCCCCGCGACGATCTCAGAACAGCCCGTCCTGAGTCCCACCGGCCCCCACGGCGACGAGCGGCACGCTCACCGCCGCCCGCGCGTCGGTCCCGGCCAGCGCCCAGCCGGTGATCAGCCGGGTGTCCAGGACGACGGTCCCGGCGGCCGCGGTCTCCAGATACAGATCGGGGCCGGCCGCAGCGACCAGACGCCCGGCCACCACACCGCCGTCCACGAGGCCGGTCACGGCCCGGACGGGCGTTCCCGTACCACCGAGCGCGAAGACCCCGCCGTGGTCGACGGCCTCGAACGGCAACCGCTCCAGGGCGTCCGGCCACCCGTCCCCCTCCAGCGCCACGGCCCGCCGGTACAGCGCCTCCACCTCGGCGGACCGCTCCACCGCCTCCGGCAGCCCACCCCGCACCGCCCGTTTACGCGCGTACGGGATCCGGTCGGGCACCCCGAGGGCCGCCCGCAGCACCTCCTCCGTACGCCGTGCGGCCATCAGCGGCCCGCGCCCCAACCAGCTGAACGCCACCGCCCCCTGCTCACGCAGCCGCGCCCCGCCCCGGGACTCCCGGGTGATCCCGACCTTCACCATCCCGGGCCCGAACCAGGCGAGGTAGACGCGGTACGTCCGCGGGTCGTCGGCGATCGTGTCGGCGGCCACCGAGTGCGCCCGGTCCAGCCGCGCGCACTCCGGGCACCGCGCCCCCGTGCTCCGCGCCGGCACCACGGCGACCGAGGGGCACGGATTGCCCCGGGCCCCCACACAGTGCCGCTCCCCCTCGGCCCGGAACCCGAGCTCGCGCCCGTACGCCAGGGCACTCACCCGCCGGACGTCACCGCCACGCCACCCCAGCACGGGCCCGTCCCCGGGCCCCTCACCGGGCCAGCTCACCCCGGTGCTGCGCCAGCTCATGCGTCCACTCCCACTCCACGTCACCGCACGGACCGCCCGGGAGCCCCGGTGCCCTCGGCTCCCGCTTCTCCTCACGGGCATCTGGAAAGAGTAGGGGATTCACCCCCGGACTTTTGGAACAGCACCCTTCCGTTATCCGAACAGCACCCTTCGACGCCACTCGGAGAACTCCCGCGCGCACCGATGCACCTTGTGGTCCTGCCTATGGGCGGTGTCGACGGAAATACCTCCTCCCGCTTTCCCTGCGTGTTCCGCAAGGAACGGTGCCGCCGCATGGACGGAAAAGGACCCCGGTGTGCCCTCGACCGCCGCCACGCGCCGGCCCGCCCCGCCCGCCCCGCCCGCTCCGCCCGCTCCGCCTCCGTATCCGGCAGACGCAGGGCACAGGGCGCAGAGACTCAGAGGCACAAGGGCACAGGGCCGCCACGTTCCCGCCGCCCTGACGCGGTTCGGGTGCCGTCGCCACCGACCCCGGAGCAGTGACATGAGTCACAGGGAAAAACACGCCTCCCGGACAACCATCCCCATCCGTCCTGTTTATCCGAGTGGATATCACCAGAGGGTCCGGAGCTTCGAAGGAAAATCCTGAACACTTCTTCATTTCACCCATAAACTAAGCACCGCACAGGCCGCCCCCACCCTTTCTTTCGGTGGCCGGCCTCTTTTGTCTCCCACCAAGGAAGTCGCCTAGTGAAGCTTCGCCGTTCCCTCGCGATGGCCGCCGCCGTCGCGGTCGCCACACCCGTGGCGCTGTTCGCCGCCTCTCCCGCGCTCGCCGCCGGAACGTCCGTGACACAGACGCAGAACCAGCCGACGTACGCGGAGCTGGCGCAGGCCGTGGACGACGCGAAGAAGGCCTACGAGGACGCCGTCATCGCCAAGGAAGAGGGTCAGAAAAAGGTCCAGGAGACCCTGCGCGCCCTGGACTCGGACACGCATCCGCTCAAGGCGGCCGCGCTCGCCGCGGCCGAGGAGGCCAAGGAGGCGTCCGCGGCCCAGGCCGCCGCCGACAAGGCGGTCACGGAAGCCGAGGCGGCGCTCGAAGCGGCCGAGGGCGACACGGAGAAGGCAGAGGCGCGGCAAGCCCTCGAAGCCGCCGAGTCCGTTCTGGCAGGAGCGGTCGAGGCCAAGCGGAAGGCCGACACCGCGGCCGAGAAGGCCGGCACCGCACTGGACGATGCCAGGGTCGCCGCCGCCCGCGAGTACAGCCTGGTCCAGAACGCCCCCGCGGAGACCCTCAAGGTCAAGAAGGCGGCCGAAGAAGCACTCGCCGCCGCCAAGGAGTGTGTCCGCGAGGACGGGCTGACCTCGCTCGCGACGGGCCTCCCGTCCAAGGTCGTCGCGGGGAGCACCACGGACATCACCCTGCGGGTGACCAACGGAACCGCACGCACGCTGACCGTGGACCCCCTGGTCTTCTTCCACGTGGAAGGCGAAGGCAAGGGCGCCGAGGGCGCTCTGACGGTGGAGTGGTCCAACGGCTCGGGCTGGCAGACCCTCGACGGCACCGGGCCCGAGCAGATCGCGCACGTCGACGCCATGAAGCCGGGCGAGCAGCGCGAGGTGAAGCTGCGGATGAAGGTCGACTCGGCGGCCGGGGCCGCCGGGGCCGCCGACGCCTTCGCGCTCTTCGCCGCTGACGCCTCCGACGTGTACAACCCGTGCGTCCTGGGCCCGATGAAGCGTTACGACTTCCAGCTCCTGCCCGCCGGCAGCAAGCCCGGACCGGCCGAGGAAGCCAAGCCCGGCCTGCCCGGCGACGACGACACACGGCCGGGAGCCGCGAAGCCCGGCACGGAAGCGGGCCACTCGGCCCAGGGCGAATCGTCCAAGAAGCCGACGGCCACCGGCACAGGCACCGGCACCGCCGGCAACCTCGCCGAGACCGGCACCTCCCCGGCGATGGCGTCGATCGCTCTCGCGGGTGGCGTCACCCTGGCGCTGGGCGCCGGAGCGGTGATCACCGTACGCCGCCGCAAGGCGACCGGCACCGCCTGACCACACGGGGCGCCCGGCCCTCCAGGCCGGGCGCCCCCACCCCTCGGCGCGATCACCACAATCACCGGAACGAGGGGGTCAGCGCGACCGCCTCGACCCTCCGTGCCGCCACGGCCGGGCAGTCGGCGAAACGTACGACGCCCCGTTCCCGTTCTACGGCATACGCGAGAGGCCCCCAGGATTTCTCCTGGGGGCCTCTCGCCTGCTGTGCACTCGGCAGGATTCGAACCTGCAACCTTCTGATCCGTAGTCAGATGCTCTATCCGTTAAGCTACGAGTGCTTGTCGTCGGTCTTACCCGGCGGCTTCGCTTCCCGGGCTTTTCTGCCTGGTCGGCGTTGCGGGAACAACATTACATGACCTGCGCCGTGACGCGAAATCCATTAGCCGTACCGCCCCTGACCTGCGGAAACGCCTGTCTGTGAGGATCTCGGACGCCCTCAGGGCACCCAGGGACGACCGAAGCCCCGTGCCAGGGGCACGGGGCTTCGGGATCTTGCGGAGGCGGAGGGATTTGAACCCTCGATGGGCTTTAAGACCCAAACCGCATTAGCAGTGCGGCGCCATAGACCGGACTAGGCGACGCCTCCAGCACACCTCGCGCGAACGCGAGTGGTGCGTGCAGATGATGACACAGTCGAGCGTGTTGCCACCAATCGCGGCTCACGGTACTAGGCGGGCGGGCGACGTGGCAAAGCGCCCTGCGGGCGGGTCGCGGGCGGGTGCGTACCCGGTCGGCCCCCCATGAGTTGCGCAACGTGCGGGCGTGCGGAGCGTTAGAGAAGGCGAGGGCTCCGCCCTCTGCCCGCCACCGCCCACCCGCCCCGCGCGCGTCCGCCCACGCGGCGCACGCCGGAGCGGGCAGGCGCGCCGACGGCGCGCCACCAGAACAAAACAGGAGCTCCCCTCATGCTGCGCCGCCTCACCCTCACCGCCGTGGCCTCCCTCGCCGCGCTGTCCGCCGCCGCGCCCGCCGCCACCGCCGTCACGCCCCTGCTGCCGCTGCCTCCGCTCCCGGTGCTCCAGCACGACCGGCTCCTCGCGCGCGACGAGCCGACCGAGCAGACCCGGCTCACCGTCACGGTCTCGGAGTCGGGCAACCCGAAGGCCGACGGCGTCTTCGAGCTGGAGTGCGGTCCCGCGGCCGGCAGTCACCCCGAGGCGCGGCGGGCCTGCGATCTGCTGGACCAGGCCGTGGAGGAGGGCGAGAACCCCTTCGTGCCGACGGACCGGAACGCCATGTGCACCATGCAGGCCGGCGGGCCGGCCGCCGCCCGGGTCGAAGGCACCTGGCACGGGCAGCCGATCGACGCCCGGTTCAGCCGCGCCAACGGCTGCGAGATCTCCCGCTGGAACAACCTCGTCCCCGTACTCCCCGCCGCGCGGTAGCCCGTACTCCCCACCTCGCCGTAGCCCGTCCCACCCGCCCCTCGGCCGGTCGTCCGAGGGGCGTCGGCGCACCTCACGGGGAGCGCGTGGCCTCCGGCACAGACCACCGGCGTACGCCGCGTGCACAGAACCTTGGTGAGAGCTCCCCCTCATCCGCCGCCCCGCCGCCCGTCCCTGCCTTTAGACTCCTTGCATGACGGTCCGAGGCCCACGAGCCACCATGGGCCCAGCCGTCAGCACGGTGCGGTAATCAGGGAGGAAGCGTCTCGTGAGCAGCAGGCCATCCCGAGGCGCTGCTCGCCTCGCAGCCATACTCGACGCCCTCCCGGACGGGCTCCTGCTCGTCAACTGCAACGGCACGGTCGTCAACGCCAACACCATCGCCCTCGAAATGTTCGAGACCCCGGGCACCGCCCTCGTGGGGCGCGGACTGCTCGATCTGCTTCCGGAGTTCGACTCCAGGCTGATCCCGGGGTCGATGCGCCGGCCGGATGCTGCGGACGAGCAGGGCAGGACCAAGCCCCGGCGCATGACCGCGCGCCGGACCGACGGCACCGAGTACCCGGTCGAGGTCACCAGCGCGAGCCTGGACAGCGGCCAGGCCGCGTACAACGACATCCACTCCAGCTACACCGGCGACGAACTGCTCATGCTCGTCATCCGGGACCTCACCGGCACCGTCGACACCGAGGCCGAACTGGCCCGTTCGCAGCGGCAGACGGAGATGATCCTGCGCGCCGCCTCCGAGGGCGTCGTCGGTACGGACATGGACGGCCGGGTCGTCCTGGTCAACCCCGCCGCCGCGCAGATCCTCGGCTTCCGCGCCAGCGACCTGGGCGGCAAGGAACTGCACACGCTGGTCCTGCACTCGCGGGCGGACGGCGAGCCCTTCCCGTACGACGGCTCCCCGCTCGCCGACACGCTCAAGTCGGGCCGCAAGCACCGGGTGCGCGGCCAGGTGCTCTGGGCCAAGAGCGGCGCGGCGGTACCGGTCGACCTGACGACCGCACCGGTGCGCGACGGCGACCAACTGGTCGGCGCGGTCATGACGTTCACCGACCGCAGGCCGTACGAGGAACTGACCGAGCAGCACACGGAAGAGACCCAGCGGCTCACCGAACAGCACGCGGCGGAGATCGCCGAACTCACCGAGCGCCACCGGGCCGAGACCACCGCGCTCACCGAGGCGCACACCGCCGAGCTGGCCGATCACACCGAGCGGTACGCCGCCGAGCTGGAGGAGAAGACCGAACAGCTCACCGGCCTCGGCGAACGGCACACCCAACTGACCGCGGTCCTGGGCGAGTCCCTGCGCGGCCCGCTGGAGGAGATGGGCGGCGAACTCGCGACGCTCGCCGCCGACCCGGCCGGCCAGCTCTGGCCGGAGGCCAACCAGATCCTGCACCACCTCGTCGCGGGCTACGCGAGGATGGCGACGCTCGTCGACAACGTCCTCGGCTACCAGCGACTGGACGGCGGGACCGAGCAACTCGCCAAACAGCCCGTACTGCTCGACTCGGTGGTGACCGCCGGCATCGACGGCGCGGTCGAGCTGATCGGGCCGGGCCGGGCGCAGTTCGCGGTGCACGCGCCGCCGATCGAGGCCGAGGTCGACGCGGGCCGGCTGGTCACGGCGCTCGCCCACCTCGTGGCGGACGTGGCCGGCGTCGACTCGACGGGCCGGGCGAGGCCCGTGCCGGGCGGCGGCCATGTCGACTCGACCGTCGTCGTCGCCGCGGCGCAGCGGGGCGACGTCGTCCGGATCGAGGTACGGGGGCCGTTCGCCGGGGGCGACCCGGTGCACGTCCCGATCGTGCGCGGGATCGTCCGGGCCCACGGCGGGGTTCTCCAGACGCACGAGATGCCGGGGATGAGCGGCAGCGCATACGTCCTGGAGGTGCCGATCGGCGCGGGGGCGGGGACGATCGCGCCTCCGCCCGACCCGGCACACGCGCCTCCGCCCGACCCGGTGCACGCGTCTCCGCCCGAACCGGCGCACACGTCTCCGCCCGACCCTGCGCACGTGTCTCCGCCCGACCCTGCGCACGTGTCTCCGCCCGGCCCGGTGCACGTGTCTCCGCCCGAACCCGCTGCTGCCCCGATGCCCGTCCCCGCACCTGCCCCGGTGCCCGAGCCCGCTTCCGGCCCGGTTCCGGCGCCCGTGCCTTCTCAGGCACCCGTGCCTGTTCCGGCACCCGCCCCTTCTCCGTCACCCGCTCCGGCACCCGCTCCAGTGCCTCTTCCGGCGGCCGAGTCCCCCGCGGTACCGGACGGCCCCGTACCGGGCGGTCCCGTACCGGACGGCCCTGTACCGGACGGCCCCGTACCGGTGTCCGCCGCCCCGGGGCAGGAGGCCGCGGAGCCCGACACCCCGCCCGCACAGCAGCCCGCGCCGGGCGGGCGTCGCCGGGCGCGTAGGTCGTCGACGGACGCGTTCCTGGAGAGCCCCGTCGCGGACGGCCCCGCCGACTCCGCCGACAGCCCGGTGGCCGAGCCCACCGGGCGGCGCAGGGCGCGTCGTGCGCCGGTCGAGGAGGCGCAGGGGGCGGAGGCCGTCCCGCCTCGGCAGGGCGAG
>NZ_KL585381.1:114019-115068 GCF_000721935.1 Streptomyces sp. NRRL WC-3549
CAGAGATGTGTATAAGAGACAGGCCCTCCGAGGGGTCCGTGGTGACGGCGGCCGAGGGCGCCCAGGGCGGCGCCGGCCGTCCGCAGCGCGGGCAGACCGTGCCGCCCCAGGGAGTGCCGCCTCAGGGAGTGCCGCCCGAGGCCGCGGCCCGTCAGGCGCCCCCGGGTGGCGAGAACCAGCATGCTCTCCCTGCCGTCGCGTCGCCGGACCCCGCGTTGCAGCCCGGGCAGCCCGGGCAGCCGGGCCGGCAGACCGGTGGCCGACGGGCCCGCAGGGCCCTGACGCTCTCCCAGGAGCGTTCCGCGCAGTCCGAGCCGGCGGGACCGCGTACGGCGTTCGCGCTGCCGCCCGCCGACGCCGACCGGGTACCGCCCGTGCCGGCACCCGGCGTCGCGGCCCCGGGGATGCCCGAGGCCCCGGCTGTACCCATGCCGTCGGCGGCACCCGATCTTCCGGCGCACGCGGCCGCCCCGGCACGCGCCGCCGGGGCCCAGGGAGGACCGGTGGCGATGTCCGGCGGACCCGTGGAGCGCCATGACGCCGTACGTACGGCACCGGACGCCGACCACACCCCGCCGCAGGCACACCCCGTACCGTCCGGCCGCCGCAGGGCGCGCCGCGCGGACGTCCCGGAGCAGCAGCCCCCCGCCGCCCCCGGGCTTCCCGTACCGGGACAGCCGCTGCCTCCGGTCCCCCCGCAGCCCGACTGGGTGGAGTCCGGTGCGCCGGGGCGGGGCCCGGTGGCGCTCACGGACCAGGACGGCGCCCCCGCTCCGGCGGCCGACGCACCCTGGGCGAGCCCCGACGGGACCGCGCACACCACCGGCACCGTCGCGGCGGGCCCGGAGACGGTGCCGCACCCGGACCAGGCCGCCGCGCCCGGACACACGCCGGACGCGCGGCACCAGCCGCTGCCCGCCGAGACGCCGGCGTCCGCGTCGTCGGACTCCGCGCAGAGCCGCGCCTTCAGCGTGCGGACCCTGGGGCAGGGGGTGCCGTTCGCGCAGCACCTGGCGCATCAGCAGAACCTGTCTCTTATACACATCTCT
>NZ_KL585381.1:115290-118001 GCF_000721935.1 Streptomyces sp. NRRL WC-3549
CCCGCCGGCCGCGGAACCCCCGGCCGCGCCCGGGCAGCCCCAGCCGGTGCCACATGCCTCCGCTCCCGTAGCCCCGCAGCCCCCGCAGCCCGGGCCCACGAGCGCGCCTCCGGGCGGTACGACGCAGGGCTCCGGGTCCGGGCAGTTGTTGTCCGCGCCCGCGTCCGAGGGGCGCGCGTACGCGATAGGCGCACCGGACGAGGGTGCCGAGGGGCCGGAACCGCTGGACGGCCCGGGCGGGGCGGTCGAGGTGGCCAACCGCCCGCAGCCACTGCCCGTCGACGACGAACTGCCCCCGGAGCCGCTCGACAACCCGCGTCGGCTCCTCGTCTGGCCCGCCCCGGACGTCACCACGCAGCAGGCGCTCAGTGACCGCGGCTACCGACCGGTGATCGTCCACTCCCGGGAGGAGGTCGACGCCCAGATCGCGGCGTTCCCCGCCGCGCTCTTCGTCGACCCGCTGACCGGTCCCATCACCCGTACCGCGTTGCAGTCGCTGCGCCAGGCGGCCGTGGCGGCCGAGGTGCCGGTGCTGGTGACGGCCGGTCTGGGGCAGGCGACCAGGGAAGCGGCGTACGGGGCCGATCCCGCCGTCCTCCTCAAGGCCCTCGCGCCGCGCGACAGCGACCAGCACCCGCCGCGCGTCCTGGTGATCGAGGAGCACGAGGAGATCGCGCTCGCGCTCACGGAGACGCTGGAACGCCGGGGCATGCAGGTGGCCCGGGCCGCCGGTGACAGCGAGGCGGTCGAGCTCGCGGGCCGGATGCGGCCGAACCTGGTCGTGATGGACCTGATGCAGGTACGCCGCCGGCGCGCGGGAATCATCGACTGGCTGCGTGCCAACGGTGCGCTGAACCGGACGCCGCTCGTCGTGTACACCTCGGCCGGCATGGACGAGGCCGAGTTGGGGCTGCTGGCCTCGGGGGAGACCGTGCTCTTCCTGGCCGAGCGTGCGACGAGTGACGAGGTGCAGGCCCGGATCGTCGATCTGCTGGCGAAGATAGGGACCAACTGACGAGAGGGACCAGCTGACGCGCCGAGCGCGCGACACGGGCCGAGGGCGGTACGGGAGACCCGTACCGCCCTCGCCGTGCCCGGACCCGTGGTCGGTCCGTGGCCCGTGCCCGTACCCTCTGCCCGGACCCGTGGCTCAGATCCGGGTGACGTCCAGCTCGCCGTCGGCGTACTGCTTGCGGATCACCTTCTTGTCGAACTTGCCCACGCTCGTCTTCGGCACCGCCGGGATGAGCGTCCAGCGCTCGGGCAGCTGCCACTTGGAGACGGACTGCGCGAGGAACGCCTTGAGCTCCGCGTGGCCGGTGGTGGCGCCCTCCTTGAGGACGACGGTGGCCAGCGGGCGTTCCCCCCACTTCTCGTCGGGGACGGCGACGACCGCGGCCTCGGCCACATCCGGGTGCGCCATGATCGCGTTCTCCAGTTCGACGCTGGAGATCCACTCACCGCCGGACTTGATGACGTCCTTGGCCCGGTCCGTGAGGGTGAGGAACCCTTCCTCGCTGATCACGCCGACATCGCCGGTCTTCAGCCAGCCGTCCTCGCTGAACTTGTCCTCCGGGCGCAGGTCCGCGCCGTCCGCACCGCCGTAGTAGGCACCGGCGATCCAGGGGCCGCGCACCTCCAGCTCGCCCGCGGACTCGCCGTCCCACGGCAGGTGCTCACCGCCCGGTCCGACCAGACGTGCCTCGACCCCGGCGGGGAAACGGCCCTGGGTGACGCGGTACGGCCACTCCTCCTCCTCGGTGAGACCGGCGGGCGGGTTGGCCATGGTGCCGAGCGGTGACGTCTCCGTCATGCCCCAGGCGTGGCAGAGGCGGACGCCGAGCTTGTCGTACGCCTCCATCAGGGAGGGCGGGCAGGCGGCACCGCCGATGGTGACGCGGGTCATCGAGCTGAGGTCGCGCGGGTTGGCGGTGACCTCGGCGAGCAGTCCCTGCCAGATGGTGGGGACGGCCGCGGCGTGCGTCGGCCGCTCGCGCTCGATCATCTCGGCGAGCGGGGCCGGCTGGAGGAAACGATCCGGCATCAGCATGTTCACGCCGGCCATGAACGTCGCGTGCGGCAGCCCCCACGCGTTCACATGGAACTGCGGGACCACCACGAGGCTCGTGTCCTTGTCCGTCAGCCCCATCGACTCGGCCATGTTGACCTGCATGGAGTGCAGGTAGACGGAGCGGTGGGAGTAGACGACGCCCTTGGGGTCCCCGGTGGTCCCGGAGGTGTAGCACATGGCGGCGGCCTGGCGTTCGTCCAGCTCGGGCCAGTCGTACGAGGTGGGGCGGCCGGCGAGCAGGTCCTCGTACTCGTGCACCCGGGGCGCGGCACCGTCGAGCACCGAACGGTCGCCCGGACCCGTGACGACCACGTGCCGGAGGGACGGCAGGTGGGGCAGGAGCGGGGCGAGCAGCGGCAGCAGCGAACCGTTGACGATGAGGACCCTGTCGTCGGCGTGGTCGACGACCCAGATCAGCTGTTCGGGGGCGAGCCGCAGGTTGAGGGTGTGCAGCACGGCGCCCATGGAGGGGATCGCCAGGTACGCCTCGACATGCTCCGCGTTGTTCCACATCAGCGTCGCAACCCGCTGGTCGCCCGTGATGCCGAGCTCGTCGCGCAGCGCGTGGGCGAGCTGCGCGGCCCGCGCGCCGATCTCGGCGAAGGACCGCCGCTGCGGCTCCGGCTCGCCGGTCCAGGTC
>NZ_KL585381.1:118203-118562 GCF_000721935.1 Streptomyces sp. NRRL WC-3549
CCGCCGCTGCGGCTCCGGCTCGCCGGTCCAGGTCGTCACCCGCGACTTCCCGTGGATGGTCATCCCATGCGTCAGAATGCGGGTGACAGTCAGCGGTACGTCCTGCATAGTGCTCAGCACGGCGTCCTCCCGGTGGGCGCTACGTGGCAGTAAGGTTCCGCTGATTCTGCGCACATACCACGTGGTATGTCACTACTTCCGGGAGTACGAATCGGTGAAGCGGGTGAATCCGGGGCCGCCGTCCGCCCTGATCCGGGGCTTGCCCGCCCCGATCCGAGGTGTGTCCGTACCGCCGCGCTTACGGTCCCTGCTCCACGCTCCTCCGGACTGCCGTCCGGCTCAGCGCACCGGTTCAGCGC
>NZ_KL585381.1:118789-120796 GCF_000721935.1 Streptomyces sp. NRRL WC-3549
TCAGCGCACCGGTTCAGCGCACCGGTTCAGCGCACCGGCTCCAGCTCCGGGTCCGCGCGGAGTTTCACCAGGGCCCGGGAGACCGCGCTCTTCACCGTACCGACCGAGACGCCGAGCACCTCGGCCGTCTGCGCCTCGCTCAGGTCCTCGTAGTACCGCAGGACGACCATGGCCCGCTGCCGGTCCGGAAGCCTGAGGACGGCGCGCCACATCGCGTCGTGGAGCGACTGCTGCTCGGCGGGGTCGGGGCCGGGCGGGGCCTCCTTCTCGGGGACCTCCTCGCAGACGTACTCGTCGACCTTGCGCTTGCGCCACTGCGAGGTGCGGGTGTTGACCAGGGCACGGCGCACATACCCGTCGAGCGCACGGTGGTCCTCGATCCGCTCCCACGCGACGTACGTCTTGGTCAGCGCGGTCTGCAGCAGATCCTCGGCGTCACTGGGGTTCGCGGTGAGGGAGCGCGCGGTCCGCAGCAGTACAGGCCCCCGCGCCTGTACGTACGACGAGAACGACGCATAGCGGCGGTGTCCGGCGGGAGCGGCGTGCGCCTTGGAGGCGCCGGCGCAGACTGGCGTGGTCATGCCTCCACGCTAGGAGCGGGCGGAAGCGGGGGGATCGGCCCCAGGTCCCGAAGACGCGTCCGCCTCAGGTTGTAGGGGGGGAGGTAAGCCCCACCTCCTGAAGGTGGACGGGCGACCGGGCCGTCTCAGGGTCTCACCCCGGGGACGCCCCGGCCGCCCACCGAAGATCTTCCCGGCCGCCCCACCGCCCGTCTCCCCCGCCTTCCTCCCCGGGGGCCTAGCTGGTCGGTGGAAAGACCTGGCCCCCGGCCCGGTGCACCACGGCAGCGGAGTACCCCGGTGCGCAGCGACGACTACACGCCGCCGCACCACCTCACCGGGTCCGCCCCGCGGCCCGCCGGTCTCACCAGAGCGGAGAGAAGAACACAGCGGCGATGTCCGTGGACTGGTCGACCGACGTGAAGGGCGAGTCGTTCACCTGGGCCGAATTGCTGTGGTTCGACGCGCCGTCGCCGGTGGCCTGCTGGAGCGAGGTGGACGAGTTGCCCCTGTTGTTGTTCCCGTCGACTCCACCGGACCCGATCGTCGCCACCGCGGCGTTCGAACCGTCGTTCGCGAACGAGCCGTTGTCGGCCACCGCGACACCGCCGAACAGGGCGGCGGCGAGGGGCAGGGCGGCAACAACGGCGAGAGCGCGAGCAGTACGGGTGCTTGCCATGTCAATTTCCTCCGGGAGACGAGAAGTCGGCTTCTGGTACCGCGTGATTCGACCGGTCAGACCTGCTGGGTACTTCTGATCACGACGTCGCGAGACCAAAAGTGCCCAAGGGCTTCCCGGCGAACCGTGCGGGCCACCCGATTCCCCCGCAAGCGTGATGAACACCCGATAAACCTCACACTGGCCGCCAGTTGGCCGTGCGCTCCCTGCAGACCGCCCCAGAGGGCGACGAAAGGGGCCGCGGCCCCCGATCCCTCCGGGCTGCGGCCCCTCCCCGAACCGCTCAGGCTCTGTCGGTCAGCTCCTCGGCGAACACCTGTGACAGGGGCTGCGGTCCCACGTACTGCTGGCAGTTGCACTGGCCGGCCTCGTACCGCACCGGCTTCCTGTTCTCGTCCCAGGCGGTCGGCGCCTCGACGCGCTCATGGCAGCGGCCCTGCTTGTCGTGTTTGGCGAGGTGGTGCGTGCATCCGCACACCGGCTCCGGCGGCCGATGCGCCGCTTCGAGAGCCACCCGCTCCTGCTTCGCCGCCTCCAACAACTCCATCTTGCGCTCATGTCGGTTACGCAAAGCGGTGCGGACGTTGTCGGCCACCCACGCGAAGCCGCCCGTCCAGAAGATGATGAGTACCACCCAGAACCAGCTCATCGGTCTCTCCTCCCCCTGACCCTGTGCTGCTGTGGTTCAGGGTAGGGCCCTGTTCCCCTCCCGACACCGGGCGACCGACGCGGAGTTGGCCGCGGCCGACGGCTCGGGCGGCGGCGGGG
>NZ_KL585381.1:121038-123439 GCF_000721935.1 Streptomyces sp. NRRL WC-3549
TGTATAAGAGACAGTGGTTGGGCAGCGTCAAGAGGTCGTCGGCCAGCCGGAAACGGCACCGGGTGCTGTGGCAGGAAGGTATGGGTCAGCTTCTTGCCGTGGTGTCAGCCCAGAAGTTGAAGACCGTGGAGAAGCCTGCGCGGAAGGCTCCGCCCAGGGTCAGCTGAGAGCGGTTCGCACCGGAGAAGAGAACGGCCAGGGAGATGTCGACCGGATCGGCGGGGCCATCGATCAGCACCAGGACGCGGCGCCGTCTCTTCCCCATTCCCGATTCGGTGACCGTGACGGTAAGTCCGGGGCGCGTGAAAAGGTACGACTTCCGGCTGACCGCTGTGCACCGGTAATCGGTTCCGTCGTGCGTCGAGGCTCGGGGCCAGGGCCTGGGTCGCGGCCTGTGGCGGGCAGCGATGCACTGGGGCCGGACTCACGGCGCCGCCTACCAACTCCTCCAGACCGAGGTCGACGGCCCCTCAGATCGGCTGTGCCAATCCGAAGGACTGGCCCGCCTAGGCTTCACCCACACCACGTCCGCGTAGCCCGGTCGCACTACTGCGCGCGCACCTGGACGAGCACAGCACCCGCTTCCCTGATGGTCGCCCTTTCCGCGCGGTACGGGGTGGCCGGGCCCGATCACCGGAGCACACCGAGGTCTGGCACAGAGCAAGAGTCGAAGCGCTGCCTGCCGACGAGTTGACGACTCCGCTCGCCCGTGTGCCCTACTCCTTGCGACACGCCGGGTCTCTCGCCGGCTCAAGGCAAGGGTGGGGCCCGGTGGAGGTCGCGCGGCGCGCAGGCCACCGCCCGGCAGTGCTGTAGAAGTTCTGCGCCAAGAACCTCAGGGGCCACCAAGACACGTCGAACCGCATGATCGATGTAGCCCGGAGACTCGACGCGACGACTGAGCGGCGTGGCCAGCCTGGCCACGGGTTGGCCACATGCCCTGACAACGCTGCGATCGAGCGGCACGAGGTAAGACCGGTTGAACGCAGAGGGCGGGCCTCCGAACCGGAGACCCGCCCTCTGACCTGCTACTTCTCGGACCTGCTGCGGTGGGTGTGGGATTTGAACCCACGGTGACTCGCGCCACGACGGTTTTCAAGACCGTTCCCTTAGGCCGCTCGGGCAACCCACCCCGCATCGCCGTCGGGCCCGGGAAGTCCCGGTCCGCCGCGACGCGAAGGACAGCCTAGCCGGTCAGCTGTCGCCCTTGCGCTCGCCCAGGACGACTTCGGCCGTCGACGTCTTGCCGCCCCGCTTGTAGGTGAGCGTGACCGTGTCCCCGGGCTTGTGGGTCCAGATCTCGCCGATCAGGGTCGGTCCGCTCTCGATCACCGTGTCGTTGAACTTCGTGATCACGTCACCGGCCTTCAACCCCGCCTTGGCGGCGGGCCCGTTCGGGGTGACCGCCGGGGTACCGCCCGCGCCGTCCTCCGAGATGACGGCGCCGCCGGACTTCTCCTCCATCGTCACCGTCGCACCGATGACGGGGTACACCGGCTGCCCCGTCTTGATCAGCTGCTCGGCGACGTTCTTCGCCTGGTTGACGGGGATGGCGAAGCCCAGGCCGATGGAGCCCGCCTGGGACTGGCCCATGCCGCCCCCGCTGGTCGACTGGATCGCCGAGTTGATGCCGATGACCGCGCCGGTCGCGTCCAGCAGCGGTCCGCCGGAGTTGCCCGGGTTGATCGAGGCGTCCGTCTGCAGGGCGCTCATGTACGAGTTGGCGCTGCTCGAACCGTCACCGGAGGCCACCGGACGGTTCTTCGCGCTGATGATGCCGGTGGTGACCGTGTTGGACAGTCCGAACGGCGCGCCGATCGCGATGGTCGAGTCGCCCACCGCGACCTGGTCCGAGTCGCCGAGCGGCAGCGGGGTCAGTCCGTCCGGTGCGTTCTTCAGCTTCAGCACCGCCACGTCGTATCCCTCGGCCCGGCCCACGACTTCGGCGTCGTACTTCTTGCCGTCGGAGAACGTCGCCGTCAGCTGACCGCTGTCCGCCGCGGAGGCCACCACGTGGTTGTTCGTGAGGATGTGGCCTTCCTTGTCGTAGACGAAGCCCGTGCCGGTGCCTCCGTCGCCCTCGCCCGACTGGGCGTCGATGGTGACGACGCTGGGCAGCGCCTTCGCGGCGACGCCGGCGACCGTTCCGGCGGCGCGCTTGAGGTCCTTGGGGCTGTTGGAGGCCGCCACCGTCGTCGAACCGGAGGACCCGGAGCTGTTGCTGTCGGCCGCCCAGTATCCGAGGGCACCGCCGAAACCGCCCGCGACTAGGGCCGCCACGGCCACGGCCGCCACCAGGCCGCCCGCGCGGCGCCTGCGCGGTGCGTGCTCGCCGTGCGCCGGTGCGCCCCAGGGCTGGGAGCCGCCCTCCGCGTACGCCGGGACCACCGGCGGCGGAGGC
>NZ_KL585381.1:123626-126294 GCF_000721935.1 Streptomyces sp. NRRL WC-3549
CAGCCGGCGGAGCCGGCGGGCGGCTGGACCGGGGCCGGCGGCTGGGCGGGCTGTTGCGGCTGCGCGTACGGGGAGGAAGGCGGTACGGGGCCGCCTTCCGGGTGCGCCGCAGGACCCTGAGCCGTCGGCGCGTCCGCCGGACGGGTGGCCCCGGACGCGGACATGTCACCTCCGGGCGGGGTGCCCTCAGGAGCGGCGGCCGGCACAGGAGGTACGGACGGAACAGACGGTGCCGACGGAACCGCGTTGTCCTCGTTGCCCTCGTTCTCGGTGCTCACAGCTCTTTACTCCTCGGTTCCACTCGGCATTCGGCAAGAGATCCGCTGTGCACGTGTCTGCAGTCAGCTTTTCCCACCGCACGTCAGGCCACTGTAAGCAGGACCTGTGCATCCGCACACCAATCTTTACATCCGGCAAAACGGTCCCGCCCTCATGTGCCCCGCAGCCGCCGCGTCACGGTGACACCATGGCGCCGTGACCCACGCACACCTACCCTCCACGCCTCCCCCTATCCAGGTCGTCGCCCACCGCGGGGCCTCCGACGACGCGCCCGAGCACACCCTCGCCGCCTACCGGAAGGCGATCGAGGACGGTGCCGACGCCCTGGAGTGCGACGTACGGCTGACCGCGGACGGACAGCTCGTCTGTGTGCACGACCGCAGGGTGAACCGCACGTCCAACGGCCGGGGCGCCGTCTCCACCCTGGAGCTCGCCGATCTGGCCGCCCTCGACTTCGGCTCCTGGAAGGACCGCGAGGAGTCCCCGGACTGGGACCCGGTGCCGGGTGAGCTGACGTCCGTACTGACCTTGGAACGGCTCCTGGAGCTGGTCTGCGAGGTGCGGGCGCAGGGGCGGCCGCTCGAACTCGCCATCGAGACCAAGCACCCCACCCGCTGGGCCGGACAGGTCGAGGAACGGCTGCTCCAGACCCTGAAGGCCTTCGACCTGGCCGATCCCCCGGCGAAGGGCCCCTCCCCGGTACGTGTGATGAGCTTCTCGGCACGGTCCCTGTACCGGATCCGGGCCGCGGCCCCCGCGGTCCCGACGGTCTTTCTGATGCAGTTCGTCTCCCCCCGGCTGCGCGACGGGAGGCTGCCCGCCGGGGCGAAGATCGCCGGCCCGGGCATGCGGATCGTGCGCAACCACCCGGGGTACATCGAGCGCCTCCACCGCGCGGGTCACCGGGTGCACGTCTGGACGGTGAACGAACCGGAGGACGTCGAACTCTGCGTACGTCTCGGCGTGGACGCAATCATCACCAACCGCCCGAAACAGGTGCTGTCACAACTAGGCCGTTTTTAAGATCATTCGTGCGGAGTGCACCGGCGCATTCACTCCGCATCCGATCGTTACGAGTGCATCACTGACAGGGCTTTGGCCGGTTTCCGGCACAGCTCAGGGGGGCATCCAATCCGTGGCGTGGGGCAAAGGAGGTCTCGGGGGTGGCGTTTGTGGTGGCACAAGAAGTGCCGACGTCGTCGAGCATGGCCGTTCCTCATGGCCCTGCGGGCGTGGGCCAGGCGCGGCGGCGTATGCGTGAGCAGCTGCGGGGCAACGGGGTGCCGGACACGGTGGTCGACGACGCCGTACTGATCCTTTCCGAACTGCTCAGCAACGCCTGCCGGCACGGCAGGCCCCTGGACCGCACGGCGGACCGGGGCGACGGTGACGTCCGCGTCGCGTGGCACGTGGGCCCGGCGGAGACACTGACCGTCGAGGTGACGGACGGCGGCGGCCCGACCCGGCCGGTCCCGGCCACCCCGTCGGTGACCGCGCGCGGCGGCCGCGGCCTGAACATCATCAGCGCGCTCTCCGAGGAGTGGGGGGTACGGGACGGCGCCCGGGGCGAGGTCACGGTCTGGGCCCTGGTCTCCTCGGGTCACGCCCCGCAGACGTTCCCACCCCCCGGCCGGACGACGACGGCCCACCGCGGCCCCCGGATGAGCGCGCTCAGCGGGCACGGCCTCGGCCCCCTGGCCGGGCTGGGCCCCCTGGACGGACTGGGCTTCGCCGACGCCCTCGACGCCTTCGACGACGCGGGCTGAGACCCGGCGGGCCGCGATACGCCGTCCTGGCGACGGGGCCCGATCGGCGGGGCGGCCAAGGACGGAGAAGGACAGAGGCGGGGCCCCAGGGGCGCTCGGGGCGGGGGCGACCGCGTATGGGCCCGGAGTGGCGACGGGGACGGCTAGGCTCGCGCCCGAGACCGCACTGTCGCAATCGGGAGAACGCCTACCATGGCCAAGAAGCGCCCTCAGTCCAAGGCCGGGAAGCCGCAGCTCAAGGACGGTGAGATCCCGGTCGTCGGGGCCCGTGAGCCCTGCCCGTGCGGATCGGGCCGCCGGTACAAGGCCTGTCACGGACGGGCCGCGGCCCAGGCCGTGACCGAGCTGGTCCACCGCCCGTTCGAGGGCCTGCCCGGCGAGTGCGACTGGGTCGCGCTGCGTGAGCTGGTCCCCGCCGCCACCGTCGCGCTGACGCCGAAGGGCGGCCTGCCCGAGGGGGTGCCGTCCGTGACGCTCGCGACCGTCCTGCCGATGGCGTGGCCGGCGCTCCGCCGCGACGACGGCTCCGTGCTGCTCGCCCTGCAGAACGACACCTCGTCCGGCGACCTCAGCCGCGACCTCGCGGACACCCTGCAGCGGGCGCTGGAGGCGGAGCCCGGCTC
>NZ_KL585381.1:126479-127562 GCF_000721935.1 Streptomyces sp. NRRL WC-3549
TCAGAGATGTGTATAAGAGACAGCTGCAGGACCTCGTCGACCCGGACGCCGCGTTCGAGCCGGTCGTGCACCCCGGTTTCGAGTTCTGGGTCCCGGACTCCGAGAACGCCGCACCGGAGGTCTCCGCCTCCCTGGAGAGGGCCAACTCCGCGGCCATCCCGACCACGCGGCTGACCGGCGTGGACGCCGCGTACTGGTGCGAGACGCCGGAGAAGAACCACCTGCGCTGGGTCATGCCGCACCCCGAGGAGCAGCTCCTCGACGCCCTGGCCCGGCTGCACGCGGCCGGCGCCTCCTCCCTCGGGGAGGACACCCGGCTGGTGGGTTCGTTCCGGGCCCACGGGCTGATGGTCCCGGTCTGGGACCTGCCGAGTTCCATGGGCGCGCAGGACTGCGAGAAGCCCGCGGCACGGTTCGCGGAGCGGCTCGCCGACGCCCTGGCGTCCGACGCCCCGCTCACCGGCGACGAGCGTCGCGCCCGGGGTGGTCTCACCAACCGTCAGGTGACGCTCAGCTGACATCGGCGGAGGCCGGAGCCGCGGCGGTGACACCTGTCACACATTCGTACTCGCTGGTAAATCACTGTCCGAATAGGCGAGATCGAATTTGCAAGCGGCAGATCTCTTGTTACGGTTCTGGAAGCCCGGTCGCTGGTGCATCCCCCGTCGCCAGCGGCCGGGCGTTCGCGTTCCCGGACACGGGCCCCCGGGCGCGCACCAGGGCACCTGTGCGGTGGCCCCCGCGGGCACGGGCCCGGTCCGGCACCGGCTCGCAGCGCCCCACCACTCACCGCAGTGCGTCGGCGCCTCCGGGCGGCCGACCGTCCACCGGCCCATGACCGTGCGTACTCCTCGTATCCCGTACCGCGTCGCTCCGCTCGTCCGGGCTTCTCCGCTCGCTCCCGTCGCTCCGCCCACTTTCGGACAGAGATGAAACGGGACGCGGGCGGTACCCACCGTGGTGGGAACCGCCCGCGATCGAGTGTCCCGAGCGCCTGGGTCAGTACGCGAGTCTGCTGCCGTCGCCCGGAGCGCCGGTGCTCGCCTCGACCAGTGCGTCCAGCACCTGTCTCTTATACACATC
>NZ_KL585381.1:127814-134648 GCF_000721935.1 Streptomyces sp. NRRL WC-3549
GATGTGTATAAGAGACAGAGGCAGGACCAGGTAGCCGCCCTCCCCGTGGAAGCGCAGCGAGCTGGGCACCCAGTCCTTGGCGTGCAGCAGTTCACCGAGCCGTTCGAGGGTGTACGGGGCGACCAGCAGCGACCACCGGGTGGGCGTGGCCACCACGGGGCCGAGCCGCAGCCCCATGGCGTCGAGCGCGGCCACCGCCCGGGCGCCCGCCACGGCCGGGAGGCTCAGCGCGCACGGTGCCTGCCGGCCGGTGGCCAGGAGGAGCGGGGCCGTGGGCCGGTTGGTCCACCACCACCGCACCATGCGGGCGTCCGTGGTCGCCGCGAGGAGGTCCGGGTCGAAGGGGTGCGCGCCGGGTACCGCGCACTCGGGGTCCGGGCAGGCGCAGCCACGCCGCCCGTGCTCACCGCGTGCGCCCGTCGTGGCCGTCCCCACTCCGGGGAGGAGGGGCCATCTCCAGACGGTGGCGCAGGTGAGCGCCGCGTCGAGGCGGGCGGAACGTGCCGTGCGCCGGAGCCGGCGCCTGCGTCGCCTTCCGAGGATCTCGCGCATGAGCGCTCGTTCCTTTCCGTTGAACGCCGAGGTCCACTTCACACCACGCGCTCGTCGTACCGCGCGTGCGTCTCTTCACTGTGCGTGCATGTCCGTCGGGAGTGCGGTACGGACATGCAGTCGGTGCCGAGCGTGCGCCGAGTCGATCGGGAGTGGAACCAAACAGATCAGAGTGGAACCGAACAGAATGGTGCGGAGCCGAGTCCGGTCAAAACATCGCGCGGGCGGCCTGTGCTTCAGGCTTGCCGCCCCTTGTGCAATCCCGCCGCTGCGGAGCGGGGGTGCGGCCGTCACGGGTGAGGACGCCCGGGCTCGTCGTCGGGTTCCGGGGCAGCGCCAACTGCCCCTGGCCATACACGACTACGTACCCCGCTTGCCCAGGATGACGCTCCCTCGGACTCGTCGTCCCGAGGGCGCCCCCTACCGAGCACGCCCAGTCGACCGCAAAAGGCCGCACAGGGGTGCAATTTTCAGCCATGTTGACGGATCTCCGGACACCGTAAATACGGCAGGGACAATGCTGGACATCGCCTTACTTATGCGTGTAGATGTGGGGGCGTGTACCTGTGGTTGCACTGATAGCGACGCAGCACGACATGGGGGTTTGCGATGCTATTCGACAAAACACACCGGTCGGAAAGCCGAATGCCATGAGCGCCCCACACCTGCCGAAAGTGACCGGAATCAATCCGCCCATTCCTGTTTCAACGCAGACTGCCGCGCCTCCGCCGGACGTCCCCGCCGTGCCGGGCGCCTTCCTCCAGGACCGGCTGGCCGGATGGGTCTCCGACCTGACCACCCTTCACGAACTCACCGAGTCACTCGCCGGGACCGGCACGCTCGACAGCGCACTCCGCGAACTCCTGAGCGCCGGAGCCTCCCTGGTCGGTGCCCGTCGCGGACTCCTGGTCCTCCAGCCGGGTGACGGCGGCGGCCCCTCACGCACCGTCGGGCTGGGGCTCACCCCCGCGGAACTCGGCCACATCGAGACCGTGCCGCGGGGCGCCACCGCCTACGGCCGGTTCCTCGACGGCCTCCCCGACACCGGCGGCCCGCAGGCCAGCCCCGACATCCTCGGCGACCCGGGCCTCGACCCCCGCTCCCGCGAGGTCGCCCTGCGGATCGGGTACGCCGCGAGCTACGCCCAGCCCCTGGCCACCCCCGCCGCCGGCCGGCTGGGCGTAGCCGTCTGGCTCTACGACGAGCCCGCGGAACCCCTCGACCGCCGACGCCACCTGGTCGGCCTGTACGGGCACTACGCCGCCCAGCACCTGGCCCGCCTGCTGGAGCTGGAACGGACCCGGGCGGACGCCGCCGTCATCCGCGAGGAGCTCCTGCCCAGCCGGCTTCCCCCGACCCCCGGGGTGCGGCTGGCCGCACGCCACCGGACCGCCCCCAGGGGCGGCGGCGACTGGTACGACGCCCTGCCCCTCCCGGACAACGCCCTGGGCATCTCCGTCGGCTCGGTGAGCGGTTCGGGGCCGAGCGCCCTCGCCGCCGTGGGCCGGCTCCGCGCCGGACTGCGGGCGTACGCGGTGCTGGAGGGGGAGGACCCCGTGGCCGTCCTCTCCGACCTGGAGCTGCTGGTACGGCAGACCGAGCCGGCCGGTTCGGCCACCGCCCTCTACGCCTACTGCGAACCCGGCCACCGCACGGTCCTGCTCTCCGGCGCCGGGCACGCCCCGCCCCTGGTGACCGGCGACCTGCGCACCGAGTTCGTGGAGACGTCGCTCTCCGCACCGCTGGGCATGCTCTCCTGCTGGGAGGCGCCGAGTGTGGAGTTCAGCCCGCTGCCCGGAGAAACGGTGCTGCTCTACACGGACGGGCTGCTGCGGTGCACCGGCGCCCCGAGGGACCGGGCGTTCGACCGGCTCCACGCGGCGGCGGCCGGCGTACCGAAGGCCCTGCGCCTCGACCCCGGGGCCGTCGCCGACCACGTCCTGCGGGCCGTTCTGCCCGACTGCGCCGAGCCGGACGGCTGCCCCGAGGACGTCGTCGTCCTCGCCGTGCGCTTCGACTGACGGCACCCGGACCGGTAACAGGTCTTCCGGCCCTGGGCCCCCTTCCGTACGCCCGTACGATGGAGAGGGCCCAGTGTCGTATAAGGAGAGACAAATCGTGTCTGACGAGCTCACCCCGGAGAACCCGGAAACAGCCGAAGCAGAGCCGATCAAGCAGCGGAAGAACGGCCTGTACCCGGGCATTTCCGACGAGCTCGCCGAGAGCATGAAGTCCGGCTGGGCCGACACCGAGCTGCGCGGCCTGAAGCCCATCGCCCAGGCCGGTCACACCGCCGCACGCCGCGCCGCGCTCTCCGCCCGCTTCCCCGGCGAGCGCCTCGTCGTCCCGGCGGGCAACCTCAGGACCCGCTCGAACGACACGGAGTACGCGTTCCGCGCCTCCACCGAGTACGCCTACCTCACCGGCGACCAGACCCAGGACGGCGTGCTGGTGCTGGAGCCGACCTCCGACGGCCACGACGCGACGATCTACCTGCTGCCCCGCTCGAACCGTGAGAACGGCGAGTTCTGGCTCGACGGACAGGGCGAGCTCTGGGTCGGCCGCCGCCACTCCCTCTCCGAGGCCGAGCAGTTGCTGGGCCTCCCCGCGAAGGACGTCCGCGAGCTCCCGGCCGCCCTGTCCGAGGCCACCGGACCGGTGCGCACCGTCCGCGGACACGACGCGGGCATCGAGGCCGCGCTGACCGACAAGGTCACCGCGGAGCGCGACGAGGAGCTGCGCGTCCACCTGTCCGAGGCCCGCCTGGTCAAGGACGCGTTCGAGGTCGCCGAGCTGCAGAAGGCCTGCGACGCCACGGCGCGCGGCTTCGAGGACGTCGTGAAGGTCCTCGACAAGGCCGAGGCCACCAGCGAGCGCTACATCGAGGGCACCTTCTTCCTGCGCGCCCGCGTCGAGGGCAACGACATCGGCTACGGCTCGATCTGTGCCGCCGGCCCGCACGCCACCACGCTGCACTGGGTCCGCAACGACGGCCCGGTCCGCCCCGGTGAGCTGCTGCTGCTCGACGCGGGGGTGGAGACCGACGAGCTCTACACCGCCGACGTGACGCGGACGCTGCCGATCAACGGCTCGTTCACCCCGCTCCAGCGCAAGATCTACGACGCCGTGTACGAGGCCCAGGAGGCGGGCATCGCGGCCGTGAAGCCGGGCGCCGCCTTCCGCGACTTCCACGACGCCGCGCAGCGGGTCCTCGCCGAGAAGCTGGTCGAGTGGGGCCTGCTCGGCGACCTGTCCGTGGAGAAGGTCCTGGAGCTCGGCCTGCAGCGCCGCTGGACGCTGCACGGCACGGGCCACATGCTCGGCATGGACGTCCACGACTGCGCCGCCGCCCGTACCGAGGCGTACGTCGACGGCGTCCTGGAGCCGGGGGTCTGCCTCACCGTCGAGCCCGGGCTGTACTTCCAGGCCGACGACCTGACCGTGCCGGAGGAGTACCGGGGCATCGGCGTCCGGATCGAGGACGACATCCTCGTCACCGAGGACGGCAACCGGAACCTCTCCGACAAGCTGCCGCGCCGGGCCGACGAGGTCGAGGCGTGGATGGCCGGTCTCAAGGGCTGACCCGCCGGCGCGGACGCCCGCGCCGCAGGCACCACGGGGGCGCGCCGCTCAGGACACCATGAGCAGCGCGCCCTCGCGCCACTTCAGCACCTTGTCGAAGCTCACCACGGCGCCCCGGCCCGGCCGGTTGCCGAAGGTCACGTGGTCGGCGAGTTCCTCGATGAGGCAGAGTCCCCGGCCGCTCTCCGCCATGGCCGAGGGAGGTTCCTCGGGAGGGGCGGCGCAGACGACTCCCCCGGCGGACGGCCGTCCGGCCGGCGGATGCGCGTCCGCCGGCTGTCCGACGGGCGGTTGTGCGGCGGCGCGAAGCGTGCGACGGTCCGGGAACCCGGGCCCCGAATCGGCGACTTCGATACGGCATTTCTCGCCGTCCAGATAAGCGGTGACCCGGTACTGCTCGTTGGCCTGCCCGGGCCGCTCGTCCACGGCGTGCCCCGGACCGGCGGCACCGGCGTTCCCCGCACCCGGCCGGCCGCCGTGCTCGACGGCGTTCGCACACGCTTCGCTGAGCGCGACCGACAGGTCGTAGGAGATGTCCGGATCGACCCCCGCCGTCTCCATGGTGCCGAGGAGAAAACGACGGGCGAGCGGAACGCTCGCGGCTTCGCGCCGCAAATGGAGTGACCACCACATGCTCATGCTCCAGCCTCCTGGCTGCGGCTCGACATACGGTTACGTATTGCCGGGGTGGGCGCTCGATAAGCACCCCGATGCCGTGACAGCGCTCGTTCGGCGGATGCGAATGCCCCGTATCCCGGTGTATGACGGTCCCGCGACCGGTGTACGGCCGCTCGTCCCCCGTCCGCTTCCGGTTCCGGGCGGCGTCGCGCGGGCCCTGCGAACAGGCCCGACACGCTCCGATCGCCCCGATGGGGACAGAAGGCAACCTTCCGGACCTGCCGTACGGGACCCCGGGTCGCAGTGCGATGATGTCCGGGCCATGTCTATGCCTGTCGCACGCGCCGGAGCCGGTCTGCGGCTCATGAGGACCGCGGTGTTCACCGCGGTCTGCGTCGCGCTGGCCGCGGCGGGACACAGCCTCGCCGCGGGTGCCGGGGTGCCCGGCTGGACCCTTGCCGCAGGATTCCTCGGAGTCTTCACCGCCGTCGCCGTGCTCGCCGGGCGCGAGCGTTCCCTCCCCTCGATCGTCGGCGCGCTGGCCGCCGGACAGCTCGCGCTGCACGCCCTGTTCGGGCTCGGTCGGCACGCTCCGGGTGCCGCGACGGCGTCCGGCGGGGACGACTCGCTGATCCGGTTCGCGGCGAGCCTCGTCTGCGGTGCCGGGCCCGCGCAGCTGAGCGCCGGGGAGGCGCACCGCATCGTCACCACCGCGGGCATCGACCCGACGGCCGTGGCACAGGGACACCAACTGGCGTCCGGAGCGGCACCCGATCCCGCGGTCTCCGCCATGGCGGCCGGACTGCTGCCGAGCCTGCCCATGGTCCTGGGGCACCTCCTCGCCGCGCTCGCCACCGGTTGGCTGCTGCGCCGCGGCGAGATCGCGCTCTTCCGGCTGGCCGCGCTCTCCGTCCACGGCGGACGGCAGCTCGCCGCCGGTGCCCGGCTCCGGGCGCTGCGCGCGGCCATGTCCCTGGTACGCGCCCTGCGCGCGGGCCTCCCGGGACATCCGGCGAACGGCCCGCGCCGCCCCCTGCGCACCGCCGTCGACGCCCCGGCGCCCGCGACCGGGGACCCTCTGCAGCATCTGGTGATCAGGCGCGGCCCGCCGCCCGCGTACGTACGCGCAGCCTGACGCGGCCACTCCGCCGGATTCCGGTGCGGAGGCGGTCGCGAGCCGTCGCGCTCCCGCGCGCCGGACCACCTTCTTCCGTGAACTGTGGAGTGATCCCTGTCATGAACGTTTCCCGCATCGTCCTCGCCGGCGGCGTCGCCGCGTCCACCGTCCTGCTGCTCGCCGGGCCCGCCGCCGCGCACGTCAGCGTGCAGCCGCAGGGCGAGGCCGCCAAGGGCGGATACGCCACCGTCAACTTCAAGGTCCCCAACGAGCGTGACAACGCCTCCACCGTCAAGGTCGAGGTGAACTTCCCGACCGACCACCCGCTGGCCTCCGTCAGCCCGCAGCCGGTCGCCGGCTGGAAGATCGAGGTCACCAAGAGCAAGCTGGCCGAACCGCTCGAGGTGCACGGCAAGAAGATCGACAAGGCCGTCTCCAAGGTCACCTGGACCGCGGACGGCAAGGGCATCGAGCCGGGCTTCTTCCAGCAGTTCCCGCTCTCGGTCGGGCAGCTCCCCGAGGACGCCGACCAGCTGGTCTTCAAGGCCCTGCAGACGTACAGCAACAAGGAAGTCGTCCGCTGGATCGAGGAGCCGGCCGAGGGCGGCGAAGAGCCCGAGAGCCCCGCTCCCGTCCTCCAGCTGACCGCCGCGTCGGCCGACGGCCACGGTGCCGCCGCCGACGCCAAGGGCGGCGAGGCGGACAAGGCGGAGGAGACCGCGGCCGCCTCGGAGAACACCGCCTCGTCGAGCGACAGCGACACCACGGCCCGCGTCCTCGGCATCGCCGGCATCGTCATCGGCATCGCGGGCGTCGCGTTCGGCGTCCTGGCCGGCCGCCGCCGCACCGCCTGATCCACTGATCCACCACCCGCACCACAGACCAGGAAACAGCTCTCCATGCGCAACAAGAAGACGGTGCTGGCCGCGGCGTTCGCCGCCGTGGCCGCACTGACCCTGTCCGCC
>NZ_KL585381.1:134841-143051 GCF_000721935.1 Streptomyces sp. NRRL WC-3549
CTGCCCGCCTGCGGCGACGGCTCGTCGGACTCGTCCGACTCAGCGGTCGCCGACGTCTCCGCCCCGGCGAAGACCCAGGCCGCGACGGTGCTCGACCAACCGTTCACCAAGCCCGACCTCGTCCTCACCGACACGCACGGCAAGTCCTTCGACCTGCGGGAGAAGACCAAGGGCAAGCCGACGCTCATCTACTTCGGCTACACCAACTGCCCCGACGTGTGCCCGCTGACCATGAGCAACATCGCCCTCGCCAAGCGGGCCCTGCCCAAGGCCGACCAGGACAAGCTGCAGGTCGTCTTCGTCACGACCGACCCCGAGCGGGACACCCCGGCGTCCCTGGGCAGCTGGCTCAACGCCCAGGACCCCGACTTCACCGGCCTCACCGGCGACTTCCCGGCCATCCAGGCGGGAGCACGGCAGATCGGCATCGGGATCGACGCACCGAAGAAGGAGAAGGACGGCACCGTCGTCTCCATGCACGGCTCCCAGGTCATCGCGTTCTCGCCGAAGACCGACGCGGGATACGTGCTCTACAGCGAGGACACCACGGCCGATGACTACACCAAGGACCTCCCCAAGCTCATCAAGGGGGAGAACCCGTGAACCACCGCACTCCCCTCCTGGGCGCCCTGGCCCTCACCACCGGGCTGGCGCTGACGGGGTGCTCCTCGGACGAGGCGCCCGCACTGGAGGTCACCGGCGCGTTCATGCCGCAGCCCGTGAGCGACATGGCGGCCGGCTTCCTCGTCGTGAAGAACAGCGGAGGCTCCGACCGGCTCACCTCGGTGACCAGTTCGCTCTCCGACCACGTCACCATCCACGAGACGAAGAACCAGGCCATGCGGATGGTCTCCTCCTTCGAGGTGCCTGCGGGCGGTGAGCTCGACCTCGAACGAGGGGGTGGCCACATCATGTTCGCCGACCTCAAGAAGCGCCCCCGGCAAGGGGACACGGTCTCGGTGAAGCTCCACTTCGAGAAGGCCGGCGCGATCTCGGTCGACGTGCCCGTCAAGGAGACCACCTACAACCCGAAGAAGCAGTGAGGTACTGACACCCCATGACGGCCACCGCCCCGCACTTCGGACACTCCCCGACACGACGGCCGCTCACCGCGGCCGCGCTCCTCACCACGCTGATCAGCCTGCTGTTCGGCCTGGTGCTGGCCGGCGCGAGCCCGGCGTCCGCGCACGCCGCGCTCACGGGGAGCGACCCGCAGGACGGGTCGGTGGTCGCCACCGCCCCGAAGGAGGTCACCCTCACCTTCTCCGAGGAGATCGCCGTCGGCGACGACTCGATCAGGATCCTCGACCCCAGCGGCGAACGGGCCGACACCGGCGGGCCCCGCGACCTGACGGACGGCGGCCCCGTGCGGTACGGCGTCACCCTCCACAGCGGTCTGCCGGACGGTACCTACACCGTCGCCTGGCAGGCGGTCTCCGCGGACAGCCACCCGGTCGCCGGGGCCTTCACCTTCTCCGTCGGCGCGCCCTCGGAGACCACGGTCACGCTCCCCTCCGCCAGTGCGGGCGGTGGTCTCGTCGGCACCCTCTACGACATCGCGCGCTACACCGCGTACGCCGGGTTCATCCTGCTCGCCGGCGGATCCGCCTTCGTCCTCGCCTGCTGGCAGCGCGGGGCGGGAGCACGGCCGCTGCAGCGCCTCGTCGTACGCGGCTGGGTCACGCTCACCACCGCCACCCTGGTCATGCTGCTCCTGCGCAACCCCTACACCGGCTCCGGGAAGCTCGCGGACGCCTTCGACCTGGACGGCTTGCAGGCCGCCCTCGACACCAAGCCGGGGGCGGCCCTGGTGTCCCGGCTGCTGCTCCTCGGCGCCTCCGCGCTCTTCGTCGCGGTCCTCTTCGGGGCGTACGCCAAACGCGAGGACGAGAGGGAGAAGCAGGACCTCACGTTCGGACTGGCCATCGGCGGCGCCGTGATCGCCATCGGCATCGCGGGCACCTGGGCCCTGGCCGAGCACGCCTCGACCGGCATCCAGCCGGGCATCGCGATGCCGGTGGACATCGCTCATCTGCTCGCCGTCGCCGCCTGGCTGGGCGGCCTGGCAGCCCTGCTGGTCGCCCTGTACCGAACGCCCCACATCACGGCCGACGCGGTGCGGCGCTTCTCACGGGTCGCGTTCGGCAGTGTGGTCGTCCTGGCCGGGACCGGCCTCTACCAGTCGTGGCGCCAGGTGGGGACGTGGTCCGCGCTGACCGGCACCCGGTACGGACAGCTGCTGCTCCTGAAGGTGGGCCTGGTCGCGCTGCTCCTCGGGGTCGCGTGGTTCTCCCGGCGGTGGACGGGGCGTCTGACGGAGAACGGGGAGCAGACGACGAGCGCCCCGGAGGGCACGGAGAGTACGGGCGGCTCGGACCACGCGGGCGAGACGGACGGACCTGGCGGTACGGACGGCTCCGGTGACACGGGCAGGACGGACGGCTCCGGCGGTACGGACGGCTCCGGTGACGCGAGCGGTTCGCGGACCCTTGAGATCACCACGGCCCCCGACGCCGCCGAGACCACCGGCACCACCAGGACCACCGACGCCGCCGGGCCGGATCCGCAGCGTGCCGCCCAACTCGCCCGGCAGCGAGCCGCCCTGACGGCCACCCGGGAGAAGCGGGACCGCGACGCCGATCCCGAGCGCTCCGGTCTGCGCCGCTCCGTCCTGCTGGAGACCGGCATCGCCGTCGTGCTGCTCGCGGTCACGACGATCCTGACGGCCACCGAGCCGGGGCGGACCGAGGAGGAAGCGGCCCGCAGCACCGCAGCGGTCACCGCGCCGGCGGCGGGCGGGGAGGTCGGTCTGAGCCTGCCGTTCGACACGGGCGGCGTAGACGGCAAGGGAACCGTCCGGCTCGCCATCACCCCTGGCGGGACCGGTGCCAATGACGTGCACCTCTGGATCGACGGACCGGACGGCCCCATGGACGTACCCGAGGTGAAGCTGGCCTTCACCCTTGAGTCCGAGGACATCGGCCCGCTGCCCGTCGTCCCCGACCACCTGGCCGCGGGGCACTGGACGGCGAGCGGCGTACAGATCCCGATGGCGGGCGAATGGAAGCTCGCGGTGACCGTGCGTACGTCGGACATCGACCAGACGACCATCGACAAGAACGTGAAGATCGGCTGACCAAGGTGAGCACGAAGAACAAGGCGAACGCCCCTCGAAGCACCGCCCAGCAGGACGCCGTGACCCCGGATTCCGGCGGGGGCCTCTCCCGGCGGAGACTGATCGGTGGCGCCGGGGCGGCGGGGGCGGCCGGGCTGGTGCTCGGCGCGGCGGGCGGCGCAGGGGGTTATGCCGCCACGCGGGACGCCGAACCGACCGCGCTGACCACGATCGGCTCGACCGAGGTGATGTTTCACGGGAAACATCAACCGGGGATCCTCACCCCGCTTCAGGCCCGTGGGCATCTGATCGCCTTCGATCTGGCTCCCGGGGCGGGGCGGAAGGAGGCGGCGGCCCTGATGCGCCGTTGGTCCGCGGTGGCCGAACGGCTGATGGCGGGCCGTCCCACCGGCGACGGCGCCGGGCAGGACACCGGTGTGGCGCTCGACGCCGGGCCGTCCTCGCTGACCGTCACCTTCGGATTCGGCCGTACCTTCTTCGACCGGACGGGCCTGGTCGCCCACCGCCCGCCCGGGCTCGATCCGCTGCCGGCCTTCTCCTCCGATCACCTCGACGCCAAGCGGTCCGACGGCGATGTCTGGGTACAGATCGGCTCCGACGACGCGCTCGTGGCGTTCCACGCCCTGCGCGCGGTGCAGAAGGAGGCCGGGGCGGCGGCCCGGGTGCGGTGGCAGATGAACGGCTTCAACCGGACCCCGGGCGCGACGGCCAGGCCGATGACCGCTCGGAACCTGATGGGCCAGGTCGACGGGACCGGCAACCCGGAGCCGGAGGAGAGCGACTTCGAACAGCGGGTCTTCGTACCGGCGGGCGACCCCGCGTACGCCTGGCTGGAGGGCGGCTCGTACGCCGTCGTGCGGCGGATCAGGATGCTCCTCGACGACTGGGAGGAACTCACCGTCGCCCGGCAGGAGCAGGTCATCGGGCGGCGCAAGGCGGACGGAGCGCCGCTGAGCGGCGGGACCGAGACGACGGAGATGGACCTGGACAAGGCGGGGCCGGACGGCAAGCTGCTGATCCCCGACAACGCCCACGCCCGGATCTCCTCGCCGGAGAAGAACGGGGGCGCCGCCATGCTGCGGCGGCCCTTCTCCTACCACGACGGCCTCACGGACGACGGCTCCCCGGACGCCGGGCTGCTGTTCATCTGCTGGCAGGCGGACCCCTTCAGAGGCTTCGTTCCGGTGCAGCGCAAGCTCGACCGGGGGGACGCGCTCTCCCCCTTCCTCCGGCACGAGGCGAGCGGCCTCTTCGCGGTTCCGGGAGGCATCGCACCCGGGGAGTACGTCGGGCAACGGCTGCTCGAAGCCTGAGCGGGACGGACTCCGCAACGGTCCTGCCCTCCCCCGTGAGCCCACTAGGGTGACCGTATGTCAGCCACGCGTTACGCCTATCTCGGTCCCGAGGGCACCTTCACCGAGGTGGCCCTCCGCACGCTCCCGGAAGCTGCCACCCGCGAGCTCGTCCCGATGGTCTCCGTCCCGGCCGCCTTGGACGCGGTGCGCAGCGGGGAGGCGGCGGCGGCGCTCGTCCCCATCGAGAACTCCGTCGAGGGCGGAATCACCGCGACGCTCGACGAGTTGACCACAGGCGCTCCGCTCATGATCTACCGCGAGGTGCTGCTCTCCATCACCTTCGCGCTGTTGGTGCGGCCCGGTACCGAACTGTCCGACATCAAGACCGTCACCGCCCACCCGGCGGCCCAGCCGCAGGTGCGCAACTGGATGGCCGCCCACCTGCCGAACGCGGTGTGGGAGTCCTCCGCGTCGAACGCGGACGGCGCCCGGCTCGTCCAGGAGGGCCGTTTCGACGCCGCCTTCGCCGGTGAGTTCGCCGCCGCGACGTACGGGCTGGTACCGCTCGTGACGGAGATCCACGACGCGGCGAACGCGCAGACCCGCTTCGTCCTGGTGGGGCGGCCGGCCAGGCCCTCGGCACCGACCGGAGCGGACAAGACGTCCGTCGTCATCTGGCTCGGCGAGGACCACCCGGGCGCCCTGCTCGAACTCCTCCAGGAATTCGCGGTGCGCGGGGTCAACCTGATGCTGATCCAGTCGCGGCCCACCGGGGAAGGGATCGGGAACTACTGTTTCGCCGTGGACGCCGAAGGACACATCGCGGACCGCCGGGTCGGTGAGGCCCTGATGGGGCTGAAGAGGATCTGCCCGAATGTGCGATTCCTGGGTTCCTACCCGAGGGCGGGGGTCACCCCCGACGAGGTGAGGCCCCTGCGCACCGGGACCTCGGACCAGGATTTCACGGAGGCGTCCGACTGGCTGGCCCGCAGTCAGGACGGCCGGGTCTGAGCGGCCGGGGGCCCGGCCGTAGGGACCACCGCAACGGCGGGGCGGGGGCCTCAGGCCGGGCACGAGTGCTGCTGTGGGCCGGAAGCGCCGAGGGAGCACAAGTTATCCACAGGCCTCGATTCCGCCTGGGGACAAGTCGACAACGCAAAGCCGCATCATCGACAAATCGCCCTACTGCCCCAGGGTCGCGCACAGGCGTACACCCTCGCCCATGTCACCCGAATTCCGTTGATCAACTCTTTAGGGCGAGGAATTCCCACTCGAATGAGCGTGGAAATCAGGTTTGGGCGACGAACCCAGGGGGATCGCACTCGTTTCGGAACGCGCCCTTCAGGTATCCACAGAACTTCCTCACAGCCTGTGGATAACTAAAGCCGACCGCCACCTCCTGTGGACAACAGCGCACTCCCGGGCCCCCAACTCCCGCCTCTCGCACCGCCGATACAACGGCAGAACGCCGACGGCGCCCGGCGGCCTCCTGAACAGCGGGAGGACTTGGCCCCTTTTCACGGCATTGCACCTCCTTTATCAGGAGTGGCGCCCGTCACCCCGCCCGTGCGATTCCCCGCCGGATTACCCATTCCGGCAATTCCGGCAAAACGCTCAGGCTGTTGATATCGGTTCGAGGCCCGGACGCCCGCACCGGTAGCCTTGAGGGGTGATTGACCTTCGCCTGCTCCGTGAGGACCCCGACCGTGTTCGCGCCTCCCAGCGCGCCCGTGGAGAGGACGTCGCGCTCGTCGACGCCCTGCTCTCCGCCGACGAGCTGCGCAGGTCGTCCGGCGTCCGCTTCGACGAACTCCGCTCCGAGCAGAAGTCGCTCGGCAAGCTGATCCCCAAGGCCACCCCCGAGGAGCGCACCGAGCTCCTGAAGAAGGCCGACCAGCTGAAGACCGAGGTGAAGGCGGCCGACGCGGCCCGGGACGAGGCCGACGCCGAGGCCAAGCGGTTGCTCCTCCTGCTCGGCAACCTCGTCCACGAGGACGTACCGGTCGGTGGCGAGGAGGACTTCGTCGTCCTGGAGACACACGGCACGATCCGTGACTTCGGTGCCGAGGGCTTCGAGCCCAAGGACCACCTGGAGCTCGGCGAGGCGCTCGGCGCCATCGACATGGAGCGCGGCGCCAAGGTGTCCGGTTCGCGCTTCTACTACCTGACGGGTGTCGGCGCGCTCCTGGAGCTCGCCCTGGTCAACGCCGCCATCGCGCAGGCGACCGAGGCCGGTTTCGTCCCGATGCTGACGCCGGCGCTGGTGCGTCCCCGCGCCATGGAGGGCACGGGCTTCCTGGGCCAGGCCGCGGAGAACGTGTACCACCTGGAGAAGGACGACTACTACCTGGTCGGCACCTCCGAGGTCCCGCTCGCGGCGTACCACATGGACGAGATCATCGACGCCGACAAGCTGCCGCTGCGGTACGCCGGTTTCTCGCCGTGCTTCCGCCGCGAGGCCGGTACGTACGGCAAGGACACCCGGGGCATCTTCCGCGTCCACCAGTTCGACAAGGTCGAGATGTTCTCGTACGTCGACCCGGCGGACGCCGAGGCCGAGCACCGCAGGCTCCTGGACTGGGAGAAGCAGTGGCTCACCGCGCTGGAGCTGCCGTTCCAGGTGATCGACGTCGCCACCGGTGACCTCGGCGCCTCGGCCTCCCGCAAGTTCGACTGCGAGGCGTGGATCCCCACCCAGGGCAAGTACCGCGAGCTGACGTCCGCGTCGAACTGCGACGGCTTCCAGGCCCGCCGGCTCTCGGTCCGCATGCGCGACGGGAAGAAGGTGCAGCCGCTCGCCACGCTGAACGGCACCCTCTGCGCCGTGCCGCGCACGATCGTGGCGATCCTGGAGAACCACCAGCTGGCCGACGGCTCGGTGCGGGTACCGGAGGTCCTCCGGCCGTACCTGGGCGGCCGCGAGGTCCTGGAGCCGGTCTCCCAGTGAATTTCCCCTACAAGCTCGTCGCGACCGACCTGGACGGCACGCTGCTCCGTGACGACCACACGGTCTCCGGTCGCACCCGTGAGGCGCTGGCCGCGGTGACCGCGGCCGGTGCCGCGCACATCGTCGTCACCGGCCGCGCCGTTCCCTGGACCAAGCACATCCTGGACGACCTGGGGTACGACGGTCTGGCGGTGTGCGGTCAGGGTGCGCAGGTCTACCACGCCGGAGAGCACCGGCTGCTGACCTCCCTGACCCTGGACCGCCGACTGGCCGGGCTCGCGCTGTCCCGGATCGAGGCGGAGGTCGGCCCCCTGGCGCTGGCCGCGAGCCGTGACGGCCTCGACGGCGAGGTGCTGGTCGGTCCCGGCTACCGGGTACAGGAGGGGCCGCTGCCGGCCCTCTTCGTGGACGACCCCGCCGAGATGTGGTCCGCCCCGCTGAACAAGGTCTACGTCCAGCATCCGGAGCTGAGCGACGACGCCCTGGCCAAGGCCGCCCGGGAGGCGGTCGGCAGCCTGGTGGACGTGGTGATGGCGGGCCCGGGCGTGGTCGAAATCCTGCCCCTGGGCCTGAGCAAGGCGACCGGTCTCTCGCTGGCCGCCCGCCGCCTGGGACTGAAGGCCGCGGACACGCTGGCCTTCGGTGACATGCCGAACGACATACCCATGTTCGGCTGGGCCCGGCACGGCGTGGCCATGGCCAACGCCCACGAGGAGCTGAAGGCCGTGGCCCACCAGGTCACCGCGTCCAACGAGGACGACGGCATCGCCGTGGTGCTGGAGGACCTGCTCCGGACGCCGCCCCGCCGGTGAGGCGGGGGCCGGTTCCGTCT
>NZ_KL585381.1:143225-143624 GCF_000721935.1 Streptomyces sp. NRRL WC-3549
CCCGCCGGTGAGGCGGGTGCCGGTTCCGTCTTCTGCGGAGGATGCGCGGATCGAACGCGCGCGGGGGCGGACCCCGACGACGGCTTAGCAAGCCGCTGCCTTACCACTCGGCCAATCCTCCGGGAGGTGGCCCCGCGCGATGCGCACGGGCGGCCACCCGGGGGTCCTGCGGCGGCAGCGTCGCGGGTAGCTGATGCGGCTACCGCGGTGCCGGCCGAGGACCGCCCTGCGGGGAGCTCGACGGACTCGTACTCCTGGTCATCGCCGCGCTCCTCCCCGGTTCCGGTGGGCGCCGTCCGGTGGCGCCGTCGGATCCACTCTGCCCGGGCGGACCGCCGGTGGGCCACCGGTTTTCCGGTGGCCTCCGGCGGTCCGCCCGCTCCGTCACCCGCCGGTACG
>NZ_KL585381.1:143838-150729 GCF_000721935.1 Streptomyces sp. NRRL WC-3549
GCCCGGCGCCCCGACCTGCCGGGCCACCTCATCGAGCCGCGCGTCCAGCCGGGCGATGTCCTGCGATGAGGGCGCTCACGGTTGCCACTTGCTCGATGACCGGTACGGCGGGTCGCTCCCGCCCGCGCCGGCATTCCCCGATGTCACGAAAGCTCGACGTCACAGATTCCAGGTGCCTCCACGCGCCCGGCCCAACGAACCGGCGACCACGCGGTCACGCCCCGGGGCACCCGGACACGGCGCGACCCCCGTCCGGCGGACGGGGGTCGCGTCACAACGGCCGGGCGACGGGTGGTCTCACTCCTCGCCCGCGAGCTTCAGCGCCCGCAGCTTCTGGCCCGCGTACCAGGTCGCCACGACCGTGACCCCGGCCAGCAGGACCGTGGCCAGCGGAAGGCCGACGTCCGAGGTGACCAGGCCCTCGCCCGCCACCTTCTCCGCGACCGACAGGGACCACTGCTGCACACTCAGCGTCCTCGCGCCCGGCACCAGGCTGCCGAACAGCGCCTCCCACACCAGCGCGTACACCAGGCCGAAGACGACCGCGTGCCGGCTGACCGTGCCCAGCAGCAGGAACAGCGCGCTGTACGCGATCGAGGCGACGAGGGCCGCGATCATGTACGCCACCGCGATCTGGCCCCCGTTGCCGTTCAGGATGAGGCCCGCGACCAGGGTCGGCACCGCGGAGAAGAGCATCGTCACCCCGACGGCGACGATGAGCTTGGTGACGATGATCGTCGGCCGCTTCACCGGCTTGGCCAGCAGGTAGACGATGGCCAGCAGGTAGACGATCGAGCCGTCGTCGATCTCCGGCCCGATGGCGCCCGTCCCCGCGATGACACCGATCAGCGGCACCATCGTGGCGATGGCGAACCCGCCGAGAACGCCCGAGGCGACTCCGTCGTCAGCCCCGGCGAACGTCCGTACCGCCACGGCGATGGCCACCAGCAGCACGGGCAGGACGAACAGGATGGCGGCCCGGCGCCGGCCGAGCAGGGCCCGGTAGGTGAGCCGGGCGACTGTGGGGTCGTACATGACGCTTCACAGCTCCTTTCAGGCCACTACTCAGGCCGCTACGAGATAGGAAAAGACCGATTCGAGGGACTCGTCGGACGGTGAGACGGTCAGCAGCCGGATCCCGTGTTCGCGTGCCACCTTCGGCAGCAGCGTGGTGAAGCGTCCGAAGTCGACGGCCTGGATCAGCAGGGCCCCTTCGGTGGTGTCCACCTCGATCCCCGCCGTGGACGGGTCGGCGATGAGTGCGGCGGCCAGTGCCCGGTCGTCGCTGGAACGCACGGTGTAGCGGTGCGGCCGGTCCGTCATCAGCCGGCGGATCCTCCGGAAGTCGCCGGACGCGGCGTGCCGGCCCGCGACGATCACCTCGATGTGCGAGGCGAGTTGCTCGACCTCCTCCAGGATGTGCGAGGAGAACAGGACCGTCCGGCCTTCCGCCCCCATCTGCCGGAGCAGTTCCATCAGCTGCATCCGCTGGCGCGGGTCCATGCCGTTGAACGGCTCGTCGAGCAGCAGCACGGAGGGCTCGTGCACCAGGGCCGACGCCATCTTCACGCGCTGGCGCATGCCCTTGCTGTACGTGGAGATCTTGCGGTCCTGCGCGTACTCCATCTCGACCGTGGCCAGCGCCTTGTGCGCGGCCGCGTCACCCAGGCCGTGCAGTTCGGCGTTGGCGACGACGAACTCCCGGCCGGTCAGGAAGTCGTACATCCCCTCCCGCTCGGGGACGATGCCGATGTCCCGGTACACGGCCTCGTTGCGCCAGATCTGCTTGCCGTCCAGGGTGACCTTGCCGGTCGACGGGGCGAGGAACCCGGCCATCATGTTGATCAGCGTGGACTTTCCGGCACCGTTGGGGCCCAGCAGACCCGTCACACCCGGCCCCACGGTCATGCTCACGTCGTTGACGGCGACCACGTTGCCGAACCAGCGCGAGGTGTGGTCGATCTCGATGGTGGTCACAGCCCGACCCTCCGGTAGCGGCGCATCAGGACGGCGTACGAGCCGGCGACGAGCGCGAGGACAACGATCAGATAGACCACACCGGCCGCGGCGCCCGGGCCCTCGCCACCGGGGAAGGCGGAGGAGGCTCCGAGGAACGCGGTCTGCACCCCGTCGATCAGCGTGATCGGCGAGAACAGGCCCAGCCAGGACACGGCACCGGTCGAACCCGTGGTCCAGGCGATGCCCTGGACCGTGGAGACCGCTCCGTAGGTGATGGTCAGTACGGCGATGACGGCGGCGACGCCGAATCCCCGCCGCGGGGTCAGCGCGGCGACGACGAGTCCGATGCCCGCGAACAGGATGGACAGCAGGGCCACCGAGACCACCCCCTGCCCGAACCACTTGGTCTGGTCGGCGAAATCGAACTTGGCCAGCAGGGCGCCCACGTACAGGATGACGAGGGGGAGCCCGGTGAGGATGAACAGGGCCGACGCCATCGCCCCCAGCTTCGCGATCACGTAGTCGACGCGTTCGATCGGCCGTGAGAAGTACAGCGGGATGCTCTTGAAGCGGAGGTCCCTCGACACGGACTGCGGGGCCTGCGAAGCGACGAAGAGGCCGATCACGGCCTGCAGGTAGATGGCGAAAGACGTGTACTCGATGGGGAGTTTCGTCATGGTGGGCGCGGCCATGGCGACCGCGACGATGATCAGCGCCACCAGGCACATCACCCCGCACAGCAGCATCGGCAGCACCTTCGACTTGGCGGACCGCCCCAGCCCGAAGGACCCGCGCAGGGACTGCGAGTAGAGCGACCGTCGGGCGTATGCGCGGCCCAGCCGCACGCCGTCGTACGAGCGGTATCCGATGTTGTGGATCCGGGAGGCGTCGCTTCCGGCCGTACCGGTCCGGGTGTCAGCGCTCATCACGACCGCTTCCCTTCTGCTGTCCGGTCCCGGCCGTCGCGGCGGCGCCCCGCGGGGGCGCCTCGCTCCGGAAGACCTCTGCGATGTGGTGGCGGCGCTGTTCCATGCGGATCAGGCCGAGCCCCAGCCCGGCCACGCTGTCGCGGACCAGGTCGTACGTCTCCTCGCCCGTCGCCTCCACCAGAAGGATGTGGCCGGCGCCCGGCAGCCCTTCGGTGTCGAGGCCGTCGAGGCCCAGGAGGGTGACACCGGCGTCGGCGAGCACCCGGCGCAGGGACTGCGCCCCGTCGGGGTGGGCGTCGCTGTCCGTGACCTCGACGGCCAGAGTCGTCGTGGTCCGGGTGAAGTCGCTGGTGGAACTGGACCGCAGCAGCGTGCCGCCGTCGATGACGACGACGTGGTCACAGGTGCGCTCGAGCTCACCGAGGAGGTGCGAGGTGACGAGGACGGAGATCCCGAAGTCCGAGTGGACCCGTCGGATCAGTCCGAGCATGTCGTCCCGGCCGACCGGGTCCAGGCCGTTGGTCGGTTCGTCCAGGAGCACCAGCTGCGGGTCGTGGACCAGTGCCTGGGCCAGTTTGACCCGCTGCTTCATACCGGTCGAGTAGCCGCCGATGGGGCGGTACCGCTCCTCGTACAGGCCTACGTGCCGCAGGGTGTCGGCGGTCCGTTCGCGCGCCGCCGTCGGCGGCAGGCCGGACATCCGCGCCATGTGGACGACGAACTCCGTCGCGGACACGTCGGGCGGCAGGCAGTCGTGCTCGGGCATGTACCCGACCCGCTCCCGGATCGCGGCGCCGTCGGTGGCGACGTCGAGCCCGAGCACCGCGGCCCGGCCTTCGGTGGCGGGGGACAGACCCAGCAGGATCTTGATCAAGGTGGACTTGCCGGCTCCGTTGGACCCCACCAGGCCGGTCACACCCGGTCCGATGTCCAAGGAGAGCCGGTCAAGCGCGGTCACCCGGGGGAACCTCTTGCTCAGGCTTTCGGTCGCGATCACAGTCACGTCCACGAAGGTAGTGGCGCGTCTTGCCGGAGTCGTCAGACCAGGCGGTCGTATCGGGATCAGACCAGAGGCGTACGGACCCGTAGGGGGACCCCGCGGAGGATGACCCGTTCGTCCACAGGTTCCGGGCATCCCTTGACGCGGAGGCGTCGGGTTGCGAGATTCGGCGGTGTCACGTTACGGACACGTAGCGCGATGCCGACATCGACGAGGGGGCGGCGTGAAGCTGCGTGGCGCGCGGGAGCGTTGGGTGAGTACGGGCGGGATCGAGCTGTGCGTCGCCGAGTTGGGCGATCGCTCGCGGCCGACGATCGTACTCGTCCACGGCTATCCGGACAGCAAGGAGGTCTGGTCGCGGGTGGCGGACCGGCTGGCGGAGCGGTGGCACGTGGTGCTGTACGACGTGCGGGGCCACGGCCGTTCGACGGCGCCCCGGCCGCTGCGCGGCGGTTTCACACTGGAGAAGCTGACGGACGACTTCCTGGCCGTCGTGGACGCGGTGAGCCCCGACCGGCCCGTCCACGTGGTGGGCCACGACTGGGGTTCGGTCCAGGCCTGGGAGTTCGCCACGGTCGAGCGCACCAAGGGCCGCGTGGCGTCGTTCACCTCGATGTCCGGGCCCGGCCTCGACCACTTCGGCCACTGGATCAGGCGTCGGGCCTCGCGGCGTACGGCGCGGGACGTGCGGGAGTTGGCCGGTCAGGGCGCCAAGTCCTGGTACGTGTACGCCCTGCACACCCCCGTGCTGCCCGAGTTGGCCTGGCGCGGGCCGCTCGGCCGGCACTGGCCGCGGCTCCTGCGCCGGATGGAGAAGGTCCCGGCGGACGGCTACCCGACCTCATCCCTGCCCAGAGACGCGGCACATGGCGCCTGGCTCTACCGGGACAACGTCCGGACCCGGCTGCGCCGACCGCGTAGGGACGCGCACGCCCATGTGCCGGTCCAGCTGATCACTCCTACCGGGGACGCCTTCCTGTCCCCCTCGCTCTACGACGAACTGGAGTCATGGGTGCCCACGTTGGTGCGGCGCTCCCTGCCCGCCAAGCACTGGGTGCCCCGCACCAGGCCGGACCAGCTGGCCTCCTGGATCACGGAGTTCGCCGGGGCGAACGCATGAGGGAGCCGAAAGCCTGACGCCCGGGGCGAGTTGCAGCCGCCTGCCAACAAGGCCGCTGCGCCGGCGGGTTGGGCATCGCGCGCTCAACAGCGTTCGGTGAGCCGGTATGTGGTGGCGCGGCGCCAACCGTGCGCCGAGAGCGCCTAGTTGTGTAAAACCCTGGCGCAGCAGGGGTGTTGTCCACAGATCGCCCATCCAGCCTGTGGATAACCCGGCTTGGCTGTGGACCAAACCTCGTCTTGACCATCGATATCACCAACACCGTGCGAAATACGGATGCACCGGTGGCACCACGGCGGGCACGCTGGCGGGGTGAGCACACCACGCACCGTGAGGGTATCCACGTACTTGTCGAGGCATCTGCGGCATCAACCGGAACGGATCGGGATCACCCTCGACGCCCATGGCTGGGTGCCCGTCGACGAACTGCTGGAGGCCTGCGCCCGTCATGGGTTCACCGTGTCACGGGCCGAGCTCGACCATGTGGTGGCGGCCAACGACAAGCAGCGCTTCACCGTGGACGGCGACCGCACCCGTGCCGCCCAGGGCCACACCGTGACGGTCGACCTCGGTCTGCCGCCGGCCGAGCCCCCCGAGTACCTCTTCCACGGCACGGTGGGCCGGGTACTCGACGCGATCCGCGCCGAGGGGCTGCGGCCCATGCGGCGCCACCACGTCCACCTCTCACCCGACCGGGAGACGGCCACCCGGGTCGGCGCCCGGCGCGGCGTCCCCGTCGTCCTCTCCGTACACGCGGGCGCCATGCACCGCGCGGGCCACTCCTTCCAGGTGAGTGCCAACGGTGTCTGGCTCACCGATTCCGTGCCGCCGCGCTTCCTCCGCCTGCCCGGGTGACCCGGGCAGGGCCCCGGCCCGGAAGAGGCCGCCTGTCCTCACACGCCGTCGGACCGGGAGCCCTTGAGTCCGCCGCCGATCTCGCGGTGAGCCTCTCACCGCCGGACCGGTTCAGCCCAGCTGCGTGAGGGCGAGCGTGGCGATCTCTTCGAAGACGTTCTGGTCGGCCGCGAAGTCCGAGTCCGGGATCGGCCAGTGGACGACGAGCTCGGTGAAGCCGAGGTCGCGGTGGCGGCCGGCGAAATCGACGAACGCGTCGACCGATTCCAGCGGGCGGCCACGCTCCGGGGTGAAGCCGGTCAGCAGGACCTTGTCCATCGGTCCGGCGTCGCGCCCGATCCCGGTGCAGGCCTCGCCGAGCCGCTCGACCTGGCCGCGCAGGGCCGCCACCGACTGCTCCGGGGTCCCCTCCTCGTACAGCTTCGGGTCCCCGGTCGTCACCCACGCCTGCCCGTACCGGGCGGCCAGCTTCAGCCCGCGTGGCCCGGTGGCCGCCACCGCGAACGGCAGCCGGGGCCGCTGCACGCAGCCCGGGATGTTCCGCGCCTCGACCGCCGAGTAGAAGTCCCCGTCCTGCGACACGTCGTCCTCGGTGAGCAGCCGGTCGAGCAGCGGCACGAACTCGCCGAAGCGGTCAGCGCGCTCACGGGGCGTCCACGCGTCCTGCCCCAGGGCCGTCGCGTCGAAGCCGTTGCCGCCCGCGCCGATCCCCAGGGTGATCCGCCCGCCCGAGATGTCGTCGAGGGTGATCAGCTCCTTGGCGAGCGTCACCGGGTGGCGGAAGTTCGGGGAGGTGACGAGCGTGCCCAGGCGGAGGCGCTCGGTCGCCGTCGCGGCGGCGGTCAGGGTGGGCAGGGCGCCGAACCAGGGGCCGTCGCGGAAGGTGCGCCACGAGAGATGGTCGTACGTGTACGCGGCATGGAAGCCGAGATCCTCGGCCTGCCGCCAGAGGTTCTGTCCTTGGGCCCACCGGTGGACGGGGAGGATCACTGTGCTCAGACGCATCTGTCTCTTATACACATCTCTGA
>NZ_KL585381.1:150926-158625 GCF_000721935.1 Streptomyces sp. NRRL WC-3549
AGAGATGTGTATAAGAGACAGGTGCCGACCGGAAGAGGAGATTCGGGGGCCACGCCGACAGGGCGTCGGTGGCCGCTACCGTGGCGTCATGGACAGACCGGGGAGGGCCGAACTGGAGGCCATGATCGAAGAGGCGACGGTGGACGCCTACGGCGAGGACGAGCAGAGGACCGGTCTGTTCACCATGCTTGAGGAGCATCTGGACGTGCCCTTCACCACCACGGTTCTCGGTGGCGAGGTGACAGTGCGCGGCGTCGACCTCACGCCCGACGGCAGGATCCTCGCTGTCTGCGCGCGTGGCCGTGCCCGGCAGCTGATCGGCATCCTGGAACTGCCGTTGCCCGCCCCCGCGCCCGAAGGCGCGGAGTGGATCGAGGCGCTGCGTCACCGGGCCGGCTGAGGCCGGGCCTTCCTCACTTCACTCGGAACCGGTTCGCACGAAGGGGCTTGACGTGGCTGACGCCGTACAGAGCGTGGGTGGCCCCTCGCTCACCGACCTCATTGAGCGCAGCGCCGAGTTGAAGGGGGAACTGGTCGCTTTCGCTCAGAGCGCTCGCTTCGACCGATGGTTGACGCCTCTCCTGCTGGCAGCCGCAGGGCCCGCGCGGCAGCTGGACGAGGGTGAGGCGATCCGGATCACCGACCACTTCGTCCTGCGGTACCGGTTGCCGGACGGGTCGACCGTGGTGGGCCGGTTCGTCGCCGGACGGAAGGACTTGACCGCGGCCGAGCGGGAGATGCTGCTCGGCTGGCGTGACCCGGTCGAGGGCATTTTCGAGGTCCTGCGCAAGGACGGGGACGCCGTCGTCCTGCTGAACCTGATCGACGACCTGGAGTACCACACGTACTCGAACGTCGGGCGGACCGCGTTCCGCGGAGTGTCCGAGGGAGGATTCCTCCACACCTGCCTGGTACCCGTCCACTCGGCCGGCGGGGCGTGGCTGGTGTCCGGGGCGATGTCGTACTACCCCGGGTCCCGCGCCGCCGACATCGCACAGGCGGCGCTTGAACTGGCCACCGACCGGCCCGAGCTGGTCTTCCGCAACCCCCGGAAGACCGAGGAGGGATGGCGGCGGATGCGGGAGGACCGGGCCGCGTTCGTCGAGTTCTGCGGCGGCGACGAGTTGATCCTTCCGCCTGCCGAAGCCGAAGACCTCCTCAACGCCTACTACCGCGCCCGCCAGGAGGCCGCCGTCGCCGCGCAGCCCGGACGTCGTGCCCGGCGTCGTCGGGTCCCTGGACCGGACCTGCCCTCCTTCGCCTTCCCGAGGGAACTGGCGGAATCGGACACCATCGGTGTCATCCACGACCAGGTCGACGGGCTCAACTTCTACGCCGACTACGGGATGCTGCAGGATCTCTTCGCGGACCCCGCACGCACCGGCCGCAGGCGGCACCAGGAGCTGCTGCGCACGTACCTGCGCGAGGAGACGATCGCGCCGTTGCCGATCCGCCGTCTGGCCGCCGCCCACCCGGAGACGGCTGACGTGGTGTTCCGGAAGCTGCTGCGGAAACCTGGATTCGTCTGGAGTGAGCACGGTGAGGCGCTGCTGCGTCGACGCAAGCCCTGGTACTACGAGAGCGAGCCCCGTCCGGGCGTCTCGGTCATCAGCGACCGCCTCAGCAAGCTCGCCGCCGGCCGCGGTGGCCGCCTCGGAGCGCCGGCACGTTAACAGGTCACGTACGTACCCTTTCGCCACGCCCCGCCCCGCCCCGCCCCGCCCCGGCAAGACCCGAGGCACCGGCGTCTCCCCGCGCGCCGAGACGCTGGAGGCAATCCGCGCACGAGCCGGCGGACAAGGCGTCTCCTCCTACATCGAGGAGGCCGTACAGCGGCAGCTCCGGCGCGGGGCCATCGATGAGTACATCGCCGCCGCCGGAGCGGAGCACGGCCCTGCCGAGGAGCCGGCCGAGGCCGAACGTATCCGCGCCCACCACGCTGCCCACCGTGGCGGCTCCGCTCCAGTTGACGCCGCATGAGCGGAAGTCTCCTTCGCCGTCGAGCCGATCTGGGCGCCCCCGTCGGCCCTTCCTGCACCCTGACGCGTTTCCGCCGGCCAACGCGTGATGCGCGAAAAGGGCTCGCCCGAGGTGGCGCGGGCGCCCGGGCAAAGGCGCTCGGTCGCCGCCGCGGCGGCGGTGAGGGTGGGCAGGGCGCCGTACCAGGGGCCGTCGCGGAAGGTGCGCCCGAGACGCGGAACATCCCTGGCTGCGGTCGGCGGGCATCGCGCTCGGACGCACCGGGATCGTCCTGTACCGGCCCGTCCGCGGCTCCGATTCCGCGGCGGACGGCCCGGTGTTCGAACAGATCGCCACCGAGGCCCTGGCTCGGTTCGGCCGGCAGCCCGGGTCCCGTCGCCCGCCCTCAGCCCTCGGCATATGCCAGGGTCATGTACCGCAGCTCAGGGGCCCGCACTCTCAGATGTGCGCCCCTCTGCACGACCGTGCGACCTGGTACGGGAGAATGGCGGTGTGACCTCAGCTATCGACTCGCCTCTGCCTGCCGTGACCCGGCTGATCGCCACCGACCTGGACGGCACTCTGCTGCGTGACGACAAGACCCTGTCGGACCGGACCATCGCCGCCCTCGCGGCCGCCGAGGACGCCGGGATCGAGGTCTTCTTCGTCACCGGACGGCCGGCCCGCTGGATGGACGTCGTCAGCGACCATGTGCACGGCCACGGCATGGCGATCTGTGCGAACGGCGCGGCCGTCGCGGACCTGCACGCGGACGGACGGCTGGTCGAGGTGCGCCCCCTGGAGCGGACCGCGGCCCTGGAAGTGGTCCGGATCCTGCGCGACGCCGCTCCGGAGACGTCGTTCGCCGTCGAACTGACCACGGGCATCCACTACGAGCCCTCCTACCCGCCGTTCCACCTGGATCCCGGTGCCACCGTGGCGATCGCGGAGAAGCTGCTCCGCGAGGAACAGCCGGACTCCGGCGCACCGGTCCTGAAGGTGCTCGCCCACCACCCCGAACTCACCCCCGACAGCTTCCTCACACTGGCCCGTGAGGCGGCCGGGGGCCTCGCCTCGGTCACCCGTTCCAGCCCCACGGCGCTGCTGGAGATCAGCGGCCCCGGCGTCTCCAAGGCCGGCACGCTCGCCGCCTGCTGCGCCGAGCGCGGCATCGACCGGGCCGAGGTGGTCGCCTTCGGCGACATGCCCAACGACGTGGAGATGCTGGGCTGGGCGGGGACGTCGTTCGCGATGGGCAACGCCCACCCGGCCGCCGTGGAGGCCGCCTCCGGCGTCACCCTGACGAACAACGAGGACGGCGTGGCGGTCGTCATCGAGCGGATCCTCGCCAACCTCTGAGGCCGGCCGCCGGCCGCGCGTCGGAGGGACACCCGCCGAACGCGTCAGAGGGGTACCTGCCAGAACACGGTCGTTCCCCGGCCGTCCTCACCCGCCCCGGGGCCGAACCAGCTCGCCCCGCCCAGTGACTCCGCGCGGCGGGCCAGGTTGCGCAGCCCGCTGCGCCGCCCGCTCTCCGGGATCCCCACCCCGTCGTCCGCGACGGACAGCCGCACCGCGTCCCGCCCGTCCGGCAGGACCGCGGTGGCGTCGACGGTCACCTCGACCCGCGAGGCCCGCGCGTGGCGGAAGGCGTTGGACAACGCCTCCCGCAGCGCGGCGATCAGGTTCTTGGCCGCGAGTTCCCCGACGAGCGAGTCGACCGGCCCCAGAAAGCGGTGCGACGGCTTGAAACCGAGGGGCACCGCCGCCATACCGATCTCCCGCATCACCCGCGTCCGCAGCCTGCCAGGCGCCTCCGCGGGCTCCTGCTGCAGGGCGAAGACGGCCGTGCGGATCTCCTGGATGGTCACGTCCAGTTCCCCGACAGCACGACCGACACCCTCCCGGACCGCGGGCACCGCGGACCGCTGCTGCGCCTGTTCGAGCATCATCCCGGTGCTGAAGAGACGCTGGATGACCAGGTCGTGCAGGTCCCGTGCGATCCGGTCGCGGTCCTCGTAGACGGCGAGGCGCTCCCGGTCCCGCTGCGCCTCGGCCATCATCAGCGCGAGCGCCGCCTGTGCGGCGAACTGGGTGGCCAGCAGCCGTTCCGCCTCGCTGTAGGGCCGGTCCCCCTTCGCCCTCGGGATGGCGAGCGCGCCGAGCACCCGTCCGCCGATGCTCAGCGGCAGCAGCATGTGCGGTCCGAACCGGTCGGCGAGGTGGGTGATCACACGGCTGTCGGTGGCCGCGTCGTCCATGAAGACCGGCTCGCCCCTCAGCAGCGCGGCCACCACCGGGCTCCGGGGTGTGACGATCACTCCCAGGGACGGGTCCGGGTCGTCCGACGCGACGGCGACGACCTCCAGGCCGCCTTCCTCGGCCGGCAGCAGCACGACGCCCGCGGCGGAGTCGGCGAGGCGGCGGGCCCGCTCGGCGACGACCGTGAGCGCCTCGTCGGCGTCCCCACCCGACAGAAGGGCCGTGGTGACGGCCACCGACCCGTCGATCCACCGTTCGCGCTGCCGGGCCGCCTCGTACGCCCTCGCATGGCCGATGGCGATCCCCGCCTCCGTGGCGAGCACCTGCAGCAGGTGGCGGTCGTCATCCCCGAAGGGCTCGCCGCCGGCCTTCTCGGCCACGTACAGGTTGCCGAAGAGGGCACCCTGGACATGGACCGGCACCCCCAGGAACGTACGCATCCGCGGGTGCGCGGCCGGGAAGCCGGCGAACCGCGGGTCGCCCGTCAGGTCCGCCCGCGTGACGGGAACCGGATCGCGGACGAGCGCGCCCAGCAGACCGGTACGGCCGTCGGGCCGGCGTCCGATCGCGGCGGCGGCTTCCTCCGGCACCCCGTGGGTCACGAAGTCGGAGAGCCCCTCGCCGGACTCGTCGACGACACCGATCGCCGCGTAGCGGGCGCGGGTGAGCTCCGCGGCGGTCCCGCAGATGCGGTCGAGGGTGGAGTGGAGTTCCAGTCCGGTGCCGACCGACCGTGTGGCCTCCAGCAGCTCGGGAACGCGCGCGGTGAGCTCGGCGGAGAGCCCCCGCAGGCCTCCGGTGGGCCGCGTCGCGGCTTCGGGCGAGTCCTTCGGGTCCTGCTCGGCCATGGACCGAGCCTAATGAGCGCCGATCCGTCCGGAAAGTCGGATCCGAGGCGGTACGCGAGTGCCGGGCTCCCCCGATCGCGGTCCCGAGGCCGCCTCGTGAGACTCCTCTACACCCCGGCCGCCACCGCCCCGTGCCGTTCGCGCTCCAGCATCCCGCGCAGCGGCCCGTCCGCCGCGGCCAGTTCCGCGTAGGACCCTCGCTGCACGACCCGGCCCCCGTCGAGCACCAGGATCTCGTCGACGGCGTCCAGTCCGGCCAGCCGATGGGTGATCAGCACGGTCGTCCGTCCCCGGGTGGCGTCCAGCAGGTCCGCGGTCAGCGCGTCGGCCGTCGTCAGGTCGAGGTGTTCCGCCGGCTCGTCGAGGACCAGCACGGGGAAGTCGGCGAGGAGCGCGCGCGCGAGCGCGAGCCGTTGGCGCTGACCGCCCGAGAGCCGGGCCCCGTGTTCGCCCACCAGGGTGTCGATGCCCTCCGGCAGCGACCGCACCCAGTCCAGCAGCCGGGCACGGGCCAGGGCGTCGTTCAGTTCGTCGTGCGTCGCACCGGTCCGTGCGAGCCGCAGGTTCTCCCGGAGAGAACTGTCGAAGACGTGCGCGTCCTGCGCGCACAGTCCGACGAACGTCCGGACCGTGTCGCCGTCCAGTGCGGAGGCGTCCACACCCCCGAGGCGGTACGTCCCCTCCTTCGGGTCCAGGAAGCGCAGCAGGACCTGCGCGAGGGTGGTCTTCCCCGAGCCGGAGGGTCCCACCACCGCCACACGGCGTCCCGGGGCCAGCGTCAGGTCGACGGATTCCAGGGCATCACGCTCCGCGCCCTGGTACCGCGCGGACAGGCCCCGTACGACCAGCGGGAACGGTGAGGCGGGAGCCTCGGCCGGCACGTCGGGTTCCCGCACCGGCAGCGGGGCGTCCAGCACCTCGTGGACCCGTGCCGCGCTCCGCCCGATCCTCTGGCGGTACTGCACGGCGAGCGGCAGCCCGTTCACCGCTTCGAACGCCGCGAGCGGGGTGAGGACGATGACGGCGAGCTCCACACCGGCCAGCCGTCCGTCGTGCACCGCGGGAAGACCGACGAGCGCCGCCCCCACGACGGTCAGGCCGCAGATCAGTACGGACAGCCCGGCGCCGAGGGCGGTCGCCGTCGCGGCGCGCGAGGCGATCACGGTGAGGACCGTGTCGGCCGCCCGCGCCTGCCGCCTGCGCCCGGGCAGCGCACCGGCGACCGTCAGCTCGGCCGTCCCGGCGAGCAGGTCGGCGACCCGCACCGCGAGAGCCGACCGGGCGGGGGCCAGCCTGCGCTCCGCGTGCCGCGCACAGGCGCCGCTCACCAGCGGCACGCCGACCCCCGCGAGGACCAGCCCGGCAGCCAGCACGGCCCCCGCCTCCGGGAGCAGCCAGCCGGTGAAGCCCACGGCCCCCACCCCGACCACCAGCGCGGTCCCGACGGGCAGCAGCCACCGCAGCCAGTAGTCCTGGAGGGCGTCGACATCGAAGACCAGCCGCGACAGCAGGTCTCCGCGCCGCGCCGTACGCAGACCGGCGGGCGCGACGCGTTCGAGCCCGCGGTAGACCGAGACCCTGAGTGCGGCGAGCGTCCTGAGCACCGCGTCGTGGGACACCAGCCGCTCCGCGTACCGGAACACCGCCCGGCCCAGGCCGAAGGCCCTGGTCGCGGTGACCGCCACCATGAGGTACAGCACCGGAGGCTGCTCGGACGCACGTGAGATCAGCCAGCCGGAGACCGCCATGAGGCCGACGGACGAGCCGACGGCGAGGCTCCCCAGCAGCAGCGCCAGAGCCAGCTTCCCGCGCTCCGCACGGGCGGCCGCCCGCACCCGGGCGAACACCCTGCCGCCGCCCCGGAAGGACGCCCCTCCCGGCAGAGCGGGCTCTTCCGGGGCAGGCGTTGCGGGGCCGCTCCGGCCGTCCGGCGCCCGGCCGGCCCCGACGAGCCCCTCGTCCCCCTCCGGCCTGCCGTCCGGCTGTGGCTCCAGCGCCACCACCCGGTCCGCGACCGCGAGCAGCGCCGGGCGGTGGACCACCAGCAGCACGGTCCGCCCCTCGGCCAGGCGTCGTACCGCGTCGACGATGCCGGCCTCCGTCTCGCCGTCCAGGCTCGCCGTCGGCTCGTCCAGGAGCAGCAGCGGCCGGTCGGCGAGGAACGCGCGCGCCAGTGCGATCCGTTGCCGCTGGCCTGCGGAGAGACCGGCGCCGTCCTCCCCCAGCAGCGTGCGCGCCCCCTCCGCGAGCGCGGCCACGAAGTCGTACGCCCCCGCTTCCCGCAGGGCCCTCTCCACCGCGTCGTCCTCCGCGTCGGGGCGCGCCAGCCGTACGTTCTCCGCGATCGTCCCGGCGAAGAGGTGAGGGCGCTGGGGCACCCAGGCGATCTGCTCGCGCCAGCGCTCCGGTGACAGGTCCGCCAGGTCGGCCCCACCGACCTGTACGCGCCCCTCGTCGGGCCGGGTGAAGCCGAGCACCACGTCGAGGAGCGTGGACTTGCCGACGCCGCTCGGGCCGACCAGGGCGACCGTCTCCCCCGGCTCCACCACCAGGCAGGCCGCGTCCAGCGACGGTTCGGTACGCCCCGGGTGCCGGACGGTCACCCCCTCCAGTACCAGCCGCAGCGAGGC
>NZ_KL585381.1:158833-162695 GCF_000721935.1 Streptomyces sp. NRRL WC-3549
AGCCGCAGCGAGGCGGGTACGGCTGAGGCGCCGCCCCGCACGGGCTCCGTCTCCAGCACGGAGAAGATCTCCTCGGCGGCCGAGAGGCCCTCCGCCGCCGCGTGGTACTGGGCCCCGACCTGCCGGATCGGCAGGTACGCCTCGGGCGCGAGGATGAGGATGACGAGACCGGTGTAGAGGTCGAGCTCGCCGTGGACGAGCCGCATCCCGATCGTCACGGCGACCAGGGCGACCGAGAGGGTCGCCAGCAGCTCCAGGGCGAACGAGGAGAGGAAGGCGATACGCAGGGTCTTGAGGGTGGCCTGGCGGTACTGCGAGGTGATGGTGCGGATCGACGCGGCCTGTGCCTTGGCGCGGCCGAAGACCTTCAGCGTCGGCAGTCCGGCGACCACGTCGAGGAAGTGCCCCGAGAGCCGTGTCAGCAGGCGCCACTGACGGTCCATCCGGGACTGGGTGGCCCAGCCGATGAGCGCCATGAAGAGGGGGATCAGGGGCAGCGTCACCACGATGATCGCCGCCGAGACCCAGTCCTCCGTGACGATCCTGGCCAGGACCGCCACCGGCACGACGACGGCCAGCCCGAGCTGCGGGAGGTAGCGCGAGAAGTAGTCGTCGAGCGCGTCGATCCCCCGGGTCGCCAACGTCACCAGGGAACCGGTGCGCTGTCCCCCCAGCCAGCCCGGACCGAGGTCGGTGGCGCGTTCCATGAGCCGTCCCCGCAGCTCGGACTTGACCGCCGCGCTCGCCCGGAACGCCGCACGCTCCGTCAGCCAGGCCACGAGTGCCCGGCCCAGGGCGACCGCGACGAGCGACAGGAGGGGGGCGCGGAGCCCGTGGGCGGTGAGCCCGTCCTCGAATCCACCCACCACCACCTCGGCCACGAGCATGGCCTGGGCGATCACCAGGGCCGCACCGGCCAGCCCGAGCGCCACCGCGGCCGCCAGGAAGAAACGGGTGGCTCGGGCGTACCGGAGCAGGCGTGGGTCGATCGGTTTCACGTGAAACAGCTCCCCGGGGAACTCATGTCGTTCGGTTGCGCGGCATGGTCAGTGCGGATCGGCGATGTGCTGGGTGCCGATGCGCTTGCGGAACACCCAGTACGTCCACCCCTGGTACAGCAGCACGAGGGGGGTCGCGACGCCCGCGCACCAGGTCATGATCGTGAGGGTGTACCCACTGGACGAGGCGTTGGTGACCGTGAGGTTCCAGGCGTCGTCCAGCGAGGACGGCATCACGTTCGGGAAGAGCGTCAGGAAGAGCATCGCCACCGTGGCCGCGATGGCCAGACCCGACAGTCCGAACGACCAGCCCTCACGCCCCGCCGCGATGGCGCCGATCGCGGCGACCAGTGAGACCGCGGCGATCACCAGCGCCAGCAGGCTCCAGCCGTCTCCGTTGTCCCGCTGTGTCAGGACCAGGAAGACCAGCGCGAGCACCGCGGTGACCAGGCCGAGCCTGACCGCGAGCGCACGCGCCCGCCCCCGGATGTCCCCGACGGTCTTGAGGGCGGCGAACACCGCGCCGTGGAAGGTGAAGAGGAAGAGGGTGACCAGGCCGCCCAGGAGCGCGTAGGGGTTGAGCAGGTCCCAGAGGTTGCCGACGTACTCCATGTCGGCATCGATCTTCACCCCGCGGACGATGTTCCCGAACGCCACGCCCCAGAGCACGGCGGGGATCAGCGAGGTCCAGAAGATCGCGTGTTCCCAGTTGGTCTGCCAGCGTTCCTCGGGCCGCTTGGCGCGGTACTCGAAGGCGACCCCGCGCACGATCAGGCAGACCAGGATGATCAGCAGCGGCAGGTAGAAGCCGGAGAACAGGGTGGCGTACCACTCCGGGAAGGCGGCGAAGGTGGCGCCGCCGGCACTGAGCAGCCACACCTCGTTCCCGTCCCAGACCGGACCGATCGTGTTGATGAGTACCCGGCGTTCCTTGCGGTCCCGGGCCAGTAGCTTGGTGAGGACCCCGATACCGAAATCGAATCCCTCCAGGAAGAAGTAACCGGTCCACAGGACGGCTATGAGCACGAACCAGACGTCGTGGAGTTCCATCTCTCAGCTCCGCAGCTCTCAGTAGGAGAAGGCCATCGGCCGGTCGGCGTCGTCCTGATCGTGTCCGCCGATCCTGGTGGGCGGATTCAGGTCGGCCTCGGTGAGCTCGGGGGGTCCGGCCTTGACGTACTTGACCAGGAGCCTGACCTCGATCACGGCGAGGATCGCGTAGAGCGCGGTGAAGCCGATCATCGAGGTGAGGACCTCGCCCTGCGAGACCCCGGGGGAGACCGCGTCCCTGGTCTGGAAGACCCCGAACACCACCCAGGGCTGCCGTCCCATCTCGGTGAAGATCCATCCCCAGGAGTTGGCGATCAGGGGGAAGAGCATGGTCCACAGAGCGGTGATCCAGTAGAGCCGGGCGAACTTCGGGCTCAGCGCCTGGTTCTTGAAGAGGACCAGACGGGGAACCTCGTCCTCGCCCGTACGCAGCTCCGGTGGCAGCAGGAACTTCCTCCGGGTCAGCCACAGTCCGAGCAGGCCGAGGCCGAAGGACGCCATGCCGAAGCCGATCATCCACCGGAAGCTCCAGAAGGCCACCGGGATGTTGGGCCGGTAGTCACCGGGCCCGTAGGTCTTCTGGAGTTCCTCGTTGATGTCGTTGATACCGGGAACGTGCGAGCTGAAGGTGTTGTCCGCGAGGAAGGAGAGCACTCCGGGGATGGAGATCTCCACGTCGTTGTGCCCCTTGGCGACGTCTCCGACCGCGAAGAGCGAGAAGGGCGCACCGTCCTCGCCCTCCCACAGGGCCTCCGCGGCGGCCATCTTCATCGGCTGCTGCTTGAACATCACCTTGCCGAGGGTGTCGCCGCTGACCGCGGTGAGCATCCCGGCGACGACCACGGTGACCAGCCCGACGCGCAGCGAGGTGCGCATCACCGGGATGTGCCGCTTGCGCGCCAGGTGGAAGGCGGAGATACCCACCATGAAGGCGCCGCCCACGAGGAAGGCCGCCGTGAGGGTGTGGAAGAACTGGGTGAGCGCGGTGTCCTGGGTGAGCACCTTGAAGAAGTCGGTGAGCTCGGCCCGGCCGCGTTCCTCGTTGATCCGGTAACCGACCGGATGCTGCATCCAGGAGTTGGCGGCCAGGATGAAGAACGTGGAGAGGACCGTCCCGAGGGAGACCATCCATATGCAGGCCAGGTGGATCTTCTTGGGCAGCTTGTCCCATCCGAAGATCCACAGCCCGATGAAGGTGGACTCGAAGAAGAAGGCGATGAGCGCCTCGAAGGCCAGCGGGGCCCCGAAGACGTCACCGACGAAGCGCGAGTAGTCGGACCAGTTCATGCCGAACTGGAACTCCTGCACGATGCCGGTGACCACGCCCATGGCGATGTTGATCAGGAACAGCTTTCCCCAGAACTTCGTGGCCCTGAGGTACTTCTCGTTGTCCGTGCGCACCCACGCGGTCTGCAGGCCGGCCGTGAGCGCGGCGAGAGAGATCGTCAGGGGGACGAACAGGAAGTGGTAGACGGTGGTGATGCCGAACTGCCATCGCGCCAGGGTCTCCGGTGCCAGAGCTAGATCCACGTCTCTTCTCCTTGCATCGCCGCGATCACCGGCGCGAATCGTCCCCATTGATCCCGCCGATCACGGGAGGAAACGGGACACGCTTGTGAACGCGTTCACATTCACAAGCAATTATGGCGCACAAGGTTTCGAAGGTGACAGGGGGGGGTGCATCCCGGCCGATCCCGGCGGAGGCACCCCGGATCAAGCCCCGGATCAGGCCCCGGGTCTCCCCCGGCAGCACGGTGGCCCCGGCCCGGTCGACGGCGATCGACACGGCCCGGGGCCACCGGTACGCACAGCGG
>NZ_KL585381.1:162871-165202 GCF_000721935.1 Streptomyces sp. NRRL WC-3549
CGCTCAGAGATGTGTATAAGAGACAGCCCTACAGGTCCCTGCGGTACTCCTCCGCCACCTTCAGGAGGATGTCGTTGGCCTCGGTCTCCCCGATCGAGATCCGCACCCCCTCGCCGACGAACGGCCGCACGGTCACGCCCGCCCCCTCGCAGACCGCGGCGAAGTCGAGCGTGCGCTCGCCCAGCCGCAGCCAGACGAAGTTGGCCTGCGACTCCGGAACGGTCCAGCCCTGCCGCACCAGGCCCTCGCGCACCCGGGTCCGCTCCCCGACCAGCGCGCCCACCCGCCCCAGCAGCTCGTCCTCGGCACGCAGCGAGGCGACCGCCGCGTCCTGGGCGACCTGGCTGACGCCGAAGGGGACGGCCGTCTTGCGCAGCGCCGCCGCCACCGGTTCGTGCGCCACCGCGAAGCCGACCCGCAGCCCCGCCAGGCCGTACGCCTTCGAGAAGGTCCGCAGCACCGCCACGTTGGGCCGGTCCCGGTAGATCTCGATCCCGTCCGGCACCTCGGTGTCGCGGATGAACTCCTTGTACGCCTCGTCCAGGACGACCAGCACATCGCCCGGGACCCGGTCCAGGAACCGCTCCAGTTCCGCCCTGCGCACCACCGTGCCGGTCGGGTTGTTGGGGTTGCAGACGAAGATCATCCGGGTCCGGTCGGTGATCGCGTCCGCCATCGCGTCGAGGTCGTGCACCTCACCGTCGGTCAGCGGCACCCGCACCGAGGAGGCTCCGCTGATCTGCGTGATGATCGGGTACGCCTCGAAGGAGCGCCAGGCGTAGACGACCTCGTCACCCGGGCCCGAGGTGGCCTGGAGCAGCTGCTGCGCCACGCCGACCGAACCGGTGCCGGTGGCCAGATGGGAGACCGGCACGCCGAACCGGTCGGACAGTTCGTTCATCAGACCGGTGCACGCCATGTCCGGGTAGCGGTTGAAGACGGCCGCCGCCGCGAGAGCCGACTCCATCACCCCTGGCAGCGGGGGGTACGGGTTCTCGTTCGAGGACAGCTTGAAGGCTGCCGGCCCGTCGGCAGCCGGCGGCTTGCCCGGCACATAGGCAGGGACGCCGTCCAGCTCGGCGCGCAGCTTGGGGCTCGTCTCGCTCACCGCAGGTCCTCCTCGACCATCCGTACACAGCAATACTGCTCACCTTATGAGGATTGAGGGTTCCTGCGAATGGCCCGTGCCCGAAATCCGTGTCCGTGCGACGAAGCCCCCGTCGTCGGCCCCGGCCGAGCGGGGGCGCCAGCGCAATCCGGCGCACGCCGGTGGCTCACTCCGTGGCGCGCGTCCCTCGAAGAGGTGAGTTGCGACCTCTTCGACAGCTGACCCATGCAGCAGGTCCTCACTCCCCGACACATGACACCTGCCACCGAAAGGGCTCAACTCCCTTGCTTTGCAAGGGCTAATGCGCCGAACGATCATGCAGAAACGTGCCTGTCAATGCGCGCATATGCGACCGGCCCTACCCGCGGTCGGCCCCCTACTATCGGCTCGCCATGACAGCAGCAGGGAAGCACCAGGTGAGTCGGACAGAGACGCCCCGGCGCAGCGGCCGACCGGGACGTGCGGGCATCCGTGATGTCGCGGCGGCGGCCGGCGTCTCCATCACGACCGTCTCCGACGCCCTCAACGGCAAGGGGAGACTGCCGGACGCCACCCGACGCCATGTCCGCGAGGTCGCCGAGCGCCTGGGCTACCGCCCGTCGGCCGCGGCCCGTACCCTCCGCACGGGCAAGTCGGGCCTCATCGGCCTGACCGTGACCACGTACGGGGATGAACCTTTCACCTTCACCGAGTTCGCGTACTTCGCCGAGATGGCCAGAGCAGCCACCTCGGCGGCGCTCGCCCGCGGCTACGCGCTCGTCATCCTCCCCGCCACCTCACGGCACGACGTCTGGTCCAACGTGGCGCTCGACGGCACGGTCGTCATCGACCCGTCCGACCAGGACCCCGTGGTCGCCGAACTCGTCCGCCAGGGCCTGCCGGTCGTCTCGGACGGGCGTCCGGCCGGCTCACTGCCCGTCACCGCCTGGGTCGACAACGACCACCGCGCGGCGGTGCTCGACCTCCTCGACCATCTCGCCGCGGCCGGGGCCCGTCGCATCGGGCTGCTGACCGGCACCACGACGGACACCTACACCCGGCTGTCCACGACCGCCTACCTCCACTGGTGCGAGCGGGTCGGGCAGGACCCGGTCTACGAGTCGTACCCGGCCCACGACCCCTGTGCGGGCGCGGTGGCGGCCGACCGCCTCCCTGGCCCGCCCGGACCGGCCGGACGCCGTCTACGGCTTGTTCGACCCCAACGGGACCGACCTGCTGGCCTC
>NZ_KL585381.1:165407-167406 GCF_000721935.1 Streptomyces sp. NRRL WC-3549
ATGTGTATAAGAGACAGCCCGAGGACCTGTTACTGGTCTGCTGCAGCGAGTCCACGGTGTACGCGTCGACCGAGCCCCCCATCACGACGCTCTCGCTCAAGCCGCGCAGAATCGGCACGGCGGTCGTCCAGCTCCTCATCGACGCCATCGAGGGCGTCGGCCACGACGGACCGGTGGAGCGGGTGATACCGACGGAACTCATCGTCCGGACCTCTTCGCAGCGGCGGCCTCCCCGGACGACGGTCAGTGCACCACGCTCACCCGCGGGGGACTGACCGGGGCATTCCGGGCCAATTGGCCGGTGAACTCCGAGTGCGTCCGGATTCACCACCCCTGGTGCGTCACACAGCACGATCCGCATTCCTATGATGGGCGCACGACACCGCGGACCACCTCTACCAGGCAAGGCCCGTCAGGTGTACGGCGGTGCAACGGTGGTGGAGGGGTCGATGACTCAGGGGGCCGGTCAGGAACCCGTGGTGCGGACAGCGACGTTGCGCGACTTCCGCGTACCGCCCTATGCGCAGGCGCCGATGCCCCCGCCCGCGCCGCACCCCGGCAACGCGCCGCTGGGCGACGAGCCGCCCGAGGGGTACACGCCCACCGAGCGCGACCTCCCGGTGATCAACCGCGGTGGCACCGCCCAGGTGCGGGCCGTCACGGACCAGCGGCAGAACGGCGACCCGGCCCGCGGACCGCTGTACGTGGTCGGCGACGTCCACGGCTACCTCGACGAGCTGCTCGCCGCCCTGCGTGAGCAGGGCCTGGTCGACACCGAAGGGCGCTGGGCGGCCGGCAACACCAGGCTGTGGTTCCTCGGCGACTTCACCGACCGGGGCCCGGACGGCATCGGGGTCATCGACCTCGTCATGCGGCTGTCCGCGGAGGCCGCGGCGGCCGGCGGGTACTGCAAGGCCCTGATGGGCAACCACGAGCTGCTCCTCATCGGCGCGAAGAGGTTCGGCGACACCCCGGTGAACTCCGGCGCGGGCACCGCCACCTTCCAGGCGGCGTGGCTGCTCAACGGCGGCCAGAAGACCGACATGGAGCGGCTCCAGGACGTCCACCTCCAGTGGATGGCCCGGCTCGACGCGGTCGTCGAGGAGGACGGGCATCTGCTGATGCACTCCGACACGACCGCCTACCTCGACTACGGCTCCACCATCGAGGACGTCAACGACACGGTGCACGCCATTCTCACCCGGCACGACGCGGACGAGTGCTGGGACCTGTTCCGCAAGCTCACCAAGCGGTTCGCCTTCCGCGACGAAGGGGGCGCACAGGCCGTCCGCGAGATGATGGCGACCTACGGAGGCCGGCGGGTCGTCCATGGCCACAGCCCGATTCCCTACCTGCTCGGCGAGGTCGGTTCGGAGGACGGCGAGGACAGCACCCGCACCCTGGTGGACGGCCCGCACGTGTACGCGGACGGGCTGGCCATCGCCATGGACGGCGGAGTCACCATGGCCGGAAAGCTACTGGTCGTCCGACTCCCCCTGCATGACTGACGCTCCCCTCGGAAGATCCCTCCCGACCTGACCGCACCGGCCGCCGGGTCCGCCGCCGGGCCTGTTTCCGGGCCTGCCGCCGGGCCTGTTTCCGGAAACCCCCTGTCCCGTCCTGCCGTGACAGCTCCACCATCGGCGTACCAGTAGCAGGCTCTCCTCCGTTTCCGCCCGACCCGCCCGGCAGCCCGGTCGCTCAGGCCCTACGGAGCATCGGGGGATGCACATGAAAGGCACTCCGCACCTGCTGGCCGAGGACCGGACCGCGTACGAGCGGACCCTCGCCGACGCGCTACGCCACGCCCACGTACGTCCGGATCTCGACGGGGTCGGGGGCCACCTCGACGCGGAGCGCCTCCGGACGACGGCGCTCGACGCCACCGCCCTGATCACCGCCGCCGCTGCCGAGTACGAGCACTACGTGGAGGTCCGCGGCGAGGTGCGCGGGCCGGCCGGCCCGGTGCGGAGCGGCGAGGACCGGACGGGCGCGGGCA
>NZ_KL585381.1:167583-169080 GCF_000721935.1 Streptomyces sp. NRRL WC-3549
CGGGCCGGCCGGCCCGGTGCGGAGCGGCGAGGACCGGACGGGCGCGGGCACGCTCGCGGTGACCGCCGTGCTGGCGCCCGTCCTCGCGGGTACGGCCACTCTCGTATTCCTGCTGGTCGCTATCTGCTGAAGGCCCCTGAAGGCCCTCAGCTCCTCCCTGCCCTTCGCCGCCACCATGGTCACGGCGGGGTGGTTCTTCGCCGCGGCCGCCGCCGCCTCGATCCTCGTCGCCACGGTCGGGCTCCTCGTCACCGCGCTGCGCAACGGCTCGACCGCGCTGCCCGTCGTGGCCGAGGAGGAGCTTCCCGAGGAGGTGGCGCGTGCCCGGGAGGCCTGGCGCCACGCCCTGCTGGAGCGGGGCGTCCTGCCGTTCCTGCGGGACGCCCTGGCCGATCCGGCGGCCCGTGTCCCGCACCGGTCGGCACACCGCCTTCCGAAGATCGGCTACAGCAGGCCGGACTTCTCGGGACCGCGGGAGGGCCGGTCGGCCGGGTCCCGCCCGATGTTCACCGGTCCCGACTTCACCGGCCCGGACTTCGGCGGCCCCGAGCACCAGCCGGAGTGAGCCTGCGGTGGGGCCGGGAGCCACGGTCCTTGCGGCCCCACCCAAACGTCAGTCCGCGATCGGCAGGTAGACCCGGTTGCCCGCCGCGGCGAACTCCGCGGACTTCTGGGCCATGCCCGCCTCGACGGCCGCCTGGTCCTCACCGTGTTCACGCCGGATGTCGTGCGAGATCTTCATCGAGCAGAACTTCGGCCCGCACATCGAGCAGAAGTGCGCCGTCTTGGCCGGCTCGGCCGGCAGTGTCTCGTCGTGGAACTCCCGTGCCGTGTCCGGGTCCAGCGCCAGGTTGAACTGGTCCTCCCAGCGGAACTCGAACCGCGCGTCCGACAGCGCGTCGTCCCACTCCTGCGCCCCCGGGTGGCCCTTGGCGAGGTCCGCCGCGTGCGCGGCGATCTTGTACGTGATGACGCCCGTCTTCACGTCGTCCCGGTTCGGCAGCCCCAGGTGCTCCTTGGGAGTGACGTAGCAGAGCATCGCCGTCCCCCACCAGGCGATCATCGCCGCGCCGATGCCCGAGGTGATGTGGTCGTAGGCGGGTGCCACATCGGTGGTCAGCGGACCGAGCGTGTAGAACGGCGCCTCCTCGCAGATCTCCTGCTGGAGGTCGATGTTCTCCTTGATCTTGTGCATCGGTACGTGCCCGGGCCCCTCGATCATCGTCTGGACGCCGAACCGCTTGGCCACGGAGTTGAGTTCGCCCAGCGTCCGCAGCTCCGCGAACTGCGCCTCGTCGTTGGCGTCGGCGATGGACCCCGGGCGCAGGCCGTCGCCGAGGGAGTACGTCACGTCGTAGGACGCGAGGATCTCGCAGAGCTCCTCGAAGTGCTCGTAGAGGAACGACTCCTTGTGGTGTGCGAGACACCAGGCCGCCATGATCGAGCCGCCGCGGGAGACGATGCCCGTCTTGCGCCGGGCGGTCAACGGGACGTACG
>NZ_KL585381.1:169304-203109 GCF_000721935.1 Streptomyces sp. NRRL WC-3549
CAGCCGCACCCCGGCGTGCACCGTCATGTAGTCGACACCCTGCTCCGCCTGTTCGATCACGGTGTCCTTGTAGACCTCCCAGGTCAGCTCCTCGGCCCGGCCGTCGACCTTCTCCAGGGCCTGGTAGAGCGGGACGGTGCCGATCGGTACGGGCGAGTTGCGCAGCACCCATTCACGCGTGGTGTGGATGTTGCGACCGGTGGACAGGTCCATGACCGTGTCGGCACCCCATCGGGTCGCCCAGGTCATCTTGTCCACCTCCTCCTCGATGGAGGAGGTGACCGCGGAGTTGCCGATGTTGGCGTTGACCTTCACCAGGAACCGCTTCCCGATGATCATCGGCTCGGTCTCCGGGTGGTTCACGTTGGCCGGCAGCACCGCCCGGCCCGCCGCGATCTCCTCGCGGACGGTCTCGGGGGCGACGTTCTCCCGGATCGCGACGTACTCCATCTCCGGGGTGATCTCCCCCCGGCGGGCGTAGGCGAGCTGCGTGACCGGCCGGCCGTCACGGCTGCGGCGGGGGCGGCGCGGCCGGCCGGGGAAGACCGCGTCGAGGTTGCGCAGGCCGTCCCCGGCCAGGGGAGACCCCGTTCGGGGCACGGTGCGCTTCAGCCCGTCGTCCTCGGGACGCCCGGGACGTCCCTCGTACTCCTCGGTGTCCCCCCGGGCGGTGATCCAGTTCCCCCGCAGGGGGTCGAGACCCCGACGGACGTCGGTCTCGGTGGCGGGGTCGGTGTACGGACCCGACGTGTCGTACAGCGTCACGTCCGTGCCGTTGGTGAGGTGCACCTGACGGACCGGCACCCGGAGGTCGGGGCGTGAGCCCTGGACGTACCCCTTGTGCCAGCCGATGGACTTCGCGGCCCCGCCCTCCGGGACGTTCCGCGTATCCGGTGTGTTCTGCACACCCTTCGGTGCGTTCTGCGCATTCTGCTTCGAGGCAGGCGTGCGTGCGTCCGCTGTGGTCATGGAGACCTACTCCCTACGCCGGCATTACCCGGTAACAGGTTCGGCGGTCGGCGCAGCGTGTCCCGTACGGATGTACGGAGGTCAGCGCCCTCTCAGCCCGGTGCTCCGAGCTCCCGCGTGTGCAAAGGTGCCACCACGCTAGCCTTCCCCCTGGCGTGCTGACCAGAGGGCCTCCCCTCTTCTTGGGATGATCGCGGGGTGACGCCCTCAGGAAACGCGCCCGGACCCCACGGCCCCGCCTCTGGCAGCGCGCAGAGCCATGCGCATGCCCACACGCACAGCCACGGCCCCGCGGCACCGGTCTCCAAACATCTGCGCAAGGTCATCGCGGCCGTGCTCATCCCGTTCGCCACCGCGGTCCTCGTCGGCCTCGTCGCCTTCTGGCCCGGCAGCGCCCCCGCCCACGAGCGCACCGGTGTCGGCTTCGACCGGCAGACGCAGGACGGGAGAGTGGTGAAGGTCGTCCCGGTCGACTGCGCCGACGTCAACGCAGGACAGGTGCCGCCGACCGGGGACACCTCGACGCCGTCCGGACGTGAGGCCGTCGCCGAGCAGACGGGCGCATGCAAGAAGGCCACGGTCGAGGTGACGACCGGCAAGGACAAGGGACGCACGTTCGTCGAGATCATCCAGTCCGACGCGACCCGGAAGCTGAAGCAGGGTCAGGGCGTGGTCGTGGCGTACGCCCCCGACGCACCCCACGACCTCCAGTACTCGGTGACGGACATCGACCGCTCGTTCCCGATGGCCCTGCTGGCCGGAATCTTCGCCCTGGCGGTGGTCGTCGTGGGCAGGCTGCGCGGACTCATGGCGCTGATCGCGCTCGCGGTCTCGTTCGCGGTGCTCACGCTGTTCATCCTGCCGGCGATCCTGCAGGGCTCGAATCCACTGGTCGTGGCGGTCATCGGGGCCAGCGCCATCATGCTGATCGCCCTCTACACCTGTCACGGCCTGACGGCCCGCACCTCCGTCGCCGTCCTAGGCACCCTCATCTCCCTGGTACTGATCGGCCTGCTGGGCTCCCTCTTCATCGGCTGGGCCGGCCTGAGCGGCAACACCGACGACAACACCGGCCTGATCCACGGGTTGTACCCGGGGATCGACATGAGCGGCCTGTTGCTGGCCGGTGTCATCATCGGGTCGCTCGGTGTGCTCGACGACGTGACCGTCACCCAGACGTCGGCCGTCTGGGAGCTGCACCAGGCGGACCCCACCATGGGCGTGCGGCGGCTCTACAAGGCCGGTATCCGGATCGGCCGGGACCACATCGCATCGGTCGTCAACACGCTTGTGCTCGCGTACGCGGGCGCGGCGCTGCCCCTGCTGCTGCTCTTCTCCATCGCCCAGAGCAGCGTCGGGGTGGTCGCCAACAGCGAACTGGTCGCCGAGGAGATCGTCCGTACCCTCGTCGGATCGATCGGTCTGGTCGCCTCGGTGCCGGTGACGACGGTGCTCGCGGCGCTGGTGGTCTCCGCGGACCGTACGGGGCTCGGCGCGGAAGCCGGAGCTCCTGCACCCGTACGGACCGGGAGGGGCCGACGCCGCAAGGCGTGAGCACGGGGCTCCCGGACGCCGACAGCCGCCGTTCGCTCAGCCGGCGTTCTGCTCCTTGGCCAAAATGCGGCCCAGGGCCTCTTCCAGACTGCCGTCGAAGTCACCCAGAGTGTGCTCCTGTCCCAGTGGTACCAACTTGTCCGTCCGGTCGAGAAATGCCACAAGAGGAGCCGTGCCGGCCCGGAAGAGCGCACGGTCGGCGCCCACCTGGAGCCTGATGTGTACATCCGAGAGACCCTCGGGTTCGGTCGGGGCAATGTGCACATCGCCGTCGCCGCTCGGGCTGTTGAGCCCGTCCAGCAGCAACTCACGGCCGAACGCCCAGGTGACGGGGGCGTCACCGGGCAGATGGAAGGTCATGCGGATCGCATACGGATCGCTGACCTCGTACCGGAGCTCCACCGGAATACGGAAGGAGAGCTCCTCCGAGACGAGGAAGCTCATCATGACCTCTGCTTGAACCGACTCGCGCATCGTTCAACCCCGCAGTAGATGAAACTGGCCAGGAATGATCCCCCATGGCCCTATTGACGCCATCGTGGTGCACGCGATAGCAGATCACAAGGAGTGATTTTTCAGATACTGATAGAGAACACGAACGAGCGCAAGAACGTGGTTACTTCGCAGCGTAATTGTTCGATCGCAGCGAGCAACCGTTCTTCTTGCTCCAAGGGGAGCGAAACCGCCATCGCCGCCACAGCGGGGCCCACGGTGATCGGAATGGCCGCGCACACGGTCCCCAGGGCGTACTCCTGCCGTTCGACGACGGGCTCCATCCGCTTCATCGCCCTCAGCCGCGCGAGGAAGGTCTGACGGTCCCGTACGGAGTAACGCGTCAACTGCCGCACCGGGTACCGGTCGAGGTGGTCCTCGCGCGCCCGCTCGTCGAGCTGGCCCAGCAGGCACTGTCCGAGCGCGTGGGCATGCCCGGTCTCCCGGAAGGCCGCCCACTCGCGCACGGAGGGCGCGGCCGGGCTGTCGGCCACCGCGACCAGCTCGATCTCACCGTCCCGGTAGAGGGCGCAGTACACGGGCGCACCGATGAGGCCGGCCCAGTGGGCGAGCGAGTCAACGATCACGCCGGGGCGGGAGGAACGGCCGCCGACCAGCTTCTCGGCAGCGGCGCCGAACAGGAACACCCCGTTCTCCCTGCGGAGGTATCCCTCGTGGGTCAAGGTGCGCAGCAGGTGGTAGGCGGTGGGCAGAGGAAGTCCCGCCTCCCTCGCCAGCTGCTTGGCAGGGGCCCCGTCCCGATGGGTGCCCACAGCCTCCATCAGTCTCAAGGCCCGCTGCACCGATCCGATCAACGTCGGGACAGCAGGGCTCGATGCCGTGGTCACAGGTCACCCCCAGGCATGGTGACGGGCTCTCAGCCCTCCCGCGGGGGCCGCCCCCGCGGGCCCGCCGCGAGCCTGGGGTCCGGAGACCGACCGGTCGCACAAACCACTGGGCAGAATGGTGACGGACAGTCATTTCCCAGCTGGCGGCAGCGGTACGCAACTGTATCGGCACGGTGCGTCACGAGGGAGGTTTCCCGCCCGACTTAGCTCAGCTGGGCTAATCGCCGTATCAGCGGCCCGCCCGGCCCGTCACCGTACGTCACGGGCCGTTGCATGCACGATCGTCCTACCAATCGCGGGAGGACGACATGAACTTCCGTACGACAAAGATCAGGCCGCCGACCAGCACGACGGCGACCAGCACCTTGAAGAGCAGGCCGATGACGAACCCGACCACACTGGCGATCAGCCCACCGAACACGACGAGCACGATGAGCGGCACCGCGACCCATTTCACCCACCAGGGCATCCCCGCGAAAATCTCCTGTACCGCCATCGTCCGTACCTCGTCTCTGTGAGTTCCTGCCCCCGATGCTAGAGGCGTGGGACCCGCCCGCGGAGGGGTGGGATCCCTTGAAGACCCCTGAGCGGCCCCCTAGGGAACCCCGAGGAGCGCGGCGCTCATCCCTCGGGCGGGGAGAAGACCACCATGACCCGGAGGTCCTCGGTGATGTGGTGGAACTTGTGGGCGGTGCCCGCGGGCACGTACACGACGCTCCCCCGGCCCACCTGCGTGGTCTCCGTCCCGACCGTGATCGAGGCGCGGCCGCTCATGACGAGGTAGACCTCGTCCTGGCGGTGGGGCTGCTGCGGGTCGAGTGCGCCGGCGTCCAGGGCGTACAGGCCGACGGACATGTTGCGTTCGCGGACGAACTGCAGGTAGGCGCCGTCGTTGGCGGCGCGCTCCGCCTCCAGCTCGTCCAGTCGGAATGCCTTCATCGTCCGTCCGCCCCTCGTACCCGTGCTCGTCCCTGCCGCCGGTGTCCACCACCGATCACGTCTGCCACGATCAGACACATGAAGAATTTCGTAGTCAAGACGATCGCCAACGCGGGCGCGCTGGCCGTGGCCATCTGGCTTCTCCAGGACATCACGCTCACCGGTCACAGCACCGGCAGCAAGGTGCTCACGCTCATCGTGGTCGCGCTCCTGTTCGGCCTGGTCAACTCCGTCGTGAAGCCGGTGGTCAAGCTTCTGACCCTCCCGCTGTTCATCCTGACGCTCGGCCTGATCACCCTGGTGGTCAACGCCCTGATGCTGATGCTGACCTCGTGGCTGGCCGGCGTCCTGGATGTGAGCTTCCACGTCCAGGGCTTCTGGACCGCGGTTCTGGGCGGTCTGATCATTTCGGTGGTCTCCTGGGCCCTCGACGTCGTACTGCCCGACGAGGACTGACCGGCATCCGCCGGCCGACGGCCGCCCGGCGCGGAGCCGGAAGAGAGACGAGGGAGCAGAGATGAGCACCACGAGCGACGGCACCCGGGCCGTACGTGCGGGACTGCCCGCTCCGGAGCAGTACGAACCGACGCTGCCGGGCCCGGTCTTCGCCGCCCACTTCCATCTGTCCGGGGAGCCCGTCGGACCGTACACCTACGGCCGGGAGACGAACCCGACGTGGACCCGGCTGGAGCAGGCGATCGGCGAGCTGGAAGCCCCGGGCGAGCAGGTCGGGACCACTGTCTTCGCCTCCGGGATGGCGGCCGTCTCCGCCGTTCTCCTGTCCCGGGCACGCACCGGTGACACCGTGGTCCTGCCGGACGACGGATACCAGGCGCTGCCTCTGGTGCGGGAGCAACTGGAGGCGTACGGCGTCCGGGTGCGTACGGCGCCGACCGGCGGCGACGCCCAACTGCGGGTGCTCGATGGGGCGAAGCTGCTGTGGCTGGAGACCCCTTCCAACCCGGGGCTGGACGTCTGCGACGTGCGCCGGCTGGTCGCCGCCGCACATGAGGCGGGGGCGCTGGTCGCGGTCGACAACACGCTGGCCACACCCCTCGGCCAGCGCCCCTTGGAGCTCGGTGCCGACTTCTCGGTGGCGAGCGACACCAAGGGCATGACCGGGCACGGCGACATCCTGTTGGGCCATGTGACGTGCAAGGACCCGGAGCTGTCCGCGGGCGTGCGCCGGTGGCGGAAGGTCGTCGGCGCGATTCCCGGCCCGATGGAGGCCTGGCTCGCCCACCGTTCGCTGTCCACCTTGCAGATGCGGATCGACCGGCAGTGCGACACCGCACTCGTCTTGGCGACGGCCCTGTCGAGGCGTACGGACGTGACGGGCCTGCGCTACCCGGGGCTGCCCGGCGATGCCTCGCACGCGATCGCTGCCCGGCAGATGCGGCGTTTCGGCTCCGTGGTCTCCTTCGTCCTCGCGGACAAGGGCACCGCCGAGCGCTTCCTGGACGGGCTGCGCCTGGTCGACGACGCGACGAGCTTCGGGGGCATCAGGTCGACCGCCGAGCGCCGGGCCCGCTGGGGCGGGGACGCCGTCCCGGAAGGCTTCATCCGTTTCTCGGTGGGCGCCGAGGACCCGGACGACCTGCTGGCCGACGTCGAGAACGCACTGGACCGGGCCGCCCGCTGACGGCGGCCCCGAGGTCCGGCGGAACCGGCCGGGGACGGGCGTCCCGGGCGACCCGGCCGGTCCGCTCGGGACGGGTGGTCCGAGCCTCCCCCCTCGTGGCTCGGGCCACCCTGGTTCCTGATGCGTCGAACCGCTGCGGCGAGGCTAGTTGACCGAGCGTCAGCGAACCATCACAGAGGCGACAGGGCCCTATCGACATATGCATGGTTGCGTGGTCCAACGCGTCACCGCGGGGAGGGGAGCCACGGACCTGACCCGGCTGCGCACATTCGTCATGGTGCATCGGGCCGGATCGTTCACCCGGGCCGCCGCGCTGCTCGGCCTGTCCCAGCCGGCCGTCACCTCCCGGACAAGGACGCTGGAGCAGCAGCTGGCCGCCCCCTTCTTCCTGCGCCGGGCTCGGGGCGTGACCCCCACGGCTGTGGGGGACGAGCTCGCACAGCGTGCCACCCCACACCTGGACGCCCTCGTCGAGATCGCGGAGGCGGGCGGCGACACCGAGTCGCCGGCGCGGACGCTCCACCTGACGGGCCCTGCGGAATTCACCGCCCTGCGTGTGCTGCCCGTCCTCGTCCCCTGGTCTCCCAGGGACTGGCCGTGCGCAGCACCTTCCTCGCGCAGGCTGAGGACACGCTCGACGGGCTCGCGGCGGGCACCACGATCTGGCCCTCACCACCGCACGTCCGCGTGGCGGCCTGCTGGCCGGGACTTGCCGTCCTGCCCCGCTATCTCTGCCAGGACGCGCTGGAACGGGGTGAGGTGGTGATACTGCTGGGCCCTCCGGGACCGCCGCTGCGGACCTACTTCCTGGCGGTGCGGACCGGCACGCTCTCCCTTCCGCGCATCGCGCGGGCGCACGAGTGGCTGGTGCGCCCTGCTGTCGACTGGTGAGCCGTCGGCCGACAGGCGTTTCAGATGGCGTTTCCTGGGCCACTCTCTTGCCATGACCGAACGCCCTGTGGTCAAGCGCACCGCACGAGCCGTCCTGCTCGCCGGCGACGACCTCATCCTGATCAAGCGCACCAAGCCCGGGGTCGATCCGTACTGGATCACCCCTGGTGGGGGCGTCGAGCCGGAGGACGACACCGTCATCGATGCCCTGCACCGCGAGGTCGACGAGGAACTCGGTGCCAAGATCGCCGATGTCGTCCCATGCTTCGTCGACACGGTCGAGCACATTGAGGGCGGCGGCATCAAGGGCGTCAAGGTGCAGCACTTCTTCGTCTGTCGGCTGGAGTCGATGGACCCTTCACGTCGGCATGGCCCCGAGATCGACGAGCCCTGTGGCGAGTACGAGATCGTGCGTGTGCCTTTCAGCCGGGTGGGCATCGCGGCGGTGCATCTCGTACCGCTCTCCCTCCGTCACTACCTGGACGGGAACATCGAGGGAGTACGGGCGATGCACGCCCCCGACCTGGGCTGAGGCGAGTCGGACGGTTCGGCTTCATCCCCGTCCGCGCATCCAGGTACAGCGAGGCCGGTGGAGGCGGACACTCCCCACGCCAGACGACTCCGCAGACCGCGCTCGCCGCCGCGTTTCACGTGAAACCATTCAAGCGATCCGTACGCCCGAGCATCCTCGTCGCCCATGTCGCCGTGTAGGTCAGTGGGCTGGGCCTGACAGCGGGCCTGCTCACCCTGTCCCTCACTGCGTTCCTCCCGAGAGACCCCTCGTTGGCGCGAGCGGCCACACCGGCAAGACCGTCGCGGACGCCGTGGTTCTGAGCCAGAGCGCCACCCCCGGCCGGTCACCTGCCTAGAGGACCGCGGCCTGCTGACCCGCTACCTGTGCGACACCGACCGCCGGGGCATCTACACCGACGTCACAGAAACCGGTCCGAAGCTGCTGGACGAGGCACGGCCCACCAAGGGCGGCGCCCTGCGCGCCGCCCTCGGCGAGGCGGCCAACGACCCTGAGCCGGCCCCGCTGGTCCGGGCGGCCGAAGCCCTCGATGTCCCCGCCTGAGTGGCCCGGTTGTTGCGTAGTCTGCCGATCATGAGCGATCTCGACATACGCCCCGCCGCACTCACCGACCTCCAAGCCGTCGTGGCCATGCTGGCCGACGACCCGCTCGGTGCCCAGCGCGAGTCACCCGACGACCTCGCCCCTTACCAGGCCGCGTTCCACCGGTTGGCGGACGACCCGAACCAGCACCTGGTCGTGGCCGTGCGTGAGGAGCGCGTGGTGGGAACCCTGCAACTGACCATCGTGCCCGGGCTGTCCCGACAGGGCGCCACCCGGTCGATCATCGAAGGCGTACGCATCCACGCCGACGAACGCGGAAGCGGCCTCGGCACCCAGCTGATCCAATGGGCGGTCGACGAATCACGGCGCCAGGGTTGCCGACTGGTACAGCTGACGTCCGATGCCACCCGCACCGACGCCCACCGCTTCTACGAACGGCTCGGCTTCACCGCGAGCCATGTGGGGTTCAAGCTCAGCCTGTGACCCGGCGGGGCCCGCCGACCGCCCTCTCGCGCGGACCCACTATCCACAAGGGGGACGCCTGCACCGCATCGACGACGAGCAGCGCCGCACCAGGCTCGGCCGCAGACACCTGCTGGTACTCGCGGCCCGCGCCTCATCCGCTCCAGCCGTCGCCGACGCGGTGGTGGCGCTGCATTCCACAGACGCCGCCACGCTCCACCTCTCGGTGTGCGCCCGGCTGTCGGAACCGGTCGTCACCCCCACGGAGCGGGCCCTCTACGGGACGTCTCACTGGTCCGCCCCTCGCCATGCGCAACACCCTCTTCACCGTCTCCAGAGAGATCGCGCCCCTTGTTCGATGGAGCGCTCGCTCGGGCCGTCGCAGCGAAGGAGCGGCGCACCTTCCTGAAGCGTCTGGAAGCGGACGGCAACGGTCTCGACGAGCGCTGGCTCGCGGGAGCCGAACGGAAGACCGTCGCCGCACTGGCCGAGCGGGGCCGGGCCACCGGTAGTGAGCTCTCCGCGGCGGTCCCCGCTCTCCGCACGAAGATCACCGTCTTCCCCGGCACCCAGCAGGAGACCGTGCAGGGCATCGCCTCCCGGGTGATCCGCCTCCTGGCCACCGAGGGGCGCATCCGGCGGGACCGGCCACGTGGCTCCTGGACCTCGCACCAGTTCCGCTGGACGGCCTCCGCTCCCCTGGCCGCCGTCGGTTCCGGCCGAAGCACAGGCCGAGATGGCGCGGCGCTGGCTGCACTCGTACGGGCCCGGAACGGAGGCGACCTGACGTGGTGGACGGGGGGCGACCTGACGTGGTGGACGGGGTGGGGCTCCGCGAGACACGCAAGGCACTTGCTGCCGCCGACGCGGAGCAGGTACTGCTCGACAGCGGGGCGCATGTCTGGGTCGCGCCTGGTGATCTCGGACCGGAGCCGCCCGTGGAGCCATGGGCCGCACTTCTGCCCAGCCTCGACCCGAGCGCCATGGGCTGGGCCGACCGTGGCTTTCACCTTCCGGACGACCACCGGGCGGCACTGTTCGACCGGGCCGGGAACATCGGACCGACCGTGTGGTGGAACGGCCGGATCATGGGCGGCTGGGGGCAGCGGGCCGACGGCGGGGTCGTATGGCGGTTGCTGACGGACACCGGCCAGGACGCTTCCGGTCTGATCGAGTCCGAGGCGTCCCGCCTGCTGGCCTGGGTGGGCGATTCCAGGATCACCCCGCGCTTCCGTACCCCGCTGGAGCGCGAGCTGATGGCCTGAGGCCCGGTAGGTCAGGCGCCGGCGGAGCGGGCCGACCGGCCTCTGAAGGAGCCTGTAGCGCTCACTCACGTGGCAGGCCGCGCCACCCTCCCTCGTCCACGCCTCCCGGCACGGCCGCCGCAGGGTCGTACGGCTCCCTCGTGAGGGCGAAGGAACCCAGGTCCACGTGGTCCACTGTGCCGTCGCCGGCGCGTACGACCCGGAGGACCTCGCCCGCGTAGTAGCCGTTGAGGCCGGTCCAGGTCCCGTCCGCGGACGCCCGGAAGCACGCCCCGCGTCCGGTCCCCTGAAGGGGCCGGAGCTCCAGCGCCCGGTCCGCCAGCAACGTCAGGGCGTGGGCGCGCGTGCCCCAGTACCACAGCCCCGTCAGCGCGAGCAGTTCCTCGTCCACCTCGGGCAAGGGCCGCCAGGGTTCCGGGATCCGCGGCTCGGCCTCGGCGACGATCTGCACGAGGTCCGCGGCGACCGTGGCGACCGCCGGGCCGGAGGTGGCGTTGGAGAGCACCACGGCGGCGACATCGTCCTCGACGCTGAACCACAGCGTGGCGAGGAAACCGGGGAGAGATCCGGTATGGCCGAAGAGCGAACGGCTGCCCAGCCGCGCCGCCTGGAGACCGAGACCGTAGTTCCCCTCCTGGCCGACTGACTCGGACGGGGCCGCGGGCACACGCATCTGCTCGACCGACGACGCGCTCAGCACCCGTTCGTCGCCCTTCGCGAGGAATCGAGCAAAACGGAGCAGGTCGGCGGTGGTGGACCAGAGCTGGCCCGCGGGCGCCATGATCCCGAGGTCCTCGGCCGGTTCGGGAAGTATGACGTCGGCCCACGGGTGGACGGCCCATCCGCCCGCGTGCGGTGCTTGGGGCTCCGGCGTCGTACGGTCCATCCCCAGAGGTTCCAGGATCTCCCGGCGCAGTACCTCGGACCAGGAGTCACCCCGCACCTTCTCCACCAGCGCCCCGAGCAGGGTGTATCCAGGGTTGGAGTAGTGGTGCCCATGGCCTGCCGGGTGGAGCAGTGGCTGCGCGCCGAGCACGTCCGACAACTCCGGCCTGCTGCTGCCAGGGGTCCTCTCCCACCAGGGCGCGGGTGTCTCCGCGGCGAGCCCCGCGCTGTGTCCCAGCAGTTGGAAGACGGTCACCTCGCCCACCCCCGTGCCGGGCAGGTGCGCCTCCAGCGGATCGTCCAGGTCGAGCAGGCCCTCATCGCGCAGGCGCAGCACCAGCACGGCGGTGAAGGTCTTGGTGAGGGAGCCGATCCGGTACTGGGTGTCGTCGTCGGGGGCGTGGCCCTCCACACCGCTACGGGCGCCGCTCCAGGCGATCCGGCCTTCGCGCTGCACCGCGGCGACGAGCGACGGGGTACGGCCTTCGGCCTGAGCAGTGGCGATGCGATGAAGCAGAGCTCGCCGGGTACCGGGAAGCAGCGTTTCGGATGACGTCATGGACTAGGACTACCTGCGTCCCCACCCGCCTGGCCAGCCCGTTTCGCGGTCGGCGTGACGGACCGGTACCCACGCGTCTCGGCGCGGAGCGGGTCCGCCGGCGTGAACTCGCTCGCCATCGAGGGCACGGTGCACCTCGCCCGCTGCCCCCTGCACGAGGCAAGAGGCACGGGGGCTGTCCGGCCGGTCCGGGCAACGACTGGGGCGCTTTCCGGGCCCTGGGCGTGATCCGCCCCCGTCGGACGCCCGGCACGGCTACTTCGGGGCCCGGAAGCCACCGATCCGCTGCTCCAGCAGGTCGGCCAGCCGTAGCGGCGTACGGTCCTCGAACATCGGACCGATGAGTTGCACTCCCACCGGCAGGCCCTCGGGGGACCGGCCCGCCGGTATGGCGGTGGCGGGCAGACCGGGCATGGTGGCCAGACCGGCCCAGACGAGCTGGTCGAAGTACGGGTACTCGACGCCGTCGATGTCGATCCTGCGCTCTCGCGGATCGGGGTTGTGGTCATGCGGGAACGCAGGAGTGGGTGTGACGGGACACACCACGGCGTCCCACTCGGTGAAGAGGTGCCGCCAGCTCTGACGGTGGAGCTCGCGGCGGCTGTTCGCCTCCATCCAGTCGAGATGGCTGAACACCATGCCGCGCAGCCGCGCCGCATCGAGACTCCGGTCGTCCGCCCCCAGTCCGGCGGCGCGGGTCCGCAGTTGCTCGTACGCTTCGACGGGAAAGCGTGCGACGGAGCTCGAGAACAGCAACTGCGTGTAGAGCGTCGCGGCTTCACCCAGGTCAGGCAGCAGCGGACTGTGCCGTTCGACCCGGGCCCCGGCATCGACGAGCGCGTCGGCCACCCGGTTCACGCCCGCCCGCACGGCGGCCCCGGTCGGAATGAGCGGATGCTCGTCGAGGACCAGGACCCGGTAGTCGCGGAGCCGCTGGTGACGCGCGGGCGGCAGCACAAGGTCATACGCCACACCGGACGTCAGCGGGTCCGGCCCGGCCATGACGTCGAGCAGGAGCGCGAGATCCCGGGCCGTACGCGCCATCGGACCGACGACGGCGAGGTCAGGATCGGTCGGGACCGCCGGCACGAGCGGGGGGACCATACCGCGGCTCGCCACCAGTCCGAGCGTCGGCTTGTGCGCGTAGACGCCACAGAAGTGTGCGGGGGTGCGCAACGAACCCGCGAGGTCGGAACCGATGGACAGCACACCGAATCCCGATGCCAGGGCAGCCGCTGACCCACCGGAGGATCCGCCCGGCGTACGGCCGTGATCCCACGGGTTGTTGGTGGTGCCGTAGATGTCGTTGAAGCTCTGCACATCTTGCAGCCCAAAAGGCACATTGGTCTTACCGAGCACCACCGCGCCTGCGGCCTTCAGCCGCGACACCTGCACCGCGTCCTCGGTCGGCACGTAGTCCCGGTGCGGCGGCATACCCCAGTTCGTGGGCAGCCCGGCGACGTTGTAGGACTCCTTGACCGTCACCGGAATGCCGAGCAGCGGCCGGTCCTCACCACGGGCGCGCGCCTCGTCGGCACGGCACGCGGCAGCCCGTGCCCGGTCGAAATCCCGCACACAGACGGCGTTGATCCACTTGTCATCGCGCTCGATGCGGGCGATCGCATCGTCGGTCAGTTCCGCCGATGTCACTTCACCGGCACGCAAAGACGCCGACATTTCCTCGGCCGTCGAAAAATCCCATTCCATGAAACCGACCGTATGGGCCTCTGGTGAGGGTCATGAAATATCGCTTCGCACAACACCGCGGAAATGGCCAGAAACGGGCGCTCGAGCCCCGCACTTGGTCCGCCTCGTCACCCATGATCACTCTCACATCCGTTTCCCGAGCGCAGATGGCGCACCGGTGAGCTTCCCGCACCACCGGCCCCTACGCAGGACACCCCGACCGGAAGGCCGAGCCATGCGGAGACTGACCTACGGCATGAACCTGACCCTGGACGGCTATATCGCTGCGCCCGGCGACGACATCGGCTGGAGCGGGCCCCCGAGCGACGAGCTGTTCCAGTGGTGGCTCGGCCACGAGCAGGCGAGTGGCCTGACACTGTATGGGCGCAAACTGTGGGAGGCGATGAGCTCCTACTGGCCGACCGGCGACCAACAGCCCACCGCCACCCAGGCGGAGATCGACTTCGCGCGGAACTGGCGGGACACGCCGAAGGTGGTGTTCTCCTCGACGCTCGCCGAGGTCGACTGGAACACCCGCCTGGTCGCCGGCGACGCGATCACCGAGATCACCCGGCTCAAGGCCGAGGACGGCGGCCCGATGAACATCGGCGGCGCAACGCTCGCCGGGGCGGCCATGCGCGCCGGGCTGATCGACGAGTACACGATCGCCGCCCACCCGGTCCTGGTGGGCAGCGGCACGCCGTTCTTCGCCGCCCTGGACAGCTGGGTGAACCTGAATCTGGTGGAGACGCGGACGTTTCCCGGCGGCGTGGTCCTGACCAGGTACGAGACGAGGCGCTGAACAGCAGCACCCACGCGCTGGTCACACGGCGCTGTCGTATACGGGGTCGGTCCGACACGCCCCGTGGGATCACGACACGGTCCACTCAGGTCTGGGCCATGTCCACGAAGCGCGAGTAGTGCCCCTGGAACGCCACGGTGATCGTCGCCGTCGGGCCGTTTCGGTGCTTGGCCACGATCAGGTCCGCCTCGCCCGCACGCGGTGACTCCTTCTCGTACGCGTCCTCACGGTGCAGGAGGATGACCATGTCGGCGTCCTGCTCGATGGATCCCGACTCACGCAGGTCGGAGACCATCGGCTTCTTGTCCGTGCGCTGCTCGGGTCCACGGTTCAGCTGGGAGAGCGCGATGACCGGAAGCTCCAGCTCCTTGGCGAGGAGCTTGAGGTTTCGGGACATGTCCGAGACCTCCTGCTGCCGGCTCTCGGCACGCTTGGCACCACCGGACTGCATCAGCTGGAGGTAGTCGATGACCACCAGCTTGAGGTCGTTGCGCTGCTTGAGCCGACGGCACTTCGCCCGGATCTCCATCATCGAGAGGTTCGGCGAGTCGTCGATGTACAGGGGAGCGGCCGAGACGTCCGGCATCCGCCGGGCCAGGCGTGTCCAGTCCTCGTCGGTCATGGTGCCGGATCGCATGTGGTGCAGCGCCACCCGTGCCTCGGCCGAGAGCAGACGCATCGCGATCTCGTTGCGCCCCATCTCCAGGGAGAAGATCACGCTCGGAAGGTTGCTCTTGATCGAGCACGCCCGGGCGAAGTCGAGCGCCAGGGTGGACTTGCCCATGGCGGGCCGCGCCGCGATGACGATCATCTGGCCGGGGTGCAGGCCGTTCGTCAGGGAGTCGAGGTCGGTGAACCCGGTGGGCACACCGGTCATCTCGCCGCTGCGGGAGCCGATCGCCTCGATCTCGTCGAGGGCGCCCTCCATGATGTCGCCGAGCGGCAGGTAGTCCTCACTGGTCCGCTGCTCCGTGACGGCGTAGATCTCGGCCTGCGCCGAGTTCACGATCTCGTCGACGTCCCCGTCGGCCGCGTACCCCATCTGCGTGATCTTCGTACCGGCCTCGACCAGACGGCGCAGGACCGCCCGCTCATGGACGATCTCGGCGTAGTACGAGGCGTTGGCCGCGGTCGGCACCGACTGGACCAGGGTGTGCAGATAGGGGGCACCGCCGACCTTGGTGATCTCGCCGCGCTTGACCAGCTCGGCCGCCACGGTGATCGGGTCCGCCGGCTCGCCCTTGGCGTAGAGGTCGAGAATCGCCGTGTACACGGTCTCGTGGGCCGGACGGTAGAAGTCATGGCCCTTGATGATCTCCACCACGTCGGCGATGGCGTCCTTGGAGAGCAGCATGCCGCCCAGGACGGACTGCTCGGCGTCGAGATCCTGCGGAGGGACTCGCTCGAAGCCGGACTGACCGCCGTCCCAGCCGCTGTCCCGGCCCCGCTCGTGCTGTTCGTCGCGCCCCTTGCCCTCACCTCGACGCTGACGCGAGACGGGAAGACGGTCACTGGGACCGACATCGGCCCAGGGATCGTCCAAAGGCTCGGGGATGCTCACCCGGCCACCTCCTCCCGTCCGCTGCGCGGACCTAGCCGTGCCACTCTTTCTTACGGCACGGCACCGACAAACAAGACGCCCGACTCCGGTTCCGACGCGTCAAGTTCTGCGAGTTTCCAGGCCGGAACGAAGTACGGGCGCCGGACCACGGTAGGCCCGTCCGCACCGTCAGCCAATCTGGTTATCCACAGGCCATGTGGACGACGCACCAGATGCTGTGGAGAACCCCCCTGATCCTGTGCACGGACCGGGGGACAGAACTGTGGACAAACTCATAGGGACACCCTCAGGCACCTCCTGACCTGCACCTTTCCCATCCACCGACTGTGGGAGAGAAAAAGTTTCCCCCACTTTGCAAGATCATCGAGGACGGCCTCCGGCGTGGGCGCACCGACCCCTCCGAGTAAGGGCTGATGAGGCTTTGCATCTCTTACCTGTGGAAGATTAGATTGGCGCCCATGACCGAGGCTCCCGCGCCCCCGCCCCCCTCCCGTCGCCGGCACGACCGCGAGATCGTCTCACTCGCCGTTCCGGCCTTCGGCGCGCTCGTCGCCGAGCCCCTCTTCGTCATGGTCGACAGCGCCATCGTCGGCCACCTCGGCACCCCGCAACTGGCCGGTCTGGGCGTGGCAGCCGCCCTCCTGACCACCGCGGTGAGCGTCTTCGTGTTCCTCGCCTATGCCACCACGGCCGCTGTCGCCCGCCGCGTCGGAGCCGGCGACCTCCCCGCCGCGATCCGTCAGGGCATGGACGGGATCTGGCTCGCCCTGCTGCTCGGTGCCGCCGTGATCGCGGTCGCCCTGCCCACGGCGCCCTGGCTGGTCGAGGCGTTCGGCGCGTCCGACACCGCTGCTCCGTACGCGATCACCTATCTGCGCATCTCCAGCCTCGGCATCCCCGCGATGTTGGTCGTCCTCGCGGCGACCGGCGTGCTGCGGGGCCTCCAGGACACCCGGACCCCCCTGTACGTCGCCGTCGGCGGATTCGCCGCCAACGGTGTCCTCAACGTGGCCCTCGTCTACGGAGCCGGCCTCGGCATCGCCGGATCCGCCTGGGGAACGGTGATCGCCCAGGTGGCCATGGCGCTCGTCTACCTCGTCGTCGTCGTACGCGGCGCCAAGCGGCACGGCGCCTCGCTCCGCCCCGACGCCGCGGGCATCCGAGCCAGCGCCCATGCGGGCGTTCCCCTGTTGGTCCGCACCCTCTCCCTGCGCGCGGTGCTGTTGATCGCCACCGCGGTCGCCGCCCGGCTCGGCGATACGGACATCGCCGCACACCAGATCATTCTCTCGCTCTGGAGCCTCGCGTCCTTCGCACTGGACGCCATCGCCATCGCAGGGCAGGCGATCATCGGCCGCTACCTGGGGGCCGGCGACTCCGACGGGGCCCGGGATGCCTGCAGACGCATGGTTCAGTGGGGTATCGCCGCCGGCCTGGCCATCGGGGCGCTCATCGTACTGACCCGACCCCTGTTCATCCCCTTGTTCACCGGCGACACGTCCGTGCGCGGAACCCTGCTGCCCGCGCTCCTCGTCGTCGCCCTCACCCAGCCGGTCGCCGGCGTGGTGTACGTCCTGGACGGCGTACTGATGGGGGCGGGTGACGGCCGCTACCTCGCCTGGGCCATGCTGCTGACCCTGGCCGTCTTCGCCCCCGTCGCACTGCTGGTTCCCGTCCTCGGCGGGGGACTCACCATGCTCTGGTGGACGATGGCGCTGATGATGGCGATCCGCCTGGCGACGCTCTGGCTCCGCGCACGGTCCGGCCGTTGGATCGTGACCGGCGCCACCCGCTGAAACCTCCCCGGCACCGAGGGCGCCGGGTCGCCGGAAGCGTCGTTTCACGTGAAACCACGGACCGGAACGGAGAAGGGCCGCACCCCCTGGGGTGCGGCCCTTCTCTCAGCTCTGCCGAGCTGCGCCCTTAGGCGGCAACGACCTCGATACCGAGCTTCGCGGCGACCTCGGGGTGCAGACGGACGGACACCTGGTGCCCGCCCAGCGTCTTGATCGGCGAACCGAGCTCGACGCGACGCTTGTCGACGTCCGGGCCACCCGCGGACTTGATCGCCGAAGCGATGTCGGCCGGGGTGACGGAGCCGAAGAGACGGCCGGCGTCGCCGGAGCGAACAGCCAGACGAACCTTGACGGCCTCGAGCTTGGCCTTGATCTCGTTGGCCTGCTCGATCGTCGCGATCTCGTGAATCTTGCGGGCGCGGCGGATCTGCGCCACGTCCTTCTCGCCACCCTTGGTCCAGCGGATGGCGAAGCCACGCGGAACCAGGTAGTTGCGGGCGTACCCGTCCTTGACGTCCACGACGTCGCCGGCGGCACCGAGGCCAGTGACCTCGTGGGTGAGGATGATCTTCATGATTCGGTCACCCTTCCCTTATCGCGCGGTGGACGTGTAGGGCAGCAGCGCCATCTCACGGCTGTTCTTGACTGCCGTGGCGACGTCACGCTGGTGCTGCGTGCAGTTGCCGGTGACGCGGCGGGCACGGATCTTGCCACGGTCGGAAATGAACTTCCGCAGCATGTTCGTGTCCTTGTAGTCCACGTACTGGGTCTTGTCCTTGCAGAAAGCGCAGACCTTCTTCTTAGGCTTGCGCACAGGCGGCTTCGCCATGGTGTTTCTCCTGTGTGATCAAGAAGTGGGGGTACGAGCAGCCCTAGAAGGGAGGCTCGTCCGAGTAGCCGCCGCCGGAACCGCCGGAGCTTCCGCCCCAGCTTCCGCCGCCACCCTGCTGGCCGCCGCCCTGCTGACCGCCGGCCGAACCGCCGGTGGCCCAGGGGTCGTCCGCCGGAGCGCCGCCGCCCTGCTGACCGCCGCCGCCGGGACCGCCGCCCCAGTTGCCGCCGCCCTGCTGGCCGCCGTAGCCGCCCTGGCCGCCCTGACCACCGCGACCGGTGGTCTTGGTGACCTTGGCCGTGGCGTTCTTGAGGCTGGGGCCGACTTCCTCGACGTCCAGCTCGTAGACCGTGCGCTTGACGCCCTCGCGGTCCTCGTAGGACCGCTGCTTCAGTCGGCCCTGCACGACGACACGCATGCCGCGCGTGAGCGACTCGGCGACGTTCTCCGCCGCCTGACGCCAGACCGAGCAGGTGAGGAACAGGCCTTCGCCGTCCTTCCACTCATTGGTCTGCCGGTCGAAGATGCGGGGAGTGGACGCGACACGGAACTTCGCGACCGCCGCACCGGACGGGGTGAAGCGCAGCTCGGGGTCGTCGACGAGATTGCCGACGACCGTGATGACGGTCTCGCCTGCCATGGGTGAACCTCTCGGCGGGATTTTTCTTCTGGCTGCTTGCTACTCGAACCCGATGGCCGCTGAGCTGGAAGCTCAGTGGGCCTCGGGACGGAGGACCTTGGTCCGGAGGACCGACTCGTTCAGGTTCATCTGTCGGTCGAGCTCCTTGACGACTGCGGGCTCGGCCTGCAGGTCGATGACCGAGTAGATGCCCTCGGGCTTCTTCTTGATCTCGTAAGAGAGACGACGACGGCCCCAGGTGTCGACCTTCTCGACCTTTCCGTTGCCCTCACGGACGACGGAGAGGAAGTTCTCGATCAGCGGGGAGACAGCTCGCTCCTCGAGATCGGGGTCGAGGATGACCATCACCTCGTAGTGACGCATGTGGAACCCACCTCCTTTGGACTCAGCGGCCACGGTCGTTCCGTGGCAGGAGGGTCGTGATGCGTGAGCAACAGTGTTCCCGAGTAAAACAGCCGCCACTGACAACGCCCTTCTCATGAGTCGAAGGAGATCGTCGGGCCGGCTTCGGGCAGACACCGGTGCAGACCGTACAGAGTACCCGCAGACCGGCTTCCGGTTGAAATCCGGTGTTCAGGGCGCACAATCGAGACAGATGCGGTGTGAGAGGCGCTACATTGCCCGCCCTTTCGGCCAGGAGGTGCTCCATGGCACAGACAGTCCGATCCGCCGGCAGCCGGTCCGCTCCCAGCCACGTGGCCAACGCCCGCCCGGCCACCGGTTCCCTCTTCGCGACGGACGGCAGGCCACACCCCGTGCAGGAAGTACTGATGGTGGTGACCGGGGTACTCGGGGTGCTCGCGTTCGTGTCGGCCATGTTCCACAACCTCCACCTGCTCAGCTCCTGGGCCGGGCTGGCCGGGCTGCTGACCGGCGCCTACGGGCAGTACATCTCCAAGACGACCTGGCAGCGGTTCGCCTTCATCATGGGGATCGGATCGTCCGGAGTCGGTTTCCTGCTCGGCATGGCACACGGCGGCCTCTTCGGCGGTGTGATCACCTGACCGGCAGAGCGGTGGCCGGGCCGATCGGCCCTCCGCCCCGCGCTCCCGCGGGCGATCGCCGCACGGCAGGCGCCCGGTCCGGCCCCCCAGGGGCCGGGCCGGGCGCCGCTCGGTCACAGTAGGCTTCGGCGCGAGAGCCGGAGCCCCTGACCGATGGGGACACACCTGCCGAGGAGCGCCCCGCATGAGCCTGACCCTGAGGACCATCAGCCGAGAGCAGCATCTGGCGTACATCCAGAGCCTCCCCTCGGCCAGTCACTGCCAGGTCCCGGCGTGGGCGGACGTGAAGACCGAATGGCGCTCGGAGAGCCTCGGCTGGTTCGACAAGTCCGGCGAGATCGTCGGCGCCGGGCTGGTGCTGTACCGCCAGCTGCCCAAGATCAAGCGCTACCTCGCCTATCTCCCCGAGGGCCCGGTCATCAACTGGTACGCCCCGAACCTGGACGACTGGCTCCAGCCGATGCTCGCGCACCTCAAGCAGCAGGGTGCCTTCTCGGTGAAGATGGGCCCGCCCGTGGTCATCCGCCGCTGGGACGCGGCCGCCATCAAGGCGGGCATCCAGGACCCCGAGGTCAAGCGGCTGCGCGACGTCGAGGCCACCCACATCGAGCCGCGGGCCTTCGAGGTCTCCGACCGGCTGAGGAAGATGGGCTGGCAGCAGGGCGAGGACGGCGGCGCCGGATTCGGTGACGTACAGCCCCGTTACGTCTTCCAGGTCCCGCTCGCCAACCGGTCCCTGGAAGACGTGCTCAAGGGCTTCAACCAGCTCTGGCGCCGCAACATCAAGAAGGCCGACAAGGCCGGCGTCGAGGTCGTCCAGGGCGGCTACGAAGACCTGGCCGAGTGGCAGCGGCTCTACGAGATCACCGCCGTGCGTGACCACTTCCGCCCGCGCCCGCTCTCGTACTTCCAGCGCATGTGGACGGTCCTCAACACGGAGGACCCCAACCGCATGCGGCTGTACTTCGCCCGGCACAACGGCGTGAACCTCTCCGCCGCCACGATGCTCGTGGTCGGAGGGCACGTCTGGTACTCGTACGGCGCCTCCGACAACATCGGGCGTGAGGTCAGGCCGTCGAACGCCATGCAGTGGCGCATGCTCCGCGACTCGTACGCGATGGGCGCGACCGTCTACGACCTGCGTGGCATCAGCGACTCCCTGGACGAGACCGATCACCTGTTCGGTCTGATCCAGTTCAAGGTCGGCACGGGCGGGGAAGCCGTCGAGTACGTCGGCGAGTGGGACTTCCCCCTCAACAAGCTGCTCCACAAGGCGCTCGACATGTATATGTCCCGTCGCTGACCCCCTTCCCTCCCGCTCCTCCCCTCGAACTCCACCGCAGCCACCAGAAAGGTTCCGGGCCGGCCATGGCGCTCTCCCTCTACGTCGACACCGCGCGCTGGCGGGCGCACCACACGTCCGTGCTCGACCAGTTCCCCGGGCTCGTCCCCGTCTGCAAGGGCAACGGGTACGGCTTCGGGCACGAACGGCTGGCCGAGGAGACCATCCGTTTCGGCTCCGACATCCTGGCCGTCGGCACCACGTACGAGGCCGCCCGGATCAAGGACTGGTTCAGCGGCGACCTGCTGGTGCTCACGCCCTTCCGGCGGGGCGAGGAGCCGGTACCGCTGCCCGACCGCGTGGTCCGTTCGGTCTCCTCGGTGGACGGCGTGCACGCCCTGGTGGGCGCCCGGGTCGTCATCGAGTGCATGAGCTCGATGAAGCGCCACGGTGTCAAGGAGGAGGAGCTCGGCCAGCTGCACGCGGCGATCGAGGACGTGCGCCTCGAAGGGTTCGCCCTGCACCTCCCGCTGGACCGCACGGACGGCTCGGACGCGGTCGAGGAGGTCATCGCGTGGATGGACCGCCTGCGTGCCGCGCGGCTGCCCCTGCACACCATGTTCGTCAGCCACCTGCGGGCCGAGGAGCTGGCACGGCTCCAGCAGCAGTTCCCGCAGACCCGTTTCCGCGCCCGCATCGGCACCCGCCTCTGGCTCGGCGACCACGAGGCGACGGAGTACCGCGGCGCGGTCCTCGACGTCACGCCGGTCGTCAAGGGGGACCGGTTCGGCTACCGGCAGCAGAAGGCCGCCTCCGACGGCTGGCTGGTGGTCGTCGCGGGCGGTACCTCGCACGGTGTCGGCCTGGAGGCCCCCAAGGCGCTGCACGGGGTGATGCCGCGCGCCAAGGGCGTCGCACGCGCCGGCCTGGCCACGGTCAACCGCAATCTTTCGCCGTTCGTCTGGGCGGGTAAGCAGCGCTGGTTCGCCGAGCCGCCGCACATGCAGGTGTCGATCCTGTTCGTCCCCTCGGACGCTCAGGAGCCGAGGGTCGGTGACGAGCTGGTTGCCCACCTGCGCCACACCACCACCCAGTTCGACCGCCTGGTGGACCGCTAGTCCCGCCCTGCCGCTCAGGACGGGACTCCCTCCCTGCCGCTCAGGGCGCGGACGGCCCGTCCGCCGTGTCCCCCTCCACCCGCGGTCGTTCGGCCGCGGGTGTCCCGTGTCCGGCGGGGTGCTGCCCGAGCCCGGCGAGTGCCACCGTGTCCGGGGCCTCGTCGAGCACTCCGCCCGACGGGTCGTCCGAGCCGTCACGCCGCACCGGGTCGCGCTCGGGCATCAGGACGTCCCGGACGACCACGGCGCACAGGTACAGCGTCCCCAGCAGATGCAGGGCGATCGCGACCTGGTAGCCCTCCTGCGGGAGCCCCTGGTGCTTGTCACCACTCGTCGTGTACGCGAGGTACATCCAGATCCCCAGGAAGTACAGGACCTCGCAGGCCTGCCAGATCAGGAAGTCCCGCCAGCGCGGCCGGGCCAGTGCGGCGAGCGGGATCAGCCACAGCACGTACTGCGGCGAGTAGACCTTGTTGGTCAGGACGAAGGCGGCCACCACCAGGAACACCAGCTGGGCGAAGCGCGGCCGGTGGCGGGCGCTCAGCGCCAGCCCGGCGATCCCTGCGCACAGCACGATCATCAGGAGCACCGAGGCCGTGTTCACGGTGGAGACGTCGATGGGCCTGCCGGTGCGCTGGGTGATGAGCAGCCAGAACGAGCCGTAGTCGATCTGCCGTTCCTGACTGAAGGTGTAGAACTTCTTCCACCCCTCGGGGGCCACGAGCATGACCGGCACGTTCACCACCAGCCACGCGGCCACCGCCCCGAACAGCGCCCTGCCGAAGTCGCGCAGCCTCCCCGCCCGCAGGCACAGGACGAGCAGGGGGCCCAGCAGCAGTACGGGGTAGAGCTTGGCCGCCGTCGCCAGGCCGATGAGGATGCCGAAGGCGATCGCCCGCCCGCGTGACCACATGAGCATCGCCGCCGCGGTCAGCGCGACGGCGAACAGGTCCCAGTTGATCGTCGCCGTGAGGGCGAACGCCGGGGCCAGGGCGACCAGCAGGCCGTCCCACGGCCGGTTCCGGTGCGTCCGGGCCACGCAGACGACGATGACCACGGCGCAGATCATGAGCATGCCCGCGTTGACCATCCAGTACATCTGCTCGCGCTGCTGCATGGGGTCCGAGTCGGGCGTCAGTGTCAGCCAGGACGCGACCTGCATGAACAGCCCGGTGAGCACCGGGTACTCCAGGTAGGCCATGTCCCCGTTGAGCCGGTCGGCGTACGGCACCAGGCCGTCGGCGAAGCCCCGGCCGACGTAGAGGTGCGGGATGTCGGAGTAGCAGGCGTGCGTGTACTGCGAACTGGCCCCCTGGAACCACGCCCAGTCGTAACAGGGGATCTTCTGCACCATGCCGAGGGCGAACATCCCGATCGCCACGAGCACCAGGACGCGCACCGGTGTGAGCGGCCCGGTCCCGACGCGCGCCCAGCGCCCCAGCGGGCCGCCGATCAGCTCGCTGCCGGCCGCCGCGACCTCGTCCTGCTGCGTCGGCCGGACCACCGGCCGGTCCTGGTGCACGCTCGTGTCCTGTGGGCTTGGCATGGGGCACATCCTGCCGTACGGCGCTGTGTGCGGGGCTCGGACCGGGTGCGGGGCTCGGACCGTGTCCGGGACCGAAAGGGCCCGCCGGCACCTGGGTGGTGCCGGCGGGCCCGTGTCACGCGTTCCGGTGGGCCCCCCGCGGGGCCCTGCGCCGGTGGCTATCCGAACAGACCGCTCTGGCCACTGGCGCCGCCGCGGCCGTTCGAGCCGTTGGTTCCGTTGCCGTTGCCACCGTCGGCCGCGCCCTCGGTGGTCCCGGTGTCGGTTCCCCCGTCCGAGGAGCCCGCGTCGGCGCCGCCGTTGGCGTTGCCGTCAGTGGCTCCCTGATTGTCGTTCCCGCTGTCGGCGCCGCCGTTGTCCTCGTTGCAGTCCCAGCCCCACAGGCCGCACGAGTTGCTCGGCGAAGGGGACGTGGAGGGGAGGGAGGGGTCCGGCGAAGGCGACTTCGAGGGCTCCTTGGACTCGCTCTCCGAGGGCGAGGGGCTCGGCGTCGGGCTGGGGCTGACCGCGCCACCGCCCCAGACCGTCTTTCCGAACGGCTCGGGCTTCGGGAAGGTCAGCACTTCCGCGCCCTTGAGGGCGGCGGTCATGTACTCGCGCCAGATCTGCGCGGGGAAGGAGTTTCCGTGGATCTTGTCCTCGCCACCCGTGCCGTACATCTTTTCGAACTCGCGGTCCTTGACCGACTCGTCGTCGTTCAGGCGGAACATGCTGATCGCGGTCGAAAGCTGCGGCGTGTACCCGACGAACCAGGCCGACAGGTTGCCGTCCGTGGTGCCCGTCTTACCGGCCGCATCCCGGCCTTCGAGCCGGGCGGGCGTGCCGGTGCCGTTCTCGACGACGCCCTTGAGCACGTCGGTGACGTTGTCCGCGATGGCGCTCTCCATCGCGGTCTTCGTCGCCTTCTCGTGCCGGTAGATGACTTCGCCCTTGTGCTTGACCTCGGTGACGGAGAAGGGTTCGTTCTGCTTGCCACTGGTGGCGAAGGTGGCGTAGGCGCCGGCCATGCGGATGGCGCTGGGTGACGAGGTACCGATCGAAAACGAGGGGACGCTCGCGTCGGCCATGTAGTTGTCGTCCCGCAGCCCCGCCGCGATCGCGACCTGCTTCACCTTGTCGGTGCCGACGTCCATACCGAGCTGGACGAACGGGGAGTTGGCGGACTGCTCCATCGCCTCCCGCAGGGTGATGTCGCCATAGCTGTGCTGCCCGTCGTTGGTCTGGTACCACGGCTTGCCGTCGTCGTTCAACCAGACCGAGCCGTCGTACTTATTGATCTCCAGCCTGTTGTCGCCGTTGTAGATGCTCTTCGGGGAGACCGGCGTGCGGGTGGACGCGTCCTGGTCCGTACCGAGCTTCGGATTGCGCACGCCGTACTGCATGCCGGCGGCGAGAACGAAGGGCTTGAACGTCGACCCGACCTGGGCGCCGGTCGCGTCCGCGTTGTTGGTGTAGTGCTTGGTCGCGTCCTGACCACCGTAGGTCGCGAGGATCGCGCCCGTCTTGGTGTCCACCGACGCGCCGCCGAACTGGACGTGCGAGTCGAGCTTGGGACGCGCCTTCACGTCGATCTTCTCTTCGTACACCCTGTTGACGGCCGTCTCGAGCTCCTTGACCTTCTTCTTGTCGAAGGTCGTGTGGATCTCGTACCCGCCCCGCGCCAGCATCTGTTCGGTGATGTTCTCCTCGTTGTGCGCCAGGAAGTAGTCCGTGGCGAGGGCGACGAGGTAGCCGGTCTGGCCACCCAGTTCGCTGCCCTTCGTGGGCTCCTTCACCTTGGGGAACTCCTTGTACTTCTCCCGCTCGGCGGCGCTCAGCCTGCCGTCCTTGACCTCCTCGTCGAGGATCCACTTCCAGCGCTTCGTGGCCCTCTCCGTGTTGGCCTTCTTGGACATGTTCACCGGGTCGATCTCCGGGTGCCCGGCGGGGTCGTAGTAGCTCGGTCCCTTGAGCAGGCTCGCCAGGACGGCGCACTCGCTCGCGTTGAGTTGGCCGGCGTCCTTGCCGAAGTACGCACGTGCGGCGGCCTGGAGGCCCGAAGCACCTCGCCCGTAGTAGGAGACGTTGAGGTACCCCGCCATCACCTCGTCCTTGCCGATGGTGTTGCCGACCTTGAGCGTGATGAAGAGTTCCTTGACCTTCCGGCTGATGGTCTGCTCCTGCGAGAGCATGGAGTTCTTCACGTACTGCTGGGTGATGGTGGACCCGCCCTGGGTCTCCCCCCCCTTGGCCATGTTCCAGAAGGCGCGGGCGATACCCATGGGGTCGATGCCGTAGTCGGACTGGAACGACTTGTTCTCGGCCGAGATGACGGCGTTGCGCATCGCCGGGGGGATCTGCGCGAAGCTGAGCTCCTGGCGGTTGACGTCCCCGCCGGTGGCGACCATCTGGGTGTCGTCGGCCCAGTAGTAGACGTTGTTCTGGGCCGTGGCGATGTCCTTCGGGTTGGGAGGCACCACGAGCGCGTACGCGAGGCCGGCCGCGCCCATCATCAGGCCGATGAAGCCCAGGCAGAGACCGGAGACCAGCTTCCAGGAGGGGACCCAGCGCCGTACGCCGTACTTGCCGGCGCGCGGGTAGTCGATGAACCTCTTCTTGCCGGGAGGCCCGTCCGTCGCCCGTCCGCGGCCCCCGGGGCCCGCGGCGTCGCCACCGCCCCGGCGCCTGCCCCCTCCACGCTGGGCGGCACGACGCGCCTCGGCCCGGCCGCCGTATGACGGCTCATCACCAAGGGGCTCGGACGGTGATGATTCGGTGGCTCTACGTGACGATTCCCGGCGTCCGGTGGACTGCTGGGCGGCTCGTCTGGCCGCGGCACGACCGCCACCTTGCGGTTGCGGCGCTTTGCGACGGTGCTCGCTCATCGAACGACTACTCCTCGGGCAGGCGAGAGCGCCTGGAAGCGGCAGTTGAGATCCGGTCCCCCCGAATTGCGGACGAGCCCTGCGGAAGGCTCATCCGCAGTACATCCGGCAGTCCGCGATGACTGACGCGCGAGGACGCCGCGCGGTTCCCGGTGGTCTGCATGCCGCACAGACTACGCACGGTCAAAAGCCTCCCGGGCCCGAACTTCACCCCAAACAACGCAAGTCGCTCTCTACGAATCATCAATGTGACGCCGCTCACGAATGCCCCTCTTGTCGAACATCACGGACCGATCTATCGTGCTGATGTATCGAGTCGATACATCAGCACGGCATAAGGTGGGCTCACGAGCTCAGCGGAAGCACCAGACGAAGGAGGACGCGAAGGTGAGCAGACGCTCCGGCATCCTCGAATTCGCGGTGCTCGGCCTGCTCCGCGAGTCCCCGATGCACGGGTACGAACTGCGCAAACGCCTCAACACCTCGTTGGGGATCTTCCGCGCGTTCAGCTACGGCACGCTCTACCCCTGCCTCAAGACACTGGTCGTCAACGGCTGGTTGATCGAGGAGACCGGCAGCGATCCGACGACTCCGCCCGCCGGCCCCCGTGGGGTCGCCCCCACGTCCTCGCTGGCAGGGCGCCGCGCGAAGATCGTCTACCGGTTGACGGCAGAAGGTAAGGAGCGCTTCGAGGAGTTGCTGTCGCACACCGGTCCGGACGCCTGGGAGGACGAGCACTTCGCGGCTCGATTCGCCTTCTTCGGTCAGACGGAGCGCGAGGTGCGGATGCGGGTGCTCGAAGGCCGGCGCAGCAGGCTGGAGGAACGCCTCGAGAAGATGCGCGCCTCGCTGGCCCGCACCCGGGAACGGCTCGACGACTACACGCTTGAGCTGCAGCGGCACGGCATGGAGTCCGTGGAGCGCGAAGTGCGCTGGCTGAACGAGCTCATCGAGAGCGAGCGGTCGGGACGGGATCAACGCCGATCCTCGCCCGAGGGCTCCACTCAGCAGGACACATCAGGAGAGACGGGCGGCCTGCCCCGGCACGGGGACAACACCCGGCCGGATCCGTCCGACGACACCAAGTGACACCCCCCTCGGGACCGCACGGCTTCGCCGGGGGAACACAGAGAACACACAGGGAGCAATCCGCATGGGTTCGGTTCGCGTAGCCATCGTCGGCGTGGGCAACTGCGCCGCCTCGCTGGTGCAGGGCGTCGAGTACTACAAGGACGCCGATCCGGCCGGCAAGGTGCCCGGCCTGATGCACGTCCAGTTCGGCGACTACCACGTGGGTGACGTCGAGTTCGTCGCCGCCTTCGACGTCGACGCGAAGAAGGTCGGCCTCGACCTCGCGGACGCCATCGGCGCCAGTGAGAACAACACCATCAAGATCGCCGACGTGCCGAGCACCGGCGTGACCGTCCAGCGCGGCCACACCCACGACGGCCTGGGCAAGTACTACCGCGAGACGATCGAGGAGTCCGCCGAGGCGCCGGTCGACGTCGTCCAGATCCTCAAGGACAAGCAGGTCGACGTCCTCGTCTGCTACCTGCCCGTGGGTTCCGAGGTGGCGGCGAAGTTCTACGCCCAGTGCGCCATCGACGCCAAGGTCGCGTTCGTCAACGCCCTCCCGGTCTTCATCGCCGGCACCAAGGAGTGGGCGGACAAGTTCACCGAGGCCGGTGTCCCGATCGTCGGTGACGACATCAAGTCCCAGGTGGGCGCGACCATCACGCACCGTGTGATGGCCAAGCTCTTCGAGGACCGCGGCGTCATCCTCGACCGCACGATGCAGCTGAACGTCGGCGGCAACATGGACTTCAAGAACATGCTCGAGCGTGAGCGCCTGGAGTCCAAGAAGATCTCGAAGACCCAGGCCGTCACCTCGCAGATCCGTGACCGTGAGCTGGGTGCGGACAACGTCCACATCGGCCCCTCGGACTACGTGGCCTGGCTGGACGACCGCAAGTGGGCGTACGTGCGCCTTGAGGGCCGCGCCTTCGGTGACGTCCCGTTGAACCTGGAGTACAAGCTGGAGGTCTGGGACTCCCCGAACTCCGCCGGTGTCATCATCGACGCCGTCCGCGCTGCGAAGATCGCCAAGGACCGCGGCATCGGCGGCCCGATCCTCTCCGCGAGCTCCTACTTCATGAAGTCCCCGCCGGTGCAGTACTTCGACGACGAGGCCCGCGAGAACGTCGAGAAGTTCATCAACGGCGACGCCGAGCACTGATCCCACCGGTGACGGCATCCGCCTCACCGCGATCGGGATGACGGACGAGGACGCTCCGTCGACGCAGCACGCGAGGGGTCCCCGGGCATTCCACCCGCCCGGGGACCCCTCGCGTGTGTGACCCTTGCCCACATGCCTGTCGTGCGTGATCTGGGCGTTCTCCTGCGCCTGACGAACTTCCGCCGTCTCCTGGCCGTGCGGCTTCTCTCGCAGTCGGCCGACGGTGTCTACCAAGTCGCCCTCGCCACCTATGTGGTGTTCTCACCGGAGAACCAGGCGACACCCGGCGCGATCGCCTCGGCCATGGCGGTCCTGCTGCTCCCGTATTCACTGGTCGGCCCGTTCGCCGGTGTCCTGCTGGACCGCTGGCCGCGCCGGCAGGTCTTCCTGTACGGCAACCTGCTGCGTGCCGTACTCGCCTGCTGTACCGCTCTGTTGCTGCTCAGCTCCGTTCCTGACTGGGCGTTCTACGCATCGGCCCTGTGTGTCACCGCCGTCAACCGCTTCGTACTGGCCGGGCTGTCGGCCGCGCTTCCCCGTGTGGTGGACGCGGACCGGCTCGTGGTCGCCAACTCCCTCTCGCCTACCGCAGGCACACTGGCGGCCACCCTGGGCGGCGGACTGGCGCTGGCCGTAAGGCTGCTGACGGATGGTTCGGACGCCGTGGTCGTGCTGCTGGGCGCCACCCTCTACCTGCTGTCCGCGCTGGTCTCCCTGAGCCTGCCTCGCGAACTCCTCGGCCCGGACCAGGACCGGGCCCGCCTCCCGCTGCGCGAGGCCCTCGCCACAGCCGCACACGGCCTTGCCGCCGGCTTCCGCCATCTCTCGGAACGCAGGGACGCCGCGCGCGTCCTCGCCGCGATGACGGTCATGCGCTTCTGTTACGGGGCGCTGACGGTGATGCTGCTGATGCTGTGCCGCTACGCCTGGACAGACCGCGAGTCCGACGGGCTCGCCCTGCTCGGCCTGGCACTGGGTTTCTCCGCCGCCGGATACTTCGTGGCCGCCGTGATCACTCCCTGGGCCGTCGGACGCTTCGGGCGGTACGGCTGGCTGGCAGTGTGCGCGGGAGTGGCCGCACTCCTGGTGCCCGCGCTCGGGCTGCCCTTCGCCCCTGCCCCGATGCTGGTGGCCGCTTTCATCCTCGGCCTGGTGACACAAGGGTCGAAGATCGCGACGGACACCGAAGTGCAGACCTCGGTCGACGACGCCTTCCGCGGCAGGGTCTTCTCCCTGTACGACGTCCTGTTCAACGCCGCATTCGTCGCGGCGGCGGGTGTCGCGGCCCTGGCCCTTCCCACGGACGGCCGGTCCGTCACCGTGGTGATCGGTGTGGCGGTGCTCTACGCCGCCGTATCCGTGACGATGGCGCACCGGCTACGCGTCGCGTCGGTGTCCCAGGAATCCGGTACCCAAGCCTGAAGGGCGTTGTTTCACGTGAAACAACGCCCTTCAGCTGCCGCTCGTGCGCTCTCGGCCGAGTGCTCATGTTTCACGTGAAACATGAGCACTCGCCCCCCTCAGCTCTGCCCCGCCCACCATTCCTTGAGGGCCGCGACAGCGGCCTCGCGCTCCAGGGGGCCGTTCTCCAGCCGCAGCTCCAGGAGGAAGGCGTACGCCTTACCGATCACCGGGCCGGGGCCTACACCCAGGACCTTCATGATCTCGTTGCCGTCCAGGTCCGGGCGGATCGCGTCCAGCTCCTCCTGGTCCTTCAGCTGGGCAATGCGCTCCTCAAGACCGTCATAGGTACGCGACAGGGCGTTCGCCTTGCGCTTGTTGCGCGTCGTGCAGTCGGAACGCGTCAGCTTGTGGAGCCGGTCCAGCAGCGGCCCCGCGTCCCGCACGTACCGGCGCACCGCCGAGTCGGTCCACTCCCCGTCGCCGTACCCGTGGAAGCGCAGGTGCAGCTCCACGAGCTTGGACACGTCCTTCACCATGTCGTTGGAGTACTTGAGCTCCGTCAGCCGCTTCCTGGCCAGCTTGGCTCCCACCACCTCGTGGTGGTGGAAGGAGACACGGCCGTCCTTCTCGAAGCGCCGCGTCTTCGGCTTGCCGATGTCGTGCAGCAGGGCGGCGAGCCGGAGAACCAGGTCCGGCCCCTCCTCCTCCAGGTCCATCGCCTGCTCCAGGACCGTCAGCGAGTGCTCGTAGACGTCCTTGTGGCGGTGATGCTCGTCACGTTCCAGTCGGAGCGCGGGGAGTTCGGGCAGCACGCGGTCGGCCAGTCCCGTCTCCACGAGCAGTCCCAGCCCCTTGCGGGGGTGAGGGGACAGAAGCAACTTGTTGAGCTCCTCACGGACACGCTCGGCCGAGACGATCTCGATGCGGCCGGCCATGTCCGTCATCGCCGCGAGAACGTCAGGGGCGACCTCGAAGTCGAGCTGAGCAGCGAACCGGGCGGCCCGCAGCATCCGCAGCGGGTCGTCCGAGAAGGAGTCCTCAGGCGTGCCCGGAGTACGCAGCACACGCGCCGCCAGATCCTCGAGGCCACCGTGGGGGTCGACGAACTCCTTCTCCGGCAGGGCCACGGCCATGGCGTTGACCGTGAAGTCACGACGGACCAGATCCTCCTCGATGGAATCGCCGTAGGAGACCTCCGGCTTCCTCGAGGTCCGGTCGTACGCCTCCGACCGGTAGGTCGTGATCTCGATCTGGTAGCCGTCCTTCTGCGAGCCGACGGTGCCGAAGGCGATTCCGACCTCCCACACGGAGTCGGCCCACGGTCGGACGATCTTGAGCACGTCGTCGGGGCGCGCATCGGTCGTGAAGTCCAGGTCGTTGCCGAGCCTGCCGAGCAATGCGTCGCGTACCGACCCTCCGACCAGGGCGAGCCGGAAGCCGGCTTCCCGGAATCGGCGGGCGAGGTCGTCGGCGACCGGGGACACCCGCAGCAGTTCACTGACTGCGCGGTGCTGCACCTGGCTCAGTGCACTGAGGTTGTCTTCGTTGGCGTTCGGCACAACAGAAAAGGGTACGTGCACCGGCCGACCCGGGCGGCATCGTTTCCCGGCCCCCTGCGAGACTCTCCCGATCATGGGGCGCAGTCCGTGGCACTGAGCCCTCGGCCGCATCGTTACCATGCGTGGACGCAGAGACCGGCAGGGCCGAGAACCAGCCGACGACGACGAGGGACGGATACGCGTGGCCGAGGCGGCAGACTCCCAGGGGATGACTACCTCCCCTGCCCGCCGGTGGCTCCGGCGCACGGCCTCCCTGCTCGTCGGGGTGCCCCTGCTGGCGGGGCTCCTGACCGGTCCCGCGGCCCTCCCGGCACAGGCTGTCGGCCCGGGCAAGGCACCCACCGGCTCCCGGACGGTCGCTGTGGCCCTGGACACACTCGCACCGAGCGCGCCTGTCGAAGGCGACACCCTGACGATCTCGGGCACGCTGACCAACAAGGGCAAGAAGACGGTCAAGGACGCCGAGGTCGATCTGCGCGTCGGCCCGAGGCTGTCCGGTCGCTCCGCGGTGGACGAGGCCGCCTCCCGCACCGGGTACCTGCCCGGCAGCGACCCGGCCGCGCTCGGCGACGCGTACACGCTGAAGGTCCCCGCGCTCGCTTCCGGTGTCAGCCAGGACTTCACCCTCACCGTCCCGGTGGACAAGCTGGGACTGGACGAGGAGGGCGTCTACCAGCTGGGGGTGTCCCTCACCGGCCAGACCTCCGAAGCCCCCTACGACCAGGTACTCGGCATTCAGCGGACCTTCCTGCCGTGGCAGCCCGAGGACACCGGTACCAAGACGAAGCTGACCTTCCTCTGGCCGCTGATCGCATCCGCGCACGTCACGGCCGAGACGGGCTCCGACGAGCAGCAGACCCCCGTCTTCGCCGACGACGACCTCGCCCTGGAACTCGCTCCCGGCGGCCGGCTGGAGCAGATGGTCTCGCTCGGCAGTGGACTTCCCGTGACATGGGTGATCGATCCGGACCTGCTGGCCTCGGTCGACGCCATGACGAAGAACTACCGGGTCAAGACCGGCGACACGACGGTCGCCGGAACGAACCAGGCCATCGCCCGGCAGTGGCTGACCTCGCTGCAGTCGGCGGTGAAGGACAGCACGGTGGTCGCCCTGCCCTTCGCCGATCCCGATCTCGCATCGATCGCCCACCGCGGCAAGAACGTCTCGGGCACGCTCAGCCATCTGCAGACGGCGACCGAGGTGGCGGGCACGACGGTGGAGACCATCCTCCACGTGAAGCCGTCCACCGACTTCGCCTGGCCGGTCGACGGCGCGATCGATCCCTCCGTCGTCGACGTCGCCACCTCGGCCGGTGCGCACAAGGTCATCGCCAGGAGCGACAGTCTCGAGGAGACCGGCGGCCTGCCCTACACACCGACCGCGGCCCGGCCCGTCGGGGGCGGGACCACCGCCGTCGTCGCCGACCACCGGCTCTCGACCGCCTTCACGGGCGACCTGGCCAAGGCGGGCAGCTCGACCCTCGCCGTCCAGAAGTTCCTCGCCCAGACGCTGGCCCTGACCGAGCAGGAGCCCGACAAGGCCCGCAGCATCGTCGTGGCCCCGCAGCGGACGCCCACGGCCGCCCAGGCGCAGACGATGGCGCATGCCCTGCGGGCCCTCTCGGACGAGCGCTGGACCCAGCCGCTCGACCTGGTCGCGGCGGCCGGGGAGAAGCCCGACGCCCGCGCCACCACCAAGGTGCCCAAGGCCTCCGCCTATCCGAAGAAGCTCCGCCGCCAGGAGCTCCCCACCCAGGCCTTCCAGGACATCCGGTCGACGCAGGACTCGCTCAACAGTTTCCAGGTGATCCTCACCCAGCCCGAACGGGTGGTGACCCCGTTCGGGAACTCGGTCAACCGCGCCGTGTCCACGTCCTGGCGCGGCAGGCCGCTG
>NZ_KL585381.1:203324-206271 GCF_000721935.1 Streptomyces sp. NRRL WC-3549
CTCAGAGATGTGTATAAGAGACAGGCTGGAGGCCCAGCAGTACCGTGACGCGGTCCGGACCTATCTGAAGAGCCTCACCAGCGAGGTGCAGCTCATCACCAAGTCCGACGTCACCCTGTCCGGACGCAGCGCGACCATCCCGGTCACCGTACAGAACAAGCTGGTCCAGGGCATCGACCACCTCGTTCTCCGGCTGACGTCGGGCAACGCCACCCGGCTCAAGCTGAACGACGGCGGGGCCCGGGCCGAACAGCCGGTCAGGATCGCGGGGGGACACAGCCAGTCCGTGAAGTTCGACGCCTCGGCCAACGCCAACGGGCAGGCCCAGGTCACCGCACGGCTCTTCACTCAGGACGGCACACCGTACGGCGAGGAGATGACCTTCACGGTGAAGGTCTCCGAGGTCACCCCGACGGTGCTCCTGGTGCTCGCGGGCGGGCTGCTGCTGCTCGTCCTCGCCGGCATCAGGATGTACACCCAGCGCAAGCGCGCGGCGGCGGGGGACGCGGAGGAGAACGACGGCGGCGAACCCGAGCAGCCGAGTGACCCGACACCGGACACCGGTCCGGAAAGCGGGGACCCGTCGGGGACGGGTGAGAAAGTGGACCGTTGAGCGATGTCTGTCGGGGCCGGTCGGCCGGGGACGATGAGGTGGGGTTTCGATGAACGCGCCGTACGACGGTGACCGCGGCCAGGGCGCGGGCGGAGCTGGGGTGCCCAGCAATCCGCCGGCGCCTCCGGGCACCGGCCAGGACGGGAGCCCACCCGACCCGTACCTGCAGCACGCCTACGACCACGATCCCTACCGGTCCCAGGACCTCACCGCCCAGGATCCGGTCGCCGAGGCCCTCTACGACCGTGCCTCCCACCCGCCGCCGCCCCCCGGCACCTACCAGGAGCCACAGCCGCTCTACCAGCAGCCTCCCGCGGCCCAGTACCCCCCGGACCCCCGTGTCTGGGCCCAGACACCGCCACCGGAGCCCGCAGGGCCCTCACGGCACCTTCCGTACGGGGACGACGCGGCGACCACCCAGTACGTGGGAGTGGACGACCTGGTCACCCAGGCCACCGACACCCCGGTCGAGCCGGACGCCTTCGCCCACCTCTTCCGCGACCAGCAGCAGGGGCCGGGACGGCCTCCCGAGCCGCCGGCCGAGCAGGAGGCGGCTCCGGCCCCCGTGCCGCCGAAGTCCGGTGGCCGTGCCTCCGGGATACTGAAGTCGAGCGCCCTGATGGCGGCCGGCACGCTGGTGTCCCGGCTCACCGGATTCGTCCGCAGCCTGGTGATCACGGCGGCGCTCGGCGCGGCGCTGCTCGGTGACAGCTTCACGATCGCCTACACCCTGCCGACGATGATCTACATCCTCACCGTGGGAGGAGGCCTGAACTCGGTCTTCGTCCCCCAGCTCGTCCGGTCCATGAAGGACGACGCGGACGGCGGCGAGGCCTATGCGAACCGGCTGCTGACCCTGGTGATGGTCACGCTCGGCGCGATCGTCGCCCTGGCCGTCTTCGCCTCCCCGTGGCTCATCCACACGATGTCGCCGACCATCGCCAACGACGCCGCGGCCAACAGCGTGGCCGTCACCTTCGCCCGCTACTGCCTGCCCACCATCTTCTTTATGGGCGTCCACGTGGTGATGGGCCAGATCCTCAACGCCCGCGGGAAGTTCGGCGCGATGATGTGGACCCCGGTCCTCAACAACATCGTCATGATCGTCACGTTCGGGCTGTTCATCTGGGTCTACGGATCCTCGGCCGAGTCCCGGATGGGCGTCGAGACGATCCCGCCGGAAGGTGTCCGCCTGCTGGGCATGGGAACCCTGCTCGGCCTGGTCGTCCAGGCACTGGCCATGATCCCGTACCTCCGCGAGACAGGCTTCCGCTTCCGGCCGCGCTTCGACTGGAAGGGCCACGGCCTCGGCAAGACGGTCCGGCTCGCCAAGTGGACGGTCCTCTTCGTGCTGGCGAACCAGGCCGGCGTCATCGTGGTCACCCAGCTGGCGACCTCGGCCGGCAAGCTCTCCGGCAAGGACGGGACGGGCTTCCTCGCCTACTCCAACGCCCAGTTGATCTGGGGCATGCCGCAGGCGATCATCACCGTCTCGGTCATGGCGGCCCTGCTGCCCCGCATCTCCCGCGCCGCACACGACAACGACCCCGGTGCGGTCCGCGACGACATCTCGCAGGGGCTGCGGAACTCGGCCGTGGCGATCGTGCCGGTCGCGTTCACCTTCCTGGCGCTCGGTCTGCCGATGTGCACCCTGCTCTACGCCTCCAGCGGCACCGAAGCGGCGCGGTCCATGGGCTTCATCCTGATGGCGTTCGGGCTGGGCCTCATCCCGTACTCCGTGCAGTACGTCGTGCTGCGTGGCTTCTACGCGTACGAGGACACCCGCACGCCCTTCTACAACACCGTCATCGTGGCGGCGGTCAACGCGGCCGTCTCCGCGCTGTGCTACATGGTGCTTCCGGCCCGCTGGGCCGTCATCGGGATGGCGGCCGCCTACGGCCTGGCCTACGCGGTCGGCGTCGGGGTCGCCTGGCGCAGGCTGCGCAACCGGCTCGGGGGCGACCTCGACGGCGCCCGCGTGGTGCGCACCTACGCCCGTCTCTGCCTGGCCGCGGTTCCCGCCGCGGTGGTCGGCGGTGCCGTCGGTTTCGCCCTGCTGAAGACGCTCGGCGAGGGTGCCGGGGGCTCGGTGGTGGCCCTGGTCTGCGGCAGCGTGGTCCTGCTGGGAATCTTCTACGTGGCGGCGAGGAAGATGCGCATCGAGGAGCTCAACGGCATGGTCGGCATGGTCCGGGGACGGCTCGGACGCTGAAGTTCCCGTGCGCCGCACAACCATCGCCGGACACCGCGTGTCGTGCATAGCACCGGAGTGTGGGCACAATTGGCCTGTGCAGAGCCTGTCTCTTATACACATCTCTGATGGCGCGAGGGAGG
>NZ_KL585381.1:206510-222098 GCF_000721935.1 Streptomyces sp. NRRL WC-3549
CAACAGCGGCGACAAGCCGCTGACCGCCAAGGCGGACGCGGCCACGACCGACGGGACACAACCCCAGGACGCCAAGGGCGCAGACCCCGACGGCACCGACGACGAGCAGACGGGCCCGGGCAGTGTCCCGTCGGCCCCCGACCTGCACAGCGGTCACAAGCTCGCCAGGCGCTACCGGCTGGAGGAGTGCGTCACCCGGCTGGACGGTTTCAGCAGCTGGCGTGCCGTCGACGAGAAGCTGCGCCGCGCGGTGGGCGTCCATCTGCTCCCCGCCGACCACCCACGCGCCCGCTCGGTCCTGGCCGCCGCCCGCTCCTCCGCACTGCTGGGCGATCCCCGCTTCGTCCAGGTCCTGGACGCCGTGGAGGAGGACGACCTCGTCTACGTCGTCCACGAATGGCTCCCGGACGCCACGGAGCTCACCGCGCTGCTGGCGGCCGGCCCGATGGAGGCGCACGACGCCTACCAGCTCGTGAGCCAGATCTCCCAGGCCATGGCCGCCGCCCACCGGGAGGGCCTCTCCCATCTGCGGCTCACGCCCGGCGCTGTGCTGCGGAGCTCCACCGGGCAGTACCGCATCCGCGGCCTCGCGGTGAACGCCGCGCTGCGCGGCGTCACCGCCGAGCATCCGCTGCGGGTGGACACCGAAGCCATCGGAGCCCTTCTCTACGCGGCCCTGACCCGCCGCTGGCCGTACGAGAGCGACGCCTACGGTCTCACCGGCCTCCCCAAGGACTTGGGACTGATCCCGCCCGACCAGGTGCGGGCAGGTGTCCACCGGGGCCTGTCGGAGCTCGCCATGCGCGCACTCGCCAACGACGGCGCCACGGCGTCACGGCAGGAACAGCCGTGCACGACCCCCGACGAGCTGGCCAAGGCCGTTGCGGCCATGCCGCGCGTCCTGCCCCCGGAACCCGTTTTCACGGCGCCGCCCGAGTACCAGCGAACCACCTACCAGCAGGGCACCTACGGACGGCCGTCCGCCGTCCCTCCCACGGCGCAACCCGTCGTGCAGGCTCCCCCTCCCCCCCTCCAGAGCCGCACCGGCAAGGTGCTCAAGTGGGCGGTGTCCGCCCTCCTCATCGCGGCGCTCGGACTCGGCAGCTGGCAACTGGCCGAGACCGTCCTCAACCGAGGCCACGACTCGGAGCCCACCACCACGCAGAACACCGAGACCGACGGTGACGACGGCAAGGCCCCGGAGGCCGGCAAGCCCGTCACCATCGTCGACTCCCAGGACTACGACCCCCAGGGCAACGGCGCCGAGAATCCGAACACCCTGGGGAACGCCTACGACGGTGACCCCAGCTCCTACTGGTCGACGGTCGGGTACTACACCGCTGACTTCGGCAACCTGAAGAAGGGGGTCGGAATCGTCCTCGACCTCGGCGAGGTCCAGCAGGTGGGCAAGGTCGACGTGTCCTTCCTGGGCGGCACCACCTCGGTCGAGCTGCGGGCCACGGAAAGTTCCTCCGTCCCCCAGATGCCGGACGGGTTCACCAAGGTCGCTCAGGGCTCCGGAACGAAGGTCTCCCTCGCCCCCGACAAGCCGGTGCAGGCGCGCTATCTTCTGGTCTGGCTGACCAATCTGCCGTACAGCAGCGACGACGGTAAGCACAGGGGCAAGGTCTCGGACATCAAGATCACCAGCTGACGGCACCGGGGGAGGAGGGCGCACCGTTGGATGACGCCAGATTCGCCGACACCAGCGACCAGGACCTCCTGGCTCAGCATGTCGCAGGCGAACCCGACGCCTTCGGTGAGCTCGTCCGCCGCCATCGCGACCGTCTCTGGGCTGTGGCGTTGCGCACCCTCGGAGACCGCGAAGAGGCGGCCGACGCCGTGCAGGACGCTCTTGTCTCGGCCTTCCGCGCGGCACACACCTTTCGTGGGCAGTCCGCCGTCACCACGTGGCTGCACCGGATCACCGTCAACGCGTGCCTGGACCGGGCCCGTAAGGCCGCCTCACGCAGAACCTCCCCGGTGGACGACGCCGAACGGCTCGATCGCCTTCTGGAACCGCATGAATCAGCCGAGGCGCCCGCAGAACGGCAGGATCTGCACCGTGAGCTGCTCGCCGCCCTGGCGACCCTCCCCGCCGAGCAAAGGGCGGCCCTGATCCTGGTGGACATGCAGGCGTACCCGGTGGCCGAAGCCGCCCGCATCCTCGATGTCCCGACCGGCACGGTCAAGAGCCGCTGCGCTCGAGGCAGAGCCAGACTCCTTCCTCTCCTCACCCACCTGCGGGGCAGCGGCGGACAGGGCGGAGGCCGCATCGTGGAGAGGAACCGTACGCAGGGGGCTTCCGTCCCACCACCGGCAGGACCGCGAGACGCAGGCATCGGTGACCCTGCTGCTGTGAAGGGAGGAGGTGGTCACGCGTGACTACCACAGCTGACACGGCCGGAGCGGCTCAGCACCCGGAGATCTCGGAGCTCTCCGACCTCACCGAAGGACTGGTGCCCGCTGCTCGCGCGGCGGTCCTCCACGATCACATCAGCGCCTGTGGGCAGTGTGGCGACGCCCATGCCTCGCTGAATGAAATCCGCGCACTTCTCGGTGCTGTTCCCAGCCCTCCCTCCATGCCCGGGGAGATCGCTGATCGCATCGACGCCGCGCTCGCTGCGGAACCCCTCGTTGCGGCCGAGCCGAAGATCCCCACAGGTTCGGTTTCACGTGAAACATGCCGACGTCTTCCCGACGGCGCACCCAGCGCCCGCCCCACCGGCCATCCCCGGGCCGCCTCCGGCCCAGGCCGCCGCCCGGGCCGTCACCGACGCCGCACCCTGATCCTCGGCACCGCGTTCGGTGCCGCGGTCGTCGGGGTGAGTACCTTCCTGCTGCAATCAGTACAGACATCCGAGAACGCAGCTACGAAGGTGTCCGGCCAACAGGCCGAAAGCATGGCGGCGGCCCCCCGCGACTTCGCCGACGGCACGCTTGAGGGGCAGGTCCATACCCTTCTGAGGAAAGCCGCAGCTTCCGACGCAACGGCGGGCAGGGCAGCGGGCCCTGACATGCAGGCGCCCTCGGTGGACACCGAGTCGTCTCCGCGGAACACGACGTCACCCGCCACCGACGCCGCAGCCAACCCTCTTCTCGCCCCCGGGACCGAGGTTCCCCCCTGCGTCCAGCAGAGCACGGGGCGAGAGGCCCCCGCCCTGGCCGTGGAAGAGGGCGATTACCGGGGGACGGCTGCCTTTCTCGTGGTACTGCCGCACGCGACCGATCCGAGTCGCGTGCAGGCCTATGTCGTCGACGCGGCATGCGTGGGAGCTGCCTCCCCGTCCACGGGTCGGCTCCTGCTCTCCCACACCTACACGCGCTCCTAACGCCTGACCGCAAGCCGGTCAGGCGCTTCGGGAATGTGTGCACCGTAGGATCCGTTGGGTGGGGTGAGAGTCGTGGAACCGACCCCGTAGGCAGTAGGCAGTCCGCAGAGACGAGGAAAAAACCCGTGAGCGACGTCCGCAATGTGATCATCATCGGCTCCGGGCCGGCCGGGTACACCGCCGCCCTGTACACCGCACGTGCGTCGCTGAAGCCGCTGGTCTTCGAAGGCGCCGTCACCGCCGGCGGCGCGCTGATGAACACCACCGACGTGGAGAACTTCCCCGGCTTCCAGGACGGCATCATGGGCCCTGAGCTCATGGACAACATGCGCGCCCAGGCCGAGCGCTTCGGTGCCGAGCTCATCCCCGACGACGTGGTCTCCGTCGACCTGACCGGTGATGTCAAGACCGTCACGGACACCGCAGGCACGGTGCACCGCGCCAAGGCCGTCATCGTCACCACCGGTTCCCAGCACCGCAAGCTGGGCCTGCCCAACGAAGACAACCTCTCCGGGCGCGGCGTCTCCTGGTGCGCCACCTGCGACGGCTTCTTCTTCAAGGACCAGGACATCGCCGTGGTCGGTGGGGGCGACACCGCGATGGAAGAGGCCACGTTCCTCTCCCGCTTCGCCAAGTCCGTCACGATCGTCCACCGCCGTGACTCCCTGCGCGCCTCCAAGGCGATGCAGGAGCGGGCCTTCGCCGACCCGAAGATCAAGTTCGCCTGGGACAGCGAGGTCGCCACGGTGCACGGCGACCAGAAGCTCTCCGGCCTCACCCTGCGCAACACCAAGACCGGGGAGACGTCCGAACTGCCGGTGACCGGTCTGTTCATCGCCGTCGGCCACGACCCGCGCACGGAGCTCTTCAAGGGCCAGCTGGAACTCGACGACGAGGGCTACCTCAAGGTCGAGGCTCCGTCGACCCGCACCAACCTCCAGGGTGTCTTCGGTGCCGGCGACGTCGTCGACCACACCTACCGGCAGGCCATCACCGCCGCCGGGACCGGCTGCTCCGCGGCTCTCGACGCAGAGCGATTCCTGGCCGCGCTCGCCGACGAGAAGCCGGCCGAGCCGGAGAAGACGCCCGCAGTCTGAAGCTCCTCCTCGCCCACACCCCACGTAGTTCCACACACCCCACGAAGTTAAGGAGGCCGCCGTGGCCGGCGCCCTGAAGAACGTGACCGACGCCTCTTTCGACGAGGATGTCCTGAAGAACGAGAAGCCCGTCCTGGTGGACTTCTGGGCTGCCTGGTGCGGCCCGTGCCGCCAGATCGCGCCTTCCCTGGAGGCCATCGCGGCCGAGCACGGCGACCAGATCGAGATCGTCAAGCTCAACATCGACGAGAACCCGGCCACCGCTGCGAAGTACGGCGTGATGTCCATCCCCACGCTCAACGTGTACCAGGGTGGCGAGGTCGCCAAGACCATCGTCGGTGCCAAGCCGAAGGCCGCGATCCTTCGCGACCTCGAGGCCTTCATCACCGAGTAGTACCGCTGACGCGCTCATCACCGAGTAGTGCCACTGACGCGTTGTTTCACGTGAAACGGGCTCGCCCTTCGGGGCGGGCCCGTTCTGTGTGTGGACACCTCGGGCCCCTCTGCGCAGGGGAGGCTCAGAGGGGCCGCAGCGCCGGCTCCTTCTGTACGGCACCCAGCAGTCTGTCCAGCGCCAGTTCGACATCTTCCTTCCAAGAAAGCGTCGTCCGCAGCTCCAGCCTCAACCGTGGATATGCCGGATGGGGGCGCACGGTCTTGAAGCCGACCGCCAGCAGGTGATCAGCGGGCAGGACGCAGGCAGGTTCCTTCCACCGAGCATCGCCGAAGGCCTCCACCGCCCGGAAGCCCCGTCGCAGCAAGTCCTTGGCGACCGTCTGCACCAGCACCCGGCCAAGTCCCTGCCCCTGGAACCCGGGCAGGATGAAGGCGGTCATCAGCTGGGCTGCGTCGGGGGAGACCGGGCTCGTGGGAAACGCCGTGGACCGCGGCACATACGCCGGCGGCGCATAGAGGACGTAGCCGACCGCGACCTCGTCCACATAGACGACCCGCCCGCAGGAGCCCCACTCCAGCAGCACGGCGGAGATCCAGGACTCCTTCTCCACCTCGGGTCTGCCTGCTCTTACTGCGGCTTCCCCGCTGACCGGATCAAGTTCCCAGAAGACGCACGAGCGGCACCGCCTGGGGAGGTCCGCAAGGTTGTCCAAGGTGAGCGGTACAAGCCGACGCCCCATGTAGGCGATTCCTCGCTTCCTTCGCCCGCCGCATCACGCACGGCCGCCAGCGCATTCCGTTCTCGGAACAGGCTGCCGATGAACCCCCCGACAGCCCCGAGCCCCAATCCGACTGTCACCAGGTGGCTGCGATGCACTGATCGCACGGCCCCCGCCTCCTCTGAGGTGGTCACGGTGGTGGATACGCCATACCAGAACGCATCGTATCCACCCAGAGATGTTGCTGACACCGAGAGAAGGCAAAGGGCGGGCTGCGCCCCGGGTCGCCTCCGGAACACAGCCCGCCCTCTCGCCGTCCATCGTGACCGGCGGGCGTCTCTCAGTCTTCGTCCTCGGCCTGCTCCTCCGCGACGCTCTGTTCCAGCACGCGTCCCTCTCCCGGCGCGAGGCTGCCGAGAATGCGGTCCAGGTCCTCCATCGAGGCGAACTCGACGACGATCTTGCCCTTCTTCTGCCCGAGGTCGACCTTCACCCGCGTCTCGAAGCGGTCCGACAGCCTGGAGGCCAGGTCCGTCAGCGCCGGGGAGATACGGCCTCCCGCCCGCGGGCCCTTCGGCTTCGCGGAGCCGGCGAGTTCGGAACCACGAAGGTTCACGATCTCCTCGACCGCACGCACCGACAAGCCCTCCGCCACGATGCGGTGGGCCAGCCGATCCTGCTCCTCGGAGTCGTCCAACGACAGCAGTGCACGCGCATGACCGGCCGAGAGGACCCCGGCGGCCACCCGTCGCTGTACCGGCGGGGAGAGACGCAGCAGCCGCAGCGTGTTGGACACCTGCGGGCGGGACCGACCGATGCGGTCCGCCAGCTGGTCATGCGTGCAGTTGAAGTCCTTGAGCAGTTGGTCGTAGGCCGCCGCCTCTTCCAGCGGATTCAGCTGGGCTCGGTGCAGGTTCTCCAGGAGCGCGTCGAGCAACAGCTTCTCGTCGTCGGTCGCCCTGACGATCGCCGGAATGTCTTCCAGCCCCGCTTCACCGCAGGCGCGCCAGCGCCGCTCACCCATGATGAGCTCGTAGCGCTCATCGTCCACCTTGCGCACGACCACAGGCTGCAGGAGCCCGACCTCCTTGATGGAGGTGACCAGCTCGGCCAGAGCGTCCTGATCGAAGACCACGCGCGGCTGCTTGGGATTCGGCGTGATCTGGCTCAGCGGAATCTCGGCGAAATACGCCCCGGTCGCGTCCGCTCCCCCCGCGACACTTTCGAGGTCGGCGGGAGAGCTCGGCTCCGGTACCACCGGGCCGGGCGACAGAGCCGTCACCTTGGCCGCAGCCACGCCCCGGTCGGTGGTCCGCACAGGACTCGCCCCGGCCGTACCCACACCGGCACCGGGTACCGATACCTGCTTCTCCTGGGGAGCCGCGGGAATCAGCGCACCGAGCCCACGCCCCAGGCCTCTACGACGCTCGCTCACTGCATGCCCTCCGAATTGCTCTGCTGGTAGTTCTGAACGCCCGGCTGGGCATGCTGCTGAGCCTCGTAATGGATCCCGACGCCCCTCAGAGCGATCTCACGGGCAGCCTCGAGGTAGGACAGGGACCCGCTGGAGCCTGGGTCATAGGTCAGTACGGTCTGCCCATAACTCGGGGCCTCCGAGATGCGTACCGAGCGGGGAATGCTCGTCCGCAGCACCTCCTTGCCGAAATGGCTGCGCACCTCCTCCGCCACCTGCGACGCAAGCCTGGTCCGGCCGTCGTACATGGTGAGCAGGATCGTCGACACATGAAGGTCGGGGTTCAGATGCCCCCGGACCAGATCGACGTTGCGCAGCAGCTGGCCGAGGCCTTCCAGGGCGTAGTACTCGCACTGGATCGGGATGAGCACCTCGGCACCGGCGACGAGCGCATTGACGGTGAGCAGACCGAGCGACGGCGGACAGTCGATGAGGATGTAGTCCAACGGCTGCTCGTACGCCTGAATCGCCCGCTGCAACCGGCTCTCCCGCGCCACCAGCGACACCAGCTCGATCTCCGCACCGGCGAGATCGATGGTGGCCGGGGCACAGAAGAGGCCTTCGACGTCCGGAACGGGCTGGACCACATCGGAGAGCGGCATGCTCTCCACGAGGACGTCATAGATGGAGGGGACTTCGGCATGGTGGTCGATCCCCAGAGCCGTGGAAGCGTTCCCCTGCGGGTCGAGGTCCACCACCAGGACGCGCGCACCATGCAGCGCGAGCGAAGCGGCAAGGTTGACCGTGGAGGTCGTCTTGCCGACTCCGCCCTTCTGGTTGGCGACCACCATGATGCGCGTCCGGTCAGGGCGGGGCAGGCCCTCGCCGGCGCGGCCGATGGCCTCGACCGCCAGCTGGGCCGCCCGACCGATGGGTGTGTCGTCCATCGGCGGCGGTGTTTCACGTGAAACACCGTCCCCCATGGACTCGGTACGGGGACCGGGGACCGGATCGGTCATCGGTCCCGCGGTGTCGGCGTCGGACCGCAAGGATTCACTCTCCTCGACTTCAGGCTCGCAATGAACAGAGCCTGCCATGCTTTCGGGGTAGCGAACCAGCGAGGCCGACTCTTCTGTGGACGAATCCACTTCTGTGGACAACTCCGTAACCCGTAAGGGCTTGCGGTCGCGCGGCGTGGCGGCCACACGACCGCGACCGATGATTCCCTGCAGCAGAGAGCGACGTTTCACGTGAAACACGATGCCCCTGCCGCCGAGCGCCAAGGATTCGACACTCCGCATACAGTGCATATCGCTGCTTCATGGAGCATCAACCGCAATGCACATGAACAGGGCAAAAAGGTTGCCTTGTGTGGCCTGGCCTCCTCAGCGGCGCCGACGCGTCCGGCTGGTCCTCGCGGCCTTGGCCCGCTTCGCGGCGAACCTCACCCCGCCCGGGCTCTCCCCGACCACGACGCGCACCACCGTGGACATCGGCTCGACCACCCCCTGACCGACGTGCAGCACCTCGGTCTCCACCACGCCGAGCTTGCTCAAGGCCGCCCGGGCACCCTGGATCTCCTCCTCGGCCGTCCCGCCCTTGAGTGCCAGCATCTCCCCGTACGGCTTCAGCAGGGGAACGCCCCAACCCGCGAGCCGGTCGAGAGGGGCGACAGCCCGTGCCGTCACCACCTGGACGGGCGGAAGCTTCCCGAGGACTTCCTCGGCACGACCGCGCACGACCGTCACGTGGTCGAGGCCCAGCAGCTCGACGACCTCCTGGAGGAAGTTCGTCCGGCGCAGGAGCGGCTCAAGGAGGGTGATCTTCAGGTCAGGACGCACCAGAGCGAGAGGGATGCCGGGTAGTCCTGCCCCCGACCCCACATCGCACACGGTGACCCCTTCGGGAACCGCTTCGGAGAGCACCGCGCAGTTCAGCAGGTGGCGGCCCCACAGACGCGGCACTTCGCGAGGACCGATCAGGCCACGTTTCACGCCGGCGTCCGCGAGCAGCTCGGCGTACCGAACAGCCTCCGGGAAGAGCTCTCCGAACACCGCCCGCGCCTCCTCGGGCGCCTCGGGGAGCTCTGTTTCCTCCGTCACGGGGACCGTCCTTCCATACCGCACTCGCGCACTGTGGGTGGCTGACAAACAGGCTGACAAAGATCGGCCCCGCCTGCGTACAGACGGGGCCGAGCGTACAAGGGTCCGGTCAGGCCGGAAGAACGACGACGAAGCGCTGCGGCTCCTCGCCTTCGGACTCGCTGCGCAGGCCGGCCGCGGCGACGGCGTCGTGCACGACCTTGCGCTCGAACGGCGTCATCGGCTCCAGCCTCACGGCCTCACCGGAGCTCTTGACCTCGTCCGCGGCCTTGGCGCCCAGTGCGGCGAGCACCTCGCGCTTCTTGGCACGGAATCCGGCGATGTCCAGCATGAGGCGGCTCCGGTCACCGGTTTCACGGTGAACGGCCAGGCGCGTCAGTTCCTGGAGGGCCTCCAGCACCTCGCCGTCGCGCCCCACGAGCTTCTGCAGGTCACGCGCCGAGTCGCTGATGATCGAGACCGCAGCCCGGTCCGCCTCGACATCCATGTCGATGTCGCCGTCCAGGTCGGCGATGTCGAGCAGGCCTTCGAGGTAGTCCGCCGCGATCTCCCCTTCCTGTTCAAGACGGGTCAGGGTGTCGCTGCCCTCAGCGGCCGGGGTGATGGTGCCTTCCGTCACGGATGGACTCCTTCTACTTCTTGGACGGGTGCTTGGGCCGCTGCGGACCCTTGCGCTGCCCGGACTTGGCTTGGCGTGAGGAGCCGGTCGCGGCGGCCCTGCCCGCCTGCTTGGGCTTGTCGGCCTCTGAGGCGGCGTCCCGCTTCGTCAGTGAGGTCTTGGAACCGGCCTCGTCGGCCGTTCCGGAGTCCTTGGAGGCACCGGGCTGGGTGGTGGCCGTCTGACGCTTCGCCTTCGTCTGGCGCTTGGGCTGCTGCCGCTTCGGCGCGGTGCCACCCTCGGCTTCGGTGAGGGCCGCTTCGCTCTTCACCACGGACCCGTCCTCCTGGGCGGCGAGACCCAGCTTGCCGAGACCGGTGATGAACTTGCGCTCGATGTCGTTGCGGTCCGGCCCCTTGGCCACGATCCGCTTCAGGGTGTTGCGCCGCGTCCTGCCCCGTACCTGACCGTGCGTGGTCACGCTCTTCAGCAGCCGGTTCAGGTACTGCTCCTGCGCCTTGCTGCCGGGAGTCGGGTTCTGGTTGATCACGTACATCTGCTGACCCATGGTCCAGACGTTGGTGGTCAGCCAGTAGACGAGGACACCGACGGGGAAGTTGATCCCCATGACCGCGAAGATCAGGGGGAAGACGTACATCAGCATCTTCTGCTGCTGCATGTACGGGGTCTTGACCGTCAGGTCGACGTTCTTCGTCATCAGCTGGCGCTGGGTGAAGAACTGCGAGGCCGACATCATCACGATCATGATCGCGGTGACGACGCGGACATCGGTCAGCGAGGCACCGAGCGCCGCGACCTTGTCGTGGCTGTCCATGAACTTCGCGGCCAGCGGAGCACCGAAGATGTGTGCCTGACGCGCGCTGTCGAGCAGCGGCTGGTCGATGACACCGATCGTCTTGCCCGAGGCGATGGCCGAGAGCACGTGGTACAGGGCGAAGAAGAACGGTGACTGCGCCAGGATGGGAAGGCACGAGGAGAGCGGGTTGGTCCCGGTCTCCTTGTACAGCTTCATCATCTCTTCGGACTGACGCTGCTTGTCGCTCTTGTAGCGCTCCTGGATCGCCTTCATCTTCGGCTGGAGCACCTGCATGTTGCGGGTCGACTTGATCTGCTTCACGAAGAGCGGGATCAGGCAGATCCGGATCAGGACCACCAGGGACACGATGGACAGGCCCCAGGCCCAGCCGGTGTCGTCACCGAAGATCCAACCGTAGAACTTGTGGAACTGGACGATGACCCACGAGACGGGCCAGGTGATAAAGCTGAACAGACTGGCAATCGTGTCCACTAATCAGGCTCCTTGAGCATTGGGCGAGGTCTCTGTGGCCGGGCTCGAAGAGTCGGACACCGACCCCCGGGCAGGCACATCGGCGGCGGAGTCCCCGCCCTTGCCGCGACCCGCATGGCTGCGCAGCAGTTCGTGCCAACGCGGACGTTTGCGTGGCGGTACGTGATCCACGCCGCCGGGTGACCACGGATTGCAACGCAGGATGCGCCACGCGGTGAGCGCCGTTCCCTTGATCGCTCCGTGCCGGTCGATCGCCGTATATCCATAGTGGGAACACGACGGGTAGTAACGGCAGACAGGCCCGAGAAGCGGGCTGATCGTCCACTGATACAGCTTGATGAGAGCCAGCAGCGGGTACTTCATCGCGCGCCCCCTCCCAGCAGCCGCTCCAGAGCGGCGTCCAGGTCTCGGGCCAGCTGAGCGTGATCGGCGTCGCCCGAACCGGGCAACGCTCGTACGACAACAAGGCTACCGGGGGGCAGCTGAGCCAGCCGGTCGCGCACCAGGTGGCGAAGCCTGCGCTTCACCGCGGTACGGACGACCGCTCCACCCACTGCCTTGCTGACAACGAAACCCGCACGTGGCGGGGGAAGGCTCTCCCCCGGCACGTGCGGGTCCGTAGCACCGCTGCGTAGATGTACGACGAGCGACGGGCGGCCGGCCCGGCGTCCCCGTCGTACCGCGGTCGCGAAGTCCTCGCGCCGCCTCAGCCGGTTCTCGGTAGGCAGCACGTCATGACCTGGCCGCGATCAGGCGGACAGGTTGGCGCGACCCTTGCCACGGCGGTTCGCGAGAATCGCGCGGCCGGCACGGGTACGCATACGCAGCCGGAAGCCGTGGGTCTTGGCGCGACGACGGTTGTTCGGCTGGAAGGTGCGCTTGCTCACTCGGGGGCTCCAGAAATGATTCGTGTGTTGGCGGGACATCGCCTGGCTGTCACCGTGCGCCCACGAGGAACTCGCGTATACGCCTTAGTGCACCGCTTCACAATCACAGATCGTGATGTTTGCCCATCGGAGGCAGGCGGCAGCAGCCATCGACAACTCGACTTCCACACGGTACGCGCGGCCGCTTCATTCGGTCAAACCAGCTCCGCGCCACCCCGTTCTGTACACAGCCTGTGGACAACGACTTGAACCGCGCGGGTCGGCCTGACTACCGTGGCTGGGCTCCGGTTCCTTTCCTTCCCCCCTGCCGGGCCTCACCCGACCCGACCCATCCCGTCCCGAGAAGCACACATTCGTGGGACATGCGAGAGAGCGTGCCTTGTGGCTGATGTACCTGCCGATCTTGCCGCAGTGTGGCCACGCGTGCTGGACCAACTCCTCGGGGAGGGCCAGCAGGGCATCGAGCCGAAGGACAAGCAGTGGATCGAGCGCTGCCAGCCGCTGGCACTCGTGGCGGACACCGCGCTGCTGGCCGTGCCCAACGAATGGGGCAAGCGCGTCCTGGAGGGCCGGCTCGCGCCGCTGATCAGTGAGACGCTCACCCGGGAGTGCGGGCGTCCGATCCGGATCGCGATCACGGTCGACGACTCGGCGAACGAACCGCCGACCCCGCCCGCGCCGCCCATGCACCCGCAGCACCAGTCCCAGGGCCACCAGCCCCACCGCTACCAGGGGCCGCCGCGGGACGAGCCCCCGCACAACGACGTGTACGACGGCTACGGGCACCGCCCGTCCGACGACGGCATGCCCACGGCCCGCCCCGCCTACCCGGAGTACCAGCAGCAGCGTCCCGGCGCCTGGCCCCGCAGCCAGGAGGACCTGTCCTGGCAGCCGCGGCACGGCGGTTACCAGGACATGGACCCGTACGCGAGCACGCGTTCCCAGCAGCCGCAGCACGACTACCGGCCGCAGCCGCCCGAGCGCCAGGGCTACGAACCGCAGCGCGACGGACGCGACCTCCAGGAGCAGCAGCCCCCGCACCACCAGGGCGGCCCCGGCCGGGCGGGCGGCCCGCCCGGACCGCAGTCCGCGCCGGCACCGGGGACGAACGAGGCGCACGCACGGCTGAACCCGAAGTACCTCTTCGACACCTTCGTCATCGGCGCGTCCAACCGCTTCGCGCACGCCGCGGCCGTGGCCGTGGCCGAGGCACCCGCGAAGGCGTACAACCCCTTGTTCATCTACGGGGAGTCGGGACTCGGCAAGACCCATCTCCTGCACGCCATCGGCCATTACGCGCGCAGCCTCTACCCGGGCACCCGGGTGCGGTACGTGAGCTCCGAGGAGTTCACCAACGAGTTCATCAACTCGATCCGTGACGGCAAGGGCGACACGTTCCGCAAGCGGTACCGGGACGTGGACATCCTGCTGGTCGACGACATCCAGTTCCTGGCGAGCAAGGAGTCGACGCAGGAGGAGTTCTTCCACACCTTCAACACCCTGCACAACGCCAACAAGCAGATCGTGCTCTCCTCCGACCGGCCGCCCAAGCAGCTGGTGACGCTGGAGGACCGGCTGCGCAACCGCTTCGAGTGGGGTCTGACCACCGATGTGCAGCCGCCCGAGCTGGAGACGCGTATCGCGATCCTGCGGAAGAAGGCGGTGCAGGAACAGCTCAACGCCCCGCCGGAGGTCCTCGAGTTCATCGCCTCGCGGATCTCACGCAACATCCGCGAACTGGAGGGCGCGCTCATCCGCGTGACCGCCTTCGCCAGCCTCAACCGCCAGCCGGTGGACCTGGGGCTGACCGAGATCGTGCTGAAGGACCTGATCCCGGGCGGCGAGGACACCGCGCCCGAGATCACCGCCCCCGCCATCATGGCGTCCACCGCCGACTACTTCGGGCTGACGGTGGAGGACCTCTGCGGTTCCTCGCGCAGCCGCGTGCTGGTGACGGCGCGCCAGATCGCCATGTACCTCTGCCGGGAGCTCACCGATCTCTCCCTGCCCAAGATCGGGGCGCAGTTCGGCGGCCGTGACCACACGACCGTCATGCACGCCGACCGGAAGATCCGTGCGCTGATGGCCGAGCGGCGCTCCATCTACAACCAGGTCACCGAGCTGACCAACCGCATCAAGAACGGCTGACACCGGGCCGCCACGCCCCGTGCCCCCGTCGAAGGGCGCCCACGAGGACCGCGTACAGCGGCCCCGTCGGGCGCCCTTCGACGTATCCGCCCACGGCGCTTGTTCGAATAACAGCGGCCACCTGGGGCTTCTCCACAGATGAGGGCCAGATCTCGCGTCCACAGCCTGGGGACTGGGAAGTTGTCCATATTGCGTCCACAGGGCGCTCTGCCGATACTCCATCAGTCCAGGTCATGCGCCTGGGGATTTGTGGCCAACCGTGATCCACAGCCTGTGGACAAACATCTGCTCCGGAGGCGCCTACCCCTGTTGTCCACCGGTGGCCCACAGGTCGGCCCCTGTTGTCCCCAGGTTTTCCCCGGTTCCCCACAGCCCTGTCCACTGTTCGGCAACGCAACACCCCTCTTCACTGCCGAGAGTGAAAGGCGTCACACCAAGGGCCTCGATTGAGCTGTGGGGAACGTGGGTAAAGCTGGGGACAGCCCTGGGGAGAAGTGCACCCTGCCTGTGCATCGGGTGTGCAGAACTTTCGCGTGTCCACAGAGACGCCTAGTTGTCCACGGGTGTCACCCACAGGCGCGGTGGACAAAAAACCGCTACTGACCTGCGCAAACGACGTTTTCCACGGTTTCCACAGGGCCTACTACTACTACCACCCAGAGTTAGCCCGGAATCCGCTTCGAAGTGGGGCCTGTGCACAACTCGGCCCTGGAGCGTCACGCGCCTCTCGACGCGACTTGACCCCGAGCAGCAACGAGTGTCGGTGCCGTACGTCAGACTGGACCCCGGCGGTCTCCCCGGCCCATCGGCAGGGAGCCCCCACCAGACGACGAAGGCCAGCAGGGCGAGCGAGCAACAGCAGGAGGCGGTTCCGGTGAAGATCCGGGTGGAGCGCGATGTACTCGCGGAGGCGGTGGCCTGGGTGGCCCGCAGCCTCCCGGCCCGTCCGCCGGCGCCCGTTCTCGCGGGCCTTCTGCTGAAGGCCGAGGACGGAGCCCTCAGCTTCTCCAGCTTCGACTACGAGGTGTCGGCACGGGTCTCGGTGGACGCCGAGATCGAGGAGGACGGCACGGTCCTCGTCTCCGGCCGGCTCCTCGCCGACATCTGCCGCGCCCTGCCCAACCGCCCGGTGGAGATCTCCACCGACGGTGTACGGGCCACCGTGGTCTGCGGCTCCTCGCGGTTCACCCTCCACACCCTGCCCGTGGAGGAGTACCCGGCGCTGCCGACCATGCCGACGGCCACCGGCACCGTGCCCGGTGAGGTCTTCGCCTCCGCCGCCGCCCAGGTCGCCATCGCGGCCGGACGGGACGACACCCTGCCGGTGCTCACGGGCGTCCGCATCGAGATCGAGGGCGACACGGTCACCCTCGCCTCCACCGACCGCTACCGCTTCGCGGTCCGCGAGTTCCTGTGGAAGCCGGAGAACGCGGACGCCTCGGCCGTCGCCCTGGTGCCCGCCAAGACGCTCCTGGACACAGCCAAGGCGCTCACCAGTGGTGACACGGTCACCCTGGCGCTGTCCGGATCGGGTGCCGGCGAGGGCCTCATCGGCTTCGAGGGCGCCGGCCGCCGCACGACGACGC
>NZ_KL585381.1:222307-222797 GCF_000721935.1 Streptomyces sp. NRRL WC-3549
GAGATGTGTATAAGAGACAGGCTCGAGGGCGACCTGCCGAAGTACCGCACGCTCTTCCCCACCGAGTTCAACTCGGTCGCGGTCATCGAGACGGCCCCGTTCGTCGAGGCCGTCAAGCGTGTGGCCCTGGTCGCCGAGCGGAACACGCCGGTGCGGCTCAGCTTCGAGCAGGGGGTGCTGATCCTGGAGGCCGGCTCCAGCGACGACGCACAGGCTGTGGAGAGGGTCGACGCCGTCCTCGAGGGCGACGACATCTCGATCGCCTTCAACCCGACCTTCCTGCTGGACGGGCTCAGCGCGATCGACTCCCCGGTCGCCCAGCTGTCCTTCACGACGTCGACCAAGCCCGCCCTGCTCAGCGGCCGCCCGGCCGTCGACGCCGAGGCGAACGACGCGTACAAGTACCTGATCATGCCGGTCCGCCTCTCCGGCTGACCCGGCGATCGTTTCCTGTCACGGCAGTGGCCGACGGGCGTGTTCAGCGCTGAAC
>NZ_KL585381.1:223029-234341 GCF_000721935.1 Streptomyces sp. NRRL WC-3549
CTTAAGGAATCTCTGATGGAGCTCGGTCTCGTCGGTCTCGGCAAGATGGGCGGCAACATGCGCGAGCGCATCCGCCGCGCAGGCCACACCGTCATCGGATACGACCGCAATCCGGACGTCGCCGATGTCCACAGCCTCGAAGAGCTCGTGGGCAGGCTCAAGGGCCCGCGCGTCGTGTGGGTGATGGTCCCGGCCGGTGCCGCGACCCAGTCCACCATCGACGAGCTGGCCGAGCTGCTCTCCCCGGGCGACGTCGTGGTGGACGGCGGGAACTCCCGCTGGACCGACGACGAGAAGCACGCCGTCGAGCTGGGCATCAAGGACATCGGGTTCGTGGACTGCGGCGTCTCCGGTGGCGTCTGGGGCCTGGAGAACGGCTACGCCCTGATGTACGGCGGCACCGAGGAGAACGTCGCCAAGGTCCAGCCGGTCTTCGACGCGCTGAAGCCGGAGGGCGACTTCGGTTCCGTCCACGCGGGCAAGGTCGGCGCCGGCCACTTCGCCAAGATGGTCCACAACGGCATCGAGTACGCCATGATGCAGGCGTACGCCGAGGGCTGGGAGCTGCTGGAGAAGGTCGACTCCGTCACGGACGTGCGCGAGGTCTTCCGCTCCTGGCAGGAGGGCACGGTCATCCGCTCCTGGCTGCTGGACCTGGCGGTCAACGCGCTGGACGACGACGAGCACCTGGACAAGCTGCGCGGTTTCGCCGCGGACTCGGGCGAGGGCCGGTGGACGGTCGAGGCGGCCATCGACAACGCGGTGCCGCTGCCCGCGATCACGGCGTCCCTGTTCGCGCGCTTCGCGTCGCGCCAGGACGACTCCCCGCAGATGAAGATGATCGCCGCGCTGCGCAACCAGTTCGGCGGCCACGCGGTCGAGAACAAGAAGTAGTCACACCAGCACACGCAGAGCACGAAGCAGGAAAGCGGGAAGGCCGGCGACCATGCACGTCACGCATCTCTCGCTGGCCGACTTCCGCTCGTACGCCCGGGCCGAGGTCCCTCTCGACCCGGGCGTCACCGTGTTCGTGGGGGCCAACGGCCAGGGCAAGACCAATCTGGTGGAGGCCGTCGGCTACCTCGCGACGCTCGGCAGCCACCGGGTCTCCTCCGACGCCCCGCTGGTGCGGATGGGCGCGGAGCGCGCCGTCGTCCGGGCCGCGGTCACCCAGGGCGAGCGCTCGCAGCTGATCGAGCTGGAGCTCAACCCGGGCCGCGCCAACCGGGCACGCGTCAACCGGTCCTCCCAGGTCAGGCCCCGTGACGTCCTGGGGATAGTCAGGACCGTGCTGTTCGCCCCGGAGGACCTGGCCCTGGTGAAGGGTGACCCGGGGGAGCGCCGCCGGTTCCTCGACGAGCTGGTCACCGCACGTTCCCCGCGCATGGCGGGCGTCCGGTCCGACTACGAGCGGGTGCTGAAGCAGCGCAACACCCTGCTGAAGTCCACGGCGATGGCCCGCCGGCACGGCGGACGGTCGATGGACCTGTCCACCCTCGACGTATGGGACCAGCACCTCGCCCGGGTCGGCGCCGAGCTGCTCGTCCAGCGGCTGGACCTGATCGCGACCCTGCAGCCGCTGGCCGACAAGGCGTACGCGGACGTCGCCCCGGGCGGCGGCCCGGTGGCGCTGGACTACCGCAGCTCCGTCGGACCCGAGGGGGCGGCCTCCCGTAGCCGCGAGGAGCTGTACGAGCAGGTGATGGCGGCGCTCGCCGGGGCCCGCAAGCAGGAGATCGAGCGGGGCGTGACGCTGGTGGGCCCGCACCGGGACGACCTGGTGCTGGGGCTGCGCGGCATGCCCGCCAAGGGGTACGCGAGCCACGGTGAGTCCTGGTCGTACGCGCTGGCGCTTCGGCTGGCCTCGTACGACCTGCTGCGCGGCGAGGGCAACGAGCCGGTGCTGATCCTGGACGACGTGTTCGCCGAGCTCGACACCCGCCGCCGCGAGCGGCCGAGCTGGTGGCCCCCGGCGAGCAGGTGCTGGTGACGGCGGCGGTGGACGACGACGTCCCCGGGGTCCTGTCGGGTACGCGGTATGCGGTGTCCGAGGGCGCGGTGGAGCGGCTGTGAGCGGTCCGTCCGAGGCCCCACGCGGGCCGGCCGGGCCCGCGTCCCCAGGGGGGAAGGAGCCCGAGCTGTCGGGTGTCGACCTGGCGCGGGTCGCGCTGCGGGCGGCGAAGGAGCAGGCCCGGGCCCGGGGCACGGCCGCGCAACAGCGAAATCAGGCCAGACGCGGGGGCGGCCTGCGGTCGGGAGCCCGGTCCGACGGGCGTGACCCGCTGGCGCTGGGCTCGGCGATCAACCGGCTGATCACGGAGCGCGGCTGGGAGACGCCGGCCGCGGTGGGCGGTGTGATGGGCCGGTGGCCGCAGATCGTCGGGGACGACCTCGCCAAGCACTGTGTGCCGGTGCGCTATGACGAGGATCCGCAGGAGCGGGTCCTCACGGTGAGCTGCGATTCCACGGCGTGGGCGACGCAGCTGCGGTTGCTCGCCCCGCAGCTGGTGGCGCGGCTGAACACCGATCTGGGCCACGGCACGGTGCGCGTGATCAAGGTGCTGGGTCCCGGAGGCCCGCAGCGGGGTTTCGGCCCGCTGCGGGCCCCCGGCAGCCGGGGACCGGGCGACACCTACGGCTGACCTGCGCGTTTCCCTCTCCGTCGCCCCGTCTCCCGTACCGCCACGGGCTCCGGGACCCCCGGTGTTCCGCCGGGATGTGTGGTCTGCGCCGGTTCGCACCGGCCGACGCCGGTGAGGCGTCCCTCACCGTAGCGGGAGGTTGACAGCCCGAAGCGCTCAATGCCTGCGTGAGCCTCCCGGGCCCCCATCCTGAATATGGGGAGTCGTCAGCCGGTCATTCAGGGCGGCACATGCGTACTCAGGTACCGGCAAACCCCCATTCATGTCAGCGCTACCGGTAGACTGGGCACACAATCCCGCTTCGTGCGGGAGTCGTCGATACAAGCCGAACGACGCAGCCGCTCCCGCCTGCCCGGAGAACGGCCTGTGCTGTGCCAGAAAGGGCGCTTCGTGGCCGATTCCGGCAACCCCAACGAGAACATTCCGTCCACAGCCGGTGCGCAGAGCGAGGACTCCCCCTCGTACGACGCCAGCGCGATCACGGTCCTCGAGGGCCTGGACGCGGTCCGCAAGCGACCCGGTATGTACATCGGTTCCACCGGTGAGCGCGGCCTCCACCACCTCGTGCAAGAGGTTGTCGACAACTCGGTCGACGAGGCGATGGCCGGCCACGCGGACACCATCGATGTGACGATCCTGGCCGACGGCGGCGTACGCGTGGTCGACAACGGCCGCGGTATCCCGGTCGGCATCGTGCCGTCCGAGGGCAAGCCGGCCGTCGAGGTCGTGCTGACCGTCCTGCACGCCGGCGGCAAGTTCGGCGGCGGCGGTTACGCCGTCTCCGGCGGTCTGCATGGTGTGGGCGTGTCCGTCGTCAACGCCCTGTCCACACGGGTGTCCGTGGAGGTCAAGACGGACGGCTACCGCTGGACCCAGGACTACAGGCTCGGTGTCCCGACAGCCCCGCTGGCCCGTCACGAGGCCACGGAGGAGACCGGTACGACCGTCACGTTCTGGGCGGACGGGGACATCTTCGAGACCACCGACTACTCCTTCGAGACCCTCTCGCGCCGCTTCCAGGAGATGGCGTTCCTGAACAAGGGCCTCACCCTCCGGCTCACCGACGAGCGCGCGTCGGCCAGGGCGACGGCCGGCGCGGACAGCGCCGAGGCGGTCGAGGTACCGGAGGAGGAGTCGACGCGTTCGGTCACGTACCACTACGAGAACGGCATCGTCGACTTCGTCAAGTACCTCAACTCCCGCAAGGGCGAGGTCATCCACCAGTCGGTGATCGACATCGAGTCGGAGGACAAGGAGCGCCTCCTCTCGGTCGAGATCGCCATGCAGTGGAACACCCAGTACACCGAGGGCGTCTACTCCTTCGCCAACGCGATCCACACGCACGAGGGCGGTACGCACGAGGAGGGCTTCCGTGCGGCGCTGACCTCGCTGGTCAACCGGTACGCGCGCGACAAGAAGCTGCTGCGCGAGAAGGACGACAACCTCACCGGTGAGGACGTCCGCGAGGGTCTGACGGCGATCATCTCGGTGAAGCTGGGCGAGCCGCAGTTCGAGGGCCAGACCAAGACCAAGCTGGGCAACACGGAGGCCAAGACCTTCGTGCAGAAGGTCGTCCACGAGCAGCTGACGGACTGGTTCGACCGGAACCCGAACGAGGCCGCGGACATCATCCGCAAGGGCATCGCCGCGTCGACCGCCCGGGTGGCTGCCCGCAAGGCGCGCGACCTGACCCGTCGCAAGGGGCTCCTGGAGAGCGCCTCGCTGCCGGGCAAGCTGAGTGACTGCCAGTCCAACGACCCGACGAAGTGCGAGATCTTCATCGTCGAGGGTGACTCCGCCGGTGGTTCGGCGAAGTCCGGCCGCAACCCGATGTACCAGGCGATCCTGCCGATCCGCGGCAAGATCCTCAACGTCGAGAAGGCCCGGGTCGACAAGATCCTCCAGAACACCGAGGTCCAGGCGCTCATCTCGGCGTTCGGTACCGGTGTCCACGAGGACTTCGACATCGAGAAGCTCCGCTATCACAAGATCATCCTGATGGCGGACGCCGACGTCGACGGCCAGCACATCAACACCCTGCTGCTGACGTTCCTCTTCCGCTTCATGCGCCCGCTGGTCGAGGCGGGGCACGTGTACCTCTCGCGGCCGCCGCTCTACAAGATCAAGTGGGGCCGCGACGACTTCGAGTACGCCTACTCCGACCGCGAGCGCGACGCCCTGGTGGCCCTCGGCAAGCAGAACGGCAAGCGGATCAGGGAAGACTCGATCCAGCGCTTCAAGGGTCTCGGTGAGATGAACGCCGAGGAGCTGCGCGTCACCACGATGGACATCGACCACCGTGTGCTGGGTCAGGTCACGCTGGACGACGCGGCGCAGGCGGACGACCTGTTCTCCGTGCTGATGGGCGAGGACGTCGAGGCGCGGCGCTCGTTCATCCAGCGCAACGCCAAGGACGTCCGCTTCCTCGACATCTGAGTCGGCCGTACCAGCCAGCCGCAGCCCGAAAGGATTTTGACCAGTAATGGCCGACGAGAACTCCCCTGTGATGCCTGAAGAGGTGCCCGCCGTTCCGGGCGTGGGCATGCGTGTCGAGCCCGTGGGGCTCGAGACGGAGATGCAGCGCTCCTACCTCGACTACGCGATGTCCGTCATCGTCTCGCGTGCGCTGCCCGACGTGCGGGACGGCCTCAAGCCCGTCCACCGCCGGGTCCTGTACGCGATGTACGACGGGGGTTACCGGCCCGAGAAGGGCTTCTACAAGTGCGCCCGCGTCGTCGGCGACGTCATGGGTACGTACCACCCGCACGGCGACTCCTCGATCTACGACGCACTGGTGCGGCTGGCGCAGCCGTGGTCGATGCGGATGCCGCTGGTGGACTCCAACGGCAACTTCGGTTCCCCGGGCAACGACCCGGCCGCGGCCATGCGGTACACCGAGTGCAAGATGATGCCGCTGTCCATGGAGATGGTCCGGGACATCGACGAGGAGACCGTCGACTTCCAGGACAACTACGACGGCCGGAACCAGGAGCCGACGGTTCTGCCGGCGCGGTTCCCGAACCTCCTGGTGAACGGTTCCGCGGGCATCGCGGTCGGCATGGCGACCAACATCCCGCCGCACAACCTGCGCGAGGTCGCCGCGGGCGCCCAGTGGTACCTGGAGCACCCGGAGGCCGCCCCCGACGAGCTCCTGGACGCCCTGATCGAGCGGATCAAGGGCCCGGACTTCCCGACGGGCGCGCTGGTCGTGGGCCGCAACGGGATCGAGGACGCCTACCGCACGGGCCGCGGCTCGATCACGATGCGGGCGGTCGTCGCGGTCGAGGAGATCCAGAACAGGCAGTGCCTGGTCGTCACGGAGCTGCCGTACCAGACCAACCCCGACAACCTCGCGCAGAAGATCGCCGACCTGGTGAAGGACGGCAGGATCGGCGGGATCGCGGACGTCCGCGACGAGACGTCCTCGCGTACCGGCCAGCGCCTGGTCGTCGTGCTCAAGCGGGACGCGGTCGCCAAGGTCGTCCTGAACAACCTCTACAAGCACACCGACCTGCAGACGAACTTCGGCGCGAACATGCTGGCGCTGGTCGACGGTGTGCCGCGCACCCTGTCGATCGACGCGTTCATCCGGCACTGGGTGACCCACCAGATCGAGGTCATCGTCCGGCGCACGCGCTTCCGGCTGCGCAAGGCGGAGGAGCGGGCGCACATCCTGCGCGGCCTCCTCAAGGCGCTCGACGCGATCGAGGAGGTCATCGCCCTCATCCGCCGCAGCAACACGGTGGAGATCGCGCGTGAGGGCCTGATGGGCCTGCTGGAGATCGACGAGATCCAGGCCAACGCGATCCTGGAGATGCAGCTGCGCCGGCTGGCCGCGCTGGAGCACCAGAAGATCACCGCGGAGCACGACGAACTCCAGGCGAAGATCGACCAGTACAACGCGATCCTGGCCTCGCCGGAGCTCCAGCGGAAGATCGTCAGCGAGGAACTGGCGGCGCTCGTCGACAAGTTCGGCGACGACCGGCGTTCCAAGCTGGTGCCCTTCGAGGGCGACATGTCCGTCGAGGACCTGATCGCCGAGGAGGACATCGTCGTCACGATCAGTCGTGGCGGCTATGTGAAGCGCACCAAGACGGACGACTACCGCTCGCAGAAGCGGGGCGGCAAGGGCGTGCGGGGCACGAAGCTCAGGGAAGACGACATCGTCGACCACTTCTTCGTGTCGACGACCCACCACTGGCTGCTGTTCTTCACGAACAAGGGCCGGGTCTACCGGGCCAAGGCCTACGAGCTTCCGGACGCCGGCCGGGACGCGCGCGGCCAGCACGTCGCGAACCTGCTGGCGTTCCAGCCGGACGAGCAGATCGCGCAGATCCTGGCCGTCCGCGACTACGAGGCGGCGCCCTACCTGGTCCTGGCGACCAAGGGCGGTCTGGTGAAGAAGACGTCGCTGAAGGATTACGATTCGCCTCGTTCCGGTGGTGTCATCGCGATCAACCTCCGGGAGACGGAGAGCGGCGCGGACGACGAACTCATCGGTGCGGAGCTGGTGTCGGCGGAGGACGACCTGCTGCTCATCAGCAGGAAGGCCCAGTCGATCCGGTTCACGGCGACGGACGACGCGCTGCGTCCGATGGGCCGTGCGACGTCCGGGGTGAAGGGCATGAGTTTCCGCGAAGGCGACGAACTGCTCTCGATGAATGTCGTCCGGCCCGGTACGTTCGTCTTCACGGCCACCGACGGCGGGTACGCGAAGCGGACCGCCGTGGACGACTACCGCGTCCAGGGCCGTGGCGGTCTGGGCATCAAGGCTGCCAAGATCGTCGAGGACCGGGGATCCCTCGTGGGCGCGCTGGTGGTGGAGGAGACGGACGAGATCCTCGCCATCACGCTCGGCGGTGGTGTGATCCGTACGCGAGTCAGTGAAGTCAGGGAGACGGGCCGTGACACCATGGGCGTCCAACTGATCAATCTGGGCAAGCGTGATGCCGTCGTGGGCATCGCGCGCAACGCCGAGGCGGGTCGTGAGGCCGAAGAGGTCGAGGGGACCGAAGGGGCCGAAGGCGACACGGTCGAGGCCCATGCCGAGAGCGTGGCCGAGGGCATGGAGCCTTCGGCCGGGGAGCACGAGGAGTAGAGCGTGAGTGGAGCCACGGGCGCCGGTCCGGCCGCTTCGGGAGCAGGCGCGAACGGTGCCCGTGGCCCTGCCACGGACTCCCAAGGGGGCACTGTGACGGACACTCGGGGACCTCAGCCCCAGTACGAGGGCTACGCGACCGGGCCACTGCCCGGCGAACGCGAGCCCGCAGCGGGCCAGGCGGGGCCCTACCACCCGCCGCAGGCGTACCCGACCCCCGTGGGCGGTACGCAGGGTGGCGTCGGCCCGCAGGGGGGCGCACGGGGCGCGGAGGGCGCGCAGGCGACCCGTCTGCCCCGGACGGGGGCGCGGACCACTCCGCGTACCCGCAAGGCCCGTCTGCGGGTGGCGAAGGCCGATCCGTGGTCGGTGATGAAGGTCAGCTTCCTGCTGTCCATCGCGCTGGGCATCTGCACGGTGGTCGCGTCGGCCGTCCTGTGGATGGTCATGGACGCCATGGGCGTCTTCGAGACGGTCGGCGGCACGATCAGCGAGGCCACCGGTTCGAACGAGAGCAACGGCTTCGATCTGCAGTCGTTCCTCTCGCTGCCGCGCGTCCTCATCTTCACCTCGGTCATCGCGGTGATCGACGTGGTGCTGGCCACCGCGCTGGCGACGCTGGGCTCGTTCATCTACAACCTGTCGGCCGGCTTCGTGGGCGGGGTCGAGCTGACTCTCGCCGAGGACGAGTAGGTCGCCGGGTAACCGATTTTGGGACTGGCCCCGACGTGCGCTAATCTTCAGAAGTCAGCGCGACGCACAACAGCGCGGCGGGGCTATAGCTCAGTTGGTTAGAGCGCATCCCTGATAAGGATGAGGCCACAGGTTCAAATCCTGTTAGCCCCACCAGCACGAAGGCCCCCACCGGTTCGGTGGGGGCCTTCGGCGTCTGCCGGGCCTTTCGTGCCACTCGGTGCCGGACGAGGGGCCCGTCCTTCTTGTACCGACCAAGAGAGCGGACCGCGCCTCGGCGGGGAGAGGGTTCGGCGCCACCGCGATCAGGGGGGCTTTCGCCGGGGCGGGCCCCCCGCCGTCGTCTCCTGTCTCCCAGGAGGGCGAGGCTCTCTCCGGGCATGAAGAAGGCCCCTGCCGGAGTGATCCGGTCCAGGGGCCTTGCGGAGTCAGCCGCGGGGCTCTCAGGGTGGCAGCGGGGTCGAGTCCCGGGCGGGTGCCGGACCGAGGGCGGCGAGGGCGCCGAGCGTCGTGCGGGCGGTGTTCACGGAGTCGGTGGTCAGCTGCCGGGTGGCGGGCGAGGAACCGTGCGCCTCGGCGCGGATGCGCTGCTTCATCGTGGGCGGCAGTGCCCTGTCACGCGGAAAAGTCCATCGCGCGGACGGGGCGGGCACGGTTGCCGGGGTCGCCGCCGTGTGCTCCTGGGGCGTGGCCGCCGGCTCCGTGGCCATGGCCGGGGCGGAGGCGAGGCCCAGCGACGCGAGAAGTGCGAAGAAGGCGGTGACGAAGGCGGTCCAGATGCTCTTGGCCTTGAAGCTGCTCATGGCCCCTCGCTTTCAGGTGGTCCGGTTTGCTTACCTTTCTGATGATGTGGATCCGGTCCGTGAATCGGGGTTCCGACGCCCGCGCTTCGCCGATCTTCCGATGAACACCACTCTTCTGGTGCAACCGGCTCCGGGAACCTGTTCCACGGGCCCCGCGCACCGCCGTGAGACCCCTTGAAACAGGTCGGTCACAGGGCCCCGGGCAGGTCACCGAACGGTATCGGCCGGTGTGTATAGTCGGGCGGCAGAAGTCCCTTACGTCAAGGAAAGACGAGGTCGCGCGGTGAAGAAGCTTCTCCTGGTCGCACTGGCCGCCATCGGCGGGCTCCTCGTGTACCGCCAGATCCAGGCGGATCGCGCCGAGCAGGATCTGTGGACGGAGGCGACCGACTCCGTGCCCGCAGGTTCGGGTGTGTGAGACGGAACAGTCTGAACACGGGCCCCGGTCGCTGAGCGGCCGGGGCCCTGTGCTGTCCGGTCTCCTGTTGCGGGACCGTGGGGAGCGTGCTCATGAGTTCGCCCCGGCACCTCATCCGCCGTGCGAGAGCGAGGCGCGGGCCGGACCCCCGGTGACCGGCGCGCTGATCCCGCCGCGGCGCGCGGTCCGTGGGGCCGGAGCCGGGCAGGAGCGGTGATTCACCTCCGCCCGCAGACAGCAGTGGTACGGGCGGGGCAGGATGGACCGGCATCGCGACCGCGGGCGCAGGGGGCGCCCTGGTCGTTCCGATCCGCGGGGCTCGTCCTACGCAGCCGGCGCCGGTCGGACAGGCAGACGACGAGGGGAAGCGCGTGAACAGGCAGCGCAGCAGGGGCCGGGTGGCGTCGGCGGCGGCCGCGGCGATGTGCGCGGCGGCGATGCTGCCGGGACAGGCGCTGGCGGCGACCGGCCCGGAGGCGTACGCCTTCGACCCGGCGGCGAAGACGGTGCGCGGCGCGGAGAGCAACTCCGAGGCCGAGGAGCTGACGCCGGGATCGGTCCACCGCAGCTCGATCAAGCCGGGCGAGAAGCTCTACTACCGCGTGGAGCTCGACGACAGGACCAACGCCTACGTCTCCGCGGTCGCCGTGCCGAAGGCCGGGCAGGTCGCGTACGGGGACGGCATCACCGTGGGCATCCGCAACCTGGACGACACCCGGTGCGGATCGGGGGACGCGTCCTTCGGGCCGGCGGAGTTCCCGCGTCCCATCGCCGCGTACGCCTCCCGGACGGTGGAGAAGGGCAGTACCGACCCGTGCGACGCGGCCGGCACCTACAACGTCCTGGTCGAGCGGGAGAGCAAGCCGACCTCGTCCCCCGCCGAATGGGACCTGGAGCTGCGCTTCACCTCCGAACCGGCGACGAAGTCCGGCCAGGCGCAGCCGACCGCGGCACCCGAGAACTGGCCGTCGGCCTCACCGGTCCCGCCCACGGGCCGGCGGAAGCGGTCCGGCGGCAGCAGCTACTACGAGGCCACCAGCCTGGAGACGGGCGTGTGGGCGGACACCGTCGCCCCGGGCCAGACGCGCTTCTACCGGGTGCCCGTGGACTGGGGCCAGCAGATCTTCGCGACGGCCGCGCTCAGCAACGACAACAAGTCCACCGAGTACCACGGCAACGCCTTGGCGGTGGCGCTCGACAACCCGGCGCTCGGGCACGTCGACGGCACCACCGCGTCGTACTCGGGGAAGCCGGTCTCGGTCTCCCTGAGGCCGCTTCCCCCGGTGGCGTACGAGAACCGCCACGCCTCCGCCTCGGCCGTCGGCGCCATGCGGTTCGCCGGCTGGTACTACCTGTCGGTGACGCTCGATCCGGCGGTCGCCGAGCACTACGGGGACGACCCCATCGGTCTGACCCTCAGGGTCAGCGTCCGCGGCGAGGCCCGCTCCGGGCCCTACGCCGGGAGCGCGGGGATCTTCGGGGTCACCGACGGGGACAGGGACATGGCCCGGAGCGGGCAGAGCGCCCCGCAGGCCGAGAGGAGCGGCACCATGACGACGGTGGCCGCCGCCGGGATCGGCACGGGGTCGGTGCTGGTGCTCGGACTGGGGGTGTGGACGCTGCTGGCCAGGCGCCGGCCCGCCGTTCCCGCGCCGGCA
>NZ_KL585381.1:234598-245372 GCF_000721935.1 Streptomyces sp. NRRL WC-3549
AGAGATGTGTATAAGAGACAGGCTCAGGTCTGGGTCAGCGCCCAGATGCCCACCGCGAAACAGATCAGTGCCACGACCAGCACCGGGACCACCACCACGCGTGGCGGTCCCGGACGCGTCCCGCGCGCCTGGGGCGCCGGCGCGGGGACGGCCGGGTGCGGGCCGGTGTAGGCGCGGGTGGGGACCGTGCCGTGCGGCAGCGGGCCGGTCGGCGCCTGGGAGGGGTCCGGTACGGCGGTGAAGGGCCCGCCCGGGTGCGGGGAGTGCGGACCGGGCGGGGTGTACGGCTGCGCCGGGATCGGCACCGGCGCCGGCTGCTGCGGGGGCGGCGCGAGGTGGAAGCTGCCCGTCTCGGACATGGAGACGGCGGGCGGCGCGTACGTCTGCGCCCCTGCCCCCAGGGGCTGTTGGGGTGGCTGTGGCGCCTGCGCGGCGGCTCCGGCGGCCGGGGCGGCTCCGGCGTCCGGTACGGGCGTCTGGGCGGCGTGTACGGGTCCGGAGGGGCCGAACCCGTCCGGCAGCGGGCCGATCTGGTCGAAGACCTCCACCGGTTCGTCGTCCGGTCCGGGCTCCGGCAGCATCTCGACCGCGGCGGTGAGCGCCTTGCGCGCACCGGTGGCGGTCCGGAAACGGGCCTGGGGGTCCGGCTGCAGCAGCCCCGCGAGGACCTGCCACAGGGGCTCCGGGATTCCCTGCGGTGCTCCGGGGGTCCCGTGTGCGGCGAAGTGCTCGATCAGCGCCTGGGAGTCGGGCTTTCGGCCCTGGAGCAGGTAGAGCGCGACCAGTCCCACTGCGAACAGGTCGGCGGGGAAGTCGGGTTCGGCGCCCAGCATCTGCTCGGGCGCGAAGTAACCCGGCGTACCCACCACGTAGTTGGTCTCGGTCAGCCGCGGCTCGCCCTTGCGCATGGAGATGCCGAAGTCGGAGAGGCGCAGATGCGGCCGGCCGGTACCGGTGGCCTCCAGCAGGATGTTGGCCGGTTTGATGTCGCGGTGCACCACCCCTTCGGCGTGCACCGTGGACAGCCCGGACAGCAACTGGTCGAGCAGCAGGCAGACGAAACGCGGCGGCAGGGGGCCGTAGTCGCCGATGAGATGGGCCAGCGATCCGCCGCTGACCAGGTCCATGGTGAACAGGACCTTGTCGTCGTCCGCCGCCCAGCTGGCGGGGGCCAGGACGTGGGGGTGCTCGATCCGCAGCGCCTGCTCGCGGACGAAGCGCAGCAGGGTGTGCGCGTCGCTCTGCTGGAGCACCTTGGCCGCCACGTACCTGCGGCGCCGGTGGTCCCAGGCGCGCCAGACGGCTCCGACCCCACCGCGCCCGATCGGATCGATCAGTTCGTACCGACCGGCGAAGACCTCACCCATTGTGCTGTGCCCGCTCCCCGTCCACGTCTCGGCTCGTCGCCCGGCCGCCCGGATACCGCAAGGGGCCCTGTCGTCCAGGACCCCGCCCCCGTGATCTCAGGGCCTCTTCAGTTCTGGTTGCCTTCGTAGTGCGCGACCGCGTCGGCGGTGCGCCCCGCTCCGTACACCCGGAGGAACTCTGCCAGTTCCGGGTGGGTCGGGGCGAGGGAGTCCGCCGCTTCGATGATGTCGCCCGCGGCGGCGACCGACCGCAGCAGGGACTGGATCTCGCGGACCACGCGCCGGACCGTGGGCGCCCCGCCGCTCATGGTGCTCTGGCCGGTTCCGGTCAGGACCGAACCGCCCTGGGACTTCTTGACCTCCTCCATGCGGGCGGCGGCCTCCCCGGCGCTGACGCTGCCGTCCGCCACCTGGCCGGCGAGCTCCTGGAGGGCCTGGACGCGCTGGACGACCGCGGGGTTGCCGATCTTGGCGCGCTGGCCGCTCATCAGCTGCGACAGCATCGGGGCGGAGAGCCCGAGCACCGCGGCGAGCCGTGCCTGGTTGAGGCCGAGGTCGTCGATCAGCCTGCGGAAGAGCGCCCCCAGCGGTTCCCCGTACCAGCTGCGCTGGAGCTCCCGGGCTCTAGCCGTCGCCTCTTGCTGCGCTGCGTCCATTGCGTCTCCCCTTCGCTGCGGCTTCGCTGCCGCGAACCTCGTCGTGCATCTTACGGAGAGTGTTCGTGGACCGGGAGCCCCAATCCTTGTGCGGGATCCGGGGGATGACCCGGTACTCTGTTCTGCGACGGACGTCGTGGCACACAGGTGTCCTGGCGCTGTCATCCCTTTTCCGGGGCCTTAGCTCAGTTGGTAGAGCGCTGCCTTTGCAAGGCAGATGTCAGGAGTTCGAATCTCCTAGGCTCCACATCATTGAACCCCCTGACCGGCACAGAAGCGGTCAGGGGGTTCTGTCCTCTCGTTTCGTTCTCCGCGCGGTCCTCAGCACGAGAGGGGCGTCGGGAAGACCGTGTGGTCTTCCCGACGCCCCTCTCGTGCGTCGCGGGCCGTGCCGCCGCTCAGGAGCGCTCGCCCCGCTCGTCCTCGTCCGACCGGATCTCGCCGATACCGGCCGCGTCCTGCCCGGCCCCGGCCTCGGGGTCCAGCACCGTCGTCCCGCCGCCGTCCACCGAGGAGAACGTGGCGCGGTCGTCGGACACCTCGGTAGGGGCGGGCGGCTCCACCAGCCAGTCGGGGTTCGCCTGCTTGTCCCACCACTTCCAGGCGGCGAACGCGCCGCCCGCCAGGGCCCCCAGCACGAGGACGCCCTTCGCGAAGCGGCCGCACCTGGCCCGCCGCTCGTGCTTGCGTACGAGCTTCTGGATCTCCTTGGCCGTCACCTGGCCCCGCAGCGCGGCCAGCGCGGCAGCGCTCCGGGCGGTCGCCTCCTCGGCCATGGGCCGGCTCGCGGCCACCGCGGACTCGACCCGCGGCACGGCGTAACCGGCGGCGCTCCGGGCCGCCTGGCGCGTCCGTACCGCCGCGCGCTGTGCGGCCTCGTCCACCTTGGGCGGCACATGGGCCAACGCCTGCTCGATGCGCGGGGCGAGGTGGGCGTCGTACTGGACGCGGGCCTGCGATGCGGCCTTCGACACCTTGGGCGCGAGCCGTGAGCGGGCCTCCAGAGCGTAGTGCGCGGCCTGTTCCTTGGCCGTGTCGGCGTAGGGCGCCACCACTTCCGCGGCGTGCTGCGCGCTGTCCTTCGCCGAGTAGGTTGCGGCGCGCACGCTGTCGATGCGGGTCACGTGATCCTCCTCCTTGGTGGCGGGTAGGTACTCCGCCTATCCACCCAATTCGAAATCATGCCCGCCGAGGCTTTCGGCGCCAGACGAGACGGGCATCTGGGTCAAGAGCGGCATAGCGAGTCAAGAGGTGCAGGGGATGTTCCGACGACCATGCCACGGAGCGCTCCGGTGCGCGCCGTCCCGGCGCGCACTTGGCGGCATGTGTTCCGTGGAACGTGGGGGAACGGTGCGCGACGGCGGATGACGGGGTGCCCCGTGGGAGGATCGGTGCTCGTCAGCGCAGACGTACGGAAGGCGGACCGTGGCCGAGCAGCTCTACGCCACTCTGAGGACCAGCCAGGGCGACATCGCGATCCGGCTCCTGCCGGACCACGCGCCCAGGACGGTCAGGAACTTCGTCGAGCTCGCCACCGGGGGACGCGAGTGGACCGACCCGGCGACGGGGACGAAGTCCACGGACCGGCTCTACGACGGCACCGTCTTCCACCGCGTGATCGGCAATTTCATGATCCAGGGCGGCGACCCGCTGGGGAACGGCACGGGCGGCCCGGGGTACGAGTTCCCCGACGAGTTCCATCCGGACCTCGCCTTCACCCAGCCGTACCTGCTCGCGATGGCGAACGCGGGCCCGGGCACCAACGGCTCCCAGTTCTTCGTGACCGTGTCCCCCACGGCCTGGCTGACCGGCAAGCACACCATCTTCGGCGAGGTGGAGACGGAGGCCGCCCGGAGGGTGGTCGACGCCGTCGCGGCGGTGCCGACCAACCCGCGCACCCAGCGCCCGCTGCGGGACGTCGTACTGGAGTCGGTCGTCATCGAGACCCGCTGAGGCAGGCCGGGCCGCCACCCACCGCGCCGACCGGTCGGTTCGGGAACCAATCGCCCTGTTCGTCCGTACTGCTACACGACGGGCGAGCGGGCGGTCCCACGTCTGCCGCTCCACCGTGAGTACCGGGGACGAGGACCGAAGGGGTCGTGACCGATGGACCAGCAGCCGGACGACCAGGGCGGGTCCGCACCGGGCGGCCCGCTCACCTGTTACCGGCATCCGGACAGGGAGACGGGGGTCCGCTGCATCCGGTGCGAGCGGCCGATCTGCACGGACTGCATGATCGACGCCTCGGTCGGTTTCCAGTGCCCCGAGTGCGTCCGGCAGGGCTCCGGCACCGGGCACCACCCTGCCGCGAGCAGGCCCCGCACCCTGGCGGGCGGAAGTGTCGCCGCCGACCCGCGCCTGATCACCAAGATCCTTCTCGTCCTCAATCTCGCGGTCTTCGTCGCCGTCTCGGTCGACGAGTCCCTGCTCGACGAGCTGCTGCTGTTCGGCCGGGCGTATCTGGGGAATCCGTCGGCCGGGATCGAGGGCGTGGCCGAGGGGCAGTGGTACCGGCTGTTCACGTCGATGTTCCTGCACCAGCAGGTGTGGCACATCGCCTTCAACATGCTGGGGCTGTGGTGGCTGGGCGGGCCGTTGGAGGCCGCCCTGGGGCGGGCGCGCTATCTCGCGCTCTACCTGCTCTCCGGGCTCGCCGGCAGTGCGCTCACCTACGCGCTCTCCGACCCCGCGCAGGGCTCACTGGGCGCCTCCGGCGCGGTCTTCGGGCTGCTGGGCGCCACGGCCGTCCTGATGCGCCGGATGAACTACGACATGCGGCCGGTGATCGTGCTGCTCGTGGTGAACCTGATCTTCACCTTCAACCCCTGGGGTTCGATCGCCTGGCAGGCCCACGTGGGCGGCCTCGTCGCCGGCGTCGCGATGGCGGTCGCCATGGTCCACGCGCCACGGGCGCACCGGAACCTCGTACAGTCCGGCAGCTGCGCACTGGTGCTGGCGGCGGTGGTGGTGACCGTCCTCGTGCGTACCGCGACCCTTACCTGAGCGGAATCGGTCGCTCAGCGATCATAGTTGTCCACAGAGTGTGCCGGATCTTGTGCATGACGTGGGGAACGTGTGTGCCCCTTGTCGCTGAACCGAGTTCTACCAGGCAGGACAAGGGGCGTTCCCGCCCCGGATGCGTAAGGCTGTGCGGCGAACAGTCGCATCGGCGTCAACATCGGGGGAAGTTATCCACAGATCGTCTGACCTTTTCCCCCGGCTGTGGATAACTCTGTGGGTAACTTCAGCGGAGGACCACGACCCGGAAGGCTACTTCCACTGCGTGGAGACGCCGAAGCCGCCGGCGATGAAGCCGAAGCCCACGACGATGTTCCAGTTGCCCATCGACTCGACCGGCATGTCGCCCTCGGTCACGTAGAAGACCACGATCCAGGCCAGACCGATCAGGAAGAGCGCCAGCATCACCGGCGCCACCCAGCTGCGATTGGTCAGCTTTATGTTGGTGGACTGCTTCGCCGGGGGCGGCGTGAAGTCTGCCTTCTTGCGGATACGTGACTTCGGCACGAGGGACTCTCCTGTCGATGCGCTGCGTGACCGCGCAGGGATCTGTGGCTGGCGCCGGGGCGCGAGGGGGAATGCTGCCTCCCCGGGGCGTCCGTTAGCGTAGTGCTTCCGTGGCGCCTAAGGAGATAAGGGTACGTTGAGCAATTCTGCCGACTCTCCCCAAGGTCCGGTCCGACGCGGGTCCCGGTGGCCGGTCCAAACGCTCACGGCTGCCGTTTTCGCCCTTGCCGGGCTGATCTTCGTCACGAGTGCGAATACGGCCAAGGGAACCGATATCCGCACCGACTCCTCCCTGCTGAAGCTCTCCGACCTCATTCAGCAGCGCAGTGAGAACAACGCCGAGCTGGACGAGTCGACCGCCGCCGTCCGCGCGGACATCGACGCCCTGGCCCGGCGGGACGACGGGAGCACCCAGGCCGAGGACGCGAAGCTCGACGCGCTGGAGAAGGCGGCGGGCACCACGAAGCTCACCGGCGAGGCCCTGACCGTCACCCTGGACGACGCTCCGCCGGACGCCACCGCCAACCCCGGCTACCCCGACCCCCAGCCCAACGACCTGGTCATCCACCAGCAGGACCTGCAGGCCGTCGTCAACGCGCTCTGGGAGGGCGGCGCCCGCGGTGTCCAGGTCATGGACCAGCGGCTGATCTCCACCAGCGCGGTGCGGTGCGTCGGCAACACGCTGATCCTGCAGGGACGGGTCTACTCGCCGCCGTACCGGATCACCGCCGTCGGTGACCGGGCCGGCCTGCGCAAGGCACTCGACGACTCCACGGCGATCCAGAACTACCAGCTGTACGTGAAGGCGTACGGACTCGGCTGGAAGGTCGAGGAGGAGAACAAGGTGACCCTCCCCGGGTACTCCGGCACGGTGGACCTCCATCACGCACAGCCTGTGGACTGACCCGTATCCGTCCCGCTCCCGTACCCCGGCCCTTTAGTCTGGTCCCGTACCGAATGGAGGGGACAGCATGTACGGCTGGATCTGGCGGCATCTGCCGGGCAACGTGTGGGTGCGGGGTCTGATCTCACTCGTCCTGGTCCTGGCGGTCGTCTACGCGCTGTTCCAGTACGTCTTCCCCTGGGCGGAGCCGCTGCTCCCGTTCGGTGACGTGACGGTGGACGGCCAGGGCGGCGGAACGGGGGCCGGCCGGTGAGCACACGCGTCCTCGTCGTGGACAACTACGACAGCTTCGTCTTCAACCTCGTCCAGTACCTCTACCAACTCGGCGCCGAGTGCGAGGTGGTGCGCAACGACGAGGTGACCACCGCGCGCGCCGAGGACGGCTTCGACGGCGTCCTGCTCTCGCCGGGCCCCGGTACACCCGAACAGGCGGGCGTCTGCGTCGACATGGTGCACCACTGCGCCGCCGTCGGTGTCCCGGTCTTCGGGGTGTGCCTGGGCATGCAGTCGATGGCCGTGGCGTACGGCGGTGTCGTGGGCCGTGCGCCGGAACTGCTGCACGGCAAGACCTCACCCGTGCTCCACGAAGGACGGGGTGTGTTCGCCGGACTGCCCTCCCCGTTCACCGCGACGCGCTACCACTCGCTGGCCGCCGAACCGCAGTCCCTGCCCGATGTGCTGGACGTGACGGCGCGTACCGCCGACGGCATCGTCATGGGGCTGCGCCACCGCGAACTGGACGTGGAGGGCGTGCAGTTCCACCCCGAGTCGGTGCTCACGGAGCACGGCCACCTGATGCTGGCCAACTGGCTTCAAAGGTGCGGGGACGCCGGGGCCGTCGCCAGGTCGGCGGGACTCGCCCCGGTGGTGGGCAAGGCCGCCGCGTGACCCCACTGCGCCCCGAGCCCGACGCCGGCCACGACGGCCCGTACCCGCAGGGAGCGTACGCGGCCGACGGCACGTTCGAGGCGGCGGTGGACCAGCTCGCGGACCCGTTGAACGATCCGCTGCCGATCCCCGGGCAGCACACCTCGCCCTGGTTCCGGGACGAGACCGCACCCGGGAACGGCGGCGCCCGAGGAGGAGGGCCGCCCACGGCCCAGCAGGGCCTCCAGCAGCCCGTGGAGACCCCCGGCGAGTGGTACGACCCCGAGGGCTACCGGCGGGACTGGTACGGCCCCCAGGGGCCGGATCAGGTGCCTCGGTCCGGGGGACCCGTCCCGCACGGCACACCGGGTGCCCGGTCCGCGCAGGGGGCACCGCCGCTCGGGGGCCCGCCCGGGGGCCAGTCGGCCGGTGCGCCGGTGGTGCCGGACGCCGTGTCCGGCTCCACGCCGCCTTCGCCCCGGGCTCCCCGCGCCCCCGCCATCCCCGACGAGACCGTCGTACTGCCGGTCACGGGCCCCCCGCAGGCGGACGAGGGCGACGCCTACGACCCCCTCGACTCCGTGCCGGCCGCAGAAGAGGTGCCGGAACCGGCGCCGACGGGCGGGCGGGCCGAGCGCAGACGGGCGGCGAAGGGCCGTGGACGGCGCCGTCCGGAGCCGGCGGTGCCGATGTCCCGCCTGGAGGCCAGACGGGCGGCCCGCGCGGCCAAGGACAGCCCGGCCGTGGTGGCCAGCCGGGTCGTCGGGGAGGTGTTCATCACCTTCGGTGTCCTGATGCTCCTCTTCGTCACCTACCAGTTGTGGTGGACCAACGTCCGCGCCGACCAGATCGCCGGGCGCGAGACCCACAAGATCCAGGACCAGTGGGCGGCCGGGTCCCGGACGCCGGGCGCCTTCGAGCCGGGCCAGGGGTTCGCCATCATGCACATCCCGAAGCTGGACGTCGTCGCGCCGATCGCCGAGGGCATCAGCAAGGAGAAGGTCCTCGACCGCGGGATGGTCGGGCACTACGCCGAGGGCACGCTGAAGACCGCGATGCCGTCGGCGAAGCAGGGCAACTTCGCGGTGGCGGGCCACCGCAACACCCACGGCGAGCCGTTCCGCTACATCAACAAGCTGAAGCCCGGCGACCCGATCGTGGTCGAGACCCAGGACGCGTACTACACGTACGAGATGACCGGCATCCTTCCCCAGACCGCGCCCTCCAACGTCTCGGTGATCGACGAAGTGCCGCGGGGTTCCGGCTTCACCGGTCCGGGCAGGTACATCACTCTCACGACGTGTACGCCGGAATTCACGAGTACGTACCGAATGATCGTGTGGGGCAAGATGGTCGACGAACGGCCGCGCAGCAAGGGCAAGCCCGACGCGCTCGTCGGCTGAGGCGGGCTGGGCGACATCAGGACAGGGGCGGGTGCGGTGGCAGCGAGGACCGAGCAGGAAGAGCGTGCCGAGGTCTCGGCACCCCCGGTGCGGCGCGCGGGCCGCCATCCCGTCGCGGCGGTGGTGAGCCTCTTCGGCGAACTGCTGATCACCGGGGGCCTCGTGCTCGGGCTGTTCGTCGTCTACTCGCTGTGGTGGACCAACGTGCTCGCGGACCGCGAGGCCGGCAAACAGGGCGACACCGTCCGCGACCACTGGGCCCAGGGCCGGGGCCCCGGCGAGCTGGACACCAAGGACGGCATCGGCTTCCTGCACGTCCCCGCCATGAAGAACGGCGAGGTGCTGGTCAAGAAGGGCACCGACACCGCGACGCTCAACAACGGCATCGCCGGCTACTACACGGACCCGGTGAAGTCGGCCCTGCCCGAGGACGAGGAGGGCAACTTCACGCTCGCCGCGCACCGGGACGGTCACGGCGCCAGGTTCCACAACATCGACAAGGTCAAGAAGGGCGACGCGATCGTCTTCGAGACCAAGGACACCTGGTACGTCTACAAGGTCTACGCGGAGCTCCCCGAGACGTCGAAGTACAACGTCGACGCGATCGCGCCCGTGCCGGAGGAGTCCGGGGTGAAGAAGCCCGGCCGCTACATCACGCTGACCACCTGCACGCCCGTCTACACGTCCAAGTACCGCTACATCGTCTGGGGCGAGCTGGTCCGGACGGAGAAGGTCGACCAGGACCGTACGAAGCCGGCCGAGCTGCGCTGAACCGGACGGGTCCCTCCCCCTCCTCGGCGGCGGTTCCGGCCGACGGCCCGGCCCCTGGCCGGAGGGAGCCCCGCCCCCGGCAACGGCGAAGGGCCGCGGTCACCTCCGAGGTGACCGCGGCCCTTCGCCGTGCCGACCGGCGCCGGCGTCCGGCTAGCCGGAGCGGCCGCCGAAGATGGTGTTGTTACCGCCCGGCATGGTCCACACGCTCACCGCGCCGTTCTTGTCGACCATCTGGTTCGTCTCGGGGTCCGTCCGGTAGACCCGGGCGTTGTCGTCGTTCGGACCCTCGACGTTCCCGAGTTGCAGACCGGCCTGGGCCAGTGCGGCCTTGACCTCGCCGAGCGTGTGGTTCCTCAGCTCGGGTACCGCCACCTGCTCCGGCTCGGGCGGGCCCTTGGAGACCTTGAGGACGATCTGGACGTCCTCGGGCTGCTTGCTCGGGCCTGCCGGCGTCTGCTCGACCACGATCCCGGCGGGTTCCGGGGAGTCGACCTCCTGCTTCGACACGTTCATGAACCCGAGGCCGTTCAGCTGGGCCACCGCCGCGTCGTACTGACGTGTGCGGACGTCGGGCATGTCCGCGGCCGCCTTCTTGGCCACGGTGAGCTTGACCTCGGACTCCCTGTCGGCCTTCGCGCCGGGCTCCGGGTCCTGCTTGGTCACCGTGCCCGGGGTCGCCTCCGACTCGACCGTTTCGACCTCGACCGCGAAGCCCCCGTCCTCCAGGATCTTCCGGGCGCTGGCCTCCGACTTCTCCAGGACGTCCGGTACCTCGACCTTGGGCGCGCCCGTGGAGACGACGACCGTGACGGTCTCGCCCTTCTTCATCGAGGCGTCCGCGACGGGGTCCTGGCTGCAGATCTTGCCCTCGGGCTGTTTCTCGCACTCCTTCTTCTCACCGACCTTCAGGAGCACGCCCGAGGTGTCCGCCAGGTTCTGCGCCTCTTCGACCGTGTAGCCGACCATCCTCGGCGCCATGGCCTCGTCGCTGCCGTTGTCGCTGAAGACCGTGCGGCCGATCAGGATCGCGCCGATGAGCACCAGGACGCCCGCGACGACCAGCAGGATCGTCGAGGTGTTGCTCTTCTTCTGCTGGCGCCTGCGGCCCGCGCGGTCGTCGTAGCCGCCGTCGTCCGGGTTGACCGGGGGCAGCATGGAGGTCGGGGCGCCGACCGGATCGGCCGGGTGCAGGGCCTGGGTGGGCTGGTCGTTGCCGTACCCGTCGTAGCCGCCGTACCCCGCCGCGCCCATCGCCGCCGCTGCGGCGACCGGCTGGGC
>NZ_KL585381.1:245542-263654 GCF_000721935.1 Streptomyces sp. NRRL WC-3549
CCCCGCCGCTGCGGCGACCGGCTGGCCGTCGAGGCAGGCCTCGATGTCGGCGCGCATCTCGTCGGCCGACTGGTAGCGGTAGTCGGGGTCCTTGGTGAGCGCCTTCAGCACGATCGCGTCCATGGCGGGCGTGATCTCGGGGTCGAAGGTGCTCGGCGGCTGAGGCTCCTCGCGTACGTGCTGGTAGGCGACGGCGACGGGTGAGTCCCCGACGAACGGGGGCCGGACCGCGAGGAGTTCGTAGAGCAGGCAACCGGTGGAGTACAGGTCGGACCGCGCGTCGACCTGCTCGCCCTTGGCCTGTTCCGGGGAGAGGTACTGGGCGGTTCCGATGACGGCCGCCGTCTGGGTCATCGTCATACCGGAGTCGCCCATGGCGCGGGCGATGCCGAAGTCCATGACCTTGACCTGGCCGGTGCGCGTCAGCATGACGTTCGCCGGCTTGATGTCGCGGTGGACGATGCCCGCGCGGTGCGAGTACTCCAGCGCCTGGAGGATGCCGACCGTCATCTCCAGGATGCGCTCCGGCAGGAGCCTGCGTCCGGAGTGCAGCAGTTCCCTGAGCGTGGAGCCGTCGACGTACTCCATCACGATGTACGGGATGGACACGCCGTCGACGTAGTCCTCACCGGTGTCGTAGACGGCGACGATCGCCGGGTGGTTGAGCGAGGCGGCCGACTGGGCCTCCCGGCGGAACCGGGCCTGGAAGGACGGGTCGCGGGCGAGATCGGCCCGCAGCGTCTTCACAGCGACGGTGCGGCCGAGCCGGGTGTCGTGCGCGAGGTAGACCTCGGCCATGCCACCACGGCCGAGCACCGAGCCCAGCTCGTACCGGCCGCCGAGGCGACGCGGCTCTTCCATAACTGATCCAGCCCTCTCCGTCAGTCCCGACCGCACCCGTGTGTGGTCCGGCGGTGCGCTGTTCGCGCTTACGCTACCGGGCTCGCCCGGAGTGATCGCCCCGCACCCGTCAGCTGATATCCGACCGGTATCCCAATGTGCTGGAGTGGACAGAAGTTGTGACGGGAGTCACTTCTTTCCGTCGAGTACGGCCTTCATCACGTTCTTGGCGATCGGTGCGGCCAGGCCGCCTCCGGAGATGTCGTCCCGGTTGGCCTCGCCGTCCTCGACGACCACGGCGACGGCGACCGGGGAGCCGCTGTCGGTCTTGGCGTACGAGATGAACCAGGCGTACGGCTTCTCGCTGTTGTTGAGGCCGTGCTGCGCGGTTCCGGTCTTGCCACCGACAGTGACGCCGTCGATCTGCGCGCTGGTTCCCGTGCCGTCCTCGACGACGGTCTCCATCATCTGCTGGATCTTCTGGGCGTTCTCCGCCGTCAGGGGCCGGCTGAGCTCTTCCTTCTCGTGCGTGTAGATGACGTCCAGGTTGGGCGCCTGCCGCTGGGCGACCATGTACGGCTTCATCAGCTTGCCGTCGTTGGCGATCGCGGAGGCCACCATGGCCATCTGGAGGGGGGTCGCACGGTTGGACGCCTGGCCGATGCCCGCCATGGCGTTCTGGGGCTTGTTGTCCTTCGGGTAGACGCTGGCGTCGGCGCGGACCGGGGTGAAGACCTCTTCGTTGAAGCCGAACTTGTCGGCCTGCTCGATCATCTTGTCGTTGCCGAGGTCGTCGCTCATCTTGCCGAAGACCGTGTTGCACGAGTAGCGCAGGGCCTCCCGGAGCGAGGCGTTCTCGCACGGGATGGAGCCCTCGTTCTGCAGCAGGTTGGTCGACTGCGGGAGCCGCCAGGGCAGCGGGGAGTCCGTCTTGGCGTCGATGTCGGTGTAGAGGCCGTTCTCCAGGGCCGCCGCGGCAGTGACGACCTTGAACGTCGAGCCGGGCGGGTAGGTCTCCCGCAGGGCCCGGTTCAGCATCGGCTTGTCCTTGTCGTCAAGGAGCTTCTGCCGGGCGTCCGCGTCCTTCAGGGAGTTGCCCGCGAAGACCGAGGGGTCGTACGAGGGGGTGCTGGCCAGCGCCAGGATCGCGCCGGTCTGCGGATCGAGGGCGACGACGGCGCCCTTCTTGTCACCGAGCCCCTTGAAGGCGGCCCGCTGTGCGGCACCGTCGAGGGTGGTGACGACGTTTCCGCCGGTCCGCTTCTCCCCGGTGAACATCGAGAGCGTCCGGTCGAAGAACAACTGGTCGCTGTTGCCGGTGAGGATGCCGTCCTCGAGGTTCTCCAGCTGCGAGGAGTCGAAGGCCTGCGAGGAGTAGCCGGTGACGGGCGCCCACATGGCGCCGTCCTTCCAGACCCGCTTGTACGTGAAGTCGCTGCCCGTGGTCTCGACGGAACCCGTGACCGGTTCGCCGTCGACGATGATGTCGCCGCGCTCGTGTGCGTACCGCTCGATCTGGACGCGGCGGTTGTGCTCGTTGGTGGTCAGCTCGTCGGCACGGACGTACTGGAGGTAGTTGGTGCGGACCAGCAGCGCCAGGATGAGGATCCCGCAGAACATCGCGATCCGGCGGAGCGGCTTGTTCACGGGCGGACCACCTGGGTCATCTCGGCGTCCGGGGACGGCGCGGGGGCCGGCGCGGGGCGGCGAGCGGTGTCGCTGATTCTGATCAGGATGCCGATCAGGGCCCAGTTGGCGATGACCGAGGAACCACCGGCCGCGAGGAACGGCATGGTCATACCGGTCAGCGGGATGAGCCCCATGACACCGCCGGCGACGACGAAGACCTGGATGGCGAAGGCGCCGGAGAGGCCGATGGCGAGCAGCTTGCCGAAGGGGTCGCGGGCGGCGAGGGCCGTACGGACACCGCGTTCGACGATGAGGCCGTAGAGGAGCAGGAAGGCCATCATGCCCGCCAGGCCGAGCTCCTCGCCCACCGTGGCGAGGATGAAGTCGGTGTTGGCGGCGAAAAGGATCAGGTCGGAGTTGCCCTGGCCGAGTCCGGTGCCGAGTGTGCCGCCGGAGCCGAACGCCATCAGGACCTGCGCCATCTGCTCGCTGGCCTGGTGGGTGCCCCAGCCGGCGAAGGGGTCGAGCCAGGCGGTCACACGGTCCTGCACGTGCGGCTCGAAGGAGGCGACTCCGACCGCGCCCACGGCGGACATCAGCAGGCCGAACACGATCCAGCTGGTGCGCTCGGTCGCCACGTACAGCATGACGACGAACATCCCGAAGAACAGCAGCGAGGTGCCGAGGTCCGTCTCGAAGACGAGGATCAGGATGGAGATCGCCCAGATCACCAGGATCGGCCCGAGGTCGCGCCCGCGCGGGAGGTACATCCCCATGAAGCGCCGGCTGGCGAGTGCCAGGGCGTCGCGCTTGACCATGAGGTAGCCGGAGAAGAAGACGGCGATGATGATCTTGGAGAACTCGCCGGGCTGGAGGGAGCCGACGCCCGGAATGGTGATCCAGATCTTCGCGCCGAACTGTGCGGGGAAGAACATCGGCAGGACGAGCAGGAAGAGCGCCACCACCATGGAGATGTAGGTGTAGCGCTGGAGGATGCGGTGGTCCTTGAGCAGCAGCAGCACACCGACGAAGAGGGCGACGCCGATCGCCGAGAAGACCAGCTGTTTCGACGCGGCGGGAGCGAAGCTGGGCAGCCTGAGCAAACGCTCCGACTGGTCCAGACGCCAGATGAGCGCCAGGCCCAGCCCGTTCAGCAGGGTCGCCAGCGGCAGCAGCAGCGGGTCGGAGTACCGGGCGTACCGGCGTACCGCGAGGTGCGCCACGCCGCCGAGCAGCGCGAGGCCCAGCCCGTATCCGAGCATGCCGGCGGGCAGTTCGCCGTTGAGGGCGAGGCCCACGTTGGCGTACGCGAACACCGAGATCAGGACCGCGAAGGCGACCAGCGCCAGCTCGGTGTTGCGGCGGCTCGGTGCGTCGATCGCGCCGATGGTGGTGGTGTTGGTGACAACGCTCATGGTGCTGAAGGCCCCCTACGGCTTACTGCTTACCGCACTGCGGGACCAGCTTCTTCTCTTCCTCCGAGAGGCTGGGGCCGGGAGTGGGGGTCGCGGTCTTCTTGTCGCCCTCGGCGGAGGGCTTGACGGACGTGTCGGCGGCCTCGTTCCGGTCCTTGGCGGCTTCCGCCTCGGCCGCGCGGCGCTGGGCGTCCTTCTTGCAGGCGGAGGCCTGCACCTCGAGTTCACCGACCTTCTTGCGGGCGTCGGCGAGGTTGCCCTCGGCGATGGTCGCCTCGACCTGCTTGCGCTGGTAGGGCGGGAGGTACTTCAGTTCGATCTCGGTGCTCTCCTCGATCTTGGAGAGGTCCACCCACGCGAGGTCCTGGCTGATCCCGCGGAAGAGCGCCACGTTGTCCTTGTCGACGCCCACGTAGAACTGGGTCTGCGTCCAGCGGTAGCCGCCGTAGACGCCGCCGCCGATGACGGCCAGCGCGAGCACGGTGTAGAGCGAGCGCTTCAGCCACTTGCGGCCTCCGCGCGGCTTCTCGAAGTCGTCGTCGGTGTACGCGTCGAAGGCGCCGTCCGGGCCGGAGTCGTACCCGAGGTCGTCACCGCTGCCGGGCGGGCCGAAGCCTCCGGCGGGCGGCGTCGCGGGCCGGCCGAGGCCGGCGGCCCGTCCGGCGGGCGTCTCCATGGCCCGGCCGTCGCTCAGCTGCGCGGCCTGGTTCTCGGCGACGGCTCCCACCACGACCGGTGTGTCGTTGAGCTGACCGGCGAGGGTGTCACCGCTGTCGACGTCCAGGACGTCGGCGACGATGCAGGTGATGTTGTCGGGACCGCCGCCGCGCAGAGCGAGCTGGATGAGGTCCTGGATGGTCTCCTGCGGGCCCTGGTAGCTCGCCAGGGTCTCTTCCATCGTCTGGTGCGAGACGACGCCGGAGAGGCCGTCGGAGCAGATCAGATAGCGGTCACCGGCGCGGACCTCACGGATGGAGAGGTCGGGCTCCACGTGGTCGCCGCTGCCCAGCGCGCGCATCAGCAGCGAGCGCTGCGGATGGGTGGTGGCCTCCTCCTCGGTGATCCTGCCCTCGTCGACGAGGCGCTGCACCCAGGTGTGGTCCTGGGTGATCTGCGTCAGCACGCCGTCGCGCAGCAGGTACGCACGCGAGTCGCCGACGTGGACGAGGCCGAGGCGCTGACCGGTCCAGAGGAGGGCGGTGAGCGTGGTGCCCATGCCCTCCAGCTGGGGGTCCTCCTCGACCATGACGCGCAGCTGGTCGTTGGCCCGCTGGACCGCCGTGCCGAGCGAGGTGAGGATGTCGGAGCCCGGCACGTCGTCGTCGAGCTGGACGAGTGTGGAGATCACCTCGGAGCTGGCGACCTCGCCGGCGGCCTGTCCGCCCATGCCGTCAGCGATGGCCAGGAGGCGGGGGCCGGCGTAACCCGAGTCCTCGTTCCCCTCCCGGATCATGCCCTTGTGCGATCCGGCGGCGAAGCGCAGGGACAAGCTCATGCGCACCTCGCCCGTCGGCTCGCCGGTCGACTGTCGCGCCAGCCGGTCTCGAGCCACACTGCCCACCCTCCGGTCGGGAGCCGGACGGGGTCCAGGGTCAGGACCGCCGCGGCTCGCTCGCTCCGCTCGCTCATTGTCGTACTACTTCCGCAGCTCGATGACGGTCTTGCCGATGCGGATCGGCGCGCCCAGCGGAACAGGTGTCGGGGTGGTGAGCCGGGTCCGGTCGAGATAGGTGCCGTTGGTGGACCCGAGATCCTCGACGATCCACTGGCCGTCACGGTCCGGGTAGATCCTGGCATGCCTGCTGGACGCGTAGTCGTCGTCCAGCACGATGGTCGAGTCGTGTGCCCGGCCCAGGGTGATGGTCTGCCCCTGGAGGGCGACCGTGGTGCCCGTGAGGGTGCCCTCGGAGACGACCAGCTTGGTGGGCGCCCCGCGCCGCTGGCGCCCGGACTGCTGGCGCTGCTGGGGCGGCGCCGCCGCCTGCTGGCGGGTCTGCTGTGGGCGCGCGTCGCCGGCAGTGCGGCGTGAGCCGCGCTGCGTGACGCGCGTTCCGAACAGGTCGCTGCGAATGACCTGGACGGCCACGATCACGAATAGCCACAGAACAGCCAGGAAACCTAGCCGCATGACCGTCAGGGTCAGCTCTGACATTGCCCCCGCTTCACCCTTCGGCTTGCCGGTAAACGATGGTGGTGCTGCCCACGACGATCCGCGAGCCGTCGCGGAGCGTAGCGCGGGTGGTGTGCTGCCCGTCCACCACGATGCCGTTGGTGGACCCGAGATCCTGGATCGTCGAGGGCGTTCCGGTCCGGATCTCACAGTGCCGACGCGATACGCCGGGGTCGTCGATCCGCACGTCGGCGTCGGTGCTTCGTCCCATCACCAACGTCGGGCGGGAGATCTGATGGCGGGTGCCGTTGATCTCGATCCAGCGCCGCACCTGTGCGTCCGGCACGGGTGCGGACGCGGGCTGCGCGCGCCAGTCACCGGCCGCTCCGCCGGGGCGCCCGCCGGGCGGCGGGGCCGCCGGCATGGGCGGAGGGGCGGTACAGGCATAGGGAGCGGGACCGGCCGGCCGGCCGGGCTGCTGTGACGTGCTCGACGCCAGGGTCCGGCTGCGCACGCGGTAGAGACCCGTGTCCAGGTCGTCCGCCTTCTCCAGGTTGACCTTGATCGGTCCCATGAAGGTGTACCGCTGCTGCTTGGCGTAGTCCCTGACGAGGCCGGACAGTTCGTCGCCGAGCTGACCGGAGTACGGGCTGAGACGCTCGTAGTCGGGGGTGCTCAGTTCGACGATGAAGTCGTTGGGCACGACGGTCCGCTCACGGTTCCAGATCGTCGCGTTGTTGTCGCACTCGCGCTGGAGGGCGCCCGCGATCTCGACCGGCTGCACCTCGGACTTGAAGACCTTGGCGAAGGTGCCGTTGACCAGACCCTCGAGACGCTGCTCGAAACGCTTCATGACTCCCATGGGGCACCTCCTCCGGTGTCGTCGTCCCTGTACTGCCTGCTGATCGTATCCACGCGCCGGGAAATCGGCTGGTTCCCCTTGTCCGCACGGCGGATGAGTGTCACCTCTCACACGGATCGTAGAGGTGGCCTCCTGCCAGTGTCCCGCACTCCGGACGCACTCAGAAGGAGTGGGGGCGGGCTCCCAGGGTTCCCGCTTCCCCTCGTGGGCCCCGGGAAACAACGGATGTGAATCCACCCCCGCCGACGTGCTAATCTTCCGGATGTCGCCAGGGGAACACACCACACGGTGGGAGAGCCTGGAAACACCACTCTTGCGCGAGTGGCGGAACGGCAGACGCGCTGGCTTCAGGTGCCAGTGTCCTTAGGGACGTGGGGGTTCAAATCCCCCCTCGCGCACAGCGGGACACCGATGAGGTGTCCGGTAGACGAAGAAGGCCCATCGTGAGAACGGTGGGCCTTCTTCGTCATGTCCGAGCGTCTGCCGGGCCCTCTCATGCCCGGGCACCCGCCGGACCTTCTCATGTGAGAGCGCCTCCCGGGTTCGGCCGACGACGGGCGGCGGACGCGGGTGGGTGTGACGGTCGTTACACGGATCGGGCCCCGGTGTGCGGGGTGCTGTGGCTGTTCCGGCAAGCATCGGTTCTGCCCAAACCGGCTTGTATGCCCCCGCGTTGACCATTCGGGCGTGCCCCCGCGCAGGCCGGCCGGCGCGGGGCGGATCACCCCCGCAGACCGGCCGACTCCACCGCCGGGCGGCGCAGCGCGAGTGAGGCCGGGACGACGGACGAGACCAGGGCGACCACCGCGCAGGCTCCCGCCGCCATGCCGATCGTCGCCCAGGGCATCTGGATCGTGCTGTGCACCGACAGCAGGCCGAGGGCGCTCCACAGACCCACCAGTTCGAGCCCGGCCACCAGGACGCCCAGGACCGTGCCGACGGCGACGACCGTCAGTGCCTCGGCGCCGACCAGTCGTAGCACCTGCCGGTGGGTGGCCCCGGCCAGTCGCAGGACCACCAGGTCGCGGACCCGGTCGGAGGTCGCCATGACCATGGTGTTGGCCAGGGAGAAGCCGGAGTACAGCAGGGCGATCCCCAGGACCAGCAGGAGGCCGAGGCGTGTGGTGCGGTCCGTCCCCGGGCGGGTGTCCCGGATCCATTCGTCCCGGGTGAGGACCCGCCCGCCGGTGTCTCCCACCGCGGTTCGCAGTCCGGCGGCCACCGTGGCGCCGTCGGCCCCGGGGCCGACGGCGACGTCGACGCGGTCGGTGCTCGCCCCCGGGGCGTTGCGCGGGGTCACGTAGACGCCGTTGTCGCCTGTGCCGGCGGCCGTCACCGCGGCGATCCGCAGCGTCCTCTCCGTCCCGTCGCCGAGCCACACCGGTACCCGCTGCCCCACGGTGTGCCGGTCCCATTCCTCGTTGACGATGATCGAGCCGTCGTCGAGGTCGCTCGTCCTGCCCGCCACGAGCGGCAGCCGGGTGGTGGCCGCGAGTGCCCCGGGGTCGACGGCACGGGCTTCGGACCTGATGAGGGCCACCCCCTCCTCCAGGACGTAGACGGCGCCGGAGGACGTCGCGGACACCGCGGCGCCGGGCACCTGACGCAGCTTGCGCAGGGTGTCCGGGGCGAAGCCGTCGGGGGACGGCGGGGTGACGACGAACGCGGTGGTGATCCGGTCGCGGGTCTCGGCGGCCTTCGCCTCGTTCAGTGTGCCGGTGGCACCCAGCAGGGAGCCCGTGAGGGCGACCGTGACCAGGACGGGGGCGGCGACAGCGGCGGTCCGGCGCACCCCTGCGGCCGCGTTCTCGCGTACCAGCATGCCGCCGGCCCCGGGGAGCCGGGCCGGAAGCCAGGTCAGCAACCGGGTCAGCGGGCCCGCCACGACCGGGGCGAGGAGCGCGGTGGCGGTGATCAGCAGCATGGGGCGGCTCACGTAGGTCTTGCGGTGCAGCAGGTCCCCTGGGTCGCCGTACAGGGTCAGGCCCAGGGTCATGGCCGCGGTCAGCAGCAGGGCCGAGCCGGTGAGCCCACGGCTCCACGGCATGGTCCTGGCGTCCACGGAGGCCTCGCGCAGCGCCTCGGTGGGCCTGGTACGCCCGGCCCGCCAGGAGGCGGCGAGAACCCCGCACAGGGAGACGAGCAGGCCGGTCCAGAAGGCCAGGTGGTACGGCCAGGTGGCGGGTCCGATGGCGAACCACCGCGGCCCGAGGCCGTTGCCGACGACCCGGTCGGCCAGCCGGGGCGCGGCGTGGGAACCGAGGACGCAGCCGGCGGCCGAGGCGAGGACACCGATCAGGAGGGCTTCGGCGACCACCATGCGGCGGATCTGCCCAGGGGTCGCCCCGGCCGTACGGAGCAACCCGAACTCGCGGCGCCGCTGGGCGACCGCGAACGCGAAGGTGGACGCCACCACGAAGACCGATACGAAGGCGGTGACACCGCCTGCCGTGCCGAACAGGGAGTTCATCGCGGTGAGGGCCCTGGCGTCCCGGTCGGGGTCTGCGTCCGCGGCGCGGCGCCGGGAGCCGGTGAGGACCTGCACACCGTCGCTGCCCCGTACGGCCTCGCGTACGGCCGCGGCGTCGGCGTCCACCACCAGCTGGGTGCTCTGCGGCGCCAGCTCGGCGGCCCGTGTGTCGGTGTAGAAGACGGCCTCCTCGAACCCCCGTGAGGGTGTGGTGCCGACGACGCGCACGGTGCCGTCCGCGGTCCGCAGTGCGTCGCCGGGCCGTGCCCAGTCGCCGGTGACGACGACCTCGTCGGCCGTGCGGGGGGCGCGTCCCGCGCCGAGTTCGTACGGGGCGAAGGCGGCGGTGGACCAGGGGTGGCCCACCAGGTCGCCGGGGGCGCCCGGGGCCCGTACGGCGAACGAGCGGTCCTCGACCACAGGGCCGAGTCCTCGGAGCTCGCGGACGGTTGCGGCGGGCACGGGGCGTGGATGTGCGAGGGGCCGCACCCGGTCACCGGCGGCGGTGGGCACGCGCAGCGTGTCGGCGCCCCTGACCACGACGGGAGCGGCGGCGAACCGCTCTGGTGCCCGCTCGGGTGCGTCGAGCGACGAGGCGAGGGCCAGGCCCGCCACGGTCAGGAGCGCCACCCCCAGCGTGAGTGCGGCGAAGCTGCCCGTGAAGGTGATCCAACGGGTCCGTACGGTGCCCAGGGCGATGCTCAGCACGGCGCCGCGTCCCACGCGGTCAGGTGCGCCGGTGACCCGGCCGTCGACGAGGAAGACCACGCGGTCGGAGTAGGAGGCGGCGACGGGGTCGTGCGTGACCATGACGATGGTCCGTTCCTCACGGTCGACCATGGCACGCAGCAGCGAGAGGACCTCGCGGCTGGTCCGCGAGTCGAGGGCGCCGGTCGGTTCGTCGGCGAAGACCACCTCGGGCCGGGTGATCAGGGCGCGGGCCAGGGCCACGCGCTGTTGCTGGCCGCCGGACAGCTCTGCCGGACGGTGCCCGGCCCGCCCACCGAGCCCGACCTGCTGGAGCACCTCGCGTATGCGGGCCCTGGGGACGCGCCGGCCGGCGAGGCGCAGCGGCAGTGCCACGTTCTGCTCGGCTGTCAGCGACGGCAGCAGGTTGAAGGCCTGGAAGACGAAGCCGATCCGGTCACGGCGCAACAGGGTCAGCCGGGTCTCGCTCAGCTTCGTCAGATCGGTGCCGCCCAGGACGACAGATCCGGCGCTGGGACGGTCGAGGCCGGCGGCACATTGCAACAGGGTCGACTTGCCGGACCCGGAAGGTCCCATGACCGCGGTGAACGTCCCGCGCGGGAAGGACAGTGACACTCCGTCGAGCGCCGTCACGGCGTCGTCGCCCGAGCCGTGGCGCCTGCTGACGGAGCACAACTGGATCGCGTCGTCGTTCATCCGGCCCCACTCGTCCGAGGCCGGTCCCCCTGCGTGTCCGGCAGCGGGGGCGGCCGGGTCGTCGGGGCCGGGGCCCTTCCGGAGCGGTCGGGGCACCAGCGGTGGGTGCCGGTGTGTGGGCTCTGGGCACCGGGATGCGCTGTTCATATGTGTGTCCTTCGCCGGCCGTTGCTTCATCGGGGCGTCACCACCTCTGTTTTTCGGTAGCTTCACGAAATCGCGAGGGGGTGCCCCGGCACAGTCCGGCAGGAGCGAGACCTTGGGTAGGGCCGGCCCTACCCGTGGTGGGGCGTCAGGGCCCGTGGGCCGCACCCGAGTCGTCTTCTACGGTGACGGCATGGACCCCCGTTCCGTATGGCAGGCCATGGCACGACCTGGTTTCCTGCTGTCCTCGTGGCCGTGGCGCTCGGCTGCCTACCTGCTCACCGGTGCGGTGGCCGGGGCCGTCGTCCTGATGGGGCTCGTGTCCGCCGCCGTGGCCGGCGGTTTACTCACCGTGGTGCTGGTGGGACTGCCGTTGCTCGTTCTCACGGCGCTCGCGGGCCTCCCGGTGGCCTGGGCGGAGCGGCACAGGCTGCGCCTGGTCGACCGGTCCCCGGCCCACGGGCAGCACCGCAAGCCCGCGGCCGAGGGGCTGTGGCCCTGGCTCACGACCCGGGCGCGGGAACAGGCGACCTGGCGGGAGCTGGGCTACGTGGTGTTGTTCGCGGGCCTGCTGTGGCCGGTCGACGCGCTCGCCGTCACCGTGGCCCTGCTCGTCCCGCTGTCCATGGTCACCACCCCACTGTGGATGGCCACGACAGGGGGCGGCGAGGAGGCGAAGGTGCTCAAACTGTGGACAGTCACCACCTGGCCGGGTGCCTTCGGGTTCGCGGTGATCGGCACCGTGCTCCTGGGCCTTGGCGCGTACGTTCTGGGGGGCGTGGCCGGGGCCAGGGCCGAACTGACCCGACTGCTGATCGCGCCACGGGACAGCGGAACGGACGCCACCGTGAGGGAACTGACGCGCTCCCGGGTGCGGTTGGTGGACGCTTTCGAGGCGGAACGGCGCCGCATCGAGCGGGACCTGCACGACGGAGCCCAACAACGTCTGGTGGCCCTGACGATGGCTCTCGGGCTGGCCCGGCTGGACGCCTCCGAGGGCCCGCTCGCCGAGCAACTCGTCAAGGCCCACGACGAGGCCGGCAAGGCGCTGGCGGAGCTGCGCGAACTGATCCGCGGTATCCACCCCCAAGTGCTCGCCGACTACGGCTTGGAGGCCGCCGTGGCCGATGCCGCGGACCGCTCCGTCGTTCCGGTGGACGTGGACATGGATCTTCCGGGGCGGTTCCCGCAATCCGTGGAGGCCGCGGGGTACTTCGTCGTGTGTGAGGCGCTCGCCAATGTGGGCCGGCACAGCGGTGCCACCCGTGCGCGGGTGAGTGGGGGCTACCGCGACGGCCGGCTCACGCTGAAAGTGAGCGACGACGGGCGGGGCGGTGCCGACGCCGCGCGGGGGAGCGGGCTGACCGGACTCGCAGACCGGGTCTCGGTCCTTGATGGCAGACTCTCCGTGTCCAGTCCACCGGGTGGCCCGACCCTGTTGCGTGTGGAGATTCCTTGCGAGTTGACCGAGACGGCCGATCGCTGCGCGTAGTGCTGGCTGAGGACAGCGTGCTGCTACGGGAAGGTCTCATCAGTCTGCTCGAACGGCTCGGACACGAGGTGGTCGCGGCCGTCGGAGACGCGAAGGCGCTCGTCGCCGCCGTGGAGGAACACGGCCCCGACATCGTGGTGACGGACGTGCGCATGCCGCCGGGGTTCCAGGACGAGGGCCTGCACGCGGCGGTGCGGCTGCGTGAGGTGCGCCCCACTCTTCCGGTGCTCGTGCTGAGCCAGTACGTACAGCGGACCTACGCCTCGGACCTACTGGATTCCGGCGACGGCACGGGCATCGGTTACCTGCTGAAGGACAGGGTCGGGCAGGTCGAGGAGTTCGTGGACGCCCTGTGCGAGGTGGCGGCCGGCGGCACGGTCGTCGACCCGGAGGTGGTGCGCCAGTTGCTGCGACGCCGCCGCGATCCGCTGGAGCGGCTGACCCCGCGCGAACGTGAGGTGCTGGCCCTGATCGCGGAAGGCAAGTCGAACGGCGCCGTCGCCCGTGAACTGGTGGTGTCCGAGGCGGCGGTCGGCAAGCACATCGGCAACATTCTGGCCAAGCTGGACCTCCCTCAGGCGGACGAGACCCATCGCAGGGTGCTGGCTGTTCTGGCCTTTCTCCGGGCGTGACCGTCGGCGGGCCGCGTGTCTTCACGTGGACGGGCGCGTCCGACGTTTCACGTGAAACGCCGCGAGTCATCGACGCCGTCAGAGCGCGGCGATGTCACCCCCGGCCGCGTTGTAGCGCAAGAGGTAATCGGCGAACTGCGCGAGATCGTCCGCCGTCCATGAGCCGAGACGCTCCCGGTAGGCCGTGCGGCGGCTCCCGGTAGGCCGTGCGGCGGCTGGCCTGCGTCGAGGCGAGGGCGTCCGAGCCGCGGTCGGTCGGGTGCAGTACCTGCATGCGGTGGTCGTCCGGATCCGGGTGCCGTTCGACGAGGCCGAGTTTCTCCAGGGCCGCGACCTGCCGGCTGACGGTGGACTTGTCGAGCAGGTAGTGCGCCGCCAGGTCGGTGGCGCGGCAGCCCTGCTGGTGCTCGATGTGCGCGAGCAGGGTGTAGGAGACCAAAGGCAGGTCGGGGTGGAGCCGGGCGGCGGTCGCACGCGCACGGCGTGCGAAAGCCGTCAGCTCACGCTGGATGACGTCCAGCGACTCCTCGCGTTCCCGGGGCGTGTCCGTCACCAGATCACCTTTCCGTCAGGCAGTAGGTGTATGTTACAACTAAAGGGAAAGTTGTAAAACCCAACTATGGGAGGACTGGACGGATGTCCGCAGGTCCGAGCGCGGCCCCCGGTGCGAATGCCGGGGCGCTGCGCCATGTGCTCAGCCATCTCGTCACGCCGCTGCTGATGTGCGTCGGTATGGGGCTCGCCTACCTGGGGGCCTTCCACGCCCCGGAACCGCATGACCTGAGGGTGGACGTCGTGGGGTCCGGGGCCGGTGCCCAGGTGCTCGCGCAGACCCTGCAGGACGAGGGCGACGGCGCGTTGAGTGTGCGTACGGTGGCCGACCGCGACACCGCGGTGGACCACCTGATGACCCAGCGAAGCTACGGTGCCTATCTTCCGGGTCTTCCGGGTCTTCCGGGGAAGAGCCCGGAACTGCTGGTGGCGACCGCTTCGTCCGACACCAGTGCCACGGTGGTCCAGAAGGTGTTCACCGGCGTCGCGGCCGAACAGGGCGCGCCGCTCAAGGTGACGGACGTGGCGCCGACGGCGGACGGGGATCCGACCGGCCAGGGCCTCTTCTTCCTGATGGTGGCCGTCAGTATCGGCTCCTACGCGTCGGTCGCGGTGATCGGTGGCGCCGGCGCCGTACTCGCGTTGCGGCTGCGGGCGGCGCTGGCGATCGGGACCTCGTTCGTGGTGAGCCTGATCGGCGTGGGGTTCGCGGGGCCGATGTTCGGCCTCGTGGACCACGGGCTCGGCGGACTCTGGGCGATGGCGTGGCTGTACTCGGCGGGAATCCTGCTGGTGGGGGTGGGACTGCACACCTTCCTCAAGCGGTGGACCACGCTCGGGGTGATGGCGCTCTTCGTCATGCTCAACTTCACCAGTTCCGGGGGCATCTTCCGTCCGGAGCTCCAGCCCGGGTTCTTCGGTTCCCTGCATGCCTTCTGGAACGGCGCGGGCTTCGTCGAGGGACTGCGCAGCCACGTGTACTTCGGTGGATTCGGCCTGGGCCGGCACGTGCTCGTCCTGGCGCTCTGGTTCGTGGCGGGCCTGGCCGTCGTGGGGGTGGCGGGTCGTGCCGAGGCGAGGCGGCGTCGCCTCGCTCCCCGGACGCCCGGCGGGACGGGCGCGCCGACGGGTGCTGTTCCTACGGGTGCGGCCCGGCCCGCCGTCCCCACGAAGGGGGACGGCGAGGACGAGGAGAGGGAGGAGGAGATGGAGGAGGCGGTCGGGGTCTGAGCACCCCGGACTCCCCGTTGTCCACAGGCGTTCTCCCGAGTTCTCCACAGCGGAAGACGGCGGTTACGGAGCGCCTGTACCGTCGTCGCGTTCGACAGGTAGAACGGCTGGACGAGGGCGGGGGAGGCGACGCTCCATGAGTGGAACCGATGTGACGGTGCCGGCGCGGCGGACGATGGACAAGCCCCGTATCCCGGTCGTGCCGGGCTTCGCGCAACGCCCGGCCGGAGCGGGGCGGGGGCGTGCGGCGGCTCGTACGACGTCCCCGAAGGCGGCCGGGAAGGCGTTGCGGCTCGCGGTGCCGCGTGCGCGGCACAGCCGCCTGGACCTGCCCTCCGACCGGCCCGACGCGGTGCGGGCGGTCGAGGAGTCCAACCGGGGCAGGGTCCCCGCGCTGACGCCGATCCGGGTGGGACGCATGGCGGCGACGCCTTTCGCCTTCCTGCGCGGTTCGGCCGGACTGATGGCACACGACCTGACGGGCACACCGGTCACCGGAGTGGGCGCCCAGCTCTGCGGCGACGCCCACGCGGCCAACTTCGGACTGTACGGCGACGCGCGGGGCAACCTGGTCATCGATCTGAACGACTTCGACGAGACCGTCTTCGGCCCGTGGGAGTGGGACCTCAAGCGGCTGGCCACGTCGCTGGTGCTCGCCGGCCGTGAGGCGGGCGCGGACGAGGAGACCTGCCGCCGGGGCGCGTACGACACGGTGGGCGCCTACCGGCGCACGATGCGTCTGCTGGCCCGGCTGCCCGCGCTGGACGCCTGGAACGCCATCGCGGACGAGGAGCTCGTCTCGCACACCGACGCGCGTGATCTGCTGGGGACGCTGGAGCGGGTCTCGGCCAAGGCCCGTAACAACACCAGTGCCCGCTTCGCGGCCAGATCCACGGCGGACTCCGGCGACGACGGCCGCTGCTTCGTCGACGCGCCCCCGGTACTGCGCCGGGTCTCCGACGCGGAAGCGGCGGCCGTGGCGGCGGGGCTGGCGGGGTACCTGGAGACGGTGTCGGAGGACCGCGTCCCGCTGCTCGCGCGTTACGCGATCCACGACGTGGCGTTCCGCGTCGTCGGTACGGGAAGCGTGGGGACCCGGTCGTACGTCGTGCTGCTGCTCGACCACCGCGGTGAGCCGCTGGTCCTGCAGGTGAAGGAAGCCCGTCCCTCCGCTCTCTCACCGCATCTTCCGGCGGTCGGATTCGACGTGCCGGCCGTCGGGCACGAGGGGCGCCGGGTGGTCCTCGGCCAGAAGCGGATGCAGGTCGTGAGCGACATTTTGCTCGGCTGGGCGGAAGTGGACGGCCGGCCGTACCAGGTGCGTCAGTTCAGGAACCGCAAGGGCAGCGTGGACCCGGGCGCGCTGGCGGCGGACGAGGTCGACGACTACGGGCGGATGACCGGTGCACTGCTGGCCCGGGCTCACGCGCACAGCGCGGACCCGCGGCTGCTCGCGGGCTACTGCGGGAAGAACGACGAGCTGGACGAGGCGGTCGCCGAGTTCGCGGTGACCTACGCGGACAGGACGGAAGCGGACCACACCGAGCTCGTGCGGGCGGTCGGAGCGGGACGCATAGCCGCCGAGTCCGGCGTATGAACGGCTCGACGGCCGCCGCGCGTCCTCGGGGCCGGGGCATTGGCCATACGCTGGACGGGTGACCCACGAAGCCGCCGGGGTGCCGGCCACCCGGAACGACGAAGACCGGCAGGACCACGACCGGCAGGACCACGCCCAGTGGGGCCAGGAGCAGCGGCAAGGGGACCGGCCGCAGCAGCCGGGCCGGCCCGCGACCACGGCCGATGACGCGGCGGCCTGGTCCGCCGGTGAGCCTGCCTGGGCAGATGACCCCACCGGGGAGGCCGGTGCGCCTGCCGGGGAGGCCGCTCCGCCTACCGCCGCGGCCGGTACGCCTGCCGGGGAGGCCGGTGGTACGACGGCGGGGGACGCCGGTGGCCAGGCCGCCCCCCGGCCCGAGGAGCGGTTGGCGAAGGCCGTGCGCGTGGCCGAGCAGGCGTTGATCGAGTTCGAGATCGCGGTGGAGACCTTCCGGGTGGAGGTCGAGAACTTCTCCCGGCTGCACCACCAGAAGCTCGGCCCGATGTACGCGCGGCTGGACGAGCTGGACGCACAGATCGCGGAGGCGCGTGCCGCGAGGACCGGGGACCCGGAAGACCTGCGCAAGGCGCGGGAGGCCCGGGCGATCGTCATGCCGATGCCGGGTGTGGAGGAGCTCTTCCACGACTGGATGGACTCCGACGGTCTCTCGCCCGAGGCCGCGGCGATGCTCACGGAGCAGCCGGTCCGCCCGCCCAAGCGGGTCCGGCCGGGCGAGGAGGCGCGCAAGCTCTACCGGGAGCTGGCCCGCAAGGCCCACCCCGACCTGGCACCCGACGAGGCCGAGCGGGCCCGCCGGGACGAGTTCATCGCCCGGGTCAATGCGGCGTACGGGCGCGGCGACGTCGACCTGCTCAAGGAACTGGCCGCCGAATGGGCCGCCGGCCCGGCGACACCGGATCTCCGGCTGAGCGAGAGCGAGGAGCTCTACGCGCGGCTGGAGTGGCTGAGCCGCCGCAAGGAACTCCTCACGGTCCTCGCCAAGGAGCTGGAGGAGAGCGCCATCGGCTCGATGCTGCGCATGGCACCCGACGACCCGGACCGGCTGCTCGACGACATCGGCGAGAAACTCCTGGGTGAGGTGTCCCAGCGCGAGACCGAGCTGGCGGAGCTGGTGCAGTAGCGTTCCCGGTGACCCTGGCGCGTACGTACGAGAGAAGGCATGACCCATGAATTTCGCCCCGCTGCCCTCGGTGGACGTCGCGGCGGTGCCGTCGGACGGCCTCGTGCTGGATGTCCGTGAGGCCGACGAGTGGGCGGCCGGTCACGTCGAGGGGGCGCTGCACATTCCCATGAGTGACTTCGTGGGCCGCTTCGGCGAACTGACCGAGGCGGCCGACGACGGCCGTCGAGTGCACGTCATGTGCCGGGTGGGTGGCCGGTCCGCCCAGGTCACCCAGTACCTGGTGCAGCAGGGCGTCGACGCGGTGAACGTCGAGGGCGGCATGCTCGCCTGGGACGGTGCCGGGCGTCCGATGGTCACGGACGACGGCAACCCGGCGTTCGTCCTCTGAACGTCGCCCGTCCGGTACGGTCCACCCACCCCGCGCGCCGGGCACGGTTTTCCCGCCCGCGTCCCGGGCACGGTCCGATGCCGGTGCGCCGGGGCGGCTCCCTTCCGTGTGCCCCGGCGCCTTTGCTCCTCGGCTGCGAGCCGCGAGTCGTGAGCCGCGAGTCGTGAGCTGACAGCCTGAGCTGTGAGCTGTGAGCTGTGAGC
>NZ_KL585381.1:263856-267125 GCF_000721935.1 Streptomyces sp. NRRL WC-3549
GCTGTGAGCTGTGAGCTGTGAGCTGTGAGCTGTGAGCCGTGAGCCGTGAGCCGTGAGCCGTCTGGGGGCTGGGGACTGGGGTGCGCGGTCTGCCGTCAGCGGTCGAAGTCGAGCTCCACTTCCGGGGTGACCGGGTGCGACTGACAGGCCAGGACGTAGCCTGCTCCGGTCTCTTCCGGTTCCAGTGCGTAGTTGCGGTCCATCCGCACTTCCCCGGAGACCAGGTAGGCCCTGCACGTCCCGCAGACACCGCCCTTGCAGGCGTAGGGGGCGTCCGCTCGGCTCCGCAACACCGTCTCCAGCAGCGATTCGCCCTCCTGGACGGGCCAGCTGCCCGAGCGCCCGTCCAAGGTCGCCGTGAGCGTGCTCTGCGACGGGGCGGTCACGGCGGCAGCCACCGAGCGCGCCGGGCCGTCGTCGGCCACATGGAAGATCTCCTGATGGATGCGGGACCGGTCGACCCCCAGCTCCCGCAGCGCGCCTTCCGCCTGCCGCACCAGGCCGAACGGTCCACACAGGAACCAGCCGTCCACGGACGACACCGGAAGCAGTGCGGGCAGCAGCCCGGTGAGCCGCTCGCGGTCCAGTCGGCCGGGCGGGAGCCCGGCGGCCTGCTCCTCCCTGGACAGCGCCGTCACCAGGTGGAAGCGGCCCGGGTAGCGGTCCTTGAGGTCGGCCACTTCCTCCAGGAACATCGTCGACGCGGCGGTACGGTCGCTGCGGATCAGGCAGAAGCGCGCCGCGGGCTCCTGGGCCAGCAGCGTCGCCGCGATGGACAGCACGGGCGTGATGCCGCTGCCACCGACGATCGCCGCGAAGTGCCCGGGGCGTGGCTTCAGCACGAACCGGCCGGTCGGGGCCATCGCCTCCACCACGTTGCCGACCGCGAGTTCCTTGAGGGCGTACGTGGAGAACGCCCCGCCGTCGACCAGTCGGATACCCACCTTGAGCACCGGCGCGTCGGGCTCTGCGGTGGCCGGCGCGCAGATCGAATAGGAGCGTCGTATCTCGTCCCCGCCGACGCTGTAGCGCACGTTCAGATGCTGGCCGGGGGTGTGACGGAAGGTCTCGCGCAGCTCGGGCGGCACGGCGAAGGTGACGGCCACCGCGTCGTCCGTGATCCGTTCGATCGCGCTGACCCGGAGCGGATGGAACATCTACAACTCCTTGAAGTGGTCGAACGGCTCCCGGCAGTCCACGCACCGGCGCAACGCCTTGCAGGCCGTGGAGGAGAAGCGGCTCAGCAGCTCCGTGTCGGTGGACCCGCAGTGCGGGCAGCGCACCGACAAGGCCACCGGCACGGGCCCGTCCGGGCCCCGGTTCGGCCGGGGCGGTGCGATGCCGGACTCCGCGAGTTTGCGGCGCCCCTCCTCGCTGATGTCGTCCGTCGACCAGGCGGGAGCGAGCACGGTGATCACCGAGACCTCGGGCACGCCGTGCTCGTGCAGCACCCGCTCGATGTCGGCCGACATGGTCTCGACGGCCGGGCAGCCGGTATAGGTCGGGGTGAGATGCACGGTGACCCGGCCCGGCCCCTGTACCCGGACGTCCCGGAGCACTCCCAGCTCCTCCAGTGTCAGGACGGGAAGCTCGGGATCCGGCACGGATCCGGCGAGCCGGCGGACCTCGGCCTCCAGCGGTGTATCCGTCACCATGACGCCCCCGGATGGCTGCGGTGCAGATGCTGCATCTCGGCGAGCATCCGACCGAAAGGCTCGGTGTGCAGCCCCTGCCGGCCCGCGCCCGCGGTCCAGGCACCCGACTGCGGACCTGCGGGAAGAGCCAGGGTGGCCTGCCGGAGGACGGCGGTGACCGCGGTCAGCCAGTCCGCCTTCAGCGCCCGCCAGTCGAGGTCCACGCCTTCCACGGGCTCGAACAGCTCTCCGGTGTAGCGCCACAGCGCGTCCAGTGCGCACTGCATCCGCTCGTGGCTCTCGGCTGTGCCGTCGCCGAGCCGCAGTACCCACTGTTCGGCGTGGTCGCGGTGGTAGGCGACCTCCTTCACGGCCTTCGACGCGAGAGCGGTGAACGGGCTCTCGTCGGCGGCCAGGCGCCCGTACAACAGGTGTTGGTAGACGGAGAAGTAGAGCTGCCGCGCGATGGTGTGGGCGAAGTCCCCGTTGGGCTGTTCCACCAGCTGGACGTTGCGGAAGGCGCGTTCTTCGCGGAGGAAGGCCAGCTCGTCCTCGTCCCCGGCCAGCGAGAGCAGGGTCCTGGCCTGCCCCAGCAGGTCCAGGGCGATGTTGGCCAGCGCCACTTCTTCCTCCAGCACGGGAGCGTGGCCCGCCCACTCCCCCAGCCGCTGCGAGAGGACCAGGGCGTCGTCGCCGAGAGCAAGGGCCGCGGTCACAGGTGCTTCACCCCGTCCGGGATCTCGTAGAACGTGGGGTGGCGGTAGGGCTTGTCCCCGGCGGGCTCGAAGAAGGCGTCCTTCTCGTCCGGAGAGGAAGCGGTGATCTCCGTCGACGGAACCACCCAGACCGAGACCCCTTCCGAGCGACGGGTGTAGAGATCGCGGGCGTTGCGCAGGGCCATCTCGGCGTCCGGTGCGTGCAGGCTGCCGGCATGGGTGTGGGACAGCCCGCGCCGCGAGCGTACGAACACCTCCCACAGCGGCCAGTCGTTCGCGTTGCTCATGCGGTCGTCTCCACGGGGTGTGCGGTCGCTTCAGCGCCGGTGGTCGGTTCGTCGGCCGCGGGACCGCCCGCCCGCGCCCTCTGCTTGTCCGCGTAGGCCGCCGCCGCGTCCCGGACCCAGGCGCCCTCTTCATGGGCGGAGCGCCGCTGGGCGAGCCGTTGGTCGTTGCAGGGGCCGTTTCCCTTGAGGACCTCCTGGAACTCCGTCCAGTCGATCTCTCCGTAGTCGTGCCGGCCGAGCTCCTCGTTCCACCGGATGTCGGGGTCGGGGAGGGTGAGACCCAGGGCCTGGGCCTGCGGTACGCAGATGTCGACGAAGCGCCGGCGCAGCTCGTCGTTGGAATGACGCTTGATCTTCCACGCCATGGACTGCGCCGAGTGGGACGAGGCGTCGTCGGGCGGGCCGAACATCATCAGGGAGGGCCACCACCAGCGGTCGACCGCGTCCTGGGCCATCGCGTGCTGGGCGGGGGTGCCGCGGCTGAGTGCCATGAGCAACTCGAACCCCTGGCGCTGGTGGAAGGACTCCTCCTTGCAGATCCTGACCATCGCCCGTGCGTACGGGCCGTAGGAACACCGGCAGAGCGGCACCTGGTTGGTGATGGCGGCGCCGTCGACCAGCCAGCCGATGGC
>NZ_KL585381.1:267353-267688 GCF_000721935.1 Streptomyces sp. NRRL WC-3549
CCAGCCGATGGCGCCCACGTCCGCCCAGGTGAGCGTCGGGTAGTTGAAGATGGACGAATAGCGCTGGCGGCCCGCGTGCAACTTGTCGAGCAGCTCGTCACGGCTGGTGCCGAGAGTCTCGGCCGCGCTGTACAGATACAGGCCGTGGCCGGCCTCGTCCTGCACCTTCGCCATCAGGATGGCCTTGCGTCGGAGCGAGGGTGCCCGGCTGATCCAGTTGGCCTCGGGCTGCATGCCGATGATCTCGGAGTGGGCGTGCTGGGCCATCTGGCGGACCAGCGTGGCGCGGTAGGCGTCGGGCATCCAGTCGCGAGGCTCTATCCGCTCGTCGGCGG
>NZ_KL585381.1:267912-273368 GCF_000721935.1 Streptomyces sp. NRRL WC-3549
TCGTCGGCGGCCACCGCGGCGTCGAACGCCGCTGCTTCCCCCTCGTCCGCCGCCTGCGTCGCGCCGGGCGCTCCTTGCGCTGTCCGGCCCGCAGTCACTGCCACCATGCCAGGCTCCCTACCGACCGATCGTTCGGTTCACTTGGGTTCAATGGTGAGTCGCGGGGCCGTAGGGTGTCAACCCTGTGGATAACTGACCGGTGATCGACGGTGAGCGGGGCGGGGCGCGGATGGATGCGGACCACGGTGGACGGGCCGCCGGCGAGAGGGAACCGGTCTGGCCAAAGGTGACGGCCCCCCCGCCCGCCGGGCTCCAGGCCTCCCGCGGCCCAGACACCGGCGACCCGTCGACCCACATACCCGGCGCCCGGCCGGAGAGCTCACCCGAGGCGGACCCGGCCGGGGACGACGGCACAGCCGCGTTTCCGCGCTCGGCGTCCGAGGCCCAGGGGCAGTCCGCACCCGCCGGGCCCGGACCGGGCGGCGGCATAGCCGCCCTCTCGCTCCCGTACCAGGTCGTCGCCGCGCTGGCGCTGTCCGTCATCGCCCTGCTGGCCTGCGGACACCTGGCCATGGTGTTTCTCCACGTCGCCCCCGCCAACACCCTGACGAAGCAGCACGGCGAGGCGGTCGACGACTGGATCTACCCCGAGTTCGAGCAGAACTGGAAGCTGTTCGCCCCCAACCCGCTGCAGCAGAACATCGCCGTGCACGTGCGGGCGGAGGTCGCGGGCGCGGACGGCCGCCACACCACGCGCTGGATGAGCCTCTCCCACGAGGACGGGAAGGCGATCCGCGGGAATCTCCTCCCCAGCCACGTCCACCAGAACGAGCTCCGGCGCGCCTGGGACTTCTACACCGGGTCCCACGACGACGAGAACCGTCCCAACGGCCTGCGCGGGGAACTCTCCGAGCGGTACATCCGCCGCATCGTGATGCTGCGCCTCTCCGAGCACGACTACGGCGGCACCGTCGAACGCGTCCAGATCCGGTCCGCGGTCACGGCCGTCGGCGCGCCGGCCTGGAGCGACGAGAAGGTCAACACCCAGGCCACCTACCGGATGCTCCCGTGGTGGACCGTGACTCCGGCCGATCTCCCCGGAGGCCCGGAGCGGGAGCGGACGTCAGCCGGTGCGGAGGTGGCCGAGTGAGTGCTCCTGGCAGGAACGACGACATGGTCCAGCGCGTCGACCGCTCGCTCGCCCGGGCCGTCCAGCGTGTCACCGCGACTCCGCTCGGCCGGTACCAGAGCGCGGTGCTCCGCATCGGTGTCTCGGCCACCTACCTGCTGTTCCTTCTGCGCGAGCTGCCGAACCGTCGTGAGCTGTACGGCCCCGACGGCCCGTGGCACTGGGACATGGCGCGCAGGCTCCTCGCCGACAACGACGCGTTCACCGTCCTCATGTGGTCGGACAGCGCGATCTGGTTCGAGGCCGTGTACGCGCTCACGCTGGTATCGGCCGGGCTCCTGATGGTCGGCTGGCGTACGCGTGCCACCTCCGTGCTGTTCATGGTCGGTGTGCTCTCCCTGCAGAACCGCAGCATCTTCATGGGCGACGGCGGGGACAACGTCATCCACCTGATGGCGGTCTACCTGGTGCTGACCCGCTGTGCGCGGGTCTGGTCCCTGGACGCCCGCAGGGAGGCCCGGAACGCCGTGCGGGTCGCCGAAGGCGGCCGGCCGGCCCGGGACGTCGTCGGCCCCGTCCTGTGGGCCCTGCTCGGCTGCGTCCTGCTGCCGGCCACGTGGGCGGACGGCCTCGGGGGGACCTGGTGGCTGCCCGCCCTTCTGTGGATCCTGTGGCTGGGGAACGGCGCCTGGTGGGCCCTGCACCGCTCGTCGGCGGCGCGTGAGCCGCGCGTACTCCTCGACGTCCTCGCCAACCTCGCCCACAACGCCGCGCTCCTCGTGATCATGGCCGAGGTCTGTCTCATCTACGCCACCGCCGGCTGGTACAAGATCCAGGGCTCCCGCTGGCAGGACGGCACCGCGCTCTACTACCCGCTCAAGCTGGACTACTTCTCGCCCTGGCCCGGGCTCTCGGGGCTGCTCGCGTCCAGTGCGCTGATGGTCATGGTGCTGACGTACGTGACGGTGATCGTGCAGGTCGCCTTCCCGTTCACGCTGTTCAACCGCAAGGTCAAGAACGTCCTGCTCGTCTTCATGATCGGTGAGCACGCCGGTATCGCGGTCCTGCTCGGCCTGCCCTTCTTCTCGCTGGCGATGATCGCCGCGGACGCCGTCTTCCTGCCGACGGGCTTCCTGGTGTGGCTGGGCGGCCGGGTGGTGCGCGGCCGGCGGGCCCTGTTCTCACGGGCGAGGGGCGGCGTCGGGGTGCCCGGGCCGCGACGCCCCGACGGCGACGCTCGGGAGGCCCCTCCGCACGCCGACGGTGCCGGCCATACGCTCGTCGGGTGACCAGCGAGACCGGCAGTACACAAGACCAGCCAGGGACGGCCGACACGGCCGGGACCACAGCGGCGTCCGACGCGTCGGCGGAGCCCGCCCAGTACGACGACGGCTACGGGAACGAGATCGGCGTCGGGCCGCACCCCCTGCCCTGGCCGGAGGGGGAGCGCTACGACCCGGAGCTGCTCGCCCACGGTGACCGCCGCAACGTGGGCGACGCGTACCGGTACTGGACGCGGGAGGCGATCGTTGCCGATCTCGATCCGCGACGTCACGACTTCCACGTGGCGGTGGAGAACTGGGGGCACGACTTCAACATCGGCTCGGTGGTGCGGACCGCGAACGCCTTCCTCGCCAAGGAGGTCCACATCGTCGGACGGCGGCGCTGGAACCGGCGCGGAGCCATGGTCACCGACCGCTACCAGCATGTGCGTCACCACCCGGACACGGCGGACCTGACCGCGTGGGCGGCCGCCGAGGGGCTGCCCGTCATCGGGATCGACAACCTGCCGGGAGCCGTGCCGCTGGAGCGGACGGAACTCCCACGGCGCTGTGTACTGCTCTTCGGGCAGGAGGGGCCCGGGCTGACGGAGGAGGCGCGCGCGCACGCCTCGATGGTCTGCTCGATCGCGCAGTTCGGTTCGACGCGGTCGATCAACGCGGGCGCGGCGGCAGCCATCGCGATGCACGCGTGGGTGCAGCGGTACGCGGACATCCCGGCCCCGCAGGCCCGCTGACCGGCTGATCGGGTGACCGGGTGGCCGGGGTGCCCGGCCCCGGCCACCCCGGCGAGGGACGTCAGGCCTGCCGGCGCACCTCGACCACCCGGAACCGGTTGGACACGAAGGCCCCGTCGCACAGCGCCGCGTTGGCCGCCGGGTTTCCGCCCGAACCGTGGAAGTCGGAGAAAGCCGCTGTCTGGTTGACGTACACCCCGCCCGTGAGGTTCAGGGAGAGCTGGGCGGACTCGTCGAAGCAGACCTCCTCCACCGCCCGCTCCACGTCCGGGGAGGTCGTGTAGGCGCCGACCGTCATCGCGCCCTTCTCCCGGATGGTGCGGCGGAGCAGGTCCAGGGCGTCGTCGGTCGAGTCGACGGCGACCGCGAACGAGACCGGGCCGAAGCACTCGGAGAGGAAGGGAGCCCCCTCGTCGGGCTTGGCGGCGTCGAGCTTGACGACGACCGGTGTACGCACCACCGCGTCCGGGAAGTCGGGGTTGACGACGGCGCGCGAGGGGAGCGCCACTTCGCCCAGTCCTTCCGCGGCTTCGAGGCGGGCCTTCACGTCCGGGTTGACCAGCGCGCCGAGCAGGCCGTTGGCCCGTGCGTCGTCGCCGAGGAGCCCGCCGACCGCCTCGGCGAGGTCCGAGACCACCTCGTCGTAGGACTTGGAGCCCGCGTCGGTGGTGATACCGCCCCTGGGGATGAGCAGGTTCTGCGGGGTGGTGCACATCTGGCCGCTGTAGAGGGAGAGCGAGAAGGCCAGGTTGGAGAGCATGCCCCGGTAGTCGTCGGTGGAGTCGACGACGACCGTGTTGACGCCCGCCTTCTCCGTGTAGACCTGGGCCTGTCGTGCGTTGGCCTCCAGCCAGTCCCCGAAGGAACTGGAACCCGTGTAGTCGATGATCTTGATTTCGGGGCGCACGGCCAGGGACTTGGCGATGCCCTCGTCCGGCCGCTCCGCCGCCAGCGCGACGAGGTTCGGGTCGAAGCCCGCCTCGGCCAGGACCTCGCGTGCCAGACGGACCGTGAGGGCGAGCGGCAGGACCGCCCGGGGATGCGGCTTGACCAGGACCGGGTTACCGGTCGCCAGCGAGGCGAAGAGACCCGGGTAGCCGTTCCACGTGGGGAAGGTGTTGCAGCCAATCAGGAGGGAGACGCCGCGGCCGGCCGCCGTGTACGACTTGTGCAGCCGGAGCGGATCGCGCTTCCCCTGGGGCTTCGACCAGTCTGCGGCGCGCGGGGTACGCGTCTGCTCCGCGTACGCGTACGCCACCGCCTCCAGACCGCGGTCCTGGGCGTGGGGGCCTCCGGCCTGGAACGCCATCACGAAGGCCTGCCCGCTGGTGTGCATCACGGCGTGGGCCAGCTCGTGGGTGCGGGCGTTGATCCGGGCGAGGATCTCCAGGCAGACCAGGGCCCTGGTCTCCGGCCCCGCCGCGCGCCAGGAACCCATGGCCGCCGCCATCGCCGGGAGCAGGACGTCGGGATCGGCGTGCGGATACTCGACGCCGAGCTCCGGCCCGTACGGCGACACCTCGCCGCCGGTCCAGCCGTCCGTGCCGGGCTGACCGAGGTCGAGCCGGGTGTGCAGCACGGAGTCGAAGGCGGACTTGCCCTCCGCCGGACCGAGGCTGCCGGGCACGCCGCCCTCGCCGTAGGCCTTCGGGTGCTCGGGGTGCGGGGACCAGTACGCGCGTGTGCGGATCGCTTCGAGTGCCTGGTCGAGTGTCGGACGGTGGGTCTCGGACAGCTTCTCGGGGGAAAGCGCGGCGGCCATGACGGACCAACTCCTCGTCGAGCCGGGCAGGGACTAGCGGACGGAGTCAGAGTAACCGAACGATCGGTCGGGACAAGGGGCCCGGAGGATCTGTGGACAACTCATGGGGGAGGATCGCGGTCATGACCACGGCCAAGCGGGACACATACACACCGGAAACCCTCCTCGCCGTCGCCGTCCACGTCTTCAACGAACGCGGCTACGACGGCACGTCCATGGAGCACCTCTCCCAGGCGGCGGGCATCTCCAAGTCGTCGATCTATCACCATGTGGCGGGCAAGGAAGAACTGCTCCGCCGTGCGGTGAGCCGGGCCATCGACGGGCTGTTCGGCATCCTTGACGAGCCCGGCGCGCAGCGGGGGCGGGCCGTCGCACGGATCGAGTACGTCACGCGCCGCACCGTCGAGGTGCTGATGGACGAGCTCCCCTACGTCACGCTGCTGCTGCGGGTCCGCGGCAACACGCAGACCGAGCGCTGGGCCCTGGAGCGGCGGCGTGAGTTCGACCAGCGGGTCGCCGGGCTGCTGGAGGCCGCTGTGGCGGACGGC
>NZ_KL585382.1:0-5730 GCF_000721935.1 Streptomyces sp. NRRL WC-3549
ACCGTGACGGGGACGGTGCAGCGGGAGGCGATGGCGGAGAGGGCGGCGTCGAGTCCGCGGTCGGTGAGGACGGCGGGGTGGATGCCGCGGGCGAGGTCGCGGAGTTCCTGGAGGGCGACCTTGACCTCGCCGTGGGCCTCGTCGACCATGCGGGCGGCGGCTTCGGGGTCGGCGGTGAGTTTCTCCTTGGCGAGTCCGAGGTCCATGGCGAGGGCGACGAGGCGGGCCTGGGCGCCGTCGTGGAGGTCGCGTTCGATGCGGCGCAGGTCGGCGGCGGCGGTGTCGACGACCACCCCCCGGTCCGACTCCAGCTCGGCGATCCGCCGCTCCAGTTCGTCGGAGGGCGAGAGCAGCCCCCGTACCATCGCCCGGTCCGCGTTCGCCAACGCCCGTGCGACGAAGGGGAGCACCGGCCAGAGGACGAACAGCCCCACCAGTGTCACGGTGAACGTGACCACGCCCCAGGGCAGCCGGATGAACGCGTACAGCAACGTCCGCCAGCCGACCGGGTCCTTGAGCCCCGACCACAGCCACGGGAAGAAGCCCCGGTTCCGCCGGCCACGTGTCATCGGGCTCGGTTCCTCGACCCGGACCCCCAGCATCCCTCGTGCCCGGCCGCGTTCCACCCGGCCGATGCCGCGCGCGCCCTGCAGCCCCAGGGCGAGCAGGGGCAGACCGATCACGGTGACGGACAGTCCCGCACCCACACCGATCAGGAGGACCGAGTAGACGAACCCGGCGATCGCCATCGGGAGATCGGCGAGGAGGTGCGCGATCTCCTTCCACGTCCACCGGTCGAAGGCGAAGCGTGCGGGCGGCGGCCGGTCGGCGTCCGGCAGAGGGGGGCTCATGGTCATGGCACCAGCCTGCCGGGTGGCGCAGCCGCACGCCATGGGGTACGTGGGGTGGGGCGCGGTGGGGATAACCCCACCGCGCCGAACCACCGCCGCCCGCACCGGCGTACGGGCCTCGCGCACCGGCGCACTCGCGCGCCGGAGTCCCGGGACCGGCACCCGAAGCGGAACAACGGGAAGGGGCAGGGCCTAGACTCCCGTGCGTACGGAGCGTCGAACAGGGTGAAGGAGCGAGGGACGGACGTGGCGGACGTGGCGGAACCGACCGTTCTCGCGTCGGACTACTTCCAGAGCTATTCGGTGGTCGGACTGCTCGCCGTGGTCGGCGTGCTGTTCGTCGCCGTCGCCTTCGGCGCCGCCCGGCTGCTGAGGCCGGTGGTCCCGACGCCGGAGAAACTCCTCACCTACGAATGCGGCGTCGACCCCGTGGGGGAGGGCTGGGCCCACACCCAGGTCCGCTACTACGTGTACGCGTTCCTGTATGTGATCTTCGCCGTCGACTCCATCTTCCTGTTCCCGTGGGCCACGGTGTTCGCCGCGCCCGGGTACGGGGCGACGACGCTGGTGGAGATGTTCATCTTCCTCGGTTTCCTGGCCGTGGGACTGCTCTACGCATGGAAGAAGGGCGTCCTCACATGGGCGTGACGAGCCGGCCGGACCCGCGAAACCCCGTTCCGCTGCCCGATCCGACACCGCTGCCCGAGCCGAAGAGGCTCGGCGTGCTCTCCCGGCTCGCGCCCGAACCGATGAAGGTGGTCCTCAACTGGGGCCGCCGCTACAGCCTCTGGGTCTTCAACTTCGGACTCGCCTGCTGCGCCATCGAGTTCATCGCGGCCTCGATGGCCCGGCACGACTTCATGCGGATGGGCGTCATCCCGTTCGCCCCCGGCCCCCGCCAGGCCGACCTGATGGTCGTCTCCGGCACGGTGACGGACAAGATGGCCCCGGCCGTGAAGCGGCTGTACGAGCAGATGCCCGAGCCCAAGTACGTCATCTCCTTCGGCGCCTGCTCCAACTGCGGCGGGCCGTACTGGGATTCGTACTCCGTGACCAAGGGCGTCGACCAGATCATCCCGGTCGACGTGTACGTACCGGGCTGCCCGCCGCGGCCGGAGGCACTCCTCCAGGGCATCCTGAAGCTCCAGGAGAAGATCGCCCGCGAGTCGCTCGCCGGCCGTTACGCCACCGAGGACACCCCCCGCCCCTCGGCCGCCGCGCTGAGCAGTGGCCTCGTGGCCGCCCCGAAGGCGCCGGGGGAGGAGCAGTGAGCGCCGCCGAGTCGTACGACCGGCTGCCGGACGCCGTCACCGAGGTCTTCGGCCCGGAGGCCACGGCCGCGTACGCCTACGACCTGCTGACCGTCGACGTCCCCGCCGCCGGCTGGACCGCCGCCCTGGAAACGGCCCGGTCCGCGCTGGGCTGCACCTATTTCGACTGGCTGAGCGCGGTCGACGAGCCGGGCACCGGCTTCCGGGTCTGCGCCCACGTCGCCGCCCTCGGCGAGGGCACGGTCCGGCGCCTGCTCGTCCGTACGACGGTTCCGCACGACGCGGCCACCCTGCCCAGCGCCGTCGGCGTGTACGCGGGCGCGGCCTGGCACGAGCGCGAGACGCACGAGATGTTCGGCATCGGGTTCGAGGGCCATCCGCACCTGGTACCGCTGCTGCTGCCGGAGGGCTTCGAGGGCCACCCGCTCAGGAAGGACTTCGTCCTGGCGGCCCGGGTCGCGAAGGCGTGGCCGGGGGCGAAGGAGCCGGGCGAGTCCGAACACGGCGGACCGAAGCGGCGCACGATGCTGCCGCCGGGCGTGCCGGACCCGAACGAATGGGGGCCGCTCAAGGGGCAGCTCCCGGCCGCCCCGGCCCGCCCGGTCCGTGGCGCACGCGCGGCGGGCTCGGCGGGGGACCGGCCGGTACGCCGGTCCCGCAGCGCGAGCGAGGGTTCGGCGGCCCAGCGCACCACAGCCTCCCCCGACACCCCGGGCGCCTCGGGCGCGCCCTCCGCCCCGGATGCGCCGGCCACGGGTACGGCGGGGCCCCCGGAGGCGGCGACGCCGGTGCCGGGCGCGCCCGATGCACCCCGGGCCGCGCGCCCGCGCCGTAACCGCAGCGCTTCGCAGGGCTCGGTCAGCCAGGCCACCCCACCGACGCGCACGCCCTCCGCGGTGGACGCGGACACGGGAGCGGGGGCGGGTACGGCCACCGCTCAGACCGGAACCACGCCGCCGAACCCGGCCGGCGACACCGCAACGCCCGCCGAGTCCGGGAAGGCCGGCGGGGCCGGGAAGGTCGGCGGGGCCGCAGAGGCGGCCGGTGTGGATGGCGGTGCTGCTGACGGAGATGTTGGTGCCGGTGCCGACACGGGGGCCGTCGCGCCCACACGGCCGACCCGCCGTCCCACGCGCAGCTCCGACGCCCCCTGGCACCACGCCCAACCCGCCTTCGACGGCAATCCCTCGCCGAAGACGGACGCCCCGGGCCCCACGACGGCGGACAACGCCCCGGAACAGCCACGCACCACCGATGCCGGTGCCGAGGCCGATACGGGGGACGACGCCGAGGCCGAAACAGGTACCGAGACGGGGCCCGCCGGGACAGGGACAAGGCCCGGGTCCGGGACCGAGTCCGGGACCGAGTCCGGGTCCGGGCCTGAGTCCGAGTCCGGAACCGAGTCCGAGTCCGGGCCTGAGTCTGAGTCCGGGACCGATGCCGGGACCACGGCAGGGCAGGGCCCCGCCCCCGCCTCCGGCCCCGAGTCCGGGACCGATGCCGGGACCACGGCAGGGCAGGGCCCCGGCCCCGAGTCCGCACGCGGCCCCGGTGCGGGCCCCGCCTCCGTCCCCGATCCCGCCGAACCCCGAACCGACCGTCCCGCCGGAGGCGATACCGCGTGAACGACGTACTCGACGTCGCCCTCCGGCTGGTCATCGTCTTCGCCGTGTTCCTGGTCGTCCCGCTCGTCGTGGGGCAGACCGAGCACAAGGTGATGGCCCACATGCAGGGCCGCCTCGGCCCCATGTACGCGGGCGGCTTCCACGGCTGGGCCCAGCTCGTCGCGGACGGGGTGAAGTTCGCGCAGAAGGAGGACATCGTCCCGGCCGAGGCGGACCGGAGGATCTTCCAACTGGCCCCGGCCGTCGCCCTCCTCCCGTACCTCCTCGTGCTCGTCGCCATCCCGGTCGGCCCGGGGGAAGGGGCCGTCGGCCAGGTCGTCGACGCGGGCATCTTCTTCGTGCTCGCCGTCATGGGGATCGGCGTGCTCGGGTCGCTGATGGCGGGCTGGGCGTCGGCCAACAAGTTCTCGCTGCTCGGCGGCCTCCGGACCGCCGCGCAGCTCCTCGCCTACGAACTGCCGATGCTGCTCGCCGCCGCCTCCGTGGCCATGGCGGCGGGCACGGTCTCGCTCACGGGCATCCTGGACGCCTTCGAGTGGTGGTGGCTGCCCTGGCAGATCGTCGGTGCACTGGTCTTCTTCGTGGCCGGCCTCGCCGAACTCCAGCGGCCCCCCTTCGACATGCCGGTCGCCGACTCCGAGATCATCTTCGGCGCCTACACCGAGTACACCGGGCTCCGGTTCGCGCTGTTCCTGCTCTCCGAGTACGCCGGGATCGTCGTGCTGTGCGGGCTGACCACCGTCCTCTTCCTGGGCGGCTGGCACGGGCCGTTCGGTGCCGACGGACTCGGCTGGGTGTGGACGCTGCTCAAGGCGGCCGTGCTCGCGTTCGTCGTCATCTGGCTGCGCGTCACCTACCCCCGGCTGCGCGAGGACCAGTTGCAGAAGCTCGCCTGGACCACGCTCATCCCCCTCGCCCTCGCGCAGATCGCGCTCACCGGCATCGTGAAGGTGGCGATCAACTAGTGCCCCCGATCCCCGGCTCAGGCCTGGCCAAGGGCCTCGCCGTGACCCTGCGGACCATGACGAAGCGCACGGTCACCGCCCAGTACCCGGACGTCCAGCCCGACCTGCCACCCCGTACGCGCGGGGTCATCGGACTGTTCGAGGAGAACTGCACGGTCTGCATGCTGTGTGCCCGTGAGTGCCCCGACTGGTGCATCTACATCGACTCCCACAAGGAGACCGTGCCCCCGGCGGCCCCGGGCGGCCGTGAGCGCAGCCGTAACGTCCTGGACCGGTTCGCGATCGACTTCGCCCTCTGCATGTACTGCGGTATCTGCGTCGAGGTGTGTCCCTTCGACGCGCTGTTCTGGTCACCGGAGTTCGAGTACGCGGAGACGGACATCCACGAACTCACCCATGAGCGCGACAAGCTCCGCGAGTGGATGTGGACCGTGCCGGAACCGCCCGCGCTCGACCCGGGAGCCGAGGAGCCCAAGGAGCTCGCCGCCGCACGCAAGACGGCCGACAAGCTCCGCGCCGCCGAAGAGGCCCGGCGAACCGCCGAGGCCCAGCAGGCGGCAGAGGCCCAGCAGACCGCCGAGGCCCAGCAGTCCGCAGAGGCTCAGCAGTCCGCAGAGACCCGGCCGGGTACGGACGCGGAAGAAGGAGAAGAAGGAAGGGGACAGGGGTGAACCTCGCAGCAGGAGCCGGGCATCCCGGCTTCCTCTCCCCGACCGGCGTCGAGATCGCCTTCGTCCTCGTCGGCCTCGCCACCCTCGGCGCGGCGGCCATCACCGTCACGACCAGGCAGCTCGTACACGCCGCACTCTGGCTCGTCGTGGCACTCGGCGGCCTGGCCGTCGAGTACCTGCTGCTCACGGCCGAGTTCATCGCCTGGGTGCAGGTCCTGATCTACGTCGGTTCCATCGTCGTCCTCCTCCTCTTCGGACTCATGCTCACCCGGGCGCCCATCGGCCGTTCACCGGACGCCGATTCCGGCAACCGGTGGGTCGCCCTCGGTGTGGCGGTCGCCTCGGCG
>NZ_KL585382.1:5918-7917 GCF_000721935.1 Streptomyces sp. NRRL WC-3549
ATGTGTATAAGAGACAGCGTCTGGGTCGTCGTGGACGCCTTCCGGGCCACCTGGATCGACCTCGACGGCCCGGCCCAGGGGTCCACGGACGTGACGGGGGCCTTCCTCTTCCGGCACTGGGTCCTGCCGTTCGAGGCGCTCTCCGTCCTGCTCCTCGCCGCCCTCGTCGGCGCGATCGTCCTCTCCCGCAAGAACGGCGACGACAAGGACGGGACCCGCCGGGCCGCGACCGCAGACGACGGGCCCCGCCCCCACACGGCCCGCCCGGACGCGTCCCGAGAGGACAAGAGCTGATGCACCTCGCCTATCCCGCCGTGCTCGCCGCCCTCCTCTTCTGCACCGGGCTGTACGGCGTCCTCGCCCGCCGCAACACCATTTTCGTCCTGATGTCCGTCGAGCTCATGCTCAACGCCGTCAACCTCAACCTGGTCGCCTTCGACGTGTGGCTGCGCGACACCCTCCACTCCGGCCAGGCGCTCACCCTCTTCACCATCGCCGTCGCCGCCGCCGAGATCGGCATCGGCCTCGCCATCGTCCTGGCCGTCCACCGCAACCGCGGCAGCTCCGGCATCGACCACCTCCGCGACACCGCCGAGACCGACGAGGCAGAGACCCTCCCGGACGACGCGTACGCCGACGACGACGCCGCCGAGGGAACCCGCGGCACCGCAGACCAGGCCACTGCTCCGGCAGGGAAGGCACAGAAGGCAGAGGCCACCGCGTGACCATCACGACCCTCGCCGTCCTCGTCCCCCTCCTCCCCTTCCTCGGCGCCGCGGCCGGTCTCCTCCTCGGGCGCACCGCCCCCGGCTTCGTCCGGCCCCTCGCCGTCCTGCCCACGCTCGCCGCGGCGGCCCTCGCGGTCGTCGTCGCCGTACGTCAGGGCGGCGGCCGGGCCGTGGACGCCGCCACCCAGCTCACCCCGACGGGCTCGGTGCCGATCGACCTCGCCCTGCACCTCGACGGCTTCGCCGTCCTCGTCGCCGTCCTCGTCGGACTCGTCGCGACCTGTGTGCAGATCTACTCGACGGCCTACCTCAAGGACGACGTCCGCTACCCCTCGTACGCGGCCCTCGTCTCCCTCTTCACCTCCGCGATGCTGCTCGTCGTCTACTCCGGCGACCTGATGGTGCTCCTGGTCGGCTGGGAGATCATGGGCATCTGCTCGTACTTCCTGGTCGGCCACTACTGGGAGACGCCCGAGGCGCGCGCCGCCTCCCTCAAGGCCTTCCTGGTCACCAAGCTCGGCGACGTGCCGTTCCTCATCGGCCTGTTCGCCCTCGCCGCGGACACCGGCTCCTTCCGCATCACCAAGATCCTGGCCGCCGTCACCCACGGCGGACTCGACCACCCCACCCTCATCGCCCTGCTGCTGCTCGCGGGCGTCGCCGGCAAGTCCGCGCAGTTCCCGCTGCACACCTGGCTGCCCGACGCGATGGCGGGCCCCACGCCCGTCTCCGCGCTGATCCACGCCGCGACGATGGTCGCCGCCGGCATCTACTTCGTGGCCCGGCTCCTCCCCGTCTTCGCCGCCTCCGGGGCCGCGCTCGTCGTCCTCGCCGTGATGGCGGCCGTCACGATGATCGGGTCCGGGCTGGCCGCCCTCGCCCAGGACGACATCAAACGCGTCCTCGCCTACTCGACCATCGGCCAGCTCGGCTACATGTCGGGCGCCCTGGCCGTCGGCGACCGCGCGGCCGCCGTCTTCCACCTCCTGTCGCACGGGGCGTTCAAGGCCGTCCTCTTCCTCGCCGCGGGCGTCGTCATCCACGCGGCGGGCACCAACTCACTCGCCGCGATGTCCCGCATGGGCGGCCTCGCCAAACGCGTCCCCGACGCCTGCTGGACGATGACCGTCGCCCTCTTCGCACTCGCCGCCATCCCGCCGTTCGCCGGCTTCTTCTCCAAGGAAGCCGTGCTCGTCGCCGCCGAACACACCGCCTTCGGCGACCGCCACGTCGCACCGGCCGCCGCCGGCTGGACGGTCCTCGTCGCCGGA
>NZ_KL585382.1:8051-14646 GCF_000721935.1 Streptomyces sp. NRRL WC-3549
ACCGCCACGTCGCACCGGCCGCCGCCGGCTGGACGGTCCTCGTCGCCGGACTGGTCGCCGCCGTCCTCACCGCCGCGTACGCCACCCGCCTCTGGCTCCTGGCCTTCCGAGGACGAGGCCCCGCCGCCCCCGACCACGGCAGGCAGCCCGTCGCGATGACCTCCGTCCTCTGGGTCCTCGCCGTGCCCACCATCGCCTTCGGCCTCACCGCGGGCGCCCTCGGTGACTGGTTCGACGGACACGCCCTCACCCCCTCGCTGCCGACCGCCGTCCTCTCCACCGGTGTCGCACTCGTCGGCGGACTCGTCACCTACGGGGCATGGCGCCACACCACCGCGCTCGCGGCCCGCCCCCCGGTCGGCGCCGTATCCGCCCACCCCCAGGCCGAGCCCGCCCTCGTCGAGGCCGAGGCGATCACCTCGCACACCGCCGCCTACGGCACCATCGCCGGCGCCCCCGACCCCTCGGACCCCGGCCGCCTCCTCCTCGGCTCCCTCCACCGCCACGCGGTCACCGGCTTCCACCTGGACGCCCTCTACACGGCGCTCTTCGTCCGCCCGGTCCAGGCCGGCGCACGCCTCGTCCGCTTCCTGGACCGCGAGGTCGTCGACACCTACGTACGCGGCTCGGGCGCCGCCGCCCGCGGGCTCGGCCTGCTCGTCCGCCGCTCCCAGACCGGCAACGTGCAGACCTACCTCGGCGCGCTGCTCGCCGGAACCCTTGTCCTGGCGATCGCCGCCGTCGTCTTCGCCAACGTCTACGCCGGGGCGTGAACCGTGATCGATATCAGTGCGTCCGTGATGCAGTTCCTTCTGGCGTTCGTCGTCGCCGCCCCGCTCCTCGGCGCCGTCGCCGCGCTGCTGCCCGCCCCGCCCGGACTCAAGGGGCGCAACCCCGACCAGGCCGTGCTCCGCCACGGCGTGACCGTCACGGGAGCCGTCCTCGCCGCCGCCCTCGTCCTCGCCGCGGGCTTCGACCACGAGCACCCCCAGACGATGCAGGCGACCACCGACATCAGCTGGATCCCGGCACTGGACGTGCGGATCCACCTCGGCACCGACGGCATCTCGCTCCCCCTTCTCGTCCTCACCGCGCTGCTGACCTTCCTGTGCGCGCTCTACAGCTACTTCAAGCTCCCCGCAGGGCCCTCAGCGAAGGGCTTCGTCGCCCTCGTCCTCGTCCTGGAGTCCGGCACACTCGCCACATTCGCCGTACTCGACCTCATGCTGTTCTTCCTGGCCTTCGAGATGGTCCTCATCCCGATGTACTTCCTCATCGCCCGCTGGGGCGGCGAGGGCAGGCAGCCCGCCGCCTGGAAGTTCGTCCTCTACACCCTGCTCGGCTCCGTCGTCATGCTGCTGGGCCTGCTCCTCGTCGGGCTGAAGAGCGGCACTTTCGACATGGTGGCACTCGCCACTGACAACGGCCGTGGCCTCACCACATCCGTGCAGGTCATCGCGGTACTCGCCATCGGTGTGGGCCTCGCAGTGAAGACCCCGATGTGGCCCCTCCACAGCTGGCTGCCCGACGCCCACACCGCCGCCCCCACCGTCGGCTCCGTACTCCTTGCCGGCGTCCTGCTGAAGATGGGCACGTACGGCTTCGTCCGCATCCTGCTCCCCGTCGCCCCCGACGGCATGCGGACCTTCGCGCCCTACCTGGCCGCGTTCGCCGTCGTCGGCATCGCCGCGCCGGTGCGAAGGGCGACCTCAAACGGCTGATCGCCTACTCCTCAGTCGGCCACATGGGCTTCGTCCTCCTCGGCATCGCGACCATGACCCCCACCGGGGTCAACGGCGCGCTCTTCGCCAACATCGCCCACGGCCTCATCACCGGCCTGCTGTTCTTCCTGGTCGGCGCCGTCAAGGACCGGTACGGCACGGCCGACCTCGACACCCTCTCCGGCGCCACCGGGGCCGCCCTCTACGGCCGCGCCCCGCGCCTCGGCGGACTCCTCGCCTTCGCCGCCGTCGCCTCCCTCGGGCTCCCCGGTCTCGCCNCATCGTCTACGGCTCCCTCGCCTGCCTCGCCCTGGCCCGCGCCGGTGCGAAGGGCGACCTCAAACGGCTGATCGCCTACTCCTCAGTCGGCCACATGGGCTTCGTCCTCCTCGGCATCGCGACCATGACCCCCACCGGGGTCAACGGCGCGCTCTTCGCCAACATCGCCCACGGCCTCATCACCGGCCTGCTGTTCTTCCTGGTCGGCGCCGTCAAGGACCGGTACGGCACGGCCGACCTCGACACCCTCTCCGGCGCCACCGGGGCCGCCCTCTACGGCCGCGCCCCGCGCCTCGGCGGACTCCTCGCCTTCGCCGCCGTCGCCTCCCTCGGGCTCCCCGGTCTCGCCGGGTTCTGGGGCGAGATGCTCACCCTCTTCGGCGCCTTCGACCCCGCGGACGGGCTCAGCCGCCCCGCCTTCCTCACCTTCATGTCCATCGGCGCCTTCGGGACCCTGCTCACCGCCGCGTACATGCTCATCGTGGTCCGCCGCGTCTGCATGGGCGATCCCCGCGATCCCCACGCCACGGCGGACGACGGGACCGTACGCCGCGCCGCGGCCGGCGACCAGGGCGACGGCCTCCCCGGGCCCGGCTCCGCCGCCCGGCGCCGGGGCGTCACGGCGCCGGCCCACCCGGTCGCCGACATCCAGGGCTACGAGTTCGCGGCCTGGACCCCGCTCGCCGCCCTCACCGTCCTCGCCGGACTCTGGCCCGCCGTCCTCCTCGGCCTCACCGACCCGGCCGTGCAGAAGCTCCTCGCAGGAGGCAAGTCGTGATCGTGGCANATCGCACCCCCCGTCGTCGTCGCGGTGGCCGCCGTCGGGGTGCTCGTCGCCGACCTCTTCGCGGACGAACGGCGCAAGCCGCTCCTGGGGTACGCGACCGTCGCCGCCCTCGTCGTCGCGCTCGCCTTCCTGGTCCCCCTGCGCGCCGGCGACCGCTCCACCTTCTGCCTCACCGGTGACGTCCAGGCGTGCAGCTACACCGCCGACCACTTCGCCCTCGTCATCCAGGCCCTCGTGCTCGGCGGCGCCCTCCTCACCGCACTGCTCTCGCTCGGTGACACCCGCAGGCTCCCCGCCGGGGAGTTCTGGTTCCTGCTGCTGTCCTCCGCCGCCGGCGCCGTACTCCTGCCCGCCGCCCGCGACCTCGCCACCCTCGTCGTCGCCCTCGAAGTCGCCTCCCTGCCCGCCTTCGCCCTCGTCGGCATCAAGCGCGGCGACCGGCGCTCCTCCGAGGCGGCCCTGAAGTTCTTCCTCTCCTCCGTCGTCTCCACCGCCGTGATGCTGCTGGGCGTCAGCTTCGTCTACGCCACCACCGGCACCATGCACCTCACCGAGATCGCCGCCCGCCTCGACGCCGTACCCGACCAGCTCGCCACCCTCGCCGGGGCGGGCGTCGTCCTCACCCTCGTCGGCTTCGCCTTCAAGACGGCCGCGGCCCCCTTCCACTTCTGGGTCCCCGACACCTACGTCGGCGCGCCGCTGCCCATCGCCGCGTACCTCTCGGTGGTCGGCAAGGCGGTCGGCTTCTCCGGCCTGATCCTGGTCACGGTGATCGGCTTCCCGTCGTACGCAGACGTCTGGGGCCCCGCCCTTGCCGTCCTGGCCGCCCTCACCATGACCGTCGGCAACGTCGCGGCGCTCCGGCAGAGCGCCACCCGGGCCCGAAGCGCCGTACGCCTCCTCGCCTGGTCGTCCGTCGGCCAGGCTGGATACCTCCTCGTCCCGATCGCCGCCGCCGCGTACTCCAGTGACGAACAGATCGGCTCGACCGTCGCCTACGCCCTGATGTACGCCGTCGTGAACCTCGGAGCGTTCGCGGTCGCCGCCCTGGTGGCCCGCGCCCACCCCGGCAACCGCCTCGTCGACTACCGGGGCCTGTACGCCGACCGCCCCCTGGCCGCCCTCGCCCTGGCGTTCTTCCTGCTCTGCCTGGCCGGTCTGCCCCCCGGGATCATCGGCCTCTTCGCCAAGGTCACGGTCTTCTCGGCGGCGGTCGACGCAGGCCTCGGCTGGCTCGCCGTCCTCATGGCCGTCAACGTCGTGATCGCCTTGTACTACTACCTTCGGTGGACCGCGGAGCTCTTCCGCTCCCCGGAGCCGGCGACCGGCGACGAGCAGCCCCCGGGCCCCCGCCGCCTCCGGGCCCCGGCGCCCCTCACCACGGCGATCGCCCTCACCGCGGTCGTCGGTCTGGCACTCTCCGGAGCGCCCCAGCTCGTCCTCCGCTTCGCGTCCGTCGGCCTCTTCTGAGCGCCGTGGGCCGGTTTGCCCGCCGGCCCGCCCACAGGGCATCGTCGTGGCTGCACGCGTCACCTGAAGAGAGCGAAGAGGAGCCGGAGCGGTGCTGAACGGGTTCAAAGACTTCATCCTGCGTGGAAACGTCATCTCCATGGCCATCGGCCTCGCCGTCGGCTCCGCGTTCACCGCCGTCGTCACCGGCTTCAGCAACGCCTTCATCGTGCCGCTGATCGGCCTGTTCACCCGGGGCACCGGCGACTTCAGCAAGGCCACCTTCACCCTCGACGGCGTGGAATTCCCCTACGGCCTCTTCATCAGCGCGGGGATCGCCTTCGTCATCACCGCCGCCGTCCTCTACTTCCTGGTCGTGGTGCCCATGAACAAGGTGCAGAACCGCTTCGCGGCCAAGGAGAAGGAAGAGGTCGACATCAAGGCGGCCCTCCGCGACTGCCCGCACTGCTACACGGAGATCCCCGCCGTCGCCTCCCGGTGCGCCCACTGCACCAGCCAGGTCGAGCCGGACCCCGAGGCGCGCGCCCTGGCCGGTCTTCCCTCCCAGCCCGTCCGGAGCTGACCCGCGGGGACGGCACACGGCACGCAGGCACCACCCGTACGGCCCAAGGGGCGGATCCAGCCGGATCCGCCCCTTCGCCCTGCGCCCCACGGGGCCACCGGGCACAAGGGAACTAGCTCCAGTCGCCTCGCGTTGACCAGTACGGGAGGCTCCACCGGGTGTGGAGCACCACCGAGCAAGGGTTCCCCTGCCGCACCACTTGGAGGGCGTACCGTGCACCGCCGGCACAACGGGCTGAAGACCGCCGTACTTCTCGGGGGCCTGTCCGCCCTCATCATCCTCATCGGCAGCTTCTTCGGGCGCACCGGACTGGTCGTGGCCCTCCTCGTCGCGGTCGGCACCAACGCCTACGCCTACTGGAACAGCGACAAGCTCGCCCTCAGGGCCATGCGGGCCCGCCCCGTCAGCGAGTTCCAGGCGCCCCAGCTCTATCGGATCGTCCGCGAGCTCTCGACCGCGGCCCGCCGCCCGATGCCCCGGCTCTACATCTCCCCGACACAGGCCCCCAACGCCTTCGCCACCGGCCGCAACCCGCGCAACGCCGCCGTGTGCTGCACCGAGGGCATCCTCCAGATCCTCGACGAGCGCGAGCTGCGCGGCGTCCTGGGGCACGAGCTCAGCCACGTCTACAACCGCGACATCCTCATCTCGTCCGTCGCCGGCGCCCTCGCCTCCGTCGTGATGTTCCTGGTCAACTTCGCGTGGCTCGTCCCGGTGGGCCGGTCCGACGACGACGAGGGGCCCGGCCTCCTCGGCATGCTCCTCGTCATGATCCTCGGCCCGCTCGCCGCCTCCGTCATCCAGCTGGCCGTCAGCCGCTCCCGCGAATACGAGGCCGACGCGTCCGGTGCCCAGCTCACCGGCGACCCGCTCGCCCTCGCGGGCGCCCTGCGCAAGCTCGAAGCCGGCACGAAGCAGCTCCCGCTCCCGCCCGAGCCGAGGATCGAGACGGCGAGCCACATGATGATCGCGAACCCGTTCCGCCCCGGTCAGGGGCTGTCCAGGATGTTCTCCACGCACCCGCCCATGGCGGAACGCATCGCCCGGCTGGAGCAGATGGCAGGCTATCGACCGTGAAGACAATCCTGAACGTCATATGGCTCGTCCTCAGCGGCTTCTGGCTCTTCCTCGGCTACCTCGCCGCGGGCGTCCTCCTGTGCATCACGATCATCGGCATCCCCTTCGGGATCGCGGCGTTCCGCATCGGCGTCTACGCCCTCTGGCCCTTCGGCTACACCGTCGTCGACCGACGGGACGCCGGAGGGGCGTCGTGCGCCGGGAACGTCCTTTGGCTGATCCTGGCCGGCTGGTGGCTCGCCCTCGGCCACATCTTCACCGGCGTCGCCCTGTGCATCACGATCATCGGGATCCCGCTGGGCATCGCCAACTTCAAGCTCATCCCGGTCTCCCTGATGCCCTTCGGCAAGGAGATCGTCCCCAGCGACCAGCCCTTCGCCGCCAGGTAGCACCGCCGAGCGGGCAACCGGAGCGCCCGTCGTGCGCGTCCTGTCTTGCAGGACCGACCGACGGGTAGATAGGCGACCATGAGCATCATCAGTTGGATCATTCTCGGACTGCTGGCCGGCGCGATAGCCAAGATCCTGCTGCCGGGCCGGGACCCGGGCGGCATCATCGGCACCACGCTGATCGGCATCGTCGGGGCGTTCCTCGGAGGCTGGCTGTCGTCCCGCTTCCTCGACCGCCCCATCACCACCGACTTCTACGACACGGCGACGTGGATCGCGGCCGTCGCCGGCTCCCTGGTCCTGCTCATCG
>NZ_KL585382.1:14858-15292 GCF_000721935.1 Streptomyces sp. NRRL WC-3549
CTCCCGCGACCGCCGCTGAGAGCCACCACCGCCCTTCTCACAGCCCCGTCTCGCGCAACGTCACGTTCAGCCGGCCGGCCCGCATCCCTGATGCGGCGTCGGCCGTCCCCGCGTAGACCTTCGTCACCCCGTGGAACGCGTACCTGGACGGGCCGCCGAAGACGAACAGATCACCCGACGCGAGTTCCACGTCCGTATAGGGCCGTCCCCGGTCCCGGGTGTTCCCGAAGCGGAACACACAGCTGTCGCCGAGGCTCAACGACACTACGGGAGCGGGCGACCGCTCCTCCTTGTCCTGGTGCATCCCCATCCGCGCGACGCCGTCGTAGAAGTTCACCAGCGCGGCGTCCGGCGCGTACGCCCCGGCGGCTCCCGTGTCCCCGTAGGCCTCTGCCACCGCAGATCGCCCCCACGCTGTCTCTTATACACATCTC
>NZ_KL585382.1:15505-19370 GCF_000721935.1 Streptomyces sp. NRRL WC-3549
GAGATGTGTATAAGAGACACGGTGTTCCGCAACGGCACGGGCCCCCGCACCCACTCCCGGCACGCCTCCACCAGCTCCCGCTGCCGTTCCCCGGGCAACCACCCCGGCACGTGCACGGCCCCCGGAGCCACCACCCTCCGCGGGCGCGGGAACAGCCCCTCGGACGGGTCCGGAGTCCCGCGCCCGCTCATCACCCCCGCCATGTCAGCGCCGTACCGCCAGGGCCCCCTCGAGCCCCAGCAGCCGCTCCTTGCACTCCAGGCCGCCGGCGTACCCCCGTAGCGCCCCGTCCGCACCGATGACCCGGTGGCACGGCCGTACGACCAGCAGCGGATTGCGCCCGATCGCGGTGCCCACCGCCCGCACTCCGGCGCCACCGGAATCCACCCGCGCGGCGATCTGCCCGTACGACACCGTCTCCCCGTACGGAATGGTGTCCAGGGCACTCCAGACGCGCCGCTGGAACTCCGTGCCCACCCCCTCTGCGTACGTCACGTCGAAGCGCGTCAGGCGGCCCTCGAAGTACGCCGCCAGCTGTGCGGCCAGCGGTGCGAACGCCTCCGGGACGTGCCGCCAGGCCTCCCGGACGACCGCGGCGCCCTTCTGCCCCGGCAGCGACAGCGAGGCCAGAGCCACCTCGCCACCGGCCCGCTCCTCACCGGCGAGCAGCAGCTCACCCAGCGGACTGCCGACCCTCGCGTACACCGTGGTCATCACCGTCACCCTCTCCACTGCTCGTAGCGCGCCCCCGTACGTACGAGTCTGCGGCCCGCGCGGGCGCGCGACCGGCGGGATTCGGACATCGCACACGAAGGCGGGGCGGGGAGCGCCACCGGCACACCCCGCCCCGCACGTCACCCGCTGCACACGGCAGCGGACCACCTACCGGTAGTTGACGAACTGCACCGCGAAGTCCAGGTCCTTCTCCTTGAGCAGCGCCTGCACGGCCTGAAGGTCGTCCCGGCTCTTCGAGCTGACCCGCAGCTCCTCGCCCTGGACCTGCGCCTTGACGCCCTTCGGGCCCTCATCGCGGATGATCTTCGCCACCTTCTTGGCGTTCTCCTGGGAGATGCCCTCCTCGATCGTCGCGAAGATCTTGTACTCCTTGCCGGACAGCTGCGGCTCACCCGCGTCCAGCGACTTCAGGGAGATCCCGCGCTTGATCAGCTTGGACTGGAAGATGTCGAGGATCGCCTTGACCCGCTCCTCGCCGTTCGCCTCCATCAGGATCTTCTCGCCGGACCACGAGATCGAGGCGCCCGTGCCCTTGAAGTCGTAGCGCTGGGAGATCTCCTTGGCGGCCTGGTTGAGGGCGTTGTCGACCTCCTGCCGCTCGACCTTCGAGACGATGTCGAAACTGGAGTCGGCCATGACGTGTGGCTCCTTGCGTCGTATGCGTTGGGTACGGCACAAAGCCTAGCCACCCCCGCCCGGGCCGGGCACTGATCAATCCGGTGGCGGAGCACCCCCGGGCATCAGGTATCGTTTACGTCGTCGCCAAGGAGCCCTCGAACAGGACTCCGACGCGTCGTTCCAGGCGGTGTGCCCGAGTGGCCAAAGGGAGCAGACTGTAAATCTGCCGGCTCAGCCTACCCAGGTTCGAACCCTGGCGCCGCCACAGGACGGGAAACCCCGTCCGACCTGCTTCACCGCAGGTCGGGCGGGGTTTCTGCGTATGCGGGAAGGGCCTGGGAGTGCAGGATCGGCACTGCGGCGCAGGCCGGAGCCGCTTCCCGGTGGGCCGGTGCCCCGCCTCTCGCTGCTGCGGCGCAGGGGCCCACAGGAGCCGGATCGTGGAGCGGCCAGACTGGTGGCTGTGAATGCCCAGTCGTATGAAGACGCGTACCGCAGTTGGAGAGCGTCGCTGGAGTCTCTGCTCGCGGACGCCTCGCTACTGGCCCGTTGGCAGGAGCGCCGGTACCAGTTCGCACACAGAGTAGGAGCCCTTCTGGCCGAGGCGCAGGGGGACGGGCCGGCTATGGCGGGGCCCGTGCTCTACGGGGTGTTCGCCTCTGGCGCAGGCCTTTGCTACGTGGGGCAGACGCAGGAGGCCGGACGTCGTTTGCGCGATCTGCCCGTGGGTGAGAGCCACCACCTGGCCAACACGGTGCCGCCCGAACTCTGGGAGCGGGTGATGGTGATCCGCTGGCCGTTGCTGCTTGCCGCGGTGCCCGCGAGTGAACAGTCGGTTGCCGCCGAGCTGGGGCCCGCTGTCTGTGGACTCGCACTGGAACATGCGCTCCAAGTGGCGACTGCCCCGCCGCTGAACAGCCGTCGACGCCGTACGTCCGGTGACTGGCAGCCGCGGAACCTCGCACAGAGCCGCTCGCGTGGCGCGATCCACTCGGCGTCCCTGCCGGGGCTGAGCCAACTCGTCCTCGCTGCTTGGGAAGCCCTCGCAGAAGTGGAGGTTCCGAAGCACTCGGCAGTAGTCGATACGGGGTCCGGCCGAGTTGTCTTCCCTTCAGCGCTGCATGAGTCACCGGGTACCTGAGAATTCCGCCACACGACGGGAAACCCCGTCCGACCTGCTGCAACCGCAGGTCGGGCGGGTTTTCTGCGTATGCGTGCACGCGCGTGCTCAGGTCACTGCGCCCCACCGCCGAACACCGCCGCGCCCTCGCTGCCCTTCTCCTGGTTCTCCGCGACGTACGGGCGCAGTTCCGCTTCGTACGCGGCGAACGCGGAGAGGTGGTCACCGCCCGACTCGGCCAGGCGGCGGGCGAGCACCCGTGCGCCGATCAGTGCCTGTGAGGTCCCCATGCCGCTGGTGGGGGCCGCGCAGTAAGCCGCGTCGCCCACCAAGGCGACGCGCCCGTGCGACCAGCGGTCCAGGTGCACCTGGGACGAGGAGGTGAAGTAGAGGTCGTCCGCCTCCTCCATCGCCCGCAGCAGGCGTGGGGCCACCCACCCGCACCCGGCGAACGCGGTGCGGACCGCGTGCTCCTGTTCCTCACGCGGACGCCGGTCCAGGGCCGGGGAGTCGGTGGCGAAGGAGAGGCTGACCGCCAGCCGGTCCCCGTCGCCCGCGCTGAACGCGTAGATGGCCCGGCCCTTCCCCTGGTGCAGTACCCCGCTGTGGTCGAGGCCGAGGAAGTCGTCCGTGCTGAATCCGGCCCCGGACATGCCCAGATGGCGCAGTGCGTCGCCGTGCGGGCCGAACGCCAGCCGCCGCACCTTCGAGTACAGCCCGTCCGCGCCGAGGACGAGGCCGAACGTACGGGGCGCGCCGCGCTCGAACTCGACCTCGACCCCGGATTCCCCCTGGGTGAGCGTGGCGATCGAATCGTCGAACACGTACTCCGTGTCGTCAGCGGTGAGCCGGTGCAGGATCCGGGTCAGCTCCCGCTTGGGGACCTCCAGTTCGCCGGCGAACACCTCGGCCGGCAGTCGTCCGGTCTCGGCGCCCGTCTCGTCCACCAGGGAGGTGCCGCGCATCTTCGTGTCGTGGCCGCGCATCTCGGCCAGGACGCCCATCTCGTCGAGCACGTCGAAGGCGGCCCCGCGGAAGTCCACGGCGTACCCGCTGTCCCGCAGTGCCGGTGCGCGCTCCACCACGGTCACGTCGTACCCGTCGCGGCGCAGGAAGTGGGCGAGGGCCGGTCCGGCCACGCTCGCCCCGGAGATCAGAACAGTGTTGTCGGTCATGGGATGACCGTAGACCTCTCTTGTCCATTTGGTCAATCCATTTGGATTAACCAAGCGGATGATCCGCCTGGGCAATCCGCAGGTACGCTGTGGGCATGGGAAACCGGGAAGATCTGCTCAAGGGCGCCAAGCAGTGCCTGGTCGAACGCGGATGGGCCCGCACCACGGTCCGGGACATCGCCGCCGCGGCCGGGGTCAGTCACGCCGCCATCGGCTA
>NZ_KL585382.1:19584-21744 GCF_000721935.1 Streptomyces sp. NRRL WC-3549
GGGACGCGCTGCTGACCCAGGCGCTGGTGGAGGCGGTGGACGAGCTGGGCGGCCGGCTCGCGGGCTACGCGCCGGACGGAGACCCGGAAAAGCGGTGGCAGGCGCTGATCGACAGCTTCACCACGCATCGGGCGCTGTGGGTCGCCCAGATCGAGGCCGTGGTCCAGGCGGAGAGGTCGCCCGAGGTGCGGGAACACCTCGCGGCGGGACAGCGCGAAGCACGTGAAGGGCTCGGCGGCTCGGTCCCGCTGGCTCTGCTGAGCGGCCTGATGCTCCAGTGGCTGGTGGATCCTGAACACGCGCCGTCCGGCGCGGACGTGGTCGCCGGACTGCCCGCAGCCCACGAACTGCCCTCGGTCCGTGAGTCGCCGACGGCGGAGGACTGATCCTCCGAGCGGCTATGCCCGGCGCGGAACGGGCCGTCGACGCCCTCGCCGGGCCCGCACCGGTGCCGGGTGAGTCGGTCGAGCTGACCAGACGGCGCCCTACTCGCTGCCGGGCACGGAGTCCTTGTGCCGCAGCCGGCCGACGCGGTAGAGCCGATCGCCGTCCGGCCACTCGGTGCCCTCGGGGTAGACGTCGCCCGCGCTGTAGAGCCGCCGGGCTCGGTGAACCGTCCGTACCGGTCGGGCGTCTTCCCTCACGACCCATGCCGCCGACGCAGGAGAACAACCGTGACCGACAAGGACGTCGAGCAGGCCGACGAGCGGGGATACGGCCCGGAGCCCTGGTGGGCGGGCCTCGGGGTGTGGGGAGCTGTCGCACTGATCGCTTTCGGAGGGCTCGCGGCAGTGTGGGTCACCTTCCGGCTGCCCGGCACCCCGGAAGAACTGGCGACCGGCTACCACCAGGCCGCCAAGGTCGCCGCCATCGGCCTGGTGATCGTGGGAAGCGCGTTGCTGAACCGCTGGCGTGCCCGGGGTGCGGCCGCCGAGGAGACGAACGAGGCCGAACGTTCCTGAGGCCATCGGCCGATGGCGACCGGTGTCACGCCCTCATGGGCCGCACCTCCGGCTTCGCGCGGGTGCCCCTCTCCAAGACCGCGGTGGACAGGGGCTCCCGCCCCCCCCCCGAGACCGGCCCCAGGCGGCGATGAGTCAGTTCCCCGCGATGTCGTGCACCGCGACCGTCACCGGCTTGCTCCCGCTGATCGCCTCCAGCGTCAGGCCCGCCGTGGCCGGGGTGTCCAGGAGCTCCAGCAGGACCGCCGCCACGTCGTCGCGCGGGATCGGGCCTCGGCCCGTCGAGGCGGCGAGCAGCACCCGGCCCGTTCCGGCGTCGTTCGTCAGCATCCCGGGGCGCAGGATCGTCCAGTCCAGGGCCGTCCTGGAACGCACGTACGCGTCCGCCTGCCCCTTGGCCCGCTGATAGACGTCGAAGACCTCGTCGCCCTCGTGGTCGGGGTCGGCACCCATGGACGAGACGACGACGTACCGGCGTACACCCGCGCGTTCCGCGGCGTCCGCGAAGAGCACCGCCGCGCCCCGGTCCACCGTGTCCTTGCGTTCCGCGCCGCTGTTCGGGCCCGCGCCCGCCGCGAAGACCACCGCGTCGGCGCCCCGTAGGGCGTCCGCGACCTCCTCGACACCGGCCGATTCGAGGTCGAGGACCAATGGCTCGGCTCCCGCCTCCCTGAGGTCGTCGCTCTGCTTCGGATCGCGGATGACGCCCACCGCTTCGTCACCGCGCGCGGCGAGCAGGCGCTCCAGCCGCAACGCGATCTGTCCGTGTCCACCTGCAATGACAATGCGCATGCTTCCGACCGTACGCCGGGGGGACCGCCCGCGCTCAAGGCCCGCCGCCCAGCCCGCCGCCCGCCCCGCCGGCGCGCCCCTGGCGGGGCAGGTCCAGGGCGGCGGCGGCCTCGGAGTCGCAGTACTCGCGTACCGCGCTGGTCCGGGCGACGATCCGGCCGCGATGCACCACGATCCGGCTGTACGCCAGGGAGAGCGCCCCGGCGAGGTCGCCGCCCCGTACGGCCAGCAGTTCCGCCGGGCTCCCGGGCTCGATCCGCACCCCGGGCAGCCCCATGGCCACCCTGGCGGCGGCCGAGACCGCCTCGTACGCGGACACCGCCCCCAGGCCGTGCTGTGCGGCCAGGAGGTACGCGGCCTCCAAGGGATCCCCCCGCCCGGCCGGTACGGCGGCGTCCCGCAGGGT
>NZ_KL585382.1:21975-33751 GCF_000721935.1 Streptomyces sp. NRRL WC-3549
GTCCCGCAGGGCGCCGCCCCCCGCCGCGAGGCGTACGCCCGCGGCGCGCAGCAGGCGCACGGGTGGGGCGCCCCGGAGGCGGGAGGCGGCGCAGCCGCCCTGGGGGAGGCAGACCACCGTCACCCCGGAGGCGGCCAGCCGGTCGGCGACCCGGGAGGCCGCCTCCCCGGGCAGCCGGGCGAGGCCCGCACAGGGGCCGAGCGAGACCCCGGGGCGGTGTGCGCCGGCCATCACGGCGAGCCGGGTCAGGACCCCCGGGTCGTCGGCGTCCGTGTGCAGGTCCAGGGGGAGCCCCCGATCCGCGGCGAGCCCCAGCACCGTCTCGGCGTGGCGGACCGGATCGGGGTCGAGGTCCGGGCGCCCGCCCACGACGTCGGCGCCCAGGTCCACGGCGTCGCGGAGGAGCGCGAGCCCGCCGGTCCCCGGGACCCCGGTGAGCGGCCCGGGTACGGCGACGGTGATCACCTCGGTGAGCCCGCGGAGGGAGCGGCCGGCCTCCAGCACGGCTTCGAGCGGTGCCAGGCCCGTGGTCTCGGTGACGCACACCTGGGCGCGGAGCGCGGTGGCCCCGTGGCTGAGCTGCAGAAGCGCTGCCTCCATCGCGCGGCGCCGGACGTCACCGGGGCGTGCGCCCGCGTACTCGGGCGAGGCGGTGAGCGCGGTGTCGCTGTGGGCATGCGGCTCGGCGGGCGCCGGCAGCAGGAGGTAGCCCCGCAGGTCCAGACGGGTGCCCCGGGTGGTGAGGCGGCCGGCCGCGGCCACCGCATCGATGCGCGGCCCGTCGGTCAGGACGTCGACGATCCGCCCGTCGGTGAGCCGGACGCCGCTGAGGAGGAGGGCCGCCGCCCTGGGTCCGGCCGTGCCGTCGTCGGGCCGCCGCGGTCGGCTGTCGGGCATCGCGCTCCTGGTGGGGGATACGGGATCGCGGGTCGAGATCACGCGGAGTGCGGCCGAGCCTAAGGGCTGTCCCCGCCTGGCCGGTGGATCAGCGCGCGGCGTCGGACACGGTGCGCACGCGGGGCGGGAGGGTGCCCGCGTCCGGGAGGGCCGGCGGACGCGCGGGGGCGAGTGCCATGTCGCGCCCGGACCCGTTGCCGGCCCCGTCCCACACGGCCCCGCGCCCGCGCGGGGCTCCCGCCCCGGGCCGGCCCCCGGGCGGTGCCCGGGCAGCCCCGGGGGAGCCGGAATAGTCGTACGAGTGCGGAGGCGTGGAGGAGGCGTGCCCGGGGCGGCTTCCCAGCGTCCCTCAACGCTCCCGGGCGACGGTGTCCCGAGCGATCAAGGCCTGATCAGGGGCCGGTTCGGCGAGGTGTCCGGACCGGCCTCGCGGATCGGATCCCGGGTCGGGCGGGACGCGGGAAACGGATTTGGGCGATCGGCGACAGACCGTGTAATGTCTTCCTCGCTCGCCCCAATAGCTCAGTCGGTAGAGCGTCTCCATGGTAAGGAGAAGGTCTGCGGTTCGATTCCGCATTGGGGCTCTGGTGATCGGGGGACCCCGCTTCGGCGGGGAAACTCATCATCAAAGCGGTGTAGCTCAGTCGGTAGAGCAAGCGGCTCATAATCGCTGTGTCACCGGTTCAAGTCCGGTCACCGCTACTCTCGGTAGCCGATTGCGGGGTCGGTCCTTCGATCGGCTACTCTTTTTTTGCGTTCATCCGTCCACCGTCCGTCCAAGGAGCACTCACGTGGCTGCCACCGACGTCCGCCCGAAGATCACGCTGGCCTGCGTGGAGTGCAAGGAGCGGAACTACATCACCAAGAAGAACCGGCGTAACAACCCGGACCGTCTTGAGATGAAGAAGCACTGCCCGCGCTGCAACTCGCACACCGCGCACCGCGAAACGCGCTGAAACAGGCTCGTACACGAGGCCGTCCCCACTGGGGGCGGCCTCGTGTCGTTGTATTGCTTTGTTCTTCGCCTTGTTCCGATTTTTTCAGGAGGTAGCGGGCCCATGGCGCTCGACCAGTCCTTCGTGGGGCGGACCTATCCGCCCACCCCGGCGTACGAGGTCGGCCGGGAGAAGATCCGGGAGTTCGCGGAGGCGGTGGGTGACACCAACCCCGCGTACGTGGACCCGGAGGCCGCCAAGGCCCTGGGGTACCCGGATGTGATCGCCCCGCCCACATTCGTGTTCTCCATCACCTTCAAGGCCGCGGGCCAGGTCGTCCAGGACCCCCAACTGGGCCTGGACTACAGCCGTGTGGTGCACGGCGACCAGAAGTTCGCGTACGAGCGCCCGGTCCGGGCGGGGGACCGGCTCACGGTCACCTCGACGATCGAGTCCATCAAGTCGCTGGCGGGCAACGACATCGTGGACGTCCGTGGCGAGGTGCACGACGAGTCGGGCGAACACGTGGTGACCGCGTGGACGAAGCTGGTGGCCCGGGCCGCCGAGGAGGCATGATGACGGCGAACGTGACCTATGCGTCGGTCGAGGTCGGCACCGAACTGCCGGCCCGTACCTTCCCGGTGACCCGCGCCACGCTGGTGCAGTACGCCGGTGCCTCGGGCGACTTCAACCCGATCCACTGGAACGAGCGGTTCGCCCGCGAGGTCGGACTGCCCGACGTGATCGCGCACGGCATGTTCACCATGGCCGAGGCGATCCGCGTCGTCACCGACTGGGCGGGCGACCCGGGGGCGGTCACCGAGTACGGCGTGCGGTTCACCCGCCCCGTGGTGGTGCCCGACGACGAGGCCGGGGCGACGATCGAGGTCAGCGGCAAGGTCGCGGCCAAGCTGGACGACGGACTGGTGCGGGTGGACCTGACCGCGACGAGCGACGGCAAGAAGGTGCTGGGCATGTCCCGCGCCGTGGTCCGGCTGGCCTGACGGCTGCGGACCCGTCGGCCGTGCGGGTGGACGAGCGGAGGGGCGCCCTGGTGGCGCCCCTCCGGCGTACCCGCCGACAACTGCTTGACATAGTTAGTGATTGAGCAATAACTTTCTCCCCATGGCAAGGATGAGTGCGGAGGAGCGGCGTGAGAGCGCCGTACGGGCGGCGGTCACCGAGTTCGCCCGGGGTGGCTACAGGGGCACGTCGACGGAGGCGATCGCCCGCCGTGTCGGTGTGTCGCAGCCCTATCTCTTCCGGCTGTTCCCGAACAAGCAGGCCCTCTTCCTGGCAGCGGCCGAACGCTGCCTGGAGGACACCCGGGGGGTGTTCGCCCGGGCCTGCGAAGGACTGGAGGGCGAGGAGGCGCTGCACGCCATGGCGGCGGCCTACCAGCGGCACGTCATCGACGACCCCGACATGTTCCAGATGCAGATGCAGATGTACGCGGCCACGGCGGTGGCCGAGGTCGACGGGGACGCCGAGTTCGGTGAGCGGCTCCGGGCCGGCTGGCTGCGGATGTGGGACGACGTCCACCTCGTCCTGGGTGCGGACGTGGACGGGACCACCACGTTCCTGGCCTACGGCATGCTCGCCAACACCCTGGCGTCGCTGGGCTTTCCGGCCGGGCATCGCGTGTGGTCCGGCTTCTACCTCTCGGCCCGGCCTGTCGGCTGAGCGGCGACGGGCCGGCGTTCGGCCGGGGGCGGGTGTCGGTCGGGCGGCGGCGTCGGGGCCGGTACCAGGGGTGTCGGCCGGGTCGCCGCCGAGCCGTCAGCCCGGGCCCCGGATCCGCCCGTTTTTCTGTCCACGAAAGTTAGTCATCAATTACTAACCCGCAGGGGGAACGATGGAACAGCAACCGTCCAGCCGCAGAGGAGCGGTCTGGGCCCTCGTCCTCACGAGCGTCGCCGGATTCATGGCGGCCCTCGACAACCTCGTCGTCACCACCGCCCTGCCCTCCATCCGCGAGAGCCTCGGCGGTGAACTGGAGGAGCTCGAATGGACGGTGAACGCCTACACGCTCACCTTCGCGGTCCTGCTGATGACGGGCGCCGCGCTCGGCGACCGTTTCGGCAGGCGCCGGCTCTTCCTGGCAGGTCTCGCGGTCTTCACCGCGGCCTCCGCCGCGGCGGCCCTCTCACCGGGCATCGGTGAACTCATCGCCTTCCGCGCCGTCCAGGGCGTCGGGGCCGCGATCATGATGCCGCTCACCCTCACCCTGCTCACCGCCGCCGTCCCGCCCGCCCGGCGCGGTATGGCCCTCGGCGTCTTCAGCGCGGTCACCGGCCTCGCGGTCGCCAGCGGCCCGCTGATCGGCGGCAGCCTCACCGAACACCTCTCCTGGCAGTGGATCTTCTGGCTGAACGTGCCCATCGGCCTCGTCCTGCTGCCCCTGGCGCGCCTGCGGCTGGCGGAGTCCTACGCCCCCGAGGCCCGCCTCGACGTGCCCGGCACGGTCCTGATCAGCGCCGGTCTCTTCGGCATCGTCTACGCCCTGGTCAGCGCCACCGGCGACGGCTGGACCAGCCCCGGCGTACTGACCGGGCTGGCAGCCGGAACGGCCCTCCTCGGCCTCTTCGTCCGCCACGGTTTCCGCGCCGCGCGCCCGGTCCTGCCGATGCGGCTCTTCCGCGACCGCGCCTTCTTCGGGATCAACATCGCCAGCCTGCTGATGTTCCTCGGCATGTTCGGCTCGATCTTCCTGCTGAGCCAGTTCCTCCAGAGCGCGCTGGGTTACTCGCCCACCGAGGCGGGCCTGCGCATGCTCCCCTGGACGGGGATGCCGATGCTGGTGGCCCCCGTCGCCGGATACCTGTCCGACCGGTTCGGCGGCCGTCCCGTGGTGGTGACCGGCCTCGCCCTCCAGGCGGTGGGCCTCGGCCTCTTCGCCGCGGTCCTGGAGCCGGACGTCGGGTACGCCGCCCAGCTGCCGGGGCTGATCGTCGGCGGAATCGGCATGGCCCTCTACTTCGCGCCCGCCGCCAGCCTGGTGATGTCCAGCGTCCGGCCGGGCGAACAGGGCATCGCCTCCGGGGCCAACAACGCCCTGCGCGAGGTCGGTGGGGCGCTCGGCGTCGCCGTACTGGCCTCGGTCTTCTCGGCCCGGGGCGGATACGGGTCGGCGCGGTCCTTCACGGACGGCACCGTGCCCGCCGTCTGGATCGGTGCCGGCGTGGTCGCCCTCGCCGCGCTCGTGGCGCTGCTCATCCCGCGTCGCCGCACCACGCCGGGCCCGGCACCCGAGCCGGCCCCGGAGCGGGCCCCCCTCGCGGCCTGACCCGCCGCCCGGACGCGTACGGTCCACGGCCCGCACCCGGGCCGTGGACCGTACTCTTGTCCCCGTGCAGGAACTCCACGACGCTCCCCTCGCCCCTCTGACCACCTTCCGGCTCGGCGGCCCGGCGAACCGCCTGCTGACCGCCACCACGGACGACGAGGTGATCGCCGCCGTACGCGAAGCCGACGAGAGCGGCACCCCGCTCCTGGTCATCGGCGGCGGCTCCAACCTGGTCATCGGCGACAAGGGCTTCGACGGGACCGCGCTGTGCGTCGCGACCCGGGGCTTCTCGCTCTCCGGTACGACGCTCGAACTGGCCGCCGGCGAGGTCTGGTCCGACGCCGTGGCCCGCACGGTCGGTGCGGGCCTCGCGGGCATCGAGTGCCTCGCCGGGATCCCCGGGTCCGCCGGTGCGACCCCGATCCAGAACGTCGGCGCGTACGGGCAGGAGGTGTCCTCGGTCATCACCGAGGTCGTCGCCTACGACCGGCACACGGGTGAGACCGTCACGATCCCCAACGAGGCGTGCGCGTTCTCCTACCGCCACAGCCGCTTCAAGGCCGAGCCCGACCGCTTCGTGGTGCTGCGCGTCCGCTTCGCCCTGGAGGACGCGGACGGGCTCTCCGCGCCCCTGCGCTACCCGGAGACCGCCCGCGCCATGGGAGTCGAGCAGGGCGACCGGGTGCCCGCCGCCGAGGCCCGCGCGACCGTCCTGCGGCTGCGGGCGGGCAAGGGCATGGTGCTCGACCCCGAGGACCACGACACCTGGTCGGCCGGCTCCTTCTTCACCAACCCGGTCCTCGACGGCGCCGCGCACACCGCCTTCCTGGCCCGCGTCAAGGACCGCCTGGGGGACGACGTCACACCCCCCGCCTACCCGGCGGGCGAGGGGCGGATGAAGACCTCCGCGGCCTGGCTCATCGACAAGGCGGGCTTCACCAAGGGATACGGCACCGGCCCCGCCCGCATCTCCACCAAGCACACGCTCGCCCTCACCAACCGCGGCGGCGCGACCACCGAGGAGCTGCTGGCCCTGGCCCGCGAGGTCGTCGACGGCGTGCACCAGGCCTTCGGCGTCACCCTCGTCAACGAACCCGTGACGGTCGGCGTCAGCCTCTGAGGACCGGCGCCCCGGGCCCGCCGCCGTACACCCCTCTCAGGCGGGCGAACCGGCGAGCCAGTCCTCGATCCCGCTCAGCATGTCCTTCCGTACGTCGGCGGGCGCCGCGGACCCCCGGACGGACTGCCGGGCCAGCTCGGCCAGTTCCTCGTCGGTGAACGCGTGGTGGCGGCGGACCAGGTCGTACTGGGCGGCGAGCCGCGAACCGAAGAGCAGCGGGTCGTCGGCCCCGAGCGCCATCGGGACCCCGGCGTCGAACAGCGTGCGCAACGGCACGTCCGCGGGCTTCTCGTAGACCCCCAGGGCCACGTTCGAGGCCGGGCAGACCTCACAGGTCACCCCGCGCTCCGCGAGCCTGCTCAGCAGCCGGGGATCCTCGGCCGCCCGTACGCCGTGCCCGATCCGGGAGGCGTCCAGGTCGTCGAGGCAGTCCCGGACGCTGGAGGGCCCGGCGAGCTCCCCGCCGTGCGGGGCGGCGAGCAGGCCGCCCTCCCGGGCGATGGCGAAGGCCCGGTCGAAGTCGCGTGCCATGCCCCGGCGCTCGTCGTTGGAGAGGCCGAAACCGATGACCCCCCGGTCCGCGTACCGCACGGCGAGCCGGGCGAGGGTACGGGCGTCCAGCGGGTGCTTCATCCGGTTCGCCGCGATCACCACCCGGATCCCCAGCCCGGTCTCCCGGGAGGCGCCGTCCACGGCGTCGAGGATGATCTCGATGGCCGGGATCAGGCCGCCCAGGAGCGGCGCGTACGAGGTGGGGTCGACCTGTATCTCCAGCCACCCCGAGCCGTCCGCGACGTCCTCCATGGCCGTCTCGCGCACCAGCCGCCGGATGTCCTCCGGCTCACGCAGGCAGGACCGGGCGATGTCGTACAGGCGCTGGAAGCGGAACCAGCCGCGCTCGTCCGTGGCCCGCAGCCGGGGCGGTTCGCCGCCGGTCAGCGCCTCGGGCAGGCGCACCCCGTACTTGTCCGCCAGTTCGAGCAGGGTCGTGGGCCGCATCGACCCGGTGAAGTGCAGATGCAGATGGGCCTTGGGCAACAGCCGTACGTCACGCTCCATTCAAGGATCTTGCCGCATCGGCGGTGGGTCGCGGTAGCCCGATCCCGTCCCAGGTGACGCCTCGAACAGAAAAACAGGCCCCCGGCATCCTGGAATCGGAACGCCGGGGGCCCAGGTGATCACCTGACGAGGTCAGTCGCGGGCCTCGCCCAGCAGCTTCTGGACGCGCGAGACGCCCTCGGCCAGGTCCTCGTCGCCCAGCGCGTACGACAGCCGCAGGTAACCCGGGGTGCCGAAGGCCTCACCGGGTACGACGGCCACCTCGACCTCGTCCAGGATGAGCGCCGCGAGCTCGACGGAGTCGGCCGGGCGCTTGCCGCGGATCTCCTTGCCGAGCAGCGCCTTCACCGACGGGTAGACGTAGAACGCGCCCTCGGGCTCCGGGCAGACGACGCCCTCGATCTCGTTGAGCATCCGCACGATGGTGCGGCGGCGGCGGTCGAAGGCGGTCCGCATCTCGGCGACCGCGTCCAGCGGTCCGGAGACGGCGGCCAGCGCCGCGACCTGGGCGACGTTGCTGACGTTGGAGGTGGCGTGCGACTGGAGGTTGGTCGCGGCCTTGACGATGTCCTTGGGCCCGATGATCCAGCCGACCCGCCAGCCGGTCATGGCGTACGTCTTGGCGACACCGTTGACCACGATGCACTTGTCGCGCAGCTCGGGCATGACCGCCGGCAGGGAGACCGACGTGGCGTCGCCGTAGACCAGGTGCTCGTAGATCTCGTCGGTCATGACCCAGAGGCCGTGCTCCACGGCCCAGCGGCCGATCGCCTCGGTCTCGGCCTCGCCGTAGACGGCACCGGTCGGGTTGGAGGGGGAGACGAACAGGACGACCTTGGTGCGCTCGGTGCGCGCGGCCTCCAGCTGCTCGACGGAGACGCGGTAGCCGGTGGTCTCGTCGGCGACGACCTCGACCGGGACACCGCCGGCGAGACGGATGGACTCGGGGTAGGTGGTCCAGTACGGGGCGGGGACGATGACCTCGTCGCCCGGGTCGAGGAGGGTGGCGAAGGCCTCGTAGATGGCCTGCTTGCCGCCGTTGGTCACCAGGATCTGGGAGGGGTCGACCTCGTAGCCGGAGTCGCGCAGCGTCTTCTCCGCGATGGCGGCCTTGAGCTCGGGGAGCCCGCCGGCCGGGGTGTAGCGGTGGTACTTCGGGTTGCGGCAGGCCTCGACCGCGGCGTCGACGATGTAGCCGGGGGTCGGGAAGTCGGGCTCGCCGGCGCCGAAGCCGATCACCGGACGCCCGGCGGCCTTGAGGGCCTTGGCCTTGGCGTCGACGGCGAGGGTGGCGGACTCGGAGATCGCACCGATGCGGGCCGAGACCCGGCGCTCGGACGGAGAAGTTGCAGCGCTCATGCCCCCCATGCTCGCAGACCGGAAAGGCCGTCGGCACAGGGGTTTCAGGGACCGGACAGGACTCGGGCGGCATCCGGGCGGGACAGGTCGGCAGTGGTCTGTTCGACGCGGAGGCTCCGAGCACGTACACTCACCTGTCGTTGGCCTTCATCAGCCGCACCGTTTTTCCACCCGGGCCACCGGGGAAGATGCGGTAGGTTGGTGGACACCACAAAGGGTCGTAGCTCAATTGGTAGAGCACTGGTCTCCAAAACCAGCGGTTGGGGGTTCAAGTCCCTCCGGCCCTGCTACACACTCCTTCGCCAGGATGTGTGCGCATGTACGTACTTCAATGCACCGCCGTGCGGCTCCACCGGGCGCGGCACGGCCACGACCCGGAATCAGGTGAGTAGCGTGACGGACGCCGTGGGCTCCATCGACATGCCTGATGCCGAGGACGAAACTCCCGAGTCGAAGAAGAAGCCTCGGAAGGGCGGCAAGCGCGGCAAGAAGGGCCCTCTGGGCCGTCTCGCGCTGTTCTACCGCCAGATCGTCGCCGAGCTCCGCAAGGTCGTCTGGCCCACGCGCAGCCAGCTGACGACGTACACCTCGGTCGTGATCGTCTTCGTGGTCGTCATGATCGGTCTGGTCACTGTGATTGACTTCGGTTTCGCGCGGGCCGTCAAGTACGTCTTCGGCTGATCCCCGCGGAGGGCGCCTCACCGGCGCCCCTTTCGCATGTTCCACCCATATGTATCCAGGAAGAAGCAGCCATCGTGTCTGACCCGAACCTGAACGACGACGCCGAGCCCACGGCGGGCGCCGTCGAGTCCGCCGAGGACGAGCTCGACATCGTCGAGTCGGCGGATGCCGTGGCGCCGGACCAGGTCGAGGCTGCTGACGCCGAGGCGGGCGAGCCCGCCGAGCAGGCCGCCGTCGCCGCCGAGTCCGACGAGGAGACGGAGGCCGAGGAGGCCGCCGAGTCCGACGACGAGGCCGATGAGGAGCCCGCCGAGTCCGACGAGGAGCCGGCCGCCCCCGTCGACGCCGTCGCCGCCCTCCGCGAGGAGCTGCGCGGTCTTCCGGGCGAGTGGTACGTCATCCACACGTACGCCGGCTACGAGAAGCGCGTGAAGGCCAACCTGGAGCAGCGCGCCGTCTCGCTCAACGTCGAGGACTTCATCTACCAGGCCGAGGTGCCCGAGGAAGAGATCGTCCAGATCAAGAACGGCGAGCGGAAGAACGTCCGTCAGAACAAGCTCCCCGGATACGTCCTGGTGCGCATGGACCTGACGAACGAGTCCTGGGGTGTCGTCCGCAACACGCCGGGCGTCACCGGCTTCGTGGGCAACGCCTACGACCCGTACCCGCTGACCCTGGACGAGATCGTCAAGATGCTCGCCCCCGAGGCCGAGGAGAAGGCCGCCCGTGAGGCCGCCGAGGCCGAGGGCAAGCCGGCTCCGGCCCGCAAGGTCGAGGTCCAGGTGCTGGACTTCGAGGTCGGCGACTCGGTCACCGTCACCGACGGCCCGTTCGCGACGCTGCAGGCGACGATCAACGAGATCAACGCCGACTCGAAGAAGGTCAAGGGCCTCGTCGAGATCTTCGGCCGCGAGACCCCGGTCGAGCTGAGCTTCGACCAGATCCAGAAGAACTAGGGCCTTCCGCCCCTCTCTGGACACATGCCTACATGCCTACCGAGCAGGTCGGACCGGCTTCACCGCCGGTCCGACCTGCTCGGTTTTGGCCGCACAGCTATACCCGTTATCGTTGTGCGGTATGCCTCCATCCGGATGACCGGAACGGCGGCGAAACACTCTCACTAGGACCCGGAGAGAGCAATGCCTCCCAAGAAGAAGAAGGTCACGGGGCTTATCAAGCTCCAGATCAACGCCGGTGCGGCCAACCCGGCCCCGCCGGTCGGTCCCGCACTGGGCCAGCACGGCGTCAACATCATGGAGTTCTGCAAGGCCTACAACGCCGCGACCGAGTCGCAGCGTGGCATGGTCGTGCCGGTGGAGATCACGGTCTACGAGGACCGTTCCTTCACCTTCGTCACGAAGACTCCGCCGGCCGCCAAGCTGATCCTCAAGGCCGCGGGTGTGGAGAAGGGCTCCGGCGAGCCGCACAAGACCAAGGTCGCCAAGCTCACGGCCGACCAGGTCCGCGAGATCGCCACGACGAAGCTCCCTGACCTGAACGCCAACGACCTCGACGCCGCGATGAAGGTCATCGCCGGCACCGCCCGTTCCATGGGCGTCACGGTCGAAGGCTGAGTCAGCCCCGTAAGCCCCCAGTGGTAGGACCAAGCGCTGGTCCGCACCACGACTCCCCACTCTGAGAACCTCAGGAGCAGAAGTGAAGCGCAGCAAGAACCTCCGCGCTGCGGACGCCAAGATCGACCGGGAGCGTACCTACGCCCCGCTCGAGGCCGTCCGTCTCGCCAAGGAGACCGCCACCACGAAGTTCGACGGCACCGTCGAGGTCGCCTTCCGCCTGGGCGTCGACCCGCGCAAGGCCGACCAGATGGTCCGTGGCACCGTGAACCTCCCGCACGGCACCGGCAAGACCGCCCGGGTCCTGGTCTTCGCGACCGGTGACCGTGCTGCGGCCGCGGAAGCCGCGGGCGCCGACATCGTCGGCGCCGACGAGCTCATCGACGAGGTGGCGAAGGGCCGTCTGGACTTCGACGCCGTCGTCGCCACGCCGGACCTCATGGGCAAGGTCGGCCGCCTCGGCCGCGTGCTCGGTCCGCGTGGTCTGATGCCGAACCCGAAGACCGGCACCGTCACCCCCGACGTCGTGAAGGCCGTCAACGACATCAAGGGCGGCAAGATCGAGTTCCGCGTCGACAAGCACTCGAACCTGCACTTCATCATCGGCAAGGTCTCCTTCGACGAGACGAAGCTGGTCGAGAACTACGGTGCGGCCCTGGACGAGATCCTCCGTCTCAAGCCGTCCGCCGCGAAGGGCCGCTTCATCAAGAAGGCGTCCCTCACCACCACGATGGGCCCCGGCATCCCGCTGGACGCCAACCGTGTGCGCAACCTCCTGGTCGAGGAGGACCCGGCCGCCGTCTGATCCGGACGCCGGCACGGACCCCCGTGACCCGAAGCCCGCCCCCGCCGCTCTCCGGAGCCG
>NZ_KL585382.1:33953-47165 GCF_000721935.1 Streptomyces sp. NRRL WC-3549
CCCCCCGCCGCTCTCCGGAGCCGCGGGGGCGGGCTTTACCCGTTGTTGGTTTGTCGGTGGGGTGCGTTACGGTGCAGGGGTCGAGTACCGGACAAACAGGGGGTGGGGGCATGAGCACGTCCACATGGAGGCGCGCAGGTGTCGCGCTGACGGCAGCAGTCGTGATCGCGGGTCTCGCAGGCTGTCAGGGCGGGGAGAAGGACAAGGCGTCCGACGCGCCGAAGTCCGAGTCCCGGTCGGGGACCGCGGCCACCGAGGTGCTGACGGCCGCGTACAAGAAGACCGCGGCCGCGGGGTCGGCCAAGGTGCACATGACGATGGAGATGCCCGCCGCCGTGGGTGCGGGCGGCACGATGGAGATGACCGGCACGATGGGGTGGAACCCCGGCGTGATGGACATGACCATGAAGAGCGAGGCCCTCCAGGCATCCCCGGACGCCCCCGAGCAGATCCGCATGCTCATGCTCGACAACGTCGTGTACATGGACATGGGCGAGCAGGCCGCGTCGGAGATGGACGGCAAGCGCTGGATGAAGATGGACATCGCCGCCATGGCGGAGCAGTCCGGCGACGCGGCCACCCAGAAGCAGCTGACGAACGGCCTGGAGAACGCCAACCAGGACCCGTCCAGGCAGCTCGCCGTGCTCCTGGAGTCGCCGAACCTCAAGCACGTCGGTGCGAAGAAGATCGACGGCGTGGACACCGAGCACTACAAGGGCTCGCTCACGGTCGACGAGATGATGGAGGCCAACGAGTCGCTCGACGTCCTCACCGACAAGGAGCGCAAGGACCTGCTGGACACCGTCGAGAAGTCCGGGATCAAGGGGTACGACACCGAGGTCTGGGTCGACAAGGACGGCTACCCGATCCGGATGAACGTCGGTATGGACACCCCGCAGGGTGAGGTCCGGCTGTCCACCGACTACTCGGACTACGGGACGGCGACCGCCGTGAAGGCACCGCCCGCCGGCGATACCTTCGACCTGGCGCAGATGCTCGAAGAGCTCGGAGCGGGCGGCGCCGCGGGCGCGGGCACCACGGGTTCGTGACCCGGCCGGGCCGGCGAGGTTCACCCCGTCGGCCCGATTTGCCTGACCGGGACCTGCTCCCGTAGTCTTTCCCAGAAGCCAAAGACCGCTGGTCGTTGCTGTGCTCTCATCGTAGGGCCCGGTGACCGAAGGATCCGTCGAGACGGACGACCTGCGCAGGTGACTGTGGAAAGCTCCCGGATCGTCGTCCGGTCTCCCGGATTTCGTTCGGTTGAGCTACGCCCTGGCACTCGCGCCGGGGCGTTTCGTCTTTCCCGGCCCCTTCTGAGCGGTCCTCATCACCCGGAAGGAGGCCGACGCTCATGGCAAGGCCCGACAAGGCTGCCGCGGTAGCCGAGCTGACGGACCAGTTCCGCAGCTCGAACGCCGCCGTGCTGACCGAGTACCGGGGTCTCACCGTGGCCCAGCTCAAGCAGCTGCGCCGTTCGCTCGGTGAGAACGCCCAGTACGCCGTGGTGAAGAACACGCTGACCAAGATTGCGGCCAACGAGGCCGGGATCAACGCGCTGGACGACCTGTTCACGGGTCCGACGGCGGTTGCCTTCGTCACCGGTGACCCGGTGGAGTCGGCGAAGGGTCTTCGTGACTTCGCCAAGGACAACCCCAACCTCATCATCAAGGGCGGTGTCCTTGACGGTAAGGCGCTGTCCGCCGATGAGATCAAGAAGCTCGCGGACCTCGAGTCCCGCGAGGTTCTGCTCTCCAAGCTGGCCGGTGCCATGAAGGGCAAGCAGACTCAGGCTGCGCAGCTCTTCCAGGCTCTGCCGTCGAAGTTCGTCCGCACCGCGGAAGCGCTTCGCGCCAAGAAGGAAGAGCAGGGCGGTGCCGGTACTCCGGCTCCCGCCGAGGCCGCAGAGTAATCACGCTCAGCGGTCCAGCGGGCTCCACGTACGCCCGCCGACACATACATCCGGCACCAGCCGAATAGTGGAAGGACGCCTGTCATGGCGAAGCTGTCCCAGGACGACCTGCTCGAGCAGTTCGAAGGCATGACCCTCATCGAGCTCTCCGAGTTCGTGAAGGCCTTCGAGGAGAAGTTCGACGTCACCGCCGCTGCCGCGGTCGCCGTTGCCGGCCCCGCCCAGGGTGGCGCCCCGGCCGAGGCCGAGGCCGAGCAGGACGAGTTCGACGTCATCCTCACCGGCGCCGGCGAGAAGAAGATCCAGGTCATCAAGGTCGTGCGTGAGCTGACCTCGCTGGGTCTGAAGGAGGCCAAGGACCTCGTCGACGGCACCCCGAAGCCGGTCCTCGAGAAGGTCGCCAAGGAGGCCGCGGACAAGGCTGCCGAGTCCCTCAAGGCCGCCGGCGCCTCCGTCGAGGTCAAGTGACCCCTGGAGTCCCCGGACTCCGCTAGGGCGCTCCCTGCCGCGTGCGGGGAAGTCACATCGCGAAGGGCGATCACCCATCCGGGTGGTCGCCCTTCGGCGTGCTCCGGGAGGCTGCCTTGATCTTCTGCCGGTGACGAGTAGGGTGATCTTCGCCGTGCGTTCCTCCGGGGGCGTCAACCGGGGTCCCCGGTCGACGGGTGAAGATCGCGGGGGGCCCGTCCGGGCCTCGGGGCCTTGACGAACCGCACGCGGCGCGCAATTCTCAGGACGCGTCGTCATCTCGATCCGGTTCCGAGGCATGGATCGTGAGCGAAGAGGGCAGTAAAGAAGAGCGCGCACCGCGCGAGGTCTATTCATAGGTGTTGAGAACAGCTGTTGCGAGCTACGTGGGTCTCTGAGTACCCCGACTGGACATCAGTGTGGCAGTTGGCTACACTGACCCTTTGCGCTGCCTGTTAGCTGCCTCCTGCCCGTCACCAGGGGCATGCCCACGCCTAGCACCGATGACCGGATCTTTCCTGACCTGGGGATTTCTGTCGCTGTGTGGGGCTTGGGGCCGGTACGCGCGTAGTGAGTCCGAGCCCTCGGAAGGACCCCCTCTTGGCCGCCTCGCGCAACGCCTCGACCTCGAATACGAACAACGGTGCCAGCACCGCCCCGCTGCGCATCTCTTTTGCAAAGATCAAGGAGCCCCTCGAGGTTCCGAACCTCCTCGCGCTGCAGACCGAGAGCTTTGACTGGCTCCTCGGCAACGCCGCGTGGAAGGCTCGCGTCGAGGCTGCTCTGGACAGCGGACAAGACGTCCCCACCAAGTCCGGCCTGGAGGAGATCTTCGAGGAGATCTCCCCGATCGAGGACTTCTCCGGGTCGATGTCGCTGACGTTCCGCGACCACCGCTTCGAGCCCCCGAAGAACTCGATCGACGAGTGCAAGGAGCGCGACTTCACGTTCGCCGCCCCGCTCTTCGTCACCGCCGAGTTCACCAACAACGAGACCGGCGAGATCAAGTCCCAGACGGTCTTCATGGGCGACTTCCCGCTCATGACCAACAAGGGCACCTTCGTCATCAACGGCACCGAGCGTGTCGTCGTGTCGCAGCTCGTCCGCTCGCCCGGCGTCTACTTCGACTCCTCCATCGACAAGACGTCCGACAAGGACATCTTCTCCGCCAAGATCATCCCGTCCCGGGGTGCCTGGCTGGAGATGGAGATCGACAAGCGCGACATGGTCGGTGTCCGCATCGACCGCAAGCGCAAGCAGTCCGTCACCGTCCTCCTGAAGGCGCTCGGCTGGACCACCGAGCAGATCCTCGAGGAGTTCGGCGAGTACGAGTCCATGCGCGCCACCCTGGAGAAGGACCACACCCAGGGCCAGGACGACGCGCTGCTCGACATCTACCGCAAGCTGCGCCCGGGCGAGCCGCCCACGCGCGAGGCGGCCCAGACGCTGCTGGAGAACCTCTACTTCAACCCGAAGCGCTACGACCTCGCGAAGGTCGGCCGCTACAAGGTGAACAAGAAGCTCGGCGCCGACGAGCCGCTCGACGCGGGTGTCCTCACCAGCGACGACATCATCGCCACCATCAAGTACCTGGTGAAGCTGCACGCCGGCGAGACCGAGACGATCGGTGAGTCGGGCCGGGAGATCGTCGTCGAGACCGACGACATCGACCACTTCGGCAACCGCCGCCTGCGCAACGTCGGCGAGCTCATCCAGAACCAGGTCCGTACGGGTCTCGCCCGTATGGAGCGCGTCGTGCGCGAGCGCATGACCACCCAGGACGTCGAGGCGATCACGCCGCAGACCCTGATCAACATCCGGCCGGTCGTCGCCTCCATCAAGGAGTTCTTCGGCACCAGCCAGCTGTCGCAGTTCATGGACCAGAACAACCCGCTGTCGGGTCTCACCCACAAGCGCCGCCTGTCGGCGCTCGGTCCGGGTGGTCTCTCCCGTGAGCGGGCCGGCTTCGAGGTCCGAGACGTGCACCCGTCCCACTACGGACGCATGTGCCCGATCGAGACCCCCGAAGGCCCGAACATCGGTCTGATCGGTTCGCTCGCCTCGTACGGCCGCGTCAACGCGTTCGGCTTCATCGAGACGCCGTACCGCAAGGTCGTCGACGGCCAGGTCACCGACGAGGTCGACTACATCACGGCCGACGAGGAGGACCGCTTCGTCATCGCCCAGGCGAACGCGACGCTCTCCGACGAGCTGCGCTTCACCGAGCCCCGCGTCCTGGTCCGCCGCCGTGGCGGGGAGGTCGACTACGTGCCCGGCACGGAGGTCGACTACATGGACGTCTCGCCGCGCCAGATGGTGTCCGTCGCCACCGCGATGATCCCGTTCCTGGAGCACGACGACGCCAACCGTGCCCTCATGGGCGCGAACATGATGCGCCAGGCGGTGCCGCTCATCAAGTCGGAGGCCCCGCTCGTGGGCACCGGCATGGAGTACCGCTGCGCCACCGACGCCGGTGACGTGCTCAAGGCCGAGAAGGACGGTGTGGTCCAGGAGGTCTCCGCGGACTACATCACCGTCACCAACGACGACGGCACGTACACCACGTACCGCATCGCCAAGTTCTCGCGCTCCAACCAGGGCACCTCGGTCAACCAGAAGGTCGTCGTCTCCGAGGGCGACCGGGTCGTCGAGGGCCAGGTCCTCGCCGACGGTCCCGCCACCGAGAACGGCGAGATGGCGCTCGGCAAGAACCTCCTCGTGGCGTTCATGCCGTGGGAGGGCCACAACTACGAGGACGCGATCATCCTGTCGCAGCGCCTCGTGCAGGACGACGTCCTCTCCTCGATCCACATCGAGGAGCACGAGGTCGACGCCCGTGACACCAAGCTCGGCCCGGAGGAGATCACCCGGGACATCCCGAACGTCTCCGAGGAGGTCCTCGCCGACCTCGACGAGCGCGGCATCATCCGCATCGGTGCCGAGGTCGTCGCCGGCGACATCCTCGTCGGCAAGGTCACGCCCAAGGGTGAGACCGAGCTGACCCCGGAGGAGCGCCTGCTCCGCGCGATCTTCGGTGAGAAGGCGCGCGAGGTGCGCGACACCTCGCTGAAGGTCCCGCACGGCGAGATCGGCAAGGTCATCGGCGTCCGCGTCTTCGACCGCGAAGAGGGCGACGAGCTGCCGCCGGGCGTGAACCAGCTGGTCCGCGTCTACGTCGCGCAGAAGCGCAAGATCACCGACGGTGACAAGCTCGCCGGCCGTCACGGCAACAAGGGCGTCATCTCCAAGATCCTGCCGATCGAGGACATGCCGTTCCTGGAGGACGGCACCCCGGTCGACATCATCCTCAACCCGCTGGGTGTCCCGTCCCGAATGAACCCGGGACAGGTCCTGGAGATCCACCTCGGCTGGCTCGCCAGCCGCGGCTGGGACGTCTCCGGTCTCGCCGACGAGTGGGCCCAGCGCCTGCAGGTCATCGGCGCCGACCAGGTCGCCCCCGGCACCAACGTCGCCACGCCCGTCTTCGACGGTGCGCGTGAGGACGAGATCTCCGGCCTCTTCCAGGCCACGATCCCGAACCGCGACGGCGTGCGGATGGTCCAGCCCTCCGGCAAGGCCCAGCTGTTCGACGGCCGCTCCGGCGAGCCGTTCCCTGACCCGGTCTCGGTCGGGTACATGTACATCCTCAAGCTGCACCACCTGGTCGACGACAAGCTCCACGCCCGTTCGACCGGTCCGTACTCCATGATCACGCAGCAGCCGCTGGGTGGTAAGGCGCAGTTCGGTGGTCAGCGATTCGGTGAGATGGAGGTGTGGGCCCTTGAGGCCTACGGCGCCGCGTACGCCCTCCAGGAGCTCCTGACGATCAAGTCCGACGACGTCACCGGCCGCGTGAAGGTCTACGAGGCGATCGTCAAGGGCGAGAACATCCCCGAGCCCGGCATCCCCGAGTCCTTCAAGGTGCTCATCAAGGAGATGCAGTCGCTCTGCCTCAACGTGGAGGTGCTGTCCTCGGACGGCATGTCCATCGAGATGCGCGACACGGACGAGGACGTCTTCCGCGCGGCGGAGGAGCTCGGTATCGACCTGTCCCGGCGCGAGCCGAGCAGCGTCGAAGAGGTCTGACGGGCTGGCCGGCCGGATCCCCCTGATCCGGCCGGCTCTCCCCGGACCCGTTCAGACCATTGCTGAAGTGCCCCGATTTCTCGCGTCACGCGAGGGGGCTCGAACCCCCGAAAGAGGGATTGACGACAAGTGCTCGACGTCAACTTCTTCGACGAGCTGCGGATCGGCCTTGCCACCGCGGACGACATCCGGACCTGGTCCCACGGCGAGGTCAAGAAGCCGGAGACCATCAACTACCGCACGCTCAAGCCCGAGAAGGACGGACTCTTCTGCGAGAAGATCTTCGGTCCGACCCGGGACTGGGAGTGCTACTGCGGCAAGTACAAGCGTGTCCGCTTCAAGGGCATCATCTGTGAGCGCTGTGGCGTCGAGGTCACGCGCGCCAAGGTGCGCCGTGAGCGCATGGGCCACATCGAGCTCGCCGCTCCCGTCACCCACATCTGGTACTTCAAGGGCGTCCCGTCGCGCCTCGGCTACCTGCTGGACCTCGCGCCGAAGGACCTCGAGAAGGTCATCTACTTCGCCGCGTACATGATCACGTTCGTCGACGAGGAGCGCCGCACCCGCGACCTCCCGTCGCTGGAGGCGCACGTCTCCGTCGAGCGCCAGCAGATCGAGAACCGCCGCGACTCCGACCTGGAGAACCGCGCCAAGAAGCTCGAGACCGACCTGGCCGAGCTGGAGGCCGAGGGCGCCAAGGCCGACGTGCGCCGCAAGGTGCGCGAAGGCGCCGAGCGCGAGATGAAGCAGCTGCGCGACCGCGCGCAGCGCGAGATCGACCGTCTCGACGAGGTGTGGAGCCGCTTCAAGAACCTCAAGGTCCAGGACCTGGAGGGCGACGAGCTGCTCTACCGCGAGCTGCGTGACCGCTTCGGCACGTACTTCGACGGCTGCATGGGCGCCGCCGCGCTGCAGAAGCGCCTGGAGTCCTTCGACCTCGACGAGGAGGCCGAGCGCCTCCGCGAGATCATCCGTACCGGCAAGGGCCAGAAGAAGACCCGTGCGCTCAAGCGCCTCAAGGTCGTCTCGGCGTTCCTGCAGACCAGCAACAAGCCCAAGGGCATGGTGCTCGACTGCGTGCCGGTCATCCCGCCGGACCTGCGTCCGATGGTGCAGCTGGACGGTGGCCGCTTCGCGACCTCCGACCTGAACGACCTGTACCGCCGCGTGATCAACCGCAACAACCGCCTCAAGCGCCTTCTCGACCTCGGTGCCCCCGAGATCATCGTGAACAACGAGAAGCGGATGCTGCAGGAGGCCGTCGACGCGCTGTTCGACAACGGCCGCCGTGGCCGTCCGGTCACCGGACCGGGCAACCGTCCGCTGAAGTCCCTGAGCGACATGCTCAAGGGCAAGCAGGGCCGTTTCCGTCAGAACCTCCTCGGCAAGCGCGTGGACTACTCCGCGCGTTCCGTGATCGTCGTCGGTCCGCAGCTCAAGCTGCACCAGTGCGGTCTGCCGAAGGCGATGGCGCTGGAGCTCTTCAAGCCGTTCGTGATGAAGCGCCTGGTGGACCTGAACCACGCGCAGAACATCAAGTCGGCCAAGCGCATGGTCGAGCGCGGCCGCACCGTCGTGTACGACGTCCTCGAAGAGGTCATCGCCGAGCACCCGGTGCTGCTGAACCGTGCGCCGACCCTGCACCGCCTCGGCATCCAGGCCTTCGAGCCGCAGCTGGTCGAGGGCAAGGCCATCCAGATCCACCCGCTCGTCTGCACCGCGTTCAACGCGGACTTCGACGGTGACCAGATGGCCGTGCACCTGCCGCTCTCCGCGGAGGCGCAGGCCGAGGCCCGCATTCTGATGCTGTCCTCGAACAACATCCTGAAGCCGGCCGACGGCCGTCCCGTCACCATGCCGACCCAGGACATGGTGCTGGGCCTCTTCTTCCTCACCACGGACGACGAGGGCCGCGACGTCAAGGGCACGGACCGTTCCTTCGGCTCCACGGCCGAGGCGATCATGGCCTTCGACGCCCGCGAGCTCTCGCTCCAGGCGAAGGTCGACATCCGCTTCCCGGTGGGCACCATCCCGCCGCGTGGCTGGGTGCCGCCGGTCGCCGAGGAGGGCGAGCCCGAGTACCAGCCGGGTGACACCTTCCGGCTGCGGACGAGCCTGGGCCGCGCGCTCTTCAACGAGCTGCTGCCCGAGGACTACCCGTTCGTCGACTACTCGGTGGGCAAGAAGCAGCTCTCCGAGATCGTCAACGACCTGGCCGAGCGCTACCCCAAGGTGATCGTGGCGGCGACGCTCGACAACCTGAAGGCGGCCGGTTTCCACTGGGCGACCCGCTCCGGTGTGACCGTGGCCATCTCCGACGTCGTCGTGCCCGAGGCCAAGAAGGCCATCGTCAAGGGCTACGAGGAGCAGGACGAGAAGGTCCAGAAGCAGTACGAGCGCGGTCTGATCACCAAGGACGAGCGCACGCAGGAGCTCATCGCGATCTGGACCAAGGCGACCAACGAGGTCGCCGAGGCGATGAACGCGAACTTCCCGAAGACGAACCCCATCTTCATGATGGTCGACTCGGGTGCCCGAGGAAACATGATGCAGATGCGTCAGATCGCGGGTATGCGTGGTCTGGTGTCGAACGCGAAGAACGAGACCATCCCGCGTCCGATCAAGGCGTCCTTCCGTGAGGGCCTCACGGTGCTGGAGTACTTCATCTCCACGCACGGTGCCCGTAAGGGTCTGGCGGACACCGCCCTGCGTACCGCCGACTCGGGTTACCTGACCCGTCGTCTGGTGGACGTCTCGCAGGACGTGATCATCCGCGAGGAGGACTGCGGCACCGACCGCGGCCTGAAGCTGCGGATCGCCGACAGGGCCGCGGACGGTGTGCTCCGCAAGACGGAGGACGTCGAGACCTCGGTCTACGCCCGCATGCTCGCCGAGGACGTCGTCGTCGACGGCAAGGTCATCGCGCCTGCCAACGTCGACCTCGGTGACGTCCTGATCGACGCCCTGGTGGGCGCCGGCGTCGAGGTGGTCAAGACCCGCTCGGTCCTGACCTGTGAGTCCGCGGTCGGCACCTGTGCCTTCTGCTACGGACGCTCGCTCGCCACCGGCAAGCTGGTCGACATCGGTGAGGCGGTCGGCATCATCGCCGCCCAGTCCATCGGTGAGCCCGGTACCCAGCTGACGATGCGTACCTTCCACACCGGTGGTGTGGCCGGTGACGACATCACCCAGGGTCTGCCGCGTGTCGTCGAGCTCTTCGAGGCCCGTACGCCCAAGGGCGTCGCCCCGATCTCGGAGGCGGCCGGCCGCGTCCGGATCGAGGAGACCGAGAAGACCAAGAAGATCGTCGTCACCCCGGACGACGGCAGCGAGGAGACGGCGTTCCCGATCTCCAAGCGCGCCCGTCTGCTGGTCGGCGAGGGCGACCCGGTCGAGGTGGGCCAGAAGCTCACCGTCGGTGCCACCAACCCGCACGACGTGCTGCGGATCCTCGGTCAGCGCGCGGTCCAGGTCCACCTGGTCGGCGAGGTCCAGAAGGTCTACAACTCGCAGGGTGTGTCGATCCACGACAAGCACATCGAGATCATTATCCGGCAGATGCTGCGCCGGGTGACGATCATCGAGTCCGGCGACGCGGAGCTGCTGCCGGGCGAGCTGGTCGAGCGGTCGAAGTTCGAGACCGAGAACCGTCGTGTGGTCACCGAGGGCGGTCACCCCGCCTCCGGCCGTCCGCAGCTGATGGGTATCACCAAGGCCTCGCTGGCGACGGAGTCCTGGCTGTCGGCCGCCTCCTTCCAGGAGACGACCCGAGTGCTGACGGACGCGGCGATCAACGCCAAGTCCGACTCGCTCATCGGCCTCAAGGAGAACGTCATCATCGGTAAGCTCATCCCGGCCGGTACGGGTCTGTCCCGCTACCGCAACATCCGGGTGGAGCCGACCGAGGAGGCCAAGGCCGCGATGTACTCGGCCGTCGGCTACGACGACATCGACTACTCGCCGTTCGGCACGGGCTCCGGCCAGGCCGTTCCGCTGGAGGACTACGACTACGGTCCGTACAACCAGTAGAAGTGAGTGAGAGGGGCGCCTCCTGCGGACCACGGTCCGCGGGAGGCGCCCTTCTGCGTGCCGGAGTGTCGTCCCAGGGCGACCGGCCGGTCCGGCGGACGCGGTGCGGGGCCACCGGGAGGGCTCCGGGGCGTCGAGGGCGCGCCTGTGGTCCCCGGCTGCCCCCGACGGTGGTGTGCGGGGCGGTGGAGGCGGCCCAGGGGCGTGCCGGGCCGGTGTGGGTACCCTGCGGCCATGGACGTACCGGCGTTGCTCTTCTTCCTCACCGCCGCGGGGCCGGCCGTCTACGGCGCGTACATCGGGTATCTCCGGCTGCGGCACGACGCGTTCATGCGGAGCGGACGGGCGGAGGTCGCGCAGGGGACCTGCGTCACGCTGAGATGGACGTCCGGCGGACTGGTCGCGAGCAGCGTCCGCTACGTCGACGGGGACGGGCGTCGGCACAGGGTGTGGTCACGGGCCCGGGCGACCGTCCCGGTGCCCGTCGGTGACACGGCGCAGGTGACGTACGACCCGGCGGGGAAGGCGAACGCCCTGGTGAACGGTGTCGCCACCGGCATCGGTTCCTACGGGTTCGCCGTCGGCTGCCTCGTCCTGTCGGCGGTCTTCCTCTTCAACGGCATCGGGCGGACGTGACCAGAGGAAGGCAGCCGTCGCCGCCGGGCACCTTCCCCTCGTGGCCGGCGCCCGCTCGGATGCACGTAGGGCGCGCCTGCACCCGGCCGCTTCGGGCTCGGCGCACTTCGTCCCGCACGCCCTGCTGTCGCCGGGCGTCTCCGGGCCCTGGGCGGCCTGGCCTGGCGGATGTTCGTCCTGCGCGTCAGGGGCTTCCGGGCACGGGGCACCTGCGTGAGGTACACCTACGGGAGGAACGGCGTGGCCGTGGTGGTCGGGTTCGAGACGGAATCGGGAGAATCCTTCCGCTGCCTGGGCCCTTCGACGGCCGCCGCGTGTGCGCGGGTGGGGGAGCCGGTGGACGTGCTCCATGATCCGCGCCACCCGAAGAACGCGGAGGTGGCCCCGGTCAGGTACGGGGTGGCGTACGCCTGGTCGGTCCTGGCGCTGGTCGTCCTGGCTCCGGGGATCGGCCTCCTGGTCTGGATACTCGGCGGCTGAACCCCTCGGCGGGCGGGGCGTGACCCCGCTCGCGGGGCGTGGACGGCGGTGCCGTCCGTGCGGTGCCGACGGCGGGGTGGGCCCCCCGTTCGTGCGGTTCCGGTCAGCTCGCCCGGCCGGCCGAGCAGCATTTGTTTTGACCCAGCTCCGTGCGGTAGGTACGCTCAAGCCTTGTGCCTGGGGTGTGCCTGGGCTCGTGTGCGTGTACTCAGCCGCACGGCGAGTCCGTTAGGGGCCACTGCAATCTGCGCTCTTTCGGCCTTGTGGCGGGAGCTTGCAGTATTCGACACACCCGACCGCGTGGGTCGGTGGGTGTTTCAGGTTAGTTTCACGAACGGCACACAGAAACCGGAGAAGTAGTGCCTACGATCCAGCAGCTGGTCCGGAAGGGCCGGCAGGACAAGGTCGAGAAGAACAAGACGCCCGCGCTCGAGGGTTCGCCCCAGCGTCGTGGTGTCTGCACGCGTGTGTTCACGACCACCCCGAAGAAGCCGAACTCGGCACTCCGTAAGGTCGCGCGTGTGCGTCTGACCTCCGGCATCGAGGTCACGGCCTACATCCCGGGTGAGGGGCACAACCTGCAGGAGCACTCCATCGTGCTCGTGCGTGGTGGCCGTGTGAAGGACCTGCCGGGTGTTCGTTACAAGATCATCCGCGGCTCGCTCGACACCCAGGGTGTCAAGAACCGCAAGCAGGCCCGCAGCCGCTACGGCGCCAAGAAGGAGAAGTAAGAATGCCTCGTAAGGGCCCCGCCCCGAAGCGCCCGGTCATCATCGACCCGGTCTACAGCTCTCCTCTTGTCACGTCGCTGATCAACAAGATCCTGCTCGACGGCAAGCGTTCCACCGCCGAGCGGATCGTGTACGGCGCCATGGAAGGTCTTCGCGAGAAGACCGGCGCCGACCCGGTCATCACGCTGAAGCGCGCGCTCGAGAACGTCAAGCCCTCGCTCGAGGTCAAGTCCCGCCGTGTCGGTGGCGCCACCTACCAGGTGCCGATCGAGGTCAAGCCCGGTCGTGCCGCCACCCTCGCGCTGCGCTGGGTCGTCGGTTACTCCCGCGCCCGCCGCGAGAAGACCATGACCGAGCGCCTCATGAACGAGCTGCTCGACGCCTCCAACGGTCTTGGCGCAGCTGTCAAGAAGCGTGAGGACACCCACAAGATGGCCGAGTCCAACAAGGCCTTCGCGCACTACCGCTGGTAGTCGCTCACCCCATCGAGACCGAGAGAAGACTGAGCCTTATGGCCACCACTTCGCTTGACCTGGCCAAGGTCCGCAACATTGGGATCATGGCCCACATCGACGCGGGGAAGACGACCACCACCGAGCGGATCCTCTTTTACACCGGTGTGAGCTACAAGATCGGTGAGACCCACGAGGGTTCCGCCACGATGGACTGGATGGAGCAGGAGCAGGAGCGCGGCATCACGATCACGTCCGCCGCGACGACCTGCCACTGGCCGCTGAACGATGTTGACCACACCATCAACATCATCGACACCCCGGGCCACGTGGACTTCACCGTCGAGGTGGAGCGTTCGCTCCGCGTCCTCGACGGCGCCGTCACCGTGTTCGACGGTGCTGTCTCTTATACACATCAGCG
>NZ_KL585382.1:47361-50769 GCF_000721935.1 Streptomyces sp. NRRL WC-3549
GACGGTGTGGCCGGCGTCGAGCCGCAGTCCGAGACCGTCTGGCGTCAGGCGGACCGGTACGGCGTGCCGCGTATCTGCTTCGTCAACAAGCTCGACCGCACCGGTGCCGACTTCCTCCGCTGCGTCGGCATGATCGTCGACCGCCTCGGTGCGGTTCCGCTGGTCATGCAGCTCCCCATCGGTGCCGAGTCCGACTTCAAGGGCGTCGTCGACCTCGTGTCGATGAAGGCCTTCGTCTGGTCGGACGACGCGCCCAAGGGCGAGATGTACGACACGATCGAGATCCCCGAGAACCTCGTCGAGTCGGCTCAGGAGTGGCGCGGGAAGCTGCTCGAGTCCGTCTCCGAGAACGACGACCAGATGATGGAGCTGTACCTGGAGGGCGTCGAGCCCACCCAGGAGCAGCTGCACGAGGCGATCCGCCGCATCACCCTGGCGTCGAAGGGCGGCGCCGACTCGGTCACCGTCACCCCGGTGTTCTGTGGCACCGCGTTCAAGAACAAGGGCGTGCAGCCCCTGCTCGACGCGGTCGTCCGCTACCTGCCCTCCCCCCTGGACGTCGAGGCCATCGAAGGCCACGACGTCAAGGACCCCGAGCTGGTCATCAAGCGGCGTCCCTCGGACGACGAGCCGTTCTCCGGCCTCGCGTTCAAGATCGCCAGCGACCCGCACCTGGGCAAGCTCACCTTCGTCCGGATCTACTCCGGTCGCCTCGAGGCCGGCACCGCGGTGCTGAACTCGGTCAAGGGCAAGAAGGAGCGCATCGGCAAGATCTACCGCATGCACGCGAACAAGCGTGAGGAGATCGCGTCGGTGGGCGCCGGTGACATCGTCGCCGTCATGGGCCTGAAGCAGACCACCACCGGTGAGACGCTGTCGGACGACAAGTCCCCGGTGATCCTGGAGTCCATGGACTTCCCGGCGCCGGTCATCCAGGTCGCCATCGAGCCCAAGTCCAAGGGTGACCAGGAGAAGCTGGGTGTCGCCATCCAGCGCCTCTCGGAGGAGGACCCCTCCTTCCAGGTGCACTCGGACGAGGAGACCGGCCAGACCATCATCGGTGGTATGGGTGAGCTCCACCTCGAGGTGCTCGTCGACCGCATGAAGCGCGAGTTCCGCGTCGAGGCGAACGTCGGCAAGCCCCAGGTCGCGTACCGCGAGACGATCCGCAAGACCGTCGAGCGCATCGACTACACGCACAAGAAGCAGACTGGTGGTACCGGCCAGTTCGCCAAGGTGCAGATCATGCTCGAGCCGCTCGAAGGCGGAGACGCCTCGTACGAGTTCGTCAACAAGGTCACCGGTGGCCGCATCCCCCGTGAGTACATTCCCTCGGTGGACGCGGGTGCCCAGGAAGCCATGCAGTTCGGCATCCTGGCCGGTTACGAGATGGTCGGCGTCCGCGTCACCCTTCTCGACGGTGGTTACCACGAGGTCGACTCCTCGGAGCTCGCCTTCAAGATCGCCGGTTCGCAGGCGTTCAAGGAGGGTGCCCGCAAGGCGTCCCCCGTGCTCCTGGAGCCGATGATGGCCGTCGAGGTCACCACGCCCGAGGACTACATGGGCGATGTCATCGGCGACCTCAACTCCCGCCGTGGCCAGATCCAGGCCATGGAGGAGCGCAGCGGCGCTCGCGTCGTGAAGGGTCTCGTGCCCCTCTCGGAGATGTTCGGCTACGTCGGAGACCTCCGCAGCAAGACCTCGGGTCGCGCAAGCTACTCGATGCAGTTCGACTCCTACGCCGAGGTTCCGCGGAACGTCGCCGAGGAGATCATCGCGAAGGCCAAGGGCGAGTAACTCACCCGAGCTCACGCTTTAGGCTTGTCACCGGAGCCCGGTAGGGCATCCGACGCCGAGTTCGCTCGCGCGTCGGATGCCCCCGGCACCGGCATTCCAGCAAAGATCACCTGGCGCCGATGAAGCAAGGCGTACAGAACCACTCCAGGAGGACCCAGTGGCGAAGGCGAAGTTCGAGCGGACTAAGCCGCACGTCAACATCGGCACCATCGGTCACATCGACCACGGTAAGACGACCCTCACGGCCGCCATTACCAAGGTGCTGCACGACGCGTACCCGGACCTGAACGAGGCCTCGGCCTTCGACATGATCGACAAGGCGCCCGAGGAGCGCCAGCGCGGGATCACCATCTCGATCTCGCACGTCGAGTACCAGACGGAGCAGCGTCACTACGCGCACGTCGACTGCCCGGGTCACGCGGACTACATCAAGAACATGATCACGGGTGCGGCGCAGATGGACGGCGCCATCCTCGTGGTCGCCGCCACCGACGGCCCGATGCCGCAGACCAAGGAGCACGTGCTCCTGGCCCGCCAGGTCGGCGTTCCGTACATCGTCGTCGCCCTGAACAAGGCCGACATGGTGGACGACGAGGAGATCCTGGAGCTCGTCGAGCTCGAGGTGCGCGAGCTCCTCTCCGAGTACGAGTTCCCGGGCGACGACGTTCCGGTCGTCAAGGTCTCGGCGCTCAAGGCGCTCGAGGGCGACAAGGAGTGGGGTGAGTCCGTCCTCAACCTGATGAAGGCCGTCGACGAGGCCATCCCGCAGCCCGAGCGCGACGTCGACAAGCCGTTCCTCATGCCGATCGAGGACGTCTTCACGATCACCGGTCGCGGTACGGTCGTCACCGGCCGTATCGAGCGTGGTGTCCTGAAGGTCAACGAGACCGTCGACATCGTGGGCATCAAGCAGGAGAAGACCACCACCACGGTCACCGGCATCGAGATGTTCCGCAAGCTGCTCGACGAGGGCCAGGCCGGTGAGAACGTCGGTCTGCTCCTCCGTGGCATCAAGCGCGAGGACGTCGAGCGCGGCCAGGTCATCATCAAGCCCGGTTCGGTCACGCCGCACACCGAGTTCGAGGCCCAGGCCTACATCCTGTCGAAGGACGAGGGTGGCCGTCACACCCCCTTCTTCAACAACTACCGCCCGCAGTTCTACTTCCGTACGACGGACGTGACGGGCGTGGTGACCCTTCCCGAGGGCACCGAGATGGTCATGCCGGGCGACAACACCGTCATGACCGTGGCGCTGATCCAGCCGGTCGCCATGGAAGAGGGCCTGAAGTTCGCCATCCGTGAGGGTGGCCGGACCGTGGGCGCCGGCCAGGTCACCAAGATCATCAAGTAGTTCCTGCTTGATCGTCTGACCTGGTAGCTCCGCACAGAGCACCGAGAAGGGCCCCGTACCTCGCAAGAGGTGCGGGGCCCTTCGTCCTGTGCGGGGGAGGCCAGGCAGGTCCTGTCCGGGCGTCTCCGGGGCGGACGCCGACGGCCTGTGGGCCGTCAGTCGGCGGGCAGGCAGGCCGTGACGGTGAAGGTGTCGCGGCTCCGGCCGGAGTGGAAGGTTCCGCCCAGCGCGAGCACCCGGTGGCCGAGGCTGCCGAGGCC
>NZ_KL585382.1:50940-54351 GCF_000721935.1 Streptomyces sp. NRRL WC-3549
AGAGATGTGTATAAGAGACAGCCGTTGTTGCGGACCAGCAGGCGCACGCCGAGGGGGTCGGACCGCAGTTCTATCGCGCAGCGGGTGGCGCGGCTGTGCCGCAGCACGTTGCCCACCGCCTCCCGCAGGACGAAACGGAGGCAGGCGGTCGCGGCCGGCCCCGGCGTGGCGTCCAGGACCGTGTGCACGGCGATCCCGGAACCGGCCAGCAGGCGCCGGGCGTGCACCACCTCGTCGGCGAGGGAGAGCTCGTCGTCCTGTCCGAGGGCCCGTATCTCGCCGTGCAGGCGACGGGCGAGAGCGGTGATCTCGGCGAGTGCCTCCCGGGCCGGTGCGTCGGCCGGCCCCGCGGGCGCGCGCAACGCCGCCTCGCCCCGCAGCGCGATGGCCACGAGCGTGGAGCCCGCCAGGTCGTGGAGGTCCTGGCGCATGCGGGCGCGCTCGCGTTGTTCCACGAGGTGCGCCGTGTGTTCCTTGCCGCTGTGCAGCCGGGCCGAGAGCAGGGCGAGGTGGCTGACCGCGAAGACGGTGCTGGCCGTGATCGTCGTACTGAGCGAGATCGCCCTGGCCGTCTGCATCCTGGCCGGGGCCGGACAGGAGATCCGAAGAGGCCTGATCCGCAGAAGGGAGGCGAAGGCCGCCGGGCACGGCGGCTGACGTGCGGCGGGTCCGACCGGCCCGGACCGGTGGCCTCCCCCGCAGGGCGTGAAGCCCGCCCGGGCGGCACACGGCCGGCCGGGGCGCCCCGGCCGTGACCCGGGGCCGTGGACCCCGGAGATAATCGGCCCATGATCAAGGTGCTGGTGGTCGAGGACCACGCCGTGGTGCGGGCCGGGCTGACGGCTCTGCTGTCGAGCGAGGTCGGCATACAGGTCGTCGGGGAGGCGGAGGACGGCCCGGAGGCACTGGTCCAGGCCGACCGGCTCCGCCCCGACGTGGCTCTCCTCGACATCGACCTGCCCGGCGCGGACGGCATCACCGTGGCGGCGGACCTCGCCGGCCGTCTGCCGCGTTGCCGCTGCCTGATCCTCACGGCGCTGGACCGCCCGGGGCACCTGGACCGAGTGCTCGCCTCGGGCGCCGCCGGCTACCTCCTCAAGTCGGCCCGTCCGGCAGAGGTGTCGGACGCCATCCGCAGGGTTGCCCAGGGCGGCAGGGTCATCGACCCGAGGATGCGCGAGGCCCTCGGGACCGGGCCCAGCCCCCTGACGTGCGCCGAGACGGAGGCGCTGCGGCTGACCGCGTCCGGGGCGCACGCGCGCGAGATCGCCGCCGACCTCTTCCTGAGCGTGGGGACGGTGCGCAACCGGCTCTCCTCCGCCGTCGGGAAGCTGCACGCCCGCACCCTGGTCGACGCCGTGCGCATCGCCCGGCGCAACGGCTGGGTGTGACACGGGCGTCAGGGCCGCCAGATCCACGGTGAGGCGTCCGGGCCCAGGCCGACGACCACCGGGCGCCCGTCCGGGCCGAGGTGGAGGGCCGGGCCGTCCAGGGCGACGGGGCCCCGGTCGCGTACGGCCACGCCGCCGGCGGTGCGCAGGCGCAGCCGGCCGTCGGTGCCCCGGCCGAGCAGGACCGGGCCGCCGGGGGAGGGGGCGGCCAGGAGCGGACCGTAGCCGTCGAAGGGGGCGGCGGACACCGGGGTGTCCGCCCGCAGCACGGTCATCGCGGCGCGGGCGGCGGCGCGGTAGTACAGCTCCACCGAGCCGTCCGGGGCCGGCAGCGCGGCGGGCGCGTGGCCCGGGACGGGGGCGCCGGTGAGCTGGGTGCGGGCCGTGACGTCGGTGGCGGGGGTGTCCTGGGTCCAGTGGTGCACCGCGTGGTGGCCGGCGGCGTACACATGGACGCGTCCGGCGCCGTCCACCGTCGCGGTCACACCGTCCCGCACCTCGCCGCCGCCCATGTCCCGCCAGACACCCCAGCGGCCCGCCGCGTCCCGGACCCGGGTGGCGAGGCCCTTCTCCGCGGTGCGTACGAAGACGTGGACGCGGCCGTCCGGTGCGGTGACCGCCACCGGTACGCCGATGCGACGACCCTCGTCACGGCCGGGGCAGGGGTTCCCGAGACCCCGCCAGGCGAAGAAGCCCCCGTCGGGGGTGCTCTGCTCCAGGACCACGATCTCGCGCGCGTCGGCCGCGCCGTGCCCGCCGAGCGCGGCGAAGCGCAGCCCGAAGAGCAGCAGCCGTCCGTCGCCGGCGGTGGCGGCGCCCAGGACCGGGGCGAGCGGCCCGCCGCCGAGGTCGTGCGGCGGCCCCCAGACGCCGCTGCCCGCCTCGGTCTCCCGCCACCGCACCGCCCGCAGCCCCAGCACCGCGTACGCGGCGAGCCGTCCGTCGGGCTCGGTGGCGACGGCGACCCGGTCCCCGGGGTAGCGGTGGGAGGTGGAGCGGACCCAGCCCTTGCGGTTGGTCAGGGGCCGCTTCCCGCCGACGTTGTAGTCGCCGCACCCGGCCGGGTTCCCGCACTCCCAGTCGGGTGACCCGCCGTACGGCACCAGGTGGGCGGCCTTCTCGGCGAGGACCTCGGGCGGCAGGTTCTTCGGCCAGTGCCGGTTGTAGTACCCGCGGTAGGAGGTCACCACGAACGCGGGCACCTCACCGCCGCCCGCCGTCGCCCGGGCCACCCAGCGGATCATCGCCGCCCAGGTGAAGCAGGCCGCCGCGGTGTGGTCGGCGTGGTCGGAGTAGCCGCGCTGTTCGCTGTCCGCCCGGCGGACGGCCTCGGTGCTGTGCTGGATGTCCGGGTCGGGGTCCAGGGTGTGCACGAGCGTGGGGCGGTGGCTCTCCAGCAGCCCGGCGAGGACGTCCACGAGCCCGTCGTACGTGTACGAACCGGCGTGCCGCAGCGGCGACCCGTCGGCGACGACGGTGCGCAGGGACAGGTGCCGGTCCTGCCAGAGGCTGGGCAGCCCGAGACGGTGGCGGGTGGTGTGCATCGCCGTGTTGAGGAAGACCAGCCGGACCCGCCGGGCCCCGTGGGTGAGGGTGTCGACCTCGGCGAGGTGGTTCCCGGCGAGCTCGACGACGGACGTCTCCCAGGGCGTGAACTCGTCCAGCCCGAGCAGGTCCGCGTACGCCTGGCGGAGCCCCTGGTGCCGGGCGGAGGAGTAGGCGCCCTTGTCGGGTGCCGGGCGCGGGGCGCCGGGGGCCTTGTTGACGCCGTCCGCCTCGCCCGCGGTGAGGTAGACGCAGATCAGCGGGGTGCCGGCGTCGACGGCCTGCCGGGTGTCCGGGTTCATGAAGTACAGGTCGTCGTCCGGGTGGGCGAGGAACTGCATCAGGCAGGCCCGGCGGCCGGTGCTGATGGCCAGGCCGGGCGCCGGGTCCGCGGGCGGGTCGCTGCGCCGGGGCGGCGGTACGGAACAGGCGCCGAGGGCCGCCGCGCCGGTGCCGGCGGCCAGCGCGGCGACGA
>NZ_KL585382.1:54562-65499 GCF_000721935.1 Streptomyces sp. NRRL WC-3549
GCGCGGCGACGACCGCGCGGCGGCGCGGACCGGCCGGTGCGGGGGCCGGTACGGACGCGCCGGGGGCCGTTGCGCCCGAGGTGTCCGGTCGCGCGTGGGATCGATCCGTCATGCCGTGTGCTCCATCCGCTTCCCCCGCAGCGGGTGGCCTGCCGCCTGTGCTGCGTACCGTCTCCCGACGGGGGCCGGCCGGTCGGGCCGCCCCCGCACGGACAGACGGACTCGGGGGAGGGCCGGTTGCCTGGACCGGGCGCCGAGTGGCGTACGGAACGGGCGGCCGGCCCGGGGAGTGCCCGACCGGGCCGGCCGTGGTGCCTCGGGGAGCCCCGGCCCCCGGTCAGCCGGTGCCGGTGTCACCGCCCTCCGCGGGCCGCGTGGGAGGAGCCGGCGGCCACGGGATCCCGGCCAGGAGCGGCAGGATCGACTTCTCCTCGGCATCGAGGTGCGCGGTCAACTCCCGGGACATCTCGTCCAGTTCGGTCCGGAAGCGCTCCGGGTCGGCGATACCGATGCCGGCCAGCAGGGACACCAGCCCGGCCTGGATGCGGGCGACGGTGCGGTGTTCGTCGCGGAGCCGGTCGAAGGTGCCGGCCAGGTCGGGGTGGTGGCGGGCGATCTCGGGGAAGAGATGGCCGTCCTCGCTGGCGTGGTGGAACTCCAGGGCCTGGCAGAACGCCAGACAGCGCTGCCGTATCTGCAGGCCCAGTCCGGGTGCCGGCGGCTCGCCGGGCCCGTGGTGCGCCGCGCGTGCGGCGAAGTGGGCGTCCACCTCCGCCCGTACGTGGCGCAGTTGGCCGCGCAGCCAGGTGTGGACCTCCAGCAGTTTGCCGGCGAGGGTGGTGACGTCACCGGGGTCCTCCCAGCCGTCGGGCTCGGCCCGTTCCAGGACCACGACGGGCAGGGGCCGGGCGGTGCGGGCCTGGTAGGCGCCGTACCCGGGGGCCTCCCGTACGACGTACGCGAACAGTTCCTCGCGCCGGGCCCCCTCGGCGGGCACCGCGAGGGCCTGGAAGGTGCGGCTGCGGGTCTCCACCCGGACCACGGGGTGGGCGAGCACGTTGTGGTACCAGGCGGGGTGGTGCGGGCCTCCGAGGTCGGACCCGACGACGAGGAGGGCGTCGCCGTGGCGGACGTAGCCGAGGGGCGTGGTCCGCTCGGTCCCGGACCGGGCGCCGGTGGTCGTCAGCAGGAGCAGGTTCCCGCCCTCGAAGGGGCCACCGACCTTTCCCCCGTTGGCGCGGAACTCCTCGATGACCTGTTCATTGAACGACATGGGCATATGGCTGTGTCTCCGGAAGGTACGGGCCGTCACCGCAACCGCTGGGAGCGGTGCCGGCCGGTGATGACGTGCGCGGGACGGACGGGCCGCACGGTCTCCGGACGCGGGGGTGCGGACGGCGCGCACGCGGCGGCCGGAGGGCCGGGGGTGCGGAAGCCGTCGGGCACGGGCACACGGCGACGTGCCGGTGCCAAAGGGGCGACGGGAGACGACGGGCGGCTGCGCTACGTCACGTACGGGGCGCGGAGTACGAACTCATGGCGATTCCCCTGCCTGTGAAAGGTGTTCGCCCGGTCGCCGGCCGGCCCACCGCTCTGTGGCCGGCGCCACGTGACACCGCGTTCATTACACGGAGCGGGCCGTCATCTGTCAACCAGGACGATCGGGCCGGGCCGGTGCCCGGGGGCCGCCACGGAACAGTCACATGATCGTCACGGAAGGCGTCATCCCCTTGCCCACCGGAAGAGCGCGTCATGAACTGTCCGGGACAGCATCGACGGGGGAGTGGGAACCACAGTGAGCGGGCACGGCACACCGTCCGAAGGGCGTCCGGAGCGGTCCGAAGACCAGGAATCGCCCACGGACGAGCAGTGGGCCGACTTCCTCCGCCAGGCCGAGGCCGGATCCGCCGCCGCCCCGAAGGAGCCCTCGGCCCGGGCCCGTATGGTCACCGACCGCCTGCGCGCCCTGGACGAGGAGGCGGCGCGGGCCCGGGGCGGCCGGTGGCGCCGCGGGAAGAGCGGGCCGGCCGAACCGTGGCAGCCGGACGGCTGGCGTACCGGACCGGCCTGGCAGGAGAGGAACGGACGCGCGCGCGGGCGGCGTCGCGTCGCCGGAGTCCTGGGGACGGCCGTGATCGTGGCCGCCCTGGTCGTCACCATGCGGCCGAGCCTGCTGACCGATCACCTGCCGGGAGGCGGCCGCGCCGTGGACGCCGCGCCCCTGCCCGCCGAGACGGCACCGCCGACCGCCGCGCCCCCGGCCGGGAGCGGCCCGCACGGGCCGACCCGGGAGGAGCCGTTCCGGGGTTCGCCCGCGCTCCGCTGGGCGGACGGGGCGGAGGGCATCGAGGCCCCCGAGGCCAAGGCGGTCGGCGGGATGAGCAAGGACCAGGTCGCGTTCGCCCTGCGTACGACCAGGCAGATCCTCGTCGGGGCGAACCTCGCCCCGGCCACACTGCGGGGCGAGCGGCCCGACACGACGCTGGAGCTGCTGGACCCGGCCCAGGAGGGCGGGCGGAAGGAGCTGGAGAGGGCGCTGCGCGAACCGTCCCGGGACCATGACCCGCTGACCCTGTTCACCCGGTTCGCCCCGGAGGAGTCGCGGCTGCTGGGAGACGTGGTCAAGACCCGCGGCCGGATGACCTTCGAGGCGGGCCGGCCGGGCTCCGTCGAGGTGCACGCCGACTACACCTTCGTCTATCCGCTGCTGAGGGCGGACGGGGACGAGGTGGCGCGCACCGTCGTCCGGCGGCGCCTGACGACGGTGCTGTACGACCCGGAGCGCTACACGGCGTCCCGGGGCAAGCTGTCGCTCCTGACGTCCGAGGACCGCGTCGGCAACACCGCCTGCGAGGTGTTCGACGGCTTCCTGCACCCGGCGTTCCCGGGCGACGCCCCCGACGCGGCGCCCGGTGGGCCGGCCGTGGACCCGTACGACCGCAGTGCGTGGACGGACGACGACTCCTGCGGCAGGGTCACGCGTACCTGACGCAGGTGTGGCCCGGTTGCGCGGGTACGGCACGGCCGCCCCGGCCCGGGACGGAGGGCGCTCGTGATCAATACGCCTGGCGCGGGCCGCCGAAGTGTGACAGGACCATCTCGACCAGCGCCGCGACGTCGTCCTCGACCATCGGCTCACCGGTCATGCCCATCCGGTGGAGCAACGTACCCACCACCACGTCGATGAAGAACAGCACCCGGTTCTCCGGCTCGCCCAGCGCCTCCTGGAGCGCGAGCCGGTACGGGTCCTGCAGCCGCGCGGAGAGGACCTCCCGCAGGGCCGGGTCGCTGACGGCGTCGCTGAACACGCCCGCGAACGCGTCGCCCACCCCGGGCTCGCCGATCTTCCCCGCGACCCAGTGGACGGCCGAGGACATGACCTCGGCCCGGTCGGTGCCCGTCAGTGGTACCGGGCCGAACGCGTCCAGCAGGCAGTCCACGATCAGCTCTCCCTTGGACGGCCAGCGCCGGTAGACCGTCGACTTCGCGACGCCGGCCGCGGCGGCGATGCGTTCGACGGTGGCGCGTGCGTAGCCGAGCTCCTGGACCGTGGCGAGCGTCGCGGCGAAGACCGCCGTGTGGACACCGGCGCGTGGGCGGCCGGGCGGTCTGGGGGGTGTGCGCGAAGTCATGACCTCCACGATACCTTTTCCGATACCTTGGGTATCGATACCTGAGGTCGCGAAATTATCTGGGTGAGGAGCAGACATGAGCGAGGCCACTGCGGCACGGCCGCCGGAGCCGGACTGGCGGACGGTGACGGCCGAGGAGCTGGTCGCCTACCGCGAGGCGGAGAACCGCTTCCGGGCGTCCGAGGAGGCGCGGCCCGTCACGGGGGAGCCGGACCCCGGTGCCGTGATCACGTGGCAGGAGGTGGCACTGCCCGGCCGCGTGCTGCCGGTACGGGTGTACCGGCCGTCCGCCGGGGACGAGGAGGGCACCGCCCTGCCCCTCGTGGTCCATGTGCACGGCGGCGGGTTCGTGGGCACGGCGGCGCAGAGCGACTGGGTCAACAGCCACCTCGCCGCCCGGCTGCCCGCGGTCGTCGTCTCGGTGGACCACCGCCTCGTCGCCCCCGGCACCCCGCTGGCGGACGCGGTCGACGACGGCTGGGAGGCGCTCCGGCACCTGGTGGGGCATGCCGCGCAGTGGGGCGTCGACCCGTCCCGGACGGCCGTGTTCGGCGAGAGCTGCGGTGCGCTGATCAGCGCCCTGGCGGCGATCCGGGCCAGGGACACCGGTCTGGGCCTCCGGGCACAGGTGCTGGTCAACCCCGCCGTCGACGTGACCGGGACGATGCTCGACCACCCCTCGGTCACCGAGCACGACCGGAGCCAGACCCTCGCCGTGCCGACACTGCGGCTGTTCCAGCGGCTCGCCCTTCCGCCGGGGACCGACTCCCGGGCGCTCTCGCCGCTGTACGCCGACGACCTGGACGGACTGGCCCCGGCACTCGTGGTGGTGCCGGTCCGCGACCCGATCGCCGACCACGGCCGCCGCTACGCCGCACGGCTGAGCGCGGAGGGGACGCGCGCGCGGCTCACCGAGTACCCCGAAGCGGTGCACGGCTTCCTCAGCATGCCGGGCCTGGTGCCCCAGGCCGAACCCGCGCGGGCGGAGATCCTCGCGTTCCTCCGCGACTCCCTCGCCGCATGACCAGGAAGGAAGGCGTCCCGATGGTGAACACAGGTCACGGACGGCCGGCGGCCGGAGCGATGTACGCGGGCCTCGGGCTCACCGTCGCCGCCACGATCGCCCCGTACCTCGACCGCGCCACCACCCATCTGCTGGCCGACCACATCCGGGCGGGCTACCCCACGTACACCGACGCACGGGTCGACTCCGCCGTCACCACGTACCTGGTCCTGCTGACCGTCGTCGGAGCCCTCGGCGTCCTCGCCTGGCTCGGGACGATCTGGGCCGTCCGGACGGGCAAACGGTGGGCCCGCCCCGCGGCGACCGCGCTCTTCGTGCTCGGCACGGGCGTCGCGCTGACCGCGCTGCTCACCAAGGACACCTCCGGCGAGACCGGCCTGCCGCCGGCGCTGGGCTGGGCCGGTACGGCCCCGTGCCTGGCGGCGCTCCTGGCGGTCATGCTGCTGTGGAGGCGACCGCGACCGGAGTGACGGGGGCGGGCGGGGCCCCGTGCGGGACCGTTCTGCTCCGCACAAGTGCGGAGCAGAACGGCGCGGTGTTCGAGCAGGAGGGGCGCCGGGCCGGTGGGGCGGGCCGTGTCGCCCCTCTGGGCGCCTGCGTTTGACGGGTCCCTCGCAGGGGGTAAGATCCCCGACCCGATTGGCCAGTGCCGCTGCCCGTGTGTCACACTAGCCAGGTTGCTCGGTTGAGTGTCAATGCTGCGCGCCTCCCGCCGGGAGGACCGGAAGCGAGTCCCACAGTACTCGTCGGCCCCATGCGGGCCGGACGTACGGGAATCTTCCGGGAAGCGTCAGTGGGGCGCCGACCAGGCACCCGGTGGGGTTTCACCCCCGGCAGCGCGGTTTCGGCCCGCACCCCCTTGGTTGGGAAATCCTTCGGGAGATCTTCGTAGAGGGGATGCGACACGCCCGACCGCGTGGGTCGGAGGTGGAGTTACCGAACCATCGGGTCCCAGAGCGTTATTGAGAGACAGGACTACTAGTAGCCATGGCGGGACAGAAGATCCGCATCCGGCTCAAGGCCTACGACCACGAGGTCATCGACTCCTCGGCGAAGAAGATCGTCGAGACGGTGACCCGCACTGGTGCGTCGGTCGCGGGCCCGGTGCCGCTGCCCACTGAGAAGAACGTGTACTGCGTCATCAAGTCGCCGCACAAGTACAAGGACTCTCGCGAGCACTTCGAGATGCGCACGCACAAGCGCCTCATCGACATCCTCGACCCCACGCCGAAGACGGTTGACTCGCTGATGCGTCTCGACCTGCCGGCCGGCGTCGACATCGAGATCAAGCTCTGAGGTGACGCGCGAGATGGCTAAGAACATTAAGGGCGTCCTGGGCGAGAAGCTCGGCATGACCCAGGTCTGGGACGAGAACAACCGGGTCGTCCCGGTGACCGTCGTCAAGGCCGGGCCCTGCGTCGTCACCCAGGTCCGCACCAACGACAGCGACGGCTACGAGTCGGTCCAGATCGCCTTCGGCGAGATCGACCCGCGCAAGGTGAACAAGCCCCTCAAGGGTCACTTCGCCAAGGCCGACGTCACCCCGCGCCGCCACCTGGTGGAGCTCCGCACCCCTGACGCCAGCGAGTACACGCTGGGCCAGGAGGTCACTGCCGAGGTGTTCGAGTCCGGCGTCAAGGTCGACGTCACGGGCAAGAGCAAGGGCAAGGGCTTCGCCGGTGTCATGAAGCGTCACAACTTCAAGGGCGGCAAGGCGTCCCACGGTGCCCACCGCGTGCACCGCATGCCCGGCTCCATCGGTGGCTGTGCCACCCCCGGCCGTGTCTTCAAGGGCATGCGCATGGCGGGTCGCATGGGCAACGAGCGCGTCACCACCCAGAACCTGACCATCCACGCGGTCGACGCGGAGAAGGGTCTGCTGCTCATCAAGGGCGCGGTCCCCGGTCCGAACGGCGGCCTCGTCCTGGTCCGTACCGCGGCCAAGGGGGCTTGAGGTAATGAGCACCATTGACATCCTTTCGCCGGCAGGCGACAAGGCCGGTACCGTCGAGCTCCCCGCGGAGATCTTCGACGCGAAGACCAGCGTTCCGCTGATCCACCAGGTCGTCGTCGCACAGCTGGCAGCCGCCCGTCAGGGCACGCACAAGACCAAGCGTCGCGGCGAAGTCCGTGGTGGTGGCCGCAAGCCGTACCGCCAGAAGGGCACCGGCCGCGCCCGCCAGGGTTCGACCCGCGCACCGCAGTTCGTCGGCGGTGGCGTCGTCCACGGCCCGCAGCCGCGTGACTACTCGCAGCGCACCCCGAAGAAGATGAAGGCCGCCGCCCTGCGCGGTGCCCTCTCGGACCGGGCGCGTCACTCCCGCATCCACGTCGTCACCGGCGTGGTCGAGAGTGGGATCTCCACCAAGGCCGTCAAGACGCTGTTCGGCAAGATCTCGGAGCGCAGCAACCTGCTCCTGGTCGCCGAGCGTTCCGACGAGGCCGCGTGGCTGTCCGCGCGCAACCTGCCCCAGGTGCACATCCTGGAGCCGGGCCAGCTGAACACGTACGACGTGATCGTCTCTGACGACGTGGTCTTCACCCAGGCCGCTTTCGAGTCCTTCGTGTCTGGCCCCCAGACCGCTGAGACCGAAGGGAGCGCCGCCTGATGAGTGAGGCGACCGTTACCAGCAAGACCTACTCGGACCCGCGCGACGTTCTCGTCAAGCCGGTCGTTTCCGAGAAGAGCTACGCGCTGCTCGACGAGAACAAGTACACGTTCATCGTCGCGCCCGGCTCCAACAAGACCCAGATCAAGCAGGCCGTGGAAGCGGTCTTCTCGGTCAAGGTCACCGGGGTCAACACGATCAACCGGCAGGGCAAGCGCAAGCGCACCCGCACCGGTTTCGGCAAGCGCGCCGACACGAAGCGCGCCATCGTGACCCTCGCCGAGGGCGACCGTATCGACATCTTCGGCGGCCCGACCTCCTAACAGGGGTCGAGTCGTCCGGAATCGGACGAGGACTGAGAAATGGGTATCCGCAAGTACAAGCCGACGACCCCGGGCCGTCGTGGCTCCAGCGTCGCCGACTTTGTCGAGATCACGCGGTCCACGCCGGAGAAGTCGCTGGTCCGCCCCCTGCACAGCAAGGGCGGCCGTAACAACGCCGGTCGTGTGACCGTTCGCCACCAGGGTGGTGGCCACAAGCGCGCCTACCGTGTGATCGACTTCCGTCGTCACGACAAGGACGGCGTGCCGGCCAAGGTCGCGCACATCGAGTACGACCCCAACCGCACCGCGCGCATCGCGCTGCTGCACTACGCGGACGGCGAGAAGCGTTACATCCTCGCCCCCCGCGGCCTGGTGCAGGGCGACCGCGTCGAGAACGGTCCGGCCGCAGACATCAAGCCGGGCAACAACCTGGCGCTGCGCAACATCCCGGTCGGTACGACGCTCCACGCCATCGAGCTGCGGCCCGGCGGCGGCGCGAAGTTCGCCCGCTCCGCGGGTGCCTCCGTGCAGCTGCTGGCGAAGGAGGGCACCATGGCCCACCTTCGTATGCCGTCCGGCGAGATCCGGCTGGTCGACGCCCGCTGCCGCGCCACCATCGGCGAGGTCGGCAACGCCGAGCAGTCGAACATCAACTGGGGCAAGGCCGGCCGCATGCGCTGGAAGGGCGTCCGCCCGACCGTCCGCGGTGTCGTGATGAACCCGGTTGACCACCCGCACGGTGGTGGTGAAGGCAAGACCTCCGGTGGTCGCCACCCGGTCTCGCCGTGGGGTCAGAAGGAGGGTCGTACTCGTTCTCCCAAGAAGGCGAGCAACAAGTACATCGTCCGCCGCCGCAAGACGAACAAGAAGCGCTAGGAGCGGGTTTAGATGCCGCGCAGTCTCAAGAAGGGGCCCTTCGTCGACGGACACCTCATCAAGAAGGTGGACGTACAGAACGAGGCAGGCACCAAGAACGTCATCAAGACCTGGTCCCGTCGCTCGATGATCGTCCCGGCCATGCTGGGTCACACCATCGCGGTGCACAACGGCAAGATCCACGTCCCGGTGTTCGTCACCGAGTCGATGGTCGGCCACAAGCTCGGCGAGTTCTCGCCGACTCGCACCTTCCGCGGCCACGTCAAGGACGACCGGAAGTCGAAGCGCCGCTAAGCGCGGGGTGGAAACGACTATGACTCACACCGAAGGGACAACCATGGAAGCCAGGGCCCAGGCGCGGTACATCCGCGTCACGCCCATGAAGGCCCGCCGCGTGGTGGACCTCATCCGTGGCATGGATGCCACGGAGGCTCAGGCGGTCCTGCGTTTCGCCCCGCAGGCCGCGAGCGTGCCGGTTGGCAAGGTGCTGGACAGCGCCATCGCCAACGCTGCACACAACTACGACCACACCGACGCCTCTTCGCTGGTCATCAGCGAGGCGTACGTGGACGAGGGCCCGACCCTGAAGCGGTTCCGTCCGCGTGCTCAGGGCCGTGCCTACCGGATCCGTAAGCGGACCAGCCACATCACCGTGGTCGTCAGCAGCAAGGAAGGAACCCGGTAATGGGGCAGAAGGTCAACCCGCATGGGTTCCGACTCGGCATTACCACGGACTTCAAGTCCCGTTGGTACGCCGACAAGCTGTACAAGGACTACGTCAAGGAAGACGTCGCCATTCGTCGCATGATGACGAAGGGCATGGAGCGGGCCGGCATCTCCAAGGTGGAGATCGAGCGCACCCGCGACCGCGTCCGCGTTGACATCCACACCGCCCGCCCGGGCATCGTCATCGGTCGCCGCGGCGCCGAGGCCGACCGCATCCGTGGCGAGCTGGAGAAGCTGACCGGCAAGCAGGTCCAGCTGAACATCCTCGAGGTCAAGAACCCCGAGGTGGACGCTCAGCTGGTGGCCCAGGCCGTCGCCGAGCAGCTCTCCTCCCGCGTCTCCTTCCGTCGTGCCATGCGCAAGAGCATGCAGAGCACGATGAAGGCCGGCGCCAAGGGCATCAAGATCCAGTGCGGTGGCCGCCTCGGCGGCGCCGAGATGTCCCGCTCGGAGTTCTACCGCGAGGGCCGTGTGCCCCTGCACACGCTCCGTGCGAACGTCGACTACGGCTTCTTCGAGGCCAAGACGACCTTCGGCCGCATCGGTGTGAAGGTCTGGATCTACAAGGGCGACGTCAAGAACATCGCCGAGGTCCGCGCCGAGAACGCAGCGGCTCGCGCCGGCAACCGTCCGGCCCGTGGCGGCGCTGACCGCCCGGCCGGCCGTGGTGGCCGTGGTGGCGAGCGCGGCGGTCGCGCCGAGGCTCCCGCCGCCGCTGCTCCGGCTGAGAGCACCGGAACGGAGGCCTGACCGAAATGCTGATCCCCCGTAGGGTCAAGCACCGCAAGCAGCACCACCCGAAGCGCAGCGGTATGTCCAAGGGTGGCACGCAGGTTGCGTTCGGCGAGTACGGCATCCAGGCGCTGACCCCGGCGTACGTGACGAACCGCCAGATCGAGGCAGCTCGTATCGCGATGACCCGCCACATCAAGCGTGGCGGCAAGGTCTGGATCAACATCTACCCGGACCGCCCCCTGACGAAGAAGCCGGCCGAGACCCGCATGGGTTCCGGTAAGGGTTCTCCCGAGTGGTGGATCGCGAACGTCAAGCCCGGTCGGGTGATGTTCGAGCTGTCCTACCCGAACGAGAAGATTGCTCGTGAGGCGCTCACCCGCGCTGCTCACAAGCTTCCGATGAAGTGCCGGATCGTTCGGCGCGAGGCAGGTGAGTCGTGATGTCGGCCGGAACCAAGGCGTCCGAGCTGCGCGAGCTGGGCAACGAGGAGCTCCTCAACAAGCTCCGCGAGGCCAAGGAAGAGCTGTTCAACCTCCGCTTCCAGGCGGCGACGGGCCAGCTCGAGAACCACGGTCGGCTCAAGTCCGTCCGTAAGGACATCGCCCGGATCTACACCCTGATGCGCGAGCGCGAGCTGGGCATCGAGACGGTGGAGAGCGTCTGATGAGCGAGAGCACTGTGACTGAGACCAAGACGAGCGACCGCGGATTCCGCAAGACCCGTGAGGGTCTGGTCGTCAGCGACAAGATGGACAAGACCGTCGTCGTCGCTGTCGAGGACCGCGTCAAGCACGCGCTGTACGGCAAGGTCATCCGCCGTACGAACAAGCTCAAGGCCCACGACGAGCAGAACGCCGCGGGTGTCGGCGACCGCGTCCTCATCATGGAGACGCGTCCGCTGTCCGCGACGAAGCGCTGGCGCATCGTCGAGATCCTCGAGAAGGCCAAGTAATCCCTGAGGGGAACTCCCCTCAGGCCAGTTCCGCCAGGCTCGGCAGGGGCTCCCGCTAAGG
>NZ_KL585382.1:65680-70794 GCF_000721935.1 Streptomyces sp. NRRL WC-3549
GGGCTCCCGCTAAGGAGCCCCTGCCGGGAACCGGCAGACGATCAGGAGATAGACGTGATCCAGCAGGAGTCGCGACTGCGTGTCGCCGACAACACGGGTGCGAAGGAAATTCTCACCATCCGTGTTCTCGGTGGCTCGGGTCGCCGCTACGCGGGCATCGGTGACGTCATCGTCGCCACCGTCAAGGACGCGATCCCCGGTGGCAACGTGAAGAAGGGTGACGTCGTCAAGGCCGTCATCGTTCGCACCGTCAAGGAGCGTCGTCGTCAGGATGGCTCGTACATCCGCTTCGACGAGAACGCCGCTGTCATTCTCAAGAACGACGGCGACCCCCGCGGCACCCGCATCTTCGGCCCGGTGGGCCGAGAGCTGCGCGAGAAGAAGTTCATGAAGATCATCTCGCTCGCGCCGGAGGTGCTGTAAGCATGAAGATCAAGAAGGGCGACCTGGTCCAGGTCATCACCGGTAAGGACAAGGGCAAGCAGGGCAAGGTCATCGTGGCCTACCCCGCTCAGGACCGCGTCCTCGTCGAGGGTGTCAACCGGGTCAAGAAGCACACCAAGGCCGGTCAGACGGCTCGCGGCTCGCAGACCGGTGGCATCGTCACCACCGAGGCCCCGATTCACGTCAGCAACGTGCAGCTGGTCGTGGAGAAGGACGGCAACAAGGTCGTCACCCGCGTCGGCTACCGCTTCGACGACGAGGGCAAGAAGATCCGCGTTGCCAAGCGGACCGGTGAGGACATCTGATGACTGCCACCACTGCGCCGCGTCTCAAGACGCGCTACCGCGAGGAAATCGCCGGCAAGCTGCGTGAGGAGTTCTCGTACGAGAACGTCATGCAGGTTCCCGGTCTGGTCAAGATCGTGGTCAACATGGGTGTGGGCGACGCCGCCCGCGACTCCAAGCTGATCGACGGTGCCGTCAGGGACCTGACCACGATCACCGGTCAGAAGCCGGCCGTCACCAAGGCCCGCAAGTCGATCGCGCAGTTCAAGCTGCGCGAGGGGCAGCCGATCGGCTGCCACGTCACCCTCCGTGGTGACCGCATGTGGGAGTTCCTGGACCGTACGCTGTCGCTCGCGCTTCCGCGTATCCGTGACTTCCGTGGCCTGTCGCCGAAGCAGTTCGACGGCCGTGGCAACTACACCTTCGGTCTCACGGAGCAGGTCATGTTCCACGAGATCGACCAGGACAAGATCGACCGGGTCCGGGGCATGGACATCACCGTGGTCACCACGGCGACCAACGACGACGAGGGTCGTGCCCTCCTTCGTCACCTCGGCTTCCCGTTCAAGGAGAACTGACCGTGGCGAAGAAGGCTCTGATCGCTAAGGCCGCCCGTAAGCCGAAGTTCGGCGTCCGCGGGTACACCCGCTGCCAGCGCTGCGGCCGGCCCCACTCCGTCTACCGCAAGTTCGGCCTGTGCCGCGTGTGCCTTCGTGAGATGGCTCACCGTGGCGAGCTGCCGGGCGTGACCAAGAGCTCCTGGTAATTCTCCTCCGCCCGTTGGGCGTTGGAGGTACCGGAAAGCTCTCGGTAAGTATCTGGTCGGCAGGAGCCCCGCTCTTCATGCCGTAGGCTTGAAGGGTTGGGCGCCTGCCGCCCTGACCGACTTACTACGCCGTAGGTCCCCGCACCGCACCCGTCCCGCCACTGAGCGGGGAGAGGGATGGCGCATACAGGAAACCCCGGCGAGAGAGGCCGAAGGCCAACTCATGACCATGACTGATCCCATCGCAGACATGCTCACGCGTCTGCGCAACGCGAACTCGGCGTATCACGACGATGTTTCGATGCCGCACAGCAAGATCAAGTCGCACATCGCGGAGATCCTCCAGCAGGAGGGCTTCATCACCGGCTGGAAGGTCGAGGACGCCGAGGTCGGCAAGAACCTCGTCCTCGAGCTGAAGTTCGGCCCGAACCGCGAGCGTTCGATCGCCGGCATCAAGCGCATCTCGAAGCCGGGTCTGCGTGTCTACGCAAAGTCCACCAACCTGCCGAAGGTCCTCGGCGGCCTGGGCGTGGCGATCATCTCCACGTCCCACGGTCTCCTGACCGGCCAGCAGGCCAGCAAGAAGGGCGTAGGTGGGGAAGTCCTCGCCTACGTCTGGTAGTCGGGAACGGAGGAAAAGCTCATGTCGCGAATCGGCAAGCTCCCCATCCAGGTTCCCGCCGGTGTGGACGTCACCATCGATGGCCGCACGGTCGCGGTGAAGGGCCCCAAGGGTTCCCTCACGCACACCGTCGCCGCGCCGATCGAGGTCACCAAGGGTGAGGACGGCGTGCTCAGCGTCACCCGCCCGAACGACGAGCGTCAGAACAAGGCCCTCCACGGCCTGTCCCGCACGCTGGTGGCGAACATGATCACCGGTGTGACCCAGGGATACAGCAAGGCGCTCGAGATCAGCGGTGTCGGTTACCGCGTCCAGGCGAAGGGCTCCAACCTGGAGTTCGCCCTGGGCTACAGCCACCCGGTCGTCATCGAGGCACCGGAAGGCATCACCTTCAAGGTCGAGTCGCCCACGAAGCTCAGCGTCGAGGGCATCGACAAGCAGAAGGTCGGCGAGGTAGCCGCCAACATCCGCAAGCTGCGGAAGCCCGACCCGTACAAGGCCAAGGGCGTCAAGTACGCGGGCGAGGTCATCCGCCGCAAGGTCGGAAAGGCTGGTAAGTAGCCATGGCATACGGTGTGAAGATCGCCAAGGGCGACGCGTACAAGCGCGCGGCTCTCAAGCGGCGCCACATCCGCGTCCGCAAGCACATCTCCGGTTCGCCGGAGCGTCCCCGCTTGGTCGTGACGCGTTCCAACCGCCACATCGTCGCGCAGGTCATCGATGACGTCGCGGGCCACACGCTCGCGTCGGCGTCGACCCTGGACACGTCGATCCGTGGTGGCGAGGGTGACAAGAGCGCCCAGGCCAAGCAGGTCGGCGCCCTGGTCGCCGAGCGTGCCAAGGCTGCAGGCGTCGAGGCCGTCGTGTTTGACCGCGGTGGTAACCAGTACGCCGGGCGGATTGCCGCTCTGGCTGACGCCGCCCGTGAAGCCGGGCTGAAGTTCTAGCCCCGGTTCCTACGCACAGCGGACGTAACAGAGAGAGGTAAATCCAATGGCTGGACCCCAGCGCCGCGGAAGCGGTGCCGGTGGCGGCGAGCGGCGGGACCGGAAGGGCCGTGACGGTGGCGCTGCCGCCGAGAAGACCGCGTACGTCGAGCGTGTCGTCGCGATCAACCGCGTCGCCAAGGTAGTGAAGGGTGGTCGTCGCTTCAGCTTCACCGCGCTGGTCGTGGTGGGCGATGGTGACGGCACCGTGGGTGTCGGATACGGCAAGGCCAAGGAAGTTCCCGCGGCCATCGCCAAGGGCGTCGAAGAGGCCAAGAAGAGCTTCTTCAAGGTCCCGCGTATCCAGGGCACCATCCCTCACCCGATCCAGGGCGAGAAGGCTGCGGGCGTCGTCCTGCTGAAGCCTGCTTCCCCCGGTACCGGTGTGATCGCGGGTGGCCCGGTGCGCGCCGTCCTGGAGTGCGCCGGCGTCCACGACATCCTGTCGAAGTCGCTCGGTTCGTCGAACCCGATCAACATCGTGCACGCGACCGTGGCGGCCCTCCGGGGCCTGCAGCGTCCCGAGGAGATCGCGGCTCGCCGTGGTCTGCCCCTCGAGGACGTCGCCCCCGCGGCTCTGCTGCGTGCGCGTGCGGGAGCGGGTGCGTAATGGCTCGCCTCAAGATCACGCAGACGAAGTCGTACATCGGCAGCAAGCAGAACCACCGCGACACCCTGCGTTCGCTCGGGCTCAAGCGCCTGAACGACTCGGTTGTCAAGGAGGACCGCCCCGAGTTCCGCGGAATGGTGCACACCGTCCGCCACCTCGTGACGGTTGAGGAGGTTGACTGACATGGCGGAGAACAGCCCGCTGAAGGCCCACAACCTCCGGCCTGCCCCGGGCGCCAAGACCGCCAAGACCCGTGTGGGTCGTGGTGAGGCGTCCAAGGGTAAGACCGCAGGCCGTGGTACCAAGGGTACGAAGGCTCGTTACCAGGTTCCGGAGAGCTTCGAGGGTGGCCAGATGCCCCTCCACATGCGTCTCCCGAAGCTCAAGGGCTTCAAGAACCCGTTCCGCACGGAGTACCAGGTCGTGAACCTGGACAAGCTCGCGACGCTCTACCCCGAGGGTGGAGAGGTCACGGTGGCCGACCTGGTCGCCAAGGGCGCCGTGCGCAACAACCACCTCGTCAAGGTCCTCGGACAGGGCGAGATCTCCGTGGCGCTGCAGGTTTCGGTTGACGCCGTCTCCGGCTCCGCCAAGGAGAAGATCGCCGCCGCCGGCGGCACCGTCACCGAACTCGTCTGAGACAACTCGGACAAGCAGGTGGTCTGAACATCCGACCGGGGATGCCTCTCATATGGGGCATCCCCGGTTGGTCGTTCCTAGGGGGGCATGTCCGCCGGTAAGGTGGCGTGCACTGTAGCTGTGGTACGCCTTGGGCAACCGCCCGGGGACCTTTGGCTGTTACCTATTCGTCGATCCTCAAGACCGTCACCTCACGCTTTGCGCGGGGGTCGCAGGAGGCACCGTGCTCACCGCGTTCGCCCGGGCGTTCAAGACGCCCGACCTGCGCAAGAAGCTGCTCTTCACGCTCGGCATCATCGTGCTCTACCGTCTCGGTGCGCACATTCCCGTACCGGGGGTGAGCTACGAGAACGTCCAGATTTGTGTTGATCAGGCAAGCGATGGCAACAACAGCCTCTTCGGCCTGGTGAACATGTTCAGCGGTGGTGCACTGCTGCAGATCACGATCTTCGCGCTCGGCATCATGCCGTACATCACGGCCAGCATCATCCTTCAGCTGCTGACCGTCGTCATTCCCCGGCTCGAAGCCCTCAAGAAGGAGGGGCAGTCGGGCACCGCCAAGATCACGCAGTACACGCGTTATCTGACGGTCGCGCTCGCCATCCTCCAGGGCACCGGCCTGGTCGCCACGGCGCGCAGCGGCGCGCTGTTCAGCGGCTGTCCGGTCGCCAACCAGATCGTCCCGAACCAGTCGATCTTCACCACCGTCATCATGGTCATCACCATGACCGCCGGTACGGCCGCCGTCATGTGGCTCCGACAG
>NZ_KL585382.1:70956-75305 GCF_000721935.1 Streptomyces sp. NRRL WC-3549
CCGGTACGGCCGCCGTCATGTGGCTCGGTGAGCTCATCACCGACCGCGGCATCGGCAATGGCATGTCGATCCTGATGTTCATCTCGATCGCCGCCAGCTTCCCCGCCGCCCTGTGGGCCATCAAGGAGAGCGGCAAGCTGGCCGACGGCTGGATCGAGTTCCTCACGGTCATCCTGATCGGCTTCGTGATGGTCGGCCTCGTCGTCTTCGTCGAGCAGGCCCAGCGCCGCGTGCCGGTCCAGTACGCGAAGCGGATGATCGGGCGCCGGTCCTACGGCGGTACGTCCACGTACATCCCGTTGAAGGTGAACCAGGCGGGTGTGATTCCCGTCATCTTCGCTTCTTCGCTGCTCTACATTCCTGCTCTAATCGTTCAGTTCTCCAATTCCACCGCGGGCTGGGCGACCTGGATCCAGAACCACTTCGTCAAGGGCGACCACCCGTACTACATCGCGACGTACTTCCTGTTGATCGTGTTCTTCGCCTTCTTCTACGTGGCGATCTCGTTCAACCCCGAGGAAGTCGCGGACAACATGAAGAAGTATGGTGGCTTCATCCCGGGTATCCGGGCCGGTCGACCTACTGCCGAGTACCTGAGCTACGTGCTCAACCGGATTACTTGGCCAGGATCGCTGTACCTGGGTCTGATCGCTCTTGTGCCGACGATGGCGTTGGCGGGCTTCGGTGGTGCGAACCAGAACTTCCCGTTCGGCGGGACGAGCATCCTGATCATCGTGGGTGTGGGTCTGGAGACCGTGAAGCAGATTGAGAGTCAGCTCCAGCAGCGCAATTACGAAGGGTTCCTCCGCTGATGCGAATCGTCCTCGTCGGGCCGCCCGGTGCCGGCAAGGGTACGCAGGCTGCGTACCTTGCCAAGAATCTCTCGATTCCGCACATCTCCACGGGCGACCTCTTCCGCGCCAACATCAGCCAGGGCACGGACCTTGGCAAGCGGGCCCGCTCCTTCATGGACGCGGGTCAGCTGGTGCCGGACGAAGTGACCATCGGAATGGCCAAGGACCGCATGGCCCAGCCGGACGCCGAGAAAGGCTTCCTGCTGGACGGCTTCCCGCGCAACGTGGGTCAGGCCGAGGCGCTCGACGCGATGCTCCGTGAAGAGGGCCTCGCGCTGGACGCGGTTCTGGACCTGGAGGTCCCCGAGGACGAGGTGGTCAAGCGCATCGCGGGCCGCCGTATCTGCCGGAACGACAGTGCGCACGTCTTCCACGTGACGTACAACCCCCCGAAGTCCGAGGGCGTCTGCGACGAGTGCGGCGGCGAGCTGTACCAGCGCGACGACGACAGCGAGGAGACGGTGCGTACCCGTCTCGAGGTCTACCACACGCAGACCGAGCCGATCATCGACCACTACCGGGCCCAGGGCCTGGTCGTGACGATCTCCGCGCTCGGCAAGGTCACCGAGGTGACCGCGCGGGCCATGGACGCCCTCAAGAAGTCCGAGGGCTGATCCCGGCCCCACCCGTACCACCACAGTCGGCCGCGGCGCCATCGGGCGCCGCGGCCGACTGTCTGCGCCGTATCGTGGAGTACGGCATCGACCGTTCCCCACCGCAGGAAGAAGGGCGCCGAGCAATGGTGCAGATCAAGACCCCCGAGCAGATCGCGAAGATGCGCGAGGCGGGCCTGGTGGTCGCCGCCATTCACGCCGCCACCCGCGAGGCCGCGGTCCCCGGTGCCACCACGAAGGACCTGGACGAGGTCGCCCGCAAGGTGATCGCGGACCACGGCGCGAAGTCGAACTTCCTGGGGTACGGCGGTTTCCCGGCGACCATCTGCACCTCGGTCAACGAGGTGGTCGTGCACGGCATCCCCGACGACAAGACCGTCCTCAAGGACGGCGACATCATCTCCATCGACGCCGGCGCGATCGTGGACGGCTGGCACGGCGACGCCGCGTACACGGCGTTCGTGGGCACCGGGCACGCTCCGGAGCTGGTCGAGCTGTCCCGGGTGACCGAGGAGTCCATGTGGGCCGGGATCGCCGCGATGAAGGTGAACAACCGGCTCGTCGACATCTCGAAGGCCATCGAGTCCTACATCCGCCGCCAGCCCCGCCCGGCGACCGGCAAGTACGGGATCATCGAGGACTACGGCGGCCACGGCATCGGCACCGAGATGCACATGGACCCGCACCTGCTGAACTACGTCGCGCGCAAGCGGGGCAAGGGCATCAAGCTCGTCCCCGGCGTGTGCCTGGCGATCGAGCCGATGGTCTCGCTGGGCACGGCGAAGACCGAGGTCCTCGCCGACGAGTGGACGGTCCTCACGACCGACAAGAGCTGGTCCTCGCACTGGGAGCACTCCATCGCGCTGACCGAGCAGGGCCCGCTGGTGCTGACCGCACCGGACTGCGGCCGGGAGCGGCTCGCGAAGTACGGGGTGGAAGTGGCGCCCGACCCGTTGGGCTGAGTACGTCCGCCGGGCGGAGTCCGGCGCGGCCGGCCGATGCCTGTGAGGCGCCCTGGCGCCGAGCCCGCGAGGGCTGCGTGGAGGTGGGGCCGGGGTGGAAGCGGCGCCCGACCCGCTGGGCTAGTGCCACTGCGGGCGAGGACCGCCCCGCCGGCCGGCGCGGCACCAGGCACGTCCGCCGGACGGGGTCCGGCGCGGCCGGCCGACGCCGGACCGGGCGTGTCCGCCGGAGCGCGCGGGCCCTGTGCCCGCCCCGACGGAGACGCCCGACTGGTTTTCGGATCGGTCCCCGTGGGCAAACTTGACGGATTCGTCTTTTGGAGTCCGCTGACGTAGACTGACTCGTCGGCTCTCGTGCATCAGTGTGCCCGTATGTCTGCGCACCGGTGTGGGTGAGTCGATCAAGGTAGCCGATTCGAAAGGCGAAGCGTGGCCAAGAAGCAAGGTGCCATCGAAATTGAGGGCACCGTGATCGAGTCCCTCCCGAACGCCATGTTCAAGGTGGAACTCCAGAACGGTCACAAGGTCCTCGCGCACATCAGCGGCAAGATGCGGATGCACTACATCCGAATCCTCCCGGATGACCGGGTCGTGGTGGAGCTCTCTCCGTACGACCTCACGCGTGGCCGGATCGTCTACCGCTACAAGTAGATCTTGCCGCCGCCCCGTTTCGGCGAGGCGATGGCACTGACCCGGAGAACCTGACATCCCATGAAGGTCAAGCCGAGCGTCAAGAAGATCTGCGACAAGTGCAAGGTGATCCGCCGCCACGGCCGGGTCATGGTCATCTGCGACAACCTGCGCCACAAGCAGCGCCAGGGCTGAAGCACGACCACCTGCATCTCGCAGCTCTTCGCGCGACGCACGTACACGTACATACGCAGTGCCCGTCCAAGCCACGGCTGACGACACCTCCGGCGGGGGCCGGGGACCCGGGCGTACCACCTCCTCCTCACGGTCGGGGTCGGCGTTCGGGAGCGGTACTGCGGAAGACCCCCGACATGACAACTGGAGCCATTGAATGGCACGCGTTTCAGGTGTTGACATCCCGCGCGAAAAGCGCGTGGAGGTTGCCCTCACCTACGTCTTCGGTATCGGGCGCACCCGGTCCAAGGAGATCCTCGCCACCACCGGCGTGAACCCGAACACCCGCGTTCGTGACCTGGCCGAAGAGGACCTGGTCAAGATCCGCGAGTACGTGGACGCCAACCTCCGCACCGAGGGTGACCTTCGCCGCGAGATCCAGGGCGACATCCGCCGCAAGATCGAGATCGGCTGCTACCAGGGCATCCGGCACCGTCGCGGCCTGCCGGTCCACGGTCAGCGCACCAGCACGAACGCGCGTACCCGCAAGGGCCCGCGTCGCGCCATCGCCGGTAAGAAGAAGCCGGGCAAGAAGTAGTCCTCAGCGGACGCACTGCGCGCTCCGGTCCGCCGGACGCTCGCAGCAACCAGCGGTCTTCGCTGTAGGACCGATCACCTCCCCTCTCCATCTGGAGTTCAGACATGCCCCCCAAGGGTCGTCAGGGCGCAGCCAAGAAGGTGCGTCGCAAGGAAAAGAAGAACGTCGCTCACGGCCACGCGCACATCAAGAGCACGTTCAACAACACCATCGTCTCGATCACGGACCCCTCGGGCAACGTGATCTCCTGGGCCTCCGCCGGCCACGTCGGCTTCAAGGGCTCGCGCAAGTCCACCCCCTTCGCCGCGCAGATGGCCGCCGAGTCGGCCGCCCGCCGCGCGCAGGAGCACGGCATGCGCAAGGTCGACGTCTTCGTCAAGGGTCCCGGCTCCGGCCGTGAGACCGCGATCCGCTCCCTCCAGGCCACGGGCCTCGAGGTCGGTTCGATCCAGGACGTCACCCCGACGCCGCACAACGGCTGCCGTCCGCCGAAGCGTCGCCGCGTCTGATCCGTCAC
>NZ_KL585382.1:75491-105115 GCF_000721935.1 Streptomyces sp. NRRL WC-3549
GCCGTCCGCCGACGCGTCGCCGCGTCTGATCCGTCACGGCCGGTGACGGCCGTGCGGCAGTAGCGCTGGATCCGGGCGGTATGTCCCTTCGGGGGCGTGCCGCCCGTATCCTTGTTTCATCTGTCGGGCATCAAATAGTGGGTGCCCACGACTGAAGGATCTCCCCATGCTTATCGCTCAGCGTCCGTCGCTGACCGAAGAGGTCGTCGACGAGTTCCGCTCCCGGTTCGTGATCGAGCCGCTGGAGCCGGGCTTCGGTTACACCCTCGGTAACTCCCTGCGTCGTACCCTGCTCTCCTCGATCCCCGGTGCCGCGGTCACCAGCATCCGGATCGACGGCGTCCTGCACGAGTTCACCACCGTGCCGGGTGTCAAGGAGGACGTCACCGACCTCATCCTCAACATCAAGCAGCTGGTCGTCTCCTCGGAGCACGACGAGCCGGTCGTGATGTACCTGCGCAAGCAGGGTCCCGGCCTGGTCACCGCCGCCGACATCGCCCCCCCGGCCGGTGTCGAGGTCCACAACCCGGACCTGGTCCTCGCCACGCTGAACAGCAAGGGCAAGCTGGAGATGGAGCTGACCGTCGAGCGCGGTCGCGGCTACGTCTCCGCCGTCCAGAACAAGCAGGTGGGCCAGGAGATCGGCCGCATCCCGGTCGACTCCATCTACTCGCCGGTGCTCAAGGTCACGTACAAGGTCGAGGCGACCCGTGTCGAGCAGCGCACCGACTTCGACAAGCTGATCGTCGACGTCGAGACCAAGCAGGCCATGCGTCCCCGTGACGCCATGGCGTCGGCCGGTAAGACCCTGGTCGAGCTGTTCGGCCTGGCGCGCGAGCTCAACATCGACGCCGAGGGCATCGACATGGGCCCGTCCCCGACGGACGCCGCGCTCGCCGCCGACCTGGCGCTGCCGATCGAGGAGCTGGAGCTCACGGTCCGGTCGTACAACTGCCTCAAGCGCGAGGGCATCCACTCGGTGGGCGAACTCGTGGCCCGCTCCGAGGCGGACCTGCTCGACATCCGCAACTTCGGCGCCAAGTCGATCGACGAGGTCAAGGCGAAGCTGGCCGGCATGGGCCTGGCGCTCAAGGACAGCCCGCCCGGATTCGACCCGACCGCCGCCGCGGACGCGTTCGGCGCGGACGACGACGCGGACGCCGGTTTCGTGGAGACCGAGCAGTACTGACCGTGTTCCGGCAGGGGCGCCCGTTCTGACGGGTGCCCCCGTGCCGGATCCGGCAGCAGGACTTCCGCGGGGCGACCGCCTCGCGGGAACTGACACCGGTACCTGATACGGCCGGTGCAGCACACAAGGAGAAAACCATGCCGCAGCCCGCCAAGGGTGCCCGTCTGGGCGGCAGCGCCGCGCACGAGAAGCTTCTTCTCATCAACCTCGCGAAGTCGCTGTTCGAGCACGGCCGCATCACCACGACCGAGGCCAAGGCCCGCCGCCTGCGTCCGGTCGCCGAGCGTTTCATCACCAAGGCGAAGAAGGGCGACATCCACAACCGTCGCCTGGTGCTGCAGTCGATCACGGACAAGAGCATCGTGCACACGCTCTTCACCGAGATCGCGCCGCGGTACGAGAACCGCCCCGGTGGTTACACCCGCATCACCAAGATCGGCAACCGTCGTGGCGACAACGCCCCGATGGCCGTCATCGAGCTGGTCGAGGCGCTGACCGTGGCCCAGCAGGCCACCGGTGAGGCCGAGGCCGCGACCAAGCGCGCGGTCAAGGAGGACGCCCTCAAGAAGGACGAGGCTCCGGCCGAGGCCGTCGAGGACGCCAAGCCGGCCGACGAGGCCGCCGAGGAGTCCAAGGACGCCTGAGCGTTCTGACGACCCCACTCGGGCCCGTACCACCCTCCGGGGCGGTGCGGGCCCGTCGTGTTCTGAGAGGATGCGCGGGTGAGTGACGAGGCAGAGCCCGGATACGTACGGGTACGGCTGGACCTTTCGTACGACGGCAAGGACTTCTCGGGCTGGGCGAAGCAGACCGGCAGGCGGACCGTGCAGGGCGAGATCGAGGACGCGCTGCGGACCGTGACCCGGTCCCCGGAGGCGTACGGCCTGACGGTGGCGGGGCGCACCGACGCGGGGGTGCACGCGCGCGGGCAGGTGGCGCACGTGGACCTGCCGGTGGAGGTGTGGGCCGAGCACCGGGAGAAGCTGCTGCGCCGGCTGGCGGGGCGGCTGCCCCAGGACGTACGGGTCTGGCGCGCGGAGGAGGCCCCGGCGGGGTTCAACGCCCGGTTCTCCGCGCTGTGGCGCCGCTACGCCTACCGGGTGGGGGACCGGCCGGGCGGTGTGGACCCACTGACGCGCGGTCATGTGCTGTGGCACGACCGGCCGTTGGACGTGGCCGCGATGAACGAGGCGGCGGCCCTGATGACGGGGGAGCACGACTTCGCGGCGTACTGCAAGAAGCGTGAGGGCGCCACGACCATCCGTACGCTCCAGAAGCTGCACTGGGTCCGGGACGAGGGGTCCGGGGTACTCACGGCGACCGTGCAGGCGGATGCCTTCTGCCACAACATGGTGCGGGCGCTGATCGGCGCCGCCCTGTTCGTCGGGGACGGGCGGCGCCCGGCCGGGTGGCCGGCCAAGGTGCTGGCGGCCCGGGTGCGCAACCCCGGGGTGCACGTGGTGCGGCCGCACGGGCTGACGCTGGAGGAAGTCGCCTACCCGGCGGACGCGTTGCTGGCGGCCCGCGCCGCGGAGGCCCGGAACATGAGGTCGCTGCCGGGCGCGGGCTGCTGCTGAGCGGCGGTCAGCCCCGCCGGACGGCCCGGGCCACGCGGCGGAGCAGCCCCTGCTTACGGGGCGCGGGCGGCGGCTTCGGCACCTCGACCCGCAGGGAGAGGTCGCGGTGCGGCTTCGTCCAGTACGGAGTGACGGTGCGGGAGGCGTCGGCGGGGTGCGGGGCGGCCGTGAGCTCCTCGGCGACGTCCGGGGTGCGGGTGCGGCCGAGCCGCGCGGTCTTCGTCCAGCCCAGGGCGGTCAGCCGGACGTAGAGGTCCCAGGCGCCGTCGGTGAGCGCGGTCCCTCCGGCGGACGTGGCCGGGTCCAGGACGGAGGTGCCGGTGACGGTGAGCCCCCCGTCCTCGGTGCGGCGCACCGCGTCCTCGGTGGGCAGCCGGTGCTCGGCGCCGGTGGAGCGCTCGCGCAGGACCAGGACCGCCGTCGCCCTGTCCGGGGCGGCGCCGCCGGTCAGGGGCTCGGCCGTGAACCGGGTCAGCAGCGCCTCGGGCAGTCCGGACGGGGCCAGGGTGTGGGTCCCGTCCGGGGCGGTGACGGCGCGGACGGGTCCGCCGGCCCCCTGCGGCACGGCGGTGAACGACAGCTTGACGGTGCCGTCCGGCCGGCGGTCCAGGCCGGTGAGCGTGGCGTCGCAGGTAAGCGAGTGCTCCCAGTGGGCCAGCCGTACGACATCCTCGGGCCGGTCGTCCTCGATCAGGCCGAACGCCACGCGCCGGGAGAGCGGGAGCCCGGCGACCGCAGTACGGGAGGGGCGGCCGGACAGGGCGGTGCGGATCTCGCCCAGGAGGCGGATCCGGTCCTCGTCCGGCATCTCCAGAAACGTTTTTCCGGTGATCCGGTCCAGAACCTCGACCCGCAGCCAGCGGCGGTGCAGACGGTCGCGCGCGGGACCGGGGGCGGAGATGCCGTCCGCCAGCTCCATCAGGCCGGCGAGCGCGGCGTAGAAGTCCGCCGGGGCGGGCGCCGGGGTGTCCCGCCTCGGACCGTAGTGGTAGCACACGTAGCCGCCGAGCACCGAGGCGTGCCCGGCGTGCAGGTAGGCCTCCGCGGTGAAGGCCTGGTCCGCCAGCGGCTGCCCCTGCGGGGCGAAGCACAGCCCGTGCCGGAGGAGGAAGGCGCGGTCGAAGAGCTTGTTGGCGGTGAGGCTGTCGGCCAGCGGGTCGTTGGCGAGGGTGGCCCGCGGGCGGTCGCGTACGAACAGTTCCTTCGGCAGTCCGCGGTCCTTGGCCGCGAGCTTCCCGACGACGATGTCCGTGTCGTTCTCCATGCCGTAGGCGTACATCAGCTCCAGGGCGCGGGGGGTGAGGCGGTCGCCCGGTTCCATGAACAGGACGTACCGGCCGCAGGCGGCTGCGAGGCCGGCGTTGCGGGGCTCGGTGCCGGCGGCGGGGGCCACGGGGTGCCCGGTGCCCACGAGGACCGTCTCGATCTCCTCGGCCGCGAGGGTCTGCGCGGTCAGGGAGTCCAGGGTCTCGCGGACCGCCTGCTCGGTGGCCCCGTCCGTCGGCACGACGACGCTGACCTTCGGGGGGAGCGGTCCCCGGCCGGTGTCCTCGGGGGCCGGGGAGAGGGTGAGGGCGAGCCCGGTACCGGTGCCCGTGGCGTGCGCGGACACGGCCGGGGAGGCGTGGTGGCCGCCGACGAGCCCGGGGGCGGGCAGCGGCGCGGTGTCCGGGGCCTCGTTGCCCAGCGGGACGACCCGGTCGAAGCCCGCGCCCATCACCCGGATCTGTATGTCCCACGTCCCGGCGCCGAGTGGGCTGCCGCCCGCGGCGCGCGCGGGGTCGATCGCGACCGTGCCCGTCAGCACGGGGCGCACCAGGACCGTGCCGTCCTCGGCGACCTCCTCCTCCAGGGTGAGCGAGGTCGGGGCGGGTACGGGCCAGAGGTGCGCGGTCCGTGTGTCGCGCAGCAGGACGTCGACCCGGAAGGACCTCAGTTCGCCGGTCACGTCCACCGGTTCGTCGACGAACCCGTCGGTCAGGCTCGGGGCGAGGAGATGTCTCTCGCCGCGACGGCACAGCAACAGCCCCGGTCCGCCCGGCTGTTCGGCGAACCGTGCGGTGAACGCCACCTTCAGCCGGTCCCGGTCCCAGCGGGCCTCGTCGATCCCGGTGAGGGCCGTCAGCCCGGCCTGCCTGCCGGTGTACTCGGTCAGCTCCGCCGAGGCACCCCGGCGCAGCAGCTCCGAGCGGACCCGCTGGTTGGCGGCCAGGCCGGCGTGCACGCCGTCGGTGACGAAGGTGTCGGCCAGCTCCCGGACCTCGTCGAACGGGTCACGGTCGAAGCGCGGGTCCTGGACGGTGCCGCGCGCGGGCACGCCCAGGCGGCTGAGCATCTCCACGCGGTAGAAGCGCCGCAGCAGCCGGTCGCGTTCAGGTCCGGGTTCGGTGCCCGCCACCACCGTGTCCATGATCTGGCGGAGGTTGGCGTAGTACCGGGCCGGATCCGTCGCCGTGGTCCCGGCGTTCTCCTCGTCCTCGCGTGCCCAGTACGTGTAGCAGACGTAGTCGCCCAGTACGGACACGACATCGGCCTTGAGGTAGGAGCGGACCAGGAAGAGCTGGTCCTCCAGGATCCACGGGCCCTCGGGGTGGACGATGCCGTTCTCGCGGAGGAACGCGGTGCGGAACATCTTGTGCGGGGTCAGGCTGTCGATCAGCGAAGCGTCGCGGACAGTGCACTTCTCGCGGGTCCTGCTCATCAGACCGTAGGGCACGCCCCGGCTGAGGAAGTTGCTGGCGACCTTCCCGATGACGATGTCCGACCCGTTCCGGTCCGCCATCGCGTGCAGGCGCTCCAGGGCCTCCGGGGCCATCCGGTCGTCGTGGTCGACGAACTGCACGTACGCGCCGCGCGCCTGCTCCACACCGACGTTGCGCGGCTTGCCGGGCCATCCCGAGTTCTCGATGGCCGTGACCCGGAAGTGCTCGTGCTCGGTGGCGAGGGCGCGCAGCCGGGCCGGTGTGTCGTCGGTCGACCCGTCGTCGACGAACAGGACCTCGAACTCGTCCTTGGGAAGCGTCTGGTCCAGCATCGACCGGACCAGCGGTTCGATGTGGACGCCCGAGTTGTACGTCGGGACCACGACAGTGACCTTGACGGACATGCCACCCCCAGCCTCTCTGTGCCTTGGTGTGTACAGGTGTGTGCGGCCCGGGGCCGGTGCGGACGGCCCGGGGCTGATCGGATGGGGAGTTCAGGCCGCGGGGGCCCCGGCCGCGGCCGAGGCCTGGACCTCGCCGCGGTGGCGGATCTGGCGGAAGGTGAATTCGGTCAGGTCGTCGCCGGCCGCGAAGACGTCCTTGTCCGCCTTGGTGACGTTCGTACCGTCGGTGAAGCCGCCGACCGTGAAGTAGGCGTAGCGGCCGTAGGAGTTGGCGGTGCGCCGGCAGACGGCGCCGCCGCGGCAGAAGGTGGGGACTCCCGCACCGCTGAGTGAGGCGAGGCCGCCGGACGCCTCCTGGGCGGCCTTCTTCGCCTCGGCCTCCGTGCCGAACACGGCGAGCCCGACGGTGACCGCCACCCCGTCCTTGCGGTAGGTGGCGCGGATGACCTGGTCGCAGCCGTTGGCCGTGAGGATCGAGCCGAGGGCGCCCTGGGTGGTCGCGGCGCAGCTGGTGGTGTCGTTCGTCGCGCCCTTGGCGTAGACGCGGTCGCCCATCGTGAGCTTCCTGCCCGGGAAGAAGGCGTCCACGGTGACCGGGGCCTTGTCCTTGCGCACGTCGGCTATGTAGTCCTTCGGGTCCGGCGGGGGCGGCGGCGCGACGGACGAGAAGGAGGGCTGGGGGGCCGTGCTCTGCTCCGGGAGGTCCTCGGGTGCGGGCAGCTCGCTCGCCTTCCTGCCCGACGCGGAGGTGTCGCCGCCGTTGTTGGTCGTGATGACGGCCGTGGCCACGATCGCGGCGACGGCCGCGGTGGCGAGCGCGCCGCCGCCGATCAGCATCCACTTCCTGCGCCGACCGCGAGCGGCGGACGCCTCGGCCAGCGCCGCCCAGTCCGGAGTCCGGTTCTCTCCCGGCCCCCAGGAGGGCCCCCCTTGCCCAAAGCTCATGCGGCGAATCCTAGACCGGCGTCAAACGGGTTGGGCCGAGGGTTCGCCGACCGTGACAATGCTGTCATGGGACATCTTGAAGCGGGCCATCTGGAGTACTACCTGCCGGACGGGCGGGTGCTGCTCGGCGACGCCTCGTTCCGGGTGGCGGACGGGGCGGTCGTCGCCCTCGTCGGGGCGAACGGGGCGGGCAAGACCACGCTCCTGAAGCTGCTCGCCGGGGAGCTCCAGCCGCACGGCGGCTCGGTCTCGGTGAGCGGCGGGCTGGGCGTGATGGCCCAGTTCGTCGGGTCCGTACGGGACGAGCGGACCGTGCGCGACCTGCTGGTCTCCGTGGCCCAGCCGCGCATCCGGGAGGCCGCGCGGGCCGTCGACGCGGCCGAGGAGCGCATCGTGACCGCGGACGACGAGGCCGCGCAGATGGCGTACGCGCAGGCGCTCAGCGACTGGGCCGAGGTGCGGGGCTACGAGGCGGAGACGCTCTGGGACATGTGCACCACGGCCGCGCTCGGCGTCCCGTACGAGAAGGCGCAGTGGCGCGAGGTGCGCACGCTCAGCGGCGGCGAGCAGAAGCGGCTCGTCCTGGAGGCGCTGCTGCGGGGCCCGGACGAGGTGCTGCTGCTGGACGAGCCGGACAACTACCTGGACGTGCCCGGCAAGCGGTGGCTGGAGGAGAAGCTCAAGGAGACCCGTAAGACGGTCCTGTTCGTCTCCCACGACCGGGAGCTGCTGTCACGGGCCGCCGAGAAGATCGTCAGCGTGGAGCCGGGCCCGGCCGGCTCGGACGTGTGGGTGCACGGCGGCGGGTTCGACACGTACCACCAGGCCCGCAAGGAGCGGTTCGCGCGCTTCGAGGAGCTGCTGCGGCGCTGGGAGGAGGAGCACAAGCGGCTGAAGGCGCTCGTCCTGCGGATGCGGCAGCAGGCGGCGAACAGCCCCGACATGGCCAACCGCTACCACGCGATGCAGACCCGCTTCAAGAAGTTCGAGGAGGCGGGCCCGCCGCCCGAGCCACCGCGTGAGCAGGACATCAGGATGCGGCTGCGCGGCGGACGGACCGGGGTGCGGGCGGTGACCTGCGCGGGGCTGGAGCTGACCGGCCTGATGAAGCCGTTCGACCTGGAGATCTACTACGGCGAACGCGTCGCGGTCCTCGGCTCCAACGGCTCGGGCAAGTCACACTTCCTGCGACTGCTCGCGGGGGAGCCGGTGGCGCACACCGGTGAGTGGAAGCTAGGCGCGCGGGTGGTGCCCGGACACTTCGCCCAGACCCACGCCCACCCGGAGCTGCTCGGCAAGACGCTGGTCGAGATCCTGTGGACCGAACACGCCAAGGACCGCGGCGCCGCGATGTCCGTGCTGCGCCGCTACGAACTGGAGCGCCAGGGCGACCAGGCCTTCGAGAGGCTGTCCGGCGGGCAGCAGGCCCGCTTCCAGATTCTCCTGCTGGAGCTGGCCGGCACCACCGCGCTGCTGCTCGACGAGCCGACGGACAACCTGGACCTGGAGTCGGCCGAGGCGCTGCAGGACGGGCTGGAGATGTACGACGGCACCGTGATGGCCGTCACGCACGACCGCTGGTTCGCGAAGTCCTTCGACCGGTTCCTGGTCTTCGGCTCGGACGGGGTGGTGCGTGAGACCACGGAGCCCGTCTGGGACGAGCGCAGGGTGCAACGCGCCAGGTAGGGCGGGTCCGGTCACCCGTGCGGGGGCGTTTTGACCCGCGCGGGGGCCGAACGGTAGCCTTCTGGTTCATTGAGCGTATTGGCTTGGTCGTTCTCACGCGAGGAGCCCTTACGCAGGTTCTCTGGAGCAGTTACCAGTGGCTCGCATACGGGCAGCGTCCCCGGCACTGTGAGCCCCAGCTGCATGATCGCTTCAGAGGTGTCATGTGTCTGACCCCTATCCACTGAAGAAGCGAAGGCTACGAAGTGCGTACGTACAGCCCCAAGCCCGGCGATGTCACTCGCCAGTGGCACATCATCGACGCCGAGGACATCGTCCTCGGCCGTCTGGCCACCACGGCTGCGAACCTCCTCCGGGGTAAGCACAAGGCGATCTACGCCCCCCACATGGACATGGGCGACTTCGTCATCATCATCAACGCCGACAAGGTTCACCTGTCCGGCAACAAGAAGACCCAGAAGATGGCGTACCGCCACTCCGGTTTCCCGGGCGGTCTGCGTTCCGTGCGCTACGACGAGCTGCTCTCCAAGAACCCGGAGAAGGCCGTCGAGAAGGCCATCAAGGGCATGATCCCCAAGAACACCCTGGGTCGCCAGATGCTCTCGAAGCTGAAGGTCTACGCGGGTGACCAGCACCCGCACGCTGCGCAGCAGCCGGTCCCGTACGAGATCACCCAGGTCGCGCAGTAGTTCCGGCCTCCCCCAAAGACGTAAAGAAAGATCTGAGGAGCATCGTGGCCGAGACCACTGTTGAGACCCCCGTCGAGGGCACCGAGGGCGAGGAGACCTTCGCCGAGGTGACCACCTTCGAGTCGGAGGTCCCCGTCGAGGGTGAGTACACCTCCGAGTCGCTCGCGGGCCGCTTCGGCGACCCGCAGCCCGCGGCCGGCCTGGGCCGCCGCAAGAACGCCATCGCCCGCGTCCGGATCGTTCCGGGCTCCGGCAAGTGGAAGATCAACGGTCGCACCCTTGAGGACTACTTCCCCAACAAGGTGCACCAGCAGGAAGTCAACGAGCCCTTCAAGGTGCTCGAGCTCGACGGTCGTTACGACGTCATCGCCCGCATCTCGGGTGGCGGCGTCTCCGGTCAGGCCGGTGCCCTGCGCCTCGGTGTGGCCCGCGCGCTGAACGAGGCGGACGTGGACAACAACCGCGCCACGCTGAAGAAGGCCGGCTTCCTCTCCCGCGACGACCGTGCGGTCGAGCGCAAGAAGGCCGGCCTCAAGAAGGCCCGCAAGGCTCCGCAGTACAGCAAGCGCTAAGCGCCTGCTCCCTGCTGTACACGTTCGCCCCGGCGGCACACCTCGTGCTGCCGGGGCGTTCGTTTATCGACCCTCGCGGGCGTATAACGGCTTAAGACGTTTATCGGGTCGGCGGGCGTCACCACACCTTGTTTGTCGTGTCTCGCACGGCTATGCGTTGTTTTGGTTACTTTGGTTTGCGGTTTCGGAGCACCTTCGGAGGACACCAGTGGGACGACTCTTCGGCACGGACGGCGTGCGCGGTGTCGCCAACGCGGACTTGACGGCCGAGCTCGCGCTCGGGCTCTCGGTCGCGGCGGCGCACGTACTGGCCGAGGCCGGCACCTTCGAAGGGCATCGGGCGACCGCCGTGGTGGGCCGTGACCCCCGCGCCTCCGGCGAGTTTCTGGAGGCCGCCGTCGTGGCGGGCCTGGCCAGCGCCGGAGTGGACGTCCTGCGCGTCGGCGTGCTGCCGACGCCCGCGGTGGCGTATCTGACCGGCGCGCTGGGCGCCGACATCGGTGTCATGCTCTCCGCGAGCCACAACGCCATGCCGGACAACGGCGTCAAGTTCTTCGCCCGGGGCGGCCACAAGCTCGCCGACGAGCTGGAGGACCGCATCGAGACGGTCTACGAGCAGCACCGCACCGGTGAGCCCTGGGGCCGTCCGACCGGCGGCGGTGTCGGCCGCGTCACCGACTACACGGAGGGCTTCGACCGGTACGTCGCCCACCTCATCGGCGTCCTCCCGAACCGGCTCGACGGCCTGAAGGTCGTCCTCGACGAGGCGCACGGTGCCGCCGCCCGGGTCTCGCCCGAGGCGTTCGCCCGCGCCGGCGCCGAGGTCGTCACCATCGGCGCCGAGCCGGACGGCCTGAACATCAACGACGGCTGCGGCTCCACCCATCTGGAGCTGCTCCGGGCCGCCGTCGTGGAGCACGGCGCCGACCTCGGCATCGCGCACGACGGGGACGCGGACCGCTGCCTGGCCGTGGACGCGGCGGGCGAAGAGGTCGACGGGGACCAGATCCTGGCCGTACTGGCCGTCGCCATGCGCGAGGCCGGACAGCTGCGCAAAGACACCGTCGTCGGCACGGTCATGTCGAACCTCGGCTTCAAGACGGCGATGGAACGGGAGGGCATCCAGCTCGTCCAGACCGCCGTCGGCGACCGCTACGTCCTGGAGGCCATGAAGGCCGAGGGCTTCGCGCTGGGCGGTGAGCAGTCCGGCCACGTCATCGTCCTGGACCACGCCACCACCGGCGACGGCACGCTGACCGGCCTGATGCTCGCGGCCCGGGTCGCCGCCACCGGCCGTACGCTCGCCGACCTCGCCGGGGTGATGTGCCGCCTCCCGCAGGTCCTCGTCAACGTGCCGGACGTCGACAAGTCCCGGGTGGACACCTCGCCCGAGGTGGCCGCGGCGGTCGCCCAGGCCGGACGCGACCTCGGTGACACCGGGCGGGTGCTGCTGCGCAAGTCGGGTACGGAGCCGCTGGTACGGGTCATGGTCGAGGCCGCCGACATCGAGCAGGCCCGCGCCGTGGCCGGACAGCTCGCCGACGTGGTGAAGTCGGCCCTGGGCTGACGGCCCGGCTCGTCCTTACGGCCCTGCCCTCGCCTGGACGGGCCCACTGCCCTGGACGATCGCGGCAGCTGGACGGACCCGCTCACCCGGACGGACCCGCTCACCCGGACGGACCCGGCTTCACCGCCGGGTCCGTCCGGCGCTGCGCGTTCCACAGCGCCTTCTGCACCAGCAGCGTCACCGTCCCCGCCAGGACGATGCCGCCGAGGTTGGCCAGCAGCTGGGCGGCCGAACCCCAGGCCTGGGGGAGGTCCTGGTAGCTGAAGGCGATCGCGGTGTTGGCAGCGGCCGGCACCGTCGTCACGGAGATCGCCACGCCGATCAGCGCCCCGGACTTCGCGGAGGTCAGCGAGAGCGTCCCGGCGACTCCCGCCAGGAGCGCCACCACGAACGAGATCTGGTCCGGGTGCCAGATGAAGTTGGTGTTGGGCCGTCTGGCGGTGAACATGCCGGGGTCGAACAGCCCGAGGGCGTCCATCAGCCACACGAACCCGACCGTCAGCACCATCGCGGCGGCGAACCCACCGATCAGGGCCCACAGGGACGCGCCGACCAGACGGGGGGCACGCTGCACCAGGGCCGTCGAGATCCCGGCCAGCGGACCGAACTCCGGCCCGACCGCCATCGCGCCGACGATCAGGATCACGTTGTCGAGCATCACCCCGCAGGCGGCCAGCATCATGGCGACGGCGAGGAAGGCCACGTAGGTGGCGCTGAAGGTCGACTCCTCGTGGGTGACCTCCGTCAGCTCCTCCCACACCACCGCGTCCGCGCTGTCGCCCGGCGCCCGCCGCTCCGCCTCCTCGGCACACGCGGACAGCGCCAGATCCATCTCCTCGGAGGTGATCGCCCCCGTCCGGTCGATACCGAGCCCGCGCAGCGCGTCGATCAGCTCGTCACCCGCCTGCCGCGCCACGTCGCACAGCACCACGTCGCCGGCCGGGCGGCGGGCGGCCCCGGTCAGTACCGCGAGATGGGTGGCGCCGAGCGTCCGCTCCAGCAACTCCACGACCTCGTCGGTGCGGTCGGCGGGCACGATGAGGCGCAGATGGAGCACGGTGACGACTCCCCGGGGGTCAGAGTTTCCGCAACGACAGACGCTGGACCTTGTGGTCGGGTCCCTTGCGCAGCACCAGCGTGGCACGGCCCCGGGTCGGTGCCACGTTCTCCAGGAGGTTCGGCCTGTTGATCGTCCGCCACATGGTGCGCGCGTAGTCCAGCGCCTCCTCCTCGGAGACCTGGGTGTACTTGCGGAAGTACGAGAACGGGTTCTGGAAGGCCGTCTCGCGCAGCCGGCGGAAGCGGTTCAGGTACCAGGCCTCGATGTCCTCGGCGCGGGCGTCGACGTACACGCTGAAGTCGAAGTAGTCCGCGAGGCCGACCCTCGTACGGCCGTCCTTGCCGGGCAGGGCGGGCTGCAGCACGTTCAGGCCCTCGACGATGAGGATGTCGGGACGGCGCACGGTGAGCCGCTCGTCCGGGACGATGTCGTAGATCAGGTGGGAGTAGACGGGGGCCGTCACCTCGTCCTTGCCGGCCTTGATGTCGGCGACGAACCGGGTCAGCGCCCGCCGGTCGTACGACTCCGGGAACCCTTTGCGCGACATCAGCCCGCGCTTCTCCAGCTCTTTCATCGGCAGCAGGAACCCGTCGGTGGTCACCAGCTCGACCCGGGGGTGCTCGGGCCAGCGGGCCAGCAGCGCCTGGAGGATGCGTGCGGTGGTGGACTTGCCCACGGCGACGCTTCCGGCGACCCCTATGACGAACGGGGTGCCGCGCTGCGCGCCGTGGCCGCCGCCGGCGTCCCCGAGGAACGTGTTGAGCGCGCCGCGCAGCCCGGAGGTGGCCTGGACGTAGAGGTTGAGCAGCCTGGACAGCGGCAGATAGACGTCGCGCACCTCGTCGAGGTCGATGACGTCGCCGAGTCCCCGCAGCTTCTCGACCTCCTCGGCGGTCAGCGGCAGGGGCGTCCTGTCGCGCAGGGCACTCCACTCCGCGCGGGTCAGGTCGACGTAGGGCGTCGGCGCGTGCTCGGTGCGACGGGGGCTCCGTGCGGGTGAGGTGATCACGTGTTCATTGTCGCGGGAGTTCCGGCCGTGCGCGGGGTGGGGTAGGTCACGTGCGCTCCGGTGCGGGGCGGCCGGCCGGTGCGACCAGGCGACGGGGACGAGCCGGAGGCCCGGGCCGCTCTCGGCACCCGGACGTCCGGCTCGTTCGCCGCCCCCAAGGCCGGTGCATGGCGAATGACTGTGGACCAGTGCCGGCACCCACGTCATATCGCTGCGGTCGAACGCTGGACCGCAGCGGGCGCAGAGTTTCCGTCCACCGTGAGGGTTTGAGGGCGACGTGACGACAGCCCTGTTTCAACTCCTGACGATGCCCGCGTTGCGGGCGGCGGTCAGCCATTGCGGGAATTCTTGAAGTAGTCGGTCGTACAGGTCCATGTCTTCCACGTGTTTCGGCGAAGGGCCGGCGGCGAAGAATCCGGCGTTGTCGATGACGCGCTTGCCGGGCACGGGCAGCTCGTCCAGTTTGCGGAGGAATCGGAAGTCGTCGTAGCCGAAGCCGATGAACTGCCAGAAGATCGGCAGTCTGGCCGCTGTGCACAGGACGTGTTCGGCCGCGGCCTTGGAGGTGGGGGAGCCGTCGGTCTGGAAGACGACGAGTGCCGGGGCGGTGGCGCCGCATGACGTGTAGTGGTCGATGACGGCCTGCATGGCCACGTGGTAGTTGGTGCGCCCCATGTGTCCCATGGACTCGTGGAGGGGGTTGATGCGGTCCCGGTAGGTGTCGAGGCTGATCTCGGCGGTTCCGTCGATGTCGGTGGAGAAGAATATGACGGGCACCACTCCGTCGTCGTCGAGGTGGGCGGCCAGCGCGAGGGTCTGTTCGGCGAGGTGCTGCACCGAGCCGTCGCGGTAGTACGGGCGCATGCTTCCGGAGCGGTCCAGTACGAGATAGACGGCGGCGCGTTCTCCGCTGACCTGGTGCTTCCTGAGTGATACGGCGGCGGCCTTGTAGAGGTTGACGAGGCCGGGAGCGCTGTCCGTGATGTGTTCCAGGCCGACGGCGACTGCCGGCGCTTTCTTGGGTCGCTTGCGGTAGTCGATGCTCATGCGGCGCGATTGTTCTCGTATCCGGCTCCGAGGGCATGGCTTTCGTTGAAATTGCTCAGCTGCTGGGGTGGGTCCGGGACGGTTCGGCCTGTCCGGAGGTCCCGTTGATCACGCCACTCGAGGTCACCATCGACACCGACGGCGACCAGGGCGACGAGACGGCCTCGGTCACCGCGACCGACGGCCACCCCTTCTGGGGCGAGGCACTTGGCGCCTGGATTGACGCCACCGACCTCGAGGCCGGCGAATGGCTCCGCACCAGCGCCGGCACCTACGTCCAGATCACCGCGGTCGAACGCTGGACCGCAGCGAGCGAGACCGTCCACAACCTCACCGTCCGTGACACCCACACGTACTATGTGCTGGCGGGGGCCACGCCGGTCCTCGTTCACAACTGCGATGGCAGCGTCGATTGGGTCAACGAGAACGCAAATATGAGTTCCGCAGCGCGGGCTTATGATGCCGGGGCGGCGGGTTCCAGGGCTGGCGTGGCCCCGGCGTTGCAGTACTACAAGGCTGGCGGGAATCGCCTGTCTCAGATAAATTCGATGGGTTTGATGCGGCCAACGGCGTGATGATCGACCGAAAGGTGAGCGTCACAACCTTCAACAAGACATACCGACAAGCCATGAATCAATCTCTGGCGCTTGAGCAGAACGGTTACAGCGGCCGGTGGGAAGTCCCCACTGCGGCTGAGGCCGCGCGGGCTCGAAAAGTCCTCGGCGGCCTCCTGATCACCAACATTCGAGTGAGGGTTGTGCCCTGATGGATGTCAACAAGGTCTTGGTTCGTGCATTCGTAAGCCTCGTCGTCTCGATCGACTTGACGGACGATGAAGATATTGATCCGGATATCGCGACGGACATTCTCGAACCTGCTGCCACCCTGTTTCGTGATCTCTCGGAAGGGGGGCGTCGGGAAGTTACTTCCCTGGTTCTTGAGTGCGCCGAACTGGAGGAGAACCCGGAGCGCAGGAGGGTAATTCTGGGGCTTCCGGAAGCCATTGGCCTTCTCGATGAAGACTGATCAGCGGGAAGTGAGGCGTAACCTCTTCGCTCGATCCCGCAACCGTCACACTGGTTATCGGTAGCAAAGTTGAAGCCCCGTCAGGCGAGTCCTGGCGGGGCTTCTGCGTGGGGTGACGGCAGTAGTCGACGGCAACGTCAGCGGACGAGGGCGGCGCAGGGCGGCGGTTCGTCGCCGTCGGCGTTGCCTGTCACGGTGTTCGTCGGGCCGTCGAGCGCGCTGCAGAGGGCGTCGATAGCGTCTCGCTGGAGGCGGAGCCTCACGTGGGCGTAGACGGTGGCGGTGACGCCGATGTGGGCGTGGCCGAGGAGCTCCTTGATCACGATGAGTTCGACGCCCTGCTCTAGGAGCAGGGTCGCAGTCGAATGGCGGAGGTCGTGGAAGCGGATGCGGCGCAGGCTGGCCTTGCGAAGGAGCGTGAGGAAGGCGCGGGTGAGGTTGGTCGGGTCGATCGGCCCGCCCTGCACCGTAGTGAACACGTGCCCGCCGTGCAGCCACGTCGTGCCCGCGGCCTCACGCTCGCGCTGCTGCTGTTCGTGGTGGAGCTTCAGTGACTGGCGGCAGCGGGTGGTGAGGGCGATGCGGCGCTCGGAGGCCCGCGTCTTGGTGGGCAGCGTGGTGAGCCCGCCTGTGGCGGTTCGCTGAAGGGTGCGGCGGATGGCGGCGGTGCCTGCGTCGAGGTCGAGGTCTTCCCAGCGCAGGCCGAGGAGTTCGCCCTTGCGGAGTCCGGTGTGGAGGGCGAGTACGAACGCGCGTGCAGCCGGTGACCTTGCGCGGCGGTGAGGAGCCGGCGGGCTTCGTCGGTGGTGAGGGGTTCGAAACGCCGGGGCCGTGGGGTGCCGGTGCGGACGTTGCGGGCGACATTGCGCGGGATCTCCTCCTCGCGCACGGCGTGTTCCAGGGCGGACTTGAGTGCGGAGTGGATGTAAGCGTCAGCGGCGAGAGCCGCTTGGAGCAGCATGTTCCGGTGGCGCAGCAACGGGGTTGATTGCGGCCGGCATCGATGTTGCGGGCACAGCACTGGCAGGTGGTGCGGAGTTGGTTGAGCCAGGTGCGGACGTCTTTGGCGGTGAGCTTGGTGAGCTTCTTCTTGCCCAGGCCGGGGATGAGGTAGTTGTTCACGCAGGCGGCGTAGCGGGTGTGGGTGTTCTCGCGGAGGTGGTGGACGGCGACGTTCTCCAGCCAGTACGTCAGGTACGCGGCCAGGCTGCCCTGAGCGGACGGGATGGGGAGGCCGCGGTTGCTGTTGGCGATCTTCTCGGTGAGTTTGGCGAGGGCTTCCTTGCGGCTGGTGCCGTAGACGCGGACGCGGCGGCGGGTGTTGCTGGGGGCGAGGACGTATCCGGCGGCCTCCCAGCGGCTGTCCTTGCGCTGGTAGACGGTGCCGTCGCCGTTGGCGCGGATGCGGCGGGAGGCGGGGGTGTCGCGGGGTGTGGTCATCAGGCGGCTTCCTGTTCGAGGCGGGTGCGGATGAAGTCAGTGAGTGCGTGGGTGGGGATGCGGCGAGCGCGGCCGAGGGTGATCGAGGTGAGCTGGCCGGTGCGGAGCAGGTCGTAGACGGCGGAGCGGCTGAGCTGGAGGCGGGCCATGACCTGGGGGGCCGTGAGCAGATCCAGCGCCGGTACCGCCTCCTTGTGGAGGACGGCGGGCGGGGGCGAGGCCATCAACAGCCGCCTTCCGCGATGAACTGCCGTTCGAGTTCCTTGCGGTGCCGGACACGGGCGGCGAGGAGCGCGGCGCCGGGGCTGTAGCCCGAGCCGAGGTAGTCCCAGTGACCGACGACGAGCGTGGTCGTCGGGTCGGACTCGGGCAGACCGGCGTGAGCGCGGGCCTGTTCGGTGCGCCAGGCGCGGCGGGCGGCGCGCAGCGCGCCCAGGGTGGTGGAGTAGCTGCGGGACTTGGTGGAGAAATGGCCCCGGAAGCCGAGCATGTGCGCCCATTTTTGGCGCTTGAGGTGGGCAAACTCCGGCAGCTCTCCCAGCTCCCAGCAGGTGCGGATCATCTTCCGGACGTGCCGGGTGACGGCGAGCCGGGTCAGCGGGCGGGCTTGCCCGGTGCCGTCGCAGGCGGCGCACGGGCGTGGCGTTCCGTGGGGCAGGAGGGTGGCGCCGCGTCCCTGGCAGGGGCGGCAGAGGAGGGTGTGGTCGAGGGTGCCGGAGGCGTCGGAGGACTTTGTGGCGTACTTCGCCACGTAGGCGGCCACGGCCTGGTCGGTGAATTCGGCGTCGGTGCCGAAGGAGGCGATCTCGCGTACGTCGAACTGTTCGCCCCAGCCGAGTTCGCGTTCCCCGGCCGTGTCCGAGGCGACGGTGACGCGGACCCGCTTGGCGGCGGCGCGGGCGGCCTTGGTGAGTACGGCGATGGTGGCGTACGGCGGCGGGGGCTGGCTGCTGCCGTCCGGGCCGTCGAGTCGGATGACGGCGTGGAAGTGGACCAGGCCGCGCTGCTGGTACTCGGCGACCTTGGCGAAGGAGACCCGCAGGGCCGCGTGGGCATCCTTCTGGGTCATGCCGAGCGCGGCGGCGATCTCGCGGCGCAGGTAGGTGGTGAAGCGCGCCCACAGGGCGGAGGCGTGGGCGTTGAACAGGACCGCGCCTTCGTAGTCGTACGTCGCGGGGTTCAGCGGCGTTCCGATCAGCGTGTCCGTGGGGTCGTGGAGCTTGCGGCAGCGGCAGGGCCGAATGTCGCCGCCGGGGGTGGTGGGGCGGTTGTGGACGGGTCCGAAGGATGGCGGGGTGAGGGTGGCGAAGACGCGGGGGTGGGTGCGGACGGTGTCGGGCACGTTCTTGCCACCGGAGAGGCCGGTGCGGATGAGGTGGTAGGTGTCGGCGGCGTAGAGGCGGGAGCAGGCCGGGCAGCGGGAGGCGCGGCGGTTACCGCACGCGGTGAGCAGGCTGTCCCTGGGCTCGTCGGGTGAGGTGTAGGAGCGCAGTACCTCACCGGTCGTGGTGTCGACGGTGGTGGTGTGGCCGGTCAGGCGGATGGGTTCGGTGCAGCCGCCGAGGTGTTCGATCTGCTGTTGTGCGCGGTCGAAGTCGGGCTGGTTGATCAGGTGGAGCAGGTCCTGTACGGCGGGGCTTGCCACGTGGCGCAGGTCCAGGGTGACCATTCGGGGCGTGTCCCTTCTGCCGGGTGGGCGGCCCCGAGCAGCAACCAGCCAGGAGGGAAAGCGTGTTGGTGCTGCTCGGGGCATGACGAACCGGGCCCAGGGGCGGGCGAGGGTTCAGCGAGGGGGTGATGCGGGTGGTGGGGCCGGGGCTCAGAGTTGAGCGAGGGCGGCGGTGGCGACCGGCAGGGCGACGCCCATGCGCTGGCCCAACTGGGCTGCGGTGACGGGTGCGCCGTGTTCGGTGCGGTGGGTGTCCGCGATGCGCCGGGCCGCGTTCAGCAGGGCGGCGGGCAAGGCCGGGCTGGAAGCGGGCCGAGCCGTCTTGGCGACGACCGGCGGAGCGAAGGTCGGAGCCGGAGCGGGCTGCGGTTCCACGGCGGGGGAGACGGCGACGACCGGGGCGGGCGTCGGGGGCTCGGATGCGGGTGCTTCGTCGGGCACCGGTTCGGAGACGGGGGTGGCGGCCTCTGGGTTCTCGGTGGGGTGGGTCAGGGTGTGGAACTGGGTGAGGAAGGCGGGGCCGACGTGGCCCCAGCCGAGGAGCGGGAGCGGGGCGACGGTGTCCAGGCAGGCGTGTCCGTAACGGCTGGCGAGCAGGGGTTCGGCGGTGTTGAGGGCGAGGGTGAGCAGCCCGCACAGGTGCAGCAGCCGGGTGCCGGCCTTCAGCTCCGCCTTGGGGACGCCGCGCAGCGCCAGGAACCGCAGCGCGACCAGGAGGCCGACGACGGACAGGTCCACCATGGGCGCGATCAGTGGGGCGATCGGATGTGGGACGCCGAGGCGCAGGGCGAGTGCCCAGATGTTGCCGAAGGAGAAGACGAAGGCCAGGGCCGCGATGACCGCCATGACCACGGTCATGGTGCGCCGGGTGAACCGTTCCTCCGCCATGGGTTCAACCTCCCTTCCTGCCTGTGCGGGTTGTTCACGGCTGCTTGGTGAGCGGAGGCAGGGGCGTAGTCGTCCGGCCGGTCGAGTGGAGCAGGGCGTCCAGGAGGAGGCCCGGGTCTGCGGTCAGGTGCGAGGTGTTCTCGGCGACGCGGGCAGCGTGGGCGTCGGAGACGTAGGGGGTGCGGATGCGGGTGAAGCCGGGGCGGCCCTGCATGGCCATGACCGCGACGCCGACGTAGGCGGGGTCCTGCAAGGTGACCGGGCTGGCGTCGGGCCAATTGCGGATGTCGTCACCGAGTGCGGCCACCGCGGCTTCCACGGTCTGACCAGGTCCTCCACCAGCCGGGCGTTCTCCGCCGTCAGCGCGGCCAGACGTCGGCCGCCGACGGGGCGAAGTCGCAGACGAACTTGTTGACCCCCGAGGTCTTGCCCGCACCCGGGACACCGGCCACCGTCAAGTGCGGCGGAAACATCTACGAGATTCGCGGTGTTGTTGGAATGGACGTGAACAAGAAATTTCCTGGGAATCCGTTTGCGCATGAAAGGGATACTGCAATTCTAGGGCGGGTTGATGCGAGTCGCATCGTTGCTTGCAGACTTCGAGACGGAACTAGGGTTCCGAACCCCAACTATGGCGGGGAATGATTGTGGAGGAGTTGGCTCGGACTGCAACCAGGGCAAACGGGGAAAAGGTGAACGTTTTGCTCCAGGTTTCTACACCGCCTTCGACTCTTCGGGTGGGATTGACCGATGAAGAGTTTGAGCGAGTCTATGAAGAGGTTGATTTGCTGGAATGTCTCAAATCAGCCCGCCGCGATCTCGAAGTCATGGGTCTGCTCCTGTGTTGCCAGGGTGCGAGACCGAATGTTTTCCCGTCGGGGATGACGAGGCAGATGGCGGAAGGCCGGTTGGCCTACTCGTTGGAAGCCGGAAAGGAGCTCTCTGACAACGATCTCGTGGATATCTTCGCTCCAGCAGACTGTTCAGAAGTCGCAACGCTAGAAGACCAAGTAGCGGCAATGCGGGAACTGTTTCGCATGAAACGAAGTTGATTCACTCGGGTGAATCTGATGGCCCCACCGGATTGTTCTGGTGGGGTCATCAGTGCGGTTTGACGGCAGCGCTGACGGCAACGTCGGCGAGAATTTTGTTACGCAGGACCGTGAGTACCTCGAAGGTCTGCGGTATCAGACTCACCGCAGCAGAAATGCCGAGAAGTGCACGGTTCTGGTTCGCTTCGAGATATCCTCGGGTGCTCGCGACACATTGATCGCGGCTGTTGCAAGTCCGGGCGAAATCGGTCAGGATGTAAATGCCGTGCACCTGAAGTAGGGGCGTGGCTTCGACACGTACGCCTCAGGCCCGGATCGGTCGGAGTGTTCAATTCGCGAATCGTTGGATTCGGAAGAGCGGAGGACTGGTGACGTTCCCCGGAGAGGAAAAATCTCAGGCTGATCTGGTTGAAGCGCTCGCCGACGGCACGGGGCGGGATGCCAGGTCCATCGCGGCCGGGCGTCCCGAGGTTACTCAGCTCATCGCCTCCTGGATCCGGGAAGCCGCTCACGCGGGAAACTGGACAAGGGTCGACAAGTTCGCCAACCTGGCCGCCCCCTTGCGGGCGCCGGGCGTGGGCGGAGCTCTTCAGGAGATCCTTGATTCGGATGCCGTGGGGTTCAACAAAGAGGATCTCGTGGAGATTCTCGGATAGATCCGGGAAACGGACGCGGTCGCCTGCCTGTTCAGGGTGGCGGAAAGTTCGGTGGACGAGGACGCTCCGGCGTACTGGCTGTGCCAGAAGGTCATCTCTTCTCTGGGGGAGATCGGCACGCCGGAGGCCCTTGAATGCCTTCGCCGGATGACGAACCCGTCGTGGCCCGGCGTTGTCCGATGGCATGCGGCTGTCGAACTCGGGGTCGAGGACGAGCTCGGGTTTGACGAAGATCAAATGCTGAGGTAGCCGGAGTCCCGGGCGCTGTTGAGGTCCAAGGAGTTCCCATGGCGTCAGTGAAAAGGAAGCCCCGCCAGATGTGTCCTGACGGGGCTTCTGCGTGGGGCGCCGGTGCGGACGTTGCGGGCTACGTTGCACGGGGATCTCTGCCTCGAGGACGGCGTACTCCAGGGCGCACTTGAGCACGGAGTGAGGGTAGGTGAGCGTCAGTGGACAGAGCACCTTGTGGCAGCACTGGCCGGCGGCAGAGCGGTGGGGCTGGTCCGGGCGTCGAGGCCGCGGATGCAGCACTGGCAGGTGGCGCGGAGCTGGTTGAGACAGGTGCGGACATCCTTTGGCGGTGAGCTTGCTGAGCCTCTTCCTGTCCAGGCCGGTCAGTAGTGGTCGCGGGCCTGGATGATCTCCAGGCCGTCGGAGTCGGTGACCCGGTAGACCAGCCGGTGTTCCTGCGTGATGCGGCGGAACCACCAGCCGGACAGGTTTCCTTTCAGTGGCTCGGGCTTGCCCCTGCCTTCGAAAGGGGTCCGTGTGATCTCCTTGATGAGGTCGTTGACCCTGCGGAGCGTCTTGCGGTCGGTGTCGGCCCAGTGGGTGTAGTCCTCCCACGCGTCGTCCGAGAACGACGTTTTCACGCGTCCTCCGTGTCGACCAGGTCTCGTACGGTGCCGCGTCCGGAGTCCATCTGCTCGATGGAGCGCATGAGGCGGGCGGCGTTGCGGGGGGAGCGCATCAGGTACATCGTCTCCTCCCAGGCGTTGTAGTCCTCCTCGGACATGATCACGACGGTGCCCGCCTTCGATGTGACGCGCTCGGGCGCGTGGTCTTCGGTGACGCGGCGGATCAGACCGAAGAAGTCCTTCCGGGCTTCACTCGCGTTGATGGTCATGGTTTCCTCCTGTGCATGTCGCCAGACCTCTTAAGTGTACTTAAAAAAGTACCATGAGTGTACGGGATTCGGTACGTTGGAGGTCGTGGTCTTGCGTCGGTCTGAGCTGGTCAGAGTTTCTTTACTGGTTCACGGCAGCCTGCTGTCGCGGGCAGCGCGCGCCATCTGAGGCTCTGCTCCATCCCCTGGCCCTTCTCTGAGGGGCAGCGGGGCCGAGTGCGGGCCTGTGACGCGACGACACCCCGGATCGCGGACTGCTCGGGCAGCCTGTACATCGATCCGCGTTACGGCCTCCGCTCGAACAGCGACGCCACCAGCTGGAAGATCGGTGCCCTGACGCAGCTCTGGAAGCCCAGCGGCGGGCTCAGGACCGAGCAGGCCGTCACTGTTTCCGGCACCGTGAAGGTCAAGCGGTGGGCGAAGGCCACCGTCAACGCCTCGCCGGAGCCGGTGAAGAAGGGCCAGACCCTCACCGTGACCGGCAGCTTCAAGCGGGCGGACTGGGCGAAGTACACGTACACCGGCTTCGCCGGCGCGTCGGTCAAGCTGCAGTTCCGCAAGAAGGCAGCTCCACCTACTCCACCGTCAAGACGGTGAGGGCGGGCTCCACGGGCGCGCTGAGGACCACGGTCAAGGCATCGGTGGACGGGTACTGGCGCTGGAGCTTCGTCGGGTCGTCCACCACGGGCACCGCCACCGCCGCCGGGGACTTCGTCGACGTGCGCCGAGCCGGGGCGAAGCATCCCGGCCCGCACACGGCGGAAGGGCTGTCCGGCGCCCGTCGGCCGGACAGCCCCACGACGAGGCCGTGCGATGCGCCCCGCGGGGGCGTCCCGGGGTCAGCCCGTGGCGTCGAGGTCCTGGGAGAGCAGCGTGGCCAGTTCCTCGACGGCCTCCCGGCTTCCGTCCCCGACGGCGGTCAGGACCACGGAGTCACCGTGCTGAGCGGCCAGGGAGAGGACGGACAGCATGCTCCGGGCGTCGACCGGCTCGCCGCCGTCCCGCGCGATCGTCACCCTGACCGGCTGGCGGGTGGCCGCCTGGACGAAGAGCGAGGCGGGGCGGGCGTGCAGGCCCTTGGCGGAGGCGAGGACGACGGTGCGCTGGTACATGGATCACTCCTGTGGTGTGGATGAGCGACTACGCGTCGCGGGGCGGCGGGCGGAGGTCAGGCCGCGACGGCTGCCTCCGGCTTTCCGGCTGCCGTGTCCGCGGCCCCCTGCGGGGTCCGGCGGGTCCCCTTGAGCACGACCACGAGAGCGGCCGAGACCGCCGTACCCACGGCGATGGCCAGCAGGTACAGGAACGGCTCCCCGATCAGCGGCACGACGAAGATCCCGCCGTGCGGCGCGCGGAGCGTGCAGCCGAAGGCCATCGAGAGGGCGCCGGTCACCGCTCCGCCCGCCATGACCGAGGGGATCACCCGCAGCGGGTCGGCCGCGGCGAACGGGATCGCGCCCTCGGTGATGAACGAGGCACCCAGGACCCAGGCCGCCCGGCCGTTCTCCCGCTCGGTGTGGGTGAACAGCCTGCCGCGCACGGTCGTGGCGAGCGCCAGGGCGAGCGGCGGGACCATGCCCGCGGCCATGACGGCGGCCATGACCTTGAGGCTGCCGGGGGTCGGGTCGGCCAGGCCGCCGACGGCGAAGGCGTAGGCGACCTTGTTGAGCGGGCCGCCCATGTCGAAGCACATCATCAGGCCGAGGACGACGCCCAGGATGACCGCGTTGGAGCCGGACAGACCGTTCAGCCAGTCGGTGAGCGCGTTCTGGAGCGAGGCGATCGGCTTGCCGACCACGATGAACATCAGGAAGCCGACCACTGTCGACGCGATCAGCGGGATCACGAGCACCGGCATGATGCCGCGCAGCGTGGGGTGCACCTTCACCCGTTGGATCGCCATCACCACGGCACCGGCCAGGAGCCCGGCGACCAGGCCGCCGAGGAAGCCCGCGTCGATGGTCAGGGCGATCGCGCCGCCCACGAATCCGGGGACCAGCGCGGGCCGGTCCGCCATGCCGTACGCGATGTAGCCCGCCAGCACCGGCACGAGGAAGCCGAACGCGGCGCTGCCGATCTGGTTGAGCAGGGCGGCCCAGCTGTCGGCCTCGCTCCACACGAAGTGGTCGGCGACCGACTTGGCACCGGCGATCTCGTAGCCGCCGATGGCGAAGGACAGGGCGATGAGGAGTCCGCCCGCCGCGACGAACGGCACCATGTAACTGACGCCGGACATCAGGTAGGTCCGCAGCCGGACACCGAAGTGCGTACGGTCGCCACCGGCCGCCCCGTCACCGCCGCCCTCCGGGGCGGGACCGTCGGCGAGGGTGCTGACCTCGCCGCGCTCGGCCTTGCCGCGCGCCTCGGCGATCAGTTCGCCGGGCCGGTTGATCCCGGCCTTCACCCCGACGTCGACGACCGGTTTGCCGCTGAACCGCGCCTTCTCCCGCACCTCGACGTCATGGGCCCAGATGACGGCGTCTGCCGCGGCGATGACCGCCGGATCCAGCTGCTCGAACCCGGCCGAGCCCTGTGTCTCGACGCTGAGTTCGACACCTTCGGCCCGGGCCGCGGTCTCCAGCGACTCGGCGGCCATGTAGGTGTGGGCGATACCGGTGGGACAGGAGGTGACGGCGACGATCCGGAACGGCTCCTCCGGCACCGGCTCGGACGCGGGCACCGCCGTGGCGGAGGGCGCCGCCGTGGCGGAGGCGGACGACGCGGGGTCCCGCTCACCGCTGATGAGCGCCGCGGCCCCGGCGCCGTCCCGCTCGGCCCGCAGCGCGTCGGTGAACTCACTGTCCATCAGCCGCCGGGCCAGCCCCGACAGGATGGCGAGATGGGCGTCGTCCGCTCCGGCCGGTGCGGCGATCAGGAAGATCAGGTCGGCGGGGCCGTCCGGCGCGCCGAAGTCGATGCCCCGGCCGCTGCGCCCGAAGGCGAGCGTCGGCGCCGAGACGTGCTCGCTGCGGCAGTGCGGGATGCCGATCCCGCCGTCCAGACCGGTCGGCATCTGGGCCTCCCGGGCCGCCACGTCGGCGAGGAAGCCGTCGAGGTCGGTGACGCGGCCGGCCGCGACCATCCGTTCCGCCAGGGACCGGGCGGCCTCGTCCTTCGTCTCGGCGGACAGATCGAGATCGACCAGGTCCGCGGTGATCAGCTCACTCATCGCGGGGCTCCTTGCTCATGGACCGCCGGGCGGGCGGCTCGGGGGACGTGGGGGCGGTTGCGTGTACGCGGAGGCCGGGCGGTCATGAGGCCGGCTCCGTCAGAGGGCGGTCCAGGGGGACGTCCGTGGTCGTGGTGACCGAGGACGGATCGAGGTCCGCCGGGGTGGGCATGACGCTCCCCGGCAGCTGGACGGCCGCGGCCCCGTGCGCCACCGCGGCGGCGAGGGCGGCCGGGCCGGTGCCGCCCGCGGCGAGGAACCCCGCCAGGGAGGCGTCTCCCGCGCCGACGTTGCTGCGGACGGTGTCCACCCGCGCACTGCCGAAGTACGTTCCGGAACCGTCGACCAGCAGCTGCCCGTCGGCACCGAGGCTGGCCAGGACGCACTGCGCGCCACGCGTGCGCAGCTCCTCGGCGGCCCTGACGGCCGCGCCGACCGTGGCGAGCGGGCGCCCGACGGCTTCGGCGAGCTCCTCGGCGTTCGGTTTGATCACGTCGGGCCGCTCCCGCAGTGCCGCGACGAGGGCGGCGCCCGAGGTGTCCAGGACGATCCGGGCACCGGCGCGATGGCTGCTCGCGACCAGTTCGGCGTACCACTCGCCGGGCAGCCCGCGGGGCAGGCTGCCGCAGCAGGCGATCCAGTCCGTGGCCGCCGAGCGTGCCCGTACGGCGTCCAGCAGGGCCTCGGCCTCCGCCGCGGTGATCTCGGGTCCGGCCGCGTTGACCTTGGTGAGGGTGCCGTCCGGCTCGACGAGCGTGACGTTGACGCGGGTGCTGCCGGCGATCTGCACTCCGGCGGCCTCGATGCCGTGCTCACCCAGCAGCCGTGCGAGCAGGGCGCCTTCGGGCCCGCCGAGCGGTGCGACCGCGACCGTGCGGTGGCCGGCCGCCGCGACCGCGCGCGAGACGTTGATGCCCTTGCCACCGGGATCGACCCGGTCGGCGGTGGCCCGCAGGACGGCGCCACGGGTGAGCGCGGGCAGCTCGTAGGTGCGGTCCAGGCTGGGATTGGGGGTGACGGTGAGAATCATGCGCGTACTACTTCCGTGCCCCGGCTCTCGATGGCGAGGGCGTTCTCGGGGCTGAGCCCGGTGTCCGTGATGAGCAGGTCGATGCCGTCGAGGTCGCCGAAGCGGGCGAAGTGCTCCTGGCCGAACTTGGCCGAGTCGGCGAGGAGCACGACCCGGCGCGCCGCGGAGATCACGGCGCGCTTCACCGCAGCCTCGGCCAGGTCCGGGGTGGTCAGACCCCCTTGCACGGAGAAGCCGTTGGTGGCGAGGAAGACGACGTCCGCGTTGATCTGGCTGTAGGCGCCCAGGGCCCAGGCGTCCACCGCCGCCCGGGTCCGGTGGCGGACGCGGCCCCCGGCCAGATGCAGCGCGATGCCCGGGTGGTCGGCGAGACGGACCGCGACCGGCAGGGCGTGGGTCACCACGGTGAGGGTGGAATCGAGGGGGAAGGCGGCGGCCAGCCGGGCCGTCGTCGTCCCGGCGTCGATGATCACGTTGCCCTCGGCGGGCAGCTCGCCCAGTGCGGCGGCCGCGATGCGGTCCTTCTCGTCGGCGGCCACCACGTCGCGCTCGGCGAGGTCCGGCTCGAAACCGAGACGACCGGCCGGGATGGCTCCCCCGTGCACGCGGCGCAGGAGTCCGGCCCGGTCGAGCGCCTTGAGGTCGCGCCGGATGGTCTCGGCGGTCACCTGGAACTCCTCGGCGAGAGACAACACGTCGACCCGGCCGCTGTCATGGGCCAGGCGGAGGATCTCTTGCTGCCGCTCCGGTGCGTACATGTGGTTTCGTATCCGTTCCATGCCCGACTGTGTGGGTTTTGCGCCCAGGCTACGGGTGGGCGACGGAGAAGTAAACACATCCGGGCGCTCGGCGGACATGGTCGGACATCCGCACGCGGTGCATGGGGTGACGTACGCCACGGAGTCGGCAGGGTGCGGCGGCCGGTGGCGGGCGCGTCGGTTCCTCGGACATGTCGCTCGCCGGGTGGGGTGGCGCGCGGGCCTTAGGCTGCCGATATGTGCGGAATCGTGGGTTATGTCGGTGGACAGTCGGCGCAGGACGTCGTCGTCGCGGGGCTGAGGCGGCTGGAGTACCGGGGGTACGACTCGGCCGGGGTCGCCGTCCTGGCGGACGGGGGGCTGGCCGCGGCCAAGAAGGCCGGGAAGCTCGTCAACCTGGAGAAGGAGCTCAAGGAACGGCCGCTCCCGGCCGGGAACACCGGCCTCGGGCACACCCGTTGGGCCACGCACGGCGGGCCGACCGACGCCAACGCGCACCCGCATCTGGACAACGCGGGCCGGGTCGCCGTCGTGCACAACGGGATCATCGAGAACTTCGCCGTCCTGCGCGAGGAGTTGGCCGGCCGGGGCCATGACCTGGCCTCCGAGACCGACACCGAGGTGGTGGCCCACCTGCTGGCGGAGGCGTACTCCTCGGCCGGGGAGCTCGCCGAGGCCATGCGGCAGGTCTGCCGTCGGCTGGAGGGCGCGTTCACCCTGGTCGCGGTGGACGCGGACGAGCCCGGCACGGTCGTCGGGGCGCGGCGCAACTCACCGCTGGTGGTGGGCGTCGGGGACGGGGAGATGTTCCTCGCCTCGGACGTGGCCGCGTTCATCGCCCACACCCGCTCCGCGATCGAACTCGGCCAGGACCAGGTGGTCGAACTGCGCCGGGACGGGGCCGTGGTCACCGGGTTCGACGGCCGCCCCGCCGACGTGCGCGCGTACCACGTCGACTGGGACGCCTCCGCCGCCGAGAAGGGCGGGTACGCCTCCTTCATGCTCAAGGAGATCGCCGACCAGCCGAAGGCCGTCGCCGACACCCTCCTGGGGCGCGTCGACGGCTCGGGCGTCCTCCACCTCGACGAGGTGCGCATCCCGCCGCACGTCCTGCGGGAGGTCGACAAGGTCGTCGTCGTCGCCTGCGGGACCGCCTTCCACGCCGGGATGATCGCCAAGTACGCCATCGAGCACGTCACCCGGCTGCCCTGCGAGACCGAGCTGGCCAGCGAGTTCCGCTACCGGGACCCGATCCTGGACGCCCGCACCCTGGTCGTCGCCATCTCCCAGTCCGGCGAGACCATGGACACGCTGATGGCCCTGCGCCACGCCCGCGAGCAGGGCGCCAGGGTGCTGGCCATCTGCAACACCAACGGCTCGACCATCCCCCGGGAGTCCGACGCCGTCCTCTACACCCACGCCGGCCCCGAGGTCGCCGTCGCCTCCACCAAGGCGTTCCTGACCCAGCTGGTCGCCTGCTACCTGGTCGCGCTCTACCTCGGCCAGGTCCGCGGCACCAAGTGGGGCGACGAGATCCGCACCGTGGTCCGCCAGCTCTCCGAGATCCCCCGCCAGGTCGAGGAGGTACTGGGCACGATGGAGCCCGTACGGGAGCTGGCCCGGACGCTCGCCGACCGGGACACCGTGCTCTTCGTCGGACGGCACGTCGGCTACCCGGTGGCCCTCGAAGGCGCGCTGAAGCTCAAGGAACTCGCGTACATGCACGCCGAGGGCTTCGCCGCCGGGGAGCTCAAGCACGGACCGATCGCCCTCGTCGACGAGGGGCTGCCGGTCGTCGTCATCGTGCCGTCCCCGCGCGGCCGTTCGGTCCTCCACGACAAGATCGTGTCGAACATCCAGGAGATCAGGGCCCGGGGAGCGCGTACCGTCGTCATCGCGGAGGAGGGCGACGACGCGGTCGTCCCGTACGCCGACCACCTCGTCCGGATCCCGGCTGTGCCTACGCTGCTCCAGCCGCTGGTCGCCACCGTGCCGTTGCAGGTCTTCGCGTGCGAACTGGCGACCGCCCGGGGCAACGAGGTGGACCAGCCCCGCAACCTGGCGAAGTCCGTGACCGTCGAGTGAGTGAATGAGTGGGTGGGTGGACGCGTGATCATCGGGGTCGGGATCGACGTGGCGGAGGTCGAGCGGTTCGGCGCGGCGCTGGAACGCACGCCGCAGCTGGCCGGACGGCTCTTCCGCCCGGCGGAGCTGCTGCTGCCCGGCGGGGAGCGGCGGGGGACCGCGTCGCTGGCGGCCCGGTTCGCCGCCAAGGAGGCATTGGCCAAGGCGCTCGGGGCACCCGGTGGGTTGTTGTGGACGGACGCCGAGGTCCGCGTCGAGGAGAGCGGCCGGGCGCGGCT
>NZ_KL585382.1:105298-105507 GCF_000721935.1 Streptomyces sp. NRRL WC-3549
GGCCGCGGCTGGAGGTACGCGGGACGGTGGCCGCCCGGGCCGCCGAACTCGGGGTCCGCAGCTGGCACGTCTCGCTCAGCCACGACGCGGGGGTGGCGTCGGCCGTCGTGATCGCGGAGGGTTGAACGTATGCGACATGCGTACAGCGTCGAGACCGTACGGGCCGCCGAGCGGGCGCTCATGGCACGGCTGCCGGAGGGCGCGCTGAT
>NZ_KL585382.1:105718-106755 GCF_000721935.1 Streptomyces sp. NRRL WC-3549
CCGCCGGACTGGCGGTGGCCTGCGGCGATCTGCTCCGGCGCAACGGCCGGGTCTACGGCGCCCGGGTGCTCCTGCTCGTCGGCGGAGGTGACAACGGCGGCGACACGCTCTACGCGGGCGCCGCGCTCGCCCGGCGCGGCGCGGGCGTCCGGGCGGTGCTGGCCTCCCCGGACAAGGCCCACCCGGGCGGGCTCGCCGCCCTGCGCGCGGCGGGCGGCCAGGTCATCGGCGCCCCGGAGGACTTCGCGCCCGTGCACCTCGTCGTCGACGGCATCACCGGGATCGGCGGCCGGGGCGGTCTGCGTCCGGACGCGGAACGGCTTGTCCGCGAGGCGACGGCGGGGCGGGCCCCGGTGCTCGCCGTGGACCTGCCGAGCGGTGTCGAGGCGGACACCGGCCAGGTGCTGGGCCCGGCCGTCCGGGCGGACGCCACGGTGACCTTCGGTACGTACAAGCCGGGCCTGCTCGTCGATCCGGCCGCCGAGCACGCCGGCGCCCTGCACCTCGTGGACATCGGCCTCGGGCCCGAACTGCCCCAGCGGCCCGAGCTGGAAGCACTCCAGTACGCGGACGTCGCCGCCCTGCTGCCCGTGCCGTCCGGGGAGAGCGACAAGTACCGGCGCGGCGTGGTCGGGGTGGCCGCGGGCTCCGAGCGGTACCCGGGCGCGGCCGTCCTGGCCGTCGCGGGCGCGCTGCACGGCGGCGCGGGCGCGGTCCGGTACTCCGGGCCGGGCGCCCAGGCGGTGATCGCCCGCTTCCCGGAGACCCTGGTGCACCCCGGGCGGCCCTCCGAGGCCGGGCGGGTGCAGTCCTGGGTCTGTCTCTTATACACACGGGCCTGGGCGACGGCTCCGACGCGGCGGCGGCGGTGGCCGACGTCCTCGCCGCCGACGTGCCGGTACTGGTCGACGCCGACGGGCTGCGGCTGATGGACGCCGGCACCGTACGCGCCCGTACCGCACCCACCGTGCTCACCCCGCACGCCGGGGAGGCGGCGGCCCTGCTCGGGGTGGCGCGCGAGGAGGTCGAGGCGGGCC
>NZ_KL585383.1:0-2200 GCF_000721935.1 Streptomyces sp. NRRL WC-3549
ATCCCCGGCGCGCCGGGCAGCGTGCCTCCGACCGTGGAGGAGCCGACGGAGCCGCACGAGCCGCTGCCGCCGAAGCGCGACCAGAGTGGTCCGGAGACGGTCGGTCCCACCGGTCAGCCCACCGGGAACGATCCGGCGCGCAACGCGCAGAGCGGTGCCTATCTGACCACCGCGCAGGGGGCGCGCCTGTACGACACCGATCACTCGCTCAAGGCGGGTCCCCGTGGGCCGGTGCTGCTGCAGGACCATCACCTGCGGGAGAAGATCACCCACTTCGACCACGAGCGCATCCCGGAGCGTGTGGTGCACGCGCGCGGAGCAGCCGCCCATGGTGTCTTCAGGGGGTACGGGACCGCGTCGAAGGTGTCCAGGGCGGCTTTCCTGGCGAAGGATGTCGAGACGCCGGTCTTCGTGCGGTTCTCGACCGTGCTCGGTTCCCGGGGGTCGGCCGACACCGTGCGGGACACCCGCGGTTTCGCCACGAAGTTCTACACCGAGGAGGGTGTCTTCGACCTCGTCGGCAACAACATCCCGGTGTTCTTCATCCAGGACGCGATCAAGTTCCCCGACATCATCCACGCGGGTAAACCCCATCCCGACCGTGAGATCCCGCAGGCGCAGAGTGCCCATGACACGTTCTGGGACTTCGTGACGCTGCACTCCGAGGCGACCCATCACACGCTGTGGAACATGTCCGACCGGGGTATCCCGCGTTCCTACCGGATGATGGAGGGCTTCGGTGTCCACACCTTCCGGCTCGTGGACGCCGAGGGTGGCACGACGCTGGTGAAGTTCCACTGGAAGCCGAAGCTCGGCATCCATTCCCAGGTCTGGGAGGAGGCGCAGATCACCGGTGGCGTGGACCCCGACTTCCACCGCCGGGACCTCGCCGACGCCATCGAGGCCGGTGCCTTCCCCCAGTGGGAACTGGGTGTGCAGACCTTCCCCGACACCCCCGAGCAGATGTTCCAGGGTATCGACCTGCTGGACCCGACGAAGATCGTCCCCGAGGAACTCGCCCCGGTCCAGCCGATCGGGCTGATGACCCTCAACGCCAACCCGTCGAACTACTTCGCCGAGACCGAGCAGGTCGCCTTCCACGTCGGCAACATGGTCCCGGGCATCGACGTCACCAACGACCCGCTGCTCCAGGGCCGGCTGTTCAGCTACATCGACACCCAGCTCACCCGGCTCGGCGGCCCCAACTTCCCGCAGCTGCCCATCAACCGGACCCACGCCCCCGTCAACGACATGCTGCGCGACGGCATGCACCAGAGCGCCGTCCACCGCGGGGTGGCACCCTACCGGCCCAACTCGCTGGACGGCGGCTGCCCCTTCCTCGCGGGCGCGGACACCGGTGCCTTCGTCGAGGTGCCCGCCGAGGTCACCGCGAGCCGCAAGGTGCGCCAGGCCCCGGAGTCGTTCGACGACCACTTCAGCCAGCCCCGTCTCTTCTGGCTCAGCATGAGCCCGGTGGAGCGTGAGCACATCATCGACGCCTACACCTTCGAACTGGGCAAGTGCTACGAACAGGCTGTCAAGGAACGCGGTTTGAAGGTACTCGCCCGCATCGACGGCGAGCTGTGCGCCCAGGTCGCCGCCGGTCTCGGCCTGCCCGTACCCGAGCCGGACGGGCCGCTCGCCGACCCGCAGCCCAGCCCCGCCCTCTCCCAGGTCGGCAAGGTCTGGCCGCTGGACGGCCGCATCATCGGTATCGTCGCCGACAAGGACGCCGACCTGGACGGTGTCCGCGCGGTCTGCGCGGCGGTCCAGGACGGCAACATGGTGCCCCTGGTCATCGCCCCCGCCGGAGGCGTCCTCGACGCGGGCGGCGATCCCGTCACCGCCCAGCGCACCTTCGCCACCGCCCGCTCCGTCGAATTCGACGCCGTCCTCCTCGCCGGTGTCCCCGCCGCCGGTGACGACGCGATCGGCGCACGGGACGCCAAAGCCGCCGGCACCGCAGGTGCGGCGACCGACCCGCGGGTACTGCTCCTGCTCAACGAGGCCTACCGGCACGGCAAGGCGATCGGGGCGTGGAACGGCGGCGAGCAGATGCTGGCCTCCGCGGGCATCCCCCAGGACACCGCCGGAGTGATCACCGCCGGCACCGGGACCCAGGTCCTGGAACAGATCACCGAACTGCTCGGCAGCCACCGGGTCTGGGACCGCTTCCCCCCCTCGGTCTGACCCCGGCCTG
>NZ_KL585383.1:2433-12214 GCF_000721935.1 Streptomyces sp. NRRL WC-3549
CCTGACCCCGGCCTTACCCCGCAGGACACCACAGGACCGAGGCGGCGCCGGACCCCCGGCGCCGCCCGCAAGTCCGCCGCCCGACACATCAGGGCGGCGGCCCTGCTGGTTGTGTGCGCCACCGCACCCAGCGACGTACTGATCGCGCGGGACCGGATGAGACGCGCCTTCTCAGCTGACGTCCCCGAAGCTCTGCGCGGTCAGGCGCGCCGACGGAACCAGCCGCGTCCCCTCTCCGGCTCGATGCCGTGGCCTGGTGCCGACGGCGGCGCGGAGTCGCGCCGGCCCTGCGCGCGAGCCGCCTTCGCCGCCTTCTTCACCGCCCGGGCCTGTGCATGGCGTCCCACACTGTCGTACAGGTCGGCAAGGGTGTCGAGCATTTCCAGAGTTGCAGGATCGTCGGGCCCCAGGACACGGGAACAGGACTCGGCGACCCGCTCGCCCAGACTCACCGCCTCCTGATCGCGCCCCACCACGCTGTATGAGAGAGCGAGGCCGCAGAGCGTCTCGAGGGTGTCGGGGTCTTCAGGTCCAAGGACGCGAGTACGGGCTTCGGCCACCCGCGCCTTCAGGTCCAGCGCCTCCTGTTCACGGTCCAGCAGGTCGTAGGAAAGGGCGAGGCCGTGAAGGCTTTCGAGGGTGTCCGGGTCCTCCGGTCCGAGTACTCGGGCACGTGCTTCGGCCACTCGCTTCCCCGTGTCGGCCGACTCCTGCACCCGTCCTACTTCACTGTAGGCAGAGGCGAGGACGTGGAGCGTGTCGAGGGCATCAGGATCGTCGGGATCCAAGATGCGGGCGTGTACCCGGGCCACCCGCTCCCACAGCTCGACCGCCTCCTGAACGCGACCCACCGTGCTGTAGGAGACAGCGAGGCTGCGCACGGCCCGCAGGGTGTCGGGATCGTCCGCCCCCAGGATGCGGGCTCGCACCTCAGCCACCCGCTCCCGGAGATCCAACGCCTCCTGCTCACGGCCCAGCTGGTCGTAGGAAACGGCGAGGTCGTAGAGGGTTTCCAGAGTGGCGGGGTCCTCGGGCCCCAACACCCGGGCACGCGCCTCAGCCACGCGCTCCCGGAGATCCAGCGCTTCCCGTTCCCGGCCTAGTTGGTCGTAGGAAAGGGCGAGGCCGTGAAGGCTTTCGAGGGTGTCCGGGTCCTCCGGTCCGAGTACTCGGGCACGTGCTTCGGCCACTCGCTTCCCCGTGTCGGCCGACTCCTGCACCCGTCCTACTTCACTGTAGGCAGAGGCGAGGACGTGGAGCGTGTCGAGGGCATCAGGATCGTCGGGATCCAAGATGCGGGCGTGTACCCGGGCCACCCGCTCCCACAGCTCGACCGCCTCCTGAACGCGACCCAGCGAGGCGTAGGCCAGGGCGAGGACGTCGAGCGTTTCCAGGGTGCGCGGGTCCTCGGGCCCCAGCACCCGGGCGCGGGCCTCAGCCACCCGCCGCCCCAGGTCCGACGCTTCTTGATCACGCCCCGCCTCACCGTAGGTGGCGGCGAGCTGGTGGAGCGTTTCGAGAGTGTCCGGATCCTCGGACCCCAACACCCGGGTACGCACCTCGGCCACCCGCTCCCTGAGGTCCAACGCCTCCCGCTCACGGCCCAACTGTTCGTAGGTAATAGCCAGGTCGTGGAGGGTGTCGAGGGTGCGCGGGTCCTCGGGTCCCAGCACCCGGGTACGGGCATCAGCCACCCGCCGCCCCAGGTCCGACGCTTCTTGATCACGCCCCGCCTCACCGTAGGTGGCGGCGAGCTGATGGAGCGTTTCGAGAGTGTCCGGGTCCTCGGGCCCCAACACCCGGGCTCGCCCCTCGGCGACCTGCTCGAACAGTGAAAGGGCCTCGTCCCTGTGCCCCTCCTCGGCAAGGTCGACGGCCTTGTCATGTTGGAGGGTCAGAGAATCAGCCCGGGGATCATGCGCCGGCGGCTGTGGGGAAGGGCCTGGGCCGGTGAGCGGGCTGTCGGTGGCGGCCCTACGGTTGAGGACGAGTCCGAGCTGGTCGGCGAGAGATGTGTATAAGAGACAGTCGTTCTGCCGTGAACCGGCCGTACAGGGTCCGGTAGATGTCCTGCATGGTGACCACCGGGCCGGTGTGCGGGGCGCCCTCACGCAGAAGGGAGAGGAGCCGCCCGGTAAACGCGGTGTGTTCCTCGTCGGCCAGCACCAGCGCCGTGCTGTTGGGCGGCGCGGAGGTGAGTGTGTAGGTTCCTTGGATGTCCAGCTGCCCGAGAACTTCCTGCTGGCCGGCGCTCAAGGTGGTGCCGATGGCACGCCCGCTGAAGCAGCTGTCGAGGATGATCACTCGATTCTTGGCCCTACTGCCCAGGAAGGTCCCGCGCACCGTGTCGAACCGCAGCGCGCTGTACTCCACGGCGTCCATGGCGGTCTCGTGGAGGGCGAGGTACAACTCGTGGGAGCGACCTACCGGTATGCCGTGGCCGACGAAGTAGAACAGCAGCAGGTCCTCGGCTTCGTTCGCCGCCCGGTGCAATATCTGCCCGACCGCCCTGCCGGTCGCCTGAGGCGGGATGGTGACGCAGCACTCGCCGGGAAACCCGCCGAGTCCGGGGTCGGTGAGGACGGCCGTCAAATCCCGCACATTGGCCGAGATCTGCGGCACGTCAGCCAATTGCTCGTCGTCGTACGAGGCTGAGCCGAGAAGGACGATACGTGAGCGTGTTGGATCGATACCGCGACCTGTCACTGAGGGCCTTCCCCCTGCCCCAGCGCGATCCGCAGGAGACGTTCGGCGTCACCCGCGCACTGCGCGTCCACCTCGACCTCCTGGCCCTGCGGCCCCTTGATCTTGATGCGGATGGAACGGCGCCGGGGCTGGGACAGATACGCGCTCAAGGATGTAGCCAGCGCGCTGGCTACGCCACCGCCTCCCAGTGCTGCGATCAGGACTTCAGGCAGTCCGCCGAGTTCGCCCTCGGACGGGATCGCCGGAGCCGGACTGACCCGCCCTCGAAGCTCCGGTTCCTGACTCAGCCAGTCCCCCAGGTCCTCCAGCTCTTCAACCGGATCGGCCCCTTCGACCCACAGCTGCAGCTCCATGGCTGTCTTCTCCTCCACTCAATCTGACGATCGATGCCGACAGGTTCGGTCAACGCCGCGAAGGTGTGATCACCGTCCGCTCCGGGCCATGGGGCCGCGAGCGCCACCGAACCGCACCGAGAACGCGTCGGACCGGCCCCCCTGCGTCGGTACTCCGGGCGGTGCCCGGCTCCCGCCCACATCCGCGGTTGCTTCCTCGACAGCCGCGACGCCCCTCTGCGGCCTCCCCTGAGACTGATCCAACTCGCCCGCAGCATAGACCGATTGAAACGTTCCCGGCCTCAGTGGCCGTCAAGTCCGTTTCTGGTGGCGACCTCGTCCGAGTCGAGTGAGGAAGCCTTGGTGGGTGAGGCGTCCCAGCCGTGGCCTCCGGGAGGTTGTTCAGGCCCGTGCCGGCCGCCGGCCTGCCGGCCGGTCCGCGTCGTTGTCGGCCTTCTGCGAATGATCTCTGCCGCGATCAGCCCACGATCCGCGCAAGCACCGGGGCCGGTGGTCACTGGGCCGGGATCGGCTGGGTCACGTTCACCGCATTGCCGTCGGGGTCCTGGATGTGGGCAACGCGCTGTCCCCACGGCATGTCGGCAGGACCGCTGCGGACCGAGCCGCCCAGGGCCTCCACGCGGCCGAGTACCTCGTCGACGTCGTCGACGGCGATGCTCAGCAGGATCCGCGGCGCCGCTTCGGTCTCCGCGTCCGCTTTGGCCACCACCCCCAGGTCCGTGTCGCCGATGCGCAGGCCGAGATAGAAGGCCGGGCCCTCCTCGGGTACCCGGAAGACCTCCTCGGCACCGAACAACTGCGTGTAGAAGTCGGCCAGGGCCTTCTGGTCGGCTGTCAGGATCACTGGCTGAATGGTGGACATGGCACTCCTGTCGCGAACGGTCATGTTGCTGGGTAGATCGTCCGGGACGGCGGAACTCATCGGCCGGACCTCGCCGCGCCAGGAGAGCGAGGGCGGTGGCTGGTACGCGCGCGTGGGGGCGACCCAGGCGAGTCCGTACTCCAGCTGCTCCGGCGTGTGGGACGAGGCGCCGAGCACGCCGAAGCCGCCAGCGTCGGTGACGACCGCCACGACGTCACGGACGCGCACGGCGAACGGTTCACCGCCGACCTGGTGGATCTCGCCCTCCGGGGCGCACGCTGCCGTTGCCCACGACCCGGTTGCGTCCAAGCCCCTCACGCCGCCCGAGCCGGCCACCACCGACGCTCGACGCCCGACCGGGGCGCCGGCCCAGCCCCAGTCCCTATTGCTGAACGGCCTTGTCCTGCCAGCTGCCGATCTTCCGGTGGGTCTACGACATAGCACAGCCTGGCACCACCGCACATAACTTGGTGTGAGGGATAACCAGCCTCGCCGACATCGAAAAATGTATTGCCAACCCTGTAGCCACCGACTGCGCTCTGGTTGCAACCGGTCTGCCCCCGTGGGGCAAACACAAACTCCTCGGAAAAATCGACGAAGGCGTCGAAACTCTTCAGTCTGCTCGCGGAGCCAGACGTGCTATGGACTGCCTTGCAGCCGACGCAAAAAAATCCAAAGAGCCTCACAGCAGCCTCCGATGACTGCCCCAAATGGGTAAAAAGTATTTCCGCCCCCCGAGTGGAATGATGGAGATAAAACGGTCGGCGAGTTGCTGGATGACAACGGTGATCCCATTCCGGATCTACCGCCAGGCATCGAGCAAATGAAGAGTGGGGAGAAGCGGTACGACGGATAAGGGAACTCGTACGACCCTCTGTGGGCGGATGCCCAAAAGGAGTTGGCCGGCAAAAAGGGGTTCCCGGCAGGAAAAAACACAAAGCACAAGGCACCTTCGCATGTCGAAACAGAATATGCAGTCTGAATGGACGCCAACGACATGAAGAGTGCCACGGTCGCCATCAACAACAACGTCGAAGTATGCGCTAAAGCTCAGAACCGCAAGGACGCGGTCGGGTACACCCTGTCTGTCGGGTCCAAGCTCACCGTGTACCATCCTGGAGGCAAGAAAACTTTGGGGGATCGAGGCCCGAATGACGCTAAAGGTGTTGGGTGAAACACCAGTATATCTGGAGACCCAAAGCGCAGTGGACGAATACCTCTATGCCCTATTCACTGACAGTCACCGGATTAAGCCCTCAGCAGACTTGGCATTTCAAGTCATCTGGGACGTAGCAGCCGACAAGAACTACGCGACAACGCCAGACAACGTGCTTTCCATCGGGATCAATTTTTCAACAGGGCACGGAGGGCTTCTATGGTATTCCGACGGAATGCTGTCCCATCAAATTTCTGCAGAGCTGGGTCATGACATCGCGAACCACGCATGGGTGTCTCTGAACCCGAACCCTCCGCACTCGGATCCCAAAGTCCTTTCTGATCCGTCGTGCCCCACGTTCTTCGACCGACTCAGCGCAGTGCCCTTGTCTAGCATTCACCCAGTGGTGGAAGAATACTTTCGCGAAGGAACAGGTTTCCGTCCTACGCAGGTGCAATGGACAAAGGGGCATTACACCGGAGAGCTCTACGTAGAAGAAGATTAGCCTCGATCGACTCCTCAACTTCAGGCACACCAAGGCGGCGACCCTGGAGATCGTGCATACGTCGGCCGAGGAACTCTTCGAGGGGCTCGATGCACGCGGGCCGCAGCGTGCTGTTCGTCAGTGAGAGGGCTGCCGCGTTCGACGTGGTGCTGGATCGACTGTAGTTCGTCGGACTCGACTCGTGCGCCCTGCCTCTGCACAGCCGCAACGCCAGCCGTCGAGCCGTCGCTCAGGAGCTGGGAAGGGCCCTGGAGGAGGAGCCGCGAGCCCCACGGCTCTCTCAGGAGGCGGTCGCCCGAGCCCGCGAGGCGCGCGAGGCTCTCAGCGCCTACGCCGAGGCCATGAATGAGACAAGCCAGCCACTCGGCCGGAGCCTGCACGATGTGATCGGCAGAGTCGGGCAGCTGTCCGAGGCACACGTGACGTTCCTGGCTTCGGAGGCGGACGGCGGCGCTCGGAAGCAGAAGGTGTTCGACGCCGCAGCAATCAGCGGACAGGACAACAGCACCGGGCCGGATCCGGAGCGATCGGGACCAGGCCCAGCCTGGCCCCGATCTGATCGCGGCGTGGTGGTCGCCCTGCCCTGGTCCGCCGAGCGGCGGCGCCGCGGACGCGAGAACAGCACGAACGCCGACAGATCCAGGGCGCGGGTCAGCTCGTGCAGGTGCAGTGCCGCACCGGGCTTCGGTTCCAGCACCCGCGTCGTCTGCGCGGCGGAGAGGGTGCCGAGCGTGCCGTCGTCCGGGGCGCCCGCCGTGTGGATGACAACGCTCAGCGGGGCATCGGTGCTGATGCCGGCCAACAGGCCCTGGACGGCGGCACATCCGGTGACTTCGCGCCCCACGACCTGGCGGTGGCGCCGAGAGCGGTCAGTTCGGCAACGAGTTCGCCCGGCGCCGCGCTCCGCGACCAGGTGCCGGGCGACGATCACGCCGTTGCCGCCGGTGACAAGGCGACCTGTGGGCTTCATCCCGCTGCGGTCTCCTGGGATGGTGCGACGTGGCCGGCGTTCAGTTCCACGTGCCTGCCGGTGAAGCGGGTTCGCATGCGGCGGTCGTGGGTGACGACGACGACCGCGCCTTGGTAGCAGGCCAGGGCTCCTTCCAGTTCTTCGACCAAGACGGGGGAGAGATGATTGGTGGGCTCGTCCAGCAGCAACAGGTCGACGGGTTCGCTGACGAGGCGAGCCAGTTCGATCCGGCGCCTCTGTCCATAGGACAGTTCGCCCACTTTCAGGCGCAGGTCGACAGGGCTGAACAGGCCGAGGGACAACAGTTGGTCGATACGCTCATCCAGTGTGCCCCCGCGGCCGTGGGCGAACGCCTGTGGGACTGTCAGGCCGGGCGGCCACGGTGTCCCCTCCTGTCTCAAGTGCCCGACTCGGCCCCGCGTGCGCACCGTCCCCTCATCGGGCCGCAGCTCACCCGCCAGCACCCGCATGAGAGTTGTCTTGCCGGCCCCGTTGGGCCCGGTGACCAACAGCCGCTCCTCGCCGCCGATCCGCAGCGAAGGTACGTGCAGTCGGTCCTCGACACGGATGCCGGTGAGTTCCGCCGCGGCCTGCGACATCTGACCGTCGGCGGTGGTCATCCGTGCGGCGAACACCAGCGGTTCGGGCGGCGGCGCGACAGCGTTGTCCGTCAGCCGTTCGACACGCTCCTTCGCATTGCGGATACGGACCATCGCCCCGTGACCACGGCCGCGGGCACGGAAGCCGCCGGCAGCTTGCGAGGGATCGCCTCCAACCGTGCCACGTTCGTGGCGGCCAGCTTCTGATTGCGGGCCAGTTCCGCGGACCAGTCCGCGTACTCCTGCAGACGGCGCCGCCGCTCAGCGGCCTTGGCGGCGAGGTAGCCGTTGTAGCCGTCACCGTGACGCGTCACCTTGCCCTCGCCGACCTCCAGGATCGTGGTGGTGACCCGTTCCAGGAACACCCGGTCATGGGTGACCACGAGCACAGTGCCGCGCTGCGCCCGCAGATGTGCCTCCAGCCAGCCCACCGCCTGGTCGTCCAGATCGTTGGTCGGCTCGTCCAGCAGCAACAGCTCCGGCTGGGACGCCAAGGTCGCGGCCAACGCCAGCCGTGACCGCTCACCGCCCGACAGCGTGCCCAGGGTCCGGTCCCGAGCCAGACCCGGCAAGCCGAGCCCGTGCAGGGCGATGTCCACCCGGGCATCGGCTTCGTAGCCGGCGCGCGCCTCGTACTGGGCGACCATCTGGGCGTAGGCGTCCAGCGCGGCGGTGAGCGCCGCCCCCGTCAAGCCCGTGAGCCCGGCTTCGGCGTGGTGCATCCGCGCTTCGAGTTCACGCAGGTCGGCAAGAGCCATATCCACTGCGGCCTGGACGGTGGCCTCGGGGGGCAGGGCCAACGACTGGGCCAGATAGCCCGAGCCGCCTGGTGCGACAACGGTCAGCTCGCCGTTGTCGGGTCGGTCCTGCCCGGCGATCAGTCGCAGCAGGGTGGTTTTTCCGGCTCCGTTGTCGCCCACGATGCCGGCCTTCTCGCCTGGCTTGATGCTGAAGGACACGTCGTCCAGCACGACGTGGTCGTCGTAGCGGCGGGTGACGTTCTGAAGAGACAGCTGCGCAGTAGACATGCATTCCCCTGTTCTCGGCCGGGCCGGTCGGCACGGGTGGATGGACGCATCCGCGCACGCCGGAAACGCTCCGTGGCACGCCGAACAGACGTCATCACAGGAGGAGCGGAAGCACGGAGGAGAACGTACGACGGCGGAGCCAAGCTCAACGCGGCCGCACGGGGAATATCACAGAGAACCCATGCGCAGCACCGTAGACGGGGAGTCCGTGTGGCTGCAAGCAGTTTTTTCGGTGAGGTGGCAGAAGGGTGCAACAGAGGCGGGCGCACCCCACGATCGACCGGCGACGACGCGTACCGCACCGGCGCGGACAGCGTGAATAGCCGGCCTCTTCGCCGGGAGGGCTGTCCCCACCCCACGCGCCCGTTAGCTGGAGAGGCTCGTCACCCAGCTCAGGGCCAAGGACCCGGCGCGGCGGCCGTCCTCCGCCGGGAAAGCCCGGGACGTCCTCAACGAGATCGGCGACCGGCAGTTCGTGACCACACCGCCCAGCTGTGGCCGGGACCTCGCGCACGGAATTCAGGTCAGCCAGGCGGAAGCCGCAGCAGGCCCGGTCATCCCGCTGCGGATCACCGCCCACGTCGCCGGACTCGTCGCCCCGGAGCACCTGGAGGTGGTCTGCCACCACAGGGGCTGGACCACGTCAACTTCCTCGGCCGCCGCTCCACCACTCAGCCTCCGGCGCCGGGCCCAATCCTCTGCCGGCCGTGTTCGTGTGGCTGCGGAGCAGCCGCTTCACGGCGCCGGGTCCGGGAGCCGAAGGCCAGGGAAGGCGGCGGGGGTCGCCCAGCCGCGCAGTACGGCATCGATCGTTGACCGGAACGCGGTCTCGGCTGCGCTGCCGTCGAGGCCTCCGGCGAGTTCGAGGGTCACGAGCCCGTGCAGGGCGATCCACAACGAGACGGCGATCAGTGTGGTGTCGCCCGCGAGGATCTGGTCCGCCACGGCACGGTCGATCGCCGCGACAAGCGGTCGCACCGGGTCTCGGTCGCCGACCCGGGTCGACGGTGCGAAGGACTGTGCGCCACCGAACAACACCGCGTACAGGTAGCCGTGTTCGCGTCCCCAATGGCGATACGCCACGGCCAACGCGTACAGATCCTCCAGGGCGTCCTCAGAGCCGGGAACGGCCGTCAGGTACTGGAACAGGCCGGCGACCGCTTGGTCGCGTACCTCGCGGATCACTCCGTCCTTCCCCTGGAACAACGTGTACACCGCCGCAGTCGACGTTCCTGCGGCGGTGGCCAGCGCGCGGACCGTGACCGACTCCTGCGGGCGGGTGGCGAACATCTCGGTCGCGCATGCGATGAGCCGCTCTCTGACGTCGGCGTCGTTGGTTCTCGGCCTTCCCATGCAAAGCAGTGTACCCATGGTGATAACATCGTTTCAAAACAGCGTTCCAAAACTCCCGAGGAGCTCACGATGCCACCGTCCGTCATACGTCCCTTGCGCCTTGTCGGCCGCCTGCTGGCGGCCACCGCCGCGGTAGTGGCGCTGGTCGCCCTCTTCCTGGCGCTGATCGTCGCCACCGATGGCGCGGGATCGGGGTTAGCCGCATGGTCCGCGGCTGTCGGGATCGCGGTCGTCGCGGCGATGTGGCGG
>NZ_KL585383.1:12422-17760 GCF_000721935.1 Streptomyces sp. NRRL WC-3549
CCCTTCCTGCCGGTCCTCGTCGCAACGGTCCTGACCCTGTCGGTGTGCGTCCCCACCGTCCCCGCAACGCGCCACCGCCCGCCCGCCCTGCCGTTCGTGACCACCGAGCACGTGCGCCTGTCCACCGGCAGCCGGGTCGCGGTCTACCACTACCTGCCCACCGGCGACGGCCCCCGGCAACGCGCCCCGCTCGTCTACCTCAACGGCGGCCCGGTGCGCGGCATCTCAGTGCTCGACCACCGCTTCCTGCAGCGGCTCGCGGGGCAGGGTTACGACGTGTACGCCTACGAACAGGCCGGTGGCGGACGCAGCGACCTCCTGCCCATGAATCAGTACTCGATCACGCGGTCCGTCCACGACCTCGGCGCCTTCGTCAGCGAACTCGGCCTGGGCCGCGCCGACGTACTGGGTTTCTCCTCGGGCGCGGTCGTGCTCACCCGTGCGCTCGCCGACCCGGCCGTCGCCGACCACCTGCGCCGAGCGGTCATCGCCGAGCCGGGCCCGATGGACGGCCCCACCGCCCGCATGGCCGAGCAGAAGGGCCGGCCGTCGGCCCGCGACATCGCGCCGGCCATGACCGGACCGCGCTCCACACGCGTCCCGCGGTACGCGGTCGCCTTCGGCCTCATGCGGCTCGGACTGCTCAGCCCGGACAACGGGCTGGTAGGGCAGGCGGAGGGCGACAACGCCTTCACCGCTGCCGACCTCGGCAGCGACACCGCGTCCGCCTACTGCGCACGGGACGCGCACCGCATCCCCGTCGAGGACACTGCGGAGAACTTCTCCTTCAGTGCCGCTGCCAGCCTCCGCATCCAGCAGACGATCAAGGACTCCCCGTCCATCACCCGCCGGTTGAGGCGCTCCAGGACGCCCGCGATGCTCATGATCGCTGAATGCTCCTCCCAGATCCGGCAGTGGCAGACAACCCTCCTCGCAGCCAACCCCGCCATCCAGCGCACTCAGTACATGCCCGGTGTCGGCCACCACATGTGGAACAGCCTGGGTGACAACGATCAACGGGCAGCAGCCGTCATCACCGCGTTCCTCCAGGACAAGCCCGCACCACTGCCCGACTACCCCACGCGGGCCGACATCCCGGCCTTCCTCCGTGACCACAAGTAGGCGGGCAGGCCCTGGACATCGCACCCACGTCGCAGGATAGGACCGTGTCCTACGGGGCGAGTCGGTCGTCGTGCCGACCTCTGCCGAGTGCTGAGCCCGCGGGCCCTCGGCGACGAGCCTGTCGATCAGCTCCTGTGCCTCCGCCCGCCGGGATCGCGCGGCAGGCCGCTCGCCACAGGGTGTGCGAGGGTTGACCGGCACCGCCGCATCAAAGGGCGCAAGCGTGAGACAAGCGAAAGCCCATTCGTGCGGGTCGGCGCGTCACGACCGGTCATCGCCGCAGGTCATGGCATGGGCTGGTCCCTTCCGGGACAGGTGACCATCAGGAACCAGCAGTACCTCGAAAGGCGTCGCCCCACCTCGGCGCCCCTTCGATCTACGCCACCGGACAGGCCCTGACCTGAGGTGTCGGCCTGGGCAAGTCACAGAAAAGGCCAGGTCAGAGGCGCATTCTCGGCTTGATCAGCAGCTCGCAGGGGCCCAGAGCGTCAAACGAGCGCCACGGCGGACAGCGCCGGGCGGTGTGTCGGACCACCTGGCAGCGCGCGCGAGCGAGGCGGATCCCTCGGGCTGAACTGGTTGCCGCAGTCCGTTCAGCCCTGAGCAGTACGGAGGAGCTCGCGCGCTCTATCAGAGTTCCTGGTCGTGACCGGACATGCCCTGCGTACAACAGGTCCTCCGCCCACTGCTGAACCGTGACCGGCACGCCCGCGATCGCCACGGCCGTGTCCGGTCACGATTCACATGCGGCTCTGTCACCCGTTGAGCGCCACGCATTCCCGGAGCACCGGTTCCAGGCGCAGCTGGGTGTCCTCACGGCCGAAGACGTGGAGAGCGTCGAGGCGGTCGACGATCCACTCTGCCTCATCCTCGTCATCAATCTTGAGCACGACGGCGGTAACCGCGCCCTCCAGATCGAAGAGGCCGTCCTTGAACTCGTCGTTGAGGGACCGGTATCCGGCCGCCGGCAGCGGATCCGCGTACACGCCGGTCGCCTCGGCGAACGCGCGGGCCTCGGCCCGATCCGCGCGGAGGTCGGCCAAGCGCCGCAACACCTCGTCAGGGTCGTCCAGTTCCTTGTGCAGGCGGTGGGCCCGGTCCACCAGGAGCGGCCAGCCGCCGGTCAGTTCGTGGAGACGGTCCAGGCGGTCCTCCGTGTCGAACATGTTGATGCACTGGGCCCAGCCGCGCAGGCTGCGATGGTCGTGCCTACGCAGCACCACCGGTGCGGCCGAGGTGGGCTCGGTTCCCGTCAGCAGGTCGCGCCACAGGGTGAGCTGAGCGGGGTGGGTGACGATGACGACCGCGCGGGTGACCCCCAAAGTGGCGGGCAGCAGCGTCTCGGCCAGGTCGACGGCTTCGCGGCAGGTCTCGGGCCGGACCGGATCCCGGTAGTTGACGAAGTCGCTGATGACGACCCGTCGTTCTCGGGGGCGTCCGCCAGTGAGTTCCTGTTTGCAGACGCTGGGCTTGCCCACGGGTGGCAGCGTCCAGCCGTCGATCGGTCCGGCGATCGTACGCAACGTCCGGGCGACGTCGGTGAGCTCGCTCCACTGGTGTCGCGCTCCGCCCAGCTCATGACGACCTTGGCGGGCGGCCTACCCCAGACCATCATCACCCGCAGGTTGCCACCCTGCTCCTTGATCTGCGAGCCGAACGCGGGCGCCTCCGCTCTACCGTTGATCTCCACGCCGGTCGCTTCAAAGAGACGGTATTCCCGCCTGTGCTGGGATCGGTCGTCGAGCGGCCTGGCGCTCTTGGCGTCGTAGCCGAAGAGCTTGAGGAGAGGAGGCACCTGTCGCGTCGGAGCCACCTGGAGCCGGTCCTTGCGTTCGGTGGCGGCAAGCACGCGCCACTCGTCGAGGGCGTCGGCCGCCAGCGCCGCCTCGTCGGTGGAGAGGCCGCCGTAGTCCAGGACGGGGACCATTGGATGCTTACCGCCTGACCGGACCAGCTCGACGAGTTCATGGTCGATTCCTCCGGGCAGGCCGTCGGGCACGACCGGGAAGAACTCGGTCAGATGGGACTCGCCACCCTCGATCTCCGGGACCGGCTCGCCGATCTCCAGGAAGTAAACGAGGTCGGCAGCGGTGGCCAGGTCGTTCGTCTCCAGGCGCCGCAGGACCTGGGCCCGCTCCTCCACGGAGGGGTCCAGGGCGTCGAGTCGAGCCCGGATTCGATCCGCGGCCTGCTCCCGGAAGGCCGGCAGGCCACTCCGTACCGTGTCGAGCGCCCGCCGCACGTGCAGCAGGTCGTGTCGGTCACCGCTTTCGAGGCTGTTGTGGGCGTCGGCGAGCAACTCCTGAAGGCCCAAGTCTTGGTCCTCGGTCACGGCACCGTCGGCCTGCGCACGGTGCAGCTCGGCGACAAGCGCGTCGTGTGCCTTCCGCAGCTGCACACGCCGGGCGGTCTCCCTGTCGTCGATCTCGGCTTCCGCAGGCGGGACGAACTCCCTCGCCCCAGCGGCAGGCAGCAGCCCGCGTCCGGCCAGCTTGACGATGTCACGAGCCGCGGTGAACGCGTCGTGGGAGAGCCGCTCGTCCAGAGCCTCCTGCCAGCTCCGGTGGACCGCGGTCAGCAGTTCGTCGGGCGACGGCCGCTCGTCACGGGTGTCACACACCTTCAGCAGCTCCGCGTCCAGAACGAGCGCTGGGTCGACGGGGCTGCCGGAACGCGTGGTCACGGTGTCGCCGGCCAGCAGAGCGAAGAGCTCCTCCATCGAGGCGTGGGCCGCCCAGGCCATCGCGCCCGAGAGGGCGTCCGGGCGCCGCGCCAACCGCTCCAGTTCGCCCAGCGCCGCTTCCCTGCCGTCCAGCAGCGACTGGCGCAGGGAGGAGATCTCCTTGACCGCCCGGCTGCCGTCGGAACGGTCGCCGCGACGGGTGCCGTCGACCGCCAGGCACCACTCCTTGACCAGGCTGACGGCCCGCTCCACGAGATGCACCAGGTCCTGCCGCCCGGAGCCCTGAAGCGGCTTGCCGCTGGACGAGCGGTACTTGCGGTCCATGCGGTCGATCTCGCTGTTGACCTCGGCCAGTTTCGACAGCCGATCGGCCTGCTCCCGCACCTGCTGCAGCGCGTCGCGGTCGTCACCGACGACGGTCATGAGCAGCGATCCGAGCATCCCGTCGTCGGGTGCGAGCCAGCGTTTGGCGATCTCCGTCGCCCGTGCGAACCGCAGCCGCTGCGGCGAGAGCAGGGTACGGCTCTGATCACGCAGTTCCCGCAGCCGGGCCTCGGTCTCGGAGACGTCGGCGACCAGCGGCGAGGCGATCAGCAGGGCACCGCTGAGGGCACGGTCGGCGACGGCGGCCGCCGCCTCCCCCAGCCGGTCCGGAAGCCTCGGCACCAGCGCCTTGAGCTGAGCGCCCGCAGCGTGGTCACCGGTGATCAGCGCGGTACGCAGCAGGGCGGGCAGCAAGAGGAGTTCGCTGCCCTCGGTGTCCTGGCCCGCATATCCGCCGTACCCCTGGAGCAGGTCCGCCGTCAGCCGGGCACTCTGGCTGTCCCCGGACGTCAGCAGCGCGGCGGCACCGGCCAGGCGGATCGCCGCCACCTGGGGCTCGGGGTGGCCGGCAGCCCTTGCCACATGGTGGGCGAGTCCGAAGCGCCGCTCCACGACCAACCGCGCCAGGACCCCCTCGATAGCGGCCTCATCGGTGACGTCGCCCGCCGCCGGGGCCGCTTCCCGGACGGGCGTGTCCTCAACAGGGGAAAGCGTGGGTGCGGCAGGTGCCTGGACGGGCATGTCAGCGGACGTAGAGGGCGCCGGGTCGCTGGCGGCGGCCAGCCGGGCGTCTGCCTTGGGGGCGTGGACCGGCACGGCGGTCGTGGTGGCTTCCGGCTCGGCGGCGGGCTGGGGCGCGATCGTCTCGGTCGGTGCGGCCGACTGCACGGTTTCGTGTTCTGCGGTCGTCTCGGCATCGGCGGGTTCGGCGGTGCCGTGTGCCATGCCGGTCCCGGCGGGGCACACGGCACCGTCCACCGGCTGGTCCAGCGTCAGCTCGGGAGCGATGAGCACGGCCATGGCGCACGTGGGCAGGACCCGTACGACCTGTCCCTGCAGAGCCAAGATCTCCGTGGCGGCATCCGCCTGTCGTCCCAGCCTGATGAGCCGGGCCAAGGCGGCGAGCGCGGCGCTCTCCTCGTGGTGCAGCTCCTCCCACACCGGCACGTCCAGCAGGCGGCGAGCCGCGCCGCGCACGGCCTCGGCGGC
>NZ_KL585383.1:17962-28393 GCF_000721935.1 Streptomyces sp. NRRL WC-3549
GCGCACGGCCTCGGCGGCAGCGGCGGCAGCGGCGGAGCTGTCCGGGCGGCAGGCGGCATCCAGCAGTTCCCGCAACGGCTCGCGGGCCTGGAGGTCACGCTCCCGCGCTGTCCGGTGTGCGTGCGCAGCGCGCGTCATGTCCTCTAGGCGACGAGGCACCCCTTCGATCCCAGCAGCCCGGAACACCGCCTCCACGTCGTTGAAAACAGTGCTCAGCGCAGCGAGCCCAGCCAGGTCCTCGTCCTGCGGAGGGCGGCCGTCCATGACCGTATCGGTGACCTTCTCCGCGGTCTGGCGGGCCCCTGCCAGTGCGGACTCCAGCTGCGCACACGCCTCCTCGGGAGCTGTCCCAGCCTGGGCTCCGGTGTTGTCGGACGCTGTCGCGGTCTCCTCGTGCGAAGTACCGGCGTCCGCTGCTGCGGTCCGCGGTGCAGGGACACTGGTGCCCGGGCGGTCGGTGACGGCAACGGCCCCTGGTTCGCTGTCCTCCGCGAACGCCAGCCCGGCGTCTTCCGCGGCTCCTAGAACGAAATCAGGGTGTGCCTCCACGAGGGGCCGCGCCGCGGCAGCGACGGCGGTGAGCCGGGCCGTCTCCTCGTCGTCGGTCGTCGCCCCGAACCAGTCCTGGTCCGCCGCCCAGCCAAGGATGTGGGCGTCGGTGACGGAGGCATTGCACCACGCGAACACGGTGGCCCGGACCAGCGTTGCGCCCCACCGGGCAACAGGGTCGGGGACCGGCTCCCCGTCGTGCGCCAGGACGAAGTCGCCGACCTGGTTCATCACGGTAACCGTGAGTCCCTTGATCCCACATGTGCAGGTATGCTGCCGCGACTCGCGCCGCAGCCTGGTGAGGACGTCCCGGCACAGGGCACTGCTCACCCGTCGAGGGGCCGACATGCGGATGCCCAGACTGGTGAGCAACTCCTGGCGGTGCTTGGGCCGCAATGAGTTGAAAGCGAGTTCCACCATGTCCGCCGTGAGGTCGTTCAGGGCGGCGACGGCCGGGGATTGCAAGGCGTTGAGCGCGGTGGCCAGGCCTTCGAGGTCCTCGGCTGAGACGCTCGGCGGGGACCACGGCGGTCCTGTGACGACGCGGTAGAAGTCCTGCATGTACACGCGCTCCGTTTCTTTCGGTGACGGGAGGTGCCTGTGGGTAGCGGGAGGAAGAGAGAGGCGAAGCCCTGGATGCGCGAAAGCCTTGAAAGGTCAGCGGCCGCGCGCGTGCTCGGTCACGAACGTGTAGCCGTACGGAAGTTCCCAGCCGTCCGCCTTGCCGAGTCTGCGGCAGTGCTCCCTGAAGGCCGCGCGCTGAACGTCGCTGGGCAGACACCCCGGCCGCAGGCGGCGCAGATGACCTGCGACGAGCTGAGCGCCGCGCAGTCCCTCACCGCCCGGCTCGCCACCGCCCCACGGACGTATCACCCGCGGCCTGGCGGGGCGGTAGCCAATGAGGGAAATCATCCGCTGTCCGTCACGCGGCGGGAAGTGTGGCTGCCCCCAGGCGTCCCGGCTGCCCAGGTCCGGCTCCAGAAGACGTTCCGCGAGCAGTTCCGCGATGGCCGAGTCCAAGGCGGCGGCCTGCGACCGGGCCGGTCGGCGCCCATAGACCGCGCTCGGCAGGACCGACCGGTCCATCAGGGCATGACCGTCCAGGGTGAGCAGACCGCAACGGCGCACGGTGCGCATCACCAATTGCCGGGGGCCCAGCCCGACCGCGCTGTCACCGTGGCGGCTGCTGCCCGGTACGTCCTCCCTGGTGAGCACACGAGGGTCGTAACAGTGCCCAGTCTCCCGTTCACCGGCCTGCACCCGGCCCTTCAACCGCATCGTGGCCAGTCGAATCACCGTGTCGTCACGGAGCCGACGCAGCTCCAGCATCAGGCCGGGGAAGAAGTCACCGGGCCAGACGATTCCCGTCAACCGTCCCGAACCGTATCCGAGTTCGGCCGCGACGTACTGCACCGCTTCCTTCTCGTCCAACGTCGCACCAGCATGGTCGAGTTCGAGGCGAAGCATGGAGTGCGCGCCTCGGGGCCGGCAAAGGTCCTGCGCGACGAACGGGTACAGGGGAATCCAGCCGCCGATGAGATGGGCCAGCCGCAGGGGCGCTCTCCAGACGATCTCCTCCGCGTCGCTTCGCAGGAGTTCACCGGATCCGAGGGCGTCGTCGTCGGCGAGGGGCGCATCTACCGGTTCCAGTTCCACTTCCGTTTCCGGCTCCGGCGCTGCGGGCAGTGTGGAGCTCCAGCCGCGCCCGGCCGGGCCCAGGGGGTCTCCGGGCGCCTCTGCGTCACCGGGAGGGTGGGATCGCCACACTCCTCCCCCCTCGAAGGCGTCGTCGAGGGTGACCCGGCAGCCGTTGCCAAACAGGCCCTGGTCGCTGTCCCCTTGGACCACGTCGGCGAGCGCTACGTTCGCCCGGCACACCGCAGCGGCGTACCCCACTTCCCTGAGCCGTTCCTCCGCCCCGGGAAAACTGCGGAGTCGTGGTCCGACCGCTGTGTACACAGTGCCCGGAGCGGCGAGGCCGTGTCGCCGCCTCGCCGGGGTGGCCGCGTGCTCGACCGCGGCCACGAGAGACCTGAGGTCGTCGCCGCCCAACGGTCCGGTGTCCCGCCAGCACTCCGCGAGGGAGGTACGGGTCATGGCGTAGTGGCCCCATGTGCGCAGCACTGCACTGGAGTTGAGGACACCCCGCACTGTGTCGAGGAGACCGAGCAGTCCCGCCCGCAGATCGTCGTCGTGCGTGCCGCCCACCAGGGAGGCAAGGGAAACAGGGACGAAGGGACTGAGAAGCTGTTCCCGAGCCGTCGTCAGGAGATGGTCCGCGTAGGCCGTCAGATCGTCGCGCCGGGCTGCTTGCGAGGACGAATAGCACACGTCGACGACGACATGCCCGTCCTCATTGATCCATCGTCCGCGCGTGCGTAAGCGATGAAGCTGAGCCGGTGACAGGCTCAGTGCCGGACCGAAGGCGTGAAGGTCCGGCACCAGTAGTTCCCTGCGCCGTGGTTCGGCATCTGCACCCGGCCTACCCGAGCCCTCGGCGCCCGCAGGCGCCCCCGACACCCATGCCGGTACGTCACCGAGCGCGTCCACCTCAGGGTGCGCGCCCTCCCTGTAGACGATTTCGGCGTAAAGCGGGTCCGACCCGGTGGCGACACACACCATGGCCCCGACCGGGAGCACGGGAGCGCACTCACCGAAGGTGACGACGGGAAAGTCATCGAGGCACAGCGGGCTTCCGCCGTAGCCGTCGCCGCCGAGCTTGTACCCGAAGTACACGGCGTTGAAGGCGACCGTGGTGTGCACCGGCGCCGGACGGGCCGCGACAACGGCTTCGAGATAGCTCCGCAGCCGACTGCGTTCCTGGCCGGGGACGGCGTCGTAGCCCCCCGTCATGGCAGACGTCAGGAGAGCTTGGTCCCCGTACGGATCCGGCACCCCTGTCCGCTCGCGCTCTCCGACCCCTTTTGCTGACACATACGGGTCCCCACCCATGACACCTCCGCCGCATTACAGGTCGCCCCAGCCCACCTGCGGTGATTCCCGCAGAGTATGCCCATCCTTGGGTTTCCTGTGGCACTTTCATCACTTTGCGATGGCCCACGACGATCGAATCCGCCTACCGCGTTCACGAATTCCGTAGAACCGGAGCGCTGACGCCACGACCACCGGCCCGGCCGGAGAGGTACATCAGCGGCGCCGCCTGCCGCAGCAGTAAGGCTCTTTCCACCAAAGGCGAGCCAGCCACGCCATAGGCCAATCTCGTATCGGCCTGAGGGAAAAATCCACCCCGTGGACGGTAACGGCCGCCCACTGGCAGTCGCAGTCACCCATGGCAAGGTCCACGATGCAACAGGCAGAGCCCAGTGCATGGGCTGCTCGCACCGCCGCACCTCACCACACCCGTCGGTACCGGACCGCCGGTCACCTTCTGATGTGGCCGCCCATTGCCGCGATCCGTGCAACGGATTGGAAACGCAGGTGTCGAGCGCGCCCGGCTACGCCAGAGCAACCTACGAAAACCGCAGGTCAGATCCCTTCTGCATCAAGCTCCAGAATCGCCACGCACTCCACATGAGGCGCCCTCGCCTCGTCGGACGTCAGGAAACGGGGAACCAGGTCGCGAGGCGCTTGGCGATCGCCGGTACATCGACGCTGTCCTGCGCGACTGCCTCGATGAACGGGCCGGCCACGGAAACGGGCGGCGGGACGGTACTCGCACTCACGCCGTTGAACCGCAGGAAGACACGCATGGCGAGCCAGGCTGTGCGCTTGTTGCCGTCGATCAGCGCATGGTTGCGGGCAACGGAGTGCAGCAGCGCCGCAGCCTTCTCGTGCAGCGTGGGATACAGCTCGGCTCCGAACACGTTCGTCCGGGGTCGCTCGATCGCCGACACCAGAAGGCCCATGTCACGCACGCTGTGCTCAGTACCGTTGACCGTTCGGGCGATGGCCAGGATTTCGTCGACCTGGATGTAGCGCACGTCGGTCACTTCAGGTAGTCCAAGATCTCCGCATCGCTCTCCATGAGCTCGGCCAGGACGTCATCGACCTTCAGCTCGGCCCGGTCCTGGGCGTCGCGGATGGCCTCAATGGCAAGTTCCTGCTTGCTGCGGCCCTCCCGACGAGCACGCTCGGTGAGCTTGGCGTCAAGGTCGTCGGGAAGTCGAAGTGTCATCGCCATACAGAGATGATACCAGGTCGGTATCAAGTGGTGCGGTCGGGTCGCCCTCGGCTCCGCGGAGCGTGGGACCAGGCGGCCATGCACATCGCTACCGCGGAGGCCCGAGGACTCCCTTTCCAAGCGTCATCCGAGCCCCAAGAATCCCGCAGGAGCCACTGGAGGGCGTCGCCGTTGCAAGCACCTCGTTCACGAATTCGCAGGTCAGAGAGCTCTCAAAGAACGATCCGTCCGCTCGAACCGCTACGCGGAGTGAAACAGGGCGAAATCCACCAGAGGAGCAAAAACACAGGTCAGGCACCCTTGTCCGCAGGCTCCAGAATCGCCACGCACTCCACATGCGACGTCATCGGAAAGACGTTGGCCTGGGCGAGTCACGGAAAATCCCAGGTCAGGCACCCATTTCTCAGCTCGCCATCCTACGTGGGGACCTGGAGCGTCAAACGAGCGTCACAGCCGACAGCCAGTGAACAGGCCGCCAAAGTGCCCGCCGGAGCCAGCTACAGGTGCAGTTCCACACGGTTCACGATGAACCGTTTCTCCTTGGAGTCGAGGGCGAAGTAGACGTGTCCCACCTCGTTGGGCGAGACGGTGTCCCGTACCTTGGTGGGCCTGCGCGGGAGACCTCGCCCTGTCCTGGTGCACGCTGGTCACGCCACCCACCTACCGACCCACAGCGGCAGGCCCGGGCTCTCTCTGGGCGCCCTGTCCCGGCGCGACCTGCCCCGCCATCGCGACGCCGGAGAAGATCGGTGACCTCATCCTGATGTGCTCGGACCGCCCTGACCGAACGCCGTCCGTCCGACCCGGACCATGACACGCGCCGCCTTCTCGTAGCCGCGCAACGCTGTTTCCGGGAAGCCGCCCCAGGCGCCGGCCACGCCGGACTCCAGGACTACGTCGACCACCTCGCGGCCCGCCTGGACGACCCGCACCGACGACGCGACTCTCTTCCCTCTGCGCCGGATCGGCCCGTAAGGCCGCGGCAACGCACGGGGAAACAGGGGTCGGCCGAGGACCTCAGCGGCAACCTCGATGTACCGGCCGGGACGCGGCCGTGCGGGGCGGCGGTGGCTGCGAGTTCCGCGACGAGCAGCGCGGCGGTGTCGGATGCCTCGCTGCCGTGTGGCACGCCCCATACGTCGAGCTGGTGCAGCAAGAGCCGACGGGCGAGGTGCGCGCCACGCTGGGTGGAACTGAGCCGTTGGAGAAGCACAGCCGCGAGGGGTTGCGCATGGCCGGTCGTGGGAACAGACGATGCAGTCATCCGCCCGCGACGGCGGCGCTCAGCACCAGCAACCAGGTGCGCCGGCGCTGCCGGGCCGGACCCACGACCTGACCGCCGCCCGCACCCACAGGATCATCCACATCTGTGAGCGCCAAGGCGTCCTGATCCTCGCGGACATGGCCTACGTCGGTGCGGACGACCCGGCCACCACCGCGAAACGCCGCCCGCCGGGCGGTGAGCCCTCCCCCACCGAGCAGACGGTGCACCGGGCCCTGTCCGCGGCTCGGACGCCCGTCGAACGCGGAGTCGCCCGCCTGAGATCCTGGCTCATCCTCCGACACGCCCGCCGCAGCCCAACACGCCTCAGCACGATCACCGCCGCGATCCTCACTCTGGAGAGGCAACGCTGAAGGCTCACCGTCATGACGCCGATGCCCTCCAGGTCCTAGCGAAAGCCTAGAAACATGTCCGTCGACCAGACGTCCTGGCAAGCCGCGGTACGCCACTTGTACGAGGACGCGTACCCGTACGACGCCACGGGTCCGCGTCGCCACGAGAACTGGGTCCTCGACGTCCTTGCTCTGATGGCACGGGCCCCGGACCCCCGCGGCTGGACCGGTCTCGATGACGCGGCTCAGAACCCGGAGCACGAGGCGTCCCTCACGTATCCCTTCGTCGCCCACCCGCCGGAATACATCGCGAGGCGTCTCCAGGAGATCGATCGGGACAGTGCCGAGAACCTGCTCCTCGCCCTTACGGACGACGGCTGCACCCTGTCCAGCCTGAGTCGCTTCGCCGAAAGCGAGGCGGAGCTCCGGGCGATGACGCGCACGATCCTCACGCGCTACGGGGACTCCGCCAGTTTCCACACCAACGTCAACAAGCCCGGTCACATGAACGGCACGCTCGACTTCACATCATCGGGCTGGGCGTACAGCCCGCTGAGCGTGTGCTCGGAGGACTACGGCCTGATCGTCGTCTCGGACACCGAGGTGGGCATGTTCTGGAACTTCGCCGACTATTGAACACCGCCTGTCGCCGTGGGAGTTCGGCTCCTGACGAGGCAATTTGAGGGGATACCCCCGTGCTGACCCGTTCCGCCCCCTATCCCGACCGGGAGACCGCCCAGTGGGCCACCCAGCAGGTGGTGAACGCCAACGAACAGGCCGTCCACCGCTGGCTGGCCCAGAACAGCCGCAGGATGGCACGAACGTGGACAGCGTCGCAGGGCCGAGCCCTAACCTCGGGCCCCGAAGCCAAGGATCGGTCCGAAAACTTCCCCGGCCCCCGAACGAGTATGAGAGGGCTCCACGACGCTCGAATCCCGAGCTTCAAGACCCGAGCGCCGGAAGGGCGACCGCACAGCTACGCCGGAATCGCAGTCAACTCGACGACACCTGATCGCCCTTGTCCACGGCCCTGATCCGCTACCCACCACGCCTCATGACACGCCTTCCACGGCCCGGCTGCGGGAACCGCGCCCCGTCTGTGGTCGAGGAGCCCCGTCCTGAACGACCTCCCCCGTGATGACCTGGCCAGCAGGCTTGGCGAGTTCCAGGCCGGAGAGATACGTCTTGAGTCTTCTGGACATGGGGCGGAAGGTCGCGAAGGTGAGCCCGCCGGACACTGAACACCTGGCCTCCTCGGGAGCCCTCTGGGACTTCGGCCGCGTCAAGAGGCACAAGCGTGAAACAACCGAAAGCCGTTTCCCCAGGTCAGAGACTGGTAGTCGATCGTTTCCGCAGGTCAGCTGAGCGACTGGTCCCTTCTGGGACATCTGATCCGCAGGGCCTTCGACTCCACTTTGAGCGTCACCAGCCCTCGGCGTTGCCGCGTAGCTTGCAGCCTTGATGCCGCCTGACCTACCCAACAGGGCGCCTGACACCCCATCAGAACGAGCGTCAAATGAGCGTCCCGGGCGTCATTCCAGCGTCAAGATGTCCCCGTGCCGCCCACACCGCCCCTAACGCGCACGTTCAAAACCCCAGGTCAGGCGTCCTTCTTCACCGGCTCAAGGATCGCCACGCACTCCACATGATGCGTCATCGGGAACAGGTCGAACGCCCGCAGCGTCCGCACCCGGTAGCCGCCCTCCCGGAAGTACGCGATGTCCCGGGCCAGCGCCGCCGGGTCGCAGGCCACGTACGCGATGCGGCGGGCGCCCAGGCCCGAGAGGTGCTTGACGGTCGCCTTGCCGGCGCCCGCGCGGGGCGGGTCCAGGACGATCAGGTCGCACTCCGTGATGCCGGTGCGCGGCAGGACCTGGTCGACCTTGCCGTGCTCGATGCGGACCCGGTCGAGGTCCTTCAGGTTGTGCCGGGCGTCCTCGACCGCGCGCTTGCCGGACTCGATGCCCAGGACCGCGCCCTTCTCGCCGATCCGCTGGCCGATGGCGCCGGCGAACAGCCCGACGCCGCAGTAGAGGTCGAGCGCCATGTCGTTCTTGCGCGGCAGCAGGCCCTGCATGACCGCGCGGACCAGGGTGTCGGCCGCCTGCGGGTGGACCTGCCAGAAGCCGCCGGAGCCGACGCGGTACGTCCGGTCGTCGGCGCGCTCGCGGACGAAGGCGCGGCCGTGGACGCGGTGGACCCCGCCGTCCTTCTCGTCGACGCGGAGCACGGAGACGGGCTTGTCCAGCTCGACCAGGGGCAGGCGACCGCCCTCACGCGGGGTCAGGATGACCTGGCGGTCGTGGGAGCCGGTGGCGGAGATGGCCTCCACCGTGGCCATCTGCGGCCAGTCCTGCTTCTCGACGCCGAGCTCGGAGACGCCGGGAGCGGCGATCAGGCACTCGTCGATGATCTCGATGTCGTGGGAGCGGTGCTTGCGCAGCCCGACCCGGCCGTCCGCGTCGATCGCGTACTGGACACGGGTGCGCCAGGCCGGGACCTCGCCCGGCGGGAGCTTGTCGCCCTCGGCCGGCATGACCGTGCCGTCCCAGCCGGCCTCCTCGGGGGTGAGGCCCGCGAGGCGCTGGAGCTGCTCGGCGATCACCTCGCCCTTGAGCCGGCGCTGCGCACCGGGCTTGGCGTGCTGCCAGTCGCAGCCGCCGCACTTGCCGGGGCCGGCGTACGGGCACGGGGCCTCGACCCGGTCCTTGGACGCGTCGAGGACCGTGACGGCGTCGGCGCGCAGGAACCGCGAGTCGCTCGCCCCCTCGGTGACCCTGGCGACGACCTTCTCGCCGGGCAGTGTGTGCCGTACGAAGAGGACCTGGCCCTCCGCCGTACGCGCGATGCAGTGGCCGCCGTGGGCGACGGGGCCGACTTCGACCTCGTACTCCCGGCCGACCAGCGACTCCCCGGCCGGCGACGGGGTGGATTCGTTCTGCATGAGGGGGTGGCTCCAGAGATCGGGGAGAGGTACGGCGGACGGAACGGCCGGACAACAGCCCACCAGTCTACGTGGGCCTAGGCCGGCCGATTACCACGCGCGGTGCCGCGAGGCCAAGGCCAGGACCCGCTCAGGCCCTCGCCTCCCGTCGCCCTTCCCCGCCCCCGCCGCCTCTCAGCCCCTGCCGTGCGGCTCCTTGTGGTGCGGCTCCTTGCGCCGCGGTTCCTTGGGCCGACGCTCCACCGGCCCGCGCCGCACCGATCCCGGCGCCGTCCAGTTCGCCCGCCGCCGGGCCCGCAGCTTCGCCGCCTCGGAGGACTCCAGCTGGTACGGGACGGAGGTCACCATCACCCCCGGCGTGAACAGCAGCCGGCCCTTCAGGCGCAGGGCGCTCTGGTTGTGCAGCAGGTGTTCGTACCAGTGGCCGACGACGTACTCCGGGATGTACACGCTGATGACGTCGCGCGGCCGGTCCTTGCGCAGCGCCTTCACGTAGTCGATGACCGGCCGGGTCACCTCGCGGTAGGGCGAGTCGAGGATCTTCAGCGGGATGTCGATGCCACGCCGCTCCCAGTCCTCGCGCAGCGCCTTCGTGTCGGCCGGGTCGACGCTGATGGAGAGCGCCTCCAACTGGTCGGAGCGCACCAGCTTGGCATAGGCCAGGGCCCGCAGCGTGGGCCGGTGCAGCTTGGAGACCAGGACGATCGAGTGGACGCGCGAGGGCCGGATGGTGTCGTCGTCGGACGGGGCCTCGGGGGCCGCGATCTCCTCGGCGACGCGGTCGTAGTGCTTGCGGATGGCGGTCATGGTGCCGAAGAAGATCACCATGCCGAGCAGCGCGACCCAGGCGCCGTGGCTGAACTTCGTGGCCAGGACGACGACCAGGACCAGGCCGGTGAAGAAGGCTCCGAAGGCGTTGATCGCCCGGGAGCGGATCATGTGACGGCGCTTGGCCTGGTCACGCTCGGTCCGCAGGTGGCGGTTCCAGTGCCGCACCATGCCGGTCTGGCTGAGCGTGAAGGCGACGAAGACGCCGACGATGTAGAGCTGGATGAGGCGGGTGGAGTCCGCGCCGTAGATCCACACGAGCAGGATCGCGGCTCCGGCCAGCAGCACGATGCCGTTGGAGAAGGCCAGCCGGTCGCCGCGGGTGTGCAGCTGGCGCGGCAGGTAGCGGTCCTGG
>NZ_KL585383.1:28546-54297 GCF_000721935.1 Streptomyces sp. NRRL WC-3549
GGCAGGTAGCGGTCCTGGGCCAGGATCGAGCCGAGCAGCGGGAAGCCGTTGTACGCCGTGTTGGCGGCCAGGAAGAGCACGAGGGCGGTGGCGGCGGCCAGCAGGACGAAGAAGAACGTGCCGTCGCCGAAGACCGCGGCGGCGACCTGGGAGATCACCGGGTCCTGGACGAAGCCCGCGCCGACCGGGGTCCCGTCGTGGATGAGGTCCCTGGCCGGGTTCGACGCCATCTTCACGTCGGTGGCCATGGCGAGGGCGATGATCCCGCAGAACATGGTGACGGCCAGCAGGCCCATCGCCGCGAGCGTGGTCGCCGCGTTCCTGCTCTTGGGCTTGCGGAAGGCGGGGACGCCGTTGCTGATCGCCTCGACGCCGGTGAGCGCGGCGCAGCCGGAGGAGAACGCCCGCAGCAGCAGGAAGACGAGGGCGAAACCGGCCAGCCCCTGGTGCTCGGCCCTGACCTCGAACTCCGAGGTCGGCGCGTGCATGGTGTCCCCGAGGACCAGCCCCCGGAACGCCCCCCACAGGAGCATGGCGAAGACACCCGCCACGAACAGGTACGTCGGGATGGCGAAGAGCTTCCCGGACTCCTTGACCCCGCGCAGGTTCATCAGTGTCAGCAGCACGATGGCGCCGACGGCGCACAGCACCTTGTGCTCCACGACGAACGGGATGGCGGAGCCGAGGTTCTCCACACCGGAGGAGATCGACACGGCGACCGTGAGGACGTAGTCGACGAGGAGGGCGCTGGCGACGGTCAGGCCGGCCTTCGGGCCGAGGTTGGTCGTGGCGACCTCGTAGTCGCCGCCCCCGCTCGGGTAGGCGTGCACGTTCTGCCGGTAGGAGGCGACGACCGTGAACATGAGCACCACGACGGCCACCGCGATCCACGGGCTGAAGCGGTATGCCGACACGCCCGCGACGGACAGCACGAGGAGGACTTCTCCTGGTGCGTACGCCACCGAGGACAGCGGGTCGGACGCGAACACGGGGAGGGCGATGCGCTTGGGGAGAAGCGTCTCCCCCAGCCGGTCGCTGCGCAGCGCCTGGCCGATCAGGATCCGTTTCGGCACGTCGGTCAGTTTGGACACGCTGAGGATCGTAAGCGGTGTGGGAAGGGCCGGATGGGCCACCACCCCCTCCTGGCCCGAAAAACCTTCATAATTACCCGCCGTTCCCCCGGAAGTCCATGGAATCCTTAACGGAATTTTTGCGGACCGGCGAGCGCGGAGCCCCGCGTGCCCCGGACCGGGGGGCGGACGGGCGGCCCGCCGCCGCCCGTCGTGAAGCACTCGGGGAGGGCGGTTCCGGCGCCCGGGACACGGCGTACGCCTACGCGGATGAGGTGGCGGCCACCCGGCCGCTTAAGCTCGTGCCCGGCGACGGTCGAAGGCGGTTGCCCCGTTGTTTTGCCCCGCAAGCGGAGAAAGAAGTGTGAGCAGGGTGTTTTCGCAGGTCATCCGGACGACCAGGACGGCGAGGTAGGCGCGAGGTGCACATCGTCATCATGGGCTGCGGGCGTGTCGGAGCCGCTCTCGCGCAGACCCTGGAGGAGCAGGGCCACACGGTCGCCGTGATCGACCAGGACCCGACGGCCTTCCGCCGGCTCGGTTCGGGCTTCGGCGGCCGGCGGGTCAGCGGGGTCGGTTTCGACCAGGACACCCTGCGCGAGGCGGGCATCGAGGAGGCCGGGGCGTTCGCCGCGGTCAGCAGCGGCGACAACTCCAACATCATCGCGGCCCGGGTGGCCCGCGAGATGTTCGGCATCGAGAACGTCGCGGCCCGGATCTACGACCCCCGTCGCGCCGAGGTCTACCAGCGGCTCGGCATCCCCACGGTCGCCACCGTCCGCTGGACGGCGGACCAGATGCTGCGGCGGCGGCTCCCCTCGGGGTGTGCAGCTCGCCGAGGTGCACACCACACCGTCCTGGATCGGCCACAAGATCAGCACGCTGCAGGAGCAGACGGGCGTCCGCGTCGCGTTCCTGACCCGGCTGGGCGAGGCCATACTGCCGACGTCGCAGACGGTGCTGCAGGAGGGCGACCTGGTCCACGTGATGATGCGTACGGACGAGGTCGCGAAGGTCGAGGAGGCCTTCGCCGAAGGTCCTGAGGAGGGCGGTCACTGATGCGCGTGTCGATTGCCGGGGCGGGTGCGGTGGGCCGTTCCATCGCCGCCGAGCTCCTGGAGAACGGGCACGAGGTGCTGCTCATCGACAAGGCGCCCACCGCCATCTCGGTGGAGCGGGTACCGATGGCCGAGTGGCTGCTCGCGGACGCCTGTGAGATCACCTCGCTCGACGAGGCGGCGCTCCAGCGGTGCAACGTCGTGATCGCGGCGACCGGTGACGACAAGGTCAACCTGGTCGTCTCGCTGCTCGCCAAGACGGAGTACGGCGTTCCGCGGGTCGTCGCCCGGGTCAACAACCCGAAGAACGAGTGGCTGTTCAACGAGTCCTGGGGGGTGGACGTCGCGGTCTCCACGCCGCGCCTGATGTCCGCCCTGGTCGAGGAGGCGGTGAGCGTCGGTGATCTGGTCCGGCTGCTGCGCTTCAGCCACGGCGACGCCAACCTGGTGGAGCTCACGCTGCCCCCGGAGTCGGCGCTGGCCGGCACCCTGGTCGGCGACGTGGCCTGGCCGGAGGACACCTCGCTCGTCACCATCATCCGTGGCACGCGCGTCCTGACGCCGAGCCCCGAGGAGACCCTGGAGGCCGGTGACGAGCTGCTGTTCGTCGCCGCCCAGGCGCGCGAGGAACAGCTGGAGGACCTGCTGTCGGTCCGCCGGGAGCCGTCCGGCGACTGAACGGCCCGCCCGCCCCGCGGGCCCGTGGCGTACGTACGGCACGAGGGGCCCGGACCGTGATCCCACGGTCCGGGCCCCTCGTCCGTGCGTACGCGGGCGGGTCAGCCCTCGTAGCCGCGGGCCTCGGCAGGCGCGGCTGCGGCGGCCTTGCGGGCCTTCTCGGCCTCCTCCTCCGCCTCCATCTCGGCGAAGACGTCGATGGGCGGCGGCGCCTTGGTGAGGAAGACCCAGGTCAGGTACACGGCGAGCAGGAACGGCGGGATCTTGAGGGCGACCAGGACCCAGCCGAGCTGGGTGGTGTCGGCCCACCAGTACAGCGGGAAGAGGATCGCGCACTTGGCGAGGAGGATGAGCCCCCAGGCGTAACTGGCCTTGGCGTACGCCTTCTTGCGGCCGGGGTTCCTGGTGCGCCAGGAGAGGTTCTCCTTGAACACCGGGCCGAGGATCAGCCCGATCAGCGGCACCCCGGCGAGGGTGGTGACCAGGTAGGCGAGCGCCAGGCCGAGCGTGTAGAGCATGCCCGGGAGGTAGAAGTCCTTGGCGTTGCCCGTCATCTTCGCGAAGACCACACCGAAGGCCACCCCGAAGACGCCGCTGAAGGCGTGCTTGACGGTGTCCCGCCGGATCAGGCGTACGACGACGAGGACCAGCGACATGGCCAGGGCCGCGATCGCCGAGACGTGCAGGCTCTTGTTGATGGTGAAGATCGTGACGAAGAGCAGCCCGGGAAGGACTGTCTCCACCATGCCGCGCACGCCGCCGAAGGCATCGAAGAGCGCCGCCTCGGTGACCGCCTTCGCCTCGGCGGTCTGCTGGTCGGTGCGGTGGGGCTGGTCCGTGTCGGACGTCGGCTTGTCGAGGGACGTCACCGGCTACTCCTTGCCGAACGGTCGGAGTTCGTATGTGGGGTTGAACAGCACCCGGCGCCCGTGACTCACGGCGATGCGGCCCGAGACGATGAGTTTGCGGCCCGGCTCGATGCCGACGATGGAGCGCCGTCCCAGCCAGACCACGTCGAGCGGCGCGGTGCCGTCGAAGAGCTCCGCCTCCAGGGCGGGCACTCCGGCCCGCGGGCGCAGGGTGACCGTCCGCAAGGTACCAGTCACCTTGACGATCTGGCGGTCCGTGCATTCGGAGATACGCGTGCAGCCCGAAGCGTGCGTGTCCTCGCGCAGCTCCTCGGACTCCAGGTCCTCCTGGGAGCTGGAGAGCCGGTCGAGCATGCGGCGGAAGCGGCCGGACGGCCTCTCCGCCCTGCCTGACTTCTCGGAACGGGGAACAGCGCTCATACCCGAAGGGTACCGGTCGTACGGGGTGCGGGCGGGCCACCGGGACGTCACCCGCACGGAGGACCCGCGAGGGCCCGGGAAGCAGCGGGAAGTACCGCGCCTCGGCGCCGGCCGGCCCGTCAGCCCCGCTCGAAGCGGTACCCCATGCCGGGCTCGGTCACGAAGTGCCGGGGGTGCGAGGGGTCCGCCTCCAGCTTGCGGCGGAGCTGGGCCATGTAGACCCGCAGGTAGTTGGTCTCGGTGCCGTACGAAGGCCCCCAGACCTCCTGGAGCAGCTGCTTCTGGCTGACGAGCCGGCCGCCGTTGCGGACGAGTACCTCCAGCAGGTGCCACTCGGTGGGTGTGAGCCGTACGTCACGGCCCTGCCGGTTCACCTTCTTCGCCGCCAGGTCGACGGTGAAGCCCTCGGTCTCCACGACCACCAGGTCGTCGGCGCCGTCCTGGCCGACCGGTTCGGCCCGGCGGACGGCGGCGCGCAGCCTGGCCAGCAGTTCGTCCATGCCGAACGGCTTGGTGACGTAGTCGTCGGCCCCGGCGTCCAGGGCCTCGACCTTCTCGTCGGAGGTGTGCCGGGCGGACAGGACGAGGATCGGGACCCTGGTCCAGCCGCGCAGCCCCCTGATCACCTCGACGCCGTCCATGTCCGGCAGCCCCAGGTCCAGGACGACGACGTCGGGATGGCGCGTGGCGGCGAGCTGCAGGGCGGTGGCCCCGTCGGGCGCCGCGTCCACCTCGTAACGGCGCGCCTTCAGGTTGATCACGAGGGCGCGTACTATCTGCGGCTCGTCGTCGACCACAAGCACCCTGGTCATCACGGTCCTGCCTTTCCGGAGAATTCTGTGCGGGGTGGTGCCGCGTCCCGGGCCCTCACGGGCCTCACGGGGCGGCCGGTGGCGGGGCCCCGGGACCGTCGCGCACCCGGCCGGGCACCGCCTTGAGCGTGAGGACCATGGTGAGACCGCCCCCGGGGGTGTCCTCGGCGCCCAGGGTGCCGCCCATGGACTCCGTGAAGCCCCGGGAGACGGCGAGCCCGAGGCCCACGCCCGCGCCGCGCGGGGCGTCCCCGTACCGCTGGAAGGGCTCGAAGATGCGGTCCTTGGCCTCGTCGGGCACGCCCCGGCCGCGGTCGGCGACCCGTAGTTCGACCCGTTCGCCCAGCGCGCTGGCGGCGACGGTGACCCGGGAGCCGTCGGGGCTGTACTTGACGGCGTTCTCGACGACGTTGGCGACGGCCCGTTCCAGGAGCCCCGGGTCCACGGCGACCATGGGCAGCGTCTCCGGTATGTCCAGCTCGACGCTGCCCTCCGGTACGCCTCCGAGTGCCATGGGTACGACCTCGTCGAGGTCGATCTCCCTGATCAGCGGGGTGACCGTGCCGGTCTGCAGCCGGGACATGTCGAGCAGGTTGCCGACCAGGTGGTCCAGCCGGTCGGCGCCGTCCTCGATGCCGGCCAGGAACTCCGCCTCGTCCTCCTGGGACCAGGCCACGTCGTCGGAGCGCAGGGAGCTGACCGCGGCCTTGATGGCGGCGAGCGGGGTGCGCAGGTCGTGGCTGACGGCGGCGAGCAGCGCGGTCCTGATCCGGTTGCCCTCGGCGAGCCGCCGGGCCGTCTCGGCCTCGTCCACCAGGCGCTGGCGGTCCAGCACGACGGCGGCCTGTGCGGCGAACGCGCCGAGCACCCGGCGGTCCTCGGCGGGCAGCACCCGGCCGGAGAGCGCCAGCGCCATGTGGTCACCGACCGGCATGTCCACGTCCGCGTCGTCGGGCCGGGCCACCGGTGCGGGGCCCACGGACCCGGCACGGGTCCAGGGTTCGACCTCGCTCTGCCGCTCCAGCAGGGCGACGGACTCCATGCCGAAGGTCTCGCGCACCCGGTCCAGCAGGGCGCCCAGGGCCGTCTCGCCGCGCAGCACGCTGCCGGCCAGGGCGGAGAGGATCTCCGACTCGGCGCGCAGCCGGGCGGCCTGGTGGGTGCGTCTGGCCGCCAGGTCCACCACGGAGGCGACCGCGACCGCCACCGCGAAGAAGATCACGATGGCGACGAAGTTCTCCGGGTCCTGCACGGTCAGGGTGTGGGTGGGCGGGGTGAACCAGTAGTTCAGGAGCAGGGAGCCGACGGCGGCGGAGGCCAGCGCCGGGGCCAGGCCGCCGAGGAGGGCCGCGGCGACGGTCATGAAGAGGAAGAGCAGGACGTCGTTGGCGAGGCCCGGGCCGTTCTCCAGGCCGCGCAGGCCCAGCGCGAGCAGGGCGGGGCCGCCGACGCCGACCGTCCAGCCCCACAGGATCCGGGTGCGGCCGAGCCGGGCGCCCCTGGCTATGGGCAGCCCGCGGCCCTTGGCGACGGCTTCGTGGGTGACGATGTGGACGTCGAGGTCGGGGCCGGACTCACGGGCCACGGTGGCGCCGACGCCGGGGCCGTAGATGTACTGCCAGGCCTTGCGGCGGCTGGAGCCGAGGACGATCTGGGTGGCGTTGACCCCGCGGGCGAAGGCGAGGAGCGCGGAGGGGATGTCGTCGCCGATGACGTGGTGGAAGGTGCCGCCGAGGTCCTCGACGAGGGTGCGCTGGCCCGCGAGTTCCTTGGGCGAGGCGGAGGTCAGTCCGTCGCTGCGGGCGATGTAGACGGCCATGATCTCGCTGCCGGAGCCCTTGGCGGCCATCCTGGAGGCCCGGCGGATGAGCGTGCGGCCCTCGGGACCGCCGGTCAGCCCGACGACGATGCGTTCACGGGCCTGCCAGGGGGTGCTGATGTCGTGCTCGCCGCGGTACTGCTGGAGGTACTCGTCGACCCGGTCGGCGACCCAGAGGAGGGCGAGCTCGCGCAGGGCGGTGAGGTTGCCGGGGCGGAAGTAGTTGGACAGGGCCGCGTCGACCTGGTCGGGCTGGTAGATGTTGCCGTGGGCCATGCGCCGGCGCAGTGCCTGGGGCGACATGTCGACCAGCTCGATCTGGTCGGCCCGGCGGGCGATCTCGTCGGGGACCGTCTCCTGCTGCCGTACGCCGGTTATCGACTCGACGACGTCCCCGAGGGACTCCAGGTGCTGGATGTTGACGGTCGAGATGACGTCGATCCCGGCCCGCAGCAGTTCCTCGACGTCCTGCCAGCGCTTGGCGTTGCGGGACCCGGGCACGTTGGTGTGGGCGAGTTCGTCGACGAGGGCGACGGCGGGTGCGCGCTCCAGGACGGCGTCGACGTCCATCTCGGAGAAGACCGCCGAGCGGTGCTCGATCTCACGGCGGCGTATCTGCTCCAGCCCGTGCAGCAGGACCTCGGTGCGGGGCCGGTCGTGGTGTTCGACGAACGCGACGACGCAGTCCGTGCCCCGCTCCACCCGGCGGTGGGCCTCGGACAGCATCGCGTACGTCTTGCCGACGCCGGGTGCCGCACCCAGGTAGATCCGAAGCTTGCCGCGTGCCATGGCCCCATTGTCTTCTTCCGAGCCGGCCGCCGCCGATACGGGGGCCCTGGTCGAAGCTACCCCGGTGGGGTGCGGGGCCCCGGCCCTGGGCGGGGCGCGGGGGTCCGTATTGACGGGATTCTGACGCGGGCGGGCCGACCACGCCGGCGTCCGGCTTGCGGGGCGGGCTCGGCCCTGTCCGCCGGTGACGCGGGCGGCCGGCTCAGCCGTGTTCGACGATGTGCCCGTCGCCGAGCTCCAGCACCCGGTCGGCGAACCCGAGCAGCTGGGGGTCGTGGGTGGCGACCAGCGCGGTGACGCCCTCGCTGCGCACCACGGCCCGCAGCAGCTCCATGACGGCGAGGCCGGTCTCCGCGTCGAGCTGGCCGGTGGGTTCGTCGGCGATCAGCAGCGAAGGGCGGTTGGCGAGGGCGCGGGCGATGGCGACGCGCTGCTGCTGGCCGCCGGAGAGCTCACCGGGCCTCTGCTGGGTGTGGTCGCCGAGGCCGACCAGCGAGAGGAGCAGCGCGACCCGTTCCTCACGCTCGCGCGGGTCGGCCTTGCGCAGGCGCAGGGGTATGCCGACGTTCTCCGCCGCGGTCAGGATGGGGATCAGGCCGAACGACTGGAAGATGAAGCCGATGCGGTCCCGGCGCAGTTCCAGCAGGCCGTCCTCGCCGAGGCCGGTGATGTCGGTGCCGGCGACGGTGATCCGGCCGCGGTCGGCGGTGTCGAGGCCGCCGACCAGGTTGAGCAGGGTCGTCTTGCCGGAGCCGGAGCGGCCCTTGAGCGCGACGAGTTCGCCGCGCGGGATCTCGAAGGACACCCCGCGCAGGGCGTGCACGGCGGCCGCCCCGGTCCCGTAGGAGCGGTGCAGGTCCTCGACCTGGATCATGGGCCCGCCGTCGGGGCTCTCGACCAGTGCGGTGCCGCTCTGTCCGCCGGTGTGCTGTGTCATCGCTCTCCCCCGTGCGTGCGCTGCCGTACGCACCGCTGTGTCGCCGCCGTGCGCACCCGCTCCGCGCGCGTACCGCTTCCCGGCCGCGGCCAGTATGTGCGGGAGGGGTGCGGCGGGGCAATGGCCCCCGGGGCGGAGAGCGGGGTGTACGGGCCCGGCCGGCCCGTACACCCGTGCGGGGTCAGGGTGCGGCGGCCCCCTCCACGAGCTCCCTCAGCGCGGTGTTGAGCGCGAGCACGTCGACCCGGGGCTCCCCCACGAAGCCGAGGGTGCGGCCCTCGGTGTGGTCCTGGACCAGCTTCTCGACCCGCGCCACCGGCAGGTCGTTGCGCGCGGCGACACGGCGGGCCTGGAGCTGGGCGTAGGCCGGCGAGATGTGCGGGTCGAGGCCGGACGCGGAGGAGGTCACGGCGTCGGCCGGCACGTCGGCCGGGTCGACCGGGTGGCCGGGGACGGAGTTGTCCCGTACGACGGCGGCCTTCGCCTCGGTGACCCGGCGGATCAGCTCCGCGTTGTCCCCGGACCGGTTGGTCGCGCCGGAGAGGATCAGCTCGTACCGGGTGTTGACGCTGTTGGTGCCCAGGCCGTTCGAGGGACGCGGCTGGAACCACGTGAGGTCGGGCTCCGGGGTCTCCTGTCCGTCCTTCGCCGGCAGGTCGTAACGCTGGCCTATGAGGCGCGAGCCGACGACCTCGCCGTCGACGGTGACTTCGGAACCGTTGGCCTTGCCGGGGAAGAGCGCCTGGGCGGCGCCGGTGACGGCGAGCGGGTAGAGCACCCCGCACAGGACGGTCAGGACGAGCAGGGCGCGGAGTCCCGCTCCGAGCAGCCGGGCGGTGGTGCCCGCGGACGTGTTCATGGTCTTCTTCACGCTCCGGTTCAGCGCAGTCCTGGGACGAGGGAGAGACCCAGGTCGATGAGTTTGATGCCGGCGAACGGGGCGACGAGTCCGCCGAGCCCGTAGACGGCGAGGTTGCGCCGCAGCATCCGGTCGGCCCCGGCCGGCCGGTAGCGGACGCCCTTCAGCGCGAGCGGTACCAGCGCGACGATGATGAGGGCGTTGAAGATCACCGCCGAGAGGATCGCGGTACGCGGCGAGGACAGGTCCATGATGTTGAGCTTGTCCAGGCCCGGGTACACGGCGGCGAACATCGCGGGGATGATCGCGAAGTACTTCGCGACGTCGTTGGCGATGGAGAACGTGGTCAGGGCGCCCCGGGTGATCAGCAGCTGTTTGCCGATGGCGACGATCTCGATGAGCTTGGTGGGGTCGGAGTCCAGGTCCACCATGTTCCCGGCCTCCTTGGCGGCCGAGGTGCCGGTGTTCATGGCGACGCCGACGTCCGCCTGGGCGAGGGCGGGGGCGTCGTTGGTGCCGTCCCCGGTCATCGCGACGAGTCTGCCGCCGGCCTGCTCCCGTTTGATGAGGGCCATCTTGTCCTCGGGCGTGGCCTCGGCGAGGAAGTCGTCGATCCCCGCCTCCTCGGCGATCGCCTTCGCGGTCAGCGGGTTGTCCCCGGTGATCATGACGGTGCGGATGCCCATGCGCCGCAGCTCGGCGAACCGTTCCCGCATCCCGGGTTTGACGACGTCCTTGAGGTGGACCGCACCGAGCACCCGGGTGCCCCGGGTGTCCTGGACGGCCACCAGCAGGGGCGTGCCGCCCGCCTTCGCGATCAGGCCCGTGAGCACCTCGGCGTCCGCCGGCACGGAGCCGCCCTGCCCGGTGACCCAGGCCAGGACGGAACCGGCCGCCCCCTTGCGTACCCGGCGGCCGGCGACGTCTACCCCGGACATCCGGGTCCGGGCGGTGAACGCCACCCACTCGGCGCCGGACAGCTCCCCTTCGTCGCATGTGCGCGGGCCGTGGCCCTCATCGGCCAGCGCCACGATCGAACGGCCCTCGGGCGTCTCGTCGGCCAGGGACGAGAGCCGGGCGGCGGCGGCGAGCTCGGCCTCCGTGACGCCCTTGACGGGCAGGAACTCGGCTGCCTGCCGGTTGCCCAGGGTGATGGTGCCCGTCTTATCGAGCAGCAGCGTGGAGACGTCGCCCGCCGCCTCCACGGCCCGGCCCGACATGGCGAGCACGTTGCGCTGCACGAGCCGGTCCATGCCGGCGATCCCGATCGCGGAGAGAAGGGCGCCGATGGTCGTCGGGATGAGGCAGACCAGCAGGGCCGCCAGCACGGTCACCGACTGCTCCTGGCCCGCGTACACCGCGAACGGCTGGAGGGACACGACCGCGAGCAGGAAGACGACGGTGAGCGACGCGAGGAGGATGCCGAGCGCGGTCTCGTTGGGCGTCTTCTGCCGGGCGGCCCCCTCGACCAGGCCGATCATCCGGTCGATGAACGTCTCGCCCGGCCTGGTGGTGATCTTGACGACGATCCGGTCGGAGAGCACCTTCGTACCGCCGGTGACGGCGCTCCGGTCGCCGCCCGACTCCCGGATCACCGGGGCGGACTCCCCGGTGATCGCCGATTCGTCGACGCTCGCCACCCCCTCGACGACGTCGCCGTCGCCCGGGACGAGGTCGCCGGCCTCGCAGACCACCAGGTCGCCGACGCGCAGTTCGCTGCCGGGCACGCGTTCCTCGTTCGGGCCGACGACGCGGCGTGCGACGGCACCGGTCCGCGCCCTGCGCAGGCTGTCCGCCTGGGCCTTGCCGCGGCCCTCGGCCACGGCCTCGGCGAGGTTGGCGAAGACGGTGGTCAGCCAGAGCCAGCCGGTGATCGCCCAGCCGAACCAGTCCGTCGGGTCGAGGGCGGCCAGCACCGTGGTGAGCGCGGACCCGATGAGCACCACGAACATCACCGGGGACCTGACCATGGCCCTGGGGTCGAGTTTGCGCAGCGCGTCGGGGAGGGACCTGACCAGTTGCGCGGGGTCGAACAGGCCCCCGGCGGGCCGGCCGCCGCCCGGCCGGCCCCGGCCGGCGGTCGTCCCCTGGTGCGGTCGGGGTGCGTCGGTGGCGACGGGCATGGGGTCCTCCTGCTTCGAGGGCTTCGAAGGCTTCGACGGGGCGGTCATGACGCCAGCCCTTCCGCCAGCGGCCCGAGCGCGAGTGCGGGGAAGTAGGTCAGGCCGGTGACGACCAGGACGGTGGCGAGCAGCAGCCCGCTGAAGAGCGGTCGGTGCGTCCCGAGGGTCCCGGTGGTCGCGGGTACGGGGCTCTGCCGGGCGAGCGATCCGGCCAGCGCGAGGACGAACACCATCGGCAGGAGGCGGCCCAGCAGCATCGCGATGCCGATGGTGGTGTTGAACCACTGGGTGTCCGCGTTCAGGCCGGCGAAGGCGGAGCCGTTGTTGTTGGCGCCGGATGTGTAGGCGTAGAGGATCTCGGAGAAGCCGTGCGCCCCGGTGTTCGTCATGGAGTCGGGCGGGGTGGGCAGGGCCATCGCCGCGGCGGTGAAGCAGAGCACCAGGGCGGGGGTGATCAGGATGTAGCAGGCCGCGAACTTGATCTCGCGGATGCCGATCTTCTTCCCGAGGTACTCGGGCGTACGGCCCACCATCAGCCCCGCGACGAACACGGCGACGACCGCCGTGATCAGCATGCCGTAGAGACCGGAGCCGACGCCGCCGGGCGCGATCTCCCCGAGCTGCATGCCCAGCATGGTGATGCCGCCGCCGAGACCCGTGTACGAGGAGTGGAAGGAGTTGACCGCGCCGGTCGACGTCAGTGTGGTGGCGACCGCGAAGATCGACGATCCGGCGATGCCGAACCGGGTCTCCTTGCCCTCCATCGCCCCGCCCGCGATCTCGAACGCCGGCCCGTGGTGGCTGAACTCGGTCCACATCATCAGGGCGGTGAAGCCCAGCCAGACGGTGGCCATCGTCGCCAGGACCGCGTACCCCTGCTTCAGGGAGCCCACCATCCGTCCGAACGTCCTGGTCATCGCGGAGGGGATGAGGAGGATCAGGAAGACCTCGAAGAGGTTGGACAGCCCGCTGGGGTTCTCGAAGGGGTGGGAGGAGTTGGCGTTGAAGTAGCCGCCGCCGTTCGTGCCCAGCTCCTTGATGACCTCCTGGGAGGCGACCGCGCCTCCGTTCCACTGCCGGCCGCCACCGCCGAACTGTCCGACCTCGTGGATGCCGGAGAAGTTCTGGATGACGCCGGTGGCGACCAGGACGAGCGCGCCGACGACGGAGACCGGAAGCAGGATCCGCACGGTGCCGCGCACCAGATCGCACCAGAAGTTGCCGAGCTCGCCCGTGCGGGCCCTGGAGAAGCCCCGTACGAGGGCCACCGCGACGGCCATGCCGACCGCGGCCGAGACGAAGTTCTGCACCGCGAGGCCGCCGGTCTGCACGACGTGGCCCATGGCCTGCTCGCCGTAGTACGACTGCCAGTTGGTGTTGGCGACGAAGGAGGCCGCCGTGTTGAACGCCTGGTCGGGGTCGATCCCGACGAAGCCGAGCGACCCGGGCAGCACGCCCTGGATCCGCTGCAGGAGGTACAGGAAGAGCACGCCCACCGCGGAGAACGCGAGGACGGCGCGCAGATAGGCGGGCCACCGCATCTCGGTGGCGGGATCGGCGCCGACGGCCCGGTAGATCCACCGCTCGACCCGCAGGTGCTTCGTCGAGGAGTAGACCCGGGCCATGTGGTCACCGAGCGGACGGTAGGCCAGTGCCAGCGCCGCGACGAGCGCGAGCAGCTGGAGTGCACCGGCGAGGACGGGGCTCATGGGGTGCTCAGAACCTCTCCGGGAAGAGGAGGGCGAGGACCAGGTGGCCCAGCAGGGCGACGGCCACGACGAGGCCGGTGATGTTCTCGGCGGTCACAGCTTGGCCACCCCCTGGGCGACGAGGGCCACCAGCGCGAACACCGCGATCGTGGTGATGACGAAGGCCACGTCGGCCATCGTGTGCTCCTGAGTGAGGTCGGATCGGGACCTCATGAGCAAACCCCCGCCGCCAGGCCCGCTCAGCCCGCCTTGACGGCTTCCGTACGCCCCGGGGCCACCCCTTGACGCCGCCCGTACGCACTCCGTACACGCTTCTGACGTGCCCCGCCTCCGGGACGCCGGACGGGCCGTGCGGGGCGGTGCTGCACCGCGGCGGCCCCGCCCGCCCCGCCCACGGGCCGGGCACCTCGTCCGCTCACGCAGAAGGCCGGTGGGCCGCGCCCCTCGCGGGGTCGCGGCCCACCGGCCTTCGTACGGACGGCTCAGCGCACCTCGGTGATCTCCGGACCGCGCTGGAGCTGGCCCATGCCGCCGGAGAACTTGGAGCCGGCCTGGTCCTCCTGCTGCACGCCCTCGGGCACCATCTGGGCGTCGTTGGGGAGCTTGAGGACGATCGGGTCGCGCGGGGCCATCGGGCCTTCGCCACGGACGACCACGGTGTCCCGGAAGACCGTTTCCAGCAGCCCCGCCGCGGCGGGCTGCACCGCGCCCTGGCCGGAGATCACACCGCGCAGGAACCAGCGCGGCCCGTCGACGCCGACGAAGCGCACCAGCTGGACGCCGTTCGTGCCGTCCGGCAGCTGTACGGGGACCTGGGCGCGCAGTTCCCAGCCGAGCGGGCCCTCGACCTCGTCGATGATCCCGCCCTGCTGGGTGATGCCCGAGGCGATCTCCTCGCGCACCTCGCCCCAGATGCCCTCCTTCTTGGGGGCGGCGAAGGCCTGGAGCTGGATCGCGCTGTCCCGCAGCACGACGGTGGCCGCGACGATCGCATCGCCGGCGACCTCGACCCGCAGCTCCATGCCTTCGACGCCGGGCACGAAGATGCCGCCCAGGTCCACACGGCCCTCGCCGGGCTCGGTCACCTCGGAGAGGTCCCACGGCCCGTCCGGCCGGGGGGCCGGCGGAAGGTTCGTCCGGCGGCGGCCTTCACCGGCCGCGTCGGAGTCGTCGAGCTCGTCGACGACCTGCTCGGCCTCGCGCGTCTCGTCCGCCGACTCCTTGGCGGAACCACTGTTCTTGCGACGTCCGAACACGTCACTGTCCTTCCCGGTCGGATACGACCGAAGCGTAGCTGTTCCCACCCTGGGTGTTGTCGCCCCTGACGCCGTCCACGGCGGCATGACCGCCGGTGGACCCGAAGCCTCCCTCGGCCCTCGCCGAACCGGGGAGTTCCGCCACCTCGTGGAAGCGGACCTTCTCGACCTGCTGGACGACCAGTTGGGCAATCCGGTCGAACCGCTCGAACCGCACGCTCTCGCGGGGATCGAGGTTGACCAGGATCACCTTGATCTCCCCACGGTACCCGGCGTCAACCGTCCCCGGGGCATTCGCCAAGGCCACTCCGCAACGGGCCGCGAGGCCCGAGCGGGGGTGGACGAAGGCCGCGTAGCCGTCGGGGAGGGCGATCGAGACCCCGGTGGGGAGCACCGTCCGCTCGCCCGGGGCGAGCTCGGCGGCCTCGGTGGTCACCAGGTCGGCCCCGGCGTCGCCCGGGTGCCCGTAGGCGGGGAGCGGCACGTCCGGGTCGACCCGGCGGATGAGTACGTCGACGGCCGGGCGCGTCACGGGTTCACCTCGAAGGCACGGGCACGCCGGACGGTGTCCGGGTCGGACATGGCCGCGTCGATCTCCTCGGGCCGGCCGTTCTCGATGAAGTGGTCCATCTCGACCTTGATGAACAGGGCCTGGGCGCGGACCGCGACGGGGCCGTCGGGGCCGCCGGTCCGGCCGGTCGCACGGCAGTAGATCTTGCGCTTGTGGACGGCCGTGACCTCGGCGTCCAGGAAGAGCACCGTGTCCACCGGCACCGGCCGGAGGTAGTCCGTCTCCAGCCGCCCGGTCACCGCGATGACGCGCAGCAGCCAGCTCAGGGCACCGAGCGTCTCGTCCAGTGCCGTGGCCAGTACACCGCCGTGTGCGAGGCCGGGAGCGCCCTGGTGGGCGGGGGTCACGGTGAACTCCGCGGTGACGCTCACCCCCTCGCCCGCGCGGGCCTCCAGGTGCAGGCCGTGCGGCTGCGCACTCCCGCAACCGAAACAGTGTTCGTAGTGCGAACCGAGGGGCTCGCCGGGCTGCGGAGCGCCGGGGTGCCGGACCGGTTTCACCGCGTCCGCGGGGGGTGTCAGGCCTTCAGATGTTCCACTCACAGGCGCAGACCTTACCCGCGCGGCCGTGTACGGGTGGCTCCGTGCCAAGCTTGGATCCATGCAGCCTTCCGCATCGCCTTTCGACGAACGCCTCACCGCCCCCCGCTCGTGGTGGCTCATCGCCTTCCTGATCGGCGTCGCCTGCGCGCTGATGTTCCTGCCGCTGGGAACCCTGCCGATGCTGGGCGGGCTGGCCGGCGGGGCGGTGCTGTCCGCCATGGCCGTGAGCAGCTACGGCTCGGTGCGCATCCGGGTCGTGGCGGACACCCTCGTCGCGGGAGACGCCCGGATCCCGCTCTCGGCGCTCGGCGACGCCGAGGTGCTGGAGCCGGAGGAGGCCCGCGCCTGGCGTACGTACAAGGCGGACACCCGCGCGTTCATGCTGCTGCGGAGCTACGTGCCGACGGCGGTGCGGGTGAAGGTCACGGACCCGGCCGATCCGACGCCGTACCTCTATCTGTCGACCCGGGAGCCACAGGCCCTGGTGGCGGCGCTCGCGGCCGTACCCGCCTGACCCGGCCCGGCCCCTCAGACGTCCGGGTCGTCGAGCCCCTCGGGCAGTTCCTCCGCGGGGACCTCCGGCTGCTCCAGAGGGGGCAGCTCCGCGAGACGGTCCCAGGAGATCCGGTCGCGCCGCAGGTCGTTCCTGACCCGGTCGGCGAGCTTCCGGGTGTCCCGGCGGTTCATCAGTGCGCCGACCGTGGCCCCGATCAGGAACGGGATCAGGTTCGGTACGTCGCGCACCATGCGCTTGGTGATCTGCCGGCGCAGCTCGCGCTTCATCTGCCCGCCCAGCGCCGCGTCGAGCGTGGTGGGACGGGACACGTCGATGCCGCGCTCCTGGGTCCAGGACGTCAGGTAAGCGGTGCTCCGCTGGGCGATGTTGCCCGGTGGGCGCCGGCCGTAGACCTCGTGGAGCTCGGCGACGAGCTTCATCTCGACGGCTGCCACACCGGTGACCTCGGCGGCGAGCTCGGCCGGCATGGCGGGTGGTACGGGCATCATGGCGGCCGCACCGATGCCCGCGCCGACGGCGGCGGTGGCGTTGCACGCCCCCGCGACGAGTTTGTCGGCGAGCTCTTCGGGGCCGAGCCCGGGGAACTGTCCGCGCAGGGTCTCCAGGTCCCGCACGGGGATCCTGGGCGCCGTGTCGATGATCCGGTCGGCCAGCCGGCCCGCCACCGCCCGGGCGCTCTCGCCTCCCTTGAGGGCGCTTCGCCCCAGGCCGCGCAACCGGCCGGGCCGGTCCCCGGTCCCGTCGGGGCCCTGTCGTGCGGGCGTCCGTGACGGATCCGCGGCCCGGACGGCTTCGAGCGAGGCCGGACGGCCTCGCTCGTCGTCGGATGTGCCGGGGGAGGCGGACAGGGCGGCCGGATGCTCGGCAGACGCGCGGGCGCCTTCTGCCGGGCCGGTGCCGCCCTGATGTGCCTCCGACGACTTCGTGCGCCGCAGGCGCCGCTTCCGGAACGGTGTGTCGCCTGCCACGGCCGACCGGACTCAGTCGCAGTCGCGGCAGATGGGCTGGCCGTTCTTCTCGCGTGCCAGCTGGCTGCGGTGGTGTACGAGGAAGCAGCTCATGCAGGTGAACTCATCGGCCTGCTTGGGCAGCACCCGTACGGCGAGCTCCTCGTTGGACAGGTCCGCTCCGGGGAGCTCCAGTCCTTCCGCCGCGTCGAATTCGTCGACGTCGACGGCGGACGCCGTCTTGTCGCTCCGACGGGCCTTGAGCTCCTCAAGGCTGTCCTGATCGACGTCGTCGTCGGTCTTCCTTGGGGTGTCGTAATCCGTTGCCATGTCGCTCTCCCCCTCATGGGTGTCTGCGGTGTCTCAGCGCACGTAACGCGTGAGAGGCCGGACTTGTGCCCGACCTGAGGCGGAGATTTTGCCTCACATCAAGGTCTGTTACTCAATCGACACCCAACCGGATCCCTCGGTGGCGATCAGCTTGGGTGGCGATGGGGACCGTACACGGTCCCGTTGCTGCACTTCACGGGCGCCACCCCGTGTACTTCCCGTGATATCACCCCCTGAAAACCCGGACTTTTCCCGGCATCCCGGGAGAGTTGTGGTCACAGAGAGTGGATAGTCTGGAATTCGCCCCTGTGATCGATCACACAGGTGCATGCCGGGGGGAAGGGTTCGAAATTCCGCCCAAAGCGAACAGGCCGATCCAATGCCACGTCACGCGGCGAAGCATCTCAGACCGGAAGCGTGACACGCATCACGAGACCACCGCCCTCGCGGGGCTCCGCGATGATACGGCCCCCGTGCGCCCGTGCGACGGACCGGGCGATCGACAGGCCGAGCCCGACCCCCTTGTCGCTGCCCGTGCGCTCGGTCCGCAGCCGGCGGAACGGCTCGAAGAGGTTGTCGATCTCGTAGGCGGGCACCACGGGGCCCGTGTTCGAGACCGTCAGCAGCGCCTGTCCCGGCTGCGGCTCGGTGGTGACCTCCACCCAGCCGCCCTCGGCCACGTTGTAGCGCACGGCGTTCTGGACGAGGTTCAGCGCGATCCGCTCCAGCAGGACGCCGTTGCCCTGGACGACCGCGGAGGTCCGCCCGCCACGGATCTCCACGCCCTTCGCCGCCGCCTCCGCCCGGGCCTGGTCGATGGCGCGGTCCGCGACCTCGGCGAGGTCGACCGGCTTCCGCTCGACGATCTGGTTCTCGCTGCGTGCCAGCAGCAGCAGACCTTCGACCAGCTGCTCGCTGCGCTCGTTGGTGGCGAGCAGGGTCCGGCCCAGCTGGTGGAGCTCCGGCGGGGCCTCCGGGTCGGAGAGGTGGACCTCCAGGAGGGTGCGGTTGATCGCGAGGGGCGTGCGCAGTTCGTGCGAGGCGTTGCCCACGAACCGCTGCTGGGCCGTGAAGGCCCGCTCCAGGCGGTCCAGCATCTCGTCGAAGGTGTCCGCGAGCTCCTTCAGCTCGTCGTCCGGGCCGTCCAGCTCGATCCGGCGGCTCAGGTCCGTGCCGACCACCCGGCGGGCGGTACGGGTGATCCGGCCGAGCGGCGACAGGACGCGGCCGGCCATGGCGTACCCGAAGGCGAAGGCGATGACGCTGAGGCCCACCAGGGCCAGCAGCGAGCGGTTCAGCAGGCTGTCCAGGGCGTGCTGCCGCTGGGCGGCGGTGCAGGTCTTGATCGCCTCGTTGAGCTGGCTGTTGTTCAGGGCGGAGCCGAGCTGCGGACAGACGTCGCTGGTGATCTGGACGTTCGTGCCGCGGACCTCGAAGGCCAGGCCGCCCGCGTCGTTCAGCGCCTGCGCGGCCAGCATGTAGATGATCGAGAGCAGCAGGATGCCCGCGATCAGGAACATGCCGCCGTACAGCAGCGTGAGCCGTATCCGGATCGTCGGCCGCAGCCACGGGTAGGGGGAGTCCTCCGGCTTGGGGTCCCAGGTCGGTTTCGGGGGCGCCTTCAGCGGCGCCGGTGAGGCGGACACGGGCGCTCAGATCCGGTATCCGGAGCCGGGGACGGTGACGATGACCGGGGGCTCACCGAGCTTGCGGCGCAGTGTCATGACCGTCACCCTCACGACGTTGGTGAAGGGGTCGGTGTTCTCGTCCCAGGCCTTCTCCAGCAGCTGCTCGGCGGAGACGACCGCCCCCTCGCTGCGCATCAGGACCTCCAGGACCGCGAACTCCTTCGGGGCGAGCTGGATCTCCTGTTCGCCCCGGAAGACCTCGCGGCGGTTCGGGTCGAGCCTGATCCCCGCGCGCTCCAGGACGGGCGGCAGCGCGACGGTGGTCCGCCGGCCCAGGGCCCGGACCCGGGCGGTGAGCTCGCTGAAGGCGAAGGGCTTGGGGAGGTAGTCGTCCGCGCCGAGCTCCAGGCCCTCCACCCGGTCGCTGACGTCGGCGGACGCGGTCAGCATGAGCACCCGGGTGGGCATGCCCAGCTCGACGATGCGCCGGCAGACGTCGTCGCCGTGCACCAGTGGGAGGTCCCGGTCCAGGACGACGACGTCGTAGTCGTTGACCCCCACCCGTTCCAGGGCCGCGGCTCCGTCGTAGACGACGTCCACGGCCATGGCCTCCCGGCGCAGTCCGGTGGCCACCGCATCGGCGAGCAGTTGCTCGTCCTCGACGACGAGTACGCGCACGGCGCAGTCCTTCCCTAGATCTTCGGCACATACGTCGAGCGGCCTGGTCACGGCCGCTCGCTGCACGTCAGCGGCACCGACTGTGCGCGTCCATCCTGCCCGTAACGCGCATAAACCGGCGGTAAGACGACGCGGCCCCGGTGGCGGCCCCCGGGAATTCGTCGGATTCACGGGCCAGTTGAGGTTTCCCCGGGGTCGGCTCCGGGGAGGACGAATGCACACCCGCGATCACGCCCTGCTTGTGGCGTACCACAGCCCGCTCTGTTTCCAGAGGACTGCGTGATCACCCGCACCCCGGCGACTGCCGGAAAACCCCGGGCACACCCCCGTGCCACCGACCCACGACGAGGGGGCGCTACATGGACGCTTTCACCGCAGGCCTGCTGCAACGGATCAAGACCACCGAGTCCGACCTCACGAGGGCTCGCGAGACGGGCGACGACTTCCTCGCGGACGTCGAGCAGAGCGAGCTGGACGATCTGCGCCGTCTGGCCGCCGAGCACGGCGTCGAGATCGGCGCCACCAGCGTCTGAGCCATGACGAGAGGGCCCGGGGACGCCGTCACAGGCGCCCGTGGGCCCTCTCGTCGTGTCAGGGCGCCCCGGGAGCGCCGAGGGCTTCCCGGGGCGGCGTACGGGCGCGCACGCGTCAGTCGTGCCAGGCTCCCAGCTCCTCCAGCAGGGCCTGGAGCGGCTCGAAGACCCCGGGGGTCGCGGCGACGGTCAGGTCCCCGTCCGGGCGCAGCCCGGGACGGCCGCCGGTGAGCGCGCCGGCCTCCCGGGCGATCAGGTCACCGGCGGCCAGGTCCCAGGGGTGCAGGCCCCGCTCGAAGTAGCCGTCGAGCCGGCCCGCGGCCACGTCGCAGAGGTCGACGGCGGGAGGTCGACGGCGGCCGATCCCCCGCGTCGGATGTCGCGCAGCCGCGGGATCAGCCGGCGCGCCACCTCGGCCTGGTGGGTGCGCACCTCGGTGACGTAGTTGAAGCCGGTCGAGACGAGTGCCTGGTCCAGCGGGGCGGTGGGGCGGCAGCGCAGGGCCTCGCCGTTCAGGTAGGCGCCGGAGCCGAGGACCGCGTGGAAGGTCTCGCGGCGCATGGGGGCCTCGACCACGCCCACCACCCGCTCGCCGTCGCGCTCGGCGGCGATGGACACGGCCCAGGTCGGCAGGCCGTAGAGGTAGTTCACCGTGCCGTCGAGCGGGTCGATGACCCACCGGACACCGCTGGTGCCCTCGGCGCTGGCGCCCTCCTCGCCGAGGAAGCCGTCGGCGGGGCGGCGGTCCATGAGGAAGCCGGTGATCAGCTTCTCGGCGCCGATGTCCATCTCGGTGACGACGTCGATGGGGCTGGACTTCGTCGCCGCCACGCCCAGGTCCGCGGGGCGTCCGTCGCGCAGCAGGGCTCCGGCGCGGCGGGCGGCCTCCAGGGCCAGGTCGAGCAGTTCGGTCAGGAAGGGGTCGGTCACAACGCTCCCGGGGTCGGGTCCCGCCGGGCCGACGCGCCCGGGGGAGGGTTCGGAGCCTCTCAGGCGTACGGGCTGTCCGCGCCGGCCGCGGCCGGCTTCGGCGCCCGCGCCGGGCAGCAGCCGACGGGGCACAGGTCGTGGGAGGGGCCCAGCTCGCCGAGCGCGCACCGCTGGACCGAACATCCCCGCTCCGCCTCCGCGCGTTCCAGGAGGAGCTCGCGGACGGCCGCCGCGAACCGGGGGTCGGCGCCGACGGTCGCGGACCGGCGCACGGGCAGGCCGAGCTCGGCGGCCTTGGCCGTGGCCTCCGTGTCCAGGTCGTACAGGACCTCCATGTGGTCGGAGACGAACCCGATGGGGACCATCACCGCCCCGGGGACCCCCTCGCCGTGGAGGGTCTCCAGGTGGTCGCAGATGTCGGGCTCCAGCCACGGGATGTGCGGGGCGCCGCTGCGCGACTGGTAGACCAGCTGCCACGGGTAGGTGATCCCGGTCTCCTCGCGTACCGCCTCGACGACGACGCGGGCCACGTCCAGGTGCTCGGCGACGTACGAACCGCCGTCGCCGTGCGTCTCCACGGGGCCGGAGGTGTCGGCCGCGGAGGTCGGGATGGAGTGCGTGGTGAACGCGAGGTGCGCGCCCGCCCGGACCTCCTCGGGCAGATCGGCGAGCGAGGCCAGCACCCCGTCCACCACGGGGCGTACGAACCCGGGGTGGTTGAAGTAGTGCCGCAACTTGTCCACGCGCGGCACGGGCAGCCCCTCGGCCTCCAGCTCGGCCAGCGACCGGGCGAGGTCCTCGCGGTACTGCCGGCACCCGGAGTACGAGGCGTAGGCACTGGTGGCGAGCACGGCGATCCGGCGGCGCCCGTCGGCGACCATCTCGCGCAGGGTGTCGGTGAGGTACGGGGCCCAGTTGCGGTTGCCCCAGTACACCGGCAGGTCGAGCCCGTGTCCGGCGAAGTCCTCGCGCAGGGTGCCGAGGAGGGCCCGGTTCTGCGCGTTGATCGGGCTGACGCCGCCGAACAGGAAGTAGTGCTTGCCGACCTCCTTCAGCCGTTCCTCGGGGATACCGCGGCCGCGGGTCACGTTCGCCAGGAACGGGACCACGTCGTCCGGGCCTTCGGGGCCGCCGAAGGAGAGCAGCAGCAGGGCGTCGTAGGGAGCGGGGTCACGCAGATCGGACATGCCCCCGATCCTGCCACCCGCCTCGGACAGTGCGGCAACCGACATCCGCCCGTCCGCCGGACGCGGGCCACGCCGTAAGCTGTCTCGGCCGTCTTCACACCTGACAAGGCCTCCCGGAGTCCCTCGTGCCCAGCCCCTACCGCGCCGTCTTCACCGCACCGGGGACCCGGGCCTTCTCCGCCGCCGGGTTCCTCGGACGGATGCCGCTGTCCATGATGGGCATCGGCGTCGTCACGATGGTGTCGCAGATCACCGGGCGGTACGGTCTTGCGGGCGCGCTCTCCGCGACGCTCGCCATGGCGGCGGCCGTGATGGGCCCCCAGGTGTCCCGGATGGTGGACCGGTACGGGCAGCGCCGGGTGCTGCGCCCGGTGACCCTGGTGGCGGTCACCGCCGTCGCGGGGCTGCTGGTCTGCGCGCAGCAGGGGCTGCCCGAGTGGACGCTGTTCGTCTTCGCGGTGGGCGCCGGGTGCGTCCCGAGCATGGGCTCGATGGTCCGCGCCCGGTGGGCGGAGATCTACCGGGGTACCGGGCGGCAGCTGCACATCGCGTACGCCTGGGAGTCGATCGTCGACGAGGTGTGCTTCATCGTCGGTCCGATCGTCTCCATCGGGCTCTCCACCGCCTGGTTCCCGGAGGCCGGCCCGCTGCTGGCCGCCGTGTTCCTGGTGACCGGCGTCTTCTGGCTCACCTCCCAGCGGGCCACCGAGCCCCGGCCGCTCCCGGAGGAGCAGCACACCGCCGGCTCGGCGCTGCGCTCCCCGGGGCTGCGGGTCCTGGTGGCGACCTTCGTCGCCACGGGCGCGATCTTCGGCGCGGTGGACGTGGTGACGGTGGCCTTCGCCGAGGAGCGCGGCCACAAGGCTGCGGCCAGTCTCGTGCTGGCCGTCTACGCCCTGGGGTCGTGTCTCGCGGGGGCCGTCTTCGGCGTGCTCCACCTCAAGGGGAAGCCGTCCTCCAGGTGGCTGCTGGGGGTCTGCGCGATGGCCGTGAGTATGATCCCCCTCCAACTGGCCGGGAGTCTGCCGTTCCTGGCCGTGGCGCTCTTTGCCGCGGGCCTCGCCATCGCACCGACGATGGTCACCACCATGGCCCTCGTCGAACAGCACGTACCGCGTACCCGGCTGACCGAGGGCATGACCTGGACCAGCACCGGGCTGGCGGTCGGGGTGGCGCTCGGCTCCTCCGCCGCGGGCTGGGTGGTGGACGCCTCGGGGCCGCGGGCGGGGTATGTGGTGCCCGCGGTGGCGGGAGCGCTCGCGGCCGCGGTGGCGTTCCTGGGGTACCGCCGGCTCGTGGAGCCGGAACCGACGGGAGGGCGCGGGGAAGATGACCGAGACCTACGCAACTGCGACGAGCACATGGCGTAACTGGGCGGGCAACGTCACCGCCCGGCCGGTACGGGCCGTGGCCCCCGCCTCCGTGGCGGAGCTGGCCGAGGTGCTCCGGAAGGCGGCCGGGGACGGCCTGCGGGTCAAGCCGGCCGGCACCGGGCACTCGTTCACGGCCGCGGCCGCCACGGACGGCGTCCTCATACGCCCGGACCTGCTCACCGGTGTCCGGGAGATCGACCGCGCCGCCATGACCGTGACGGTCGAGGCCGGCACCCCGCTGAGGCACCTCAACACCACGCTCGCCCGTGCGGGGCTCTCCCTCACCAACATGGGCGACATCATGGACCAGACGGTCGCCGGGGCCGCCTCCACCGGCACCCACGGCACCGGCCGCGACTCGGCGTCGATCGCGGCACAGATCCGCGCGCTGGAGCTGGTGACCGCGGACGGCACGGTGCTGCACTGCTCGCCGGACGAGCACGCCGACGTCTTCGCCGCCGCCCGGATCGGGCTCGGGGCCCTCGGCGTGGTCACCGCGATCACCTTCGCGGTGGAGCCGGTCTTCCTGCTGACGGCCCGTGAGGAGCCCATGCCCTTCGACCGGGTCACGGCCGAGTTCGACCAGCTGGTCGCCGAGAACGAACACTTCGAGTTCTACTGGTTCCCGCACACCGGCAACTGCAACACCAAGCGCAACAACCGCAGCGCCGGCCCGGCGGCTCCCCCCGGCCGGATCAGCGGCTGGATCGAGGACGAGTTCCTCTCCAACGGGGTCTTCCAGGTCGCCTGTTCCGTCGGCCGCGCCCTGCCCCGCACCATTCCGGCGATCGCCGGGATCTCCAGCCGCGCGCTGTCGGCACGGACCTACACGGACATCCCCTACAAGGTCTTCACCAGCCCCCGGCGGGTGCGCTTCGTCGAGATGGAGTACGCCGTGCCGCGCGAGGCCGCCGTCGAGGCGCTGCGCGAGGTGCGGGCCATGGTCGACCGCTCGCCGCTGCGGATCAGCTTCCCCGTCGAGGTGCGGACGGCACCCGCGGACGACATCGCGCTCTCGACGGCCTCAGGCCGGGAGAGCGCGTACATCGCGGTCCACATGTACCGGGGCACGCCGTACCAGGCGTACTTCACGGCGGTCGAGCGGATCATGACGGGCTTCGGCGGCCGACCGCACTGGGGCAAGATCCACACCCGGGACGCCGCCTACCTGTCCGAGGCCTATCCCCGGTTCGGCGAGTTCACGGCCGTACGCGACCGGCTCGACCCGGACCGGCTGTTCGGCAACGACTACCTCCGGCGCGTCCTGGGCGACTGACCCCGGAAGCCGGGGGCCCCGGGGCGGCGCGCCCCCGGGGTGCGGTCACCGGCCGGTGTCCGCCTGACCGGTGGGTCCGTTCTCACCCTCCGGGGCGTCACCCGTCGCGGTCGGTTCCGGGGCGGCCGGGGTGGTGTTCTCCGGGGCCGTGGGGCCGGTCGGTGCCGGTGCCGTGCTCCCGCCGGTGGCGGAGGGCGTCGGGTCCGGCCGGGCCGGTGACGTACCGCCGGTTCCGGTGCCGGGCGTGGAGCCGCTGTCCTCGCCCGGGTCCGTCGCGGGTGCGGACGAGCTGCCGCCGCCCGGCTCCCGGTCCCCGGTGTCGCCGTCGCGCCCCGGGTCCGTGCCGGTCGTGGGGGCCGGGTCGGTCGTCGCCGGGCCGTGGCCGCCGCGCACCACGGAGCCGACGGTCGTGCCGCCGCCACCGCTGAGGTCGTCACCGGAGACCACTTCGTACACCGTGATGCCGCCCATCGCCACGGCGAAGACGGCGGTGGCCGCGAGCGCCGAGCGCTTCCAGCCGCGGACCCGGGTGCCGTGGGTCCGGCCGTCCGAGTACGCGTCGCCGGACGTCTCGGCCCGGCCGAACAGCTGGGTCCGCTCCGGATCGTTCACGGCCCGCGGCGTGTGTTCTGCCGGGTCGACGGCACCGAGCAGCTGCGTGCGTTCCGGGTCGACCGTCCCGAGCAGCTGCGTACGCTCCGGGTCCACCGTCCCGAGCAGCCGCGTACGCTCCGGGTCGACGGTGTTGAGCATCCGGGTGCGTTCCGGGTCGTCGTCGTCGGCCGGCCGCGGGCGGCCGGGACCGGGGAGCGCCGCGGGCGTGTCCGCCGGCGTGTCACC
>NZ_KL585383.1:54508-55431 GCF_000721935.1 Streptomyces sp. NRRL WC-3549
GCGTGTCACCGGCCGGCCGGCGGGCCGCGGGCACCGCGTCCCGGGTGTGCACGGTCACCTGCCGCCCGCCCGGGTGCTTCACATGGACGGTGACCTCACGGATCTGTTCACCGGTGCGCCGGAAGAAGTGCTGGAAGACGGGTCCCCCGCTGGTGGCCACCACGCTCATCACACCGGCGCCGGCGATCGTGCCGTACACGCCCAGCTGCGAGGCCATCACCGCTGCCGCGACCGCAGCCAGGGCACTGCCGGCGACCTGAGGGACGCTCAGGTCTATGCGCCTTTCCTTGCGTTCCGCACCGTCCTGCGGCTTCTGCACCATGATCCGCCCCTGCTCGACGACTACCCCACCTTGCACCAGTGAGGGACATATGGGCGAAGCGAATAGTTCCGTTTCTGTAGATTGTGTGAAGCAGCACACCCATTGGGGGCATTTCATCGACAGCTGGGTAGCCCCCCTCCTGCGCCCGCCGAGAAGTTCGGCGGCGCGCCGGTCCACCCCGGTGGCCCGAATGGAGTACTGTGACGAGCCCTGGGGCCGGACTCCCGCATGGGCGTCCGGACCTGCGGAAGGGGGCCGAAGGGCGGCACTCGAACCGGCGGCGCCACGGCATCGCGCGGGCGCCTGCGACACGTCAGGGACCACCAGGTCGCTGCCGCGTCGCGCACAGGTGACCGCGCCTCCTGGGGATCCAGGGTCGGGGTCCGTGCGCCGGGTAACTTGGCAAGGTTGTGGCAGGCTGAACCCGGGCAGGTCACACTCGACTAGCGGAAGCAGCGACGCACGTGACGTCGGCAGGCACCACCCGGGAGGTTCCCATGCCCGAACTGCGTGTCGTGGCCGTCTCGAACGACGGCACACGACTGGTGCTCAAGGCTGCCGACAGCACGGAGTACCTGTCTCTTATACACATCTCTGATGG
>NZ_KL585383.1:55604-59450 GCF_000721935.1 Streptomyces sp. NRRL WC-3549
GCCGTGCGCAACGACCGCGCCCGGCTCGGCCAGATCGAGATCGAGGTGGAGAGCCACCTCCGCCCCCGTGACATCCAGGCGCGTATACGAGCCGGCGCCTCCGCCGAGGAGGTCGCCCAGTTCGCCGGCATCCCGGTGGACCGGGTGCGCCGCTTCGAGGGCCCGGTGCTCGCGGAACGCGCCTTCATGGCGGAGCGGGCCCGCAAGACCCCGGTGCGCCGCCCCGGCGAGAACACCGGCCCCCAGCTCGGCGAGGCGGTCCAGGAGCGTCTGCTGCTGCGCGGTGCCGACCGGGAGACGGTCCAGTGGGACTCCTGGCGCCGGGACGACGGCACCTGGGAGGTCCTCCTGGTGTACCGGGTCGCGGGTGAGCCCCATTCGGCGAGCTGGACGTACGACCCGCCGCGCCGCCTGGTCCAGGCCGTGGACGACGAGGCGCGCTCGCTGATCGGTGAGACCGACGAGGTGGCCGCGCCGGAGCCCAGCTTCCCCTTCGTCCCCCGGATCGCCCGGCTGCCGCGCGACCGGCCGTTGGACCGCGCGCTCGACCGGCAGATCGAGCGCCCCGCTCCCCCGGAGCCGGAGGAGCGTCTCGGCGGCGTGTCGGCGGACGAGCGTGACTCGCTGACCAGCCTTCTGGAGGCGGTGCCCAGCTTCCGCGGCGACATGGTCGTGCCGGAGCGGCCCAAGCAGCCGGAGCCGCCCGCGATCGAGCCGGCCGCCGAGGAACCGGACGCCGACGAGTCCCCGGCGGCCGCGGCGGGCGCCGGCGCGGCCTACGCGGACGTGCTGATGCCCCGCGCGGTGGCCGGTCACCGGGACCGGCTGACCGGCACGACGGACCGGCAGGCGGAAGCGGACGGGGTGCGTCCCGGGCGCCGGGCCGCGGTGCCCAGCTGGGACGAGATCGTCTTCGGGACCCGCCGGAAGAAGCAGGACTGAGGGGGACCCGTACCCTCGACGCCCCGAGGGCCCGTACGCGACGGCGTACGGGCCCTCGGGGCGTCTTCGGCACCGGGTCAGCGGGGCTCGGGGCCCGTGGCGACCGGGCGGGACTCGTCCGCGGACCACTCGGACCAGGAGCCGGGATAGAGGGCGGCCCGGTGGCCGGCGATCTCCAGCGCCAGCACCTCATGGGCCCCCGAGACTCCCGATCCGCAGTACACACCGACTTCGGTGCCGGGGCCGGCGCCCAGCTCCGTGAACCGGGAGGCCAGCGTTCCGGCGGGCAGGAAGCGCCCGTCCTCGGCGACGTTCCGGGTGGTCGGCGCGGAGACCGCTCCCGGGATGTGGCCGCCGACCCGGTCGATCGGTTCCACGTCACCCCGGTACCGCTCGGCGGCCCGGGCGTCGAGCAGCAGACCGGCCCCCGCCAGCGCGGCGGCGCCGTCCGCGTCCAGCGTCGGCAGCCCGCCGGGCTCGGGCCGGAAGTCCCCCGCGTCCGGCTCGGGGGTCTTCGTGGAGAGGTCACCCGTCCACGCGGCGAGGCCGCCGTCGAGGACCCGGACGTCGGGGTGACCGGCCCAGCGCAGCAGCCACCAGGCGCGCGCGGCGGCCCACCCCTGGCCGCCGTCGTACGCCACCACCGGGGTGTCCCGGGAGACGCCGGCACGCCGCATGGCGGCCCCGAAGACCTCCGGGTCCGGCAGCGGGTGCCGGCCACCGGGGCCGGGCCGGCCGGCCAGTTCCGTGTCGAGGTCGACGAAGACCGCGCCGGGGATGTGTCCGGCGTCGTAGTCGGCGCGGCCGTGCGGGCCCCCGAGCTGCCAGCGGACGTCGAGGAGCACCGGCGGACGCGCTCCCGCGGATTCGCTCATGTATTCGGATACGGTGATGATGGGCTTCATAGCCGCCATCTTCGCGCAGGAACCCCGCGCGGGGACGCGATTCAGAAAGGGGCGCACTGCGACAAAGCACCCTTCCTTGTGGCCGGAAGTCCGAAACGCGGCGCGGCCCGGGCTTCCGAGGAGCCCGGTGGTGCGAGCATCTGCACGGAGCCGGGAGCACGGGCCCGTACCGCTGGACCACGTGCCGGCTCCGTCCCCCGTACGGCCACCCCGATGGTACGAGGAGAGAAGAAGATGACCGAGGCTGTCGCCCGGCGCACGCCAGGAGCTCCGTGCTGGGTGAGTCTGATCGTGCACGGACTGAGCGCGACCCAGGAGTTCTACAGCCGGTTGTTCGGCTGGGAGTTCAGGCCGGGCCCCGGTGAACTGGGACCCTACGCACGCGCGTTGCTGCACGGCAAGGAGGTCGCGGGTATCGGTCAGATGCCGTCCGGCCGGCACCTTCCGATCGCCTGGACGACCTATCTCGCCTCCGAGGACGCGGATGTGACCGCCGAGGCGATCCGCGCCTGCGGCGGCACGGTGGCCGTCGGACCGCTCGACGCGGGCCGGGAGGGCCGCCTCGCGATCGCGTCCGACCCGGGCGGGGCGGTCTTCGGCGTCTGGCAGGCGGGCGAGCACCTCGGCACGGCGCTGGCCGGCGCCCCGGGCACGCCGGTGTGGAACGAGCTGGTGACCCGGGAGACCTCGTCGGTCGCCAAGTTCTACCAGGCCGTCTTCGGGTTCGACACGGAGGCGGTCGTCTCGGCCGACTTCGACTACCAGACCCTCAGCCTGGCGGGCCGGCCGGTCGCCGCCCTGCACGGCGTGGGCCACGGCCTGCCGCGCGACCGCGGACCGCACTGGATGACGTACTTCGAGGTGGCCGACACCGACGAGGCCGCCGCGCACGTGGTGGAGCTCGGCGGGCAGGTGCTCCAGCCGCCCCGGGAGACCTCCGGCGGCAGGCTGGCCACCGTCGCCGACCCGGAGGGCGCGGTCTTCACGATCCAGCGGACCTCGGAGAACTGACGGCCCGGGGCACCGGGCGGGGCCCTGCCGTCCGCCGGGCGTCTGCGGCCGGCCGGAGACCGGGGGGCACCCGCGGACGCCGTCGCGTCACGGTGTCAGGCGGACGGCACCGGCAGGACCTCGGGGGACAGGGCGCCCGCGCGGGCGGACGCGGCGGTCATGCGGCGCCGGTGGTGACGGCGGCACAGGACTTCGTAACCGACCTCGCCCGCAGGCCGGTTCACGTCGCCGACCACGATCTGGGCGCCCTCGACGACCATCTCGCCTCCTATCGTGCGCGCGTTGTGGGTGGCCCGGGCCCCGCACCAGCACAGCGCCTCCACCTGGAGGGCCTCTATGCGGTCGGCCAGCTCGATCAGCCGCTGCGAACCGGGGAAGAGCCGGGTGCGGAAGTCGGTGGTGATCCCGAAGGCGAAGACGTCGAGTTCGAGGTCGTCGACGATGCGGGCGAGCTGGTCGACCTGCTCGGGGGCGAGGAACTGCGCCTCGTCGACGATGACGTAGTCCACCCGTCCCCCGCGGGAGACGAGGCCGACGACATGCTGGTAGAGGTTCATCCCGCCGGAGGCCTCGACCGCGTCGGTCACCAGTCCCAGCCGGGAGGAGAGCTTGCCCTCCCCCGCCCGGTCGTCCCGGGTGAAGATCACGCCCTGCAGGCCCCGGGCCGAGCGGTTGTGCCCGATCTGCAGGGCCAGCGTGCTCTTCCCGCAGTCCATCGTTCCGGAGAAGAACACAAGCTCGGGCATGAGGAGTCGGGGCCTTTCACAGGGGTGTGCGGAAGAGGGGGACGCGGGCTACGAGCGTACTTCGAGGAGCGGGACGAGCAGTTCCACGGGGGTCAGTGAACCGTGGACGCCCACCATCGCGGACTCGTGGGGCTCGTTGACCGACGCGGTGATCACCACGTCGTCGTGGGCGGCCGCCACCACGTCGCCGATCCTGCCGTGGACGCGTGCGTCGACGTGCGGCCCGAACCAGCCGGCGGCCA
>NZ_KL585383.1:59650-60966 GCF_000721935.1 Streptomyces sp. NRRL WC-3549
CCAGCCGGCGGCCACCGCCTCGTCCCGGCTCGCCACCCAGAACTGCTCGCCGAGCACCTCGCGCCAGACGGCCAGCACATCGGTCTCGGCTCCGGGGACGGCGTAGACGTGGCGCGCACGGCCCTCGCCGCCGAGCAGGGCCACTCCGGCACTCAGCTCCCAGTCCTCGTCGAAGTCGATACGGGACTGCTCGTCGAACGGGACGTCGATCATCCCGTGGTCGGCGGTGACGTACAGCGCCGAACGGGGCGGAAGCTGCTCGGCGAGGCGCCGGGCGAGCCCGTCCACGTACATCAACTGGCCCCGCCAGGCGTCGGAGTCGACACCGAAGCGGTGCCCCTTCCCGTCGACCTCGCTGTAGTACGTGTAGACCAGGGACCGGTCGCCCGCCGCGAGCCGTTCGGCGGCCAGGTCCATCCGCTCCTCGCCGGAGAGCCTGCCGAGGAAGGACCCGCCGCTGAGCGCGACCTTGGTGAGCGGGGTCTGCTCGAACGTGGGGGCGGAGACCTGTGCCTCAGAGATGTGGATAAGAGACAGGTTCATCAGCGCGCCGGTCTCCGGGTCGCGGGCCGTGTAGCCGGGCAGGCCGTGTTCCCCCGGGGGCCGGCCCGTGCCCACCGAGGCGAGCGAGGTCGCGGTGGTGGAGGGGAAGCCCGCGGTCAGAGGACGGCCGGTGCCGCCACGTGAGGTGGGGAGCAGGGAGTACAGGAAGGGCGCCTCGTCGGGGTGCGCCTTGATCTGCTCCCAGCCGAGGCCGTCGATCAGGAAGACGCAGTTCCGGTCGGCCGGGGTGAGCTCGGGGATCACCGCCTCGAAGCCCGGCACCTCCCTGTCTCTTATACACAGGCCGTGGCCTCGGAGAGGGACTGGGCGAAGGCGAGCGTCTGGCGCACCGCGTCCGGCCCGTCACCGGCCTCGCTGACGCGCAGGCTCAGGTCGTCGGCGGTGGTGTTGCCGGTGTAGCCGTGGTCGGCCTCGCAGTTGGGGTCGCCGCAGGCGGCGGGCTCCAGGTCGATCCGCGAGACGGCGCCCCAGCCGATGGTCAGGACGACCTCGCGGGGCAGCGTACCGGGCACGTACTTCTCGGGGTTGGCGACCACGCGGCTGACGACGACGGACGAGATCCGGTCGAGCTTGACCGACTCCGTGGACGTCGTGGCGTACGGCGTCGGTGAACTGGTGTCCGCGGCCTGCTCGTCGGTGTGGCTGACGATGAAGCGCGTGTCCGTCAGGACGAGGACCGTGACGTGGCGCCGCACCTCGTTGGAGTCGAAGGTGGTCTCCTGGTGCACCAGATACGACGCGACCGGCTCCCC
>NZ_KL585383.1:61192-61922 GCF_000721935.1 Streptomyces sp. NRRL WC-3549
GCCGGGTAGTAGCCGCTGCGCTCGATCGCCGCGCGCAGCCCCTGGGTCGTCGTACCGGTCTTTGCCATACCCACCATCCTACGGGGGGCCACCGACTGCCGGGGACGCCGTGCGGCTGCACGGCTGCGGGGGCCGCGCCGGTCAGTAACTGGGGAGCCGGCGGGGGCCCAGGTCGTTGCGGGCGGGGGGTGGGGCGAGCCGGATGCTCGCCCCCAGCACGGCCAGCCCGTGGGTGGCGACCACGACCGGCTCCAGGGCGACGGAGACCACCTCGGGGTGGTCGTCCACCAGCCGGGAGACCCTCAGCACCAGTTCCTCCAGCGCCGGGGTGTCCGCCGGGGCCGAACCGCGCCAGCCGAAGAGCAGCGGTGCGGCCCTGATCGAGCGGATCAGCTCGGCGGCGTCCCGGTCGGTGGCCGGGACCAGGCGGTGGGCGGTGTCGCCGAGCAGTTCCGAGGGGGCGCCCGCCAGTCCGAAGGAGAGGACGGCCCCGGCGGCGGCGTCGATCGAGGCCCGTACGACGGTGTCGATCCCCCGGGGCGCCATCGCCTGGACCACCGGCCGCAGTTCGGCGGGCGTGCCGAGCAGCTCCGTCAGTTCGCCGTAGGCCCGGCGCAGGGCGTCCTCGCCCGCGAGGTCGAGGCGGACACCGCCGAGGTCGGGGCGGTGGCGCAGGTGGGGCGCGGTGGTCTTGAGCGCCACCGGGTAGCCGAGCCGCGCGGCGGCGGCG
>NZ_KL585383.1:62094-63175 GCF_000721935.1 Streptomyces sp. NRRL WC-3549
GAGCCGCGCGGCGGCGGCGACGGCGGCCTCCACGTCGGGGGCCGGGAGCCCGGGCCGCACGATGATGCCGTAGTCGCCGAGCAGGCCGGTTGCCTCGTCCTGGGTGAGGGGGCGGCCCCGTGGATCGGGGGCGGGGCCGAGCAGTGCGTCGATCCGTGCGGCGGCGGCGTGCTCGTCGATGGTCTCGTCCAGGAACTCGGGCACCTTGCCGGGGGCGGTCGCCTGGCGTCGCCACTGTGCGTACTTCACGGCCTCGGAGAGCGCCCGGACGGCCCGCTCGGCGGCGGGGTAGGCGGGGATTGCGCCCCTCCTCGCGCCGCCCGCTGCGGCGGTCTGGTCGCCGCCCGGTGCCCCGGGGGCGCCCGGGGCCGCTCCGGGTGTGCCCGGCCGCACCGCGCTGTCCCCGTGCGCGTCCCCGGCTCCCCGGAGACCGCTCGCAGGGTCCGTGCGCGGGGAGGGCGCGGGCGCCCCGGAGGGGGGCGTGCCCCGGGGCTGTGTCCGGGCCCGGCCGCCCTGGTCCGCGGGTGCCGGAGGCCCGGGCCTCGCCGGGGTCGCCGGGGTCGCCGTGCTCGCGGCCGCGGCCAGCGCCTGGGCCAGGCCGCCCATCTCGACGTGCACCACCGCCACCGGCTTCGCGGTCCCCGTGGAGGCCGCCTCGCGCAGGGCGGCGGCCAGCACCTCGCCCTCGCCGGTGTAGGCCTCGCCGTTCTCCCCCACCCAGGGGATCGCGGTGACGATCACCGCGTCGCAGGTCGTGTCGGCCAGCGCCTCGGCCAGTGCGTCCCGGAAGTCCTCGGGTTCCGCCTCCGTCGTGAGGTCGCGCGGCGGGCGCGGGCGCAGCCCCTCCGCCAGGCAGGCGTCGAAGGTGAGCAGCCCGAGCGACTCCGAGTTGCCGAGGATGGCCACCCGGGGCCCCTCCGGGAGGGGCTGGTCGGCGAGGAGCACGCCGACGTCGACCATCTCCGTCACGGTGTCGACGCGGATCACGCCCGCCTGCCTCATCAGCGCGGAGACCGTCGCGTCGGGGATCCGGCTGACCGGCACCGCGTGGCCCGGCGGGGGGGAGCCGCTGTGCCGGGCC
>NZ_KL585383.1:63381-64411 GCF_000721935.1 Streptomyces sp. NRRL WC-3549
ACCGGCTTCACGGCGGCGGTACGGCGGGCGAGCCGGTGGAACTTGCGCGGGTTGCCGAACGACTCCAGGTAGAGCAGGGCGACGTCGGTGTCCTGGTCCTCGAACCAGTACTGCAGGAAGTCGTTGCCGGAGAGGTCGGCCCGGTTCCCGGCGGAGATGAACGTCGAGAGCCCCGCGCCGCGCCGGTGCAGGCCCGACAGCACGGCGATCCCGATCGCGCCGGACTGGGTGAACAGGCCGATGCGTCCGGCGGCGGGCGACTCGGGGGCGAGGGAGGCGTTCAGCCGGACCGGCTCGGCGGTGTTGATGACCCCGAAGGCGTTCGGTCCGATGATCCGCATTCCGTACGAACGGGCCCGGCGGACCAGTTCGCGCTGCCGCTCGCGTCCCTCCGCGCCGCGCTCGGCGTAACCGGCGGACAGGACGACCAGTCCGCGGACGCCGTGCTCCCCGCAGTCCGCGACGGCCTCCGGCACCCGGTCGGCGGGGACGGCGACGACCGCCAGGTCGACCCGCTCGCCGATCTCCCCCACCGAGCGGTGTGCGGGCACGCCGTCGATCTCGGTCACCTCGGAACCGAAGGAACGATTCACCGCGTACGTGCGCCCGGTGAAGCCCGAGCCGAGGAGGTTGCGCAGGACCGTGCGGCCCACACCTCCGGGGGCCCGTCCCGTACCGACCACGGCGACCGACCCGGGCGCCAGCAGCCGCTGCACGGAACGCGCCTCGGCCCGCTGCTCACGGGCGCGCTGGACGGCCAGGGACTCGGCGGTGGGCTCCAGGTCGAGCGTCAGGTGGACGGAACCGTCCTCGAAGCTGCGCTGCTGGGTGTAGCCCGCGTCCCGGAACACCTTGATCATCTTGGTGTTGGCGGGCAGCACCTCCGCGGCGAAGCGGCGGATGCCGCGCTCCCGGGCGACCGCCGCGATGTGTTCCAGGAGGGCGGAGGCCACCCCGCGGCCGTGATGGGCGTCCTGGACGAGGAAGGCGACCTCCGCCTCGTCGGCGGGAGCGGAGGCGGGCCTGCCGC
>NZ_KL585383.1:64621-68794 GCF_000721935.1 Streptomyces sp. NRRL WC-3549
CGCCGCCGACGGTGACGGCCAGTCCGACCCGGTCCACGTAGTCGTGATGGGTGAAGCGGTGCACGTCCTTGGCGGAGAGCCGCGGATACGGGGCGAAGAAGCGGTAGTACTTCGACTCGTCGGAGACCTGCTCGTAGAAGTGGACCAGCCGCTCGGCGTCGTCCGTGGTGATGGGCCGGATGCGGGCGGTGCCGCCGTCGCGGAGGACGACGTCCGCTTCCCAGTGGTCGGGGTAGGCGTGCGGACTCTGCTCCGGAGTGGGCTCCATGGAGAAAGCCTACGGCGCGCCGCACCGGGCGCGCATGGGCCGACCGGCCCTGGACGGCCGGTGTGCGATCGCGGTCGCCCCGGGAAGGCTGAGGGGGTGGGGGCGACCGGTGCGGGACCGCACACGGCAGTGCCTACCGCATGAGAGACTGGTCTAGACAACCATTGGGTCCAGACAACCATTGAACGTGAAGGGCAGAACCATGGCTGAGCGCCGCGTCAACGTCGGTTGGGCCGAGGGCCTGCACGCCCGCCCCGCTTCCATCTTCGTCCGTGCCGCCACGGCTTCCGGCGTCCCGGTCACCATCGCCAAGGCCGACGGCAACCCGGTGAACGCCGCGTCCATGCTCGCGGTGCTCGGCCTGGGCGCCCAGGGCGGCGAGGAGATCGTCCTCGCCTCCGAGGCGGACGACGCCGAGGCGGCCCTGGACCGGCTGGCGAAGCTGGTCGCCGAGGGGCTCGAGGAGCTCCCGGAGACGGTCTGACCCGAGCCGGTCGGGTCCGGAATCCTTTCCGCGGCGAGGCTGCGGTTCCCTGTCGGGAGCCGCAGCCTCTTCGTCGTCTCACTCGGATGTGGGCAGCGGAAACGGATTCCTTCTCCGTGCACAGCGGAACTGCTGTTCTGAGCGCCCGCCGTCTTCACGTCTCGTCGCGAAACCCGCGGCGGGCCGGCGCCGGTCCGCGTCGCCCCGGTCGGCGCAGCCGGTGCGCGGCGCCTCGCGCACCGGGACCCGGGAGACCCCGTAACGGCGGGCGAGCGCCCCTACGGTGAGACGGCCGCCGCGCGCGAGGACACCGGAGGCGATGTCGTCACGGATCGCCGTACACACCGAAACGCGCGCGAATGCGCACGTCCGGACCTGGGCCTTGATCCCCGCTGAGGCGCGGCCGATCGACGCCTGTTCCGTGACCCTGGTGCCTTCTCCCGGACATTTCCGACGCCGAGGCGGAAGGCGCGCGCATCTACTGGCGGTGGAGCGCCTCGGCCGCGCACCGGTGCGCCGGAGACCCCGGCGGGGGATGCCGACGCCTGGGGCCGGGTCAGAGCCGGACGCCGTGGGCGCGGAGGTAGGCGACGGGGTCCATGTCCGAGCCGTACTGCGGGCTCGTACGGGCCTCGAAGTGCAGGTGCGGCCCGGTGGAGTTGCCGGTCGACCCCGACAGGCCGATCTGCCGGCCGGAGGTGACGTGCTGACCGACGCGGACACCGATCGAGGAGAGGTGGCCGTACTGGGTGTACGTGCCGTCCGTCATGCGGAGCACGATGTTGTTGCCGTACGCGCCGCCCCAGCCCGCCTCGACGACCGTGCCGGCGCCGACGGCGACGACGGAGCTGCCCGACGCGGCGCGGAAGTCCACGCCCGAATGGCTGCCGGAGGACCACAGGGAGCCGCCGGACTTGTAACCGGTGGTGACGTAGGAACCGGCGACCGGGAGGCGGAAGGAGTTCAGCCGGGCGCGCTCGGCGGCGCGGGCGGCACGCGCCTCGGCCTTGCGGGCCTCCTCGGCCCTGCGCTTCGTCTCCGCCTCGGCCCTGGCCTTCGCCTCCGCTTCGGCCTTCGCCTTCGCGGCGAGGTCGGCCTGGTGCTGCTGGGCCTCGGCCTGGGCCTCGATCTGGGCCGCGAGGCTGCTGCCGATGGCGGTGACCTGGGTCAGCCCGACGGTCTCGACGGTGGAGGCGGCGGAGCCCGCGGCGAGGGCGGGGGAGGCGGTGGCGCCGATGACGCCGGCGGTGGCCAGGGCGGCGGCGCCGGCGACCTGGGCGCTCCTGCGCGTCAGTCGGCTCGGGGCACGGTGCTTCCCGGTGGCACGGGTGAACGCCATGGAGAGGCTGTTCCTTTCCTTCCTTCTCGCCTACCGGGTTAGCTGACGGGTTCGGAGCAGGAAGGTCTCCTACGGACACCTGCCGCACGCGGGCGCAGGCGTCCGATTCACCCCAGGGACTGCGTGGGTCCCCGGCTCCCCAGGCTCGCGCCTGACGGGGACTCGGCGATGACTGTCCGGCACCGCGGATGCGGCACAGGTATGACGGACAGCCGCGCCGACGCTAGGACGGATCCCTTTCCCCCACCAAACGGACAAGCCGATTTGTCGCTCATCCCACAGGACAAAACCCCCGTTTGGTGCTAAAGGCGATAAAAGAGGAAACCCCGGCGAGCAGGTGCCCGCCGGGGTCCATGCCGTCCGTGGCGTCAGCCGCTGACGACCGTCACCTCTCCGATGCCCAGTGCCCTGACGGGCTCCACGATCCTGGAGGCGTCCCCCACCAGGACCGTGACCAGCCGGTCGACCGGGAAGGCGTTCACCACCGCGGCGGTGGCCTCGACCGTGCCGGTCTCGGCCAGGCGCGCGTACAGCTGGGCCTGGTAGTCGTCCGGGAGGTGCTGCTCCACCTGGTCGGCCAGGGTCGCCGCGACGGAGGCGGCCGTCTCGAACTTCAGCGGGGCGACGCCCACGAGGTTCTGCACGGCGGTCTCGCGCTCCGCGTCGGTCAGCCCCTCGGCCGCCAGGGTGCGCAGGACCTTCCACAGGTCGTCCAGGGCCGGCCCGGTGGACTCGGTGTCCACGGAACCGCTGATGGCGAGCATCGCGGCACCGGTCGCCCCGGAGGACGAGCCGGGCGCCGTCGAGCGCAGCACCTGGCCGAACGCCCGTACGCCGTAGGTGTAGCCCTTCTCCTCGCGCAGCACACGGTCCAGCCGCGAGGTGAGGGTGCCGCCCAGGCAGTACGTGCCGAGCACCTGGGCGGGCCAGACGCTGTCTCTTATACACATCGGCCAGACGCTGTCGTGGCGGTCGGCGCCGATCCGGCCGATCAGCAACTGCGTCTGTACGGCTCCGGGGCGGTCCACGACGACCACCCGGCCCGTGTCGTCCGCGGTGATGGGCGGCACCGGGCGGGCCGGGGCGGTGTTGCCCGACCAGTCACCGACGGTGTCGGCGAGCAGCGCCTCCAGGTCGACCCCGGTCAGGTCCCCGACGACCACCGCGGTGGCGGTGGACGGGCGGACGTGGGCGTCGTAGAACGCCCGTACGGCGGGGGCGTCGATCCGCCGCACCGTCTCCTCGGTGCCCTGGCGCGGCCGGGACATCCGGGCGGTGACCGGGAAGAGCTCCTTGGAGAGCTGCTTCGCGGCGCGCCGGGCGGGGTTGGCCTGCTCGTGCGGGATCTCGTCGAGGCGGTTGCCCACCAGCCGCTCGATCTCGTCCTCGGCGAACGCCGGGGCCCGCAGCGCCTCGGCGACCAGGCCGAGGGCCTTGGCCAGCCGGGAGACCGGGACTTCCAGCGACACGCGCACCCCGGGGTGGTCGGCGTGCGCGTCGAGCGTGGCACCGCAGCGCTCCAGCTCCGCCGCGAACTCCTCCGCGGAGTGCTTGTCGGTGCCCTCGGACAGTGCCCGCGCCATGATCGTGGCCACGCCGTCCAGCCCCTCCGGCTCGGCGTCCAGGGGCGCCTGGAGGAAGATCTCCACGGCGACGACCTGCTGGCCGGGCCGGTGGCAGCGCAGCACGGTCAGGCCGTTGGGCAGGGCTCCCCGCTCGGGCGCCGGGAAGGCCCAGGGCCTGGCCTCGCCCGCGGTCGGCTGCGGGTGGTACTCCATCGCTACTCCCGTCACGGCGGCGTCGGTCACTTGTCCGCCCCCTCGTGCGCGTCGGTGCCGGCCGCCTGGGCCGCGTCGCCGGAATCCTCGGTCTCGTCGGCCGGTTCGACCGGCTCGTAGACCAGGACCGCCCGGTTGTCGGGGCGCAGATGCGCCTGGGCGGCCTCCCGGACCTCGTCGGCGGTCACGTCGAGCACCCGCCCCACAGCGGTCAGGGCGAGCTGCGGGTCGCCGAACAGGACGGCGTACCGGCAGAGTTCGTCGGCACGGCCGGCGACCGTGCCGAGCCTGTCTCTTATACACA
>NZ_KL585383.1:68980-73498 GCF_000721935.1 Streptomyces sp. NRRL WC-3549
GGCCTGGGCCCGTTCCATCTCCTCCGGGGTGGGGCCTTCCGCCGCGAAGCGGGCCAGCTCCTCGTCGACGGCCGCCTCGATCCGCGGCACCTCGACGCCGCCGGACGTCTTGACGTCCAGCCAGCCCAGCGAGGGCGCTCCAGCGAGCCTGAGCAGCCCGAATCCCGCGGCCACCGCCGTACGGTCGCGGCGGACCAGGCGGTTGTGCAGCCGGGACGACTCACCGCCGCCGAGCACGGTCAGCGCCAGGTCCGCGGCGTCGCACTCCCGGGTGCCGTCGTGCGGCAGCCGGTAGGCGGCCATCAGCGCGCGTGCCGGGACCTCCTCGTGCACCACCTCACGCAGCTGCTCGCCGATGATGCCGGGGAGCGTGCCGTCACGCGGCGGCTGCTTGCCGTCGTGGGACGGGATGGAGCCGAAGTACTTCTCGATCCAGGCCAGCGTCTGCTCCGGGTCGATGTCGCCGACGACCGAGAGCACCGCGTTGTTGGGCGCGTAGTACGTACGGAAGAACGCGCGGGCGTCCTCCAGCGTCGCGGCGTCCAGGTCGGCCATCGAGCCGATCGGGGTGTGGTGGTACGGGTGGCCCTCCGGGTAGGCCAGGGCCGTGAGCTTCTCGAACGCGGTGCCGTAGGGGACGTTGTCGTACCGCTGGCGGCGCTCGTTCTTCACGACGTCGCGCTGGTTCTCCATCGACTCCTCGTCGAGCGCGGCGAGCAGCGAGCCCATCCGGTCGGCCTCGAGCCACAGTGCCAGCTCCAGCTGGTGCGTGGGCATCGTCTCGAAGTAGTTGGTGCGTTCGAAGCTGGTGGTGCCGTTGAGCGATCCGCCGGCGCCCTGCACCAGCTCGAAGTGACCGTTCCCCTTGACCTGGCCGGAGCCCTGGAACATCAGGTGCTCGAAAAGGTGAGCCAGGCCGGTGCGGCCCTTGACCTCGTGGCGGGAGCCGACGTCGTACCAGAGGCAGACCGCCGCGACCGGGGTCAGATGGTCCTCCGAGAGCACCACGCGCAGGCCGTTGGCCAGGCGGTGTTCGGTCGCCGTCAAACCGCCGGAACCGGCCTGGGCTGTGGCCGTGTGACCCATGGGCATGTACGTCCCTTCGATCGGTACAGGATTTCCTGCCGGACCTGCCACTGTAAGCAAGCGCACGGGCACCTGGCGAAGTTCCCGCCAGGTGGATGTCGTCGCCGACGCCGTCTCGGAGGAGGCGCCGGGACGGGCGCCCGGGGCGCTTCGGACGGGTCGAGGTCGGCGTTGTCAGTCGGGAGGGCCACAATGGTCCGCGTCAGAACCCTGAGGTTGCCCGACAGAATCTGTGAAGGAGTCGCAGCCGCGATGGCCCGCCGCAGCACGAAGACCCCGCCGCCGGACGACTTCGAGGAGAAGATCCTCGACATCGACGTCGTCGACGAAATGCAGGGCTCCTTCCTCGAGTACGCGTACTCGGTGATCTACTCCAGGGCGCTGCCCGACGCCCGCGACGGCATGAAGCCCGTGCACCGTCGCATCGTGTCCCAGATGAACGAGATGGGGCTGCGCCCGGACCGCGGGTACGTGAAGTGCGCCCGGGTCGTCGGCGAGGTGATGGGCAAGCTCCACCCGCACGGTGACGCGTCGATCTACGACGCGCTGGTGCGCATGGCACAGCCCTTCTCCATGCGGCTGCCCCTCGTGGACGGGCACGGCAACTTCGGCTCGCTCGGCAACGACGACCCGCCTGCCGCCATGCGGTACACCGAGTGCCGGATGGCCGACGCCACGTCCCTGATGACGGAGTCGATCGACGAGGACACCGTCGACTTCCAGTCGAACTACGACGGTCAGGAGCGGGAGCCGGTCGTCCTGCCCGCGGCCTATCCGAACCTCCTGGTCAACGGTGCGTCGGGGATCGCCGTCGGGATGGCGACGAACATGCCCCCGCACAATCTCGGCGAGGTGATCGCCGCGGCCCGCCACCTCATCAGGCACCCCGGCGCCGACCTCGACACGCTGATGCGGTTCGTCCCGGGCCCCGACCTGCCGACCGGCGGCAGGATCGTGGGACTCGGCGGCGTCAAGGACGCGTACGCCTCCGGCCGCGGGACGTTCAAGATCCGCGCCACGGTCGCCATAGAGAACGTCACGGCCCGCCGCAAGGGCCTCGTCGTGACGGAACTCCCCTTCTCCGTCGGGCCGGAGAAGGTCATCTCGAAGATCAAGGACCTCGTCGGTTCGAAGAAGCTCCAGGGCATCGCGGACGTCAAGGACCTCACGGACCGCGAGCACGGTCTGCGGCTGGTGATCGAGGTCAAGAACGGCTTCGTACCGGAGGCCGTCCTGGAGCAGCTCTACAAGCTGACGCCGATGGAGGAGTCCTTCGGCATCAACAACGTGGCGCTGGTGGACGGTCAGCCGCTCACGCTCGGCCTCAAGGAACTCCTGGAGGTCTACCTCGACCACCGCTTCGAGGTGGTACGCCGGCGCAGCGAGTTCCGCAGGACCAAGCGCCGTGACCGGCTGCACCTGGTCGAGGGCCTGCTCGTCGCCCTGCTCGACATCGACGAGGTCATCCGGATCATCCGCGACAGCGACAACTCCGCACAGGCGAAGGAACGCCTGATGGCGCACTTCTCGCTGAGCGAGATCCAGACCCAGTACATCCTGGACACCCCGCTGCGCAGGCTCACCCGCTTCGACCGGATCGAGCTGGAGAGCGAGCGGGACAAGCTGAACGACGAGATCGCCCAGCTGACCACGATCCTGGAGTCGGACGCGGAGCTGCGCAAGCTCGTCTCGTCCGAACTGGCGGCGGTGGCCAAGAAGTTCGGCACCGACCGGCGCACGGTGCTGCTGGAGTCGGCGGGTTCCCAGGTGGCGTCCGTGCCGCTGGAGGTGGCCGACGACCCGTGCCGGGTGCTGCTCTCCTCGACCGGCCTGCTGGCCCGTACCGCCAACGCCGACCCGGTCGTGGAGGCCGAGGACGCCAAGCGCGGCAAGCACGATGTGATCGTCTCGGCGGTCCCGGCCACGGCACGGGGTGATGTGGGCGTGCTGACGTCCGCCGGACGTCTGCTGCGTCTGTCCGTGATCGACCTGCCGCAGCTGCCCGACACCCACACGGCCCCCACCCTGTCGGGAGGGGCGCAGGTCTCCGAGTTCCTCACGCTGGAGGCGGGTGAGGAGCTGATCTGCCTCAGCACGCTGGCCGAGGAGTCACCGGGACTGGCCATCGGCACCCTGCACGGGGTGGTGAAGCGCGTGGTGCCCGACTATCCGCCGAACAAGGACGAGTGGGAGGTCATCTCGCTGAAGGACGGTGACCGGGTCGTCGGCGCCACCCAGCTGCGGACGGGCGAGGAGGACCTGGTCTTCATCACGTCCGACGCGCAGTTGCTGCGCTATCCCGCCGCCCAGGTGCGTCCGCAGGGCCGAGCGGCCGGCGGGATGACGGGGATCAAGCTCGGGGCGGACGCCACCGTGCTCTCGTTCACCGCGGTGGATCCCGCGGCGGACGCCGTGGTGTTCACGGTCGCCGGGTCGCACGGCAAGCTGGACGACTCGGAACGCACCTGGAAGCTCACGCCGTTCGACCAGTACCCGCGTAAGGGCAGGGCCACCGGAGGGGTGCGCTGCCAGCGCTTCCTGAAGGGCGAGGACGTGCTGGTGTTCGCCTGGGCCGGCGGTGCCCCGGCGCGGGCCGCTCAGCGCAACGGGGCGCCGGCCCGGCTGCCGGCGCCGGATCCGCGCCGGGACGGTTCGGGGACGCCTCTGACGAGTCCGGTGGCGGTGGTCGCCGGGCCCCTGCCGTCGTAGGGGGAAAACGGCCTGCGGGACGGCACTTCCCGGTGCGCCGCACCTTCGCGGTGCACGGCACTTCCCGGTACGCGGCCGGGAGGTGCGGTCCCGCCGCCGGTGGCCGGCCGGGGTGTCAGTCCTCGTCGGGCTGCCGCACGTACCGCAGGACCCCCCACATGCTGCGTTCCAGTTCGTCGGCGGCGTCCTGACCTGCCTCCCCGGGGCCTTGGCGTTCCTCGCGGAGGTCCTGCGAGCCGTCGGTGGCGGCCTGGGCAGGGGTTGTCCGGCAGCCGTCGAGCTCCTTGCTCAGGGCGTCGGTGTCGATGCCGGAACCGATCAGCACCAGCTGGGTACGGCGTGCCTCGCCTGCGGCCCACGGCCTCGGCACGAAGCGCAGGAACCCGCCGACGGCGTGCAGGGCGTACGCGTTGGCCCGGTCGCCGGCACCGAAGTCGGCGAAGCCCTTGATCCGGTACAGCCCCGGGGGCCGGGAGTCCAGGAACGCCATGAAGCGCCGTGGGTCCATCGGCACGTCCGAGGTGAAGGAGACGCTCTCGTACGCCGCGTGCAGGTGGTCCGCGTGATCGCCGTCCGCCTCGCGCAGCAGGTCCTCGAAGGTCAGCTGCCGGGCGGCGGTGTCCTCCTCGGGCCGGAGCACGGGGTCGAAGAGCAGCCCGGGGTCGATCCGCCCGTGGACGGCGCCGATGACCGCCGCCGTGCTCCCGGTGGCGGCCACGGCCT
>NZ_KL585383.1:73704-77325 GCF_000721935.1 Streptomyces sp. NRRL WC-3549
CTCCCGCACGGCCGCCAGCCGCGCTTCGGGGACCCGGTCCGTCTTGTTCAGGACGACGAGGTCGGCCACCGTGAGGTGACGGCCGAGCTCCGGGTGCCGCTCACGGGTGTCCAGGAACTCGGCGGCGTCCACCACCTCGACCAGTCCCCCGTACCGGACGCGGGGGTTGTCGCTGGCCAGCAGCATCCGCACGAGTTCCTGGGGTTCGGCCAGGCCGCTCGCCTCGATGACGATCACGTCGAGACGGGCGGCCGGCTTGGTCAGTGTGGCCAGGAACGCGTCGAGCTCACCGGCGTCCACGGCGCAGCACAGGCACCCGTCACCCAGGGACACGGTCGAACCGACCTGACCCGCCACGGTCATGGCGTCGATCTCGATGGCGCCGAAGTCGTTGACGATCACCCCGATCCGGTTGCCGGCGCGGTTGCGCAGCAGGTGGTTGAGCAGGGTCGTCTTTCCGGACCCCAGAAACCCCGCGAGGACGACGACCGGGATCTGCGGGGCGGGGGGCGGGGTCAACGGGGGCCTTCCTCGGGGTCGCGTCAGGGTGCCGGCACGGGCTGGGGCGGCGGGGGCCCGGCGTAATGGGCCGCCGGGCGGATGATCTTGGAGTCCTCCGCCTGCTCCAGGATATTGGCGCTCCATCCGACCGTACGCGCCACGCAGAAGGTGGGGGTGAACATCTCGCGCGGCAGCCCGCACAGCTCCATGACGACTCCGGCGTAGAACTCGACGTTGGTGTGGAGCTCACGTCCCGGCTTGAGCTCGGCGAGGATGGCCTCGACCTGCCGTTCCACCTCGACGGCGAAGTCGACCAGCGGACCGCCGAATTCCTGCGCGACGGAGCGGAGCATGCGGGACCGCGGGTCCTCGGTGCGGTAGACGGGGTGCCCGAAGCCCATGATCCGGCCTCCGCCGAGGATCTGCTCGCGGACCCACCCGTCGATGCGGTCGGGGGTGCCGATGGCGTCCAGGGCGTCCAGGGCCCGGCTGGGCGCGCCGCCGTGCAGGGGCCCGGAGAGCGCGCCGACGGCGGCGACCAGACAGGCGGCCACGTCCGCTCCGGTGGAGGCGACGACTCTGGCGGTGAAGGTCGAGGCGTTGAAGCCGTGGTCGATGGTGGAGACGAGGTAGCGCTCGACGGCCCGGGCGCGCGGGGCGTCGGGCTCGGTGCCCGTGAGCATGTAGAGGTAGTTCGCGGCGAACGGCAGATCGTCGCGGGGAGCGACCGGTTCGAGCCCTTCACCGAGCCTGTGCAGGGCGGTCAGCAGGGTGGGAACCGCGGCACAGAGGGCGAGCGCGTCCTCGCGTCGCCGGTCTTCCGGGAGGTCGTAGACGGGCCGCAGGCCGGCACCGGACCCGAGCAGGGAGAGCGCGGTCCGGAGTCCGGCGAGGGGACCGGAAAGCGTACCGGCGCGGGCGATGCCGGGCAGCGCGGCGCTCACCTCCGCGGGCAGGTGCCGCAGGCCCGCGACACGGGCCGCGAAGCCGGCGCTCCGGGCGCCGTCGGGCAGCTCCCCGTGGAACATCAGGTACCAGACGTCCTCGAAGCTGCGCTTCCGGGCGAGTTCGATCGCCGAGTACTGGCGGTAGTGGTAGAAGCCCTCGCGACCACGGACGTCGCCGAGCGCCGTGTCGGTGACGACGACACCGGCCAGGCCCCGGGGCACGTCGAGCGGGGTGGCGTCAGCACGCAGAGCAGGCATGCCAGGCATATCGGAACACTCCTTCGGTCTTCCGGTGTGCTGCGCCGAGAAGTTGACGCATTGATTCGACTATTAATGATTGACCAAGTATGCGTCAATGTTGATTGAATCAATGCTCAGGCCACGATGCCTGCGGACGGCCTATGGATACGGTGGTCCCATGACGCGAGAGGAAGTCCGGGGAGCGGACACCGACGAGGCGGCGGGTCCCGGCACTCCCCCCGCGGGCCGTCGGCTCACCACCCGGGAGACGGCGGAGCTGCTGGGCGTGAAGCCCGAGACCGTCTACGCGTATGTCAGCCGCGGGCAGCTCAGCAGCGTGCGCACCCCGGGCAGTCGGGGCAGCACGTTCGACGCGGCCGAGGTGGAGGCGCTGGTCCGGCGCACCGGACGCATGGAGCGGGCCGCCCCTCCCCCGGCCGGCCGGCCGGTGATCCGTACCGGCGTCACGCTCATCGAGCAGGACCGGTACTACTACCGCGGTGTCGACGCGACGGAACTGGCCCGCCGCCGCAGCTTCGAGGAGGTCGCCGAGTTCGTCTGGACGGGCGAGCTCACGGCGGGCGCCCGTTTCGCCGCACCGCACGAGTCCCTGGCCGCCGCACGGCGCGCCGTGGCGTCCCTGCCGGAGCACAGCGGTTCGACGGACCGGCTGCGGGTGGCGGTGGTGGCCGCCGCCTCCGCGGATCCGCTCCGCTTCGACCTCTCGCCACCCGGGGTGCTGAACAGCGCTCGCGGCCTGATCCCCACGATGGTGGGCTCGCTCCCGCCGGCCGGCGGACAGCCGCTGGACGACGAGGAGGACGGCCCCCTGGCCCGCAGGCTGTGGCCGCGCCTCTCGCGCGTACCCGCCGACACCGCGTCACTGACCGTACTGGGGGCGGCCCTTTCCCTGCTGGCCGACCACGACCTGGCGGCGTCCACCCTGGCGGCGAGGGTGGCCGCCTCCGCCCATGCCCATCCGTACGCCGTGGTCTCCGCCGGGCTCGGCGTGCTGGAGGGCCCGCTGCACGGCGCCGCGAGCGGCCTCGCACACCGGATGCTGACCGAGGTCGTGGAACGGGGCAGTGCGGCACCGGTCGTCGCCGACCATCTGCGTACGGGGCGCCGGGTGCCGGGGCTGGGCCACCGCCTGTACCGGGGCGAGGATCCGCGCGCCGAGGTGCTGTTCGGCCTGCTCGCCGAGGTGCCCGGGACCGCCGCCGCCGCGGAGGCCGCCCGCGACGTGATCGCCACCACCGCCCGCCACGCACCGCTGCACGCCAACGTCGACCTGGCGCTGGCGGTCCTGTCCGTGTCCTGCGGCATGCCGGCGGACGCGGGTGAAACGGTGTTCGCGGTGGCCCGCACCGTCGGCTGGATCGCCCACGCCCTGGAGGAGTACGCCGAGCGGCCGCTGCGGATGCGGCCCAGCGGGCAGTACGACGGCCCGCGGCCACCGCGGCCCTTCCCCGGACCGGCGGGGCGGACCGGTTTTGCAAATTAGCTACACGCGGCCGGAAATTCCGCGGGAAGTCTCCACGCCGTCGGCGCGCGGTCAGCTCCGGGGCGGCCGGGCCGTCGACCCGCGCACCACCAGCTCCGGTTCGAAGAGCAGTTCGTCGGAGGGGACCGTGCGGCCGCCGATCTGCACCGACAGCAGCTCGACCGCGGCCCGGCCCATCGCCTCGATGGGCTGGCGCACCGTGGTCAGCGGGGGTTCGGTGCAGTTCATGAAGGCCGAGTCGTCGTACCCCACGACCGACACGTCCGCGGGCACGGACAGCCCCCGGCGGCGCGCGGCGCGCACCGCGCCCAGGGCGAGCGGGTCGCTGGCACAGATGATGCCGGTGACCCCCTGGTCCAGCAGCCGCATGGCGGCGGCCTGTCCGCCTTCCAGCGAGAACATGGCCCGGGCCACCCACTCGTCCGGCAC
>NZ_KL585383.1:77514-77893 GCF_000721935.1 Streptomyces sp. NRRL WC-3549
GAACATGGCCCGGGCCACCCACTCGTCCGGCACGGAAGCCCCCGCCCCCTCGGCGAGCACCCGGGCGGCGGCGAGCTTGCGCTGCGAGGGCACGTGGTCGGAGGGGCCGAGGACGAACCCGATCCGTTCGTGGCCCAGTGAGGCGAGGTGGCGCCAGGCCTGCTCCACCGCCACCGAGTCGTCGCAGGAGACGCCCGGGAAGCCGAGCCGGGCGATCGCGGCGTTGATCAGCACGACGGGGATCTTCCGGTCGGCGAGCACCCGGTAGTGGTCGTGCGGGGCGTCGGCCTGGTGGTAGAGCCCGCCCGCGAACACGACACCGGAGACCTGCTGCTGCAGGAGGAGTTCGACGTAGTCGGCCTCGGAGACCCCGCCCTTG
>NZ_KL585383.1:78111-78838 GCF_000721935.1 Streptomyces sp. NRRL WC-3549
CCTTGGTCTGCGTGCAGAGCACCGGGGTCAGGCCCTGCTGGGCCAGCGCACCACCGACGACCTCGGCGAAGGCGGGGAAGATCGGGTTCTGCAACTCGGGCAGGACCAGGCCGACCAGCCTGGCGCGTTCGCCGCGCAGCTGGGTGGGCCGCTCGTAGCCGAGGACGTCGAGGGCGGAGAGGACGGCTTGCCTCGTGGCGTCGGAGACACCCGGCTTGCCGTTGAGCACTCGGCTGACCGTGGCCTCACTGACTCCCACTTTCCGGGCCACTTGAGCAAGTCGTCGCGTCATGAACGCAAGATTAGCGCAAGAAACGCAAGTCGATTGCGCTGGTGCCGACGTCCCGGAAAGGCTCACAGACCGAGCTGCCGGAGGCAAGGGGTGTGCGGACGGCGCGCCCGGCCGCGTCGGCGCGTCGCCGTGTCACCGCCGGGCCACCGTACGAGGCACGTCCCTGGAGCGCCCCGTCTCGGCCCTGCCGGACGCCGCCTACACCGCTCCGGCCCCGGTGAGTGAGCGGACCTCCGTCTCGGCGTGCTTCGCCTCGTCGGGAGGTTCCGGAGAGGTGACCGTACCGGCCCAGCCGGCCAGGAACCCGGCGGGGACGGACACCAGGCCGGGGTTCTCCAGCGGGAAGAGCTGGAAGTCCAGGCCCGGGAAGAGGGACGCCGGGCTCCCCGACACGACCGGGGAGAGCACGACGAGCACTACGGCGGGGATGAGCCC
>NZ_KL585383.1:79027-84701 GCF_000721935.1 Streptomyces sp. NRRL WC-3549
ATGTGTATAAGAGACAGGGCCCACACCGCGCCCCGGGTGGTGAAGCGCCGCCAGAACAACGAGTAGAGCAGCGCCGGAAGGTTCGCGGAGGCCGCCACCGCGAAGGCCAGGCCCACCAGGAACGCGACGTTCAGGTTCTGGGCGAGGAGCCCCAGCGCGATGGCCGCCACACCGATGCCGACCGCGGCCGTCCTCGCGACACCGACCTCGCTGTACCGACGGGTGCCCGGCCGCCGCCACGAGGCGTACAGGTCGTGGGCCACGGAGGCGGACGAGGCCAGGGTGATGCCGGCGACGACCGCCAGGATCGTCGCGAAGGCGACGGCCGCCACCACCGCGAACAGCACCGTGCCCCCCGTGGACCTCTCCCCGCCGCCGAGGGCCAGCGCCAGCAGCGGAACGGCCGTGTTGCCGGAGGAGTTGGACGCACGTACGTCCGCGGCACCCACCAGGGCCGCCGCCCCGAAGCCGAGCACGATCGTCATCAGGTAGAAGCCGCCGATCAGACCGATCGACCAGACCACGGAACGCCGTGCCGCCCGCGCCGTCGGCACGGTGTAGAAGCGCGACAGGATGTGCGGGAGGCCCGCCGTACCGAGCACGAGGGCCAGGCCCAGGCTCATGAAGTCGAGGCGCGCGGTCCAGGACCCGCCGTAACGGAGCCCGGGCGACAGGAAGTCGCCTCCCCGCCCGCTGCGGTCCGCCGCCGAGCTGAGAAGGGCGTTGACGTCACCGTGGAAACGGACGAGGACGAGCACGGTCAGGGCCACGGCCCCGCCCATCAGCAGGACCGCCTTGACGATCTGGATCCAGGTCGTGGCCCGCATACCGCCCAGGGACACGTAGACCACCATCAGGGCCCCGACGCCGACCACGGTCCAGGACCGGGCGCCGTCACCACTACCGCCGAGCAGCAGGGCGACGAGGCTGCCCGCGCCCACCATCTGCGCCACCAGGTACAGCACGGAGACGGTGACGGACGAGGCCCCCACAGCGGTCCGCACGGGCCGCTCCGCCATACGCGCGGCGACCACGTCGGCGAGGGTGAAGCGGCCGCAGTTGCGCACGAGTTCGGCCACCAGGAGCAGGACGACGAGCCAGGCGACGAGGAAGCCCACCGAATACAGCATGCCGTCGTAGCCGTAGAGGGCGATCAGCCCCGAGATCCCGAGGAACGAGGCGGCGGACATGTAGTCACCGGCGATGGCGAAACCGTTCTCCATGGGGGAGAACAACCGGCCACCGGCGTAGAACTCCTCCGCCGAGCCCTGCCTGTTCCGGCTCACCCAGGTGGTGATGGCGAGGGTCACGACGACGAACGCGCTGAACAGCAGCAGCGCCAGGGTCTGGTGGCCGCCGCTCACCGCTCGGTCCCTCTCGCCCTCTCCTGGGTGTCCCAGCGCAGCTCCAGCGCCGCGCGGTCGCGGTGCAGCCGGGCGTGGCGGACGTAGGCCCAGGTCAGCAGGAAGGTGGTGAGGAACTGGCCCAGCCCCGCGAGCATGGCCACGTTCAGCACGCCGGCGACGGGCCGCGCCATGAGGTCGTGCGCGGTGGTGGCCACGGCGACGTAGGCCAGGTACCAGAGGAGGAAGGCGGCCACCGCGGGGACCACGAACCGGCGGTAGCGGCGCCGGACCTCCTGGAACGCCGCGCTGCGCTGCACCTCCAGGTAGACGCCGGCCGCGCCGGGGACCCGCTCGGCCCGAAGCTCCGGCCGGTCCTCCCACGGGGCCTCCGGGGCGCCCGTCGCCAGGCCCTCGCCCCGCGTCGGCACGTCGTACCACGGGCCGTCGAGCCGCGTCTCCGCGATGCCCGGCCCTGCTTCCTTCTCCACCGACCAACCCCCTCGTCCACGGACCTTTTCGGCCACGCAGCCAAGAATGGGCAGTGCGGGGGTGATCCCGGCTCCGCATCCGGCGGGCTTCACCTTTTCAGGTGAAGAAGGCCCAGGGTGGGGCACACCGCACCCCGGCAGCGGGCGTGACGCGGCCCACGCGGAAGCCCCCTCCGCCCGTGGGGTGGAGGGGGCCGCGACGGACCGGGTCCGCAGGTCCGGGTCAGACGTCGATGCGCGAGCGGTCCAGCGTGGCCGCCGAGCTGGTGATGAACTCCTTGCGGGGCGCCACCTCGTTGCCCATGAGCAGGTCGAAGACCTGCTCGGAGGAGTCGAGGTCGCCGATGTTGATCCGTCGCAGGGTCCGGTGGCGCGGGTCCATCGTCGTCTCCGCGAGCTGGTCCGCGTCCATCTCGCCGAGACCCTTGTAGCGCTGGATCGAGTCCTTGATCCGCACGTTCTTGCGCTGGAGCTCCAGCAGGGTCTGCCGCAGCTCGTTGTCCGAGTACGTGTAGACGTACTTGTCCTGCCCCTTCTTGGGCTGGACCAGCTCAATCCGGTGCAGCGGGGGCACCGCCGCGAACACCCGGCCCGCCTCGACCATCGGCCGCATGTACCGCTGGAAGAGCGTGAGCAGCAGGGTACGGATGTGGGAGCCGTCGACGTCGGCGTCCGTCATCATGATGACCTTGCCGTACCGCGCCGCGTCGATGTCGAAGGTGCGGCCGGAACCCGCTCCTATGACCTGGATGATGGCGCCGCACTCGGCGTTCTTCAGCATGTCCGAGACGGACGACTTCTGGACGTTGAGGATCTTGCCGCGGATGGGCAGCAGTGCCTGGAACTCGCTGTTCCGGGCCAGCTTCGCCGTGCCGAGGGCCGAGTCGCCCTCCACGATGAAGAGCTCGCTGCGCTCCACGTCGTCGCTGCGGCAGTCGGCGAGCTTGGCCGGCAGCGACGAGGACTCCAGCGCGGTCTTCCGGCGCTGCGCGTCCTTGTGCTGGCGGGCCGCGATGCGGGTGCGCGCGGCGGCCACCGCCTTGTCCAGCACCGCCCTGGCCTGGGCCTTGGCGTCACGCTTGGTGGAGGTGAGGAACGCCTTGAGCTCCTTGGCCACCACGTTCGCCACGATCCGGTTGGCCGCCGAGGTGCCCAGCACCTCCTTGGTCTGCCCCTCGAACTGCGGTTCCGCGAGCCGTACCGTCACGACGGCGGTGAGGCCTTCGAGGGCGTCGTCCTTGACGATGTCGTCCTCGGCGACCCGCAGCAGCTTCGCGGAGCGCAGTGCCTCGTTGACCGTCTTGGTGAGGGACCGCTCGAAGCCGGTGACGTGGGTGCCGCCCTTGGGGGTGGCGATGATGTTGACGAAGGACTTGACGGTGGTGTCGTACCCGGTGCCCCAGCGCAGCGCGATGTCCACGCCCAGCTCGCGGGTGACCTCGGTCGCCGTCATGTGACCGCGGTCGTCCAGGACGGGCACGGTTTCCTTGAACGTGCCGGAGCCGGTCAGGCGCTGGACGTCGCAGACGGCCTTGTCCTGCGCCAGGTACTCGCAGAACTCACTGATCCCGCCGTCGAAACGGAACGTCTCCTCCGTCTTGCCCCCACCGTCGACGCCGCGTTCGTCGCGTACGACGATCGTGAGGCCGGGGACGAGGAACGCCGTCTGGCGGGCCCGCTGGTACAGCGTCTCCAGGTCGAACCTGGCGTCCTTGAGGAAGATCTGCCGGTCCGCCCAGAACCGCACCCGGGTGCCCGTGCGCGTCTTCGGGATCCGCTTGCCCTTGTGCAGGCCGTTGGCGGGGTCGAAGGGCCCGTCGGGCCCCTGCCCCGTGAACCTGCCCGGGACGCCCCGGCGGAAACTGATCGAGTGGGTCGCGCTGTTGCGGTCCACCTCGACGTCGAGGCGGGCGGAGAGCGCGTTCACGACCGAGGCGCCGACGCCGTGCAGCCCGCCGGACGCGGCGTACGAGCCGCCGCCGAACTTTCCGCCGGCGTGCAGCTTGGTCATGACGACCTCGACGCCGGACAGCCCCGTCTTGGGCTCGACGTCGACGGGGATGCCCCGGCCGTTGTCGCGGACCTCGACGGAGGAGTCGTCGTGGAAGACGACCTCGATCACGTCGCAGTGGCCCCCGAGCGCCTCGTCGACGGAGTTGTCGATGATCTCCCAGAGGCAGTGCATCAGCCCGCGGCTGTCGGTGGAGCCGATGTACATCCCGGGGCGCTTGCGGACCGCCTCCAGCCCCTCGAGGACGAGGAGGTGCCGCGCTGTGTAGTTGGAGCTCTCCCTGTCTGCGCCGCCTGCTCCGGTCAGCAGCGCAGTGGACGGCACGGAATCGGCGGTCACGCGGTTCGCTCCTCGCTGAATTTCATCTGGGGTGCCCGTGGGTGCCGGGCTCGGCCTCGGTGGCCGCTGAGAGCCTACAGAGGCCTGGTAGAGCGGTTGTGACGCCACCCGGTGGGAATCCTTATGCTAGTGCAGCCTCGCATACACGTTCGATCATGCACCGGGGTGACGTGGACATCACGTTCCCTTCGAGGCATGAACCATTTAGGCTCCGGGCACGTCCTCATGAACAACCGGCAAGCCAGCCGGAGGACCGGCCCACCCAGCAACGCGAAACCGTAGCGCTACGCAATACGGCACATTCGCCCCAACCGGCGACAGACAGCCATCCCGAGAAGAAGTTTCGAAGAAATGCCACGAGCGGGAACGTTTTCGGCCTGGTTGGATGTTGACCCTGGTACGACAGCTCGTCGAGCTAGAGAAGAGGCGACGTGACTACTGTTCTGACCCCCGCGAGCCCGCTGACCGCAGCAGACCGCTGTGACCGTTGCGGCGCCCAGGCCTATCTGCGCGTCGTGCTGATCAGTGGCGGTGAACTGCTCTTCTGTGCCCACCACGGGCGCAAGTTCGAGCCGGAACTCAAGAAGATCGCCGCGGAAATACAGGATGAGACGGATCGGCTCACCGCCGCGCAGGCGAGTGCCGCCGACGAGGAACACTGACACCTCGCATCCACGACGAGCACGGGCCCGGTCCTCGACCGGCCGACGGGCGGCCCTCCCGGCAGGGAGAGCCGCCCGTTCTCACGTGTCCCGGGGGTGGACCGGCCGGTCAGACCCGGCCGGCCATCCACCCGAGGGCCGCGGAGACCCGGGTGTAGACCCCCGGGTTCCCCGGGCTTCCGCAGCCGCTGCCCCAGGACACGAGGCCGATGAGCCGCCCACGGGCCATCAGAGGGCCTCCGCTGTCCCCCTGGCAGGCATCCCGCCCTCCGGCCGTGTCACCGGCGCAGAGCATGGCTGAGGCGTCGTACGAGCCGTACGTACCGCCCGGGTAGGCGCGGGCGCACGTGCTGTCCGGCAGCACCCGCACCTCGGCCGCGCGCAGGGTGGCCGCGTAGGCGCCGTACCCCGTGGTGTCCCCCCAGCCGTACACCGTGGCCTCACCACCGGGTGTGTACGCCTCGTCCCCCTCCGTGGCCATCGGGATGACGCTGCGCTCCGGAAGCGCCCGCTCCAGCGTGAGCACCGCCAGATCGCCCGCGTTCGTACGGGGGTCGTACCCGGGGTTGGTCCAGGCCGACCGCACCGGGATCTCCTGGCCGCCGGGACCGTCCAGTTCGTCGCGTCCGGCGATGACCTTCAGATCGCGCACCTCGGAGACCTCGCCGCCGAGTACGTCCGGCCGCAGGCAGTGTGCGGCCGTGAGCGCCTTGGTGGGCGCGATCGCCACCGCGCCGCAGAACTGTCCGGCCCGCGTTCCCCCGAACCGGTCACGGCTGGCCAGGGCCACCGCCCAGGGGCTGTCGGCCACGGCGGCCGGCCTGCCAC
>NZ_KL585383.1:84954-85116 GCF_000721935.1 Streptomyces sp. NRRL WC-3549
CCGCCGCCATGACGGCCAGCGCGAAGGCCGAGGGGAGGAAACGGACCACAAGACGGCGCATGGGGGCTCCTGACTCCGAGGTGGACGTTGCCTACTCAGCGTCATTCGCCCGCGTGGCCTGCGCACCCGCACCACATGGGCGAGGGCCCGGAACCTGATCGG
>NZ_KL585383.1:85334-86586 GCF_000721935.1 Streptomyces sp. NRRL WC-3549
CCCGGACCCTGATCGGTTCCGGGCCCTCGCCCATGTGTCCTCGGCGCGTCTAGTCCAGGTAGTCGCGCAGGACCTGGGACCGCGAGGGGTGGCGCAGCTTCGACATCGTCTTCGACTCGATCTGGCGGATGCGCTCACGCGTCACGCCGTAGACCTTGCCGATCTCGTCCAGCGTCTTCGGCTGGCCGTCGGTGAGGCCGAAGCGCATCGAGACCACGCCCGCCTCGCGCTCGGAGAGCGTGTCGAGCACGGAGTGCAGCTGCTCCTGCAGCAGCGTGAAGCTGACCGCGTCGGCCGGGACGACCGCTTCGGAGTCCTCGATCAGGTCTCCGAACTCACTGTCGCCGTCCTCGCCGAGCGGGGTGTGCAGCGAGATCGGCTCACGGCCGTACTTCTGGACCTCGATGACCTTCTCAGGGGTCATGTCGAGCTCCTTGGCGAGCTCCTCCGGGGTGGGCTCACGGCCCAGGTCCTGGAGCATCTGGCGCTGCACCCGGGCGAGCTTGTTGATGACCTCGACCATGTGCACCGGGATGCGGATGGTGCGGGCCTGGTCGGCCATGGCGCGGGTGATCGCCTGACGGATCCACCAGGTGGCGTACGTGGAGAACTTGTAGCCCTTGGTGTAGTCGAACTTCTCGACGGCGCGGATCAGGCCGAGGTTGCCTTCCTGGATCAGGTCCAGGAAGAGCATGCCGCGCCCGGTGTAGCGCTTGGCCAGCGAGACCACGAGGCGGAGGTTGGCCTCCAGCAGGTGGTTCTTGGCCCGGCGGCCGTCCTCGGCGATGATCTCCAGCTCGCGCTTGAGCTTCGGCGCGAGCTTGTCGGAGTTGGCGAGCTTGTCCTCGGCGAAGAGGCCGGCCTCGATGCGCTTGGCGAGCTCGACCTCCTGCTCGGCGTTGAGGAGGGGGACCTTGCCGATCTGCTTCAGGTAGTCCTTGACCGGGTCGGCCGTGGCGCCGGCGACGGCGACCTGCTGCGCGGGCGCGTCGTCCTCGTCGTCGTCGGAGAGGACGAAGCCCTTGTTCTCGCCCTCGCCCTCCTCTTCCTCACCCTTGGCGGCCTTGACGTCCTCGACGGCCTCGTCACCGTCGAGGAGCTCGTCGTCCTGCTTGCCGGACTTCTTGGCGGCGGTCTTCTTGGCCGCCGTCTTCTTCACGGCGGTCTTCTTGGCGGCCGTCTTCTTGGCAGCGGCCTTCTTCGCGGGGGCGGCCACGGCGGCGTCGTCGGACGCCGTGCCGGTGCTCTCGGC
>NZ_KL585383.1:86768-91896 GCF_000721935.1 Streptomyces sp. NRRL WC-3549
TCAGGGATGTGTATAAGAGACAGGGTCACGGTCGTCTTGGCCGCGACGGTCTTGGTGGCGGTGCGCTTGACCGGGCTCTTCGCTGCGACGCTCTTGCGGGCGCGCTTCGGCGACTCCGCGGCACTGACCATCAGCGTCACACCCTCTTCCTCGAGGATCTGGTTGAGGCTGCGCAGAACGTTCTTCCACTGGGTTGGCGGAATCTGGTCAGCCTCGAAGGCCCGACGCACGTCATCGCCGGCGATCTGCCCATCAGCCTTTCCCCGCTCGATGAGCGCCATCACAGACTCGGACTCGGCGATCTCCGGCGGGAGCGTACGGGATGTGCTGGCCGACACGAACAACCTCTCGGAACGATGGAAACGGCTTCCGGCCCGGCTCCGGAGGAGCTCGGACCGACGACCGGCGGCTGGGGATGTCGCCGACGGCGCGGGCTTGGCCTCAGAACTGCACAGCGCACTGCGTGGCTGCTGTATTCCTTCCGCGGCGGTCACCTCTTAAGTCATCGCACTGCCTCCAGGAGTGTTACGGCCAATTCACGTGGCCCGAGTCACACCCCATACGCGACAAACTCAACCAGGTGTCACCTATCCGCACAATTGTGCCGCCGGGCCCGTGGGCCCGGCGGCACACGAGCCGCGCACCCCCGGCCGTACGGGGTTCAGTGTTCGCGGGGCGCCGGAACGACTCGCTCCACGTCCGGGTGGACCACGAGCAGCTGCCGCATGGCGTTCTCCGCGCCGGTGGCGTCGCCCGAGGCGAGCGCCTCGACGATGCGCGCGTGATGACCGAGCGACGCCTCACCGGGCCGGTCACAGCCCGTGACCGGGCCGCCGGAGACGTGCAGGGCGGCGGAGACGATGCCGGACAGGTGCTCGAGCATGCGGTTGCCGGCGGCCTGGATGAGCAGGGAGTGGAATTCCCCGTCGGCACGGGAGAACGTGATCGCGTCTCCCTGCCCCATCGCGTGCCCCATGATCTCGATCATGTCGCCGAGGCGCTGCTGGATGTCCTCACGCCCGTGCCCGGCGGCCAGCCGCACGGCAAGCGGCTCGATCGTCCACCGCAACTCGGTCAGCTCCCGGCGCTGATCGTCACGCTGAGGACCGAAGGCCCTCCATTCGATGATGTCGGGGTCCAAGAGGTTCCAGTCGCTGACCGGACGGACCCGGGTGCCGACATTGGGCCGGGCACTGACCAGGCCCTTGGCCTCGAGCACACGCAGGGACTCCCTGACCACGGTGCGGGAGACCTCGAATCGCTGGCCGATCTCCTCCGGGACGAGCGGCCGGTCGGCCCCGAGATCCCCGGAAACGATCATCTGGCCCAGCTGCTGGACGAGTTGGCCGTGGAGGCCACGGCCGCGGCCGGCTGCGCCGCGTCGCCCCGTCCGCCCCAGCTCGGAATCGGTACCGCCCCAGGAGCGCAGGGCGGCATGCTCGCCGGCCGGCGACTCCGTGTACGGGTAGCGGTCGATTTCGCCCGGTCCGGCGAGGCCGGAATCGGCGGAGCGGGCGGCGGTCATCATGGTGTGCGCGAGGGTACTCACGCATCCTTTGTCGGCGCGGCTCAGCCGCCCCTTGAGGTCTTTGGTGAAAAGCACACGAAAGGGTGATCGGTACTGGCCTCACAATTGACGCCTTATCGGGATAAATCACTCACCCTTCAAGGAGTTGCGATCCGATCATCACCCTGTCGGATGGGCGCGGTCACCAACGCGCCCTCCCTCGGAGGCCGGTGAACACATACGCACAGATCAGGACCGACAACGACAGGGCGAGAGCCAGCCCCACCGGCTGCGCCACGACCCGGACGGCCGCCGTCGCCCACCGGTCCAGTTCGTACGGCCACTGCAGCCAGGTGAGTTCACGCAGCCTCGTCGGCAGTCCGGCGATCGAACGCGCGGACGGCCCGGCGAGCAGTTTCTGCACCAGCGGGACCATGAGGACGGGGACTGCGAGGACGGCCGCGACCCCGGCTGCCGCCATACGGAAGACGCCTGCGGCGAGCAGCCCCGCCCAGGCACAGCCCACTGACAGTGCGGCCCAACTCGCGGCCAGCAGGACGGCGTTGTCGGGCACGGCGACCACGCCCTCGCCGTAGACGAGGCGCAGCGCCTCGGCGTCCGCGAGCACGGAGAGCAGGGCCAGCAGCAGGGCGACAGCGCTGGAGACGGTCAGTTTGGCCAGCAGCAGCCCCAGGCGGCGGGGGACCGTCCCCCGCCCCGCGGCGAGTGCCGGGTACCGGTACTCGTCCCCGAAGGAGAGGGCTCCGATCAGGCCGGCGCCGAACGCCGCGGGGGGCAGGGGCAGCAGATCCGGCCATGCGACCAGGAGGTCGGGCAGCGGCGCCCGGCCGGAACGGGCCAGCAGGACGGAGATGCCGGTCGAGACCAGCAGAACGGCGGTCATGACGAAGGTGGTTGTCCGCACCCCGAAGAGGCGGCGCAGTTCGTAGCGGAGGGGGCGCAGCGGACCCCGTGCGGGGCGGACGTCGATGGGGGGCGGGAGCTTCGAGACCGCCACCGCCGAGGCGGACCTCGGTACAGCCCTGGCCGGGGCGCGGGCGGCGGGGACGGCGACGGGTCCGGCGTCTCCGGTCTCGTCCGCGAGCTGGTGCACGGGGACGCCGTGCCGGTACGCGGTGTCCCCGATCTCCGCGCAACTGCTGCCGTAGACCGACAGACGGCTGCCGCCCTCGGCGACCACTTCCACGGGCCGCCGGGCGGCCCGCGCTTCCCGGCTGACCACGGCTGCCAGGCGGGCGGCGTGCGGTGTGCGCACCGCGACGCGGGGGCGCAGGCGGGTCCGGGAGAAGTCGGCCACCGCCTGGTCGGCGAGCAGGCGTCCGCCGTCGATGGTGACCACCCGGTCGGCCGTGGCGGCGGCCTCCTTGGGGTCGCTGGTGGTGTGCAGGACCGTGCCGCCCTCGGCCGCGTGGGCCCGCAGAAGCCCGTGCATCCAGCTTCTCTCCCGCGGCGAGAGGCCCTTGGCGGGCTCGTCGAGGACGAGCGTGTGCGGGTCCCCCAGCAGCGCGGACGCGAGGCCGAGCCGCCGGTCCATGCCGGCCGAGAGCGACCCGATGCGCTGGTCCCCGAGTCCGGCCAGACCGACGACGTCGAGGAGTTCGTCGGCGCGCGTCGCGGGCACCCCGGCGGCGGCGCAGAGCATGCGGAGCTGACCGCGGACGGTACGCGCGGGATGACCCGGCACGTCTCCGAGCAGCACGCCGACTTCGCGCGCGGGGTGGCCGATGCGGTGCAGGGGCCGCCCCCGGAAGTAGGTGACGCCGCGCCCGGGTTCGAGCTCGAGCATCAGCCGCAGAGCGGTGGTCTTTCCGGAACCGGGCGCGCCGAGGAGCGCGGTGACGCGGCCGGGAGGGGCTTCGAAGGTCAAGTCGTCCACGACGGAGGGCCGGTCGCGGCCGGGGGCGCTGGTGAGTCCGATGGCCTGGAGCATCGCTTCTCTCGCGGAGGGGGAGACCGCTCGGCGGCAGGGCGGGGTACTCCAGCAAGATAACGCGACATTTCAGACTTTTGTTGCAGCTCAGCCTTTACGGGCGTTCCGTTGCCTGATCGCCGTACGCGGTACGGCCATTCAGCGAGGACCCGCACCGAAAGTCCGACAATCAGACCTCGGGTCGCAGCATCGGAGGATTGAGCACGGTGGCGGAGCCCGCCCTGAACAGCTGTGCGGGACGGCCGCCCTGCCGGGTGGTGGTCCCTCCGGACGGCACCAGGAAGCCTGGGGTGCCGGTGACCTTGCGGTGGAAGTTCCGCGGGTCCAGGACCACGCCCCACACCGCCTCGTACACCCGTCGCAACTCGCCGACGGTGAACTCGGGCGGGCAGAACGCCGTGGCCAGCGACGAATATTCGATCTTCGAGCGGGCGCGTTCCACCCCGTCGTCGAGGATGCGGGCGTGGTCGAACGCCAGGGGGGCCGGCTGCTCACCGTCTCCGCCCGTGCCTCTTTCCTGGCCGAGGAGATCACCGACCGGCGCCCAGCGCGCACTGTTCGCGTCACCCCCCGCGCGAGGCGCGGGCAGATCGGGAGCCAGCGCGAGGTGCGCGACGCTGACGACCCTCATCCGAGGGTCGCGGCCGGGGTCTCCGTAGGTGGCCAACTGCTCGAGGTGGGCGCCGTTCCCCACGGTGGGGGCGACCGGATCGTGCGCACAGAGCCCGGTCTCCTCGGCGAGTTCCCGTGCCGCGGCGGCGCCGAGGTCCTCGTCGGTTCTGACGAATCCCCCTGGCAGCGCCCATCTGCCCTGGAAGGGCGCTTCGCCACGGCGCACCACCAGTGCGCAGAGTGCGTGACGACGCACCGTGAGCACAACCAGGTCGACGGTGACAGCGAAGGGCGGGAAGGTCGACGGGTCGTAGGGCGGCATGCCGGAATCATAGTCGTCTTCCTGACGATAAACACTCCCTTCGCGATCTCCGCCTCCCTTCCTGTCACGCCGGCCGCCCGTGGCACGCGCCCGCTCGCCCCTTGCCGTGAGCCCCCCTTCCCGTGTGTCACCCTCCCGAGCGCCGGCCCTCTCCTCCGGCCCCTTTCCACGCGCCTACGGCTCCTTCCCGTGTGCCTGCCTTCCCGCCGCTCCGAGTCCGCTCGGCTCTCCCACCGGTCCGGGCCGCTCCCCCGGCCTCAGCGGCCGCTTCGAGCGCCCCGCCGGCCCTGCACCCGGTACCCACGGGTCCGCTTACGGTGCACGGCCGACCGTGGGCGGGCTGCGCCCGGACCGGACGGAGTGGGACCCGGCATCGGGACCGCCTCCCGGGCCGCCCTTTCCACCCGCCCGGCGGCCTGGCTGCGCGCCGGTCGCCGACGTGGGCGCGGGAGAGCAGGCTGCTGGAGCCCGGGGCCACCCGCGGGTACGGCTCCCCCTTGTGCGGCGGCGCGCAGGTCGCGCTCACCCCGCAGGCAGCGGCGGAGCGTCTCGGGGTCCAGGCCCTCGTTGCACGCCTGGTGCAGCAGCTGCGCGAACGTGTAGTCCGGGTCCGCCCGGAGTGCGAGGCCCAGCGCGACCCGGGCGCCCGGCTCGTCCCCCGTGGACCAGGACACCCATCCGGCCAGCGCGAGAGGTGCGGCCGAATGCTCCACGTACGAGCCGACGCAGCGGCGGG
>NZ_KL585383.1:92116-96286 GCF_000721935.1 Streptomyces sp. NRRL WC-3549
GGCGAGCACGCGCCAGAGCCGCAGGGCTCCCTCCGCCTCGCGGCCCTCCATCCACTCCGCCGCCCGGTCCCTGGTCTCGCGGTCCTGCAGGCCGAGAATGACCGAGGCGGCCTCGTCCGCTTCGATGCGTCGGTCGTCGTCCGCGTCGGCCTCGCCCGGCCGTGCCGCCTGCGCCTGCGTGAGGCGTTCGATCAGCGTCCGTGCGAGTGCCAGGGTCTCCTCGGCCACTTGGTGCCGCCCCTGTACGTCGAGGATGCGGGAGACCAGCCTCGCCCCCGCCGAGTCCAGCGCCCGCTCCTGCGCCTGTGCCTCCGGTGCGGCCCGTGGCAGGAGCTGTTCCTCCATGTCACGCAGGGAGCCCCGCACCCGGATGCCCGCGTAGGCCGCCGCCGCGGCCATGACCGTGGTGCCCGGCAACGCCAGCGGATTGCCCTCCGCCGGGCAGCACCGCTCGTCCGGGCAGCAGTAGGACCAGTAGCGGCCGTCGGAGATGCAGAGGGCTTCGAGCACGGGCACGTCGCGTGCCCCGCAGGCCGTGCGAAGACTCTGGGCGAATGGCCGCAGGCGCTCCATGACCTGGTTGGGGCTCTCCCCCTCGGCGGGGTCCTGGCAGAGGAAGACGACGATCGCGTCGGGGCGCGAGTCGCGCCGCTCGCTGCCCGTGATGAGGCACTGCGCGAGCTGTTCGGCTACGGGTGCCCACTCCGCCGGTGCCGGGGGGATACCCAGCCTCAGCCGCCCGCCGAAACGGCCCCGGCCGCCGTGCAGAGCCACCATGACCACGCTGTCGTTGGGGTGGAATCCCATCAGGTACGGGAGCGCGTCGGCCAGTTCGGCGGGGCCGCGCAGAGTGATGTGCTGCTCGTCGGTCGGTTCGGTGGATTCGGGGTGCTTGTCCATGGGACGACCGTCCCGCGGACCGCCGATTTCCGCGACCCCTGTGGATAACGTTGTCCACAGGGGTGGACGTGCGCTGGCGGCCCGTCAACCATGGTGGCCCGCAGGGACGTCAGCGCCGCGCGTGGCGGACCTTCAGCCGTCCGAACCCCATGGTTCCCGAGATCCGGATCCTCTGCCCGCCGGGGCGGGGGCGCCGCTGCGCCTTGTACAGCGTGTCCTTCCATCCGGCGCGCAGGTCATCGATGTCCACGACCGCGTCCCGAGGCACCGTGATCCTGGCCCGGCCCGTCCCGAGACGTAGCTCGATATCGGTCATCGGATGGTCGAAAACGGCCTGGGACAGATCGAGGTGCACCCTCCCGAAGGCGGACTCGATCGTGAGCGTTCGAGGTACCCGCCATGCGCCGCGCCGCCGGATCCGTCCGCCGGCGGCGGTGATCATGGACGCGGTGCCCGCCCTCTCCTCCGGCAGCGAGGACAGGACCGGCACGAGCTCCCCGTACGTCCTGGCGGCGAGCACCTGGCCCAGCCCTTCGTCCATCTCCTCGTGCGAGAGGTGCCCGTCCGCGTACGCCTCCTGGAGACGCCGCACAGCCGTGTCACGAGCATCGTCACCGACTGGCGACGACGGGTCTTCCGGCAGAGAGGTCACCGCCCTATTTTAGCGCCGCACGAGCGACGCACACCCGTCAATTCGCTTGAGCGGCACGCTGATCGACGGAGGACGGCTCGCTCCCCGCCATGGCAGCGAGGACCGGCCCGCCTCCTCGGGTCCGCGTGGTGGGGGCATCGAAGACGCCATGCATGCCCGGCGGCCCCCAGGTGTGGTCCGGCGTGATCGCCCGGTACCGGCGCGCCGGCGGCGGGACCGGCACCGGGCCGGCGGGCAGGGGCACGGGCGGCCGTCAGCCTGCCGCGGCGAGGACCAGGGGAAGAACCCGCTCCGCGCCCGACTGCCGGAGCAGGCGGGCGGCGACCGCGAGGGTCCAGCCCGAGTCGGTGCTGTCGTCCACGAGCAGCACGGGGCCGGGGGCTCCGGCCAACGCCCCGGCCAGCTCCTCGGGGACGGCGAAGGCCCCGGACAGCGCCTTGAGGCGTTGGGCGGAGTTGCTGCGGCGTGCCGCGTGCGCGCCGGACGGGCCGGTGTACGTGAGGGTGCCCAGGAAGGGGAGGCGGCCGACGGCCGCGATTCCCTGGGCGAGGGACCCGACGAGGTGCGGGCGGGTCAGGGACGGTACGGCGACGACGCCTACCGGCCGCGCCGAGGCGTCCGGGGCGCCGGTCGCCCAACCCCCCGCGGAGCGCGCCCAGTCGGCGAGGACGGCCACCGCCGCCTCCAGCACATCGTCGGGGACGGGGCCGTCCGGCGCGTTCTCGGCCAGCAGCGGGCGCAGCCGGTTGCCCCAGCCGATGTCCGAGAGCCGCCCCAGCGCACGCCCGGTGGAGCACTGCTCCTTGGCCGGGATACGGCCCTTGAGGTCGACGCCCAGGGCGGGCATCCCCGTCGGCCACATGCGGCGCGGCTCGACCTCCACCCCGGGGCGGTCCAGTTCCTTCGTGGCGCCCGTCAGCGTCTCCGCCGAGACCGACGAATCGGCCCAAGGACCCACGCAGTTGTCGCAGCGACCGCAGGGGGCCGCACCCTCGTCGTCCAGCTGCCGGCGCAGGAACTCCATCCGGCACCCGGACGTGCTCGCGTAATCGCGCATGGCCTGCTGTTCGGCAGCCCGCTGCCGCGCCACCCACGCGTAACGCTCGCCCTCGTAGACCCACTCCGCCCCGGTGGCCGTCCAGCCGCCCTTCACCCGCTTGACCGCGCCGTCGACGTCCAGCACCTTCAGCATCGACTCCAGCCGACTGCGCCGGAGGTCCACCGCCGCCTCCAGAGCCGGAACCGACAACGGCCTTCCCGCGTCGGCGAGCGCCGAGAGTGTCTGTCTGACCTGCGCCTCGGGCGGGAACGCGGTATCGGCGAAGTAACGCCAGATCGCCTCGTCCTCCTTGCCCGGGAGCAGCAGCACATCGGCATGGGCCACGCCACGTCCCGCACGCCCCACCTGCTGGTAGTACGCGATCGGCGAGGACGGCGACCCCAGGTGCACCACGAACCCCAGGTCCGGCTTGTCGTACCCCATGCCCAGCGCCGATGTCGCGACCAGCGCCTTGACCCGGTTCTCCCGCAGGTCGGTCTCGGCCTGCAGGCGGTCGGCGTTCTCCGTCTTGCCGGTGTACGAGGCCACCCGGAAACCGCGCTGCCGCAGGAAGGCGGTGGCCTCCTCGGCCGCGGCGACGGTGAGCGTGTAGACGATCCCCGAGCCCGGCAGCTCGTCCAGGTGCTCGGCGAGCCAGGCCAGACGGTGCGCGGCGTCCGGCAGCTGCACCACGCCCAGCCGCAGGCTCTCCCTCTCCAGCGGGCCCCGCAGCACCAGCGCCTCACCTGCTCCGGTGCCCAACTGCTCGGCCACGTCGGCGGTGACCCGCGCGTTGGCGGTCGCGGTGGTGGCCAGCACCGGCACCCCCGCGGGGAGCTCGGCCAGCATCGCCCGCAGCCGGCGGTAGTCGGGACGGAAGTCGTGGCCCCAGTCGGAGATGCAGTGTGCCTCGTCGACCACCAGCAGACCGGTCGTGGCCGCGAGCCGGGGCAGCACCTGGTCACGGAAATCGACGGAGTTCAGCCGCTCGGGGCTGACGAGGAGCACGTCGGTCTCCCCCCGCTCGACCTCCCCGTAGATCGAGTCCCACTCCTCCGGGTTGGCCGAGTTGATGGTGCGCGCCTGGATACCGGCCCGCGCCGCCGACTCGACCTGGTTGCGCATGAGCGCCAGCAGCGGCGAGATGATCACTGTCGGCCCGGCGCCACGCCGGCGCAGCAGGGCGGTGGCGACGAAGTACACCGCGGACTTGCCCCAGCCGGTGCGCTGCACCACCAGGGCGCGTCGGCGCTCCTGCACCAGGGCGGCCACCGCCTGCCACTGGTCCTCCCGCAGCTGCGCCGTGCCTCCCGGGTCACCGACGAGCTCAGCGAGAACCACATCGGCTTCGGTACGGAACTCCAGGTTGTCCATGCCCCCATGCAACCCGATGGCACCGACAATCGACGACTTCACCCCGCGTGACGACCGACTCACGGCGGTCAGCGGGTCACGTCGCTCCCGGGGCGGCCGGGGCAGTGCCCCCGCCCGTTCCCCAGGCCAGGCGGGGCGCGGCGGACTTCCTGGCGCGTTCGGCCTGGCCCGGAGCGAGCCCCTGGTGGGCCGCCGGAGCCGGGTT
>NZ_KL585383.1:96493-100284 GCF_000721935.1 Streptomyces sp. NRRL WC-3549
CGTGGGAGCAGCACCCGCCGTTGCCCTGGACCTCGCACCCGCCGCACCCGTCGACAAGGCGTACGGGGCGGAAACGCCGGTGCGGCGGTTCCCGCGAACAGTCGCCGGCTCCGGCCCGATCCCCACGACGACGTGCGGGGCGTCGGCGGCCGGTTCTCGCCGTTCCAGGGGGTTCCCCGGGCTTGACGGCCCCGGGGAACGGGCAGGATAGCGAAGGGATATCCGTGTCATTCCGCCTGATACCCGTCAGCCGCATCAATTGCTCGTTGCCGCCTGCCGGTGCGACAGGAAGAATTGGACTCGCTCCCCGCACGGTCTTCTTCGCGGGCCCGGAAGGGCTGTGCCGCGGCGCGCCCTCACTCGATCCTGCCCGCACCGTGGGCGCGTAGCGAAGGGAGGACCATGACCTTCGGATTCGCTCCGTCCGCAGCCACGTCGCTGTCCGCGTCCCCGGTGTCCGCGGGCTCCGTCAACAACCTGGCCCGCATGCTGGAACCCGCCGAGTGGGCCGCCACCGGGATACCCCTGTTGCGCAGTCCGCGTGAGGTGGTCAGCGGGCTGCACGCACGGCACCGGCCCACTCCGACGACGGCGGTCGTCGCCGTCCTGGACCACGAGCAACGGCTCACGGCCAGCGCCTCGTTCACCCGCCGGACGACGGTGGCCGCGGACGGCTGGGAGTTCCGCAACGCGCTCCTGGCCCACCTGCGCCGCGTCGTCCCGCACGACCTGCGCCGCCGCACCCCGGTGCGTACGGCCGTGCTGCTCTACTGCCGCGAAGGGGACGAGCGGTGGACGGAGGAGGACGGGGCGTGGATGTGGGGCCTGCGGGACGCCTGCACCCTGCACGGCCTGCGCTGCGGGGCGTACATCACGCTCACGCGGGGCGGCTGGCAGGTCATGGGTGAGGGCAGGGGCGGCCGGAGACCCGGTTCGCTGTCCGAGCCGGCCTCCCTCGCGGACCTGGCGGCCGAGGAGGATCCGGGGCCCGTGCGCAGCGGCGGCGGTGCGTCGGAGGCCTTGAGGCGGGCCGCGGCCCGGTGAGCCGTGCGCCGGGGCCCCGGGAGCCCGGGGCGGCTCCGCTGTGTGCGCTCCCGGACGCGGAAGTCCCGGGGCGCCCTTGCGGACACCCCGGGACCGGGTGGGTCGTTCAGACGCCGGCGCCGAGCGCGGCGTTGATCTTCTGCGGGTCCCCGCACACGATCAGCAGCGCGTCCGCCCGCTTGCGGGCGACCGCCAGCGCACGGGCGGTGCCGTCGTCGATGTCGCTGTCGACGGCCACGACGACGACCGAACGCCGCTTGCAGCGCTCGGCGTCGGAGATGTGGGCGAAGAAGACGTCGTCACCGGCGTCGTGCTGGGCCCAGTACGCGCTCTCACCGAAGGAGAGTTCGTGGACGGCCCAGGGGTGCTGCTCACCCGTGGTGAACACCAGGACGTCGCCGGGCGCGCGACCGGAGTCCAGCAAGAGGTCCACGGCCTCGTCCGCGGCGTCGAGCGCGCCGCTCACGGGGGCGGGGATCAGCTGGAACTGCCCCGCGGGGCGGTTCTCCTGGCGGTCACGCCGGGCCGGGCGGGCCGCCTCGGACGGGGTGGGTGCGGGATGCGGGCGCTGCGCCGGGGGCGCGGGCCGTGCGGGGCCGGAACCCGGATGTCCGGGACGCGGCGTGGCCGCGGAACGCGGTCCGGGTACGGGGCGGGGGGTCGGCGCGGTGCGGCCGGCGGCCGGAGTAACGCGGGGACCCTGGGCACTCTCGGGAATCGGAGGCTCCTCGGGGATGAGAGGCATGAATGGTTGTCTGTCGAACGCCGGCACTGCGCGCCGGATGGGATACGCCTGTGCGATCAGAAATCGAAGCCGAGCTGGCCCCCGCTTTCCAGTGCGGCCGCCTCGGCGGAGAAACGGACCTTCTTCAGGTGCTGCCACTTGGGCAGCGCGTCGAGATAGGACCAGCTGAGGCGGTGATGAGGCGTGGGCCCCCACTCCTCCAGCGCTGCCCGGTGCACCGGTGAGGGATAACCGGCGTTCGCGCCGAAGGCGAAGTCTGCGTACCGGCCCGAATCCGCGCCGAGTTCGGCCATCATCGTGTCCCGGCGCACCTTGGCGATCACCGAGGCCGCTGCCACGGCGATGCAGGACTGGTCGCCCTTGATCACCGTGCGGACCTTCCAGGGATCTCCGAGGTAGTCGTGCTTGCCGTCGAGTATCACCGCGTCCGGCCGGACGGGCAGTGCGTCGAGCGCCCTGACCGCCGCGAGCCGCAGTGCGGCGGTCATGCCGAGATCGTCGATCTCCTGCGGTGAGGCGTGCCCGAGCCCGAAGCCGCTGACCCAGTCCTCGAGCAGCGGCGCGAGTTCGGCACGGCGCCTGGGGGTGATCAGCTTGGAATCGGTGAGGCCCTCGGGAGGCCGCCGGAGACCGGTGACGGCCGCGCACACGGTCACGGGGCCCGCCCACGCACCGCGTCCGACCTCGTCGACACCGGCGACGGTCTTGGCACCGGAAGTGGCGCGCAGTGAGCGCTCGACGGTGTGCGTGGGTGGTTCGTACGGCATGGCGCCTGCCAGGGTACGCCGATGGGTGCGCCAAGAACACCCCGGGGGCACCCTTGAACGGCAGGGTGCGCGGCTGCGACGCCACGACGACGAGCGTGAGGACGCACAGGACGCACAGGACGCCGAGGACGCTCCGGACCAGGGTGCGGTTCCGCGGCCCGCCGCGCGGCGCCCAGCGCAGGGCAAGCGCGATGACGGCCAGGGTGAGCACCGTGGCCACAGAAGCTGCCAGAAGCCCCTTGCGCGCGTAGGCGGCCGGGGGGGGGAGCCCCGTCTCCTCCAGCACCGTGTCGTACCCACCGAGCAGGACGACGAGCTGAAGCCCGAGGAACACCGCGGAGAGCAGGTTGAGCACGAGCAGCGGTACGGCCCACTCCGCCCGTCTGCGGGCCCGTCCCGGCTCCACGATGACGGCGTCCCGGCGCACCGGCGCCGCAAGGGGCGTCCGCACCGGCCAACAGCGCGCCGAACACGACCAGCAGGACGGACGGCGACGGCCGCGCCGCGCACCGCGGCGCCCATCCGGCCACGGGAACCCTCCGCCCGCTCGCGCACCCCGCGCCCGCCCCAGCGCACTCCGGCCACGTCCGCGGTGAACAGTCCCAGGAGCCCAGCAGGACACCCGGCCAGCTACGTCCGCCGTGCACGTGCAGGGCGGGCGAACCGGCGGCGAGTGCGCAGACCACGGCCCGGAACGTCGGCGGGGCAACCGCGTGCCGGGGACACACCCGTTCCGGGAGCCGCTGGGCGGCAGGACCGTGTCACAGGGCGCGCGGTGCACCCGGGGAGGTCAGCCGCGACGCGGCGCGGCCTCCGTGCCCCGGGTCCCGGGCCGGACGACGGCCCCGGGGAGCCAGTCGGGCAGTTCCTCGGTCCCCGCGAGCCACGCCGCCGGCGGGGCACCCGCCGCGCCCGACGCGACCACGCCGCCGACGATCGCGCAGGTGGTGTCCACGTCCCCGCCTGCCTGGGCCGTCACCCAGAAGGCCTCCTGGAAGTCGCCGAGGCTGCGCGCCGCCGACCAGAGGGCGAACGGCACGGTGTCGTGCGCGCTCGTCCGGCGTCCGTTGCCGAGGACCGCGGCGACCGTCCCGGCGTCCTGGTAGTCGAGCATGTCGCGTGCCCTGCGCAGCCCCGCCCCGACCGCGCTGCGCGGTACCAGGGCCACCACACCGTCGAGCAGCGCCTCGGGCGTCGGCGGCCCGGTGGGGGCGGCGGCGAGCGCCGCGGCCGCC
>NZ_KL585383.1:100522-111923 GCF_000721935.1 Streptomyces sp. NRRL WC-3549
GCCGCCACGGCCATCGCGCCCACGACGGCTTCCCGGTGCTGGTGGGTGGTGTAGGAGGAGATCTCCGCCTGGTGTGTGGCCTGCTCCGGGTCGTCCGCGTACCAGGCGCCCAGGGGCGCGATGCGCATGGCGGAGCCGTTGCCCCAGGAACCCTGCCCCTGGAAGAGCGCGGACGCCAGCTGCCGCCAGTCCCCGCCCTCCCTCACCAGCCGCAGCAGGCGGTTCACGGCGGGCCCGTAGCCACGGTCGAAGTCATGGTGCCGGGCGAACGATTCGGCGAGAGCGTCCTGGTCGACGCGGTGGTGGCCGGCGAGTACGGCGAGTACGGAGCACGCCATCTCGGTGTCGTCGGTCCACTGCCACGGGCCGGGCGGCAGCTCTCGTTCCTTGAGCAGCGGATAGTTGGCCGGGACGAAGAACTGGGAGCCGAGGGCATCCCCCACGGAGAGTCCACGGAGGCTGGCAAGGGCGCGTTCGAAGCGCCTGTCGGAAACGGAATCAGCGGTCATCGCCGCTCCACTCTATCCGGTGGGGCCGTACGGCTCAGGGGTACGCCACCGCACGAAAGGCCGGTCGAGCGTGTAGCGGCCGTCCGGTCCGAGCAGCAGCGTCCGCGTCTCACCGTTCCCGGGGTTGGAGAGCGACTCGAACTCCGCCACCGACCAGTGGAACCAGCGCATGCAGAACAGCCGCATGGTCAGACCGTGCGTGACCAGCAGGACGTTCTGGGGATGGCCGGGGTCCTCGAAGCTGCGGTACAGGCTCTCCAGGAACGCGTCGACCCGGTCGTACACGTCCGCACCGGACTCCCCCTGGGCGAAGCGGTAGAAGAAGTGCCCGTACGCGTCCCGGTACGCCTTCTGCAGCCGGACGTCCTCCCGGTCCTGCAGGTTGCCCCAGTCCTGTTCGCGCAGCCGGGGCTCCTCCCGGATCCGTACACGCGAGGGGTCGAAGCCGAACGATCCGAGCGTCTCGTGGGTGCGCCGGTAAGGGGACACGTAGACGCTGATCCGCTCGTCCCCGAACACCTCGCGCAGCTCGGCGCCGGTCTCGCGGGCCTGCCGCCGCCCCTTCGCGGTCAGCCCCAGGGCGTGGTCGGGCCGGCGTTCGTACACCGAGTCGTCGGAGTTCCCCTCGGACTCGCCGTGCCGGACGAGGACGATGCGTTGCGGTCGTGCCATGTGACGACCCTAGAGGGCATCCGGCGTGATCGAGCAGTCGCGCGGGAGCCACGGGCCATATGTGACCAAGGGAACCCGGGGACGGGCGGCGCGGGTGCCCGTCACACCGTCCAGGACGGTTCGAGCTGCACCACGTCACCGGTCAGCGCCTCGACGTCCCTCTCGGTCTCCGCGCGGGCCGAGAGCCGGGCGGCGCTCTCCGGCCGGTACTTGCCGCGTTCGGCGCCGGACTGCCACATCGACAGGACCAGGAACTCGTGTCCCGGGGCCTCCCCGAAGAGTCCCCGCAGCATGCCGGGGGAACCGGCCATGGCGGGGTTCCAGACCTTCTCCTGCATGAGCGCGAAGTGGTCGACGCGATCCTCGCGCACCTGGCTGTGGGCCACCCGGACCACGTCCGCGTCGGTGAAGTGCGGCTCGAACCCCGTCTTCACGTCGAACCGGTACTCGAAGAGTTTGACCTGCGGGTCCCTGTACGTGCCGGCCTGCTCGGCGGCCGGCCGGTCGTGACCGCGGGCCATGAACGAGTCGTAGAAGACGCGGTTCTCCCAGAACGCGAAGACGTGGGCGACGTCGGGGCGTCCTCGGCTCCACCCACCGCCCTGCCCCAGGAATCCGGGCTCGCCGAGCAGCTCGGCCCACTTACGCTGCCCCCGCTCGAAGCCTCGACGGTCCACCACGGTGCAGCGCATCCACTTGACCAGCACCGCGCCATCGTACGGGGCGAGGGGTGGCGTGCGTCACTCCCGTCCCGGTCCGGTACGACGGTGCCGCCGCCACCGATCATCCCCGGCCATGCGGTGGCCCGAATCCGCCGCAAGAACCCAACACGGTTGGCTCCGCGCGACGTTGCCGACATCATCGGAGTGGAAGCTGCCGACCTGCGCAGCGGCGCCATCCGGAGGGCGCCGGCCGGCGGCAAGGAGGGAAGTCCGATGAGCACGCCCAACAAGGACCTCGACAAGGTCGAGGTGCGGATCAAATGGGACCCCAGCGCGGCCGGTGAGGCGGCCAACGACCTCGACATCATCGCGGGCGCGTACACGGCGGACGAGCCGTTCGGCAGCCCCGCCTACCTCGTGCACTTCGACAGCCGGTCACCCGACGGCACCATCACCCTCGACCGCGACAGCAGGACCGGACAGGGCTTCGGCTTCGACGAGGTGATGACGCTCGAACTGGACCGGCTGTCGGAGACGTACTCCAGGGTCGTCGTCGGAGTCGCGATCCAGCAGCGGGACGGCCGCAAGACCTTCGGCGAGGTGGAGAACACGGCCGTGGAGGTCCGTGAGGGCTACGCCACCCTGTTCGAGGACGACTTCTCCACCGTGCCCACCGCCACGGCCGCCGTCGTCGCCGAGTTCGCCCGGGACGCGGCGGGCGCCTGGGAGTTGCGGGCCGCCGTCCGCGGTTTCGACGCCGACCCCGAGGCGTTCGCCGCGGCGATGGGCGGCCGCGCCGGCTGACGTCCGGCGGGCCCGGCGCCCGGGGAACGGCCGGATTGACGGCACGAACCGGCGAAGGGGACCGGCCGTGGCCGGTCCCCTTCGTGTGCTGCAGGTCAGTCACGCGTACGGATCACACCGACGCGCCCGGGACGGTCGTCCCCGGTCAGCTGCAACCGCTGGTCGAGCCGCAGCCCTCGCAGATGTAGCAGGACCCGGCGCGCTGCATCTTCGTACCGCAGGAGAAGCAGAGCGGGGCGTCGGCGCTGATGCCGAGCTGCATCTCCACCAGTTCGGCCGAGGTGTGGGCCGTCTTGGGGGCGGGCTGCGTCGCCGAGCCTTCCTCGGTCACCGTGACCGCTTTCAGCGGCTCGGCCGCCTGCACGGGGGCGGACTGGGCCAGGCTCTCGACGTCCATGTGGTCGTCCCCGTACGACGGCTCGTACGAACCGGTGTCCAGGTGGCGCTGGCGCTCCTCGGCGGAGTGGATACCGAGTGCGGAACGCGTCTCGAACGGCAGGAAGTCGAGCGCCAGGCGGCGGAAGATGTAGTCGACGATCGACTGCGCCATCCGCACGTCCGGGTCGTCCGTCATGCCGGCCGGCTCGAAGCGCATGTTGGTGAACTTGGAGACGTAGGTCTCCAGCGGCACGCCGTACTGCAGGCCCACCGAGACGGCGATCGAGAAGGCGTCCATCATGCCCGCGAGGGTCGAACCCTGCTTGGACATCTTCAGGAAGACCTCGCCGAGACCGTCGTCCGGGTAGGAGTTGGCCGTCATGTACCCCTCGGCGCCGCCCACCGTGAAGCTGGTGGTGATGCCGGGGCGGCCCTTGGGCAGACGCTTGCGGACCGGGCGGTACTCGACGACCTTCTCGACCGCGGCACGGATGGTGTCCTCGGTCTCCGCGGTCACCTCGGCCTTCTCCTTCTCCTTCTTCTTGGCGGAGAGGGGCTGGCCGACCTTGCAGTTGTCGCGGTAGATCGCGAGCGCCTTGACGCCCATCTTCCAGGCCTCGAAGTAGACCTCCTCGACGTCCTCGACGGTGGCCGTCTCCGGCAGGTTCACCGTCTTGGACAGCGCGCCGGAGATCCACGGCTGGATCGCCGCCATCATCCGGACGTGGCCCATGGCCGAGATCGAACGCTCACCCATGGCGCAGTCGAAGACCTCGTAGTGCTCGGTCTTCAGGCTCGGGGCGTCGATCACGTTGCCGTTCTCGGCGATGTGGGCGACGATCGCCTCGATCTGCTCCGGCTGGTAGCCGAGACGGCGCAGGGCCTGCGGAACCGTGCCGTTGACGATCTGCATCGAGCCGCCGCCGACCAGCTTCTTGAACTTGACCAGCGCGAGGTCGGGCTCCAGGCCGGTCGTGTCGCAGGACATCGCGAGACCGATGGTGCCGGTCGGGGCGATGACCGAGGCCTGGGAGTTGCGGAAGCCGTTCTTGGCGCCGAGGCGGATCACGTCCTGCCAGGCCTCCGTGGCGGCGGCCCAGACCGGCGAGTCCAGGTCGTCCACGCGGACGGCCTTGGTGTTGGCGTCGGCGTGCTGCTTCATGACGCGCTGGTGCGGCTCGGCGTTGCGGGCGTAGCCGTCGTACGGGCCGACGACCGCGGCGAGCTCGGCGGAGCGGCGGTAGGAGGTGCCGGTCATCAGCGAGGTGATGGCGCCGGCGAGCGAGCGGCCGCCGTCGCTGTCGTACGCGTGGCCGGTCGCCATCAGCAGGGCGCCGAGGTTGGCGTAGCCGATGCCGAGCTGGCGGAAGGCGCGGGTGTTCTCACCGATCTTCTGCGTCGGGAAGTCCGCGAAGCAGATCGAGATGTCCATCGCGGTGATGACCAGCTCGACGACCTTGGCGAAGCGCTCGGACTCGAAGGACTGGTGGCCCTCGCCGTCGTCCTTGAGGAACTTCATCAGGTTCAGCGAGGCGAGGTTGCACGAGGTGTTGTCCAGGTGCATGTACTCGCTGCAGGGGTTCGAGCCGTTGATCCGGCCGGACTCCGGGCAGGTGTGCCAGGCGTTGATCGTGTCGTCGTACTGGATGCCCGGGTCGGCGCAGGCCCAGGCGGCCTCGGCCATCTTGCGGAAGAGGGACTTGGCCTCGACCTCTTCGATGACGTCACCGGTCATCCGGGCACGCAGACCGAACTTCCCGCCCGCCTCCACGGCCTTCATGAACTCGTCGTTCACGCGGACCGAGTTGTTGGCGTTCTGGTACTGGACGGACGTGATGTCGTCGCCGCCCAGATCCATGTCGAAGCCCGCGTCGCGCAGGGCGCGGATCTTCTCCTCCTCCTTCACCTTCGTCTCGATGAAGTTCTCGATGTCGGGGTGGTCGACGTCCAGGATGACCATCTTGGCCGCGCGGCGGGTGGCGCCACCCGACTTGATCGTTCCCGCGGAGGCGTCGGCACCGCGCATGAAGGAGACCGGACCGGAGGCGTTGCCGCCCGAGGAGAGGAGTTCCTTGGAGGAGCGGATGCGGGAGAGGTTCAGACCGGCCCCGGAGCCGCCCTTGAAGATCATCCCCTCTTCCTTGTACCAGTCGAGGATCGACTCCATGGAGTCGTCGACGGACAGGATGAAGCAGGCCGAGACCTGCTGCGGCTGGGGCGTGCCGACGTTGAACCAGACCGGCGAGTTGAAGCTGAAGATCTGGTGCAGGAGGGCGTAGGCCAGCTCGTGCTCGAAGATCTCCGCGTCGGCGGGGGAGGCGAAGTACTGGTGGTCCTCGCCGGCCTTCCGGTACGTCTTCACGATCCGGTCGATCAGCTGCTTCAGACCGGTCTCGCGCTGGGGGGTGCCGACGGCCCCCCGGAAGTACTTGCTGGTGACGATGTTGACCGCGTTCACCGACCAGAAGTCGGGGAACTCGACGCCACGCTGCTCGAAGTTGATCGAGCCGTCGCGCCAGTTGGTCATGACGACGTCACGGCGCTCCCAGGCCACCTCGTCGTACGGATGCACGCCGGGGGTGGTGTGGATGCGCTCGATGCGCAGACCCTGCTTGTTCGCAGTCGACTTGGCTCCCTTGGTTCGGGAACCTCGTGCCGGGCCGCTCGCCGTCTCTGTCATGCCGCCTCCCATATGTGGGCAAAAACGCCCTGAAGTGCCCAGATCTTCCCAGGGCACAGTGTGTGTCTGATACTCCGGAGCGCCGCGCACAGCGCCCCGGAGCAGGTCTTGTACCGCCCGCCGCCGGTCCGGCCGGACCCCGCCGGAGCCGGCCCCGTGATCAGTCGGCGGCGACGGCGGCGGGGGCTTCGAGGATCTCTCCGCTCCCCCGCTCCCCCGCGGGTGGCCGCTGCTCGCGGAGTTCCGCGATGGCGGCCTCGAAGTCGTCGAGCGAGTTGAACGCCCGGTACACGGATGCGAAGCGCAGGTAGGCGACGAGGTCGAGCTCCCGCAGCGGACCGAGTATGGCCAGCCCCACGTCGTGCGTGGTGAGCTCGGCGCTCCCGGTGGCCCGCACGGCCTCCTCGACCCGCTGGCCGAGCTTCGCGAGGGCGTCCTCCGTGACGGGACGCCCCTGGCAGGCCTTGCGGACACCGGAGATGACCTTCGTCCGGCTGAAGGGCTCGGTCACGCCACTGCGCTTGACCACCATCAGCGAGCACGTCTCCACCGTGGTGAAGCGACGCGTGCAGTCGGGGCACTGGCGCCGCCGCCGGATCGACGTCCCGTCGTCCGTGGTGCGGCTGTCGACGACCCGGCTGTCGGGGTGCCTGCAGAAGGGGCAGTGCATGTCTTCGAACCCTCCTTCGCAGCACGACTGAATAGCCTCACCGGGTCCCTCACGGACCTGGCCGGGCAGCAGCAAGCATAGGCGATGGATCCGGCCCTCAAGGACCCGGGACCACTACTTCTAGGCGATCGCAGCAATCCAACCACTAGATATAGGGTTTCACTGCGGTAGAGCCCCAAGGCGTGTCGCGCGCGCCAGGGCGTTTCGGAGGCAGCGTACGGCCCTGCACGAGGGTACGGGAAACGCGGGGCCGATCCGCTCACGGGTCCCCGGAATGGCAGACTGGCGCGGGGCCCCGACAGGGGCGCGCACCGGCCCGCCGGCCGGTGCGCGCCGTGGCCCGCGAGGCGCCGCGGAAGCCACCGCGCGCCGCCTCCGTGGGCGGGTTCGGCGGCGGCCCGCTCGCCCCACCCTCGGCGAGGTCACCCATACACCTCACGACATACCCGCGACAGACCTTTATACGTTTTTCACTCGAACGTGTGTTTGGCGCAACCTTTCGAAAGCTACTACCGTTGCCTAACTAGGGAGAACACTCGAGAGGGGCCGACGTGACCACCACCGCTGACAGTGCCACCATCACCGCCCAGGACCACCGCTCCCAGAGCCGACTTGAGCCGGTGCATGCCATGAATGACGCAGCCATGAACCCGGAGGGGCCAGAGCCCGCGCGACCCGCGAGGTCGTTGCCCGGGAGGCCCCCAGGCATCCGGGCGGACAGCTCGGGGCTCACCGACCGCCAGAGGCGCGTGATCGAGGTCATCCGGGACTCGGTGCAGCGGCGCGGCTACCCGCCGTCGATGCGGGAGATCGGCCAGGCCGTGGGTCTGTCCAGCACCTCGTCCGTCGCCCACCAGCTGATGGCCCTGGAGCGCAAGGGCTTCCTGCGCCGCGACCCGCACCGCCCCCGTGCGTACGAGGTGCGCGGGTCGGACCAGCCGAGCACACAGCCGACGGACACGACGGGGAAGCCCGCCGCTTCGTACGTCCCCCTGGTCGGCCGGATCGCGGCCGGTGGGCCGATCCTCGCGGAGGAGTCGGTCGAGGACGTCTTCCCGCTCCCGCGCCAGCTCGTCGGGGACGGCGAGCTGTTCGTCCTCAAGGTCGTCGGTGACTCCATGATCGAGGCCGCGATCATGGACGGTGACTGGGTCACCGTGCGCCGCCAGCCCGTCGCGGAGAACGGCGACATCGTGGCCGCCATGCTCGACGGCGAGGCCACCGTCAAGCGCTTCAAGCGGGAGGACGGCCATGTGTGGCTGCTCCCGCACAACTCCGCGTACCAGCCCATCCCGGGTGACGAGGCGACCATCCTCGGCAAGGTCGTGGCTGTGCTCCGGCGCGTGTGAAAGCCGCTGTCCCTGTTTCGGGCCCTGGGCCTTTGTGACGCCGCTCCCAGGGCCTGTTCGAGGAGGCCGCTCGGCTTCGGCGGGGACGCCACAAGTCGGACGGGTGGCTCGCGGGCTGACGGAGCACCCGAAACCTCACGGCTCGACCGCGGTCCCCGCCGGCGGCGACCCATGCCGTGAAGCGCTCCGCACATAGCACTGCCCTTCCGCGGCGTCACCCGCCGTTCGTCACCCGCCGTCCATCACCCGCCGTTCGTCACCCGCCCCCTTCAGGTGCCACCGCCGGAGCGCGCTCCTCGTCCCGTGCGGGAGCGCTGCGGGCGGCACACCTCCATGCGCCCGGCCGTGCCCTCCGGGCCGACCGCATGGCGCACGGCCGTCCGCCCCCACACGCCACGGACGCCCCCGCTTCCACAGACGCTCCCGGCCAGGCGGTCCCGTCGCCACCGCGGCCCGGGTCTCGGGCGGGACGCCCCGCTCCCCACCCGGCCCCCGTGATCCGGCCTGCACGAGCGCGCTCTGCCCGTCCGGCTTCAGGTGGCGGCCTTCGCCGCCGCGTCGATGGCCGCGAGGGAGCGCCGCACCTGGTTGCGGTCCGTGGTGTACCAGAAGTCGGGCAGCGAGGCCCGCAGGTAGCTGCCGTACCGGGCGTTGGCCAGCCGCGGGTCGAGCACCGCGACCACCCCCTTGTCCCCTGTGGCACGGACCAGCCGTCCCGCCCCCTGGGCCATCAGCAGCGCCGCGTGGGTGGCCGCGACCGCCATGAACCCGTTGCCCCCGGCCTCCTCTACGGCCTTCTGGCGGGCGCTCATCAGCGGGTCGTCCGGCCGGGGGAAGGGGATCCGGTCCATGACCACGAGCTGGCAGCTCGCTCCGGGGACGTCGACGCCCTGCCAGAGCGACAGGGTGCCGAAGAGGCAGGTCTCCGGGTCCGCGGCGAAGTTCTTGATCAGCTCACCGAGCGTCTCCTCACCCTGGAGGAGAACGGGCCTGTCCTGCCGCCCGCGCAACTCCTCCGCCGCGGCCTGCGCCGCCCTCATCGACGAGAACAGACCCAGGGTGCGGCCCCCCGCCGCCTCCACCAGCTCGGCGAGCTCGTCCAGCATGTCCGTACGGGACCCCTCGCGGCCCGGTGTGGCCAGGTGCCGGGCGACGTACAGGATGCCCTGCTTCGGGTAGTCGAACGGGGACCCGACGTCCAGCCCCTTCCACTGCGGGACGTCGTCGCCGGCCGTGCCCTCCGGAGCGAGCCCGAGCGACGCCCCCACACCGTTGAAGTCGCCGCCCAGCTTGAGGGTGGCCGAGGTCAGGACCACCGAGCGCTCCGCGAAGAGCTTCTCGCGCAGCAGTCCGGACACCGAGAGCGGGGCGACCCGCACGGAGGCGCCGAAGCGGTCGTGGCGCTCGTACCAGACGACGTCGTACTCGGAGCCCTGGGTGATGCGCTCCGCGACACTGTGGACGGACTCGACCGACGCCATCGCCTGCTTGCGGACGGCGTCCTCGTCCTGCACCGACTTGTCCCGGGTCGAGCCCAGCGCGGAGATCACCGTACGAGCCGCGTCGCGCAGCGCCATCAGGGCGTAGCCGAGGTCCTCCGGGACCTCTTCCAGCCGCCCCGGCAGCGCCAGCTCCATGACCCGCTCGAACCCCTCCGAGGCGGTCTGCAGGGCGTCGGCCGCCTTCTCGTCGACCAGCTTGGCCGCCCGGCGCACCGCCCGGTTCACCTGGCCCGGGGTGAGCTCGCCGGTGGCCACCCCGGTGACCCGCGAGACCAGCTCATGGGCCTCGTCGACGATCAGCACCTCGTGCTGCGGGAGGACCGGGGCGCCTTCGATGGCGTCGATGGCGAGCAGGGCGTGGTTGGTGACGACGACGTCGGCGAGCTTCGCCCGCTCCCTCGCCGCCTCGGCGAAGCACTCGGCGCCGTACGCGCACTTCGACGCGCCCAGGCACTCACGCGAGGAGACCGAGACCTGTGCCCAGGCCCGGTCCGAGACGCCCGGGGTGAGGTCGTCCCGGTCCCCGGTCTCCGTGTCGTCCGACCAGTCGCGCATGCGCAGCAGGTCCTGGCCGAGCTTGCTGGACGGCGCGGCCGCCTCGAACTGGTCGAACAGCCCGTCCTCCTCGTCCTGCGGGACCCCCTCGTGGAGCCGGTGCAGGCAGAGGTAGTTCGACCGGCCCTTGAGCATGGCGAACTGCGGGCGCCGGCGCAGCAGCGGATGCAGCGCCTCGACCGTACGCGGGAGGTCCCGCTCCACCAGCTGGCGCTGGAGGGCCAGGGTGGCGGTCGCCACCACGACGCGCTCCCCGTGGGCCAGCGCGGGCACCAGGTACCCGAGGGATTTGCCCGTGCCGGTACCGGCCTGGACCAGCAGGTGGGCGTTGTCGTCGACGGCCTCGGCGACGGCCTCGGCCATGGCGGCCTGGCCGGGCCGTTCCGTACCGCCGACGGCGGTGACGGCGGCGTGGAGGAGGTCGGGGAGAGATGGCTTCGTCATAGCGCGTCCACCCTACGGCTCGTCACTGACAACGCCGCTCACTCCCGGACGCCCGGCCGGGCCCCACGTGTGCGGGGGCCGGGCGCGCGTGGGGGCCCGGACGCGCGACGGGGACCCACGGAGGAGGGAGCCGGTCTCACGCGGACGGGTGGAGCGGGTTGGGGACGTGGCCGTGGACCGCGGCGTGCGGCCGTTCGGGCCGGTCGCGGTAACCGTCCACGTGCAGGCGGTTACGGTTGAGGCAGAGGCGCTCGATGGTCGGCGTCAGCATGTCGAAGATCTCGAACCGCTCCTTGAGTTCGGGGAACCTGGCGTGGTGGCGGAGGATCTCGGCGCGGACGAGTGACCAGAATTCGTCCTCCGGGACCCCCAGTTGCTCCTCGCAGAGCGGCGACAGATAGCGGAAGACGCCGACGAAGAGCCCCGAGTGGATGAACTGGGTGAGGAACCCGGGGTCCTCGGTCAGCAGCGTGCGGCGGACCTCGTCGGGCATCGAGTCGTGCTCGGGCAACCGGCGGGCGCTGACGTTGACGTCGTCGACGAAGTCCTTGATCGCGAGGCGTACGGGCACGTCGTTGGCGTCGAACACGACGATGGCGTTCTCGCCGTGCGGGGAGAAGACGGTGCCGTAGCGGTACAGGAAGTGCAGCAGCGGCGGCAGCAGCGCGGCGAAGAGGTGGGTCAGCCAGGTCTGCGGGGCGAGCCCCGAGCGGGCGACCAGTTCGGCGGTGAAGGCCCGGCCCCCGGGGTCCGTGTGCAGCAGGGAGGCCAGCGTCCTGGCCCGCTCCCCGGGCGCGAGCCGGGGCGGCAGCGGCTCCCGCCAGATCGCGCCGAGGATCTCCTTGAACTGGTAGGGCGCCTCGGGGAGATGGTCGTACAGCGGGTGCTCGACGGCCACCGAGGCGACCTCACCGAGCAGGATGACCCCGCAGGTGTCCCGCAGAAAGGGGTCGCCCTCGCACAGGCCCTGGACCCAGGCGGTCACCGCCGGGGCGGCGAGGGTGCGCTCGGTCGGCAGTCCGCGGTAGACGAGGGTGTTCAGGATCGACAGCGGCAGCTTGACCGTGTGCCGGTCGGCCCGTCCCACGTTGCTGAACGTGCGGATGGACTGCTGCGGGAGCCGGAGGTCCTCGTCGCTGTGCAGGGGCACGATGTCACCGGCGGCGATCGCGGGGG
>NZ_KL585383.1:112085-114127 GCF_000721935.1 Streptomyces sp. NRRL WC-3549
CGGAGGTCCTCGTCGCTGTGCAGGGGCACGATGTCACCGGCGGCGATCGCGGGGGCGAAGAGGGGGACGATCCACTCGTCCCACTGCCAGGGGTGGACCGGCAGGAACAGATAGGCCTCGGGATCGAGCCCCCGGGTACGCAGGACGCCGGCGAAGGACTCCCGGACGTCCGCGTCGAGTTCGCGGGAGTAGAGGGCTCCGGGGGTGGCGAGGCGGGCCACTCCCCGGTAGCGGGATATGCGGGTGCTGACGGCGATCCAGGGCAGTCTGGTGGCCGTCCGGGCCTCCGGGGTGAACCGGGCGGCGTCGGTGGCGGAGAAGCCGAGCCGTCCCTTGTTCGCCACCAGCCACGGATGGCCGGTCTGGTGCCCCTCCAGTTCGGCGTACGGGAGGTCCGCCAGCCGGTCCGCGCCGAGCGCCGTGTGTTCGAGCCGGGCGTCGGCGGCCAGGGTGGCGGTGAGTTCGCGTACGAGGTGGCCGAGGGTGGCGCCGTCGAGTCCGAGCAGCCGGCGGGTCCGGGCGAGGAAGCCGAGCGGGTCACGGAACGGTGTGCGGCCGCCGTGCGCTCCGGCGGCGCCGACCGCCGTGTCCGCCCCGGCGGTCACCTCGATCGAGTCGGGGTCGACGCGCCAGCTGCCGTACACACCGCGCCGGGCCCGGAAGTGCAGGGTCGCGCCGTCGTCGAGGGGCAGGGTGTGGTGCCCAGGGCCGCCCGGTCCGCCCTCGGGCCCCGGTGCGGGCACGACGATCTCCTCGTAGGCGAACTCTCCGAGCATCTTCGCGAGCAGCCGTGCCGACACCCGGTCCCAGACCGCCCCGGTCAGTTCCGGGGTGCCGTGTGCGGGGAACGGTTCGGCCGAGTCGTGGGGCGCAGGGTATGTCGGCACGGGGACACCTCCGGGTGGGACCGATGGGGTTCGAGCGGGACGGGTATGAGGGTGTGCGGGTCACAGCTGTGCACGGTGGGCTCGCTCTCTGAGCATCAGGGCGGCTCGTTTGCCGGGCAGTTCGACCTCCGCGGAGAAGCGGAATCCGGCGCCGAGGAAGGCGGCGACGGACGGGGTGTTGCGCAGGTCCGGCTCCGCGACGACGCGGGCGCAGTGCGGGCGGTTGTCGAGTACGAGGTCGCAGACGGCCCTCAGCAGCACGGTGCCGATGCCCCGGCCCCGGTTGGCGACGCCTCCGACGAGCAGGTGGACGCCGATGTCGTGGGGCCGGGCCGGGTAGTGGCGGGCCAGCGGGTCCAGGTCGGCGCGGTAGACCTCCCAGTAGCTCATCGGCCTGCCGCCCAGGACGCCGAGGCAGGGGATGCTCCGGCCGTCCCCGTCGAGCTGTCGCCTCAGGTGGTCGGCGGTGACGGACTCGGGACCGGCGAGCTCCCAGAAGGCCGCCACCGCGGGGTCGTTCATCCAGCGGGTGAGCACACCCAGGTCGCGTCCGAGCTCGACCGGGACGAGCCGGAACTCCCCGGCGGACGTGGTGACCGGGCGCCACTCCGCCGGGTCGCCGACGAGGTCGGAGGCGGCGTGGCGCACGTCGGCCGGTCTCGGCCCGTCACCCAGGACGGCGAGCAGCTCCTCGGTGAGGCGCATTTCCAGGGTGTCTTCGCCCCCCGCGCCACCGCCTGGTTCCGCTCCGGCGGCCTCGGGACGGGCATCGGCCTGGTGCACCGTGACGCTCTCCTCTCGTGGGATCGGCCGGCTCGGCCTCAGGCGCGGAGCGGGTTGGTGATGGTGACGTAGACGGACTGGGTGTCGACCGGGCCGACCAGTTCGTCGAGACCGTGCAGCCTGGTCAGCATGTTCGCCTTGCACCGCAGGTGGCCGGTGGCGAGCAGGTACCCGGGCAGCGACGAGCCCAGCGCCGCGGCCTCCTGGAGGAATCCGCGCAGCACGGCGAGGAGCACCTGCTCGTCCGCCAGCCGTTGGGAGCCGAAGGCCCCGACGAGCCCGAAGACGTTGTTGATGCCGAGGTAGTAGGCGATCCGCTCGTCGGTGACGGCGTCCGTGACGAAGGTGTCGCTGACGGAGCCGATACCCGGG
>NZ_KL585383.1:114326-119424 GCF_000721935.1 Streptomyces sp. NRRL WC-3549
GGAGCCGATACCCGGGAGCCGCTGCTCCAGGGCGGTGCGGTGGGACTCACGGAAGTAGTACCCCTGGTTGTCGCGATACCTGCCGCCGACCGGCCAGCCGTCCGTGTCGAGGAGGACCAGCGTGTTCTGCTGGTGTGCTTCGAGGGCGACGCCTGCCGCGGCGTCCAACCAGATCACGGGGCGGATGACCTTGTCCAGATAACGCCGGAACCACTCCACGCACACCGCCTGGGTGGAGCGTCCGGTGCGTGCCGCGAGCCGGGAGACGAGGTCCGCGAGCCGGGAGTACATACCCGTGCGGCCGGGCCAGGGGCGCGGAGCCGTGAGCCCGGCGACGCACACGGCGTCGTCCGTCGTCGCGAAGGGGTTGTGCCGGAGCACCACGTCGAGCCCGCGGACGGGGCTGCCGTCCGGGGCGTCGACGGCGAGCCAGGCGGGGTCCCGGACGATGTCGAAGCCGGGGTGCGCGCTGTGCCACTGCCGCGCCAGCCCGGTCTCCAGCAGCCGGTGGACCTCCGCGCCGCGGTGGAGTTCCTTGCGCAGGTTCTCCCGGCGGGAGTTGGTGATCCGGACGCCCAGGGACAGCTTGAGCATGACGCCCGCGCCGGGCCGGTGCACGGTTCGTACGGAGGAGGTGGGGTGCCAGTGGTCGCCGTGCGGGCCGAGGTCGTGCAGCAGGCCCTTCTCCAGGAGGGCCACCACGTCCGGGCGGCGCGCGAGTTCGGCCGCCTGCCAGGGGTGCAGGGGAAGGGGCGCGGTGCCGTCCGGCAGCGTGAGGCCCTCGGTGTGGGGCGCGAGCAGCTCTTCGGCGGTGACCGGTCGGCCGTCCCGGGCCCAGGACGAGTCGGTGGCCAGGACCGACCGGTCCACGGCCAGCCAGTGCAGCGGGAAGGAGCCGCGCAACTCGGGTGAGTAGAGCGGGGTTTCGGATTCGGAGAGGCCCTCGCGGCTCTTGGGCGTGGGGTGCAGGGGGTGGCCGAGGACGAGCGCCTGCTCGGCGGTGAGGAAGAGGTCGGCCTCGGGGGCGGCCGCGGGCCGCCGACGGCGCTCGGTGAGGAAGAGCGCGGTCTGGCGGACCGAGTCGGCGACCCTGGCCACCAGGTCCGTCCCCGCGTTCCGGTCGCTCTCACGCCCGAGGAGGGAGGCCACGGTGACGGCGTCGACGCCGGGGGCGCCGGCGGGCGCGCTCTCCAGGGCGGGCGTTCCCAGGCGGTGCCAGCCGGTCGCCGACCAGTGCGTGACCGGGACGAGCAGGGCGGTGCCGCTGGCGGGCAGCGGGACGCGCAGGGTGCCGTCCCCGGGCCGGGACAGGTCGTTCTCCCGGATCCAGCAGCGCAGCAGGTTCTCGGTGCCCGCGTGGTCGGCGGCGCGGTAGGGGTCCTGGTCGTCGAGTGCGTCCGGTCGGCCGAGCGGTTCCACGGCGTCGACCGGGTGCTCCGGGGCCGCGTCGGCGGCCTCCGGGGTACGCGGCGTCGCGCCGGCCCCGGACTTCTGACGGGGCACCGTCGCCTCTTCGACGGCGACATCGCCGTCCGGTAGCTCCGCTCCTCGCTGCTGGCTGGTGAGAGGGCCGTCGGCCTGGGGTGCGGGGGTGGGGTTCACGGCGGTCTTCCTTGTGAGGGATCCGGGGTCAGCGGGTCGGCCCGGCGGCGGCCCGGCGGTGCGGGGAGCGCTCCGCCGCGCTCAGCGCCTCGGCGAGACGGTCCACGACCGCCGTCGCCTGTTCGTCGGTGAGCGTGAGCGGAGGAAGCAGTCGGACCACGGCGCCGTGACGTCCGCCGAGTTCGACGATAAGGCCTCGCCGCAGACATTCCTGCTGGACCGCGACGGCGAGCACGGGGTCGGGCGGCGGGGCCGAGCCGTTCTCCGAGGTGGTGTCGGCCGGCTCGGCCTCGGGGTCGACCAGCTCGATCCCGAGCATCAGGCCGCGGCCCCGGACGTCCCCGATGCCGGGGTGGTCCGCGCTCAGCGCCTGGAGCCGGGCGAGCATGCGGGCGCCGAGCGTCCCGGCGCGCTCGGCGAGGCGGTTCTCCCGTACGTACGCCAGGGTGGCCGCCCCTGCCGCCATGGCCAGTTGGTTCCCGCGGAAGGTGCCGGCGTGGGCGCCCGGCTCCCAGACGTCGAGCCCGGACCGGTAGACGATCACGGCGAGGGGCAACGAGCCGCCGATGGCCTTCGACATCACCATCACGTCGGGGACGACGCCGCTGTGTCCGACCGCCCAGAACGCCCCGGTCCGGCCGACCCCGGTCTGTACCTCGTCGGCGATCAGCGCGATGGAACGGTCCCGCGTGATCTCACGCATCCGGCGGAGCCAGCCGTCGGGCGCGGGGTTGACGCCGCCCTCGCCCTGGACCGGCTCCACGATCATCCCGGCGGGCGCGGGGAGCCCGCCCTTGGGGTCGTCCAGGAGGTACTCGGTCCAGCGGGCCGCGAGATCGGCGCCGCGTTCCCCTCCGGCACCGAAGGGGCACCGGTAGTCGTGCGGGAAGGGCAACCGGGTCACCCGGACATCGGTCGCGCCGCCGGAGGCGGCCAGCGCCCCGGCGGTCATCCCGTGGTAGGCGCCGGTGAACGCCAGCAGTTCACCGCGCCCGGTCGCCGCCCGCACCAGCTTGAACGCGGCCTCGACGGCGTCGGTCCCGGCCGGCCCGCAGAACTGGATGCGTGCGTCGTCCGCGAGTTCGCGGGGCAGGGTGGCGAACAGCTCGGTGGTGAAGGCGTCCTTGACCGGGGTGGCGAGGTCGAGCACGTGCAGCGGCGCACCGGAGTCGATGACCTTCCTGATGGCCTCCAGCACCACCGGGTGGTTGTGCCCGAGGGCCAGGGTGCCCGCGCCGGACAGGCAGTCCAGGTAACGCCGCCCGTCCGCCCCCTCGATGGTCATGCCCCGGGCCCGCACCGGGACGATCGGCAGCGAACGGGCGTACGTACGGGCTGCCGACTCGCGCAGCGCCTGACGCCGCAGGATCCCCTCGTGCGCGGCGGGGGGTACCACCGGAGCTGGTTCGGTCACGGCCACGGCTGTTCGGTCCTCCTGCTGTCACAGTTGCGTTGCACGTCGGTACGGCGCTGGAAGGACGGAGCGCGCCGGTGAACGCTGGGCGGGTGTCCCCCGTACGTACCAACGACGCCGCCCGTGGGGGATCACGGGTGCGCCGGAAGATCCTTGCGGCGCAGAACCGCGGCCCTGCCGCGTACCCTCCCCCATGGCACCGGCATAGTGGGGGGCCGCACGCAGGGAGGAGCTGGTGCTCCGGACCGGGGGTGCGCGCCGCGGCAGCAGGTGTCCGCGCCGCACGGACCGGGCAGCTCGGCGGTGCCGTACCGAAGTCAGTGACGAAGTCCCAGGGGGATCACCAGATGCGACCCATGCGCCCGACCGACACCGCACGCCGGGGAAGGAGTACGCGCCGCCCCGCTCTCGCCGTGGCCGCCCTCGCCGCCCTCCTGACGTTCACGGCCACCGCCTGCGGCCCGGACGAGGACGGCCCGGACGACAGGGCGAGCGACGCCGCGGCCGGACAGTCCGACGGCAAGGTCACGATCCCGGACGACTTGAAGGAGCGCCTCAAGGAGCACGGGATCGACGTCGACAAGTGGCGGAACGGCGAGTGGAAGAACTGGGACCGGGCCACATGGCTGCGTGAGGCGAAGGACTACGTCAACCCGATCATCGAGGGCCTCTGGGACCCGGACCGGATGCGTGAGGCCGACAAGCCCCCGGAGAACCCGGTCGACAACGACATCTCGGGCGACGAGGGCGTGACGGACCCGACGCCCGCCCCCGTCGAGGCGGCGAACCTCCCGACGCCGTACCACGACGGGTCCCCGGCCTCCGGGAAGCTGCTCTTCGACGGGCCCGAGGGGCCGATGGTCTGTTCGGCGACCGTCGTGCAGGACCCGGCCCACCCGGGCAAGTCCAACATGGTGTGGACCGCCGGGCACTGCGTCCACGCGGGCAAGAAGGGCGGCTGGTACCGGAACATCGCCTTCGTCCCCTCGTACAACGACAGCGGCCTGTCGACGGCGGAGCTGGAGAACGCGTCCAAGGAGCAGATCGCTCCGTACGGCGTGTGGTGGGGCCAGTGGGCCCAGACGTCGGAGCAGTGGATCGCCGACGGCGCGTCGACCGGCGGCCAGGGCGCCCCGTACGACTTCGCGGTCCTCCAGGTCACCCCGGAGAAGGGGTCGACGGGCAAGTCCCTTGAGGAGACGGTCGGTTCCGCTCTTCCCGTGGACTTCGACGCCCCGGCGGTCCCGGAGATCGAGAGCATGACGGCGACCGGATACCCGGCGGCTCCCCCGTTCGACGGCCAGACGGCGCTCCGGTGCACCGACAAGCCGGGCCGGCTCTCGGTCTTCGAGGACGACCCGACGATGTACCGCATCGGGTGCACGATGACCGGTGGTTCCTCCGGCGGCGGCTGGGTCGCGACGGGCCGGGACGGCAAGCCGGCGCTGGTCTCCAACACCTCCATCGGCCCGGTGACCGCCGGCTGGCTGGCCGGTCCGCGGCTCGGCCCGGAGGCCAAGGGCATCTACGAGGAGGCGAGCAGGAAGTACGCCGACCGCTGAGCCCCTCCGGGGCGACGGCGAGCACGGCGAAGGCCCGAGGTCCGGTCCCCCGGTGAAGGGGGGCCGGACCTCGGGCCGTGTACGGCGGCGGACGTGTGCCCGCCGCCGCGGTGCTCAGTGAGCGGCGAGCGCGAACGTCGAGAGCTCCGCGGCCAGCTCCTCGTGCACCCGTGCCGTGAGCAGCGTGCCCTCGGAGGTGTGCTCCTCGGAGACGATCTCGCCCTCGGCGTGCGCCCGGGAGACGAGCGCGCCCTGCGTGTACGGCACGAGCGCCTCGATCTCGACGGACGGCCGGGGCAGTTCCTCGTCGATGAGCGCGAGCAGCTCGTCGATCCCGGCGCCCGTGCGCGCCGACACCGCGATCGCGTGCCTCTCGTTGCGCAGCAGCCGCTGGAGCACCAGCGGGTCGGCCGCGTCCGCCTTGTTGATCACGACGATCTCGCGTACGTCGACCGCGCCGACGTCCCGGATCACCTCGCGCACGGCGGCGAGCTGCTCCTCCGGTACCGGATGGGCACCG
>NZ_KL585383.1:119592-120787 GCF_000721935.1 Streptomyces sp. NRRL WC-3549
TACCGGATGGGCACCGTCCACCACGTGCAGGATGAGGTCGGAGTCGCCGACCTCCTCCATGGTGGAACGGAACGCCTCGACGAGGTGGTGCGGGAGGTGGCGCACGAACCCGACGGTGTCGGCCAGGGTGTAGAGGCGGCCGCTCGGCGTCTCGGCCCGGCGCACGGTCGGGTCGAGGGTGGCGAACAGGGCGTTCTCCACCAGCACGCCCGCGCCGGTGAGCCGGTTGAGCAGCGACGACTTGCCGGCGTTGGTGTAGCCGGCGATGGCCACGGAGGGCACCTTGTGACGCTTGCGCTCCTGGCGCTTGATCTCGCGGCCGGTCTTCATCTCCGCGATCTCCCGGCGCATCTTCGCCATCTTCTCGCGGATGCGGCGCCGGTCGGTCTCGATCTTGGTCTCACCGGGACCACGCGTGGCCATGCCGCCACCGCCGCTGGAACCGCCGCCGCCCATCTGCCGGGAGAGCGACTGGCCCCAGCCGCGCAGCCTGGGAAGCATGTACTGCATCTGCGCGAGGGAGACCTGCGCCTTGCCCTCCCGGGACTTGGCGTGCTGGGCGAAGATGTCGAGGATCAGCGCGGTCCGGTCGACCACCTTGACCTTGACGACGTCTTCCAGGTGGATCAGCTGGCCGGGGCTGAGCTCACCGTCGCACACGACGGTGTCCGCCCCGGACTCCAGGACGATGTCGCGCAGCTCGCGTGCCTTGCCCGAGCCGATGTAGGTGGCCGCGTCGGGCTTGTCGCGCCGCTGGAAGACGGCGTCAAGCACCATGGCTCCGGCCGTCTCGGCCAGGGCCGCCAGCTCGGCGAGGCTGTTCTGCGCGTCGGTGACCGTCCCGGAGGTCCAGACGCCGACCAGCACCACGCGCTCCAGGCGCAGCTGCCGGTACTCGACCTCGGTGACGTCCTCGAGCTCGGTCGAGAGGCCGGCCACCCGGCGGAGCGCCGCGCGCTCGGAGCGGTCGAGCTGCTCGCCGTCCCGCTCCATGTCGATCTCGTGGCTCCAGGCGACGTCCTCTTCCATCAGGGCGTCGGCCCGAAGGCCCTCGGTGAGGCTTTCGGACGCGGTGTCCGTGGCGCTCTGCGCGTCCTGCGCGTCCTGGGGAAGGGAGGAAGAGGAGGTCATTGGATCCTTACGTCGATGGGAGTGGTTCTGTCCGTCACAACGCGTGACACGGCTGGAAGATTCC
>NZ_KL585383.1:121015-131414 GCF_000721935.1 Streptomyces sp. NRRL WC-3549
TGCCGACGTGTCGATAGTGGCATGTCCCCGCCGGGCCCGTCACTCGGGTTTCGGGGCGGGGCGCCGTGGACCACCGGCTGTGTGGGGCTCCGCACTGCGCCAGTCGGGGTGTCCGGGCATGGGAGGCGTTTTCGTCCCGTGGAGCCAGCCGTCGAAGAACGCCGTCAGGTCCCTCCCGGCGATCCGTGCGGCGAGCCGCGTGAAGTCCGCGGTGGTCGCGGACCGGTCCCGGTGGGCGCGCACCCAGGTCCTCTCCAGCCGGTCGAAGGCGGCCGCACCGATCTCCTGCCGCAGGGCGTACAGGACCAGGGCGCTGCCGTCGTAGACCACCGGCCGGAACAGGTCGATCTTGTGGTCCGGGGACGGGACGTCGGGGCCGGCGGGCGGTCCGCCGGCCGCCCGCCAGGTGTCGGAGCGGGTGTAGGCCTCACGCATGCGCTGTTCGAGCTGCTTGCCGGCGTGGTCCTCGGCGTACCGGGCCTCGTACCAGGTGGCGTGTCCCTCGTTGAGCCAGAGATCGGACCAGACCCGAGGCGAGACGCTGTTGCCGAACCACTGGTGGGCGAGTTCGTGCACCATGACCGACTCGATGTACCAGGCGGGGAACCCGAACTCGGTGAACAGGGACTTCTCGAAGAGCGAGAGTGTCTGGGTCTCCAGCTCGAAGCCGGTGTCGGTGTCGGCGACCAGCAGTCCGTAGGTCTCGAACGGGTAGGGGCCGACCTGCTCCTCCATCCAGGCCAGCTGGCCCGGTGTTCTGTCCAGCCACGGTTCGAGCGTCTCCCGGTCGGCCGCCGGCACCACGTCGCGGAGCGGCAGCCCGTGGGGGCCCGTGCGGTGGAGGACGGCGGAGCGGCCGATGGACACCTGGGCCAGTTCGGTGGCCATCGGGTGTGCGGTCCGGTAGGTCCAGGTGGTGGTGGCACCGTTCCGTCGCCGTCCGGCCGGCAGACCGCCCGCCACGACCGTGAGGTCCTTCGGCGCGGTGACCCGGAAGGTGAAGTAGGCCTTGTCCGCGGGGTGGTCGTTGCCCGGGAAGACCCGGTGCGCGGCGTCCGCCTGGTTGGCCATGGCGAGGCCGTCCGCGGTGGGCACCCAGCCGCCGCGCGCGGGGTCCCCGGAGGGGTCGCTGGTGTGCCGGACGGTGATGTGCACGGGCGCGCCGGCCGGAAGGCGGCCCGGGGGCCGGATGACGAGGTCCTCGTCCGCGGTGGCGAACTCGGCGGCCCGTCCGTCCACGTCGACGGAGTGGACGGTGCCGTGGGCGAAGTCCAGGTTGATGCGTTCCAGGGGTGCCGTGGTCCGCGCGTCGATCCTGGTGACGGCGTCGAGAGGGTGGGTGTTCGTGCCGTCGTAGGTGAGCGAGATGTCGTACGCGAGGACGTCGTACCCGGGGTTGCCCAGCCGGGGGAAGAGGCGGTCGCCGATGCCGAGCGCTTCCGGGGCGGGCAGGGTCGCGGCGACGAGGGTGACCGACGCGGTGGCCAGCAGGGCGGCGCGCAGTCTGCGGGAGGTGTGCGGCATGGACTACGGCTACCAGTGCGAACGCCCCGGGGCGGGGTGGCGCGCGCCGCGCCACCCGAACGGGGTGGCCGCGTCCGGTCGGTGAGCCGGGGTCAGCGGGCCGCGGCGGGCTGCTGGGCGCGGCTGACGTCGTACACGCCCGGCACGTCGCGCATCGCCCGCATCAGGCCGGGCAGTCCGGCCGCGTCGGGGAGCTGGAGGGTGTAGGTGTGCCGGACGCGTTGCTCGCTGGGCGGCTCCACGGTGGCCGCCACGATGGCCGCGTCGGCGGTGGCGATGGCCTCGGTGAGGTCGGCCAGCAGCCGGGGGCGCCCGAAGGACTCGGCGACCAGGGTGACCCGGTAGTCGGCGGGTCTGCTCCACGCACCCGTGTCGTTCCAGCGGGCGTCGACGGCCGCCCGGCCCAGGGCCCGCATACGGGCGACGGCGGCGCATCCCCGGCGGTGCACGGTGACGGCTCCGCCGCGCACGGTGAACCCGATGACGTCGTCGGGCGGGACGGGGGTGCAGCAGCCGGCGAGCCGGACCGGCGCCCCCGGGACACCGACGGTCACACCGGCGTCCCGTTCGCCGCCCCTGGCGGGGCCGGACGTCATGTCGTCGGCGGGCCGGTCCGGCGCCCTGAGGGGCACCGGACGGCTCTTGGGGTGTCCTTGGGCGCCCTCGGGGTGGGCCTCCAGCCATCCGGCGATCGCGATCCGGGCGGCGGGCGTACGGGCGTGGTCCAACCATTCCGGGGAAGGTCCGGAAGAGGCGTCCTGGGCGAGCAGCAACTGCACCGTGTCACCGTCGGTCAGGACCGTGCCGAGCGTGGCGAGGCGGCCGTTGACGCGCGCCCCGATGCAGCCGTGTGCCGCGTCGCCGTACCGTGCGTACGCGGCATCGACGCAGCTGGCGCCTGCCGGCAACCCGAGCGTCCCGCCCTCGGCGCCGAAGACGGTGATCTCCCCGTCCTGGGCGAGGTCGTCGCGCAGGGTGGTCCAGAAGGTGTCCGGGTCGGTGGCGGACTCCTGCCACTGGAGGAGGCGTGAGAGCCAGCCGGGCCGGGTCGGGTCGGCCCGCTCGCCGTCGGCGGGCTCGTCGTGCTGGGCCGCCGTGGTGCCGTCCTGGGCGTAGGGATTGCCGAGGGCGACGACGCCCGCCTCGGCGACCTTGTGCATCCGGTGCGTACGGATGAGGACTTCGGCGACCGCTCCCTCGGGGCCGACGACCGCGGTGTGCAGCGACTGGTACAGGTTGAACTTCGGGACCGCGATGAAGTCCTTGAACTCGGAGATCACCGGGGTGAAACAGGTGTGCAGCTCCCCCAGGACCGCGTAGCAGTCGGCGTCCTCCGCGACCAGCACCAGCAGCCGGCCGAAGTCGGTGCCGCGCAGTTCGCCGCGTTTGCCCCGGACCCGGTGGACCGAGACGAAATGGCGGGGCCTGATGAGGACTTCGGCGCTGATACCGGTCTCGCGCAAGGTCGCCCGTACCGCTTCGGCGATCTCCGCGAGCGGGTCCTGGCCGCTCTCCGCCTCGGCGATGAGCGCCCGGGTGCCCTCGTACTCCTCGGGATGCAGGATGGCGAAGACCAGGTCCTCCAGCTCCGTCTTGAGCGCCTGCACCCCCAGGCGTTCGGCGAGGGGGATGAGGACGTCCCGGGTGACCTTGGCGATCCGGGCCTGCTTCTCGGGACGCATGACACCGAGGGTCCGCATGTTGTGCAGCCGGTCGGCCAGTTTGATCGACATGACCCGTACGTCGTTGCCGGTGGCGACGAGCATCTTGCGGAAGGTCTCGGGTTCGGCGGCCGCGCCGTAGTCGACCTTCTCGAGCTTGGTGACCCCGTCGACGAGGTAGCAGACCTCGTCGCCGAAGTGCTCACGCACCTGATCCAGCGTCACTTCGGTGTCCTCCACGGTGTCGTGGAGGAGCGAGGCCGTCAGCGTCGTCGTCTCGGCGCCGAGTTCGGCGAGGATCAGGGTCACGGCGAGCGGGTGCGTGATGTACGGCTCGCCGCTCTTGCGCATCTGGCCGCGGTGGGAGGACTCGGCGAGGACGTAAGCCCTGCGCAGGATGGTCAGGTCCGCGTCCGGGTGGTGCGCGCGGTGGGCCTCCGCCACGTGCCCGATGGCATCGGGCAGCCGGTCCCGGGCCACCGGACCGAGCAGGGCCGCACGGCCCAGTCTGCGCAGGTCGATCCGTGGGCGACCGCGCTTACGGGTGTGAGCACCTGGATCGGTGGCCTCTGCGCTCATGGGCACCTCCGGCAGCGTCGACCGGCGGTGGGTACGCGGATGCGCCTCCGGGCCGGTGCTTGATGCTATCGAGCCCACCACGGGGCGCAGTCCGGCTCTCGCCCAGCGTGAAACGGATCACCCATTCGAGCGAAGCTCTACCCGCTCACCGTTTCGAGCCAGTCCGGGTCGATCACGCCCTCGGCGACGATGACGGCGGGGCCGGTCATCTCGACCTCACCGTCGGGGGATTCGGTGATCACCAGTGTGCCGCCGGGCAGGTCCACGGTGTACGTGGCGGGCGCCCCGGTCACCGCCGGGTCCACGCCGTCCCGGCGTGCGGCGGCGACGGCCACGGCGCAGGCGCCGGTGCCGCAGGAGCGGGTCTCGCCGGAGCCCCGCTCGTGGACGCGCATCGCGACGTGGCGCGGTCCGCGGTCCACGACGAACTCGATGTTGACGCCGTCCGGGTAGACGGACGACGGGCTGAACGGCGGTACGGAGAGCAGGTCGCCGGCGTGTGCCAGGTCATCGACGAACGCGACGGCGTGCGGATTGCCCATGTTCACGTTGCGGGCGTCCCAGCTGCGGCCGTCCACCGTGACCCGCACGCCGCTTCCAGGGAGCCGGGCGTGCCCCATGGAGACCGTGACGGCGCCGTCCTCGGCGAGGTGCACCCGCTTGACGCCGCCTCGGGTCGCGACGGCCAGGTCGCCCTCCGACGCGAGTCCGGCGCGCTGCAGGTAGCGGGCGAAGACCCGCACGCCGTTGCCGCACATCTCGGCGACCGAGCCGTCGGCGTTGCGGTAGTCCATGAACCACTCGGCCTGCTCCGCCATGTCCCGGGCCTCGGGGTGCGAGGCGGACCGCACGACGTGCAGCAGTCCGTCGCCGCCGATGCCGGCGCGCCGGTCGCAGAGGCGGGCGACGACGGCGGCGGGCAGGTCGAGGGCGTTGTCCGGGTCGGGGACGATCACGAAGTCGTTCTCGGTGCCGTGCCCCTTGAGGAAGGCGATCTGCGGAGTGCTCACGGTCCCACTCTACGAGGCCGCACCGACAGCCCGCGGTCCCGGGCCGGGCCCCGGGGTGGGCCTCAGCCCAGTCGGGCCACGCGCCAGACGGCGAGCGTGACCAGCACGGCGCCCACGGCGACGTACAGGCCGACCACGCGCCAGTCGGGGCGCTCGACCGCGCCCCTGGCCGGCAGGCCGGGCCAGGTGTGGCCCACCCGGCGCGCCGCCATCATGCCCCAGCCGGCCGCACACCCGCTGATCAGCAGGCCCAGCATGGCCACGACCGGGCCGCCGTCGCCGAATTCGAAGGCGAGCGGGAAGGCGAACATCAGGGAGCCGAGTGCCGACAGGACGACGATCGGCGCCAGCTGCCAGATGCGCATCCGTCGCGCCGGCCGGAGCTCGACCTCGACCTCCGGGACGACGGCGTGTTCGTCGGGTGCGTCGGGTCCGTCGGGGCTGAGGCGTCCCGCCTCGTGCCGCGCGTCCGGTGCTTGCTGGTCGGTGTCACGAGGGCCGGCTTCCATCGCCACGCGCCCTCCCCACTCTGACTCCACTGGTCGATCGATGCTCGATGATGGCACGCTCCCGGGGACCGAAATGACGGTCGGGGCTTCCCGATGCCATCACGTGATCAGGCTGTAACCGCCTGTTCGACCAACGCCAGCGCCTGCTGCGGGAGTTCCCCGCGCCGCGCCTCCGACCCGCTCAGCCACCGCACGCGCGTGTCACGCCGGAACCACGAGTCCTGACGGCGCGCGAAGCGTTTGGTGGCGCGTACGGTCTCGGCGCGCGCCTCCTGCTCGGTGCACTCCCCCGCGAGCGCGGCGAGGACCTGCTGGTATCCGAGCGCCCGGGAGGCCGTGCGTCCTTCCCTCAGCCCCAGGGACTCCAGACGACGCACCTCGTCCACCAGGCCCGCCTCCCACATCCGGTCCACCCGGGAGGTGATCCGGGCGTCCAGTTCGGGGCGTTCGACGTCCACACCGATCTGCACGGCGTCGTAGACGGGCTCGTCCCCCGGGAGGTTGGCCGTGAAGGGCTTGCCCGTGATCTCGATGACCTCCAGGGCGCGCACGATGCGGCGTCCGTTGCCGGCCAGGATGGCGCGGGCCGCCTGCGGGTCCTCGACGGCCAGCCGGGCGTGCAGCGCACCGGAGCCCGCGCGCGCGAGTTCGTCCTCCAGCCGGGCACGCACCTCCGGATCCGTCCCCGGGAACTCCAGGGCGTCGATGGCGCCCTTCACGTAGAGCCCGGAGCCGCCCACCAGGACGGGGGTGCGCCCTTCGGCCAGCAGCCGGTCGATCTCCGCGCGGGCCAGCCGCTGGTACTCCGCGACGCTGGCCGTCTCGGTGACGTCCCAGATGTCCAGCAGGCGGTGGGGCACTCCTCCCCGCTCGGCGGGCATCAGCTTCGCCGTACCGATGTCCATCCCGCGGTAGAGCTGCATGGAGTCCGCGTTGACCACCTCGCCGCCTAGCTGCTGGGCGAGGAAGACCCCCAGATCGGACTTGCCGGCCGCGGTGGGGCCGACGACGGTGATGACGCGAGGGGCGGAAGGGAAGCTGCTCACCGGGACAGTGTCCCAAACTCCGGGACACCTTCCGGACGCCCGGGTGGACACCGGGGCGCGGCCCGCGGAGACCCGCCCCCCGGAGCCACGCCCAGGCACCCCCCACCCGGGTAAAATGTGACCACAGTCCCCCAGCACGGAAGGCGGCCCCCATGGGTTTCCTGGACAACGTGAAGGCCAAGCTGGCCCCGGCCAAGGAGAAGGTGGGCGACCTCGCGCAGCAGCACGGGGACAAGATCGAACAGGGTCTCGACAAGGCCGCGCGCACGGTCGACCAGCGCACCAAGGGCAAGTACAGCGACAAGATCGTGTCGGGTACGCAGAAGGCGAAGGACGCGGTCGACCGCCTGGGCCAGAAGGACGGGGGCGGGACCCCGCCGAAGCCGCCCGCCGCCTGACCGGACGACGACGGACGAAGGCCGTGGAGCACCCGCCCCACGGCCTTCGTCCGTTCCGGCCTCGGGCCCTGGTGACCCGCGCGGCCCTCGGCGGTGCCCGCCCCGGTCCGCTTCGGTCCCGGACCTGTCAGGACCAGGAGGCGACGAAGTAGCCCACGCCGTACGGGACGTCCTCGTACAGCAGCCGGCCGTCCAGTCCGGCACCTTCGGCCGCGCCCGCGAGCACCTGCCAGGGCGCCCGTCCGGCGACCGCCAGTTCGTGCGCGAGCGACGCGTCCAGTGCGCCCAGCGCGGCGAGGTCCGCGGCCCCCAGGGCCCGGGCCGCCTCCGCGTCGAACCCCGCCGCCCGGTCGTCCAGGTAGCCCGGCGCCTTGACGGTGCGGCGGGCGCTTCCGTCACCCATCACCAGCATGGCCACCCGGTCGGCCCGGGCCGCGATCCCGCGTCCCTCCTCGGCGCAGCGGTCTGCCGGCAGCGGCTCCCGGACCCCGAGCCCCTCGACCGGCGCCCCGGACCAGCGGGCGCTCTCCAGCAGCCAGGCCCCGACGGCGAGGGACACGGGCAGCGGGCGTGGTGCCGCGCCGGACGCGGCGGGGGCCTCCCCGAGCCGCACCGTGAGCTCGACGCCGAATCCCGCGAAGGAGCCGGACGAGCCCGCCGGGAAGGCACCGCACTCCTCCGGCCCCGCGGGTCCGACCACGACGAGCAGGTCGGGCCGGGCGGCGGCGAGTACGCCCACGGCGTCCGCGCAGGCGGTCCTCGCGGCGTCGAGTTCGGGGGCGGCCCCGGAGGCCACCTCGGGCACCAGGAGCGGCGGACAGGGACAGACGGCGGCGGCGACGAGCATGCCGGTCAGCGTACTGCGGGGGCGGGCGGGGATCACGTCCGCCCGGGGGACCAACGCCTTCCGCCCCGGAGCGGCCGGGCGGGCCCCCGGGGCGCCCTCGGGCAGGACGCGCCCCCGGGAGGTCAGGCGGGCCGGGGCCGCCCCGGGTGGATCAGTCGCAGCCGCACCCGGGAGTCGCCGCCGCGGGCAGCGGTGCCGGGGCGCCGATGCCCGGGATGCCGAGCATGACTCCGGCGGGCTCGGCCGCGGCGGCCGTGGTGCGCTTCTCCCAGGCGTCCCCCGAGCGGGTGCGGCGCACGCCCACCGGCTCGCCCTCCGCCAGGAGGTGGTGCGGTGCGGCGTAGGTGATGTCGACGGTCACCACGTCGCCGGGGCGTACCTCCTGGGCGGGCTTGGTGAAGTGGACCAGGCGGTTGTCGGGGGCGCGGCCGGAGAGCCGGTGGGTGGCGCCGTCCTTGCGCCCCTCGCCCTCGGCGACCATGACGTCCAGGGTGCGCCCGACCTGCTTCTTGTTCTCCTCCCAGGAGATCGCCTCCTGGAGGGCGGACAGGCGCATGTAGCGCTCCTGTACGACCTCCTTGGGGATCTGCCCCTCCATGTCGGCCGCGGGCGTCCCGGGGCGCTTGGAGTACTGGAAGGTGAAGGCGTTCGTGAACCGGGCCTCACGCACGGCGTGCATGGTCTGCTCGAAGTCCTCCTCGGTCTCCCCGGGGAAGCCGACGATGATGTCGGTGGAGATGGCGGCGTCCGGCATGGCCGCCCGCACCTTCTCGATGATCCCGAGGAAGCGCTCCTGCCGGTACGAGCGGCGCATCGCCTTCAGGATCCGGTCCGAGCCCGACTGCATCGGCATGTGCAGCTGCGGCATGACGTTCGGCGTCTCGGCCATCGCCGCGATCACGTCGTCGGTGAAGTCACGCGGGTGGGGTGAGGTGAAGCGGACCCGCTCCAGGCCGTCGATCGTGCCGCAGGCGCGCAGCAGCTTCGAGAAGGCCTCGCGGTCACCGATGTCCGAGCCGTAGGCGTTGACGTTCTGTCCGAGGAGCGTGATCTCGCTGACGCCCTCGGCGACGAGCGCCTCGATCTCGGCGAGGATGTCGCCGGTGCGGCGGTCCTTCTCCTTGCCGCGCAGGGCGGGGACGATGCAGAAGGTGCAGGTGTTGTTGCAGCCCACGGAGATCGAGACCCAGGCCGCGTACGCGGACTCGCGGCGGGTGGGCAGCGTGGAGGGGAACGCCTCCAGGGACTCGGCGATCTCGACCTGCGCCTCCTCCTGGACCCGGGCGCGCTCCAGGAGCACCGGCAGCTTGCCGATGTTGTGCGTACCGAAGACGACGTCCACCCAGGGCGCGCGCCGGACGATGGTGTCGCGGTCCTTCTGCGCCAGACAGCCGCCGACCGCGATCTGCATCCCGGGGCGCCGGGTCTTCATGGGGGCGAGCCGGCCGAGGTTGCCGTACAGCTTGTTGTCGGCGTTCTCGCGTACCGCGCAGGTGTTGAAGACGACGACGTCGGCGTCCCCGTCGGAGCCTTCCGGGGCGCGGACGTAGCCGGCGTCCTCGAGCAGACCCGACAGGCGTTCGGAGTCGTGGACGTTCATCTGGCACCCGTAGGTGCGTACCTCGTAGCTCTTCTGGACGTCCACTGCTTCGCTCCGGTTGCCGCTGCTCATGGGACAAGGGTAGGCGCTCATGCCGCCCCTCCCGCCGCCGGAGTCCTCGGCCGGGATCCGGCCTGGCCAGGACGGGACCGGCCTGGCAGGATCGCGCCATGCTGCACGCACTGTCCCGTTTCGGCCGTCGGCGCGCCTTTCAGGCCGGCGCGGCGGCCGCCGTCGTCCTGGGGCTCCTGGTGTGGTGGGTGCTCCCGCTCGGGAAGCCGGAACCCAGCGGGACGCTCACGTTCTCCACCGGTGTGCGCAGCGGCGTCTACGAGCGGTACGGGCAGCGCCTGGAGGGCGCCCTGGGCAAGGACATGCCCAAGGTGTCGATACGGCTGCGGACCAGCGAGGGCTCGCAGCAGAACATCGAACGTGTGGCCACGGGCAAGGCCGACTTCACGATCGCCACCGCCGACGCCGTGGCCACCTATCTGCGGAGCGGCCGGCCCGGGGGCGAGCGGCTGCGCGGGTGCGTGCGCCTGTACGACGACTACATCCAGTTGGTGGTCCCCCGGGACTCGGACATCAGGCAGGTCTCCGATCTGCGGGACAAGCGGGTCGGCGTGGGCCAGAAGGGCTCGGGGGTCCTGCTCGTCGCCGACCGGCTGATGGCGGCCGCGGGCATCGATCCGGGCAGGGACATCACTCCCGTCGAGGCGGGCATCGACACGATGCCCCAGAGGCTCGCCGACGGGCGGCTGGACGCCTTCTTCTGGTCCGGGGGCCTGCCGACGGGGGCCCTGGAGGACCTGTCGGAGAGGTTCGCCGTCCGGCTGGTGCCGTTGGAGGACGCGCTGATCAGCCGGCTCCAGGCGGCCGGCGGTTCCACCCGGCACTACCGCTCGGCGGTGATCCCCGCGGACGCGTACCACGACGCACAGCAGGGGCAGGCGGTGCGTACGGTCGCCGTGGCCAACCTGCTGATCACGACGGACCGTACGGATCCGCTGATGACCGAGGCGTTCACCCGGACCGTGATCGACAGCCGGGACCGGATCGGGCGCGAGGTCCACGCGGCCCAGCTGGTGGACCTGCGTACGGCCATCTACACCGACCCGCTGCAGCTCCACGAAGGGGCCAGGCGCTACTACCGCTCGGCGAAGCCCTGACGGTTCAGGCGTGCGGCGGGTCGCGGGGCACGGTGACCGTCACCCGCAGGCCGTGC
>NZ_KL585383.1:131650-131952 GCF_000721935.1 Streptomyces sp. NRRL WC-3549
GGCCGTAGCCGATCGACCCGCCGCCGGCCGTGAGCAGGGTGCGGGAGATCGACAGGCCGAGGCCCGAGCCCTGGACGTTCTGGTGCCGGCCGCTGCGCCAGAAGCGGTCGCCGACGCGTTCCAGCTCCTGTTCGGTGAGGCCGGGTCCGCGGTCGGCGACGACGACGGTCGCCCAGGCGCCCTCCGCTCCCACGGTGACCGTGACCTCCTCGCCGGGGGGTGTGAACTTCAGCGCGTTGTCGATGACGGCGTCCAGCGCGCTGGAGAGGGCGACGGGGTCGGCCCAGCCGGTCACGGCGGGG
>NZ_KL585383.1:132168-139041 GCF_000721935.1 Streptomyces sp. NRRL WC-3549
GGGCGGGGCTCCCGTCCAGCCTGAGGTGGAGGCCCTTCTCCTCGGCCAGCGGGCGCCAGGAGCCGACGCGTTCGGCGGTGAGCGCCGCGATGTCGGTGAGGTGCAGGTCGGCCTCGGCGTGTTCGGCCAGGGCCAGGTCGAGCAGGTCGTCGAGGACGCGGGCGAGGCGCTTGCCCTCCGTACGGACGGAGGCGATCTCCTCGTTGCCGTCGGGGAGTTCCAGGGCGAGGAGTTCGATGCGCAGCAGCAGTGCGGCCAGCGGGTTGCGCAGCTGGTGCGAGGCGTCGGCGACGAAGGCGCGCTGCTGCTCCAGCACCTCCTCGACGTTGTCGGCCATCTCGTTGAACGAGCGGGCCAGCCGCCTGAGTTCCGGGGGCCCTCCGGAGGCCGCGACCCGCGACCTCATCCGCCCGCCGGCGATGTCGTGGGCGGCCGCGTCCAGGGTCCGTACGGGCAGGAGCACCCATCCGGCGAGACGGAACGCCGCGCCCAGCGCCACCAGCATGGCGACGGACTCACCGAGCCCGATGAGCAGCCAGCCGCGCAGGGTGCGGGACCGCATCTCGCCGGTGGGTGAGTCGGTGACCACCACGGCGACCACGTCCCCGTCCCGGACCACCGGTGAGGCGACGACGACCCGGCCGTCCTGCCAGGGCCACACCTGGGGCGGGTCGTGCGAACGGCGCCCGAGCAGCGCCTCCTTGAACGCCTCGCGCCCCTCCCCCTCAAGGGGAAGGGACCAGGAGGCCGGCGCCTTGGCCAGGGCGCGGTCGTCCCGGTAGAAGACCCCGACCCTGATCCCGTACACCGATTCGTAGGCCTCGAGCTCGGTCTGCAGGATCCGCTGCCGCTCGTCCGCGCCTTCGAGGGGCTCGCTGACGAACTGGGCGAGCGCGGAGAAGCGCGCCGTGTCGTCGATCCGGTCGATGACGACCTGCTGCTGTTCGGCCGCGGCGACGCGGACCGCCAGCGGCAGGCCGAGGGCGAGCAGGACGGCGGCCATCAGCACGATGAGCAGCGGGAGCAGGCGGGTGCGCACCGGTGACGTACGCCCTCAGCGGGACGGCGGGACGAGCCGGTAGCCGACGCCCCGCACGGTCTCGATCAGGGCGGGCAGCCGCAGCTTGGAACGGAGCGACGCCACGTGCACCTCCAGCGTGCGCCCCGTCCCCTCCCAGCTGGTGCGCCACACCTCGCTGATGATCTGCTCGCGGCGGAAGACCACCCCCGGACGCTGCGCGAGGAGGGCGAGCAGGTCGAACTCCTTGCGGGTGAGCTGGATCTCCTGACCGTCGACGCCGACCTTCCGGGTGGGCAGTTCGATGCGCACGGGCCCGATGAGCAGGGCCGCCGACGGGTTCGCCCCGGTGTCCTCGCCCGTCGTGCCGCGCCGGGCGACGGCGTGGATGCGGGCGAGGAGTTCCCCGGTGTCGTACGGCTTGACGACGTAGTCGTCCGCGCCGAGGTTCAGGCCGTGGATGCGGGAGCGGACGTCGGCCCGGGCGGTCACCATGATCACGGGGATCGCGGACCGCTTGCGGATCTTCCCGCACACCTCGTAGCCGTCCTGGTCGGGCAGCCCGAGGTCCAGGAGCACGACACCGAAGGGCTCCTGTGCGGCGGGGAGCAGTGCCTGCAGGGCCTCCTCACCGCTGCGCGCGTGCACCACCTGGAACCCGTGGCGCGCGAGCACGGCGGACAGGGCCGCCGCGACGTGGTTGTCGTCCTCGACGAGCAGCAGTCTCATGGCCCTCCTCTCCGTCTCGCGGGGTGCGCGGCCGGCCTCTCCGCCCCGCGGGTGCGCGGGCGGGCCGGAACCACGCGTGCCGGCGCGTACAGGGCATCCACTCCGATGACGGGTGCGCACGTCAAGCCCCTCTCCGTTCGCACGGTGTTTCCGTTATGGACCCGGTACGCCGATGTGCGCGTCAGGACGCCCCGTTCACACGGAGTGTCCGGTTGCGGCCGGATCGTTATGCTCAATTTCCGCTCAGATGTAATGACGCTGATCGCACTGCGTCACTAGGGTCCTTCCCTAACCGAGGAGGACGGAGCAAGAAGCCGATGAGCGGAGTTTCAGTGACCAAGGCCGCCGAGGATGCCGCACCTGTGGCGGACGACCTTGTCGTACTGAGCGACGTCAACAAGCACTTCGGCGCGCTGCATGTGCTCCAGGACATCGACCTGACCATCGCCCGTGGCGAGGTCGTGGTCGTCATCGGGCCCTCCGGGTCCGGGAAGTCCACGCTGTGCCGCACGATCAACCGCTTGGAGACGATCGACTCGGGCGCGATCACGATCGACGGCAAGCCGTTGCCCCAGGAGGGCAAGGAGCTGGCCAGGCTGCGTGCCGACGTCGGCATGGTCTTCCAGTCGTTCAATCTCTTCGCGCACAAGACGGTCCTCGAGAACGTCATGCTGGGCCAGATCAAGGTCCGCAAGGCGGACAAGAAGGCCGCCGAGGAGAAGGCCCGGGCCCTGCTCGACCGGGTGGGCGTCGGGGTACAGGCCGACAAGTACCCGGCGCAGCTCTCCGGCGGCCAGCAGCAGCGGGTGGCCATCGCCCGCGCCCTGGCCATGGACCCCAAGGTCATGCTCTTCGACGAGCCCACGTCGGCGCTCGACCCGGAGATGATCAACGAGGTGCTCGAGGTCATGCAGCAGCTGGCCCGCGAGGGGATGACCATGGTCGTCGTCACCCACGAGATGGGCTTCGCCCGCTCGGCCGCCAACCGGGTCGTCTTCATGGCGGACGGGAAGATCATCGAAGAGGCCACGCCGGACCAGTTCTTCAGCGCTCCGCGCAGCGACCGGGCCAAGGACTTCCTGTCGAAGATCCTGCACCACTGACCTTCTCGCGCGACGGACGCCCGTCAGCACGCCATCAACGACCCACGACACGAGGACTGTTCCCATGAAGCTCCGCACGTCGGCCGCCGTCGCGGCCATCGCCGTACTCGCCCTGACCGCGACCGCCTGCGGCGGCCAGGAGGGCTCCGCCGGTGACAAGCCGTCGGGCGTCAAGCCCGGCGGGACCGAGGCGCCCGCGCTCCCGAAGTACACCGTGGCCACCGGGATGGACCTGGACTCGCCGGCCTTCAAGAAGGCCAAGGACCGCGGCAAGCTGATCATCGGCGCCAAGGCCGACCAGCCCTACCTCGGCTTCGAGGACCAGGCGACCAAGGAGCGTTCCGGCTTCGACATCGAGATCGCCAAGATGATCGCGGCGGACCTCGGCTTCTCCGAGAAGCAGATCGAGTGGAAGACCGTCGACTCCGGCATCCGCGAGACGGCGATCGCCAAGGGCCAGGTCGACTACCTCGTCGGTACGTACACGATCAACGACGAGCGCAAGAAGCAGGTCGGCTTCGCGGGCCCGTACTACAAGGCCGGCGCCGACCTCCTGGTCCGCACCGAGGAGACCGCCATCACCGGCAAGGACGCGGTGAAGGGCAAGAAGGTCTGCTCCATCGTGGGCTCCACGCCGCTCCAGGAGATCAAGAAGCCCGAGTACGGCGCCTCGGTCGTCGAGCTGGCCAAGTACTCGGACTGCGTGCAGCAGCTGCTGACGAAGCAGGTCGACGCCGTCACCACGGACGACTCGATCCTCAAGGGCTACGCCGCGGCCAACTCCGGCAAGCTCAAGGTCGTCGGCCAGCCGTTCACCGAGGAGCCGTACGGCATCGGTCTGAACAAGGACGACAAGGCGCTCCGCGACGCGATCAACACCTCGCTGGAGAACCACGTCAAGGACGGCACCTACAAGAAGATCTACGAGGCGACCCTGGGCCTGTCCGGTTCGGACTACACCGAGCCGCCCGCCGTCGAGCGCTACTGACCGGCGCCCCCCGACGTCCTGTCACCGGCACCCCGCGTGCCGGTGAGGCGTCCCGTACGCCGCCCGCCCCCGGCGCGGCGGGCGTACGGGGCGCCCCTTCCCCTGCCCTGATGCCGCTGACCGCCGACGCGGAGACCTCATGAACGTATTGCTCGACAACTTCCCAGAGTTCCGCGACGGCTTCATAGGAACTGTGTCGATCACCGTCGTCAGCTCGGTCATCGCCCTGGTCCTGGGTGTCCTCATCGCCGGCTTCCGGGTCTCTCCCGTACCGCCGCTGCGAGTCTTCGGCACCGCCTGGGTGACCCTGCTGCGCAACACCCCGCTGACCCTGCTCTTCCTGATCTTCTTCTTCGTCGTACCGGAGATCTTCTTCCCGGGCATGAGCCCCTTCCTGCTCGGCTCGCTCGCGCTCGGCCTCTACACCTCGTCCTTCGTGTGCGAGGCCGTCCGTTCGGGCATCAACACCGTCCCGCTGGGGCAGGCCGAGGCCGCGCGGTCCATCGGGATGACATTCGCGCAGACCCTGCGGATGGTGGTTCTCCCGCAGGCGACCCGCACCGTCATCCCGCCGCTGAGCAGCATCTTCATCGCGCTCACGAAGAACTCGGCGATCGCCGGCGCCTTCAGCGTCACCGAACTCTTCGGCTGGCAGAAGCTGATGAGTGACAGGGGCTACGACATCGTCCCGGTCTTCGTCTGGGTGGCCCTCGGCTATCTGGTCGTCACCTTTGCCATCAGCGGTCTGTTCCGGCTGCTCGAGCGCCGTATGGAGGTCGCCCGATGAGTGCCAGCGTTCTCTACGACGCCCCGGGCCCCAAGGCCCTCGTCCGCAACCGCGTCTACGCGGTCGTCGGGTCCCTCGCGATCGTCGCCCTGGTCGCCGTCGGTGTGATGAGGCTGGCCGACAAGGGGCACCTCGCCCCCGAGATGTGGGACATCTTCAACTACTCCGGCATCCGCCAGAACATCGCCGACGGCGTGCTCGCCACGCTCAAGGTGTTCGGGCTGGCCGCGGCCGGCTCCCTGGTGCTCGGTGTGGTGCTGGCCGTCGGCCGGCTCTCCGACCACAAGCCGGTCCGCTGGCTGGCGACCGGGTTCATCGAGCTGTTCCGGTCCATCCCGCTGCTGATCACGATCTACGCCATCTGGGTCGGCTTCCTGACCGACTACTCGATGTGGGCGCTGGCCGTGGGTCTCTCGGTCTACAACGGCTGCGTCCAGGCCGAGGTGCTGCGGGCGGGTATCAACTCGGTGCCCAAGGGGCAGAGCGAGGCGGCGTACGCCCTGGGGATGAGCAAGACCCAGGTGATGGTCGGTGTGCTGATCCCCCAGGCCGTCCGGGCGATGCTGCCGACGATCATCAGTCAGCTCGTGGTGACCCTCAAGGACACCTCGCTCGGCTACATCATCCTGTACCCGGAGCTGCTGAACAGCGCCCGTCTGATCGCCTCCAACACCCTGGTCAACGGCCAGTACCCGTACGTCTCGACGATCGCCGTCATCGGTGTCGTCTACGTCGCGATGTGCCTGCTGCTGTCGGCACTCGCCACCTGGATCGAGAAGCGCGGCCGCCGGGCCCGGACGGGCATCGTGGTGGCCGACGCGGCACCGCCCACCGAGACCGCGAACGTCACGCCGCCTCCGGGCACCCCGTAGACGTGTGAGCGAGCGGCGGGGGCCGGGTGCGGGCGCACCCGGCCCCCGCTTCGGCTGCTCCGGGTCCTCGGGCCGGCCGGGTCCCGTCCCGGCTTCGGCGGCGCACTCGGGGCGCACACGCGGACGGGCGGGCCCGCCCTCGGGCCCCGGCTCGTGGCAGGTCAAGGCGTACGCGTGCGCCCCGGGGCACCCGTGCCCGCGCCGGGACCCGTCTGTCACTTGACGCAAGCGCCGGCAGTGAGTTGCATACGTTCTGTGATCGCGCCCCGAGCATCCGCCTCCCCGCCTTCGTCGCCCTCCTCCCGTCTGCCCGCGCCGCGCCGAGGAGCCTCGCCGTGGACCCGGTGATCGTCGTCGGCGCCGGTCCGGTGGGCCTCGCGCTGTCGCTCGCGCTCGCGGACCAGGGCGTCCCCTCCGTCGTGCTCGACGAGGGCCCCGGGAAGGACGAACCGCGTCCTGCCCGCACCGTCGTCCTGCGCGAGGACACCGCGGACCTGGCACTGCGGCTCGGCTGCGCGTCGCTGCACGAGGACGGCCTGCGCTGGACCGGCTGGCGGTCGGTGCGCCGCAAGCAGCTGGTGCGGGCCGTGCCGCTGGGCGAGGAGGACGGCACCGTCCCGCTGCCTTCGCCCGTCCATCTGCCCCAGCACGCCCTGACGGAGGGTCTGCGGGCCGCGGCCGGCACACACGAGCTGGTGCGCCTGGTGCCCTTCAGCCGGCTCGACACACTGGAACAGGACCCCCACGGCGTCACCGCGCACACCAGGGGGCCCGGATCCACCTGGTGGCGCGGAAGCTACCTGGTGGGCTGCGACGGTGCACGGTCCACCGTGCGCAAGCTGCTGGACATCCGCTTCCCGGGCCGTACGGCGGTGGAGCGGCACGCCGTCGCCGCGCTCCGCGCCGAGCTGCCCTGGCCGGGCGAGGCCGTGCTGCACCGGTCTCCGCCCTGGCGCACGGGCGGCGCCGAGGTCACCGCGCGCCCGCTGCCCGACGGGGTCTGGCGGCTCGACTGGCTCCTCCCGCCGCGGGGCGAACTCGTCACCCCGGACGCCCTGATCACCCGCATCCGCGACACCCTGGCGGGCTGGTGCGGCGAGACCCCGCCCTACGAGCTGCTCGACACCGGCGTGTACACGCTCCACCACCGGCTGGCCCGGCGGTGGCGTTCCGGGCGGGCCTTCCTCGCCGGGGACGCCGCCCACCTCTTGGGGGCGCTCGGCACCCAGGGCCTGGACGAGGGCCTGCGGGACGCCGAGAACCTGGCCTGGAAACTGGCGCAGGCCTGGCACCAGGACGCCTCCGAGCTGCTCCTCGACAGCTACCAGGCCGAGCGGCGGGCCGCGGTCGCCTCCCGGCCTGTCTCTTATACACAT
>NZ_KL585383.1:139294-141843 GCF_000721935.1 Streptomyces sp. NRRL WC-3549
GATGTGTATAAGAGACAGGCGCACGCTGGTACCGGGCAGCGCGCGCGGGCACGACACCTTGCTGGCCGACGGGCACCTGGGGTGCGGTCCGCTGGGTGCGCCCCCCTCGTACGCGCACTCCCCCCTTTCGCCTCAACGCGCCGGGGCGCACACCCCGGTCAGTACGCCCCCCGGTGCGCCGGTCACCGATGTACCGGTGACGGCACCGGACGGGACCTCGGTACGGCTGCGCGACCGGCTGGGCCGGGGGCACCTGCTGGTCGTCCTGGTCGCACCCGGCACCGGGGTGTGGGACCGGCGGCACTGGCTGACCGCAGGTGTCATGCCCCGGCTCGTCGAGGCCGTGGACGCGCTGCCCGTGAAGGCGGAACTCCTGGTGTCCGAGAGCTATCCGGGGGCGACGGCCCACACGGTTCTGCTGGTGAGGCCGGACGGATATCTGGTGGCGGCGTTCCACGGGGTCCGGCCCGCGGAACTCCACGCGGCGGCCGACGCGGCCCGTGGAGGTGACCCCGGTACGACGCACGGCACCCGTGACGCGGACGGTGACGGCGGCGCGCCCGGGCACCGGGACGGGACCGCCGGGGACCGCGCCGACGGCAGGCCCCGGTCCCGTGGCGAGGGGCGCGTGCCCGGCGACTCTCGACGGTCCCAAGGACCCGGCCGGTCGCGAGGCCCCGGAGCGTCCAGGGGTTCCGGCCGGCCGGGCGGTTCCGAGCGGACCGCGGACGTCGATTGACCACCGCAGGCGCACATGGTGTACTCCGGATCATGACCGACACCGATGTGCGCCTGTGGCGGAGGGTCCATATGGACCTCGTCCGCTATGCGGGCTGCGTGTGTCGTCCGTCCTGCTGACTCGCCCTCTCCGCACCCCGTGCTGCCTTCCGCAGGGGCGTGCGCTTCCACGCGAACCCTCAGGACGGTCCCTGTGTCTGCGCCCTCACCTTCCACGCCCACGCCTGTCTCCGCTCCCACGTCGGACTCCGCACCCACGCCTGTCTCCGCACCCGCGTCCGTCTCCGCTCCCACACCTGCCTCCGCCCCCACGTCCGGAACAGGCCCTTCCGGAGTCCCGACCGTCGCGGACCTGCTCGCCTTCGCCCGCCGGACCGCCGAGGACCCCGTGCTCATCGCCTCCCTCCCCCTCGATCCCGAGGGCCGCACCTGGCTCCGGCTCAAGGGGCCTGGGGGCAGCGAGGCGTGGCTGATCGGCTGGCCACCCGGCACGGGCACCGGCTGGCACGACCACGCCGAGTCCATGGGGGCCTTCACCGTCGCCGTGGGCACCCTGCGGGAGTACTCGCTGGCCGCCCGGCTGCCCTCGGACGGCTGGAAGTCCATCGAACTGGACGAGGCCGTCGACCGCACAAGGGAGTTGGCGGCAGGCCAGGGACGGGGCTTCGGCCTGCACCACGTGCACGAGGTGCTGAACGAGTCCGGACGGGAGCATGCCGTCTCGGTGCACGCCTACTATCCGCCGCTGCCACGGATCCGCCGGTACACCCGCACGGGTGCGGTGCTGCGTCTGGAGCAGACCGAACGTCCGGAGGACTGGCAGTGACCACGGAAGGCGAAGACGGAACCGGTTCCCGCGAGCCGGCGGGGATCGACGAACTGCTGGAGGCGATCCGGGCCGGCTACGAACGGTTCGACCCCTCACAGGCTGCCGCCGCCGCGGCCGAGGGCGCCCTGCTGGTGGACATCCGCTACGCGGCTCTGCGTGAGAAGGACGGGCGCATCCCCGGAGCGTTCGTCGTCGAACGCAACGAACTGGAGTGGCGTCTCGACCCCCGGGGCAGCCACCGCCTCCCGGAGGCGGTGAGCCATGACCTGCGGATCGTGGTGATCTGCAACGAGGGGTACGCGTCGAGCCTCGCGGTCGCGTCCCTGCGGCAACTGGGACTGCACCGGGCCACCGACCTCATCGGCGGTTTCCAGGCCTGGCGTGCGGCCGGTCTGCCGGTCACCGCCGGGGACGCCCCCGGCTCCGTGTGACGTCCTGCCGCGTCCGACGGCTGCGGGCTCTCAACCGTCCGCACCGTCGAGCACGAGTTCAGCCGGACGGCGTGGCCGAGGGCCGCACGCCGAACCACTGCTCGGCGCCGTACTCCTCGAACCGCTCCACCTCGGTGAACCCCAGCTTCGCGGCGAGGCGCACCGCCCGGTCGTTGGCGGTCCGGGTGCAGAGCACCACCGGCTCCCCGGGGAGTGCGCCGGCGAACCAGTCGAGTGCCGCCGCGCACGCCTCGGCGGCGTATCCGCGTCCCCACGCCTCCGGCAGGAAGAGGTAGCCGAGCTCGGCCTCCCCGCCATCCGCACGGACGTGCCCCGGACGTTCCGCGTCACGTCGATCCAGCGTGATCACGCCGATCATCGCTCCGTCGAGTTCGGTCACGAAGAGACCGGGGCGCCGCCCGGGCACCTCGGGAACCGCGCGCTCGAGCTCTGCGCGCGGTCGAGGGCCCCCGAGGTAGTCATGCACCTCCGGCGAGGCGAACAGTTCGATGAACGCCGCGCGGTCCCGGGCCTGTCTCTTATACACATCT
>NZ_KL585383.1:142046-142569 GCF_000721935.1 Streptomyces sp. NRRL WC-3549
GCGGGAGCCGCTCGGTCCTGATCGAGGCGGGTGGCCAGGCCACGGGTCCTAGCTCAGTCATGTCGGGCAACCTAGCGCACACCCGGCAGGGCGGTACATGCGCCAGCCGCCGCACAGGACGGTATCCGGACAGCCCCTCCCATGACTTTGGAGCACGACCAGGGACGGCACCGGTGCCGGGCAGCCCCGTGACATGACCGGTATCCCTCACGCCCTGGCACACCCGAACGCCGCTCCCCGGTGGAGCGAACGGCTCGCGCGACGGACATTCGGCTCAGCAATGATCTGAATGTACGGACATGTACGGAGTTGTGGCGCCGATGGAAACCGTTCCCCTCACCCCCGAACAACTCGACGCCCAAGCGGCCCGACTGCATGACACGGACGCGTGGCGGCAGATCGTCACGGGCTGGCACGACACCGCGGGAGAGCCGGTCCTCCCGGACCCCGCACCCCGACCGGTCCTCCCGGTACCGGTTCTGCCGGAACCCGTCCTTCCCGAGCGGGTGCCGCCGAAGCCCTC
>NZ_KL585383.1:142793-149102 GCF_000721935.1 Streptomyces sp. NRRL WC-3549
TGTATAAGAGACAGGGCCGGTACGGCCGCACAGACCGGCACGTCGGGACCGGCGGCCGACTGGCGTGAGCTGCTGTCGGTCTCCGTCGGCAGCCTCGTCGAGGAGTCGCTGCGCACTCTGCCCCCGGCGGCAGTGCCCGAGCGCCCCCGTCCTCTCCCCGGGCGTCTGGGCGCACTGCTCCCTGACCGCCTCCACACATGGCGGCGGATCGGGCGGTCCGATGTGCGGCCCTCCGTCCACCTCGGGTACGCGCGGCAGATCCTGACCGAGTGGGGCTGGCAGAACACCCCGTACCGGCTGCGTAACGCCCGGGGTGCGCGCTGCCTGTGCGGGGCCATGCTGACGGCACACCGGCTGGGGTACGGCTCACTCGAAACCGTGGACCGGGCCGGTGCCTGGCTGATCACCGAACTCCGCTCCCAGGGCTGGACCGGTCTGATCGGCCCCTGGAACCGGCAGCCGGGGCGAACGGCGTCGGACGCCCTGTCCCTGCTCGACGCCACAATCCGACGGGCGTCACTGGCCGGGCACTGATCCGCCCCGCCCTGCGCGCAGGCGCCCGTCACCGGTGCCGGACAGCCGGGCCGGACGCCGTAGTGGCTTCCACGGAGCCCGTGCGCGGGGCCGGATCGGCGCGTCCGCCGGCCGCCCGCGGATCCCCGGACACCCCCGCCCGAGCCGCCGGTACGCTCAGAAGGTTTCGTCCAGCCCTTCCGTGTCCTCCCCCTCCGCGTCGAGCGCCTGTCGCACCACCCGCAGGGCCATCCCCTCCCCGTATCCCTTCCGCGCGAGCATCCCCGCCAGCCGGCGCAGTCGTTTGTCGCGGTCCAGGCCGCGGGTGGAGCGCAGCTTGCGGTCCACGAGCGCCCTGGCGGTCTCCTCCTCCTGTTCGGAGTCGAGCTGCCCGACCGCCTCGTCGATCAGCGCCGGGTCCACGCCCTTGGTGTGCAGTTCCCGCACGAGAGCACGCCTGGCCAGTCCTCTGCCGCGGTGCCGGGACTCGACCCAGGCGTCCGCGAACGCGGCGTCGTCGATCAGCCCGACGTCCTCGAAGCGCGACAGCACCTCCTGAGCCGCCTCGTCCGGGACATCCCGCTTACGCAAGGCGTCCGCGAGCTGCTTCCGGGTACGCGGGGTCCCGGTCAGCAGCCTCAGGCAGATGTTCCGCGCCCGCTCGGCCTGATCCAGCGGCTCCCCCTTCCCGGCCCTCGACGAGAGGGGGGAGCCGCCGTCTCCTGAGCGGGAACGGGACCTGCGCCCCGCCCCTTGGCCGGACCCGGCCCCCGCACCGGGCCCGGAGGCTTCCTCGGCTGTCTCCGCGGCGGACTCACGGCCGACGGCACCCGCGTCGGCGCCGGGCCACTCCGTACGACGCGTCACGGCCTAGCTCTTGGCCGCCGCGGCCTTGGCCGGCTTGGCCTTGGCCGCCGGAGCGGGCACCGTCTTCGCCGCCGGGTCCGCCGTGGCTCCGGCCGCCACCGCCGCATCGGCCGTGGACTCCGCCGCCGGGTCCTCCGGCCGGACCCCGACGCCGAGCTTCTCGAGGATCTTCTTCTCGATCTCGTTGGCCAGGTCCGGGTTGTCCTTGAGGAAGTTGCGGGCGTTCTCCTTGCCCTGGCCCAGCTGGTCGCCCTCGTAGGTGTACCAGGCGCCGGCCTTGCGGACGAAGCCGTGCTCCACACCCATGTCGATCAGTCCGCCCTCACGGCTGATGCCCTGGCCGTAGAGGATGTCGAACTCGGCCTGCTTGAACGGCGGCGCGACCTTGTTCTTGACGACCTTGACGCGGGTGCGGTTGCCCACGGCGTCGGTGCCGTCCTTGAGCGTCTCGATGCGCCGGATGTCCAGTCGCACGGAGGCGTAGAACTTGAGCGCCCGGCCACCGGTCGTGGTCTCCGGCGAGCCGAACATCACACCGATCTTCTCGCGGAGCTGGTTGATGAAGATCGCGGTGGTCTTGGACTGGTTGAGCGCGCTGGTGATCTTACGGAGCGCCTGGCTCATCAGACGGGCCTGCAGACCCACGTGGGAGTCACCCATCTCACCCTCGATCTCCGCACGGGGGACCAGGGCCGCGACGGAGTCGATGACGATCAGGTCCAGCGCACCGGAGCGGACCAGCATGTCCACGATCTCCAGCGCCTGCTCGCCGTTGTCCGGCTGCGACAGGATGAGGTTGTCGATGTCGACGCCGAGCTTCTTCGCGTACTCCGGGTCCAGCGCGTGCTCCGCGTCGATGAACGCCACCGACCCGCCGAGCTTCTGGGCGTTCGCCACGGCGTGCAGCGTCAGCGTCGTCTTACCGGACGACTCCGGCCCGTACACCTCCACCACGCGGCCACGCGGCAGGCCGCCGACGCCGAGTGCGACGTCGAGCGCGGTCGACCCCGTGGGGATCACCTCGACCGGCTCGTTCGGCCGCTCGCCGAGGCGCATCACCGCGCCCTTGCCGAATTGGCGTTCAATCTGTGCGAGCGCGGCGTCCAACGCCTTCTCGCGGTCGTTTCCTGCCATGGGTTCCACCCGATTTGCTTGTGTCGATCGCTTCACGTCAACGACGCTAACCCCTGCCACTGACAATGGGCCTCGGCGTCCTCCCGGCCTGTGGAAAACTCCACGGCCGGGGACCGGGAAAACAGCGGCCGGACACCCATATGAATGGATGTTCGATTTTGGTGTCAAGCGCGCCACACGCGTCCCGCGCCCGCGGAGCCCGGCTGCCGGACTCCGGTCCGCAGGTGGTGGGGGGTCGCGTCGCGGCCGTTCCGGCTGCACCGGCACGGTGGCCGGTGCCGACGTCGGCACTCCCGGCCGCTTCGGTGACACATCCGATCGCTAGGACCGGAAGCGTGCACTCTCCCCTGAGACGCGGAGCAGGAAGTCTGTGATCGGGGCCCCTCCGTCGCCGGGGACGAGCACGAGTCCTGCTTCATGAATCGCCTCGTCGGCAGCCAGAGCGCCACCCTCGTCACCGCGCCTCCACGCATCCCGCGAGGCGTCGAACAGCGGGCGGACTGTTTCCCAGGCAGAAGCAGGCTCGAAGCGGCAGTCGGCCCAGAACATGTCGACGCCTTCGAGCGTCAGCGTCCCGATGAGCGCGTCCCCCCGCCTGAGCTGCCACCTCTGCGCCATCATGACTTCGCCTCCCCTGGCGGAGGAAGAACTTCCCCCCTGGTGGAAGAAGAACTTCAACGTCCCCGTCCGTGCAGGTCGGATCGCTCACCTGCGACGGCACAGGATGACACGGGCCGGCGCCCTCATCCGGCGGACGGGCTCCGAGGTGGTCCGGAGAGGCGGCCGCCGGGCCCTCGGCGACCGGGACGGCGTGACGCCGCCGCCCGCACCGGTCCGCCACCGCCCCTCACCGCCGTCCCTCCCCCGTCGCGCCGCCACCACCGTCAGCGCCGTCCGCGCCGGGTCCCTCGCCGACGCCGGAGGCGTCGTCACCGAGGTCGTCCGCCCGCCCTCTGCCCGTCACCGCGCGGTGGAACCGCGACAGCACCGGCTCGCCGCGGCGCCAACGGCGCCCGCCCGTCACCCTCGGATCGTCCGTGACGTCGTAGCGCTTCACGTACGCGCCCAGGAAGGCCTGGAGGGTCGCCACGGCCGGAATGGCGACCAGCGCCCCGACCGCGCCCATCAGCGCCGTTCCGGCGATGACCGAGCCGAAGGCGACAGCGGGGTGGATGTCGACCGTCCTGGAGGTGAGCTTCGGCTGGAGCATGTAGTTCTCGAACTGCTGGTAGACCACGACGAACACGAGCACCCACACCGCGTACCAGGGATCGACGGTGAAGGCGATCAGCATGGGCAGCGCACCCGCCAGATAGGTGCCGATGGTGGGGATGAACTGGGAGACCAGGCCCACCCAGACGGCGAGCGCCGGTGCGTAGGGCACGTCGAGGAAGACCAGCAGGACGTAGTGCGCGACACCCGAGACGAGAGCCATGAGACCGCGCGAGTAGAGGTAGCCGCCGGTCTTGTCGACCGCGATCTCCCAGGCCCGCAGCACCTCGGCCTGCCGGGCGGGCGGCAGTACGGAGCACAGCGCACGCCTCAGACGGGGACCGTCGGCGGCGAAGTAGAACGAGAACAGGAAGATCGTCAACAGCCGGAAGAGCCCGCCGAGCACCGTCGTGGAGACGTCGAGCACTCCGGTGGCGCTGTTCTGGACGTACTTCTGCAGCCAGTCGGAGTGCAGCAGGCTGTCCTGGACGCCGACCCGGGACAGTTCGGTGTGGAAGGTCTGATTGCTCCAGTTGATCACCGAGTCGAGGTACTTGGGGAAGTCCTCGATCATGGTGGCGATCTGCCCGGCGAGCATCGAGCCGAGCAGCACGACGAAGCCGACCCCCGCGATCATCACGGCCAGGAACACCACGAAGGTCGCGAGCCCACGGCGCATCCCCCGGTCCGCCATGCGTCCGACGGCGGGCTCGACGGCGAGGGCGAGGAAGAAGGCGATGACGATGTTCGTCAGCAACCCGATGAGCTGGTAGAACGCCCAGCTGCCCAGTTGGAAGCACCCGTAGAGCGCCAGGGCCATGATCATCGCGCGCGGCAGCCACCCCGGCATACGCCCCGGGCCGGGGCCGGGCTGCTCAGGTGGCACGGTCGGCGGTGCGGCGGGCGGCGGGTTCTGCGCGGTCTCGTCTGTCGGTGCCACGGCACAAGTCTCGCCTACCGCCGGACGGGCCGGCCGCGTGCCCCGGGGCCGGAGGCCGAGGTCCCGGGTTTCAGCGCCTCTCCGGGGGAATCCCCACCGCGGAGCAGACCCCGCGCCAGACGTCCTTGGTCTCCCAGCCCGCGGCCAGCGCCTCGTGGACCGTACGGCCACCGAGTTCGGCCATCACGTGATCACGGGCGAAGGAATCCGCGTAGGCCTCACCGAAGTGATCGGCCATCCGCTCCCAGAAAATCGTCAACCGCATGCGTCCAGTATCCCGCTCCTGCGAGTGCAGCCGAGCCGGTGCGCCCTGCCGGCCGCGGTTTCCCCTCTACCGTCGGTCCATGGCTGGAACCGGAGCACCCTCACTCGCCCGCGCCGAGCAGTTCGTCTGGCTGACGGCACGCGTCCTGGAACAACGGCGGTTCGCCCACCTCTTCCTGGGCGGGAGCGCGGACGCGGTCGAGGCCGCCCTCACCGCCTACCTGAACGAGGACGGCGGCTACGGTCACGCGCTGGAACCCGATCTCCGGGGGCCCGTGAGCCAGCCGCTGCACACCGCCCACGCGCTCAGCGTCCTCGACTCGATCGGCCGGTGCGCCGGGCCGCGGGTGGAGCGGATCTGCCGCTACCTGACCGAGGTGTCGACCAAGGAGGGCGCGCTGCCCGCGCTGCACCCCTCGCAGCGCGGGTACCCCGCCGCTCCCTTCATCCCCGTCGTGGACGACCCGCCCGCGGAGCTGCTGGCGACCGGCCCGGTGGTCGGGCTGCTGCACCGCAACGAGGTGTGGCACGCGTGGCTGTTCCGGGCCACCGACTTCTGCTGGGCCGCCGTCGACGCGCTGGAGCGGTCCCATCCGTACGAGATCGAGGCGGCCGTGGCCTTCCTGGACGGTGTCCCGGACCGGGCGCGCGCCGAGGCCGCCGCCGACCGGCTCGGAGACCTGGTGCGCGGGCAGGGCCTCGTGGTGCTGGACCCGGCGCGCCGGGCGGAGTACCCGGTAGCGGCCGGTTACGCCCCCGGGGAGCACCACTTCCCGTACGACTACGCGCGCACACCCGGGTCGCTCGCGCGCCGCTGGTTCAGCGAGGAGGAGATGGAGCGCTCCCTGGACCGGCTGGCCGCCGAGCAGCGGGAGGACGGAGGCTGGCCGGTCAGCTGGCGGCGGTGGGCGCCCGGGACCGAGCTGGAGGGGCGCCCCCTCGTGACCCTGAGGGCCTTGCAGACCCTCAGGGCCTACGGGCGCGGCCTGCGCTGAGAGGCCTACGTCACGGCGCGCACGCCCGCCGTGACGACGACGGCCGCGCCGACGACGACCAGGAAGGGAGCCCGCAGGGCGAGGGCGAGGGCGGCGGCGGCGAGCCCTGCCGCCCTGGCGTCCAGCACCAGGTGCTGTCCGTCGCCGAAGGTCTGCTGGGCGGTGAGGGCGGCGAGCAGGGCGACCGGCAGGAGCGCGGCCAGCCGCTGTACGACAGGGCGTTCCAGCACCCCCGCGGGCATCAGCAGTCCCATGAGTTTGGCGAGATAGCAGCCCGCCGCGGTGAGCCCGATGGCGATCCAGATGTTCACCGGCCCTCCCGGGGCTTCGTCGTGGGCGCGGTCGCGTCCGGGGTGCCGTTCCTGCCGCGTCTCTTATACACAT
>NZ_KL585383.1:149296-151107 GCF_000721935.1 Streptomyces sp. NRRL WC-3549
GCCCCAGGGCCGGCAGGACCGCCAGGCCCGCCGTCACGCGTTCCGTGGTGCTCCTGAGCATCGGCGCGAGCAGGGCCAGGAACACGGCGGGGCTCGCCGCGTCGAGCCCCCACGTGTCGGTGTCGCCGAGCGCCTCCGCTCCCAGCGCGCCGAGCAGGGTGGTGAGGTTCCACAGGACGTACAGGGTGAGCCCGGTGACGGTGAAGCCGATACGGGCGGACCGCCGGGTGGGCTGGGCCAGGGTGACGGCGGTCGTCTCGTCGATGACCCACTGCGCGGCGAGGGGCCTCAGCGCGCGCGGCAGGGCCAGCAGCTGGGAGAGCCGCAGCCCGTAGAAGGAGTTGCGTACGCCGAGGAAGAACGCACCGGCCACGGCGGTGTAGGGGTTCCCCCCGGCCGCGAGCGCGCCCACGAGGGCGAACTGGGAGGCGCCGGTGAAGACGAGGAGGCTCAGCGCGCAGGTCTGGAGCAGGCTGAGCCCGGACCCCGCCGAGGTGACCCCGAAGGCGAACCCGGAGAGGCCCACGGCCACACCGACGCCGAGCGCGTCCCGGACGACCGCGGCGTCCGGCTTCCCGCCGCCCGGCGGGCCACCCGGAGCAGTCGTGTTCCGAGGGGATGCTGTCTGTTCTCGCACACCCGGGACGTTACGGCGCGGACCCGGGATGCGTCTTGTACGTTCTTGCGCGTTCCCGCCGGTAGGCGCCCGGAGGTACTCCCACGATCCGGGTGAAGTGACGGTTGAGATGGGGCTGGTCGGTGAACCCGACCGCGGTGGCTGCCTCGGCGGGCGCCGTCCCCTCGTCGAGCATGCGCCGCGCACGGCGCACCCGGGCGTCGGTGAGCCAGGTGTGCGGGGGCATCCCGAACTGCTTCTTGAAGGCGCGCAGCAGGGCGAAGGGGCTGGTGCCCAGTTCACCGGCGAGCACCTCCAGGGTCGGCGGCCGGACCATCCGCGCCTCGAGGACCGCCCGGGCGCGGACCGCGTCACGCGAACCGGCGGCGTGGGGCGCCCTGGTGGGCAGTACGGTGCCGTGACTGTCGAGCAGCCGGGCCACCAGGACACGCAGGACGCTGTCGGCGGCCAGCGCGTTGCCCTCCTCGGCCGCCCGGTGCACATCGGCTATCAGCCGGGCGGCGTGCGGGTCCACCACGCTGCTCCGGGCGAATCCGACCGTGCCGCGCAGGCTCGTCAGCTCCGCGGCGATGTCGTTGACCACCCGGACCGAGGGGTAGAGCGTGGCGTACACCCATCCCTCGGGCACCCCGGCACGCGCGGTGTGGGGGACCTCCGGATTGATCATGACGACGCTGCCGGGCCCGGCGTGCACGGTGCCGTCCGGCAGGCCGACGTCCTCGATGCCCCGGGTGACGGAGCCGAGGACGTAACCCTCGTGGCTGTGGCGCGGAAAGGTGTGGCGGACGTAACGGGCGCGCAGCAGGTCCAGGTCCGGCAGCTCGGCGTACTGCCAGTGCCGTGCCCACTCCTTCGCCGCTCCCGCTGCCGCCATGGCCGCATTGTCGCAGGTCCGGGCCGCTCTCCGAGGGCGTGCGGGGGTCCGGGGCCGGGCGCACGGGGCGCGTACCCGGCCGTTGTCAGTGCCGGGGTGCACGATGGTGGGCATGGCCGGTTCCGCACTCGATTCGTTCTCGCCCGCGACCCGCAGTTGGTTCGCGGGCGCCTTCGACGCGCCCACCGCGGCCCAGGAAGGTGCCTGGCGGGCGATCGGCGAGGGCTCGGACGTGCTCGTCGTCGCACCGACCGGATCGGGGAAGACCCTCGCCGCCTTCCTCGCCTCGCTGGACCGGCT
>NZ_KL585383.1:151301-154361 GCF_000721935.1 Streptomyces sp. NRRL WC-3549
CCCCGCCGAGGCGAAGAAGCGCTGCCGCGTGCTGTACGTCTCCCCGTTGAAGGCCCTCGCGGTGGACGTCGAGCGCAACCTGCGCTCGCCGCTGACCGGAATCCGCCAGGAGTCGGTGCGGCTGGGCCTTCCCGAGCCTGAGGTGCGGGTCGGCATCCGCTCCGGTGACACCCCGCAGACCGAGCGGCGCTCGATGGCGACGAAGCCCCCGGACATCCTGATCACCACCCCCGAGTCGCTGTTCCTGATGCTCACCTCGTCGGCCCGGGAGGCGCTCGCCGGAGTCGAGACGGTGATCCTGGACGAGGTGCACGCGGTGGCGGGCACCAAGCGCGGGGCCCACCTCGCCCTCTCGCTGGAGCGCCTGGACGAGCTGCTGGCCCGGCCCGCCCGCCGGATCGGCCTGTCGGCGACGGTCCGCCCGGTCGACGAGGTGGCCCGGTTCCTCTCGCCGCAGCGGAGGGTGGAGATCGTCCAGCCCGTGTCGGCCAAGGAGTTCGACCTCTCGGTCGTGGTGCCGGTGGAGGACCTCGGGGAGCTGGGCGGCTCCCCCGCGACGGACGACGCGGCCGGGCAGGCGGAGAAGCCGTCGATCTGGCCCCATGTCGAGGAGCGGATCGTCGATCTGGTCCAGTCCCACCGCTCGACCATCGTCTTCGCCAATTCCCGCCGGCTGGCGGAGCGGCTGTGCAACCGGCTCAACGAGATCGCCTACGAGCGGGCGACCGGCACCGTCTTCGACGAGGACTCACCCGACCTCCCGCTGCCGGAGGCCCACTCCCCCGCCGAGGTCATGGCGCAGTCCGGCGCGGCCAGGGGCGCGCCCGCGCTGCTCGCCCGCGCACACCACGGCTCGGTGTCCAAGGAGCAGCGTTCCCAGGTCGAGGAGGACCTCAAGGCGGGCCGGCTGCCCGCCGTGGTCGCCACGTCGAGTCTGGAGCTCGGTATCGACATGGGCGCGGTGGACCTGGTGATCCAGGTCGAGTCGCCGCCGTCCGTGGCCTCCGGGCTGCAGCGGGTGGGCCGCGCCGGGCACCAGGTCGGCGCGGTGTCCACCGGGGTGGTCTTCCCGAAGTACCGCGGCGACCTCGTCCAGGCGGCGGTCGTCACCGAGCGGATGCGCGAGGGCGCCATCGAGGCCCTGCGGATCCCGTCCAACCCCCTGGACGTACTCGCCCAGCAGCTGGTCGCCATGGTCGCGCTCGACAGCTGGCAGGCCGACGACCTGCTCGCCCTGGCCCGCCGTGCCGCACCGTTCGCCTCACTGCCCGAATCGGCGTTCACGGCCGTGCTCGACATGCTCGCCGGACGCTATCCGTCCGACGCCTTCGCCGAGCTGCGCCCGCGGGTGGTCTGGGACCGGATCGCCGGTACGGTCACGGGCCGCCCCGGCGCCCAGCGACTCGCCGTGACGTCCGGCGGCACCATCCCCGACCGCGGGCTCTTCGGGGTCTTCCTGGCCGGCGCCGATCCGAAGAAGGGCGGCGGCCGGGTCGGTGAGCTGGACGAGGAGATGGTGTACGAGTCCCGGGTCGGCGACGTCTTCACCCTGGGCACCACGTCCTGGCGGATCGAGGACATCACCCGGGACCGGGTCCTGGTCTCTCCGGCCCCGGGAGTCCCGGGGCGGCTGCCGTTCTGGAAGGGCGACCAGCTGGGCCGCCCGCTGGAACTGGGGCGTGCGCTGGGCGCGTTCCTCCGGGAGATCGGCGGACTCTCGCCGGAGGACGCCAGGCTCCGGCTGCTCGCCGCCGGCCTCGACGCCTGGGCGGCGGACAACGTCCTGTCGTACGTGGAGGAGCAGCGCCGCGCGTGCGGTCACGTCCCGGACGACCGGACCGTCCTCGTCGAGCGGTTCCGCGACGAGCTGGGCGACTGGCGGGTCGTGGTCCACTCGCCGTTCGGGGCCCAGGTGCACGCCCCCTGGGCGCTCGCCCTGTCCGCCCGGCTCGGCGAGCGGTACGGCATGGACGCGCAGGTCATGCACGCGGACGACGGCATCGTGCTGCGGCTGCCGGACGCCGACATGATGGGCCTCGACCTCCTCGACTTCGACCCCGTCCAGGCGGGCCCCGGCCCCACGGCGGAGGACCCCGCCCGGGGCGCACCCGCTCCCGTCTTCCCCGGCGGCGGCTTCGACGGCGAACAGCCGCCCGTCGGTGCCACCGATGTGGTCTTCGACAAGGGGGAGATCAGCCAGGTCGTCACCGATCAGGTGGGCGGCTCGGCCCTGTTCGCCTCCCGTTTCCGCGAGTGCGCGGCGCGGGCCCTGCTGCTGCCCCGCCGGAGTCCGGGGAAGCGCACCCCGCTCTGGCAGCAGCGTCAGCGGGCGTCCCAGCTGCTCCAGGTGGCCTCCGAGTTCGGCTCGTTCCCGATCGTCCTCGAAGCCGTCCGCGAGTGCCTCCAGGACGTCTTCGACGTCCCGGGGCTCACCGAGCTGATGGGCGACCTGGAGGCCCGCCGTGTCCGCCTGGTCGAGGTGACCACCCAGGAGCCCTCCCCGTTCGCCCGCTCCCTCCTGTTCGGTTACGTCGCACAGTTCCTCTACGAGGGCGACTCCCCGCTGGCCGAGCGGCGGGCCGCCGCCCTCTCGCTCGACTCCCACCTGCTGGCCGAGTTGCTCGGGCAGGCGGAGCTTCGGGAGCTGCTGGACGCCGACGTCCTCGGCGAGCTGGAGCGCGAGCTGCAGTGGCTGACCGACGACAGGAAGATCAAGGACGTCGAGGGGGTCGCCGATCTCCTGCGCGTCCTCGGACCGCTCACCGGCGCGGAGCTCGCCGAGCGCGGCGCCGAGCCGCAGTGGGCCCGGGAGCTGTCGGCGACCCGCCGTGCCATCGAGGTCCGCATCGGCGGGGCGCCTCACTGGGCCGCGGTCGAGGACGCGGGCAGGCTGCGCGACGCGCTGGGAACCGCGCTGCCCGTAGGCGTCCCCGAGGCCTTCACCGAGCCGGTGAAGGATCCGCTCGGGGACCTCCTCGCCCGCTACGCCCGTACGCACGGCCCGTTCACCACCACAGCCGCGGCGAGCCGCTTCGGGCTCGGCCCGGCCGTCACGGAGGG
>NZ_KL585383.1:154553-154728 GCF_000721935.1 Streptomyces sp. NRRL WC-3549
GGGCTCGGCCCGGCCGTCACGGAGGGCGCCCTGCAACGGCTCGCCGCCTCGGGACGCGTCGTCCAGGGCGAGTTCCATCCGGCCGGGATCGGCCAGGAGTGGTGCGACGCGACGGTCCTGCGCCGGCTGCGCCGCCGCTCGCTCGCCGCCCTCCGACAGGAGCTGGAGCCGGTTC
>NZ_KL585383.1:154971-157428 GCF_000721935.1 Streptomyces sp. NRRL WC-3549
CGCCGGCGGCGCTGGCCGGCTTCCTTCCCCAGTGGCAGCACATCGGCGACAACAGCCTGCGCGGAATCGACGGACTGGCCCGCGCCATCGAGCAGTTGCAAGGCGCACCGGTGCCCGCCTCGGCCTTGGAGAAGCTGATCCTTCCGAGCCGGGTGGCGGGTTACACACCGGCCCTGCTCGACGAACTCACCACGACCGGCGAGGTCGTGTGGGCCGGGGCGGGAGCGCTTCCGGGCAAGGACGGCTGGCTCTCCCTCTACCTCGCCGACAGCGCGCCCCTTCTGCTGCCCCCGCCCCACCCGCTGGAGGAGACCGCGCTCCACGAATCGGTCCTCACCGTCCTCTCCGGCGGATACGGCCTGTTCTTCCGGCAGATCGCCGACCAGGTGCGTGCCACCACCCACCCGGACAGCACCGACCCCCAACTCGCCGACGTGCTCTGGGACCTGGTCTGGACCGGACGGCTCACCAACGACACCCTCGCCCCGCTGCGCTCGCTCCTGGGATCGGGCCGCACAGCGGGTTCCACCGCCCACCGGGCCAAGCGCAGCGTCCCGCGCGGGCGTTACGGGACGCTGACCGGGGCCGCACGTCCCGCGTCCCGCACCGGCCCGCCCACCGTCTCCGGCCGCTGGTCCCTGTTCCCGGCGGCCCGGCCCGAACCCACCCACCGCGCCCACGCCCTGGCCCGGACGCTCCTGGACCGGCACGGTGTGGTCACCCGGGGAGCCGTGCAGGCCGAAGGCGTCGAGGGCGGGTTCTCCGCGACGTACCGCGTCCTCGCCGCGTTCGAGGACAGCGGTCAGGCCCGCAGGGGCTACGTGGTCGAGGGGCTGGGCGCGGCGCAGTTCGCGATGGACGGTGCGGTGGACCGGCTCAGGGCGGTGTCCACCGCCCGCGAGCGCAGGGACCCCGACGCGGCACCCCGTGCGGTGGTGCTCGCCGCGGCCGATCCGGCCAACGCCTACGGCGCGGCCCTGCCCTGGCCCGAATCGCCGGACGGGGCGGGCCACAAGCCCGGACGCAAGGCCGGCGCCCTGGTCGTCCTGGTCGAAGGCGAACTGACGCTGTACATGGAGCGCGGCGGCAAGTCCCTGCTGGCCTGGGCGGGCGAACCCGACGACCCGGCGCTCGTCGCGGCTGCGCAGGCGCTCGCGGCGGCGGCCCGCGCCGGGACCCTGGGCACCGTCACGGTGGAGCGCACCAACGGCGCCTCGTCCCTCACCTCCCCGCTGGGCCGCACCCTGGAGGCCGCAGGTTTCCTCGCCACACCGAGGGGCCTGCGCCTGCGCGCCTGACTGCGCCACCCGGAGTGCGGCCGGCCCGCCGCGTCACCGGCCGCACGGCACCGCGCGCCCCCGCGGCGCTCCTCCGCGACCGCCGGGACGGGCGGGCCCGGTGAGTGGTCGGCCACAGGCGCACGGGGACGGAGGAGCCGGAGGGGCCTGCCCGGTCAGGCCACCGCGGCCCCGTCCGTCTGCCGGGCCGCGCATCATGGAGGCATGCCCGAAGGTGACACCGTCCTGCAGACGGCCAAGCGTCTCGACACCGCGCTCGCGGGGCAGGTCCTGACCCGTTCCGATCTGCGGGTCCCCCGATTCGCCACGGCCGACCTCAGCGGCCGCACCGTCCTGGACGTCACCGCGCGCGGGAAACACCTGCTCACCCGCGTCGAGGGCGGCCTCACGCTCCACAGCCATCTGCGCATGGACGGCGCCTGGCTCCTCTACGCCCCGGGCGAGCGCTGGCGCGGCGGTCCCGCACATCAGATCCGGGCCGTCCTGGAGACGGCGGAGCGCACCGCCGTCGGTTACCGCCTGCCCGTACTGGAACTGCTCCGCACCGCAAGCGAGGACCAGGTCGTCGGCCACCTCGGGCCCGACCTTCTGGGACCGGACTGGGACCCGGACACCGCCGAGCACAACCTGCTGTCGGACCCGGGCCGCCCGCTCGGCCAGGCGCTGCTGGATCAGCGCAATCTGGCCGGCATCGGCAACGTCTACGCCTGCGAGCTCTGCTTCATGGCCCGAGCCACGCCCTGGCTGCCCGTGGGTGAGCTGCCGACGGCCACCATGACCCTTCTGGTGCGTACCGCCAAGCAGCTCCTCGAAGCCAACCGGGACAATCCCGCACGGACCACGACCGCGCCCGTGGTCACCTCGGCGCACGGCCACCGGAGCCGGATGCCTCAAGGCCGCCGGTCCCGGGAGAGGCTGTTCGTCTACGGGAGGGGCGACCGCCCCTGCCTGCGCTGTGGAACGCCGGTCCGCAGGGTCGAACAGGACAACCGCCCCACCTATTGGTGCCCGGGCTGCCAGTCCGGCCCCACGCCCTGAGCGGCACCCCCACAGCCGGTCGACGACTTCGGCCGCGGCCCGTCAAGAAGCCGGTGGTTCCGGTCCCGGTTCCCCGGCGGTACGCCCGCCGCGCTCCCGGTCCTCCTCGGCAGACCGCGCG
>NZ_KL585383.1:157639-164974 GCF_000721935.1 Streptomyces sp. NRRL WC-3549
GACCAGGCCCGCGTGCTCCGGTTCCAGCGCGAGCCGCAGCACGGCCCACCACCACACCCCGCCGAGGACGAGCGCCGGCACCCATCGCCGCACCATGGCTGCCTCCTCCGGCCGACGCTAGTACGGCCCGGTCTCGTGCCGGGAGGGCGCATCGGCGCACTACCGGCGTGCGTGCGGCGGTCCGGCGGCGCCCACGCCCCTACCACGCGCCGGAGACCGGAAGCCGTCCCGGGAGCGCCCCACCACCGCGCTCCCCCGCAGTTTCCCCCGGCGGCGCCCCGCCTGCATCCTGCGGCTCCGCACACATGTGTGCCCCCGCCGTCCCGGCGGGGGCACAGACGCAGGTCCCTGCGCTGACGTACGGGACCGACCGGTGGGCACTACCGCCCGTCGTCGTCGGTCAGCGAGTCCTTCACGCCCTTGGCGCGGTCGGCGGCTCCGCCCATGGCGTCGTCCGCCTTCGCCTTCGCCTGGTCGGACTTGCCCTCGGCCTCCTTGCGGCGGTCACCGGTCACCTTGCCGGTCGCCTCCTTGGCCTTGCCCTTGAGCTTGTCCATAGCGTTCTCGTTCTTGTCCGTCATGACTTCTCCTCGCTCGAAGGTCTGGTACTGCCCGGGCCGCTTCCGCACGCTCAGGCGGACTCCGCCTGGAACATCCACGCGTGCTTCTCCAGGTCCGCCGTCAGCGTGATCAGGATGTCCTGGCTGACGGGGTCGGGCTCGTCGGTCGCCTCGATCCGCTCCCGCATCCGGCCGATCACCACCTGGAGGGCGTCGACGAGTACGCGTACCGCGTCCGCGTCCTTGATCCAGCCGTCCGGCACGGATTCGATGGCCGTCGTCTTCGCCAGCGTCCTGGACCGCCCGTCCGGGTTGACACCGACCGCCGAAGCCCGCTCCGCGACCGTGTCCGAGTGCTGCCGCGCCGTGTCCACGACGTCGTCGAGCTGGAGGTGCACGGACCGGAAGCGCGGACCGACCACATTCCAGTGCACTTGCTTCGCCACGAGCGAGAGGTCGATCAGGTCGACGAGCGCGCCTTGCAGGGCATCACCGACGACCTTGCGGTCGCTCTCGGACAGGGAGCTCTTCACGACAGACATCCACTTCTCCGATCAGATCCTGTGCGGCATGCCGTCCATCCACGATGACATACATCACACAAAAGAGTCATTTGGGGAGTTAGTTCCTCAGAACGCCCTCCCGGCCTCACTCCGCGCCTGCCCCGCGAACCGCCTCGCACACACGGAGAACAAAAGCCCCGGCCGGCCCGTGAGGGCCGGCCGGGGCTTTCGGTTCGCCATGAACCACGCAGGTCAGGCGGCGACGACATCCACCGCTTCCGCGGGCGCCTTGATGGTCACCCGTCCCGTCGGTACGCCTGTCACCGAGGTGACGGAGACGGAATTCAGCATCGGGCGCACCGGCACGGGCACCGGATCACTGGCTGCTGCCGACGCGGCCAGCTCAGCCAGCGACAGTTCATCGCTCACTTCACGCATGAGTTCGGACATCCGTACGTCAAGCGCGTCGCAAATGGCGGAGAGCAGTTCGGAGGATGCCTCCTTCTGCCCCCGCTCCACCTCGGAGAGATAGCCGAGCGAGACTCGGGCGGACGAGGAGACTTCGCGCAGAGTACGGCCTTGGCGCTGGCGCTGCCGACGCAGCACGTCACCAAGCAGGCGACGGAGCAGAATCATCGGTGGCTCCCTCCTCGGACCGCGTAGCCGCATCCTTCACGCCCCACCGTACCGCCTCGCGCTGCGGCCGTGCGGGGAGCGATGTCGTGTTCACTCAGGGCTGCAAACATCAATTCCCCCCGTTCTGTTCCGTATCCTGTGCCCCCGCGTTCGCGACGAGTTCGCCCGAGAGCAGCTCCAAAAGGCTTCGTACACTCTCCTTACGAATGTCCCCGCGCCCGCCGTTCAATCTCAGTTCGGCGACTTTCCGGACATCTCCGGGGCCGCACACCGCCACGAAGACGGTGCCGACCGGCTTCCCGTCCTGCGGCTCGGGGCCCGCGACCCCCGTCGTGGAGATCCCCCAGTCCGCGCCCAGCACCCGGCGCACTCCGGCCGCCATCGCCGCGGCGACCTCGGGGTCCACCGCGCCGCGCTCGGCGAGCAGGGCCGCGTCGACCTCCAGCACATCGCGCTTCAGGGCCGTGGCGTAGGCCGTGACCGAGCCGCGGAAGGAGTGGGACGCCCCCGGCACCGCGGTGAGCTCCGCGGCCACCAGGCCCCCGGTCAGGGACTCGGCGACGGCGAGCGTCTCCCCGCGGTCCCGCAGCCGCCCCAGCACACGGGCCGCCGCGGACGTCACCGCTCGGCCTCCGTGGCGCCGCCGGCTCCGGCGACGGGCTCCGCGACACCCTCTGCCGTCCCGGTGCCCGGGACGGCTTCCGTGCCGGTCGGGCACGCGTCCGGCTGCACCACAGCGACGACGGACGCCGTGTCGGGCCGCCCGGCGTCCGCGGCCGCGGTGACCGCCTCCAGGGCGGCCGCGCGCTCGGCCGCCAGCCCCTTGCGGCGCAGCACGACGGCCTGGCGCACGTAGTCGAGTCCGGTGACGACCGTCAGCACGACGGCCGCCATCATCACCCAGAAGCGGAGGGTCGCCAGGGGCCCGGTGAGGGCCAGGACGTACATGCCGGCGGCCGTCCCCTGGGCCAGGGTCTTCAGCTTCCCCCCACGGCTGGCCGGGATCACGGCATGCCGGATGACCCAGAAACGCATGAGGGTGATACCGAGTTCCCGGACGAGGATCACCGAGGTGATCCACCAGGGCAGGTCACCGAGGGCCGAGAGGCAGATGAGCGCCGCGCCCATGATCGCCTTGTCCGCGATCGGGTCCGCGATCTTCCCGAAGTCGGTGACCAGGTTGTACGTCCGGGCGAGATGACCGTCGAAGATGTCGGTGATCATCGCCACGGCGAAGGCCGCCCAGGCGAACGACCGCCAGACCGGGTCGTCGCCGCCGTGGTGCAGGAGCAGCAGGACGAAGACCGGGACCAGGAGCAGCCGCACCATGGTGAGGATGTTGGCGATGTTCCACAGACCGGCCTGGTTCACGGCCGCCGCGCCCAGCTTGCCGCCGCGCGGTGCCGGCGTCGCGCCGGACCCGCCCGCCGCGGATGCCGGGGCTCCCGTCATCTGGCTGCCTCCGCAAGCTCGTGGTGTTCGGCCACGAGGTCCACTCCCTCGGTGCCCACTGCCTTCGCTTCGACCATACGGCCCGGCACCAGGCCTTCGCGTGCGGTGAAGACGACCTGGCCGTCCGTTTCGGGCGCCTGGTGGGCCGCTCGGCCCACCGCGACCGGCCCGTCCTCCTCGGACTCGACGGACTCGACCAGGACCTGGAGCGTCTCACCGACCCGTTCCTCGGCGCGCTGCGAGGTCAGTTCCTCGGCCAGCTGGGAGATGTGGGCGAGCCGCTCGGCGATGACGTCGGCGTCCAGCTTGTTCTCGTAACCGACGGCCTCGGTGCCTTCCTCGTCGGAGTAGCCGAAGACACCGATGGCGTCCAGACGCGCTCCGGTGAGGAAGCGTTCCAGCTCCGCGAGGTCGGCCTCGGTCTCGCCGGGGAAGCCGACGATGAAGTTCGACCGGGCGCCGGCCTGCGGGGACTTGCCCCGGATGGTGTCCAGGAGCTCCAGGAAGCGGTCCGTGTCGCCGAACCGGCGCATGGCCCGCAGCACCCCGGGGGCGGAGTGCTGGAAGGACAGGTCGAAGTAGGGTGCGACCTTCGGAGTCGAGGTGAGTACGTCGATCAGCCCGGGACGCATCTCGGCGGGCTGCAGGTAGCTGACGCGGATGCGTTCGATGCCGTCGACGTCGGCGAGCTCGGGCAGCAGCGTCTCCAGGAGCCGGATGTCGCCGAGGTCCTTGCCGTAGGAGGTGTTGTTCTCGGAGACCAGCATGACCTCCTTGACCCCCTGCTCGGCGAGCCAGCGCGTCTCTCCCAGGACGTCCGAGGGACGACGGGAGATGAAGGAGCCGCGGAAGGAGGGGATGGCGCAGAAGGAGCAGCGGCGGTCGCAGCCGGAGGCCAGCTTCACGGAGGCGACAGGGCTGGTACCCAGCCGGCGGCGCAGCGGCGCCCGCGGACCGGAGACCGGGGCGACGCCCTCGGGGAGGTCGGCCGGAGCGGGGGCGATCTCCTGCGCGTGTCCGGGCAGCGCGACGGCGGCGTCCTGCCGCTCGGCCGGGCTGATCGGCAGCAGCTTGCGCCGGTCTCGCGGGGTGTGTGACGCGTGGATGCCGCCGTTGAGGATCGTCTGGAGGCGGTCGGAGATGTCGGCGTAGTCGTCGAAGCCGAGCACGCCGTCCGCTTCGGGCAGCGCCTCGGCGAGGTCCTTGCCGTAGCGCTCGGCCATGCAGCCGACGGCCACCACGGCCTGGGTTCTTCCGTGATCCTTGAGATCGTTGGCTTCGAGGAGGGCGTCGACGGAGTCCTTCTTGGCGGCTTCGACGAACCCACAGGTGTTGACGACGGCGACATCCGCGTCCGAGGCGTCCTCGACGAGATCCCAGCCGTCCGCTGCCAAGCGGCCTGCCAGCTCCTCCGAGTCCACCTCGTTACGGGCGCAGCCAAGCGTGACAAGGGCGACGGTACGGCGTTCGGGCATGGGCTCAAGACTACTTTGTCCCGGACCCCGCCCCGGCGTGCAGGGTTCGGTGCTACGGGGAGTGACCGGACGAGAGCCCCGGGAAAGCGGTGAGCGTCCGGCCCGAGGGGGGCCGGACGCTCAGCGGGGAGCTGCGTGAGGGGAGGTCAGCCGACCTCGGGGTCGCCCTTGGTGTACGAGAGCCGCTCGACCTGTCCCGGCTCGAACTGGTCGTCGACCTTCTTGCCGTTCACGAAGAGCTCGATGGAACCGGCGTCCCCCAGGACGAGGTCGATGCGCTCCTTGTCCTGGAAGGTCTTGGAGTCGCCCTTGGAGAGCAGCCCGTCGAAGAGCTGGCGCCCGTTGTGGTCCTTGGCCGAGATCCAGCTCTTGCCGGTGGCGCTCAGCTTGACCGTCACCTTGTCGCGGGGTGCCGCGGCGATGGCGCTCTCGGAGGGGGCGGGCTTGGGGTCGGCGGGCCTGGTGGCGGCCGGGCTGGGCACCGTCTTGTCCGGGGGCGAGCCCTCGGCGACCTTGGCGGTGCCGGAATCACCGTCGTCACCGGTGAAGACGGTGAACCCCACGAAACCGATCACGGCGACGATGGCGGCGACCATGGCGGCGGTCCAGTTGGGCCGGCGGGGCTCGGAGCGGATCCGCTCGGCCTCGAACAGCGGTGCCGCCGGGGTGGGGGCGGGAGTGCCGCCGTGCTCGGCGTCGTACCGGGCGATCAGCGGATCGGGGTCGAGCCGCACGGCCCGGGCGAGCATGCGGATGTGGCCGCGTGCGTACACGTCGCCGCCGCAGCGGGAGAAGTCGTCCGTCTCGATCGCGTGCACGATGGGGATGCGCACCCGGGTGGAGCTGCTGACTTCCTCGACCGTCAGACCGGCGGCGATGCGGGCCTGCTGAAGCGCGTGACCGATCGAAGGCCGGTCGTCTTCGGGGGAGTTGCCGATGGACACGGGGGCGCCTTTCGAGCGTGAGCCACCTGCTGGATGTTCAGTCTAGGGGTGGTACGAAAGGGTGGGGCAACCGGGAGGGACGACTTTGTACGCCATCGGGTTCGCCGGAGAGCCCCTCGGGAGGGCGTGGAACGGAGCGGCAGGCGGTCATCCCACTGCCCCTCCTCTCCACTTGACGTGCGACCGGTCGAAAGGGTTGCCCGCCGTCCTCCTACGAAGCGGTTTCCCCACGGATCACGGCCAACACCCCGTCGATCTCGTCGGCCTTCACCAGGACGTCGCGCGCCTTGGAACCCTCGCTGGGGCCCACGATGTTGCGCGACTCCATCAGGTCCATCAGCCGGCCCGCCTTCGCGAAGCCCACCCGGAGCTTGCGCTGGAGCATCGAGGTGGAGCCGAACTGGGTGGAGACGACCAGCTCCGCGGCCTGGCAGAGCAGGTCGAGGTCGTCGCCGATGTCCTCGTCGATCTCCTTCTTCTGCTTCGTGCCCGCCACCACGTCGTCGCGGAAGACCGGGGCCATCTGATCCTTGCAGTGCTGGACGACTGCCGCGACCTCGTCCTCGGTGACGAAGGCCCCCTGCATACGGGTCGGCTTGTTCGCCCCCATCGGCAGGAACAGCCCGTCCCCCTTGCCGATGAGCTTCTCCGCCCCGGGCTGGTCGAGGATGACCCGGCTGTCGGCGAGCGAGGAGGTGGCGAAGGCGAGCCGGGAGGGCACGTTCGCCTTGATGAGGCCGGTGACCACGTCCACCGAAGGACGCTGGGTGGCGAGCACCAGGTGGATGCCGGCGGCGCGGGCGAGCTGTGTGATGCGGACGATGGAGTCCTCGACGTCCCGGGGCGCCACCATCATCAGGTCCGCCAGCTCGTCGACGATCACCAGCAGGTACGGATAGGGCGAGAGCTCCCGCTCGCTCCCCTCCGGCGCCTTCGCCTTGCCGCTGCGCACGGCGTGGTTGAAGTCGTCGATGTGACGGTAGCCGTAGGCCGCGAGGTCGTCGTAGCGCAGGTCCATCTCCCGGACGACCCACTGGAGGGCCTCGGCGGCCTTCTTCGGGTTGGTGATGATCGGCGTGATCAGGTGCGGGATGCCCTCGTAGGCGGTGAGTTCCACGCGCTTGGGGTCGACGAGCACCATCCGGACGTCCTCGGGGGTCGCCCGCACCATGATCGAGGTGATCAGGCAGTTGATGCAGGAGGACTTGCCGGAACCGGTCGCACCGGCGACCAGCACGTGCGGCATCTTGGCCAGGTTGGCCATCTCGTAGCCGCCCTCGACGTTCTTGCCGAGCGCCACCAGCATCGGGTGGTCGTCCTCGGCCGCGTCCGCGAGCCGCAGCACGTCACCGAGGTTGACCATCTCCCGGTCGGAGTTGGGGATTTCGATGCCGACCGCGGACTTCCCCGGGATCGGGGAGATGATCCGGACGTCCGGACTCGCGACGGCGTACGCGATGTTCTTGGTGAGGGCGGTGATCCGCTCGACCTTGACGGCCGGGCCGAGTTCCACCTCGTAGCGCGTGACCGTCGGGCCCCGGGTGAAGCCGGTGACGGAGGCGTCGACCTTGAACTCCGTGAAGACGTTGGTGAGTGAGGCCACGACGGCGTCGTTCGCGGCGCTGCGCGTCTTGCCGGGGCCGCCGCGCTCCAGGAGGTCCAGGGTGGGCAGGGCGTAGGTGATGTCCCCGGAGAGCTGGAGCTGTTCGGCACGGGCGGGCAGCGGTTCGGAGCGCTCCGGTACCGGCTTGGTCAGATCCGGGAT
>NZ_KL585383.1:165184-177716 GCF_000721935.1 Streptomyces sp. NRRL WC-3549
GGCTTGGTCAGATCCGGGACGCCGCGCGAGCCGGAGGGGGCCTCGTCACGGCCGGAACCGGAGGCGCCGCCGTCCTGCGCGCCGCGTGCCCCCCGGGCACTCTTCTCGCCCGCCCTGGCCCCGGGTACCGGCGTCCCGGTGCGTTCACGCTCCGCGGAGACGCCCTGGGTGAGGTCGGCGACGACCGGCGAGGGAGGCATTCCGTTGAGTACCGCCCCGTCGAGGGCGGCAGCGGCGGCGGCCGCGACGTCCACCGCGTCCAGGGTCCGGTTCATCGCGGGCTGTGCGGAAGACGTGCGCGTACGGCGGCGCTTGGCCGGCGCCCCACCGTCCGTCCGGTCCACGTCGTAGACGTCCCCGCCCGCCGGGCGGCGGGTCGAGGAGCGACGGGCACCCTCCGGCAGCACCTCGCGCCACTGCTCGTCGTACCGCTCGTCGTCGGCGTCCTCGTACTCCTCCGGCGCGGCGACGAGGCCCAGCCGCACGCCGAGCTGCCGCAGTCGCTGCGGGATGGCGTTGACCGGGGTGGCGGTGACGACCAGGAGCCCGAAGACCGTCAGCAGCAACAGCAGGGGGACGGCGAGGACCTCGCCCATCGCGAAGATCAGCGGCTTGGAGGCGGCCCAGCCGATGAGCCCGCCGGCACCCTGCATGGCGTCGGTGCCGTCCTCGCGGCCCGGTGAGCCGCAGGCGATGTGCACCTGGCCGAGCACCCCCACCACGAGGGCGGAAAGACCGATGACGATACGGCCGTTGGCCTCGGGCTTCTCCGGATAGAGGATCAGCCGCACGGCGACGGCGCCCAGCAGTATCGGCACGAGCAGGTCCAGCCGTCCGAAGGCCCCGGTGACGAGCATCTCCACGAGATCGCCGACGGGACCCTGCAGATGTGACCAGGTGCCCGCGGCCACGACGAGCGCGATACCGAGAAGGAGCAGGGCCAGACCGTCCTTGCGGTGCGCGGGGTCGAGTCCCTTCGCGCCGCGCCCTATGGAGCGGAACACCGCGCCGACGCCGTGGGCGGTGCCCAGCCAGACGGCTCGGGCCAGCCGGTACACGCCCCCGGTGGGGGACGGGGCGGGTTTGGGCGCGGGCTTCCTGGCCGCCGCCTTCTTGGCGGGAGCCTTCTTCGCGGGCGCGGTCTTCTTCGCTGCGGGCTTCCTGGCGGGCGCGGCTTTCCTGGCCGGCCCTTGACCACGGCCGGCAGCCTTCGCGGCGCCCGCCGCCCCCTGGGAACCCTTGCCGGACGTACGTGAGGCCATGTGACCGAGGTTACCGGTGTCGACCGCGGTGGACACGTGTGCCTACGGCTTCACCCGTCCGTGTCGTGCGGTCGGGGGCACGGAAGTGACGCGCCGTCAGCCGCGCCGCGGGGTCGCTAACCCTGCGAGGGCAGGGCGTTCGCGGAGCCGCCGGTGCCGGGCTCCAGCGCGTCCAGCGCGCGGCGCAGCCCGGTCAGCTTGCGCTCCAGATGGGCGGCGGTGGCCACGGCCGCGGCGTCGGCCGAATCGTCGTCCAACTGCTTGGAGAGGGCCTCCGCCTGCTCCTCGACCGCCGCCAGCCGTGCCGAGAGCTCGGCCAGCAGCCCTGCGGGCTCCCTGTCGTCGGCCCCCGGCTGCACCCCGCCCTCGAGCTGGAGCCGCAGCAGCGCGGCCTGTTCACGCAGCTGGCAGTTCTTCATGTACAGCTCGACGAAGACCGAGACCTTGGCCCGCAGGACCCAGGGGTCGAAGGGCTTCGAGATGTAGTCCACCGCGCCTGCCGCATAACCCCGGAAGGTGTGGTGCGGACCGTGGTTGATCGCGGTGAGGAAGATGATCGGGATGTCCCGGGTCCGCTCCCGCCGCTTGATGTGCGCGGCCGTCTCGAATCCGTCCATCCCTGGCATCTGGACGTCCAGCAGAATGACCGCGAAATCGTCCGTGAGCAGCGCTTTGAGCGCTTCCTCCCCTGACGATGCCCGCACCAGCGTCTGATCGAGCGCAGAGAGGATGGCCTCCAGCGCCAGCAGATTCTCCGGCCGGTCATCGACCAGGAGGATCTTGGCCTTCTGCATCATGGCCCGCCCTCCTCGCCCCGGAATCGCACCGGGTGCCGCCCCAGGGGACGACTCCCTTGCGCCGTCCGTCCTTGTGCCGGTCATGGTAGCCGCACCCCGCCCGTCACCACACCCTGTCACCGCGATGTCACTGTGCACATAGCTCAAACGCGGGACGAGTCCAGAAGGTTCCCCGGATTCCCCACACTCACACCCTTTCGAGCACATCCGATCAGCGGTTCACGACCCCACGCGCACCAAACGGTCACTCTCCGCGCATCCACCTTTCCATCACCGACAGCAGGTGGTCGGAATCGACGGGCTTGGTGACGTAGTCGGAGGCGCCGCAGTCGAGCGCCTTCTCCCGGTCGCCCTTCATCGCCTTGGCGGTCAGCGCGACGATGGGCAGCCCGGAGAACTGCGGCATCCTGCGGATGGCCGTCGTCGTGGCGTAGCCGTCCATCTCGGGCATCATGATGTCCATCAGCACGATCGTCACATCGTCGTGCTGTTCGAGGACTTCGATGCCCTCGCGCCCGTTCTCCGCGTAGAGCACCGTCAGCCCGTGCTGCTCCAGCACGCTGGTGAGCGCGAAGACGTTGCGGATGTCGTCGTCGACGATCAGCACCTTCTCCCCGTGGAACCGGAACACCGGCCGGGACTCCTGCTCCTCCTGCGGGCTCTGCACCTGTCTCTTATACATGTGTATAAGAGACAGGCCGTGCCCAGGGCCTTGCGCCGGCGCCGGAACACCCCGGCCGTGGCGGCCGGATCGCCCAGGGGCGGCTCGCCACCGGCGTGCGGGCCCGCCTCCAGGTGCGGGTCCTCCCCCGCGCCGGCCATGGGGATCTCGACGCTCCCGGGCACCGTCTGCGGGTAGCCCTGCGGCGGCAGCCCGCTCGGGTGCAACGGCAGGTACAGCGTGAAGGTGGACCCGCGTCCCGGCTCACTCGCGGCGTGGATCTCGCCGCCCAGCAGCCGGGCGATCTCCCGGCTGATGGAGAGCCCGAGCCCCGTGCCGCCGTACTTGCGGCTGGTGGTGCCGTCGGCCTGCTTGAACGCCTCGAAGATCACCAGCATCTTGCTGGACGCGATACCGATCCCGGTGTCGGTGACGGAGAACGCGATCAGGTCCGCGTCCGCGTCGCGCAGCGAACCGGCCTCCAGCAGGTGTTCCCTGATGGAGTTCGGCACGTCCGCCCCGGCCGGCCGGATCACCAGCTCCACGGCGCCGCCGTCGGTGAACTTCACCGCGTTGGACAGCAGGTTGCGCAGGACCTGGAGCAGCCGCTGCTCGTCCGTGTGCAGCGTGGCCGGCAGCTCCGGGGAGACCCGTACCGAGAAGTCGAGCCCCTTCTCCGCGGTGAGCGGCCGGAACGTCGCCTCCACGTAGTCGACCAGCTGCACCAAAGCGATCCGGGTCGGGCTGACGTCCATCTTGCCCGCCTCGACCTTGGACAGGTCCAGGATGTCGTTGATCAGCTGGAGCAGGTCGGAGCCCGCCCCGTGGATCGTCTCGGCGAACTCCACCTGCTTCGGCGAGAGGTTGCTCTCGGCGTTGTCCGCGAGCAGCTTGGCGAGGATGAGCAGCGAGTTGAGCGGGGTGCGCAATTCGTGCGACATGTTCGCCAGGAACTCCGACTTGTAGCGCATCGAGACCGCGAGCTGTTCGGCACGCTCCTCCAGGACCTGCCGGGCCTCCTCGATCTCGGTGTTCTTCACCTCGATGTCGCGGTTCTGCTGCGCCAGCAGCTCGGCCTTCTCCTCCAGTTCGGCGTTGGACGCCTGGAGCGCCTTCTGCCGGTTCTCCAGCTCCTGGGAGCGGTCCCGGAGCTGCTCGGTGAGCTCCTGGGACTGTTCGAGGAGCTTCTCGGTCTTCGTGTTGACGCTGATGGTGTTGACGCTCGTCGCGATCATCTCGGCGAGCTGGTTGAGGAAGTCCCGCTGGATGTGGGTGAACGGCTGGAACGAGGCCAGTTCGATCACGCCGAGCACCTTGCCCTCGAAGAGCACCGGCAGCACGATCACATGGGCCGGAGGGGCCTCACCGAGTCCGGAGGAGATCTTCAGGTAGCCGGGCGGCACGTTGTCCACCTGGATCGTCCGCTTCTCCTCGGCCGCCGTACCGATGAGCGTCTCGCCGGGCCGGAAGGACGTCGGCATCGAGCCCGCCGAGTAGCCGTAACTGCCGCGCATCCGGAGCTCGTACGCGCTGTCGTTGGCCCCGTCGGCCGCGCCCACCTCGTCACTGTCCCCGGTGGGGACGGCGAGGAAGAACGCCCCGTGCTGGGCCGAGACGACCGGGGTCAGCTCGCTCATGATCAGGGACGCCACGTCGTCCAGGTCGCGACGGCCCTGCATCAGACCGGAGATCCGGGCGAGGTTGCCCTTGAGCCAGTCCTGCTCCTTGTTGGCCAGGGTGGTGTCGCGCAGGTTGGCGATCATCGTGTTGATGTTGTCCTGGAGGACCTGGATCTCGCCGGCGGCGTCGACGTCGATCTTGAGGTTGAGGTCGCCCCGGGTCACCGCAGTGGCGACCGCCGCGATGGCGCGCACCTGGCGGGTGAGGTTCCCGGCCATCTCGTTCACCGACTCGGTGAGGTCGCGCCAGGTGCCGTCGACGTCGCGCACCCGGGCCTGACCGCCCAACTGGCCCTCGGTGCCCACCTCGCGGGCCACCCGGGTCACCTGCTCGGCGAAGGACGAGAGCTGGTCGACCATCGTGTTGATGGTGTTCTTCAGCTCCTGGATCTCGCCCCGCGCGTCGATGTCGATCTTCTTCGTGAGGTCGCCCTTGGCGATGGCCGTGGTCACCGCGGCGATCTGGCGTACCTGACCGGTCAGGTTGGAGGCCATCGAGTTCACCGACTCGGTGAGGTCCTTCCAGGTGCCCGAGACCCCCGGGACGCGCGCCTGGCCGCCCAGTTCGCCCTCGGTGCCCACCTCGCGCGCGACCCGGGTCACCTCGTCGGCGAAGGAGGACAGCGTCTTCACCATCGTGTTGACGGTGTCGGCGAGTTCGGCGACCTCGCCGCGCGCCTCGACGGTGACCTTCTTCGTCAGGTCACCGTTGGCGACCGCGGACGAGACCCGGGAGATGTTGCGCACCTGGCTGGTGAGGTTGTTGGCCATCAGGTTGACGTTGTCGCTGAGGTCCTTCCAGATGCCCGTCGCACCGCGCACCCGGGCCTGACCGCCGAGGATGCCCTCGGTACCCACCTCGCGTGCGACCCGGGTCACCTCGTCGGCGAAGTTGAGCAGCTGGTCGACCATCGTGTTGACCGTCGTCACCAGTTCGAGGATCTCGCCCTTGGCGTCGACGGTGATCTTCTTGGACAGGTCCCCCTTGGCGACCGCAGTGGTCACCTCGGCGATGTTCCGCACCTGGAGGGTGAGGTTGTTCGCCATGCCGTTGACGGACTGGGTGAGGTCCTTCCACGTACCGGAGACCCCCTGCACCTCCGCCTGGCCGCCGAGGATGCCCTCCGTGCCCACCTCACGGGCGACCCGGGTGACCTGCTCGGCGAAGTTCGAGAGCTGGTCCACCATGGTGTTGAGGGTGTTCTTCAGCTCCAGGATCTCGCCCCGGGCGTCCACGTCGATCTTCTGCGACAGGTCACCCCGCGCCACCGCCGTGGCGACCTGCGCGATGTTGCGGACCTGGGCGGTCAGGTTCCCGGCCATGCCGTTCACCGAGTCCGTCAGGTCGCGCCACACTCCGGCCACGCCCGGCACCTGCGCCTGACCGCCCAGCCGCCCGTCGGTGCCCACCTCACGAGCCACCCGGGTCACCTGGTCCGCGAAGGCGGAGAGCTGGTCCACCATCGTGTTGATGGTGTTCTTCAGCTCCAGGATCTCGCCCCGGGCGTCCACGTCGATCTTCTGCGACAGGTCACCCCGCGCCACCGCCGTGGTCACCTGGGCGATCTGCCTCACCTGGGAGGTGAGGTTGCCCGCCATGAAGTTGACGGAGTCGGTGAGTTCCTTCCACGTACCGGACACGCCGTCGACGCGCGCCTGACCGCCGAGCCGGCCCTCCGTGCCCACGTCGCGTGCCATCCGTGTCACCTGGTCGGCGAAGTTGGACAGCTGGGCCACCATGGTGTTGACGGTGTTCTTGAGCTCCAGCATCTCGCCGGCCACGTCGACGGTGACCTTCTGCGAGAGGTCGCCGTTGGCGACGGCGGTCGTCACCTGCGCGATGTCCCGGACCTGGCCGGTCAGGTTCCGGAAGGCGGTGTTCACCGAGTCGGTGAGGTCCTTCCAGGTACCCGCCGCACCCGGCACCTCCGCCTGGCCGCCGAGGCGGCCCTCGACGCCGACCTCCCGGGCGACCCGGGTCACCTCGGACCCGAACGACTGGAGCTGGTCCACCATCGTGTTGACGGTGTTCTTCAGCTCCAGCATCTCGCCGGCCACGTCGACGGTGACCTTCTGCGTCATGTCGCCACTGGCCACGGCCGTGGTCACCTGCGCGATGTCCCGCACCTGCGTCGTGAGGTTGCGGAAGACCGTGTTCACCGAATCGGTGAGGTCCTTCCAGGTACCCGCCGCACCCGGCACCTGGGCCTGTCCGCCGAGCAGCCCCTCGCCCCCGACCTCGCTCGCCACGCGCGTCACCTCGTCGGCGAAGGTGCGCAGCGTCTCCGTCATCTGGTTGATGGTCTCGGCGAGCTGGGCGACCTCGCCGCGTGCGCTCACCGTGACCTTCTGCGACAGGTCGCCGTTGGCGACCGCCGTCGTCACCTCGGCGATGCCCCGCACCTGGGAGGTGAGATTGCCGGCCATCGTGTTGACGGAGTCGGTGAGGTCCTTCCAGACCCCGGCCACCCCCGGCACCGTCGCCTGTCCGCCCAGCTCGCCCTCGGTACCCACCTCGCGGGCGACCCGGGTCACCTCGGAGGAGAACGACGACAGCTGGTCCACCATCGTGTTGACGGTGTTCTTCAGCTGGAGCATCTCACCGGCCACATGGACGGTGACCTTCCGCGACAGGTCCCCCTTGGCGACGGCGGTCGTCACCAGGGCGATGTCACGCACCTGTGCGGTCAGCCGGTACGCCATGGTGTTCACGGAGTCCGTGAGGTCCTTCCAGGACCCGGACATGCCGCGCACCTGGGCCTGGCCGCCCAGCTTCCCCTCGGTGCCCACCTCGACCGCGACGCGCGTCACCTGCTCGGTGAACGCGGACAGCTGGTCGACCAGGTTGTTGACCGTACGGGCGACCTTCAGGAACTCGCCCCGCAGGGGCCGGACCGTCTCGTCGGCCGTGTGGCTCCGCAGCTCCATCCGCTGCTCCAGGTCACCGTCGGCGACCGCGGAGAGCACCCGCCCGACCTCGGACACGGGCCGCGCCAGGTCGTCCACGAGCTCGTTGGAGGCATCGATCGCCGCCGCCCAGGAGCCTTCGCAGGCGCCGGTCTCCAGGCGCTCGGTGAGCTTGCCCTCCCGGCCGACCACACGGCGTACCCGGGCGAGTTCACCGGTCAGGTGGAGGTTGCGGTCGGCGACCTCGTTGAAGACCGCCGCGATTTCCGTGAGTACGCCGTCACCGGAGACGGTCAGCCGCCTGCGGAAGTTCCCGTCGCGCATCGCCACGAGGGCCCCGAGCAGTCTGTTCAGAGCTGCCGCGTCCACCTCGATGGTTCCATGGCGCTGTTTTTTCACGGACTGTCCGCCTTTAGTGCGCGTTCCTGAACCCCGCGCCGCCACGCCAGACTCCACCGTGTCCCTCCCGCAGGGGTTGACCATTCGCTCGGGCCGTTCCAGGCCCGCTGTCGGAAGCTTGCCCACTTCCACTTCGGCTCACCGTCACAGCACACCGTCGACGGGTGACTATGCGGACGTCAAATCGTTGAAACGTACCAGGCCGCAACCGGACAGGGGGCAAGGTCGTGCGTTGTCCCTCCTCCCTCACCGGGCGTCCACAGCCGCTCACCCGCGCACCGCCCCGGGGGGCCGAGGAGACAAGTACGCCCTCGTGTACCCGGGACACCGGGCGAGCGTCTAGCCTGGCAGGCGAATCGAAGCGGCGAGAAACGGGCACAGGACTCGGGGAAGCGACGAGACACCATATGGGGAGTGCTGTGATCACCGCGCGTGCGGCTGCCACCTTCGATCCGGTCGGACGCTCGGTGGCGACGGCCCGCGCCTTCGTCCGCGACACCCTGCAGGGCTGGGGCTACACCGACGTCGTCGACGACGCCGTCGTCCTGACCAGCGAGCTCGTGACCAACGCCGTCGTGCACGCGGGCACCGCGGCCGACGTCCTGTGTCTACGCACCGAGGACGGTGTGCGCGTCGAGGTCTCCGACCACTACCCGGAGCGGGAGATCCCGCTGCAGAGTTCCGGGCTCGACTTCGGCAGCCCGGACCGCGAGGGCGGCCGGGGACTGCTCCTGTGCGCCGCTCTCGCCTCGCGCTGGGGCGTCGAGTACAGCCCGGCGCACAAACACGTCTGGTTCCAGCTCGACCTCCCCGAGCGGCCCGTGGGTATCCGTTCCGCGGGCCCTGTCCTGCCCACGGCCCTGCTCCCGGTCGCCGACGAGCGGGTGCGGGTGGCGGTCGTCCAGATCGACGGTTCGGGGGCGATCGCCTCCTGGAACGAGGACGCCGTCTTCCTCTTCGGCTACGCGGCCGACCAGGTCACCGGCAAGCAGCTCACCGACTTCGCCGCCTGGCCGCACACCCCGGGCACGAGCACGGGCATCGCCGACGCGCTGCGGCTCTCCCGCTGGGAGGGCAGTTACGGCATCCGCGGCGCGGACGGCAGGGTGATCCCGGTGTACGCCTCGCACCTCCGGGTCCGTGACACCCAGGGCGAGCCCTCCACCGTCTGTCTCCTCGTCCGGGACCACGAACGCGCCGTGCTGCAGACCCCGGTGCGGCCCCCCGTCGACTCCTCGAACGAGAACCGCGCCGTGGACCCCTTCGAGGTCTTCATCGGCTCTCCGGCCCCTGACGATCTCGACGGGCTGCTGCAACGCACGGTCGAGCGGGCCCGCGACATGCTGGACGCCGACGCGGCGTTCCTGCTGCTGGCCACCGACGACGAGACGGAGCTCGAGGTACGGGCGACGACCGGGCTGCCCTCGGCCCGCCAGCGCTTCGCCCGGGTCCCCGTCGAAGCCGGTACCAACCGCTACAGTTCCGCCCGTATGCCGGCGGTCCACGAGGACCTGGCCGCCGTCCCGGGTGCCGTGCCGTTGCTCACCGACACGGGGATGCGTTCCGTCGTCACGGTGCCGCTCAAGGTCGAGGGCCGGCTCACCGGTTCCCTGGGGGTCGCTGCGGAGGCGGCGGGCCGGTACACCAACGAGGAGGCGCTGCGCCTCCAGTTCGCGGCCGACCGTATCGCGCTCGCCGTGGAGTCGGCCAGGCTGGGAGAGCTGGAGCGGCTGCGCCGTGGCTCCCTGTCGTTCCTGGTCGAGGCGTCCGACCTGCTGGCGGGCACGCTGGACAGGGATCAGACCCTGGCGCTGATGGCACAGATGACGGTGCCGACGCTGGCCACCTGGTGCGCCGTGTACACGATCGCCGACCAGCTCTCGGAGCCGTATCTCTCGTACGTCCTGCACGAGGACGAGGAGCGCATCGACGGCCTCAAGGAACTGTTGTCCTCCATCGCCCCGCCGGACCCCGTACCCACCCCGGGGGCACGCATCTGGCCCGCTCCCGCCCGGGCCGGCCACGAGGCCGCCTTGCGGGTCTCCACGCGCACGCTCGGCCGGGACGCCCCGCTGAGCATGGGTTCGGCCGCACGCACGACGCTGGCGACGGCGGCAGCGGTCGGCGGGGAGACGGTGGTCCTGCCGCTCGTCGCGCGCAACCGTGTGATCGGCATGCTCACGCTGGGCAAGCCGTCCGACGAGCACTTCCGCCAGGAGATCCTGGAGCTGGCCGAGGACCTGTCCCGGCGGGCGGCCCTGGCCCTGGACAACGCCCGGCTGTACTCGGAGCGCATGGCCATCAGCCAGTCCCTCCAGCGCAGTCTGCTGCCGCCGGGGCTGCCCGACGTGCCCAACGTCGAGATCGAGGTGATCTACCGCGCGGCTGGCGAGGGCAACGAGGTCGGCGGCGACTTCTACGACGTCTTCCCCATCCGTGACGGCGCCTACGGCTTCGCCATCGGCGACGTCTGCGGCACGGGCCCCGAGGCGGCTGCGGTGACGGGTCTGGCCCGTCATGCGCTGCGCCTGCTGGCCCGGGAGGGCTTCGGCGGTCCGGCGGTGCTGGAACGCCTCAACGCGGCGATCATGGATGAGGGCGACCGCAGCCGCTTCCTGACCCTGCTGTACGGGGAGTTGTGGCCTCAGGAGGACGGCAGCGCCCTTCTGAAAGTGGTCTGCGCCGGTCACCCCCTTCCGCTGCGTCTGCGCCAGGACGGCTCCGTGGAGCCCGCGGCCGACCCTCAGCCCTTGCTGGGGGTCATGGACGACCTGGAGCTGTACGAGCAGGAGGTCACCTTGGACCCGGGCGACGTCCTGCTCTGCGTGACGGACGGCGTGACCGAACGCCGCGAGGGGACCCGCATGTTGGGCGACGACGGCCTGGCCGAAGTCCTCTCGGTGTGTACGGGCCTGACGGCCGGAGCGGTCGCAGGACGCATTCTGCGGGCCGTCGAGCGCTTCGCGGCGGAGCCGGCCTCGGACGACATGGCGATCCTGGCCATGCGGGTGCCGGAGCCTCAGAACTTCTAGCGCGGTGACCGTGACCGCCGAGGATCCCGTCCTGTTGCGGACCCGGGTGGCCGGGGCGCCGGAGAAGACCGCACACCGTCCGCACCCGGGGCGGATCCCGTTGGTCACCTGTCTGTGATCCCGCCACCGGCCACGGCGCCGGTCACTGGCCGGCGGGGCGGTTCCCGGCCGCGAAGAGCCCGGTGTACGCGCGCAGTGCCGCGTGGGTGGCCGGAAGTCCGTGAGAGGCGAGACTCCCACCGAGGTCCTGGTCCGTGTTCCACCAGCCTTCGAGGAGATCGGCGAGGGCGTGGAGAAGCTGCTGCTGCGGACGGGAGAGACGCTCGTACGGAGGGCGGGGCTCGGGCAAGGGGCCAGGGAAGAGGTGGGCCAGAACCGCTTTCGCCTTGGACGCCCGTTGCGAAGGGCTGACGGACGGCAGACAGGCGGCGACTGCGGCACTAGAGGCGGGGCAGGGCGGAAGGGCGAGCAGAACGTCGGCGGTGTGACCGTGGAAGTCGCCCAGGCTGTAGCCGGTCGCTGGTACAGGCGCAGGGGCCGCGGCCGCCGCAGCGAGTTCGGCAACGGCCCGGTCGAGGGCCGGACGGTCGAGTTCCGCAGACGCTCTCCGGGCGGCCTGGGCGACGGCGGCGGCGGCCCAGCGTACGAGCCCGTCCTCGGCGTCCAGACTGTCGATGACGGTCCCCGGGAGGGCCGTCGTGCCGAGGATGCCGACGGCTACCAGCGAGGTGGCCTTCGCGACGGCGTCGTCCTCCCGCGCGGCAAGGCCGAGCAGGAGGGGCAGGGAGGTGTCCGCCAGTTCGGGAAACCAGGCCAGCAGGTGGGCGGTCCTGGTGCGGACGCGGGGATTCTCGTCGTCCAGGAGACCGCGCAGTGCCGGAAGTTCGGCGAGTACGGCGTCGTACGACCGCATCGAGGAGTCACGGGCATCGACCGGATTGCCGGCCGCCACCCAGTCCTGGATGTCCCGTAGGTGCCGGTGTCGCTGCTCGTCCTGCTCAGCGGCCAGCGCCTCCTCGTACAGCGGGAGGAGCTTGTCGGAGGAGTTCTCGGCTGCTTCCGCGCGCCAGGCGGCGATGTCGGCCCCGTCCATGATCGCGCACTCCTCGTCCCAGTTGACCGCGAGGCCGGTCAGGAGCTCCAGCGCGAGCTCACGCGCCGGATCCGGGCCGGCGAGAACGATCCGGGCAAGGAACGGCACGACGTACGGAGATGCCTGGCAGCGGGTTCCCTGGTGCGCGAGATGATTGAACAGCCCGCTGACGGCCCTGCTGTCGTGCCTGCTCATCGCGTCCGCACAGGGCACGCAGCCCGCCGGGCACATCGGCGGCCGTCCCGTAGGCGTGGTTCAGGGCCGCCCAGTCAACTTCGTCCAGGCCGACCAGCAGGTCGTCTTCCGCAGTGGTCACGACCGCATGATGGCAGAGTCCTGCGACACGGTGGCCATGCGAGGCACGCACCGGATTGCGGAGGCCCGCATACGAGAAAGGCTCCCGTCTGAGACGGGAGCCTTTCTGCTTTCCTGAGCCCCAATGCGGAATCGAACCGCAGACCTTCTCCTTACCATGGAGACGCTCTACCGACTGAGCTATTGGGGCCTGTTGCTTGTCGCCCTGCGGCAACGAGCTAAAGCATACCCCAACGAGGGAGCCACTCATAACCACCGTCCGCTCCCAGTTCCTTGTCATGGGTCTGCGGCGGGCGTGGGTCCGGATCGCCGGCCCAGGTCTCCGCGCCAGCCGGTGCCGGTACGTCTCGGGCCTCCGCGAAAATGCCCCTGGAACGCAGAAAAGCC
>NZ_KL585383.1:178003-178178 GCF_000721935.1 Streptomyces sp. NRRL WC-3549
AATTGTTCGGCGGCGTCCTACTCTCCCACAGGGTCCCCCCTGCAGTACCATCGGCGCTGAAAGGCTTAGCTTCCGGGTTCGGAATGTAACCGGGCGTTTCCCTAACGCAATGACCACCGAAACACTATGAAATTTAACCAACCGGATGAAAACACGGCAGGTCATTATTTCAGAA
>NZ_KL585383.1:178434-180295 GCF_000721935.1 Streptomyces sp. NRRL WC-3549
TTCAGAACCAACACAGTGGACGCGAGCAACTGAGGACAAGCCCTCGGCCTATTAGTACCAGTCAGCTCCACCCGTTACCGGGCTTCCACATCTGGCCTATCAACCCAGTCGTCTACTGGGAGCCTTAACCACTCAAGGTGGTGGGAACACTCATCTCGAAGCAGGCTTCCCGCTTAGATGCTTTCAGCGGTTATCCTTTCCGAACGTAGCCAACCAGCCATGCCCTTGGCAGGACAACTGGCACACCAGAGGTTCGTCCGTCCCGGTCCTCTCGTACTAGGGACAGCCCTTCTCAATATTCCTACGCGCACAGCGGATAGGGACCGAACTGTCTCACGACGTTCTAAACCCAGCTCGCGTACCGCTTTAATGGGCGAACAGCCCAACCCTTGGGACCGACTCCAGCCCCAGGATGCGACGAGCCGACATCGAGGTGCCAAACCATCCCGTCGATATGGACTCTTGGGGAAGATCAGCCTGTTATCCCCGGGGTACCTTTTATCCGTTGAGCGACAGCGCTTCCACAAGCCACTGCCGGATCACTAGTCCCGACTTTCGTCCCTGCTCGACCCGTCGGTCTCACAGTCAAGCTCCCTTGTGCACTTACACTCAACACCTGATTGCCAACCAGGCTGAGGGAACCTTTGGGCGCCTCCGTTACTCTTTAGGAGGCAACCGCCCCAGTTAAACTACCCATCAGACACTGTCCCTGATCCGGATCACGGACCCAGGTTAGACATCCAGCACGACCAGAGTGGTATTTCAACGGCGACTCCACAACCACTGGCGTGGCCGCTTCAAAGTCTCCCACCTATCCTACACAAGCCGAACCGAACACCAATATCAAACTATAGTAAAGGTCCCGGGGTCTTTCCGTCCTGCTGCGCGAAACGAGCATCTTTACTCGTAGTGCAATTTCACCGGGCCTATGGTTGAGACAGTCGAGAAGTCGTTACGCCATTCGTGCAGGTCGGAACTTACCCGACAAGGAATTTCGCTACCTTAGGATGGTTATAGTTACCACCGCCGTTTACTGGCGCTTAAGTTCTCAGCTTCGCACACCCGAAAGTGCACTAACCGGTCCCCTTAACGTTCCAGCACCGGGCAGGCGTCAGTCCGTATACATCGCCTTACGGCTTCGCACGGACCTGTGTTTTTAGTAAACAGTCGCTTCTCGCTGGTCTCTGCGGCCACCCCCAGCTCACCGAGTAAATCGGATCACCAGTGATGGCCCCCCTTCTCCCGAAGTTACGGGGGCATTTTGCCGAGTTCCTTAACCATAGTTCACCCGAACGCCTCGGTATTCTCTACCTGACTACCTGAGTTGGTTTAGGGTACGGGCCGCCATGAAACTCGCTAGAGGCTTTTCTCGACAGCATAGGATCATCCACTTCACCACAATCGGCTCGGCATCAGGTCTCAGCCTTAACGTGTGACGGATTTACCTACCACACGGCCTACACCCTTACCCCGGGACAACCACCGCCCGGGCTGGACTACCTTCCTGCGTCACCCCATCGCTTACCTACTACAAGTCTGGTTCATCGGCTCCACCACTACCCTCAACTCCGAAGAGATCGGGCCGGCTTCACGGACTTAGCATCGCCTGATTCAGTACTGGGCGTTTCAAAGCGGGTACCGGAATATCAACCGGTTGTCCATCGACTACGCCTGTCGGCCTCGCCTTAGGTCCCGACTTACCCTGGGCAGATCAGCTTGACCCAGGAACCCTTAGTCAATCGGCGCACACGTTTCTCACGTGTGTATCGCTACTCATGCCTGCATTCTCACTCGTGAACCGTCCACAACTCGCTTCCGCGGCTGCTTCACCCGGCACACGACGCTCCCCTACCCATCCCAG
>NZ_KL585383.1:180537-181161 GCF_000721935.1 Streptomyces sp. NRRL WC-3549
GAATGACACGACTTCGGCGGTACGCTTGAGCCCCGCTACATTGTCGGCGCGGAATCACTTGACCAGTGAGCTATTACGCACTCTTTCAAGGGTGGCTGCTTCTAAGCCAACCTCCTGGTTGTCTCTGCGACTCCACATCCTTTCCCACTTAGCGTACGCTTAGGGGCCTTAGTCGATGCTCTGGGCTGTTTCCCTCTCGACCATGGAGCTTATCCCCCACAGTCTCACTGCCGTGCTCTCACTTACCGGCATTCGGAGTTTGGCTAAGGTCAGTAACCCGGTAGGGCCCATCGCCTATCCAGTGCTCTACCTCCGGCAAGAAACACACGACGCTGCACCTAAATGCATTTCGGGGAGAACCAGCTATCACGGAGTTTGATTGGCCTTTCACCCCTAACCACAGGTCATCCCCCAGGTTTTCAACCCTGGTGGGTTCGGTCCTCCACGAAGTCTTACCTCCGCTTCAACCTGCCCATGGCTAGATCACTCCGCTTCGGGTCTAGAGCGTGCAACTCAATCGCCCTATTCGGACTCGCTTTCGCTACGGCTTCCCCACACGGGTTAACCTCGCTACACACCGCTAACTCGCAGGCTCATTCTTCAAAAGGCACGCAGTCACGACTG
>NZ_KL585383.1:181385-182254 GCF_000721935.1 Streptomyces sp. NRRL WC-3549
CAGCGACGCTCCCACGGCTTGTAGGCACACGGTTTCAGGTACTATTTCACTCCGCTCCCGCGGTACTTTTCACCATTCCCTCACGGTACTATCCGCTATCGGTCACCAGGGAATATTTAGGCTTAGCGGGTGGTCCCGCCAGATTCACACGGGATTTCTCGGGCCCCGTGCTACTTGGGTGTCTCTTAAACGAGCCGTTGATGTTTCAGCTACGGGGGTCTTACCCTCTACGCCGGACCTTTCGCATGTCCTTCGCCTACATCAACGGTTTCTGACTCGTCTCACAGCCGGCAGACTATGAAAAAGAGATCCCACAACCCCGCATGCGCAACCCCTGCCGGGTATCACACGCATACGGTTTGGCCTCATCCAGTTTCGCTCGCCACTACTCCCGGAATCACGGTTGTTTTCTCTTCCTGAGGGTACTGAGATGTTTCACTTCCCCTCGTTCCCTCCACACTGCCTATGTGTTCAGCAGCGGGTGACAGCCCATGACGACTGCCGGGTTTCCCCATTCGGAAACCCCCGGATCAAAGCTTGGTTGACAGCTCCCCGGGGACTATCGTGGCCTCCCACGTCCTTCATCGGTTCCTGGTGCCAAGGCATCCACCGTGCGCCCTTAAAAACTTGGCCACAGATGCTCGCGTCCACTGTGCAGTTCTCAAACAACGACCAGCCACCCACCACCCCACCCTTACAGGCGAGTTCACTGGGGCCGGCAACCGAAGGCGACCATCACGGCCATACCTTCAGATACCCAACAGCGTGCCCGACCCGACCAACCCGTTCCTGTGTTCCACGCCGAAGCAGTACTAACAAAAACCAGCCGACCGTGCCGAATAGTCAACGTTCCACCCATGAGCAACCAG
>NZ_KL585383.1:184546-188615 GCF_000721935.1 Streptomyces sp. NRRL WC-3549
GCTTTCCAGTTCTTCGCTTTCGCGTTTCCCTTTCCGGCGGTTCCAACCTTACCAGACTCTTTCCGTTCCGTTTCCGGCTCGAAATGTGAATCCGATGGCCATGGAAGGGCCTTTGCCTTTCGGCTGACTCGACTTTATCAGAAGCAATTCGGTTGAAGAAAATCAGCCTGTCTGCTCGGAAGAGAAGAATCGATCGGCTCTGCGGGAAAAACTGTTCCCATGCAGGAGCGAGATGAACTTTAGTCGGCCGCTTCTGGACTTGTCCAGTCCGTCGCAACCGTTAAAACCTACCTCCCCACAGCAGCCATGTCAACAGCTCTGGTGGGCGAGGATGAGACTAGCAGGTCAGCACCGGCGGTTGCACATCGGCCCGTCAGGCTGCGACCGGTTGCTCGGCACTCTGCTCGCCCGCTTCCACGTCGCCGATCTCGCCGGCCCGCGCCGCGCGTCCACCAAGGACGTAGACGTAAGCCAGAAAGACCAGTTCAGCCCCGATGCCGATGGCGATCCGCGCCCAGGTGGGCAGGCCGGACGGCGTCACGAAACCCTCGATGACACCGGAGACGAACAAGACCAGGGCCAGGCCGATGGCCATGCCCAGTGCGGCGCGCCCCTGTTGGGCCAGGGCGGCACGTCTCGTACGGGGGCCCGGGTCGATGACGGTCCAGCCGAGACGGAGACCCGTGCCGGCGGCGACGAACACCGCGGTGAGTTCGAGCAGGCCGTGCGGCAGCACGAGCCCCAGAAACGTGTCCAGACGGCCGGCCGAGGACATCAGGCCGATGCCGACGCCTAGGTTGAGGACGTTGACGAAGAGGATCCAGATGACCGGAACGCACAGGAACGCGCCAAGGACCAGGCACATGGCGGCCGCCTGCGCGTTGTTCGTCCAGACCTGCGCGGCGAAGGAAGCCGCCGGGTGGCTGGAGTAGTACGTCTCGTACTCCCCGCCGGGACGGGTCATGGCGCGCAGGTCGTCGGGGGCGGCGATCGCCGCCTGGACCTCCGGATGCGTACCGATCCACCAGCCGATGACCGCCGCCAGAACCGTCGACAGCACCGCCGTCGGTATCCACCAGTGCCGCGAGCGGTAGACCGCTGCGGGGAATCCCGCGGTCAGGAAACGTGCGGCGTCCCGCCAGGTGGCCCGGCGGGTCCCGGTCACGGCTGAGCGGGCCCGGGCGACGAGCTGGGTGAGGCGTGCGGTCAGCTGGGGATCCGGCGCGCTGGACTGGATGAGGGAGAGATGGGTGGCCGTGCGCTGGTAGAGGGTGACGAGTTCGTCCGCCTCCGTGCCGGTCAGGTCGCGCCCTCGGTGCAGGAGATGGTCCAGGCGGTCCCACTCGATGCGGTGGGTGGTCACGAAGACGTCGAGATCCATGGTCGGCTGCTGCTCCAGGCATGGGGGTGTACGGCGTACGGGTCCGTACTACGGCGGCGCGCTCCGGCCCAGCTTGGCAGACTGAGCTTCCGAGGGGCAGACAAGGGCGGCTAGGGGTGGGTGGCGATGAACGAACTCGTGACCGGGGACGCGGTCGTACTGGGATTGCAGCCGGCGAGGCTGCCGAGCCGGGCGTTGGCGGTCGTCATCGATCTTGCGGTCGTGCTGGCCGTGTTCATGCTGGTATCCGTCGGTCTGGCCGTGGCGACGGTGTCGCTCGACGACGCGGCCGGCGCCGCGATCGCCGTCGCAGCCTTCCTCCTGGTTCCGGTGGGCGGACCGATCGCCGTCGAGACGCTCACCCGTGGCCGGTCCCTGGGCAAGCTGGCCTGCGGGCTCCGGGTCGTACGGGATGACGGCGGGCCGATCCGTTTCCGGCACGCCCTGGTCCGGGGGGCGATGGGTGTGGTGGAGGTCCTCGGCACGTTCGGCGTTGTCGCCTGTGTCTCCTCGCTGGTCTCGGCGCGGGGCCGGAGGCTCGGCGACGTGTTCGCGGGCACCCTCGTCGTACGTGAGCGCCTGCCGGGGCGCGCGGCCTCGGTACCGCCACCGCCGCCCTGGCTCGTGGGGCGCTTCGCCCAGCTGGACCTCTCGGCCGTACCGGACGAACTGTGGCTCGCCGTACGCCAGTACCTGACGCGGATGCACCAGCTCGACGGCGCGGTGGGGCTGTCGATCGCCGAACGTCTGTCGGCGGACCTCGTGGCCCGCACGGGGACGCCTGCGCCGCAGGGGGTTCCGGCGGCGGCGTACCTGGCGGCGGTGGTCAACGAGCGGCAGGCGCGCGATGTCCGCCGGGTCGTGGCGTCCGCGGGCCGGGGGGCCGCGGTGTACCCGCCGACCGGGAGTCCGGCCCCCGGAGGGCTTCGCCCGGCCGCGCCCACTCCGGGCTCCTCACCCTCACCTGCGGGCTCCGCGGGGGCACAGGCCGACGGGTCCGTCCGCGTCGGGCCTTCTGCCCCCTCGGACCCCGGCGCGCCCGCGCCATCCGCGGGGCCGGAAGGGACGGGAGCGTCGGCCGGGGGCGGATTCGCTCCGCCCGCCTGATTCCGGCACGGACGCCGGTGCGTGGCGGGCCCGTTCACTCCGCCGCGCGGGGCACGGGGGCGGGCGAGGGTGGCGATTCCAGGTGTTCGAGCTCGATGCCCGGCGCGGCGAGGACCACGTCACCGGCCAGGTGGACGGTATGCCTTTCACCGGTGTCCAGTGCGCTGACCTGGTACTCGTCCACGATCAGGGGGCCGTTGTCAGTGGCGTGCGCTTCACTGTTCACCAAGGCCCACGACTGGTCGACGGTTCGGGGGGCGAGGACCGGGTCCGTGAAGGTGACCACGCGGACGCGGGTCTCGGGGGAATCGGGGGTGAGGCGCAGGAGCCGACTGGTGGCGACGAGGAACGCGGGGGAGGTACCGGAGAAGGTGTGGGCGCGGACGTTGCCTTCGGCGGCGTGAGCGCCCGTGGGGTCGGTCCGTACCCAGGTGACGCCCTGGAGGGCGGCGCCGCGGACCTGCCAACTCGCGGCGTGCAGTTCGAGACGGATGGGCCGGCCGAGCTCGTCCAGGGCCAGATCGACGGAGCCCAGATGTGCGCCGGAGGGTGCCGTCGTCCGGGAGACGTAGCGCCAGCCGGAAGGCCCGGGGGCGCAGTGGAAGTGCTCTTCACCGAGGGGGGTGTGGTCGTGGAGGTCGTGGAGCGAATATCGGCCGCGGGGCATGGGGTCCTTCGGGTTCCTCGGACCGTGCGGGTGCGATGACTTGGTGCCGTGGCGGGGTGGTTCCCCGGCACGGCGCGGAGAGCCACGGGTCTGCACGGGTCGGGCGAAGCCGCTCGGCACGAGGCGCGTGGGGCGACACGGGGCAGGCCCCCGGCACGGGGGTGCGGGGGCCTGCGCTCGGTCCTGCTGTCGAGGAAGGCCGGCCGGGTGGCCGACGGATCGCTCAGTAGCGGTAGAGGTCGGACTTGTAGGGGCCCTCGACCGGTACGCCGATGTAGTCGGCCTGCTCGGGACGCAGGGTCGTGAGCTTCACGCCCAGTGCGTCCAGGTGGAGTCGGGCGACCTTCTCGTCGAGGTGCTTCGGCAGCACGTAGACGTCGGTCGGGTAGGCCTCCGGCTTGGTGAACAGCTCGATCTGGGCCAGCGTCTGGTCCGCGAACGAGTTGGACATCACGAACGACGGGTGCCCGGTGGCGTTGCCCAGGTTCAGCAGGCGGCCTTCGGACAGCACGATCAGGACCCTGCCGTCCGGGAAGGTCCAGGTGTGGACCTGCGGCTTGACCTCGTCCTTGACGATCCCGTCGATCTTGGCCAGGCCGGCCATGTCGATCTCGTTGTCGAAGTGGCCGATGTTCCCGACGATGGCCTGGTGCTTCATCCGGGCCATGTCGCCGGCCATGATGATGTCCTTGTTGCCGGTCGTCGTGACGAAGATGTCCGCCGTCTCCACCACGTCGTCCAGGGTGGTGACCTGGTATCCGTCCATCGCCGCCTGCAGGGCGCAGATCGGGTCGATCTCGGTGATGATCACCCGCGCGCCCTGGCCGCGCAGCGACTCCGCGCAGCCCTTGCCCACGTCGCCGTATCCGCAGACGACCGCCGTCTTGCCACCGATCAGTACGTCGGTGGCACGG
>NZ_KL585383.1:188842-192682 GCF_000721935.1 Streptomyces sp. NRRL WC-3549
GGGGCGCCAGCCGTACTTGTTGTCGAACTTCGACTTGGTGACCGCGTCGTTGACGTTGATCGCCGGGAACAGGAGGGTGCCGTCACGGTGCATCTCGTACAGCCGGTGCACACCGGTCGTGGTCTCCTCGGTGACACCCCGGATCTCGGAGGCCAGCTGGGTCCACTTCTGCGGGGCCTCGCCCAGGGTGCGGTTCAGCAGCGTGAGGATGTGGGCGTACTCCTCGCTGTCCGCCGTCGACGGGTCCGGGGCCGCGCCGGCCTTCTCGAACTCGACGCCCTTGTGGACGAGGAGGGTGGCGTCACCACCGTCGTCGAGGATCATGTTCGGGCCGCCGGTGGGGGTGTTCGGCCAGGTCAGCGCCTGCTCCGTGCACCACCAGTACTCCGCCAGCGTCTCGCCCTTCCACGCGAAGACCGGGACGCCGGCGGGGGCCTCCGGGGTGCCCTCGGGGCCGACGGCGATGGCCGCGGCGGCGTGGTCCTGGGTGGAGAAGATGTTGCAGGAGGCCCAGCGGACCTCGGCGCCGAGGGCGACGAGGGTCTCGATGAGCACCGCGGTCTGCACCGTCATGTGCAGCGAACCGGTGATGCGGGCGCCGGCCAGCGGCTGCGCTGCGGCGTACTCCTTGCGGATCGACATCAGGCCGGGCATCTCGTGCTCGGCGAGGGTGATCTCCTTGCGCCCGAAGGGGGCGAGGGAAAGGTCGGCGACCTTGAAGTCCTGGTGCTGTGCGGCCGTCGTCATAACGGGCTGCTCCTCGTCGTGGGTCGAGGGTGGGCTGGCTGGCTCTGCGGTGGCGACGGGCATACGGATGCCCGGTTCCTCACAGTGCAGTCCGTCGGAGGCCCTCTCTCCCTCGGCCGGCCCGCGACCGCGGACCGATCGACCGCCATCAGCAGCGACGTCTGGTACTGCGACGAATCTACACCGACCGGCCCGGCAACCCCCAGCCCGCCCGGAAATTCGGGGAGGCCTCGGGGGCGAGCGGGGCCGGACCCCAGTGGGTCGGTGGCCGGAATCGTCCAGCCGGACCGGGCGGACGGGCGAAGCGGACCCATCGGAGGCGCCGAAGCGTCGGAGGGCGCTCGAAGGGGTGACGGATGTGGCAGTCGAGCCGGCGCCGACCGACGTGCTGCGGCCGGTCGGTCCGGACACACCCGCTCCACCCGAGGCATCCCGTCACCCAGTCATCCGACGCGCCCGCCGGCCCACCCGACGCACCTGACGCCCCGATCCACCCGACGCACCCGGTCCGCCCGGTCCGCCCGGTCCGCCCGGTCCGCCCGGTCCGCCCGGCTATCCTTCCTGGCCTCCGGGGCCCTGCGAGCTCCCCGAGCCCTCCGAGCTCCCCGAGCCCTCCGAGGTCTCCGAGCCGTCCGAGGTCCCCGGCTCCGTCGTCGTCTCCGTGCCGCCGCCCGGGCTCTTGCCCGGGTTGGTGCCGGCCGCGGCGGCCTGCTCGTTGTAGATGTCCGGCTCCAGGTAGATCACCCGGGCGATCGGGACGGCCGCACGGATTCGAGCTTCGGCGGCGTTGATGGCCTCGGCGATCTCGGACGCGGACTCGTCGTGACGCACCGCGATCTTGGCGGCGACCAGCAGTTCCTCCGGGCCGAGGTGGAGCGTCCGCATATGGATGATGCGGGTCACGGTGTCGCCGTCGACCACCGAGGCCTTGATCTTCTCGACGTCCTCCACCCCTGCCGACTCACCGAGCAGCAGCGACTTCGTCTCCGCCGCGAGGACGATCGCGATGACGATGAGCAGGACGCCGATGCAGAGGGTGCCGATGCCGTCCCAGACACCGTTGCCGGTTCCCAGCGCCAGGCCGACACCGCCGAGGGCCAGGACGAGACCGACGAGCGCCCCGAAGTCCTCCAGCAGGACGACGGGAAGTTCGGGCGCCTTGGCCCGGCGGATGAAATCCGTCCAGGAGAGCTTGCCACGGGTCTGGTTGGACTCCGCGATGGCCGTACGGAAGGAGTAGCCCTCGGCGATGATCGCGAAGACCAGCACGCCGACCGGCCAGTACCAGGCCTCGATCTCGTGCGGGTGCTTGATCTTCTCGTAGCCCTCGTAGACCGCGAACATGCCGCCGACGGAGAACAGCACGATCGAGACGAGGAAGGCGTAGATGTAGCGCTCACGCCCGTATCCGAAGGGATGTTCCGGGGTCGCCTGCCGCTTCGCCCTTTTGCCGCCGAGCAGCAGCAGCCCCTGGTTCCCCGAGTCCGCGACCGAGTGGACGCTCTCCGCGAGCATCGACGACGAGCCACTGAAAAGGAACGCCACGAATTTGGCCACCGCGATCGCCAGATTGGCGGAGAGTGCCGCCACGATCGCCTTGGTTCCGCCTGACGCGCTCATGGGTGCGTGGTGTCCCTTCTCGGTGCCGCGGCACGGCGCCGCGCTTCGGGCGGACATTGTTGCAGCCACGGCTGCGGACGGTACGTCAGACCACCACGGTCGCGCGGAACAGCGTTCCCGCACCGGCCACTTCGACCGTCTCGCCCGCCGGTACGAAGACGGCTTCCCCGGGGGCCAGTGTGAGTCCGCCGGTGCGGGGGCCGCCTGCCGTGCACAGCAGGATCTGCGGCGCGGGTGCCGTCAGGTCGACGGTGTCCGCCCCGGCCGGCAGGACGTAGCGCGACAACCGGAATTCGTCGACCGGTGTCTCGTACAGCTCCTCACCGGTGGACGAGGCCTCCGGGCGCAGGATGTCCGGCTCGGTGGCCTCGAAGCGGACGATGCGCAGGAGTTCGGGCACGTCGACGTGCTTCTGGGTGAGTCCGCAGCGCAGGACGTTGTCGGAGTTGGCCATGATCTCGACGGCGAGTCCGTCCAGGTAGGCGTGCGGCACCCCCGCGCCGAGGTACATGGCCTCGCCCGGCCGCAGTTGTACGTGGTTCAGGAGCATGGCGGCGATGACGCCCGGGTCGCCGGGGTGGTGGTGGGCGATCTGGGCGTACGGGGCGTGGGCTCCGCCGAGCCGTTCGGCTGCCTCGGCGGCCTCCTCGACGGTACGGGCCATGTCGGCCGGGTCGGCGCCGAGGATCGCCGTCAGGACCTCGCGAAGCGCGGCCTCCTCCGGGTGGGCGCGGAGGAGGTCGACGTACGGCTTGAGCGAGTCGACGCCGAGGGCCCCTATCAGCGCGGCGGCCTCGGCCGGCCTGCGGAAGCCGCACAGGCCCTCGAAGGGCGTGAGCGCGCAGACCAGTTCGGGCTTGTGGTTGGTGTCCTTGTAGGTGCGGTGCGGTGCGTCGGCCGGAACGCCGCGGCGCTCCTCGTCGGCGTAGCCCGCCTGTGCCTGCGCGAGGTCGGGGTGGACCTGGAGGGAGAGCGGGGCGCCTGCCGCGAGCAGCTTCAGCAGGAAGGGAAGGCGGGGGCCGAAGGCGCGGACGGCCGCCGGGCCCAGTTCGCGTTCGGGGTCGGCGGCGATGACGTCGGAGAGGGGCCGTTCCGTGCCCGTCCCGGCGGGGCGGGTGAGCCGGGACGGGGCCCCGGGGTGGGCCCCCATCCACATCTCGGCCTGCGGTTCGCCGGTGGGTTCGGTGCCGAGCAGTTCGGGGATCGCCGTGGTGGAGCCCCAGGCGTAGGGGCGCACGGTGTTGGAGAGCCGGTCCATGGGTGTCGTCCTCGTGGGATGGGCGGGGCGGGTGGTGCCGGGGCCGGGTGGGTGTGGTGCGGGCCGCGGGCCGGCCGCCAAGGGTGCGAGACGTCGCTCCGAGGCGGGGAGGGACGGACGGTCAGGCGGCTGAGGCACGGGCGACCGGGGTCGGCGGACGTCAGGGTCAGGGGCGGGCTGGGGTGTCGGACGTCAGGAGCAGAGTCGGGCTGGGG
>NZ_KL585383.1:192978-200958 GCF_000721935.1 Streptomyces sp. NRRL WC-3549
GAGCAGAGTCGGGCTGGGGTGTCGGACGTCAGGAGCAGAGTCGGGCTGGGGTGTCGGACGTCAGGGGCGCGGGCAGGCAGGTCGGACGGTAGGTGGGGCCTGGAGCCAGCGGTTCCGGTCGGCCGGAGGCGGTCGCCGTGGAGAGCGGTCCGCGCCGGTCGCCGGCTCCGGTCGGTCGGCCCCTCAGGCCCGGTTGTCGCAGGCCAAGGCGAGGTAGACGGCGGCGAAGTCGGTGACCGCGAGGAGTTCGGCGAGGGTTTCGAGTTCGCTGCCCTCCTCCGGTTCGAGCTCGCTGATGGCCGTGTCGTGGCTGAGGGCGAGTTCGCGGGCGGCCGGGGCCGCGGTGAGGCCGCCGGCCGGCCGGTCGCGGAGCAGGACGACCCGGGCCCTCATCGCCTCCGGCTCGTCCACGCGGTCACGGAAGAAGTCCTCGGGGGCGGCGCCCGCGGCGAACGCGCCGGCGAGCAGGCCTCCGTGGGCGGGCAGTGCCTCCGGCAGCTCCGCCACCAGCGCGGGACGTCCGGCGAGCTCGGCCAGGACGGCGGCGAACCGGCGGCCGGCGGGGCCGGCGGCCTCGCCCTCCGTCCAGACCAGCGGGAGGCTGTCGGCGAGTTCGGCCGCGAGCGTCTTCGCCGGGTTGCTGTACGTGGCGATGGCCGGTCCGCAGCGCTGGGCGGCGCGGTCCAGGCGGTCCGCGACCTTCTGCAGCACGTCGGCGGGGGCTTCGACGAGGCCGACCCGGTCCAGCAGGGCCAGCAGCGGGGTCAGCAGGGCCCAGAGCGTGCCGGGACCGGCGGACGAGGTCTCGGCGTCGTACTCGCCGTACGGTGCGGCGGCCATCGGTACGACGAGTCCGTGGACGCCGTCGACCGTCTCGCGCAGCGGCGACCGTACGGGAGCGACCGCGACGACCGTGCAGCCGCGCCGGTACGCCTGTTCGGCGAGCAGGGCCAGGCCGGGTTCGGAACCGTCGGCGGTGGCGATGAGCAGCAGGTCCACCGATCCGGCCCAGCCGGGCAGGGCCCAGCGCAGGGCACCGGCGGCGGCCGCGACCCCGGTGGGGCGGATCGCGGTGACGGGCGCGGAGGCACCCGCGAGCGCACCGATCAGGTCGGCGACACCGGTCGCCGCGGTGCCCGGGCCGGCGACGAGGACGGCGCGGGGCCGGCCTTCGGGGGCCAGCCCTCCGATCCCCGCCTCGTCGGCGTGCCGGGCGGCGGTGCGGACGCGGGCCCCGGCCTCGGCGGCTCCTCGGAGCAGACCGCGCCGGTCGGCTCGGGCCAGGGCGTCCGGGGCGTCGAGCATCGACTCGTCGAGCATGGCGGTGGGCCTCCGTGCTGATCAGGCTGCGGGATACGCGTCTTCAGGCGTCAGGCGTCACGCGGGGCGGCGGGCCTCGTCGACGAGGAGGACCGGGATGCCGTCGCGCACCGGGTAGGCGAGGGAGCACTCCGTGCTCGTGCAGACCAGCTCGGGGGTCTCGGCGGCGGACCGGTCGTCGAGCGGGGCGTGGCAGGCCGGGCAGGCGAGGATGTCCAGGAGGCCGGCTTCGAGCGGCATGGGTGGGTCCCTTCGAGCATGCGGTACGGATCAGGTGCGAACCGGTGCGGTCCGCGGCCCCGGGGGCCTCGTCAGCCTACCGCCGGGCCGGTACCGACGCGGCCCCGGCGGGCCTGCCGGAAAGGGCACGTCCACCGCCCGCCCGTACCCCCGCCGAACCGGAACGACACGCCCCACGAGGACCGCTTCCCGCACGTGTCCCCCGCACACCCGGTCGTCACGCCCGGACCAGGGCCAGCACCTCGTCGCGCACCGCCGCCAGCGTCGTCCCGTCCCGGGCCTCCACGTTCAGGCGGAGCAGCGGCTCGGTGTTGGACGGGCGGAGGTTGAACCACCAGTCGGTGCTCGTCACGGTCAGCCCGTCGAGCTCGTCGACGGCCACGCCCTCCCGGCCCGCGTACGCCGCCCTGACCGCCGCCAGCCGGTCCGCCTGGTCGGCGACGGTGGAGTTGATCTCGCCGGACCCGGGGTAGCGGTCGTACCGGTCGACGAGTCCGGAGAGCGGGCCGTCCTGGCTGCCGAGGGCGGTCAGGACGTGGAGGGCGGCGAGCATGCCGGTGTCGGCGTTCCAGAAGTCGCGGAAGTAGTAGTGCGCGGAGTGTTCGCCGCCGAAGATCGCGCCGTGCCGGGCCATCTCCGCCTTGATGAAGGAGTGGCCGACGCGGGTGCGGACGGGGGTCCCGCCGTTCTCGCGGACCACCTCGGGAACCGACCAGGAGGTGATCAGGTTGTGGATGACGGTGCCGGTGCCGCCGTTGCGGGCGAGCTCCCGGGCGGCGACCAGCGCGGTGATCGCGGACGGGGACACGCCCTCGCCCCGCTCGTCCACGACGAAGCAGCGGTCGGCGTCGCCGTCGAAGGCGAGGCCGAGGTCGGCGCCCTCCGCGACGACGCGCGCCTGGAGGTCCACCAGGTTCTTCGGGTCGAGGGGGTTGGCCTCGTGGTTCGGGAAGGTGCCGTCGAGCTCGAAGTACATCGGTACGAGGTCGATCGGCAGGCCCTCGAAGACGGTCGGGACGGTGTGTCCGCCCATGCCGTTGCCCGCGTCGACGACGACCTTGAGGGGGCGTACCCGGCTGACGTCGACCAGGCCCCGCAGGTGGGCGGCGTAGTCGGCGAGGGTGTCGCGTTCGGTGACCGTGCCGGGCACGGTGTCCGGTGCCGGAACCGGCGCGCCGTGCTCCGACCACCGCTCGACCAGGGAACGGATCTCACTGAGTCCGGTGTCCTGGCCGACGGGCGCGGCTCCGGCCCGGCAGAGCTTGATGCCGTTGTACCGCGCCGGGTTGTGCGAGGCCGTGAACATGGCGCCGGGCAGGTCCAGCGCCCCGGAGGCGTAGTACAGCTGGTCCGTCGAGCAGAGCCCGATCAGGGTCACGTCGGCGCCTCGCGCGGTCGCCCCGCGGGCGAAGGCCCCGGCCAGTCCGGGCGAGGAGGGCCGCATGTCGTGGCCGATCACGATCGCGTCCGCGCCGGTGACCTGGACGAAGGCGGCACCGAAGAGCGCGGCGAGCGCCTCGTCCCACTGGTCGGGCACGACGCCGCGCACGTCGTACGCCTTCACGAGCTGCGACAGGTCAGCAACCACGGCCGGTCCTCCTGGGGGTCTCTACGGAGCGCCCAAACTACCCGGCGGGATCTTCGCATCGGTCGCCGGAGCGGGAACCCCGCTCGCACCCCTGGAACACCCGGGCCGGCAGTACCGGGGGCCGGCACATCTGCTCACGCCAAGGAGGCTGCGGAACCGGCGAGTTGGGCTGGTGACGCCAGGGATCCGGGCGCCGGGAGGCCCGGCCGGGCGTCGGGAGCCCGGGCCGGGAGCCGCCGCACTCCGCCGACCCAACGCCGGAAGCCGGACACCAAGGGCCAGGTGACCGGAGCCGGGGACCGCGTGGCCGAAGTCAGGAGTCAGGCGCCAGGAGTCGTCGAAGTCAGGAGTCGGGCGAACGCAGCACGCGCAGGTGTCCCCGGCGCGCGACCTCGACCGGGTCCGCCGTGCGGGAGCCTCGACCTCCGCCCTCGGTGCCGCGGGCCTGCGGCCGGGCCGCCTCGCGGACGGCGTTGGCGAGCGCTTCGAGGTCGTCACCGCTGGGGCGTGTGGGCGCCGAGGGATCCGCGAGCCGGACGACCTCCCAGCCGCGGGGGGCGGTGAGGCGTTCACCGTGCTCCGCGCAGAGGTCGTAGCAGTGAGGCTCGGCATAGGTGGCGAGCGGGCCGAGGACCGCGGTCGAGTCGGCATAGACGTACGTCAGTGTCGCGACGGCGGGACGGCCGCACGCGGTTCGCGAACAGCGACGTACAGGGCTCACGATGTTGGACGGTACCGCACTCTTGAGCGGGCTGCGACGAATCTCCCTCAGGTCACGCCTCGTGTCGCCCCGCGAAAACGGTCCGCGACCGCTCCGGTACCGCTGCCCTGACCTGCGTCGCGACCGGTTCCTGGCGGGTGCGGGCTGGCTCGTCCCGGTCACCGGGGAGAACATAAGGGGTCAGGAGCGGGAGGGCACGCGGTCGCACTCGGGGCCGGAACCGCACGCGCCTTGGCCGGAATGCTCAGGCCCGGACATCCTGCCCGCCGGCACCCGCCCGCCCCGGCGTCCCCGGCCGCCCGGCCCCTGGGTGCGGGCGGCCGGACGTTCGACGGGGGACATCGGGCGACCTGCCCCGGAAGCAGTGATCCGTCCGAGCACCGGGGCGTTACGCTGCGTCGGTGATGGACAGTCCCGTACCGCCCCGCCCGTCCGAGCCACGGCCCCGTCACCGCGACCGCCATGGTCGAGGTATGCGCGGACCGGTCGCACCGCCGCAGGTGCCGCTGTCGGCCAGCCGGGCGGACACCTTCCGCGATCTCGTCCAGGACTCGGTGGAGCGGCTCGAACGGCGATGGCCGCAGCTGGCGGAGGTGGACTTCATGGTCCTGGACGTGCCCGTCGCGGCGGAGGACTCCGTCCCGCTCGGCAGCGCGCTGTCCGCGGCCAAGGGGCGGCCCGCCCAGATCGTCGTCTACCGGCGCCCCGTCGAGATCCGCACCAAGGGCCGGGACGAGCGCGCCCTGCTGGTGCACGAGGTCGTGGTGGAACAGGTGGCCGAACTGCTCGGCCTCTCCCCCGAGTCGGTCGACCCGCGCTACGGGCAGGACTGACACCGGCCCGCCCCGGGCGGCCACCCGCTTTGACGACGCGGGGGCCGCCCCGTAGGGCTCAGCCGTCCGGCTCAGTCCTCCAGAACCGAGAGGTCCTGGGTCACCGTGGGCACGTCGACCGTGCCGCCGTCGTTCGGCAGCGTCTGGACGGTGAACATCTTGATGCCGCCCTTGGTGATCGTGAGCGTGCGCGCCGCGTGGACCGGACCGCCCGACTCCGTCTCCACCGTCAGCGCGTACGAGCCCTTGAGCCCCGCCGGTGTCTCCGGGTCGACCTCCAGCGTCGTCCCGGCCTTGACCGTGTACGACGTGACGGCCGGTTCGCCGCCCCCGCTGCCGGCGGACGCGGTGACCTTGACCTTGGCGGTCGCACCGGGTGCGGTGAGGGACAGCACCGAGCTCTTCGCCCGGTTGTCGGCCGCGGTCGCCCGCTCGCCGACCGGCTTCGTCGCCGGGATGTAGGCGATCTCCTGCTTGCTCCCGGTACCCCGCACCACGCGGAGCGCCGCGACGATCGGTGTCGTGCCGGTCCCCACCGGCGTGAGCCTCAGCGACCCGGGCTCCCCGCGGGTGACGTCCTTGAGGTCGACGCTCGTGGTCATCTCCGACTTGATGTGCAGGGTGTCGTTGCCCGCCGGTGAGAAGGTCGCGTCCTTCCCCATCAGCTGCACCTTCACGTCCGCGTCGTCCTCCCCCGGCGCGAAGGCCACCAGCCGCACCGAGGTGGCGTCGGCCGGGATGCCGGGGAGGACCAGGGTCTTCGCGGGCTCGGCGGAGGCCGTCAGCCAGTCGCTGCCCGTCTCCTCGTCGGCGACCTTGACCGCGGCGCCGATACGGCCTCCCCGGGTGGTGACGTGGACGGTCACGTCGTCGGCGGCGTCCCCCGTCAGCGTCGAGAGCAGCAACGGGACGCTGGAGTGGGCCGGGACGGTGATGCCGTCACCGACGTCGGACGTGAGGGGCCCCTTCGGGCCGTACAGCTCGATGTCCGCGACGGCGGCGGCGTCGTCCGGGTTGGTGAGGTGGATGTAGTCCTGCCGGTTCTCGGCCGTGCTCGCGCCCGGGAACCAGAAGTCGGTGTCCGGTGCGCTGCAGCTGACACCGAGCAGCCCCCGGGCGTTGCCCGCCTCGATCACGGTGGTCTGCTGGGCGGCCCAGCCGGGGGCGAGCCGGCCGGTGGCGGTGCCGATCAGCGCGGGGGCGTCGGAGGCGGCGGTCTCGGCGGTGACCGGCTTCCCGGCCTCCTTCAGTGCGACGACCGGCTTGTCCGGGCCCGCCTTCTCCTTCTTGCCGTCCCCCTTGCCCTCCTTGCCCTCCTTGTCCCCCTTGTCCTCTCCGTCCTTCGGGTCCTCGTCGTCCGCCGTGGCCGGCTCGGCCGCCTTCAGCTCCGCGGTACCGGCCTCGCCGTCCCCCGGCCCCGCCGAGGTGAAGGAGGTGTACGTCGTCTCCGCCAGGTCCGACCCGCCCGGCGACGGGCAGAGCAGGCTGGAACGTTCGACGGGGAGCCGGACGGCGGCCTCGGCCTCCGGTGCGCCCGTCTCGCCGGGCACGTTGAGCGCGGCGAAGCCGGTGACGGCGGCGAGGGCGACGGCGCCCGCGATCAGGGACAGGGGGGTGGACTTCACTCGGACTCGCCTCGCGATGCGTTGCCGGTCTGCCACGGGGCCTGGCCCGGGGCTGCGTTCTCGTCGTGCCCGTCGTGCCCGCCGTACGGGGCGGCCTCGCCCGGCCCCGTCCCGTAGGGCTGCTGCTGGGCGTATCCGTACGGGTCGTACGCGCCCTGCTGCTGGTACGGGTCCTGCTGCTGGTACGGGTCGGGCTGCTGGTACGGGTCGGGCTGCTGATACGGGTCGGGCTGGTAGTACCGGCCCGCGTCCTGGCCGCCCTCCTGGTACTGGCCGTAGTCGGCGCCCTGGTACTGCTGCTGCGCCTCCCACTCCCCGTACCCCTGCTGCGGCACGGCCGCGTAACCGCCCGTGTCGTCCTGACCGGCGTGACCGTCCTGGACCGGGGCGTACGCGTCGGTGTCCTGCTGGGCCGGGATGTAGCCCGTGGACTCGGCGGAGTCCGGAAGTCCCGCCGGCTCCGGGCCGCCCGGCGGCTCGAAGGCTTCCGGCCCGTCCGACGGCCCGGAGTGCGCCGACGCGTCCTGGCCGGACTCCCCGGGCTCACCGGCAGCCGCCTCCGCCTGGGCCGCCGCGCGCAGCCTGCGCGCCCTGCGGCCCTCACCGGCGACCGGTTCGGCCGGAACGGTCTCGACCTCCTCGGGCAGGTCGTCGTCGATCTCCCTGCGCCGCCCCGGCAGGGCCATGACCACGAGGACCACGCCCAGCGCCACCTGGGCCCAGATCCACAGGCTGTGGGTGAACGGCGCGTCGTACGTCAGGTCCAGCCTGCCGCCCTCGGCGGGCAGTTCGAAGCCCTGGGCCCAGCCGTCCACCGTCTTGCGGGTCAGCGCCCGGCCGTCCAGGGTGGCCTGCCAGCCCGGGTCGGCCCGGTCGGCGATCCGCAGCACCCGGCCCGGCTCGCCGTCCGGGATCTCGGAGTGCGCCTCGACGGGCTGCGAGCCGACGGCCACGTACTCGGCGGCGTCCTCGCCGGCCGGGACGATCATGACGCGGGAGACCTGCCGTTCGACGGCCCACAGGGCGCTGCCGTCCAGCTGGCTGAGCCGGCCCAGGCCCGGGGTGGAGTCCAGCACCCGGCTCATCTCCCGCGGTGAACCGTCCCGGACGAGGACGTAGCGGATCGCGAAGGCGCGCAGCTGACTGCCCTGGTCGGCGCCCGAGCCGGCCACCAGGTTGGCGACCACCTTGTCGAGCTGCGGGCTGCCGTCGCCCGCCTCGGTCAGTTCGGCGTCCCCGAGGCGGACCCCCGAGCCGCGGACCAGGCTGTACGAGACGTCGGCCGGGGACGACCCGCCGAGCACCAGGGTGCGGGGCTGGTCCCGGGTGCCGCTCTCCTCGGCGACGAACGCCGGAACCTGCACCGGGTCGCGGCGCTCCAGCGGTCCGGCCGCACCGCCGATCATCCAGCCGGCCGCCGCCAGGACGGGTGCGAGCCCGGCGGCCAGGGCGATCAGGGCGGCGACCGGCTGACGCCAGCCGAAGCTCAGCGCGGCGACCCGGATACGGGCCCCGTCGGCGCCCAGCAGGGCGGCGGCGATCAGCGCGATGCCGTAGACGAGGGTGGCCGGGCCCGCCCAGGCGGAGCCGTTGGCCAGGCCCGCGAAGGCCAGGCCGGCCAGCGCGACCACCCAGGCGGTACGGATCGCGAAC
>NZ_KL585383.1:201150-201844 GCF_000721935.1 Streptomyces sp. NRRL WC-3549
ATCGCGAACTGCCGCTCACCGCGCAGCAGCGCGGCCAGCGCCGCCAGCACGATGCCCAGCAGCAGGACGCCGCCCGCCGCCTTGGGTCCGCCGGGGCTGATGCCGAGCAGGTCGACGGCGGAGGCGGAGCCCGCGCCCAGGTCCAGACCGGCCTCCTTCAGGAAGTCGGACGGGCTGGTCAGCAGCGACAGCGACCAGGGCGCGAGGACCAGCAGCGGCGTGCCCACCGCGGCCAGGACCCGCAGCCCGTAGGCCACCAGGTCGCGCCGGCGCAGCGCCAGCACCGCGACACCGAGGACCACGGCGAGCGGCCACACGAGGGGGGTGAACGCCGTCGTGAAGGTGAGCAGCAGGGTGTAGGCCCAGGTGGCGCGCCAGCTGCCGCGTACGGTGCCGTCGCCGCGCAGTCCGTACGCCGCGACGCCCGCGCGGGCGATCAGCGGGAGCAGGACGGCCAGCAGTGCGGTGCCGAGCCGGCCGGTGGCCAGCGCCCCGGTCGCGGCCGGCAGGAAGGCGTAGGCGACGCTCGCCCAGGCCCGCAGCAGCTTGGATTCGAGCAACGGCCGGGAGGCGAAGTAGGCGGTGACCCCGGCGAGCGGGACCGAGCAGATCAGCAGCACGGTGAGCGCGAAGCCGGTGGACCCCAGGAACAGCGCCGACAGCGCGGCGACCAGCCCCAGGTACGGCGGTGCCA
>NZ_KL585383.1:202045-214464 GCF_000721935.1 Streptomyces sp. NRRL WC-3549
TCTGGGTGCCGCCGGTACCGATCGGGTGCCAGGCGTCGGCGTACCGCCCCCACAGACCGGAGACGTCCTCCGGCGCGGGCAGCAGGGCGCCGCCCGCGAGCGCGCCGCCGCCGATGAGGCCGCGGCAGGCGACCAGGGAGACGAGGAGCAGCACGGCGAAGAGCACGGGGCCGGGCTTGCGGCCGATCCGCTTGAGCCGCGCGAACTGGTCGATCTCCAGGAAGTCCGCGTCGTCGCCGCCGGGCCCGGACTCGACGGCACCGTGCCGGGAGCCGCCCGCGTCGGAGTCGGTACGGCTGCCGAAGTCGCCGGCGAACTGTTCGACGGTCGCGCGGACGGTGGCGCCGGGCGGCGGGAAGAGCGCGCGCAGTTCGGCGGCCTCCACGGCGCCCTTGCCCCGCGCCCGGCGTCCGGCGAGGATCCTTCCGGGACGCAGCAGGGTGCCGAAGAGCCCGGCCACCTCGTCCAGCGCCTGCCCGGGCGCCTTGCCGACGAGGTAGGCGAGCGTACGGAGCAGGGTGCCGAGGACGAGACGGAGCATCGCCCAGGGCAGCTGCCTGCCACGGGCGTTGACGAGCATCGTGTAGACGGCGCCCGCCTTGTCGACGCGGTGCGGGCTGGCGACGGAGCGTCCCGCACAGTCGATGGGCCGGCGTTCCCGGGCGGACGCCTCGGCGTGCCGCAGGACCGCGTCGGGGGCCACGAGCACCCGGTGGCCCGCCATGTGGGCGCGCCAGCAGAGGTCCACGTCGTCACGCATGAGCGGGAGCCGCCGGTCGAACCCGCCGAGTTCCTCCCAGACGTCCCGGCGGATCAGCATGCCCGCGGTGGAGACGGACAGGACGGTGCGGACCTGGTCGTGCTGGCCCTGGTCCTGCTCGCGCCGGTCGAGTCCGGTCCAGCGGCGTCCGCTGCTCGCGATGGACACGCCGACTTCGAGGAGTTGCTTGCGGTCGTACCAGCCGCGCAGCTTGGGTCCGACGATCGCGGCGTGCTCGTCGTTGTCCACGACGCGCAGCAGTCCGGCGAGCGCGTCGGGCGCGGGCGCGCTGTCGTCGTGCAGCAGCCAGAGCCACTGGACGGGTTCGCCGTGCGGGAGTTCGGGGAGGTCGTACGCGTCGTCGCGCCAGGTGCGGGTCACCGGGTCCCAGCCGCTGGGGCGCTTGAGGTACGGCAGGTCGTCCGGCGTCGGCGTCCCGGCCGTGCGGGCCGCCTCGTCGACGGCGGTGCCGAAGTTCGTACGGCGGGCGAGGTGCAGCACCCGCTCGTCGCCCAGCGCCTCGGTGACCAGCAGGGCCGAGTCGTCGGCGCTCCCGGTGTCCGCGGCGACGACGTTCTGGACGGGCCGTTCCTGCCCGAGCAGCCCCGCGAGGACGTCGGGCAGCCAGCGTGCGCCGTCGTGGGTGACGAGCACGGCGGTGACGACGTGCCGGGGGAACTCTGGGGCGGCGGCCGCGTTCGGCTCCGCCGAATGGCTGCTGTGCACGGACATCGGGGTACGGGCCCTCCGGCCGGGTCCGGAGGGGTGTCCCCCCGGGGGCTGCATCGGTGTACACGTGCGCCCCGGTGGGGCGTTGGCGTGTCTCGGACGGGGCCCCACACTAACGGTACGGATGTCCGCCCCGCGCCGAGCGGTTGGCCCGCGGGAGGCGGAGCGGTCCGGACAGGCGGACGGCCCGTGGTGCGGACCCCCGTGCGGGGGCCGGGCCACGGGCCGTCGGCGTCACCCGGGCGTCCGGGTGAGCCGGCTCAGATGGCGGCCTTCTTCAGGCGTCGCCGCTCACGCTCGGACAGGCCGCCCCAGATGCCGAAGCGCTCGTCGTTGGCGAGCGCGTACTCGAGGCACTCGGAGCGGACCTCACACGCGAGACAGACCTTCTTGGCCTCGCGGGTCGACCCGCCCTTCTCGGGGAAGAAGGACTCGGGGTCGGTCTGGGCGCACAGTGCGCGCTCCTGCCAGCCGAGTTCCTCGTCCGCGTCCTCGACCAGCAGTTGCTGGAACAGCTCGGTCATCTGCGCCCCTCGTCTGTCTCTTGCGTCCCCGTGATGCGGCCGTTACCGATGGCCGGACAACACGAGTGAAATTACAAGTGTGTAGCTCTGGGCCAGTCAAGCGAAGATCTGCTATTGGCCTCGGTATTCACTCTGCGGAACCAAACGTATACAGAAAGTGTTCAAATCACCAAAAACCTGACATATGCCAGCGCCCTTCACCCTCGGCACTTCTCACCGAGTGAGACGACCGGGGCCATTCCGATGTTTCGATTCGATCACCGACGCGACCAAGATCACAGCCGGGTCACGGTGCGTCAGCCGCTCGGCCGACGCGGTTGATGCGCCACCTTGCCCCTCTCGCCGATGCCAAAACCTTTCTCCCGACCCGGCAACCGAATGGGGTGAAAGATTGGGGCCAAATCGGGCATTGAGTTGACAGGGGGCAGACCGAGCCGGTCTGCTTGACCGCATGCCAGCGACCGCAGCCACGTACCCGACCCGCACCCGTGGGTTCCGTACGGCTGTCCAGGCCCGCTGTTGCTGTTCCAGCTGTCACAGCTGTTGAAGCCCCGCGCTCCAGCTCCGACCAGCGCTCCCCGCACGCCTCCGCCGCGGCCCTTCCGCCTGCTCCACCGCAGTCCGGCTCCCCGCGGCACCCTCACGCGTATCCCCCTGCCGAGGAACCACCGCACCCATGAACAGCGACAGCGACCTCTCGATCGCCGGCGACCTCCTCGAGGTCCAGCACCTCCTCCAGCCGGCCCGCCCGCACCCCACCACCGTGGCCGAGTTCGCCGGACTGGCCCGCACCGTCGCGGCCGACCGCGACCGATGGGCCCCGCTCGTCCGGTACGACACCACCACCCGCTGGTACCACCGGCTGCACACCGGGCCCGGCTACGAACTCTGGCTGCTCAGCTGGGTCCCCGGCCAGGGCAGCGGCCGCCACGACCACGGCCTCTCGTCCGGTGTACTCACGGTGCTGGCAGGCGAGTTGACCGAACACACGGAACGCGGGACACACACCCTGCGCCCCGGCGCCCAGCACGTCTCCGCCCCCGGACACGTCCACGAGGTCGTCAACGACTCCCTCGAAGGCGCCGTCAGCCTGCACATCTACTACCCGGGCCTCACCGACATGCCGATGCACACGGCCCGGTGCTCCCCCGCCACCCAGAACCCGATCACCGCCTGACCCCCACCCGTCGCCCGCCACCACCCCCACAATGATCAGGCTCCGCCTGACAGTCCCACCCGTCGCCCGCCACCACCCCCACACCGATCAGGCTCCGCCTGACAGACTGTCGGTATGCGCATTGTGGTTCTGGCCGGCGGTATCGGTGGTGCTCGTTTTCTGCGTGGCCTCAAGCAGGCCGCCCCGGACGCGGACATCACGGTGATCGGCAACACCGGCGACGACATCCATCTGTTCGGGCTGAAGGTCTGCCCCGACCTGGACACCGTGATGTACACCCTCGGCGGTGGCATCAACGAGGAGCAGGGCTGGGGGCGTGCGGACGAAAGCTTCCAGGTCAAGGAGGAACTCGCGGCCTACGGCGTGGGCCCGGAATGGTTCGGGCTCGGCGACCGTGACTTCGCCACCCATATCGTCCGTACCCAGATGCTCGCCGCGGGCTACCCGCTGAGCGCCGTCACCGAAGCGCTCTGCGCCCGGTGGAAGCCCGGGGTCCGGCTGATCCCGATGTCCGACGACCGCGTGGAGACCCACGTCGCGGTCGAGACCGACGGCGAGAGCAAGGCCGTGCACTTCCAGGAGTACTGGGTGAGGCTGCGGGCGTCCGTCCCCGCCCAGGCGATCGTCCCGGTCGGGGCCGAACAGGCGAAGCCCGCGCCGGGCGTCCTGGAGGCCATCGCCGAGGCCGACGTCATCCTCTTCCCGCCGTCCAACCCCGTCGTCTCGGTGGGCACCATCCTCGCCGTACCGGGGATCCGGGAGGCGATCGCCGAGGCCGGGGTGCCGGTCGTCGGGCTCTCCCCCATCGTCGGGGGCGCCCCCGTACGCGGGATGGCCGACAAGGTGCTGGCCGCGGTGGGCGTCGAGGCCACGGCGTCGGCGGTCGCGCGCCACTACGGTTCCGGGCTGCTCGACGGCTGGCTCGTGGACACCGTGGACGCCGGGTCGGTGGACGAGGTGGAGGCCGCCGGAATCCGCTGCCTCGCGGTGCCCCTGATGATGACGGACGTGGACGCCACCGCCGAGATGGCACGTCAGGCCCTCACGCTGGCCGAGGAGGTACAGGCATGAACGGGCCGGAGACCGAGGCCCCCGCCTACCGCGTGTGGGCCCTGCCGGGGATCGGCGAGGTGCGCGCCGGCGACGACCTGGCGAAGCTGATCGCCGCCACCGAACCGGGACTCGTGGACGGCGACGTCCTGCTCGTCACCTCGAAGATCGTCTCCAAGGCCGAGGGCCGCATCGTCGAGGCCGCCGACCGTGAGGCGGCGATCGACGCCGAGACGGTCCGGGTGGTCGCCCGGCGCGGCACACTGCGGATCGTGGAGAACCGGCAGGGCCTCGTCATGGCCGCGGCCGGCGTGGACGCCTCGAACACTCCCGCGGGCACGGTGCTCCTGCTGCCCGAGGACCCCGACGCCTCGGCCCGGGCGATCCGCGACGGGCTGCGGGACACCCTCGGCGTCGAGGTCGGCGTCGTCGTCACCGACACCTTCGGCCGGCCCTGGCGCAACGGGCTGACCGACGTCGCGATCGGCGCCGCAGGGGTCCGGGTACTGGACGACCTGCGCGGCGGCACGGACGGATACGGCAACCCGCTGAGCGCCACCGTGGTCGCCACGGCCGACGAGCTGGCCTCGGCGGGCGACCTGGTCAAGGGCAAGGCGTCCGGCCTGCCCGTCGCCGTGGTGCGGGGACTGGCCCACGTGGTGGCCCCCGGCGAGGAGACGGACGGGGCGCGGGCGATGGTGCGCGTCGCCGCGGACGACATGTTCCGGCTGGGCACGTCCGAGGCCGTACGGGAGGCGCTGAGCCTGCGGCGCACGGTGCGGGAGTTCACCGACGAGGCGGTGGACCCCGGTGCGGTACGGCGGGCGGTGGCGGCGGCCGTGACGGCTCCGGCCCCGCACCACACCACGCCCTGGCGTTTCGTCCTGCTGGAGTCCGAGGCCGCCCGCACCCGGCTGCTCGACGCGATGCGGGACGCGTGGATCGCGGACCTGCGACGCGACGGCAGGAGCGAGGAGTCGGTCGCCAAGCGGGTGCGGCGCGGCGACGTCCTGCGCAACGCGCCGTACCTGGTCGTGCCGTGCCTGGTGACGGAGGGCTCCCACCACTACGGGGACGAGCGCCGGGACACGGCCGAGCGCGAGATGTTCGTGGTCGCGGCCGGCGCCGGTGTGCAGAACTTCCTGGTCGCGCTCGCGGGCGAACGGCTGGGATCGGCGTGGGTGTCCTCGACGATGTTCTGCCGCGACGTGGTGCGCGAGGTCCTGGACCTGCCGGACGCGTGGGACCCGCTGGGCGCGGTGGCCGTGGGCCACGCGGCCGGGGCACCGAGGGAGCGGGCGCCGCGCGACCCGGAGGCGTTCCTCACCGTGCGGTGACCCGCCCGGCCCCCGCTACAGCGGGGCGATGTCGCGCGGACTGAAGCGCGGCGCACGGCGGGGCGGGGTCTGCCCCGAGAGCATGAGCAGGCGGGTCGCCCGGTGGCGCTGGCCCTCGTACGGGGCCAGCAGCTCCAGCATCTCCGCGTCGTCGGCGTTCCGGTTGCCGGCCAGCGCGTGGCCGACGATGCCCGGCAGATGGAAGTCGCCGACCGAGACCGCGTCCGCCGCCCCGTTGGAGCGCTGCAGGGTCTCCGCCGCGGTCCACGGCCCGATGCCCGAGACCACCTGGAGCCGTGCCATCGCCTCGGGCAGCTCCATGGCCGCCGCCTCCTCCATGCGCCGGGCGACCCGCACCGCGCGCAGGATCGTGGCGGAGCGCTTGGCGTCCACCCCCGCGCGGTGCCACTCCCAGGAAGGGATCAGCGACCAGGTCCTGGCGTCCGGCATGACGTACAGCCCGTAACTGCCGAACAGCGGGTCCGCGGGGCCCGGGGCCGGGGTGCCGTAGGTGCGGACCAGCAGCCGCCAGGCGCGGTACGCCTCGTCGGTGGTGACCTTCTGTTCCAGGATCGACGGGATCAGGGACTCCATGACCAGCCCGGTGCGCAGCAGGCGCAGCCCCGGCCGCAGATGCCGGGTCAGGGCGAGGACACGGTGGCGCGGGCGGAAGGCGTCCGGGTCGTCACCGGCGCCGAGCAGGGCGGGCAGCGCGTCCAGCAGCCACGGGGCGCCCGGCCCCCAGGCCGCCCCCGCGATCCGGCCGCCCGCGACCGCCGAGATCCGCAGGGTGCCGGGCCCGGCCGGGGTGCGGGTGGCCCGCCAGAACGTCCCGTCGGGCAGTGCCCGGTAGGTGGGGTCCGCCGGGCCGCGCCGCAGGGGGCCGAGGACCAGCCGCAGGTCGAGCGGGGCCGGCGGGGTCCAGACCCGGGCCTGCGGTGCGGCGGACACGTCCGGGGCCGGCTGCTGCCGGGGCACGGCGGTGGTGCGGGGTACGAAGCGTCCTGCCACGGGTGAAGGTCCTCGGTCGTCGGGGTGCCCCTCGAGGGTACGGCCGACGGGGACCGTCCGGGGACCGCCCTGCCGGACGGTCCCCGTCGCCGGTCCGGCTACTGGTCCGACGAGAAGCGGACCGAGGCGTCCGGCAGGACGGCCCCGCACCAGACGCGGATGCCGTCACGCAGCTCGTTGTCGGCACCGACCTGGGCGCCGTCACCGATGACCGCGCCGGTCAGGACCGTACGGCTGCCGATCCTGGCCCCGGCCCCCACCAGTGAGTCGGTGATCACGGCGCCCGCTTCGACGACCGCGTCCTGGAGCACGGTGGAGCCCGAGACGCGGGCGCCCTCGCCGATCAGCGCCCGCTCGCCCACGACCGTGCCCCCGGTGAGCTTGGCGTCGGCCGCCACCGACGCCGAGGGGAGCACGAGCCGGTCGCCGCAGCGCCCCGGGACGGCCGGGGACGGGGCGCGGCCCAGGACCAGGTCGGCCGAGCCTCGGACGAACGCCTGCGGGGTTCCCAGGTCCAGCCAGTAGGTCGAGTCGACCATGCCCTGGAGGTGGGCGCCGTCGGCGAGGAGGCCGGGGAAGGTCTCGCGTTCCACGGAGACCGGCCGGCCGGCCGGGATGGTGTCGATGACCGACCGGCGGAAGATGTACGCCCCCGCGTTGATCTGGTCGGTGACTATCTCCTGGGGTGTCTGCGGCTTCTCCAGGAAGGCCGTCACCCTCCCCGAGCCGTCGGTCGGTACGAGACCGAAGGCGCGCGGGTCCTCGACGCGGGTGAGGTGCAGGGAGACGTCCGCGCCGGAGGTGGCGTGCGACGCGGCCAGGGCCTGGATGTCGAGGCCGGTGAGGATGTCCCCGTTGAACACGAGGACGGGTTCGTCCGGGCCCGCGGCCAGTCGCGACGCCACGTTGCGGATGGCTCCGCCGGTACCGAGCGGTTCGCGCTCGGTGACGTACTCGAGGGAGAGGCCGAGCGACGAACCGTCACCGAAGTACGGTTCGAACACCTCTGCCAGGTAGGAGGTGGCGAGCACGACGTGCTCCACCCCGGCGGCCCGCGCACGCGCCAGTTGGTGCGTGAGGAACGGGACGCCCGCCGCCGGAACCATCGGCTTGGGCGTGTGCACCGTGAGCGGACGCAGCCGGGTGCCCTTGCCCCCGACCAGGAGGATCGCTTCTCTTGCCTCTGTCACAGCACCGTCTCTGCTTCCTGCTGGGGCCGGGCCTCGTATCGGCTGGCCAGTGTATGCAGACCGGTCGGGGGCGCCCGGTCAGCGGCCCTGCAGCTTCGCCGCGGTGGTGCGGGCGGTGCCGAGCTTGTTGTAGAGACGGATTCCAGGGCATTCGGTTGCGAAACCGTCCCGGTGGCCGGAGATGACGTTCAGTTTGACGCGGGCCCCCTTCGCGTACTTGCCGCTCCCGCCCGACACGAGGGTCACCTTCCCCTTCGGGTTGCGTCCGAACAGGCCGAGCTTCCAGGCCGTGAGCTTCCCGATCGCCTTCACCGCGGCGGCGGACGGCTTCGCCGAGTCGAAGGTGCCGAGGACCGCGATGCCCATGGTGTTGGTGTTGAACCCCAGGGTGTGGGCGCCGAGGACGGCCTTGGTCACGCCGCCGGCCCGTCCCTCGTAGATGTTCCCGCACTTGTCGATCGCGAAGTTGTACCCGAAGTCGCGCCAGCCGCTGCTCTTGACGTGGTAGCGGTAGATGCCGCGCAGGACCGAGGGCGCCTGGGCGCAGGTGTAGTTGTTGCCGGTGGCGCTGTGGTGGACGAAGGCGGCCTTCACGGTGGACGTGTACGCGAAGGCGCGCTCGCGCAGGCTCTCGTCCGCGCCCCACCCCTTGCGGGTGATGATGCCGGGGCGCGGCCCGGCGTGCGGCTTGGCGCTCGCCGCGACGACCGCCTGCTCCTCCGACTCCGCCGTGCTCAGGGCGGGGATCTCGGTGGCACCGAGCGGGGCGAGGTCGGCGTTGGCGGCGGAGCTCTCCGCCGCCGCCCGGCCGAGGGAGGCACCCGCCGGGAGCCCACCGGGCCGCGGGGAGGCGGACGCGGGGGTGACCGCGGCGGACGCGGCCGTCGCCGTGCCGGGGGCGGGGGCGGGGGCAGCGGTGGCGGGCTGCTGCTCCGGGTCGTCGCCCGGGTCGACGAGTTCGGCCCGCAGGCCCGCGGGGAGCGGTGCGGCGGCCCCGGACCGGTCCCGTGAGGAGGTGTCGTCGGACCGCACGCGCACCTCGACGCCGTCCGAATCGCCCACCCAGAGCGGGGCGGTGGCGCCGCGGACCCGGCCCGACTCGCGCTCGGCGCTGCCGGCGTCCGCGGCGTGGTCGGTGTTGTGGGTCTCCAGGTCCTGCCAGCCGGACCAGCGGCCGGTGCCGGTGGCGCGGGTGCGGACCTGGACGGTGCCGTGGAGTTCGGCGTCGGCGTCGTCCCAGACCACGCCGACGAGCGAGAAGCGGTGGGAGTCGCGCTGGAGGAGCCCTTGGCCGGCGGTGGGTGCGGAGTGCGACGACGTCGGACCGGTGGGTTCGCCGGAGGCCCGGGGCTCCGGCTCGGCGAGCGGCCGCAGGCGCAGGGACTGGGTCGAGCCCTGCGGTTCGGCGGCGGGGGCCCGGGCGGCGGTGGCGGGTACGGGCTCGGGGGCGGGGGCGGGGACGGCGGATCCGGGCACGGCGAGCGGGAGGGTGAGTGCCGCCGCGCAGGTGACGCCGATCGAGGTCGCAAGTAGTGCACGCATACAAGAGATCCTTGGCAGATACCGGCATCGCCTGCGACTGGAGGGGCGGGGAGGCCGACCTGACGACCCGTCTGCCGACCGGTGGACGGCCGCCGGTCGCGGACGGCCGCCGGTCGCGGCCCGGGGCGGCCTCGGCCGCCGCGTACGCTTGCCCGGATGAACGCCAGTGACCGTACCCCCGCCGACCTGCTGCGATCCGCGCTCGCCGCGGACCCGGCCCGCCCCCTCGTCACTTTCTACGACGACGCAACCGGAGAACGCGTCGAACTGTCGGTGGCCACCTTCGCCAATTGGGTGGCCAAGACAGCCAATCTGCTCCAGGGCGACCTGGCCGCGGAACCGGGCGACCGGCTGGCCCTGCTGCTCCCCGCCCACTGGCAGTCCGCCGTCTGGCTGCTCGCCTGTTCCTCGGTCGGGGTCGTCGCCGACGTGCAGGGTGATCCCGCCTCGGCCGATCTGGTCGTCAGCGGGCCGGACACGCTGGAGCGGGCCCGCGCCTGCCGGGGGGAGCGGGTGGCGCTGGCGCTGCGTCCGCTCGGCGGCCGTTTCCCGCAGGCCCCGGAGGGGTTCTCGGACTACGCGGTGGAGGTGCCGGGCCAGGGCGACCGCTTCGCTCCGTACGCGCCGGTGGACCCGGACGCGCCGGCACTCTCCGTGGACGGCGAGGGGTGGACCGCCGCCCAACTGGTCGCCCGGGCCCGCGAGGACGCGGCGGAACTCGGACTCGGGCCGGGCTCCAGGCTCCTGACGGGGCGTACGTACGACACGTGGGAGGGGCTGTCCGCCGGCCTCTTCGCCCCGCTGGCCGCCGGCGCGTCCGTGGTGCTCTGCCGCCACCTGGACCGGCTGGACGAGGGGGCCCTGGCCGCGCGGGTCGAGACCGAGCGGGTCACCGGTACGGCGGTATGACAAGCGCTCACCGGGCCACCCGTCCGGCCCAGGGCGGGCCGAGCCCCCGGGACTGGGCCCCGGCAGCGGTACATGATCGGGCGGTACAGACCACTCAGCCCTTGGCGCACAACCAAGCGTGAGGTTCAGCCGTCTACTCCTGCGACCGGCGGCCCATCGCGCCGCCGAACGTGAAGGATGGACGCAGACGTGAGCGACAGCGCCGGCCCCCCGGCCGACCCGGACCGTCCACAGGACCCGGCCGGGGACGGGCCGGGGAACGGACCGCGGGGCGATTCCGCGGCCACCGGACCGAAGGCGCCCGGAGCGGGACGGGACGGCGGTCCCGCTGACGCCCGACAGGACGGCCCCGCAACCGGGTCCGTACCGACGCCGGACGGGGAGCCGGAGGAGCCCGGGTCCGACAGCCCGCGGGGCGCCGCCCCCACCGCCCCGGACGGGCCGGGCGCCGGGCCGGACGACGGGGGCGGCGGGGCCGACGACCGGTCCCCGGACACGGCGGCCGGCGAGGACCCCGGCCGTCCCGGGACCTGGGCGGCCCGGGCCGAGGCCCCCCGGAAGAAGCGCGGCTGGCTCCGCTGGGCCGCACTCGGCGCCTCGTTCGTCGTCCTGGTCGCCGCCGGGGCGGGCTGGTGGCTGTACCGGAAGCTCGACGGCAACATCACGACCGACACGAGCGCCGCCGCCGAGCTCAAGGCGTACGAGAAGGAGCGGCCCACGCCGGCCGCCCAGGGGGACGCGCAGAACATCCTGCTCATCGGTTCCGACACCCGGTCGGGCGAGAACAGCAAGTACGGCCGCGACGACGGCGGCAGCCAGCGCTCGGACACCACGATCCTGCTGCACCTCGCGGCCGACCGCAGGAGCGCGACCGCGGTGTCGCTGCCGCGCGACCTGATGTCCGAGATCCCCAGCTGCCACACGGCCGACGGGAAGCCCACCAAGAAGCAGTTCGCCCAGTTCAACTGGGCCTTCGAGCTCGGCGGCACCGCCTGCACGATCCGGACCGTCGAGAAGATGACGGGGGTGCGGATCGACCACCACATGGTGATCGACTTCAACGGCTTCAAGGACATGGTCGACGCCGTGGACGGGGTCGAGGTCTGCCTCAAGAAGCCGGTCGACGACAAGGACGCCCACCTCACGCTGCCCGCGGGCCGCCAGAAGCTCGACGGCGAACAGGCCCTGGGATACGTACGGGCCCGTAAGTCGATCGGCAACGGGAGCGACACCGAGCGCATGGACCGCCAGCAGAAGTTCCTGGGCGCGCTCGTGAACAAGATGCAGAGCAACGGCGTCCTGCTCAACCCGACCCGGCTGTACCCGGTGCTGGACGCGGCGACGAAGTCACTGACCACGGATCCGGGGCTGGACTCGCTGAGGGACCTGTACGACCTGGTGCGCAGCATGCGGAACGTGCCCACCGACCAGGTGCAGTTCCTGACCGTGCCCCGTCAGGCCTACCGGGCGGACCCGAACCGCGACGAACTCGTCCAGCCGGACGCGGACCAGCTCTTCGAGAAGCTGCGCGAGGACGAGACCGTCACCGTCCTCCCCGCCGACCAGATCAACGGCGAGGATGCACAGGAAACTCACAGCTCCGACGACCGAAAGCCCGGCGACACGGATCTGGGTCCCACCCCCTCTCCCACCTATTCCGGGTCGAGCGCGGCCGACGACCCCTGCGACGTGTAAAGCGATTACCAAACCATGAGCGAAAAACCGAGTGGAATAGGTGAAATGCCCGAATGTAAAGGGCGTGGAATATCTCACGCGCGTCGCTTCGGGCCGAATCGGCCGGATAGTGTGACGCGATCCGGTGCTTACGGCGACCCCGCCGCGCACTGCTGGAGCGAAGGACCGAGCGCCCTGCAGGGGGAGGCGCCTCACGTGGCACCGACGGAGGATTCAGGCGACCGTGGATGCGCATAGCCGTGGGCGGGCGGAAGAAATGGACCCCGCCGACCAGTGGGTGCTCAACCCGCAGACCGGCGATTACGAATTGCGACTGAACAACTCCGGAAGAGAACCGTCCGGAGATTCGCCCGCGTCCAATCCCTCCTCTTCACGTTCCGCTGCCGAGGGCCCGTCCGCGACCGCCGTCCCCCAGGTGCCCGCCCAGCGGGACCGCCGCTCGGCACGCGAAGCCCCCCCGTCACCGCCGGCCGCCGGCCGCCGCAAGCGCAGGCC
>NZ_KL585383.1:214645-234530 GCF_000721935.1 Streptomyces sp. NRRL WC-3549
CCCCGCCGCAAGCGCAGGCCCGCCAGGTCCCGGCGGAAGAAGGTCCTGCTGTGGACCGGGGGGACCATGGCCTTCGTGGTCGTCGCCGGGTCGGCGGGGGCGTACGCCCTGTACGAGAAGTTCAACGGCAACCTCTCCACCGTCGACGTCGGCGACGCGGGCAGCAAGGACGTCGCCTCGGCCGGCCCCCTCGACATCCTGGTCATCGGCACCGACAAGCGCACCGGTGAGGGCAACGAGGGGTACGGCGACAAGGGGAGCGCCGGCCACGCCGACACCAACATCCTCTTCCACGTCTCCGCGGACCGGACGAACGCGACGGCGATGAGCATCCCCCGGGACCTGATCACGGACATCCCGGAGTGCACCACCAAGCAGCCGGACGGCTCGGAGAAGGTCATACCCGGCACGCGGCACGTGCGCTTCAACGTGAGCCTCGGCCAGGAGGGGCGCGACCCGGGCTGCACCATGCGCACGGTCAAGGAGATCACCGGCCTCTCGGTCGACCACTTCATGATGGTCGACTTCAACGCCGTCAAGACCCTCTCCACCGCCGTCGGCGGCGTCAAGGTCTGCCTGGACAAGGCGGTGGACGACCGCGACTCCCATCTGAAGCTGCCGGCGGGCGAGTCGACGATCGAGGGGGAGGACGCGCTGGCCTTCGTCCGCACCCGGCACAGCTTCGGCAACGAGAGCGACCTGGACCGCATCAAGGTCCAGCAACAGTTCATCGGCTCGATGATCCGGCAGATGAAGTCCGACGACACGCTCACCGACCCCACCAAGCTCTTCGGCCTCGCGGACGCGGCGACCAAGGCGCTCACCGTCGACTCCGGCATCGGCTCGATCAAGAAGCTGACCTCGCTCGCCAAGGAACTCGGCAAGATCGACACGAAGAACATCACCTTCGTGACCATGCCGGTGATCGACAACCCGGAAGAGCCGAAGCCCGTCACCGTGGTCGAGCACCCGACGCAGGCCGAGCAGCTCTTCGCGACGCTGCGCGCCGACACCTCGCTGACCGAGGTGAAGAAGCAGGAGAAGGCGGCCAAGGACAAGCAGGAGGCGGTGCTCAAGGGCGCCAAGGCCGACCCCGCCGACGTACGGGTCGACGTCCTCAACGGCGGTGACACGCCCGGCGCGGCGCAGGCGACGGTCACCTGGCTGCAGAACGAGGAGGGCGTGCTCAAGTCCGCCAACAAGGCCAACGCCCCGGCGAAGACCGCGAAGACCACGCTGTCGTACGCGCCGAACCAGGCGGACCAGGCCCGCGCCCTCGCGGCGATGATGGGCCTGCCCGCCACGGCACTGAAACAGGGCACGACCGACGCCGAGGGCCTTCAGGCGATGGTGCTGACCCTGGGAGCCGACTTCAAGGGCGCAGGGGTGCCCGTCACGGGTCCGGCGAAGGCACCGGACATTCCGAAGGCAAGCGCCGACAAGGCGGTATGCGCGAAGTGACCAACGGTCGCCGCGCCACAGCGGAAATCTGAACAGCAGGGGGGGTCCGGTGGGACGGAGCAGTACGCGCGGAGAGGGGGCGCCGCCCCGTGTCCGGCACGGTGGCCGGCGCGAGGCCGCCGCGGAGACCGGTCACGGTCCGCAGGGCGGCGCGTCCGCCACGCGCGGCCACGGCCGGCGCGAGCGGGGGCCGGCCCCGCCGCCGTACCCGGCGGGCCCGCAAAGGGGGCAAGCGGCGGGTCCTGCGCTGGGTGGCCACCGTCACCGCCCTGCTCATACTCGGCACCGGCGGCGCCGGTTACCTCTACTACAGGCACCTCAACGGCAACATCAAGAAAGAGGACCTGACGCTCGGCGACAAGAAGATGGCCGACCACAAGGCCAACGCCGCCGGGCAGACCCCGCTGAACATCCTGATCATCGGCTCCGACGCCCGGGACTCCAAGGAGAACCAGAAGCTCGGCGGCGCCAAGGAGACCTTCGGGGCCCCGCCGCTGGCGGACGTGCAGATGCTGCTCCACCTCTCCGCCGACCGCAGCAACATCTCGGTCGTGAGCATGCCCCGTGACACCATGCTCACGATGCCGAAGTGCACCGACCCCGAGACCGACGAGGTGTACCCGGCCAGCACGGTCCCCGTCCAGACGAACGAGAGCCTCGGCCGCGGCGGACCCGGCTGCACGGTGGCCGCCTGGTACGAGCTCACCGGCATCACCATCGACCACTTCATGATGATCGACTTCGCGGGCGTGGTCTCCATGGCCGACGCGGTCGGGGGCGTCCCCGTCTGTGTCGACGCCAACGTCTATTCCCACACCAGCGACGGCAAGGGCTCCGGGCTGAAGCTGAAGGAAGGCACCACCTCCGTCAAGGGCGAGCAGGCCCTGCAGTGGCTGCGCACCCGGTACGGCTTCGAGGACAACACGGACCTGGGACGGGCCAAGGCCCAGCACCAGTACCTCAACTCGATGGTGCGCGAGCTGCGCAAGGGCACCAAGCTCACCGATCCCGGGAAGCTGATGGACCTGGCGGAGGCCGCCACCAACGCGCTGACGGTCGACAAGGGCCTCGGCACGGTCAAGAAGCTGTACGACCTGGCGGAGGAGCTCAAGAAGGCCCCGACCGAGCGCATGACGATGACGACCATGCCGAACGTCTACGGGACGGGCAGCCTCAGCGGGCGGGTCTTCCCCAAGCCGGGCGAGGCCGAGCAGCTGTTCCGGATGATCCGTGAGGACATCCCGCTGGACGGCAAGGCCTCCAAGCGCAAGACGCCGGTCGTCAAGGACGCCGCCGCGCCCGTCGGGGAGATCGCGGTCAGTGTGCGCAACGGGACCGGCACGGACTCCCTCGGCCCGGCCCGGGGCCGGGCCGGCACGGTCAAGGACCTGCTCACGGAGGCGGGTTTCGCGAAGGCCTCGATCGACCCGCAGAACGTCGAACCGGCCGCACGGACCGGGCTCCTCTATCCCAGCGCGGACCTGGAGGGCGACGCACAGGCGGTCGCCAAGGCCCTGGGGATCCCGCTGTCGCAGGTCAAGAGGTCGACCGCCGTCTCGGGCATCGTCCTGGCGGTCGGGGCCGACTGGCGCGAGGACGGGAGCTACCCCGCCAAGGCCGGCGAGGAGGAGAAGACGCCGGAGTCGGCGGAGGCCCTCAACGGCGCCGACGAGGAAGCGTGCATGAAGGTCAATCCGGGGTTCACCTGGTGAGACCCGTGGGAAGGGCCCCGCAGCCGTGGCTGCGGGGCCCTTCCCCGTGTACGCGCGCGTCCGTCAGACCGTCTGCTCCCGCACCGACGGGCGACGGCTCGCGATGACCTTCTTCGCCAGCGAGCGCGGGCTGGTCAGGAAGCCGTACCCCCACGACATGTGCATGGTGGCCAGCGCCACCGGGATCTGGGCCCGCGCCTTCAACGACAGCCCCTTGCCCGCGGGCAGCGACCCGGCGACGATGGCCGCCACGTACCCGGCCGGCACGACGAACGCCCACGGCGTGACGGCGGCGCCGACGACGATGCCCGCCGCGATCGCGCAGACGGCGGTCGGCGGGGCCAGGTAGCGCAGGTTGATCGAGCCGGAGTGGTAGCGGGCCACGACGTGGCGCCAGCGGCCGTAGTCCTTGTACTGCTTGGCGAGCGCGCGGACGCTGGGGCGGGGGCGGTACTGCACCTTCAGCTCCGGCGAGAACCAGATCAGGCCGCCCGCCTCGCGGATGCGGAAGTTCAGCTCCCAGTCCTGGGCGCGGATGAACTCGACGTTGTAACCGTCGGCCCGCTCCAGCGCCTCGCGGCGGAAGACCCCCAGATACACCGTCTCGGCCGGGCCCGCCTGTCCACCGGTGTGGAAGGCCGCGTTGCCGACGCCGATCTTCGACGTCATCGCGGCGGCGACGGCGTCCTCCCAGGCGTTCTCGCCCTCGGCGTGCATGATGCCGCCGACGTTCTGTGCGCCGGTCTCCTCCAGGAGCCGGACGGCGGTCGCGATGTAGTTCGGCGAAAGCATGCCGTGGCCGTCGACGCGTACCACGATCGGGTGGTGCGAGGCCTTGATCGCGGCGTTGAGGGCGGCCGGGGTGCGGCCGGTCGGGTTGGCGACCGTGTGGACCCGGGAGTCCTCCCGTACCAGCTCGGCCGCTATCTCGTCGGTGCGGTCGGTGGAGGGGCCGAGCGCGATGACCACCTCCATCTCCCCGGCGTACTCCTGCTCCAGGATGTGCCGGACCGAGTTCCTGAGATGGCGTTCCTCGTTGAGCACCGGCATGATCACGGAGACGGCGGGGTACTGCGCGGCAGACATGTGGTCCTCGGGGGCCTCGGGGGAGCCGGGCGTCCCGGTGGTGGCTCGCACCCCGGGAAGCGGCGTGATTCGGCCGCCACGTTACCGCGAACGGGGGACAGGGGCGCGCGCCGCCGGGGTCTCCCCCCTGGTGCGCAGATCGTATGGGCCTACCGTGCGAATGTCCTACTAACACCGCGGAGGTGTCCCCGTGCCCACACCGCCCCGACCGCCCCGACCGCCGCACCCCCGCACCGCTCCCCCGCAGCGCCGGCCGGCCCGTCAGCCGGCGTCCGGTGCCCGCCCCGCAGACCGGGCCCGGAACCGGGCCCGGAACCGGGCCCGCGGCCGGAAGCGGCCGCCCCGGTGGGGGATGCGCGTGGCGACCGGGCTCTCCGTCCTGGTACTCGGCGCCGGCGGGATCGGGCACGCGGTGGTGACCGGCCTGGAAGGCGGCATCGACCGGGTCGACCCGTTCAAGGACATGAAGAACCGGCCCCCGGGCGGCCACGGCATGAACCTCCTGCTCGTCGGCACCGACAGCCGCGACAAGATCACCGCGGCGGAGAAGGCGACGTACAAGCTGGGTGGAGCCCCCTGCCACTGCACCGACACCCTCATGCTCGTCCATCTCTCGGCCGACCGGCAGCGGGCCAGCGTCGTCAGCCTGCCGCGCGACAGCTACGCCGAGATCCCCGCGCACACCGACCGGACCACCGGCGAGGAGCACGCGGCCCACCCGGTCAAGCTGAACGCCGCCTACGCCGAGGGCGGCCCCCACCTGACCGTGCGGACCGTGGAGCAGCTGACCGGCGTCAAGATCGACCACTACCTGGAGGCCGACTTCACCAGCTTCATGAAGACGGTCGACGCCGTCGGCGGGGTCGAGATCTGCACCGCCGAGCCGCTGAAGGACCCCTACACCGGACTCGACCTGACCGCGGGCACCCACAAGCTGGACGGCGGGCAGGCCCTGCAGTACGTGCGCTCCCGGCACATCGACGGGGCCGCCGACCTGGGCCGGATGCAGCGCCAGCAGAAGTTCGTGGCGGCGCTGGTCGGTCAGGCGACCAGCGGCGGCGTGCTGACCGACCCGGCGAAGTTCCGGGAGGTCGCGTCGACGACGCTCGACGCGATCCGGGCCGACAAGGGGTTCGGTACGGAGCAGATGCTGGAGCTCGGCAAGGCGATGCGCGGGTTCACCCCGGCGTCGTCCGAATTCACCTCCGTGCCGCTGGCGGACGACAGCTTCCAGGTCAAGGGCCTCGGGTCCACGGTGAAATGGGACGAGGCGAAGTCGAAGAAGCTCTTCCAGGCGCTGCGCGAGGACAAGCCGCTCGCCCCGGCACTGCCCGCCCGGCCCAAGGCCGCCCCGGTCGACGTGGCGCCCGAGCAGATCAAGGTCCAGGTCTACAACGGGACGACGAAGGACGGGCTCGGCCAGGAAGTCGACAAGGCACTGCGCGCCACCGGCTTCGACACCACCCGGGCCCCCCGCGGCGGCGGCCCCGGAGACCTCAAGCAGACGCTGATCACCTTCGACCCACGGTGGGACCGGTCGGCGAAGGCGCTGGCCACCGCGTTGCCCGGCAGCGAGCTGAAGGCCGTGAAGGGGCAGGGCGGGACACTGAACGTGACGGCGGGCGCGAACTTCACCAAGGTACGGGCGGTGAAGGGTGAGCAGCCGGAGGGGGGCGAGTTCGGGGCGGTCACCGGAGACCAGGTGGCCTGCCCGTCGTAGCACTCCGTCCGGAGGCGGCGTGCCGGGGACGCCGGACCGGCCCCGGGCGCCGCCCTGCCGCTCAGCGCTTCGCGTTGTCGGAGAAGTAACCCACCACGAGGAGGACGCCGAGGATCCCCACCGCGAAGGTGACGAGGGTCGTTCCGGCGCCCCGCCCCTCGGTCAGGCCGCGCACCCCGCCGGCGAGCCCGCCGACGGCCATGCAGATGCCGAGGACGAGCGATCGCGAGCTCCTGGGCTTCAGCCAGTGCCTCAGGTCCGGGCGGCGGCGGCCGGGTGGGGGTGGTCCTGCGGCGTGCGTCACTCGTACCTCACCTTTCCCGGCCGCGCCGGGGCCTCCACGTGGGTGTCGCCCGGTCCCTCGACCCTACCGGGCGGCGGGTACGAGGAACCGGCTCCCGTGTCCGGCCGGCGCCCCGGCCCCGGCCCGGCCTCAGTCGTCGATGCCGTCGGCCACCCGCTGCTCCCGCAGTTCCTTGATCGCGCGCCGCCGCGCGAGGCGGTGGGTACGCCGGATCTGCGCCTCCTGGTAGCGGCGCTTGTCGCGTTCCGTCTCCGGCACGACCTGCGGGACGGGGCGCGGCCGGCCGGCCTCGTCGACCGCCGCGAAGACCAGGTAGGCGCTGCCCACCTGCTGGGCGGGGGTCGACTCGTTCCACCGCTCGGCCATGACGCGGACGCCGACCTCCATCGAGGAGCGGCCGGTCCAGTTGACCTGGGCGCGGACGTGGACCAGGTCGCCGACGCGGACCGGCTCCAGGAAGACCATCTCGTCCATCGAGGCCGTGACCGCCGGGCCGCCGGAATGCCGTCCGGCGACCGCGCCCGCCGCGTCGTCGACCAGCTTCATGATCACGCCACCGTGCACCGTACCCAGGAGGTTGGTGTCGCTGCCGGTCATGATGTGGCTGAGGGTGGTCCGGGAGGCCGAGGTCGGCTTGGCCGGAATCTCACCCTCCGGGGGCTGGGCCTGTTCTGTCATGCCCTCTACCTTATGCGGGGGCATGCGGTGGCTTGCCCCCGGTTGCAATGCATCAGCTTCGCAACAGCCCGGACCCAGTTTCCGGTACACCCTGTAAGTGCCACAGGTCGAGACGGCACACTGTCTCCCATGAACGATTGGCCCGAGGGGCGGAACGGCGGACCCGGCGGACGCTACGGGCAGGGCAGCGCCGGCCCGCAGCCCGAGGGCGCCCGCGCCATGCCGCACGTCCGTCGGCGCCCCGCGCCGCAGCAGCCGCGCCGGATCCCGCCGCAGCCGGGCGGCCAGGGCTACGGCGAGGCCCCCGGGTACGACAGCGGATACAGCAGCGGGCAGGTCTACGGCGGCGGAGGCCGACAGCCCGGCGGCGGTGGACACGGCGGTCCGCGGGGCGGCGACGCCGGATACGTCCGGCCGCGTCCCGCGCCGGACTGGGGCCGGCGCCTCAAGGTCGGCGCGCTCACCCTGGTCGTGGTGGTGCTGGCCGTCTCCGTCGGCACGTACTTCTGGGCCGACGGCAAGCTCAAGCGCGAGGTGGACCTCTCCAAGGTCATCGACCGCCCCGCCGAGGGCGACGGTACGAACTACCTGATCGTCGGCTCCGACAGCCGCGAGGGCATGACCGACGAGGACAAGAAGAAGCTGCACACCGGCTCCGCCGAGGGCAAGCGGACCGACTCGATGATGATCCTGCACGACGGCTCCAGCGGCCCGACGCTGGTCTCCCTGCCCCGCGACTCGAACGTCGAGATCCCCTCCTTCGTCGGCTCGGAGTCCGGCAAGAAGTACGAGGCGACCGGCCGGACCGTGAAGCTCAACGCCGCGTACGCGGAGGACGGCCCGGAGCTGCTGGTCCGCACGGTCGAGTTCAACACCGGGCTGCGCATCGACCACTACGTCGAGATCGGCTTCGGCGGCTTCGCCCAGATCGTGGACGCGATCGGCGGCGTGGAGCTGGACATCCCCAAGGCCTTCAAGGACAAGAAGTCCGGCGCCGACTTCCAGGCCGGCAAGCAGACGCTGAACGGCGAGCAGTCCCTCGCCTTCGTCCGCACCCGCTACGCCTTCGCCGGCAGCGACCTGGACCGCACGAAGAACCAGCAGAAGTTCCTCGCGGCCCTGGCCTCCCAGACGGCGACCCCGTCCACGATCATCAACCCGTTCAAGCTGTACCCGACGCTGGGCGCGGGCCTGGACACGCTGATCGTCGACAAGGACATGTCCCTCTGGTCGCTGGCCAACATGTTCTTCGCGATGAAGGGCGTCACGGGCGGCGACGGCACGTCGATGAACATCCCGCTCACGGGTCAGAGCGTCAACGGCAACCTGGTCTGGGACAAGGACAAGGTCAAGCAGCTCGTGGAGCAGCTGAACAACGACGACAAGGTCACGGTCAAGGGCAGCTGACCGGCGCCGCGCACAGGCCCGGACGGTCCGACCCGTCCGGGCCTGTGCGCGTCCGCGTCGCCCCCGGCCCCACGCCCCTTCACTCGCCCCCGGACCCCGACGGCTGGTACAGGTCGTTCAGCTCGTCGGCGTGGTCCTCCTCCTCCTTGAGGATGTCCTCGATGAGGCGCCGCGTCGTCGGGTCGCTCTCGCCGATCCAGCGCACGATCTCGGTGTACGTCTCGATGACGATCCGCTCGGCGACGAAGTTCTCCCGGATCATGCCCTGGAGGTCGGTCTCCGCGGGCGCCTCGTACTCGGTGTGGGACCGGGCGACGAGGGTGCCGGGGTCCATGTCCGGGGTGCCGCCCAGCTGGTTGATCCGGTCCGACACCCGCTTGAAGTGGTCGAGCTCCTCACCGGCGTGCTCCGTGAACATGTCCGCGACCTGCTCCCGGTGGATGCCCTGGGCCACGATCGCGTTCTGCGTGTAGCGCAGGTAGCAGACCATCTCGGTGGCGACGACCTGGTTGAGCACGTCGATGAGGCGTTCCAGGTCGGCTGTGTTCGCGGGGGTGACCGGGCCCTGGGTGATGTTCCGCCGGGCCTCTTCGCGGATCCTGGTGACGTCGATGGCGAACTGGTTCGACACGGGGATTCCCATCTGTCCGTTTGATCCCTTATCGGCACCGGAATCGTACGGGGGCGGAACCACGGGGGACCGAGTCCGACTCGCCCTGGACGCCGTCCCGGCGAAAACACGCGTGGCCCCCGGCAGACGCGCCGGGGGCCACGCGGGGTGCCGCGGGGACGCCTTACGGAAGGTTGCGGGCCATGACGATCCGCTGGACCTGGTTGGTGCCCTCGTAGATCTGGGTGATCTTGGCGTCGCGCATCATGCGCTCGACCGGGTAGTCCCGCGTGTAGCCGTAGCCGCCGAGGAGCTGGACGGCGTCCGTGGTGACCTCCATCGCGACGTCCGAGGCGAAGCACTTGGCGGCGGCACCCTGGAAGGTGAGGTCCGCGTCGCCGCGCTCGGACTTGGCGGCGGCCGCGTAGGTGAGCTGACGGGCGGCCTCGATCTTCATCGCCATGTCGGCGAGCATGAACTGGATGCCCTGGAAGTCGGCGATCGGCTTCCCGAACTGCTTGCGCTCCTGGACGTACCCCTTGGCGTAGTCCAGGGCGCCCTGGGCGATGCCGAGGGCCTGGGCCGCGATGGTGATGCGGGTGTGGTCCAGGGTCTTCATCGCCGTGGCGAAGCCGGTGCCCTCCTCACCGATCATGCGGTCGGCGGGGATGCGGACGTTGTCGAGGTAGACCTCGCGCGTCGGGGAGCCCTTGATGCCGAGCTTGCGCTCCGGGGCGCCGAAGGAGACGCCCTCGTCCGACTTCTCGACGACGAACGCCGAGATGCCCTTGGAGCGCTTCTCCGGGTCGGTGACGGCCATGACCGTGTAGTACTCGGAGACGCCCGCGTTGGTGATCCAGCGCTTCACACCGTTGAGGACCCAGAAGTCGCCGTCGCGCACGGCCTTGGTCTTCATACCGGCCGCGTCGGAGCCCGCGTCCGGCTCGGAGAGGGCGTACGAGAACATCGCGTCGCCCTTGGCGAGCGGGCCCAGGTACTTCTTCTTGAGCGCCTCGGAGCCGGAGAGGATCACCGGCAGCGAGCCCAGCTTGTTCACGGCCGGGATGAGGGAGGACGACGCGCAGGCGCGGGCCACCTCCTCGATCACGATGACCGTGGCGAGCGCATCGGCGCCCGCGCCGCCGTACTCCTCCGGGACGTGCACCGCGTGCAGGTCCGAGGCGACCAGGGCGTCCAGCGCCTCCTGCGGGAAGCGCGCCTCCTCGTCGACGGCGGCGGCGAACGGGGCGATCTTCGCCTCGGCGAGCGAACGGATCGTCTCGCGGAGCATGTCGTGCTCCTCGGCCGGACGGTACAGGTCGAAATCGGTCGAACCCGCCAAGACGTTCACTCCCCAACGATGCTAACTACTGTTAAGTAACCCAATTTTAGTGGCCGGGTCTCCCGGTGGCATACAGGCGGGCCGCGTGAGCTTGCCGACAGCGGCGAAGAGGGGTGGGGCGGGCCCCGGATATGCTCGGCCCCGCACGTCTGTCCGCATCGTTCAGGAGCACCCCATGGCCCTCAGGATCACTGTGATCGGCACCGGCTACCTCGGCGCCACCCATGCCGCGGCCATGGCGGAGCTCGGCTTCGAGGTCCTGGGGCTCGACGTGGTGCCCGAGAAGATCGCGATGCTCTCGGCGGGCAAGGTGCCGATGTACGAACCAGGGCTCGAGGAGATCCTGCGCAAGCACGTCGCGGGCATCGAGGGCTCCACCGGACGGCTGCGGTTCACGACCTCCTGGGAGGAGGCCGGGGCCTTCGGCGACGTCCACTTCGTCTGCGTGAACACCCCGCAGAAGCACGGCGAGTACGCCTGCGACATGAGCTACGTGGACAGCGCCTTCGAGTCGCTGGCCCCGCAGCTGACGCGCCCCGCGCTGGTCGTGGGCAAGTCCACCGTGCCGGTGGGCTCCGCCGCCCGGCTCGCCGACCGGCTGGCCGAGCTGGCACCGGCGGGCGCCGACGTGGAGCTGGCCTGGAACCCGGAGTTCCTGCGCGAGGGCTTCGCGGTGGACGACACCCTGCACCCGGACCGCATCGTGGTGGGCGTACGCAGCGAGCGTGCCGAGAAGCTGCTGCGCGAGGTGTACGCGGGCCCGGTCGGCGAGGGGACGCCCTTCGTGGTGACGGACTTCCCGACGGCCGAGCTGGTCAAGACCTCGGCCAACTCCTTCCTGGCCACCAAGATCTCGTTCATCAACGCCATGGCGGAGGTCTGCGAGGCCGCCGACGGGGACGTGGCGAAGCTGGCGGAGGCGCTGGGCCACGACGAGCGGATCGGGAAGAAGTTCCTGCGGGCCGGCGTCGGGTTCGGCGGGGGCTGCCTGCCGAAGGACATCCGGGCGTTCATGGCCCGGGCCGGTGAGCTCGGGGCCGACCAGGCGCTGACCTTCCTGCGCGAGGTCGACTCGATCAACATGCGCCGCCGCGGGCACATGGTCGAGCTGGCGCGCGAGGCCGTGGGCGGCGGCTCGTTCCTGGGCAAGCGGGTGGCGGTGCTGGGCGCGTCCTTCAAGCCGGACTCGGACGACGTACGCGACTCGCCCGCGCTGAACGTGGCCGGGCAGATCCACCTCCAGGGCGGCCAGGTCACCGTCTTCGACCCCAAGGGCATGGCCAACGCCCGGCGGCTCTTCCCGACCCTCGGTTACGCGGACACGGCACTGGACGCCGTGCGCGGCGCCGACGTCGTGCTGCACCTGACGGAGTGGCGCGAGTTCCGTGAGCTGGACGCGAAGGCGCTGGGGGAGGTCGCGGGGGCGCGGATCATCCTGGACGGCCGCAACGCGCTGGACCCGGTGGCGTGGCGCGAGGCGGGCTGGACGTACCGGGCGATGGGCCGCCCGAAGGCCTGAGGGCCTCCCCGCCTCAGCCGGGTAGGGGGATGGGGCGGGCGCCCGACGGCGCCCTACCCGTCCCCCTACCCGGCCGTGTCAGTGAGCCGGACCGTCCAGCGCCTCGATCGTGGCGTGGGACGGGCCGCGCACCGCGCTCAGCTCGCGGGAGACCGCTTCCGCGTCGCGCAGCACCCGTACCGCGTTCCGCCAGGTCAGCTTCGCCAGGTCGGCGTCCGACCAGCCGCGGGAGAGCAGTTCGGCGATCAGGTTCGGGTAGCCGGAGACGTCCTCCAGGCCCGCGGGCAGGAACGCGGTGCCGTCGTAGTCGCCGCCGATGCCGATGTGGTCGATGCCGGCGACCTCACGCATGTGTCCGAGGTGGTCGGCGATCGTCGCGACGGTGGCGACGGGACGCGGGTGGGCCGCCTCGAAGTCCGCGTGGACGCGCATCGCGGCCGGGGTGGTGTCCAGGTGGTGCAGGCCGTGCTCGCGCATGTTGCGGTCGGCGGCCAGGGTCCACTCGACCGCCGCCGGCAGCACGAACTTCGGGACGAAGGTCGCCATGGCCACACCGCCGTTGGCCGCCAGCATCCGCAGCACGTCGTCCGGGACGTTGCGCGGATGGTCGCAGACCGCGCGGGCCGAGGAGTGCGAGAAGATCACCGGCGCGACGGAGGTGGCGAGCGCGTCGCGCATCGTGGTGGCCGCCACATGGGAGAGGTCGACCAGCATGCCGATGCGGTTCATCTCGCGGACGACCTCGCGGCCGAACTCGGAGAGGCCGCCCACCGCCGGGGCGTCGGTCGCCGAGTCCGCCCAGTCGGTGTTGTCGTTGTGCGTGAGCGTCATGTACCGGACGCCGAGGGCGTGCAGCGAACGCAGGGTGCCCAGGGAGTTGTTGATGGAGTGGCCGCCCTCGGCCCCCATCAGGGAGGCGATCCGGCCTTCGGCGCGGGCCCGCTCCATGTCGTCGGCGGTCAGGGCGCGGCGCAGGTCGGCCGGGTGCCGGGCGAGGAGCTCGCCGACCACGTCGATCTGTTCCAGCGTGGCGCTGACCGCGTCGTCGCCCGTCAGCTCGGTGGCCACGTACACGGACCAGAACTGCGCCCCGACGCCGCCGGCCCGCAGCCGCGGGATGTCGGTGTGCAGGGCGCCGCTCTGGTCGGCGGCGATGTCGCGGGCGTCCAGGTCGTAGCCGACCTGGACGCGCAGGGCCCACGGGAGGTCGTTGTGGCCGTCGACCACGGGGTGGTCGGCGAGGAGCAGCCGGGCGCGGTCCAGGTTGTCCATGGTCGGCGCCTACTTCCCGAAGCCGAAGGAGTCGGCGCCCTGCGCCTTGGCGCGCAGTCGCTTGCCCTTCTCCGTCGCCTGGTCGTTCAGCTCCTGCTGGAACTCCTTCATCCGCTCCAGCAGCGCGCCGTCGTGGGCCGCGAGGATGCGGGCGGCGAGCAGGCCCGCGTTGCGCGCGCCGCCCACCGAGACGGTGGCGACGGGCACCCCGGCCGGCATCTGGACGATGGAGAGCAGGCTGTCCATGCCGTCGAGGTACTTCAGCGGTACCGGGACGCCGATGACGGGCAGCGGGGTGACCGAGGCGAGCATGCCGGGCAGGTGGGCCGCGCCTCCCGCCCCCGCGATGATCGCCTTGAGCCCGCGGCCGGCCGCCTCCTCGCCGTACGCGATCATCTCGCGCGGCATGCGGTGGGCGGAGACGACGTCGACCTCGTAGGGGATCTCGAACTCGTCCAGGGCCTTGGCGGCCGCTTCCATCACGGGCCAGTCGGAGTCCGAGCCCATGACGATGCCGATGACGGGGGAGGAGGCGGGTGCGGTCATTCGGTGATCGTTCCTCGCAGGTAGTCGGCCGCGTGCCGGGCGCGCTCCCGCACGTCCGCCAGGTCGTCGCCGTAGGTGTTGACGTGGCCGACCTTGCGGCCGGGCTTCACGTCCTTGCCGTACATGTGGATCTTGAGCTGCGGGTCGCGGGCCATGCAGTGCAGGTAGCCCTGGTACATGTCCGGGTAGTCGCCGCCCAGGACGTTGCACATGACCGTCCAGGGGGCGCGGGGGCGCGGGTCGCCGAGCGGGAGGTCGAGGACCGCCCGCACGTGGTTGGCGAACTGCGAGGTGACCGCGCCGTCCTGGGTCCAGTGCCCGGAGTTGTGCGGGCGCATGGCCAGTTCGTTGACCAGGATGCGGCCGTCGCGGGTCTCGAAGAGCTCGACGGCGAGGTGGCCGACCACGTCCAGCTCGGCGGCTATCCGCAGGGCGAGCTGCTGGGCCTCGCCGGCCAGCCGCTCGTCCAGGTCGGGCGCCGGGGCGATGACCGTGTCGCAGACGCCGTCGACCTGGACCGACTCCACGACCGGGTAGGCGACGGCCTGGCCGTGCGGGGAGCGGACGATGTTCGCCGCCAGCTCCCGGGCGAAGTCGACCTTCTCCTCGGCGAGCACGGGTACTCCGGCCCGGAAGGGCTCGGCCGCGTCCGCCTCGGAGCGGACCACCCAGACGCCCTTGCCGTCGTAGCCGCCGCGGACCGTCTTGAGGATGACGGGGAAGCCCCCGACCTCGGCGGCGAAGGCGGCCGCGTCGGCCGGGTCGGCCACGATGCGGTGACGGGGACAAGGCGCGCCGATCTCGGTGAGCCTGGCCCGCATCACCCCCTTGTCCTGGGCGTGCACCAAGGCGGCGGGGCCGGGGCGGACGGGGATGCCGTCGGCCTCCAGGGCCCGCAGGTGCTCGGTGGGCACGTGCTCGTGGTCGAAGGTGATCACGTCGCAGCCGCGCGCGAAGTCGCGCAGCGTGTCCAGGTCGCGGTAGTCGCCGACGACGACTTCGCTCACCACCTGGGCCGCCGAGTCCTGCGGGGTGTCACTGAGAAGCTTGAACCTGAGGCCGAGGGGGATACCCGCCTCGTGGGTCATACGGGCGAGCTGACCCCCGCCGACCATGCCGACTACCGGAAACGTCACCGTTCCAGGGTATCGGGCCCCGGACGGCTCCCCGGACGGCGACCTCGCCCGCCCCGTGCCCGTCGCAGCTCACGGGCGTCACACGGGCGGGCTGGTTAGCATGAGCGGGTTGACGACATCGAGCGGACGGGGCGAGCGATCACCATGAGCGAACGGGGCGCGTTGCGGACCCGGCTTGATCTGCTGGCCCGGGAGGTCGCCAAGTTCGGGGCGGTCGGCGGACTCGGACTGGTCGTGAACATCGCCGTCTCCAACCTGATCTGGCGCACCACGGACATCCCGGTGGTGCGGGCCGGGCTGATGGGGACGGTCGTCGCCATCCTCTTCAACTACGTCGGCTTCCGTTACTGGACCTACCGGGACCGCGACAAGAGCGGCAGGACCCGGGAGCTGACGCTCTTCCTGCTGTTCAGCGCCGCGGGTGCGGTGATCGAGACCGGTGTGCTGTACCTGGCGACGTACGGCTTCGGCTGGAACAGCCCGGTCCAGAGCAACGTCTTCAAGGTCGTCGGCATCTCGATCGCCACCCTGTTCCGCTTCTGGTCGTACCGCACCTGGGTCTTCAGGACGCTGCCCGTCGAGGAGGCCGTGCTCAGCACGGACCGGTTTCTGGACCCACGGCGACCCGCCGACGAGGTGACCGCTCCGGGGCACGTCTCCCCCTGACCTCAGCGCACCGGGCGGTCCTCCTCCTTGCGGGCCTGCGGGATCCGGCTGAGGAAGAGGGCGAAGACCGGGGGCTGCTGCTGGAGCAGTTCGAGCCGGCCGCCGTCGGCCTCCGCGAGGTCCCGGGCCACCGCGAGGCCGATGCCGGTGGAGTTGCGGCCGCTGATGGTGCGCTCGAAGATCCGCGCCCCGAGGTCCGCGGGGACCCCGGGGCCTTCGTCCGTCACCTCGATCACCACCTGGTTGCCGGTGACCCGGGTGCGCAGGGCGACCGTGCCGCCGCCGTGCATCAGCGAGTTCTCGATCAGCGCGGCGAGCACCTGGGCGACCGCTCCGGGCGTACCGACGGCCCGCAGCCCCTGCTTGCCGGAGCACACGACGGCGCGGCCCGCGCTGCGGTAGGCCGGGCGCCACTCCTCCAGCTGCTGCTTGACGACCTCGTCGAGGTCGAAGACGACGGCGGAGCCGGTGCGTGCGTCCCGGGCGTTGGTCAGGAGCCGCTCCACCACGTCGGTGAGCCGTTCGACCTGGGTGAGGGCGATGCTCGCCTCCTCCTTCACCGTGTCCGGGTCGTCGGTGACGGAGATCTCCTCGATCCGCATGGAGAGCGCGGTGAGCGGGGTGCGCAGCTGGTGCGAGGCGTCCGCGGCGAGGCGGCGCTCGGCGGTGAGCATCCGGGCGATCCGCTCGGCGGAGGCGTCCAGGACGTCGGCGACCCGGTCGAGCTCGGCCACCCCGTACCGCTTGTGCCGGGGCCGGGGGTCGCCGGAGCCCAGGCGTTCGGCGGTCTCGGCGAGGTCGGTGAGCGGTGAGGTGAGCCGGTTGGCCTGGCGTACGGCGAGGAGCACGGCGGAGACGATCGCCAGCAGGGCCACCGCCCCGATGATCAGCAGGGTCCGGCCGACCTCACGGGTGACGGCGGAGCCGGACTCCTCGACGGTGACCCGCTCCCCCTGCTCCCCCACCTCCGTACTGCGGATGACGCTGTCCGTGGGGCGTTCGCCGACCTCGATCGGGGGCCGGCCGGGGATCTCGACGCGTGCGTAGCGGTTGGCGTCCACCTGCTCGTCCAGCACGTCGGGCGTGATCCGCTCGGCGCCGAGCAGCCGGCTCTCCACGACGCTGATCAGGCGCAGCGCCTCCGAGTCGACGCCCTCCTGGGCGCTGTTGCTGATGGTGCGGGACTCCACGATGACGAGGGAGAGGCCGAAGACGGCGATCACCACGAGCACCACGGCGAGCGTGGAATTGATCAGTCGGCGGCGCATGACTGTCTCTGTACGTCAGCTCTTCTCGAACCGGAAGCCGACGCCCCGGACCGTCGCGATGTAGCGGGGGTTGGCCGCGTCGTCGCCGAGCTTCTTGCGGAGCCAGGAGATGTGCATGTCCAGGGTCTTGGTGGACGACCACCAGGTGGTGTCCCAGACCTCGCGCATCAGCTGGTCGCGGGTGACGACCCGCCCGGCGTCCCGTACGAGGACCCGCAGCAGGTCGAACTCCTTGGCGGTGAGCTGGAGTTCCTCGTCACCCATCCAGGCGCGGTGGGACTCGACGTCGATCCTGACGCCGTGCGTGGCTGGCTGCGGGGCGGGCTCGGTGGCGCCGCGGCGCAGCAGGGCGCGGACCCGGGCGAGCAGCTCGGCGAGGCGGAAGGGCTTGGTGACGTAGTCGTCGGCGCCGGCGTCCAGACCGACCACCGTGTCGACCTCGTCGGCCCGCGCGGTCAGCACCAGGATCGGGACGGCGTGGCCTTCGCCACGCAGCCGCCGGGCGACCTCCAGGCCGTCCATGCCGGGCAGCCCCAGGTCGAGGACGACCAGGTCGACACCGCCCTGGAGTCCGGCGTCGAGGGCGGCCGGACCGTCCTCGCGGACCTCGACCTCGTACCCCTCACGCCGCAGGGCGCGAGCCAGTGGCTCCGAAATGGATGCGTCGTCCTCGGCGAGCAGTACACGGGTCATGGGGTGATGGTAGTCCGCGCGAGGCACCTGGGGTGTGGGACCGAGAACACCCTGCGGCTCAGCGATACGAATCGGTCATCCGCCTTCGAAGATGAGACCGTGGTTCCAGTCCCACCTGTGATCCATGTCTCAAGTCCTTCCATATCGCCGTGTCTCATGTCGTATGGTGACTCGACGCCTGTTGCACCACCGAGGACCTTTGGGCAGCGTTTCGCGCCAAGGGTCCTTTTGTGTACGAGCCGGTTCCCACCGGCTCCGATCAGTGAATGACCTGTGGGCCGGGCCCGGAGCGCGAGGACGCGTACCGGGTGTGGATCCCGGTGCGGTCTGTCCCCGATGGCCTCGCGGCTCCCCCACGGAGCCGGTGGCAGTTCGAGAACCCCTTGAGGCGTCGGGGGCGGGGCGAAGCCGTGCCGGTGCCGGCCACCCCCCACCGGGCGCGTACCCGCTCACGCAGCGGCGCGTCCCGACCAGCAAGGATCGACCATGGCGTCCAGCCTGACGAAGGACTCCGCCGGCACGACTGGCTCGCAGAAGACCTTCTTCGGCCACCCCCGCGGCCTGGCCACTCTCTTCATGACCGAGATGTGGGAGCGCTTCAGCTTCTACGGGATGCGGGCTCTGCTCGTCGTCTACCTGCTCTCCGGAGGCCCTGACGCCAAGGACGGCAGCCTCGGCGGCGGCCTGGGGATGGATCTGGCCACCACCACGGCCATCTACTCGGTCTACCTGTCCATGGTCTACCTCCTGGCCATGCCCGGCGGGTGGCTCGGGGACCGTGTGTGGGGACCCCGCAAGACCGTCGCGATCGCGGCGATGACCATCATGGCGGGCCACCTGGTCCTCGCCCTGCCGGGACAGTCGACGTTCTTCATCGGCCTCGCGCTGGTGGCGCTCGGCTCGGGTCTGCTGAAGGCCAACATCTCGACGATGGTGGGCCACCTCTACGACGGGCCCAACGACCCGCGTCGCGACGGTGGCTTCACGATCTTCTACATGGGCATCAACGTCGGTGCCTTCTTCGCCCCGCTGATCATCGGCACCGTCGGGCAGACCGTGAACTGGCACCTGGGCTTCGCGCTCGCGGCGGTCGGCATGGCGCTGGGTCTGATGATCTTCCTGCTCGGCACGCGCAACCTCAGCCCGCAGAGCAGCCTGGTCCCGAAGCCGCTCGCGGCCGAGGAGCGCACCTCCTGGCTGCGCAAGGGCCTCATCTGGCTGATCGTGGCTGCCGTCTTCTACGGCATCGTGGGCCTGACCGGCCACTTCACCCTGAACTGGGCGATGATCCCGCTGACCGTGATCGGACTGATCATCCCGGCCGGCGTGCTGATCCGGATCAAGCGGGACAAGGAGCTGTCGGCCGGCGAGCAGTCGAAGATGACCGGATACATCTGGTTCTTCGTGGCCGCCGCCGTCTTCTGGATGATCTACGACCAGGGCGGCTCCACGGTCCAGGCCTTCGGTGAGACGAAGGCCTCGGGCTCGCTGCTCGGCTTCGAGTTCCCCTCCTCCTGGTACCAGTCGCTGAACCCGGTCTTCGTCATGGCGCTGGCCCCGGTCTTCGCCTGGATCTGGCTCTGGCTGAACCGCAAGGGGAGCGAGCCCTCGACGGTCGCGAAGTTCTCCGCCGGCCTGTTCTTCGTCGGTGTCTCGTTCTTCTTCTTCCTGGTGCCTCTCACCATGTCCTCGGACGGCAACCTGGTCAGCCCGATGTGGCTCGTGGGCATCTACCTGATCCAGACGGTCGGTGAGCTGTGCCTCTCCCCCGTCGGCCTGTCGGTCACCACGAAGATGGCTCCGGCGAAGTACGCCTCGCAGATGATGGGCGTGTGGTTCCTCGCGGTCACCGCGGGTGACTCCATCACCGGTCTGCTGTCGAACCCGGCCGTCTTCGGTGTCGACCTGAACGGGACGACCGCCGTCGCGATGGAGGCGGCCCTGGCCGTCCTCGCGGGGGTCGCGGTCTACATGTACCGCAAGAAGGTCAAGGAACACATGGGCGAGGTCCGCTGACGGACCCGTCGACGAAGGAGGGGCGCCGCACACCGTGCGGCGCCCCTCCTTCGTCTCCCCGGCCTTCCGGCGCCCGTGCCACCCGGCCGGCCCCCGGAACGCGGAACAGCGCGCCGCTGGAGCGGCGCGCTGTTCCGTACGGACACGGGGGGTCAGGCGGGTGCCGCGAGCTCCGCCCACACGGTCTTGCCCGGCGCGTCGGGGGTGCGGATGACGCCCCAGTCCAGGCAGAGCCGCTGCACGATGAACATGCCGTGCCCGCCGGGCCGTCCCGCGCGGTGAGGCGTACGCGGCGCGGGCTGGCCGGCGCCGCGGTCGGCGACCTCGACCCGCAGCACCTTCGGCGAGCAGGCGATACGCAGTTCCTCGGGCCCGTCCGCGTGCAGACAGGCGTTCGTGACGAGCTCGGAGACGACCAGCAGGACGTCCTCGGCCGCCGCCCGGCGGTC
>NZ_KL585383.1:234802-236691 GCF_000721935.1 Streptomyces sp. NRRL WC-3549
TGTGTATAAGAGACAGGCCGAGGCCGCCCGGCGGATGCTGCCGGGTGGTGCTCATCAGCGCTTCACCTCACCGATTCACCGTGTTGCCACGAACAGATAATGGTCAGATACAGAGTGTGCGGGTTCCATGACCCCGACGGGGTGTCTTCTGCCCGACCGGATCGCGACGACACCCACCTCGTCTACGCCAAGAGCGTGACATGAGCCGTGGACGCGTCGCCCGGGGCTCCTGGCCGGTCCGGAAGGTACTCACAGGTCAGGCGCTCAGAGCGTCTTCGAGCGTGGCGTGGACGGTGAAGACCGCCTCCGCGCCCGTGATCTCGAAGACACGGGCCACCACCGGCTGCATTCCGGCCAGATGGACCCCGCCCCCGGCCGCCTCGGCCTTCAGGCGGGCCCCGAGCAGCACGTTGAGCCCGGTGGAATCACAGAACTCGAGGCCCGAGCAGTCGACCACCAGGCGCGCACGCCCTTGCTCGACCGCGCTCTCCAGGGGCTCGCGCAGCAGATCGGCGGTGTGGTGATCGAGCTCGCCCACCGGCGTCACGACCTCGCTGAGCCCCTCCGTCCGGGCCTCGACCTGAAGCCGACCCCGGTTCGCACTGCCGACCGTCCCGCGGTCCATCGCCCGTTCCTCTTCGCCGTCCGTCACTGTCCGCAGCACCTTGTGCACGGTTGTCCGCGCGGCTCTTGCCGACGTCCGTGAAACATTACGCGTTTCCCTCGCCACACGGTAGTCGAAGAACTCAACAAACCGGACATATATGAGCAATTGGCGCTTGTAACTCGTGGCTGGAACCGGGTATGGGTAGAAGGGTCATCTCTCATCGGACCGCGACCGGCTTCGGAGGCGCCGCTTCACCGCAGGAACACGTATGGGCATCGGCAGCCATATGCCGAGAACGATGGAGGAGAACCATGTCACCCCGGCTCGACGTATCGCGTACCCACATCGCGACGTCGGCATGTCCTCAGGGACCGACCGATTCCGACTCCCCCGCCGCGAGCGCCGTTCCCGGCCCGCGCGCCGGTGTCGCCCCGAGCGACGCCTACGGCCTTCCCCTGGACGGCCTCGAGGATCTCCCCGAGATCCCTCCCTACGACGAGATCGGCGCCATCGACGCCAGGGCCCTGTCGAAGACGCTCTTCGCACGGCTCGAAACCCTCGAAGAGGGCACGCACGAGTACGCGTACGTCCGCAACACCCTGGTCGAGCTCAACCTCGCCCTGGTCAAGTTCGCCGCCGCGAGGTTCCGTTCGCGCAGCGAGCCGATGGAGGACATCGTCCAGGTCGGCACGATCGGCCTCATCAAGGCGATCGACCGCTTCGAGCTCAGCCGCGGCGTCGAGTTCCCCACCTTCGCGATGCCCACGATCATCGGCGAGATCAAGCGCTTCTTCCGCGACACCAGCTGGTCCGTGCGCGTCCCGCGCCGGCTGCAGGAGCTCCGCCTCGACCTCGCCAAGGCGGGCGACGAGCTGGCCCAGCAGCTGGACCGCGCCCCCACCGTCGTCGAGCTCGCCGAACGCCTGGGCATCTCGCACGAAGAGGTCGTCGAGGGCATGACCGCGAGCAACGCGTACACCGCGAGCTCGCTGGACGCCAAGCCCGAGGACGACGACACCGAGGGCGCGCTCGCCGACCGCATCGGCTACGAGGACAACGGCCTGGAGGGCATCGAGTACGTCGAGTCCCTCAAGCCGCTGATCGCCTCGCTGCCGTCGCGGGACCGCACGATCCTCTCCCTGCGGTTCGTCGCCAACATGACGCAGTCGGAGATCGGCGAGGAGCTCGGCATCTCGCAGATGCACGTCTCCCGGCTGCTGTCCCGGACCCTCGTCAAGCTCCGGAGGGGCCTGACCGTCGAGGAGTGACCGGCGGCCGGCCG
>NZ_KL585383.1:236896-238445 GCF_000721935.1 Streptomyces sp. NRRL WC-3549
GGCCGCGCCACGGGACGGCGGGTGTCACAGGACGCGTTCCCCGCCCCGCCAGACCGCGGCGGCCAGCGGCACGCCCGGACGGTAGGCGAGGTGGACGTGGCTCGGGGCGTCGAGCAGGACGAGGTCGGCACGGGCGCCCGGTGCGATGCGGCCGATGTCGGTGCGGCGCAGCGCGGCCGCGCCTCCGGCGGTGGCGGACCAGAGCGCCTCGTCGGGGGTCATGCCCATGTCCCGTACGGCGAGGGCGATGCAGAACGGCATGGACGAGGTGTAGGAGGAACCGGGGTTGCAGTCCGTGGACAGGGCGACGGTGGCCCCGGCGTCGAGCAGCCGCCGGGCGTCGGGCCAGTCGGCACGCGTGGAGAACTCCGCGCCGGGGAGCAGGGTCGCCACGGTGCCGCCCTGGCCGAGCGCGTCGAGGTCGGCGTCGGTCAGGTGGGTGCAGTGGTCGGCGGACGCGGCACCGAGCTCGACGGCGAGCTGGACGCCGGGGCCGTGTCCGAGCTGGTTGGCGTGCACCCGGGCGCCGAGGCCCCTGGCCAGGCCCGCGGTGAGGACGGCGCGCGCCTGGTCGCCGTCGAAGGCGCCCCGCTCGCAGAAGACGTCGACCCAACGGGCGTACGGCGCACAGGCGTCCAGCATCGGACCGGTGACCAGGTCCACGTAACCCGCGGGGTCGTCGGCGTACTCGGGGGCGACGATGTGGGCGCCGAGGTAGGTGACCTCGTCGGTGTGGCCGGCGGCGATCCGCAGGGCGCGGGCCTCGTCCTCGACGGTCAGGCCGTAGCCCGACTTGGTCTCCAGAGTGGTGGTGCCCTGGCGGAGCGCCTCGGCGAGGTGGCGGGCGACGTTGGCGGAGAGCTCCTCGTCACCGGCGGCGCGGGTGGCGGCCACGGTGGTGCGGATACCGCCGGCCGAGTAGGGGCGGCCGGACATGCGGGCGTTGAACTCCTGGGTGCGGTCGCCCGCGAAGACCAGGTGGGAGTGGGAGTCCACGAAGCCCGGGACCATCGCCCGGCCGCCCGCGTCGAGGACGTTGTCAGTGGCGGGTGCTTTGCTTGATCCACCGGTCCAGACGACACGGTCGCCGTCGATGACGACGGCCGCGTCCGGGATCAGGCCCAGGGGGGTCCCGTTTCCGAGGGAGGGGTCGTTGGTGACCAGACTGGCGATGTGGGTGACGGCGGTCGTCGTCATCTGGCAGCAGCTTTCGTCGAGTGCGTCGGTGCGGACGGCCCGCGGCCGCGGTGGCGTGCGGCGGCGGACCGGCCGCGAGGTCAGCGGTACACGGCCGCGACGGCCGAGGCGAGGGCCCGGGGCACGTCCTCGACCATGGTGTGCCGTCCGTCCCGCACGATGTGACGGCCCGCCACGACCGTGTGCCGTACATCCGCCGCGGAGGCGGCGAATACGGCCACCTGGGCGGCCATCCGGTGCGCCGGCCCCGCTGTTCTGACGGAGTCCAGCGCGATCGTGGTCAGGTCGGCCGACGCCCCTGGTTCCAGCGTGCCCGCCTCCGGGCGGCCGAGCGCGGCGTGGCCGTCGGCGG
>NZ_KL585383.1:238667-240900 GCF_000721935.1 Streptomyces sp. NRRL WC-3549
GGGGTCCAGTGGCCGCGCACGCGGGTGCGCAGCCGTTCGTCGAGCTCCATGGCGCGGGCCTCCTCGAAGAGGTCGATCACCGCGTGGCTGTCGCTGCCCAGGGACAGCGGGGAGCCGGCCCGCTGGAGGGCGACGGCCGGACCGATGCCGTCGGCGAGGTCGCGTTCGGTCGTGGGGCACATGCAGGTGCCGGTCCCCGAGGAGCCGAGCAGGGCGATGTCCTCGGCGGTCAGATGGGTGCTGTGGATCGCCGTGGTGCGCGGGCCGAGCACCCCGTGGTCGGCGAGGAGGCGCGTGGGCGTGCAGCCGTGGGCGGCGGCGCAGGCGTCGTTCTCCGCGGTCTGCTCGGACAGGTGCACATGGAGCGGGGCCCCGCGCTCCTCGGCCCAGGCGGCGACGGTCGCCAGCTGGTCCGCCGGGACGGCGCGTACGGAGTGCACGGCGGCGCCGATCAGGGCGTGTTCGTCACCCCGGAGGAGGGAGGCGCGCTCGGCCCAGGCGTCGGCGGTGGTGTCGGAGAAGCGGAGCTGGTGCCGGTTCGGGCTCTCGCCGAATCCGGCGGCGAGGTAGGCGGTGTCCAGCAGGGTGATGCGGATGCCCGCCTCGCCCGCCGCCGCGATGAGCGCCTCGCCCATGACGTTGGCGTCGGCGTAGGGCCTGCCCCCGGGCGCGTGGTGCAGGTAGTGGAATTCGCCGACGGAGGTGATGCCGGCCAGCGCCATCTCGGCGTAGGTGGCGCGGGCCAGGTCGAAGTAGGTGTCGGGGGTGAGCAGGGAGGCGACGCGGTACATCAGCTCGCGCCAGCTCCAGAAGGTGCCGGCGCCGGCCTGGACACCGGAGCGCAGGGCGCGGTGGAAGGCGTGCGAGTGCGTGTTGGCCAGCCCCGGGAGGGTCAGGCCGTGCAGGGCGACGGCGCCGGGCGGCGGTGTGCCGACTCCTGTGCGGACGGCGGCGATGCACCCTCCGGCGACGTCGAGGGCGACGCCGGGTTCCACATGGGTGCCGAGCCAGGCGTGGGAGGCCCAGTAGGTGGCGGTGACCGGTGTGTCCGCCGGTGGTGGTGTCAGCTGCACGCGAGACCTTCCAGTACGTCGGCGAGTGCGAGCACCCCGGCCACGCAGTCGTCCTCGTCCGCGTGCTCGGCCGGCGAGTGCGAGACGCCGGTGGGGTTCCGTACGAACAGCATGGCCGTGGGTACCGAGGCGGACAGGATGCCCGCGTCGTGGCCGGCTCCCGTGCCGAGCACGGGTACGGCGCGACCGCTGCCGCGGGGGCCGCGGTGGTCCAGCACCCGGCGGATCTCGTCCCGCAGGGCGTGGCGGAACTCCACCACGGGCGTGAAGGACTCCCGGACGACGTCCAGGTCGATCCCGGCCTTCTCCGCGTGCTCCCGGGCGGCGCGTTCCACGGCGCCGACCAGGGTGTCGAGGGTGTCCTGGTCGGCGGCCCGGGAGTCGAGCCAGCCCCGCACGAGGGAGGGGATCGCGTTGACGCCGTTCGGCTCGACGGCGACCTTGCCGAACGTCGCGAGGCCACCGGCGAGTTCCGCCTCCCGGCGGGCCGCCAGCACCGTCTCGGCGTACGTGGGCATCGGGTCCCGCCGGTCCTCCAGACGGGTGGTTCCCGCGTGGTTGGCCTCGCCCCGGAAGTCGAAGCGCCAGCGGCCGTGCGGCCAGATCGCGGAGGCGACGCCGACCGGGTCGCCGCCGATGTCGAGGGCGCGCCCCTGCTCGACGTGGAGTTCGACGAACGCGCCGATGCGGGCGAGCCGCTCGGGGTCCGGCCCGACGGCGTCCGGGTCGTGTCCGGCCTCCTCCATGGCGCGGGGCAGCGAGACGCCGTCCTGGTCGTGGAGCAGCCTCGCCTTCCCGGGTGTGAGCTGCCCGGCGGCGAGCCGCGACCCCACGCAGGCGAGACCGAAGCGGGCCCCCTCCTCGTCACCGAAGTTGGTCACGGCGAAGGGCCTGGTGAACTCCGCGCCTCTGCGGCGGAGTTCGTCGAAGGCGGCGAAGGCGGAGACGACGCCGAGCGGCCCGTCGAAGGCACCACCGTCCGGCACGGAGTCCAGGTGCGACCCCGTGACGACGGCGTCCCCGCCCGACGGATCGCCGTACCAGGCCCACTGGTTGCCGTTGCGGTCGGTCTCGTGGGTGAGACCGCGTGCCTCGGCCTGCTCCCGGAACCACGCCCGGCACTCGCCGTCGGCTGCGGTCCAGGCGTACCGGCGGTACCC
>NZ_KL585383.1:241108-241533 GCF_000721935.1 Streptomyces sp. NRRL WC-3549
GCCGGAGTGCCGGCCGATCGGGGCGAGGTCCCGCCACATCTCCTGGAAGGACGCCGGGGCGGGCCCGGACGGGCCGGGCCGGTGTTCCGGGGGCGTCACGGCTGCTCCCCCTCCGTCATCGGCACGCGCACGCCCTTCTCCGCGGCGACGGACCCGGCGGTGTCGTATCCCGCGTCGACGTGCCGGACGACGCCCATGCCCGGGTCGTTCGTGAGCACCCGGCGGATCTTCTCGCCGGCGAGCTCGGTGCCGTCGGCGACCGTGACCTGCCCCGCGTGGATGGAGCGCCCCATGCCGACGCCTCCCCCGTGGTGGAGGGAGACCCAGGACGCCCCCGACGCCACGTTGACCATGGCGTTCAGCAGGGGCCAGTCCGCGATCGCGTCGGAGCCGTCGAGCATCGCCTCGGTCTCCCGGTACGGCGA
>NZ_KL585383.1:241739-246810 GCF_000721935.1 Streptomyces sp. NRRL WC-3549
CCGGAGCCGCAGTCCAGGTGGTCGCGCCCGATGGCCAGCGGGGCGGCCAGTTCCCCGCTCGCCACCATGTCGTTGAACCGCTCCCCGGCCCGGTCGCGCTCCCCGTAACCGAGCCAGCAGATGCGGGCGGGCAGCCCCTGGAAGCGGACCCGCTCGCCGGCCATCCTGATCCAGCGGTGCAGCGATTCGTTCTCCGGGAACAGGTCCAGGATCGCCCGGTCCGTCTTGTGGATGTCCGACGCCTCGCCCGAGAGCGCCGCCCAGCGGAACGGCCCCTTGCCCTCGCAGAAGAGCGGCCGGATGTACGCCGGTACGAAGCCGGGGAAGTCGAACGCCCGCGCGTATCCGGCGAGCTGGGCCTCGCCGCGGATCGAGTTCCCGTAGTCGAAGACCTCCGCCCCCGCGTCCATGAACCCCACCATCGCCTCGACGTGGGCGGCCATCGACTCACGGGCCCGCCGTGTGAAGTCGGCGGGCTTCTCGGCCGCGTAGGCGGCCATGTCGTCGAAGTCGACGCCGGCCGGCAGGTAGGCGAGCGGGTCGTGGGCACTGGTCTGGTCGGTGACGATGTCGACCGGCGCGCCCTCCGCGAGCATCCGGGGCAGCAGCTCCGCCGCGTTGCCCAGCAGGCCGATGGAGAGCGGGCGCCGGGCGTCGCGCGCCTCGACCGCCAGCTGGAGCGCGTGCTCCAGGGAGTCGGCCCGGACGTCCAGGAAGCGGTGCTCGATGCGGCGTTCGATGGCGCGCGGGTCGCAGTCGACGCACAGGGCCACGCCGTCGTTCATCGTCACGGCCAGCGGCTGGGCCCCGCCCATACCGCCGAGACCGGCCGTCAGCGTGATCGTCCCCGCCAGGGTCCCGCCGAACCTCTTGGCGGCGACGGCGGCGAACGTCTCGTAGGTGCCCTGGAGGATGCCCTGGGTCCCGATGTAGATCCAGGAACCGGCGGTCATCTGCCCGTACATGGTCAGTCCGAGCGCCTCCAGCCGGCGGAACTCCTCCCAGTTGGCCCAGTCGCCCACCAGGTTGGAGTTGGCGATCAGGACGCGCGGCGCCCACTCGTGGGTCCGCATCACGCCGACCGGCCGCCCCGACTGGACGAGCATCGTCTCGTCCTGCTTGAGCGTGCGCAGGGTCCGGACCATGGCGTCGAAGGAGCGCCAGTCACGGGCCGCCTTCCCCGTGCCGCCGTAGACGACGAGCTTGTCGGGGTGCTCGGCGACCTCGGGGTCAAGGTTGTTCTGGAGCATGCGGAGGGCGGCCTCCTGCTGCCAGCCCAGGGCGCTCAGTTCCGTACCGCGCGGTGCCCGTACGGGCCGGGGTCCTGACATGGGGGATGCCTCCTCGCGACTGCGGCTGGACTATTCACATCCTGAGCCTCTGAATACTCCTAGTCAACAAGGCGTCCCCGCCAGGCCGGGCCGCCCGCCTCTTACACGACGCCGCGCATGTTCCTTTGGAAAATGCCAGAACTCCCTCCCCGGCCGAGCACGTTGCGTAGCCTCTCCAACACAGCCGTACGCCACGTCGGGAGGGGAAACAGCGGTGCCCGGAATCGACGAGTGCCTGCTCGAAGTCATGAGGCTGCCCGGTGCCCGGGGTGCCGCGGTCGTCGACTGGACGAGCGGCCTCGCCCTCGGCACCATCGGCGAATCCCCCAACGGCGACCACGAGGCGACGGCCGCCGAGACCGCCGAGGTGGCACGCATGGCCGCCGAGCAACCGGTGTTCGCCCAGGCGCGGACCCTCTCCCACGACACGGCCGCCGCCGCCAACGCCCCCGCGGTCGAGGACGTCATCGTCACGACGGCGCCCGGCTACCACATCCTGCGTTTCGTCGAGACGGCGTTCGACAGCAGCGTCTTCCTCCACCTGTGGCTGGACCGCTCGGAGGGCAATCTCGCACTCGCCCGGATCAAGCTCGGCGAGATCGCGCAGCGGCTGGTCCTGGCATGAGCCCCGCCGCGACCACCCGGCCCCGGGCAGCCGGCCGGGCCGTGCTCTCCCCGATGCTCCAGCGGCTCGCGGCGGAGCGCGCCACCGGCGCACTGATACGCGACCACGGCACGCTCTACCTCGCCGACGGGCAGGTCGTGCACGCCGAGAGCCCCGCCACCCCCGGCATCGACGTCCTGCTGACCACCGGCGGCGCGTTACGCGACGAGGGCTGGTGGGACGCGGTCGCCCAGGCGGGCGCCGGACAACGCGTCGGCCGCTACCTCGTGGACAGCGGACGGGTGCCGGGCGGCGCACTGGAGCTGTGCCATCTGGGCGCGCTGTACGACGCCGCCTTCTTCGCCCTCGCGCCGACGAGTGCCCCGGCCCGTTTCCGGTACGGGGTCTCCCACTGGATCGGCCCCGTCCGCCCCGTCCCCGTGGACGCCGTGCAGCGCGAGACGCTCCGGCGCCGGGAACTGCTGGACCGGATCTGGCCCGACGCCCTCACCGACAGCGCCCCGCTGACCGCCACGGCCGGCCTGGCCGACGCGCCGGTACCGCCGCGCCAGCGCCGCGTCCTGGACCTGGTGGACGGCGTGCGCACGGCCACGGACATCGCCCAGGAGCTGGGCCGCTCGGCCTTCCACATCCTGGTGGACCTGCGGCGGCTCGCGGCTGCCGGGCTGGTCGAAACGATTCGCCCCGCCTCGTCCGGCCCGGGTGACACGGCCGGCCGGATCGTCTTCCCCGAGGTCACGGCCGACCCCGACGTCGCCCTGCTGCGCCGGCTCCGCGACGCATTGGAGGCCCTGTGATACGCGCGCTCAGACAGCGTGCCGGGAGGAGACAGCTGATGGTGCCCGAGGCCGAAGCACAGGACGTCCTCGACGAGCTCCAGCGGTTACGGGCCCGGGTGCCGCTCCTGACCGGTGCCCTGGCCGCCAGCACCGACGGGCTGATCGTCGCCCAGGACACCCCGGGCGTCGAGGCCGAGGGCATCGCCGCCCTCACCGCCGCCGCCCTCGGGGTGGCGGTCCGGATGACGGACGCCACCGGCCGCGGCGGCTTCCGCGAACTGCTGGTCAGCGGCTACATCGCCACCTACGCGGCGGGCTCCTCCGCCGTCCTGACCCTCCTCGCCGAGGACCGCATCAACGTCGGCCGGCTCCATCTGGAGGGCCGCCGCTCCGGCGCCCGGATCGGTGAGGTCGTGGACGCCGTCCTGGAACGCGCCGAACGCCCCGCGCCCCCGCAGCGCCCCGACCGCACCGGGGCGCTGCCCCGGCGCCCCGCGCCCTACACCGACCGGCCCCCGACCCCATGACGCCACCCGGCACACGTCGTCGGCAGACCGGCACATCCGCCAGAAACGGACCGGCCACCCGGCCGGCCAGGGAAAGGAATCGAGCACTCATGGCCAACACCGAAACGGCACTGAAGGACGCGATGACGTCGATCGAGGGCGCCACCGGTGTCGCCCTCGTCGACTACACCAGCGGCATGGCCCTGGGCACCCTCGGCGGCGGCAAGGACTTCAACCTGGAGGTCGCCGCGGCGGGCAACACCGACGTGGTCCGCTCCAAGCTCCGCACCATGGAGCACCTGGGGCTCAAGGACGAGATCGAGGACATCCTGATCACCCTCGGCACCCAGTACCACATGATCCGGCTGCTCAAGGCCCGGGGCGGCAACGGTCTCTTCCTCTACCTCGTCCTGGACTCCGGCCGGGCCAACCTCGCGATGGCCCGCCACCAGCTGAAGAAGATCGAGGCCGACCTGGAGGTCTGAGGCCGGTCCTCAGCGGCGGCGCCGCGCCCCACCCGGCGCGGCGTCCCCCGCCATCGGCCCCGTCGTCCGGTACGCCTCCACCTGCCGGCCCGCGGGCCGGCCCCGCTCCACCCGGTCGGTGCGCACCCAGTACAGGACGTCGTCGCGGACCTCCCGCCGCCCGATGCGCACCGCCTTCAGCCAGAGCCCGGCCCCCGCGCCCGCCAGCACCAGCCCGCCGGCGCCGGGCAGCACGCACGCGCTCCCCACGGCCGCCAGGAACGCCCCGAGCAGCCACCACCGGTGCGCCCGCCGCCACAGGCGTACGGTCACGTCACGGTCCTGGAGGAAGTCGCCGCGCCCGGCCCGCGTCGCCGCCCCGGCGAGCACCCCGTACCGCCGCATACGGCAGCAGGCCACCACCGCGGCCGTCACCAAAAACAGCGCCGCGCCGGCCAGCAGCCCGATCCGGCGGCCGGTCAGCCCCGGTACGAAGCCCCCGATGGCCGCCGCCAGTACCCCCGGCCACCACATCGGCGCGGCCCCGGCCCGTACGATCACGGCCACCCTCGCCAACGACTGCGCTCCGCGCCCCACGTCCCGTACCCCTCTCCTGCTCTCTGCGGACCTTCTGGGCGCGGAGGCTAACGGGCGCAGATGAGGGCCGTCTGAGAAATCCGGCCGGGCCGGGCGCCGGGGCTCCGCCGCTCCGCCGAGCCGGGCCGAGTAGCGGGGCCCGGCCCAGGGCGGGGTGCCGCTACTCGGCGAACAGCGCCCGTGCCGCCGCCCGCGCGTCGAACTCCTCCAGGCGGGCCTGGGCGTCGGGCAGCCCGTCGCACATCGCCTCCAGCAGCACCCGCCCCAGCAGCATCGGCGCGCACGCGGTGTCGAAGGCGAGGCCCGTCCCCACCCCGGCCGGGATCAGCAGGTCGCTGTGCTCGGCGACCGGCGCGAACGCCGAATCGGCGACCGTGACCACGGTGAGGCCCTGCTGCCGCGCGTAGCCGAGGGCGTCCACGACCTCTCTGGGGTGCCGGGGCAGCGCGAAGCACATCAGCGCACCGGCCCCCGCCCGCCGGGCGGCGTCGATGCGGTCGTGCAGCATGCTGCCGCCCTCGTCGAGCACCCGCACATCGGGGTGCACCTTGGCGGCGAAGTACCCGAACCCCCGGGCCTGCGCGGACGCGGCCCGCAGCCCGAGGACCGGGAGCGGCCGGGAGGCGGCCAGCAGCCGTCCCGCCCGCTCCACGGGCCCGGTGTCGGCGAGCAGCCCGGCGAGCTGCCGGAGGTTCTCGATCTCGGCCAGGACGGCCTGCTGGTACGCGTTGTGCACGGGCGCGCCGGCGTCCGCCTCGCCCTCGGCGGG
>NZ_KL585383.1:247020-247625 GCF_000721935.1 Streptomyces sp. NRRL WC-3549
CCCCGCCCGCCTGCGCAGCGCCGGATACCCGTCGAAGCCGAGCGCCACGGCGAACCGGGTGACCGAGGGCTGGCTCACCCCGGCCAGCTCCGCCAGCTCCACGCTGGACAGGAAGGGGGCGTCGGCGGCCCTGCGCACCATGGAGTGGGCGATCCGCCGCTGGGTGGGCGTGAGCCGGCGCCCCTCGAAGAGCGCCTGCAACCGCGCGGCCGGGCTGCTCCCGCTCATCGTGTCCCCTCCGAGTCCCCCGCACCCCACCGGCACGGACCATTCCATTCAGCCAGCACGCGGCCTGCATGTCCATATACAGCCGGGTCGGCTCGCATTGCGGTACGGCTCTCCCCTGCCGACCCTGGGACCATGATCCCAGCCAACACGACAGGCCCCGGCGGCGTCATCGTCCGCTACGGGGACGAGAACGCCGCCCATGTGCTGAGCGTCTACGCCGACCTGCGCTGCCCGTACTGCAAGCGCATGGAGCTCGACCTCGGCGCCGTGATGGAGCAGGCCGCGGACGAGGGCAGGTTCGCGGTGGACCACCATTTCGGTACGTTCCTCGACGCCGCGGCCGGCGGCAGCGGCTCCCTGGAGGCACTGGCCGCGCT
>NZ_KL585383.1:247835-251417 GCF_000721935.1 Streptomyces sp. NRRL WC-3549
TCAGAGATGTGTATAAGAGACAGGTTCATGCACTACCTGCGCGCCCTGTACGCCGATCAGCCCAGTGAGGAGGAGGACTCCTTCGCCGACCGGAACAACCTGCTGCGCCTCGCCGACGAGATCGAGGCCCTCCGCTCGGGCGACTTCCGGCAGAACGTGCTGGAGGGGAAGTACCTGCCCTGGGCGGCGCAGGTGTCGCTGGCCTTCGAGAACAGCGGTATCCGGTCCACCCCGACGGTCCTCTTCGACCGCACCCCGGTCGCGGTCATCAACGCCATGGGCTACGCGGTCACCCCGGAGGCGTTCCTGGCGGAGGTGTCACCCGCCTGAGCGGGTGGGCCGTGCGGCGCCTGAGCGGATGGGGCCGTGCGGCCGGCGACGAGGTGGCGCGCGGAGCGGCCGAAGCCCCGGAGACCCGGCGGGCCGGCTGGGCGCAGCCGCCCGTACGGGACGCGGCCCCTCGAAGGAGCCCCGGCCCCCGGGACTCCGTGAGGCTCCGGCCCCGGGAGCCGAGGCGCCCGTCACGCCCATCCGGGCGCCACCGGCCGGACACGTCACGGCGCCGTGGCACGGCGCCGTTCCGGTGCGGTCCGCCCGGCGAGGCGGGACCGCCGTCGCACCGCCGCACCCGCGCGGCCTTGAGGGCTCAGCCCCCGGATGCGTACGCCACGAAGTCCGCCCAGGCACCGGGGGCGAACCCGAGCTGGGGGCCCGTGAGGTTCTTTGAGTCACGCACGCGGATTGCGGTGAGGGCGGCGGCGACTTCGACGCATTCCGGTCCGTCGTTGCTGCTGTAGCTGCTCTTGATCCACTCCGGCGCGGAGTGGCCTTCACCTGACGTCTTGACGGTCATGTCTCTCCCAGCACTTTCTCGACGAAGGCCAGCGACTCCCGTGGAGTGAGCGCCTGAGCCCGAAGGATGCCGTACCGCAGCTCGACGATCCGAATCTCCTTGGGGTCGGAGATCAGACGGTTGTACAACTGCCCTTCCCAGTGTCCCACCGCTGTACCGTCCTCGAACTTCAGCAGTTGGAGCTGTCCGCCCATGCCCGCATGGTCTTCGCAGCCTGTCGGCATCACCTGGATCTCGACGTTGCGCAAGTTACCTGTCTCCAGGAGCCGTTCGAGCTGGCGGCGGGCCACAGCCCGGCCCCCGAGAGGACGCCTGATCGTCACCTCCTCCAACACAAAGGTGAGCATGGTCAGCGGGTGGCGCGCGAAGATCTCCTGCCGCGCCATCCGAGCCTCCACATAGCGCTCGATCTGCTCTGGAGTGAAGGAGGGGCGGCGCATCTCGTACAGCGCGCGGGCGTACTCCTCCGTCTGCAACAGACCATGCATGTTGTGGTTGCCGTAGGCACCCAGCTCGACCGCGTCCGCCTCCAGCTTCGCCAGGTCCCGGACCTTCTTGGGGTACCGGGCCTCCGCCAGGTCCGCCTTCATCGCGGCGAGCTTCCCGCCCGCGCCCAGCACTTCGTCCGCCTTCTCCAGGAACTCCGGCTTCGGGATGCGCTTCCCGGCCTCGACCTTGTAGACCTGATTCTCGCCGTACCCGATGGCCGCACCCAGCTCGCTGGCCCGCAGTCCTGCGAATTCACGCCAGAGGCGGATCTGTCGGCCGACCGCCGAGATCACAGCCCCCGAGTCGTCCTCCGGGTCGATGTCACGGTCCGGTTCGTCCGCTCCCGCCATCACGCGGTCTTCAAGAGTCTCTCCAGCCATGCGACACCTGCCTCTCAGCTGTACCGATTGCGCTCGACGCCGTACGCGGTGGACATGCATGGACACCACTGGACAGTCACTGTCCGTACACGCGCCGATACTTCCCAGAGTAGCGTCGCGCGGCCACGCTGAGTGACGTGAGCCGAGAAATCACCCGAACCGAACATTCCGCTCCCGCCCGGGAGTTCACCGTGCTGCTCTCGCCCACCCGGCGCGGAGCACGCCTCGCCCGCCTGCTGGCGGCGGCCCATCTGGCCGACTTGGGCCTCCCTTCGGACTCCGCCGCGCATGTCGTCGGCGAACTGGCCGCCAACGCCGCTCTGCACGGCCGGGTGCCGGGGCGGGACTTCCGGCTGAGCCTGACCGTCCGCGACGACAAGCGGGTACGGGTCGAGGTCACCGACACGCGGAGTGATCGGCTTCCGCTCCCGGCCGACGCCGACAGCGACGCGGAGACCGGACGGGGGCTGCTGATCGTGTCCGCGCTCGCGGACCGTTGGGGGGTGGAGCGCGGGCCCGACCCCCAGAAGACGGTCTGGGCGGAAGTGGACCTCGTGCCGTGACCACCGCCACCGGATCGTGGAGAGCCGCGACCCGGTCCCCCGGGTCCTGGCCACCCGCGTCGTCGCCCACCGCGTCCCGGTGGCCCACGACGTAAAAGCTTGTGAGGAACCGGGGAAAACACCCTCCCCCACCCCACCCCGTCCCGGTTCCGGCCTCATCACTCACTCGGGTGACATAGGGCAACCGGGCTGGATTCGGGCGGGGTTGCCGTGCGTATGCTCGCCCCGACCACCACAGACATGCGACGGCCCCCGGCCGGGACTGGCATCCCGATCGAGGGCCTGACCACCGAGGAAGATAAGAGGCTTCCCGATGGGTACCCAGCAGGTTAGCGCGTCCCCGTGCGCCCCACCCGGCCCGGCCGGGATTCCCGCGCCCGCGTCCGGCGTCGTCCACGTCAACGTCCGGCACACGGCGGGCTTCACCGTCATCGGCAACCACCTCAGTCGGCACCGGGGCCTCTCCCTGACCGCCATCGGGCTGTCGGTGCACATCCAGTCGCTGCCCGCCGGGGCGAAGGTCGGCATCAAGCACCTCGCCGCCCGTTTCCCGGAGAGCGAGACCCGCATCGCCGCCGCACTGCGTGAGTTGGAGGCCGCGGGCTACCTGCACCGCAGCCGCGTACGCCTGCCCGACGGCCGGGTCGTCACCCGCACCGTCTCCCGCAACCGCCCCGACGCGGTACCCCCGGTCGCCACCGAGCGCCCCGGCGCACCCCAGCCGCCGCCCGCCCCGGCGCCGCAGCCCACGGCACCGACACCGGCACCGGCAGCACCAGTGCCCCGGCCCACACCCGTTTCCGCGCCGCAGACCGGCGCCGCCCCGGTGCCGGGTCCCGAAGAGGCGTCCGCCCCTTCCGGGCCCGTGGCCCCCGCCCGTCCCGAGCCGCCACCGCTCCCCCGGCCCCGCTCGGCCGCCCCGGAACTGGCGCGGGTCGCCGTCGCCCTCCTCGCCGACCTGCGCCGTCACGCGCCCCGGCTGATGCTGTCCGAGCGCGACATGGACACCCTCGCCCCGGGAGTGGTCACCTGGCTCGAACGGGGCGCCCGCCCCGAAGCCGTACGCCACGCCTTGACGGCCGATCTCCCGGACCCGCTCAAGCACCCGGCCGGACTCCTGCGGCACCGGATCACAACGCTCCTCCCCCCGCCGCTTCCGGGGGACCGGGACCTCGCCGTGCCCACGCCTCCCCGCGCGGCCGTCGTCCCCCTCCAGAACTGCGACCGCTGCGACCGCGCCTTCCGCTCCCGCCACCCCGGCCACTGCCGTGACTGCCGCGACGGCCACGACGGCCAC
>NZ_KL585384.1:0-2027 GCF_000721935.1 Streptomyces sp. NRRL WC-3549
GCTGATCTCGGTGGCCGACGACCGACCGCCACCGTCCCCCCGCCGGAACTGGTACGCGAGGTCTGCGAGGCGGCCGTGTCGGAGGGGCTGCACGTCGTCAGCGACGAGACCTGGCGGGACACCGTGCACCCGCCGCGGGACACGGTGCTGCTGAGCCCCGCCGAGATGTGCCCCGACGACGTCACCGTCCTCACCGACCTGGCCGGCGCGCTGACCCCGGCCGCCTGGCCGGTCGCCGTCGCACGCTTCCCCGGGACGGGGCGCTCCGCGGCCCGCCGGGCCCGGGTGCTCGACGTCCTGACCGCGCTGGGGGCCCTGGTGGCGGAGCCCGTGGCCCGGGCCGCCGCCCACGCACTCCGGCGGGCCGCGGCGGTCCAGGCGCAGCTGGCCGCAGCGGCGCACCGGGCCGTCCTCGCCTCCGGGGCGCTCGCCAGACCCCCGCAGGCCGGCCGCCACCTCTATGCCGACCTCGGCCCGCTCCGGTCACGGCTGGCCGCCCGGGGCGTCACGGACTCCATGGAGCTGGAGGAGTACCTGACGGACCGGCTGGGCGCCCCCGCTCCGGGCGGCCACCGGTTCGGCGACGAGCTGGGCGCCCTGCGGGTACGGCTGGGCACCGGCGCGCTGCTCGGTTCGACCCCCGAGGAGCAGACCGCATCCCTCACCACGCCGGAGCCCCTGCGATTGCCCCACGTGGCACACGCGCTGAGCATGTTCGCAGCAGCCCTCGAAGAACTCGGATGACGGGAGCCTCTCGATGACGGAACAGACCGAGCGCCCCCTGTCCGGGCCTCACGGGGCCACCGGAGGCCGGGTCGTCGCGGCGCGGCCCCTGGGTGAGGTCCGGACCTGGCCCCGCAGCTTCGCCGACCGGCTCACCGCCCCCCTCCCGGGTGTCAGGGCCATGACCCGCCTGGCCCGGGAACACGGTCTGCGGCCCAACGCCGAGGGGCTGCGGGGCATCCACCGGCTGCCCTTCGCCCCCGAACCGCTGCCCGAGGTGGCCGGAGGGGCGATCGGCGTCACATGGGCCGGGCACGCCAGCTGGGTCGTGCGCATCGGCGGCCTGACCGTCCTGACCGACCCGGTCTGGTCCCGCCGCATCCTCGGCACCCCCGCCAGGGTCACCCCCGTCGGTGTCCGCTGGGAGGACCTCCCGAAAGTGGACGCGGTCCTCATCAGCCACAACCACTACGACCACCTGGACGCCCCCACCCTCCGCCGGCTGCCCCGGGACACCCCGCTGTTCGTCCCGGCGGGCCTCGGCCGCTGGTGCAGGCGGCGCCGGTTCACCTGTGTCACCGAGCTCGACTGGTGGGAACGGGCCGAGCTGGACGGGGTGCGCTTCGACTTCGTGCCCTCCCACCACTGGTCCAAGCGCACCCTCACCGACACCTGCCGGTCCCTCTGGGGCGGCTGGATGCTGGACGACGGACAGGGCCGGCGCGTCTACTTCGCCGGGGACACGGGCTACGGGCACTGGTTCCAGGAGATCGGACGCCGCTACCCGGGCATCGACCTGGCCCTCCTCCCCATCGGGGCGTACGAGCCGCGGTGGTGGCTCTCGGACGTCCACACCGACCCGGAGGAAGCCGTGCAGGCGTACGAGGACCTGGGGGCCCGCGCGATGGCCCCGATGCACTGGGCGACCTTCGTGCTGTCCGCCGAACCGGTGCTCGAACCGCTCGCCCGGCTCCGTACCGCCTGGCAGCGCGCCGGACACCCGCGCGCCGACCTCTGGGACCTGCCGGTCGGCGGTTCCCGCGTCCTGGAGCGCTGAACGTCCCGCCCGCCCGGTCAGTGCGCCCAGCGCGCCCGCAGCCGGCGCCACACCGCGGGCGCCCCGCTGATCAGCACCGTCAGCACCACCGCGGCCAGCACTCCCTGCCACGGCTCCCGGAAGAGCGAGCCGCCGAGCACCCCGATCAGCTGGTACGTCGCCGCCCACGCCAGACACGCGGGCACGTCGCCGCGGGCGAACTGCCGCAGCGGCATCCGGCCGAGCAGACAGGCCAGCATCACCGGGA
>NZ_KL585384.1:2191-2563 GCF_000721935.1 Streptomyces sp. NRRL WC-3549
GGCCAGCATCACCGGGATGCGGCCCGCCGGCACCAGCCGGGAGAGGACCAGCACCGCGCCGCCGTGCTCCTCCAGCTTCCGCCGGGACTGCTCCAGGCGCTCCGGCGCGGCCCGCCGGGTGAGCGCCTCCAGCCACTTCGAGCCGTTCTTCGACCGCACCCCCCGCTGCCCCAGCCAGTACAGGCACAGGTCACCGAGGAACGCCGCGGCCGACGCCGCGGCGAACACGAAGAGCAGCGAGAACGGGGACGTCTGGTGGAACGCCACCACGGCCGCGGAGCTCACCAGCGCCCCCGTCGGCACCACCGGGACCAGCGACCCCAGTGCCACCAGCGTGAAGAGGGTCGGATAGCCGACCGCCTGTCTCTTATA
>NZ_KL585384.1:2757-3051 GCF_000721935.1 Streptomyces sp. NRRL WC-3549
ATGTGTATAAGAGACAGCCTCATGGATCACCGGCGGGCCTCCGGTCTCACATGCTCGCCGTGGACCAGCCGGTGCACCGCCACCTCCGGGGCCAGCCGCGCCGCCTGCCGGACGAACTCGTCACCCGGGGCGTGGAACTCGTGCGGACGGACGCCGTCCATCCCGATCGGCCAGTACGTCCCGTAGTGCACCGGGATCGCTGAGCGCGGCCCCAGAAGCGCCAGCGCGCGTGCGGCCCGGGCCGCGTCCAGGTGGTTGTGGCCCAGGTACGGGCCCCAGCCGCCGACCGGCAGG
>NZ_KL585384.1:3259-28109 GCF_000721935.1 Streptomyces sp. NRRL WC-3549
GCCGCCGACCGGCAGGAGCGCCACGTCCACCGGGCCCACCGCCTGCGCCATGGCGTCGAACAGCCCGGTGTCCCCGGCGAAGTACGTCCGCGCCTCGCCCTCCACGACGTACCCCAGGGCCGGCGCCCGGTGCGGGCCGACCGGCAGCCGGCGGCCGTCGTGCAGGGCCGGTACGGCGCGGACCAGCACCTCCCCGACCCGCACCTCGTCGCCCGGCACGACCTCCGTGACGCGCAGCCCGCGCGCCCCGCGCAGCGCGCGCAGGCCCGGTACGGCCGCGACCGCGCCCCGGGGCACGACCAGCAGGCTGCCGGGGGCCAGGCGGGCCAGCGAGGGCAGGTGCAGATGGTCGGAGTGCAGGTGGGAGATGAGCACGGCGTCGGCGACGGCGGCCTCGGGCGGCGGCACGTCACCACGTCGGCGGCGCAGGTGCGCGAAGCGCCGGGCGAAGAGCGGATCGGTGAGCAGGCGGACACCCGAGTCCTCGATCGTGCACGTGGCATGACCCCACCAGGTGACCTCCACCGTGCCTCCTCCTCGCTCAGCCGTCCCACGCGCACCCGGCCGGGTGCACCGGTACGAGCGTAGGCGGTCGGCCGACTCTCCACGCGGGTGCGCCCCTTTGCGCCGGTGCGCTCCTTCGCGCCCACTGCCGCATGCGTTCGAGCGGCTACGGAGCGCAATGCCCGGGGTAAGATCGAACGCAGCACCACCGCGCAGGGGAGGTGCGGATCCGGCCCAGGGGGGACGTCATCGGCGACGTACGGGTGGCGGCCATCGCCAGTCTCACACCACTCGAGGAGCTCGACGGCGACCCCTTCCTCGTCGACACCCGCGGCCAGCAGGCCATGTGCGCCCGATGGGCCGCCGACCACGGATACGTCGTCACCCGGCAGCTGCGGCTCTACGGCATGCGCCCGGACCATCACGCCCTGTGGTCGGACGTCGAGGACGGGCACGTCGAGCTGTTCGTCGCCCCCAACGACCGGGTGCTCGCGAAGGCCGTCGACCCGGCGCGGGACTTCGCCGCGGAGTGCGAGCGGCGCGGCGTCCGCCTGGAGTTCGCGGGCCTGGAGGAGCCCGTGTACACGTCCGGCGGCAAGGCGCGCGTGCACCGCAGGCTCTCCATGCCTACCGCCGGGTACGACGGCTGCTGACCCCCGGCCGGGCCACGGATCGGCTGTGAAAAGCTGGTCGCGGGCCCTTGACGGTACAGGGCCCGGACGTGAGGTGGAACGGCGTGGACAGCGGGCGATGGCGTACGGCGGGGAAGGCCCTGATGCGCGTGATCGCGGTCTGGGCGGTCTCCACCCTGACCATGCTCGTGCTCGCCGGGATCCTCCCCGACTTCCAGCTCCAGTTGGACGACGGCGACAGCATCACCAGGACCGCGTTCACCGCGGCCTGGGGCGCGGGCGCCTTCGGGCTGCTCTCCGCCCTGGTGTGGCCCGTGCTCGTCCGGGCGCTGCTCATCGTGCCGGCCCTGGTGCTGGGCGCCCTGGTCTTCTTCCTCAACGGCTCGCTGCTGTGGGTAGCCCTGCGGCTCATCCCGGACGGCCGGGGCGTCGCCAACCCCGAGACCGCGGTCGTCGTCGCCGCCGTGATGTCGGCCGTCGCCTCCGCCGTCTCCACCGCACTCGCCGTGCGTGACGACGACGCCCACTGGCGCAGACTCTCCCGGCTCGCCGTCCGCCGCCGACGGCGCAGCCGTGCGTCCGACGGGCGCGGCGGCCCGCCCGGCATCGTGTTCGTGCAGCTCGACGGCGTCGGCCACGACGTCCTCCGGCAGGCGGCCGAGGCCGGGCTGATGCCGACCGTGGCCGCCCGGATCGCGGACGAGGCGGGCCACGGGCTCGTCCCGTGGGCCACCGACTGGTCGAGCCAGACCGGTGCCAGCCAGCTCGCCATCCTGCACGGAAGCAACTTCGACGTGCCCGCGTTCCGCTGGTACGAGAAGGAGACCGGCACCGTCATGGTCTCCAGCAGGCCGGCCAGCGCCCTGGAGATGCAGCGCAGGGCCATCGCCCGCACCCACGACGGCGGCCTGCTCTCCGTCGACGGGGCGAGCCGCGGCAACCTCTTCAGCGGGGGCGCCGGCCAGCTCGCCCTCGTCCTGTCCATGGCCGCCAGACGCGGCAAGGGACGCCGCTCCCGCGCCGGATACTTCGCGTACTTCTCGGACCCGGCCAACGCCGTCCGCACCGCCCTGTCCTTCACCGCCGAGGTGGCCCGCGAGATCGGGCAGTCCACCCGGGCACGGATACGCAAGGAGACGCCGCGCGTCAAACGGGGCGGGCTGTATCCCTTCATCCGGGCGTTCGCGACGGTGGTCGAGCGGGACGTCGTCGTCGCCGCCGTCATCGGAGACCTGTTCGCCGGGCGCACCACCGTCTACGCCGACCTGGTCGCGTACGACGAGGTCGCCCACCACTCGGGACCGCGCAGCAGGGACGCCGAGAAGGTCCTGAAACGTCTCGACCGCTCCCTCGGCCTGATCGAGCGGGCCGCCGAGCACGCCCCGCGCACCTACCGGATCGTGCTGCTCTCCGACCACGGCCAGAGCCCCGGCGAGACCTTCGCCGGGAAGTACGGCCTCACGCTCAAGGACCTCGTGCGGGCGGGCTGCGGACTGCCCGTGCCGCGCCGCGCCCAGCGCACCCGCAGCGCCTCCGAGGCGCGGGACGCGGTGCGCATCGCTCTGCATCGGCCGGTCGGTGAACAGGAGGCGGAACACCCCGCGGCCCTCTCCGACCCCGTCGTGCTCGCCTCGGGCAATCTCGGACTGCTGTCCTTTCCGGACATCGGGGGACGGGCCTCGCGCGAGGAGATCGACCGCCGCCACCCGGCGCTGCTCGGCACGCTCGCCAACCACCCCGGGGTCGGCTTCCTGCTCGTGCGGAGCGAGGAGCACGGCTCGGTGGTGCTCGGGCGCGGCGGGGCCGAGGTGCCGCTGGCGGAGCTGGCGGACGGGCAGGGACCGCTCGCCGGATACGGGGTGGGGGCGGCGGAGGCGGTGCGGCGTACCGACTCCTTCCCGCACGTCGCCGATGTGATGGTCAACTCGATGTACGACCCGGAGACGGGGAGCGTCCACGCCTTCGAGGAGCAGATCGGCTCGCACGGCGGGCTGGGCGGCGAGCAGTCCCGGCCGTTCCTGCTCTGGCCGCGCACGCTCTCCGACCCGGTGGACGCGCTGGTGGCCCCGGGCGGGGAGCCGGTCACCGCGATAGTGGGCGCGGAGGCGGTCCACCGGGTCCTGGCGTACTGGATCAGCGAGCTCTCCGGCCCCCAGATACCGCTGTCACGGCAGGGATCCACCGGGGAGCCGGTTCAGCGGCCGGACGGTGGCCCAGCGGCCGGCGGTGACGCGGTGCCGGGCGCCGACGGTTCCGCCCCGGGCACGCGAGGCTGAGGCCGGGCGTCAGGTGGACGCGCGCTTCATCAGCGTCGGATGGAAGACCGCCGAGGGCACCGGGCCGCCGGGCCTGCCGATCTGCTGGAGGAGGAGCCGGGCCATCTCCGCCGCCATCTCCTCTACCGGCTCCCGGACGGTGGTGAGCGGCGGATCGCAGGCCACCGCCGCGCTGCTGTCGTCGAAGCCCACCACCGCCACATCCGAGGGCACCTCCTTGCCGGCCCGTAGCAGGACGGGCAGGGAGCCCAGCGCCATGAGGTCCGAGGCGATGAACACCGCGTCCAGGTCCGGGCGCCGTGCCAGCAGCCGGCGCATCGCAAAGGCCCCTCCGGCGTGGGTGAAGTCGCCCTCGGCGACGGCCACGTCCTCGATGCCGTGCCGGGCCAGCGCGTCCAGGAACGCGGTGAGCCGCGCCTGTCCGGCCGGCATGTCCTGCGGCCCGGCCACCGTGCCGAAGCACCGCCGCCCCAGGGACGCCAGGTGGTCGGCGGCCAGCTGGGCGCCGGCACGCTGATCGGCCTCGACGTAGGTCAGCGGGGACGGACGCAGGGGCCGGCCGGCCAGGACGGCGGGCAGCCGGGTGTCGTGGACGAGACCGGGCAGCGGGTCCTCGGCGTGGGTGGAGATCAGCACCACGCCGTCGACGTGGCCCTGGCGGAGGTAGGACAGCAACTGGCCCCGCGAACCCTCGTCGTCGGCCAGCATCAGCACCAGCTGGATACCGGCCGGACGCAGCACCTCCAGCAGGCCGCCCACCACACGGCCGAAGTACGGGTCGGAGAACATCCGGCCGATGAACGGCTCGGAGACCGGGCGCCGTTCGCGCTCGGACACCACCACGGCGATGGAGTCGGTCCGCCGGGTCACCAGCGAACGCGCCGCCCGGTTCGGTACGTACCCCGTGGTGGCCACCGCCTCCTCGACGACCCGTCTGAGAGCCGGGTCCACCGTGGTGGCCCCGTTGATCACCCGTGACACCGTGGCCCGGGAGACACCCGCGACGGCTGCCACGTCCTCCAGGGTGGTGGGGCGTACGGGCGGCGGAACGTCGGCAGTCATGCAGTCTTTATACCGGCTGGTCGGACGGGTGTGCGAAGGGTTGCGGCGCGTCAGCCGGGTACGTGCCCCACCGCCTCCAGCCCGGTCAACTGCTCCTCACGCGCGGCGACGAGGGCCGTCGCCCGCTCCTTCGCCTCGGCCGAACCGCCTGCCGTGGTCTCGGAACGCGAGACCTGCGCGGACTGCCGGAGATGGTCGCGGAGCTCCGTCGCGAGCAGGCGGTCGAACGCGGCACCCCCGGTGGCGTCGGCCCGTTCCAGATCGGTGGCGGTCACCATGCCCGGCATCTCGTGCCCCTCGTGCACATCGGTGTCCGGGAGCCCCATGCGCTCCCGCAGACCGCGCAGAGCGGTCAGTTCGGTCTCCTGCGCGGTCCGCAGACGGGCCGAGTAGGACCGCAGGCGCGGGTCGGTGGCCTTCTCGGCCGCGAGATCCAGGAGGGCCACGGCGCCCTCGTCCATGGGGATCATCAGCTGGACCCAGGCGGCGTCGGTCGGGTCGGACGAAGGGCCGGGGGCGGGGGTGGCCGCCGGCCCGGGCGGTGCGGTGGTGCCGGGCCCGGCGGCCGGGCCGGTGGAGCACGCGGTCGTACCGGTGAGCAGGGCCAGACCGAACAGGAGCGACGCTGCGGTGTGACGGACGGCGTTCATCGGTGTCCTCGGGTGGGGCGTCCGTCCGGGGCTCCAGGCCCCGGGCGGACACCGTTCGGATGTGCGTGCGCGGGTGCGGATGGGGCGTCAGGGCTTGCCGTCGGCACCGCACTTGATGATGGCGTTGATGCAGTCGCGCACCCGCTGCGCCATTTCGGCCTCGGGCCACACGTTGAAGAAGTCGCCGTGCATGGTGTAGCCGGGGCCCGATGCCAGCCGGAAGCGGACCGGGTCGCCGTTCACCGGGTAACGCAGCACCTGGCGCAGCTTGGGTACGGCGACGGGGTGGGTCGAGGGGCAGGCCCCGCCGACCGGGTAGGCCATGTGGCTCTTGTGGTCGGCCGAGTCCAGGTCCCTGCCGTTCCAGCACTGGGGGAAGTCCAGATAGGACTCCAGCATGGACCCGGCGGGGCAGTTGACGAAGTCGTGGGACGGGTTGACCTCGCCGTGGTGCAGACACGACCAGCGGGAGATCGTGTTGTCGTCCGGCCCGGTCGCCACGGCGTTGCCCGCGACGATCCGCAGACCGCGCGGGAGCGGCTGGATCGTCCGGATGACGTCGTCCCGGACGCCTTCTCCCAGGTAGTAGAAGGTGGTGCCGGTGGGTTCGACCTCCTTGTCACCGTCGTACAGGGTCGGAACCCAGTAGGAGGAGAGGTCGGTGACGGGCGAACAGGTGGTGCCGCCCCTCTCCAGGGACGCCAGGTCGGAGTGGGCGTCCGTGGAGTCGTTGCCGAAGAAGCTGTGCATGTGCGAGGCCCCGGGCAGGCCGGGGAAGACGATCGGGTCGTTGGGGCCCCGGTGGTCGTACGGGCATTCCGCGAGGAACTCGGCGACGCGCACCACGTCCGCCGCGGCCTTCGGGGTGTCGGCCGTCGGGTCGGGGGCGGCGCTGCCGACGTTCGCCTGGAGGAAGGAGAGGGCGAGGGCCGCGGCGGCGATCCCCGCGATTCTGTAGCGCCACGGCGGCAGGGTCCTGCGGCCGCGGGTCTCGGTCGTGCGTCGGTTTCGGAAGAGCACGGCACTCCTGTCTGAGGGAAGTGGGGTTCCGGTTCGTCCCCGACCGGGGACGAGAGAGCGCTCTCTCGGCAGAACGTAGAAGCGTGGCGCAGACATGTCAATGCGTCGCGCAGCGCTGTGCCCGCCGGCCGGACTCAGGCGGAGCTGATGTGCCGTCATGCGGGGGAGCGCTCTCTCGGGCGCGGACCGGATGTCGGCCGGAGGGCGTTGTCAGTGGTGGGCGGCAGGATGATGGCCATGACGACGAACTCAGCTGTTGTGCTCGCCGACGCCTCTTCGTACGCCGCCGCGGTCGAAGAGGCGACTCAGGCCGCCGCCGCGTACTACGCCACGGGCGAGAGCGCGCTCGACGACGACGCGTACGACCGCCTGGCGCGGGGCATAGCCGCATACGAGGAGCTGCACCCGCGCGAGGTGCTGGCCGCCTCGCCGACGGGGAAGGTCGCGGGCGGCACGGCGACCGGCGACGTCCCGCACACGGTGCCCATGCTCTCCCTGGACAACGTGTTCTCCGCCGAGCAGTTCGTCGCCTGGGCCGCCTCCGTGGAGCGGCGGATCGGCAGGCCCGTCGCCGCCTGGAGCGTGGAGCCGAAGCTCGACGGCCTCGCCGTCGCCGCCCGTTACGAGGAGGGGCGGCTCGACCGGCTGATCACCCGGGGCGACGGCACGGCCGGTGAGGACGTCTCGCACGCCATCGGCACGGTGCTCGGGCTGCCCGAGCGGCTGGACGCGCCCGCCACCCTTGAGGTGCGCGGTGAAATCCTCATGACGGACGAGCAGTTCGAGGCGGCCAACGCGGCGCGTACGGCACACGGCGCCGCCCCGTTCGCCAACCCGCGCAACGGTGCGGCGGGCACCCTGCGGGCCAAGGACCGCCCCTATCGCGTCGGGATGACCTTCTTCGCCTACGGCGCCCTGGCGCTGCCCGGCTCCGGCGCCCTGACGGACACCCTGGCCGGACTCCCGCACAGCGAGGTCCTCCGGCGCGTCGCGGAGCTCGGCGTGCACACCGCGGCGGACACGGCGGTGGCGCCGCGTACGGCGGGGACGGTGGAGGAGGTGCAGACCGGCGTCCAGGACATCGCAGGGCGGCGCGCCGCCCTGCCGTTCGGGATCGACGGCATCGTGATCAAGGCCGATCTGGCCGCCGACCAGCGCGACGCCGGCACCGGCACACGGGCGCCGCGCTGGGCCATCGCCTACAAGCTCCCGGCCGTCGAGAAGGTCACCCGGCTGCTCGGCGTCGAGTGGAACGTCGGCAGGACCGGCATCATCGCGCCGCGCGCGGTGCTGGAGCCCGTGGAGATCGACGGATCCACCGTCGGCTACGCCACACTGCACAACCCGGCCGACATCACCCGCCGCGATCTGCGCCTCGGCGACCAGGTGACGGTCTACAAGGCGGGCGACATCATCCCCCGCATCGAGGCGCCCGTCGCCCATCTGCGCACGGGGGAGGAGAAGCCGATCGAGTTCCCGCAGACCTGCCCGCAGTGCGGTTCCGAGATCGACACCGGGGAGCAGCGCTGGCGCTGCGTCCGGGGCCGCGACTGCCGTCTGGTGGCGTCCGTCTCGTACGCCGCGGGCCGTGACCAGCTCGACATCGAGGGGCTCGGCGCCACCCGGGTCGTCCAGCTCGTCGACGCGGGCCTCGTCAGGGACTTCGCCGACCTCTTCACACTGGAGCGGGAGCAGCTGCTCGGCCTGGAGCGGATGGGCGAGACCTCCACCGACAATCTGCTGGCAGCCATCGAGACCGCGCGCAGCCGTCCGTTGTCCCGTGTCTTCTGCGCGCTCGGCGTCCGGGGCACGGGGCGCTCGATGTCCCGCCGGATCGCCCGGCACTTCGCGACGATGGACAGGATCGTCGCCGCCGACGTGGAGGAGCTCCAGCGGGTCGACGGCATAGGCAAGGAGAAGGCGGCCGGGGTCGTCACGGAGCTGGTGGAGCTGGCCCCGTTGATCGCGAAGCTGGTCGCGGCCGGAGTCACCATGACGGAGCCCGGCGCCACGCCGCCCCCGGAGCCCGGGGCCGGGGAGGAGACCGCCGGCGCCGAGGGCGGGAGAGAGGGCGCGATACGGGAGGACGGCGGGGCGAGCGGGGCCGGTGGTGCCGTGCTGCCGCTCGACGCCATGACCGTGGTGGTCACCGGGGCGATGACCGGCGCCCTGGAGAAGCTCTCGCGCAACGAGATGAACGAACTGATCGAGCGGGCCGGCGGGAAGTCCTCGTCGAGCGTCTCCACGCGCACGAGCCTGCTGGTGGCGGGGGAGAAGGTCGGGTCCAAGCGGGCCAAGGCGGAGGGGCTGGGGGTCAGGATCGTCACGCCGGACGAGTTCGCGGAGATGATCGGTTCGTTCTTGCGCTGATCCTCCGGCGACTCCGGCGACTCCGGCGGCTCCGGCGGCTCCGGCCGCTCCGGCTCCCTGGCTCCTCTGGTCGGACCGGTGACATGCATGACAAAGCGGTGCCTTGGAATTGTCGAGGGAGTGGCGTTCTTATGCCCGATATTGCATAGTGAGGGCTCGGTCATGCCTCGCTATCAGCGGGTCGCGGAGTGGTGAACGGCTGCGGTGTCGAGCCAGGGGTGAGGGGCGATGCGTTCTGTGCGCGACGGACGGCCGCACGGCCGTTCCGTACACCGACGGGACAGCGGGCTCGACGGCGGCCTCCACCGCATCGGCGCCGCCCGGCATCCCGGCCCCGCCCGGGGACTCGCCATCGATCTGGGCAGTTCCGGGGCCCGTGCCTGGGTCCCCGGACGCGGGCTCGTCGCCTGCGCCGTGTGGGACGACGGCCCCGGCCGGCCGGTCCGCCGCGGCCGTATCGTCGATCCGGAGTCGTGCGGGCGGCTGCTCGCCGGCCTCGCCGACACGGCCCTGGGAACCGACCGGCACGGAAGCGTGATCGTCCTCAGCCACCCGGTGCTGGCCGGTGCCGAGCACCGGAGCCAGGCGAAGGGCCTGCTGGCGGCCCTCGGCTCCTCGGGCGTCGTCCTCAGCAGCGCCAGGGCCGTCGCGGCCTGCGCGGGAGGGCCGGACGGCGGCCCGCTGCTGGTGGTCGACATGGGGGCCGAGCTGACCGAGGTCACCCTGCTCGTCGACGGGCGCATCGTCGACGCCCGCCAGGCCGAGACCGGTCTCCGTGACCTGGGCGGCCAGGAGGCCGGGGCGATGCCGGCCCAGCTTGCCGGGAGCGTACTGGATATGATCATGTCCATGTGGCGTCAGGACAGGCACGGAGCGGTGCGCGGTGCGCTGCGCCGGGGCCCCGTGCTCACCGGCGGCGGTGCGCTGCACGCCGACGTCACCCACCGGATCTCCCTGCGCCTCGGTGCGCCGATACGTCTCGCGGGCGACCCGTCGACCGCGGTGGTCCGGGGTGCCGGTCTCATCCTCGACTCCGTTCTGCGCGACGCCGGTACGGACACGGTGGCCGTCCTTCCGGGCCGAGCGAGGTGAGCCCCCTCCCGGGGGCGCCCCGGGGTCACGCGCCCCCGCGGGGCGGGCCGGCCACTCCGGCGCAACGCGTGAGGCACGCCCTCGCCGCGCTGCTCCTGGCCGTCCTCACTCTGGTCGGCGGCACGCCGGCCGCCGCGGGTGCCGTACCCGCCGTGCGGGACCTCACCGCTCCGGAGCCCTTCGCGGCTTCGTTCCCGTTCACCGCTGCCCCGCCTTCCTCCGCTTCGGCGCTCCCTACCGCCCCGGCGTCCTCGGGCCCGGCTTGGCCCGCCGCCGGGCAGGCGACCGCCGCGTACGCCCCGGTCCTGGTTTCCCGGGCCGCCCCGGGGGCCGGTCACGCCCATGGGGCCGGGCCGGTGGGGGCGGCGCGGGCCGCCTCCCGCCCGACCTGGGCGTCCCGGCCGGCGGGGGCCGCGGCACCGGCCTCACCGGTCCGGACGGGGCTGTCCGCGGCACCCGCGCCGGGCCCTCGGGAGACGCGCGGGTCCCCGGACCCGTGTCACCCCTCACCCGGCCCCCACCTCTCCGGTCCCCCCGTCCCCGTCTCCCTCGCCGCCGTTCCCCCCGGCCCCCGGGGCGCGGTCGGCGAGGACGACTCCGCCCGGCTGTCGGCCGGCTCCGGCTCCGTCGGCGAGTGGGCCGAGGCCGCGACGGCCCCGTCCGGGTGGTGGACCGGTACGTCCGCTCCCGGGCCGCGGGCCGCTGCGGACCGGTCCCACGTCCCGCAGCCCGTGCCACCGCCCGGCCCGGGCGCCCTCGCCCCGCGCCCGTTCGCCCTGCCCGTGCCGCACGCCCTCGGGGGCGCGGCGGCCGGGTCCGTCCTCCGCGTGCCCGGCCGGGCCGGGGCGGCGCTGCCCGGAGTGCGGGGTCCTCCCGGGGCGGCGGCCGGTCAGCCGGCCGTCCACCGGTCCTGTTCCACAGACCCGTCGTACCGCCTCCCCTGAGCGAGGGCGGTCCGGCGCCCCTCGGAGGATTCCCCATGACTCGCGCCACCACGGTGCGAGCGGTACTGGCCGCGGCCGTGCTGCTCGTCTCCGTGTACATCACGCTGACCATGTCACCCAGACTCGGCCTCGACCTTCAGGGCGGCACCCGTATGGTGCTGCAGGCCAAGGACTCGGACACCGCGAAGGCGGACCGGGACAGCACCGACCGCACCCTGGAGGTGCTGCGCCAGCGCATCGACTCGCTCGGCGTCTCCGAACCGACCCTGACCCGCTCCGGCGAGGACCGGATCATCGTCGAGCTCCCGGACGTACAGGACCCCCGGCAGGCCGCCGAGGTGCTCGGCAAGACCGCCCAGCTGAGCTTCCACCCCGTCCAGGGCCCGGGCGTCGAGCAGGAGGAGAGCGAGAAGGGGAAGAAGGGGGAGGAGAAGGACACGCTGACGCTCCCCGACGAACAGGGCGATCTGCTCGCCCTCGGTCCCGTACGGCTCTCCGGCGCCGGGGTCAAGGACGCCACCGCGAACTTCGACGGCCAGTCGGGGGCGGGGTGGAGCGTCTCGCTCGACTTCCAGAAGGACGCGGGCAAGAAGTGGACCGAGCTGACCGGCGAGGCCGCCTGCAACCCGGTGCAGGACCAGCGCCGCAGGGTCGCCATCGTCCTCGACGGCAAGGTCATCTCCTCGCCGCAGGTCTCCCCGTCGGTCGGCTGCAACGTCGGCCTGCCGTCCGGATCCACCCAGATCACGGGCTCCTTCAGCGCCGGTGAGGCACGCGACCTCGCCCTCCTCATCAAGGGCGGATCGCTTCCCGTGCCGGTGGAGGTCGTCGAGCAGCGGATCGTCGGACCGACGCTCGGCGCGGACGCCATCGACGCCAGCGCCCGTGCGGCCCTCATCGGCGCCGCGGCCACCGCACTGTTCATCATCGTCATGTACCGGCTCTTCGGGGCCCTGGCCGCGCTCGCCCTCGCCGCGTACGGGGTCATCTCCTACGCCGCGCTCGTCGTCCTCGGGGTCACCCTGACCCTGCCGGGGCTCGCCGGGTTCGTCCTCGCCATCGGGATGGCGGTGGACGCCAACGTCCTCGTCTTCGAGCGGGCCCGCGAGGAACACGAGGTCCGGCCGAAACGCTCGCTGTTCTCGTCGCTCACCGCCGGCTTCAAGGGTGCCTGGAGCGCCGTGGCCGACTCCAACGTGACGACCCTGATCGCGGCCGGCCTCCTCTTCTTCCTCGGCTCCGGACCGGTGAAGGGCTTCGGTGTCACGCTCGCCATCGGTGTCGTCGCCTCGATGTTCTCCGCGCTGGTCATCGCCCGCGCACTCACCGAGATCGCGGCCGGGTCCCGGTTCGTCAACAGCCGCCGGGGCGTCAACGGCATCTCTGTCTCTTATACACGGCTCAACGAGCGCAACCCGCGGCTGTTCCGGTCGCCGCGCCGCTGGCTGACGATCTCCGCCGTCCTGGTCGCCGTCGCCCTGGCCGGTATCTTCACGCGGGGCATCAACCTCGGCGTCGAGTTCACCGGCGGCCGGCTCGTCGAGTACTCCACCAGTCGCCCCGTCGACGTGGAGACCGCCCGCGACGCCATCAGCGCCGCCGGATTCGGCGACGCGGAGGTCACCACGGCAGGCGACGGAGACCTGTCCGTACGCACCGGGAAGCTCGACAACGACGGGGAGAACGCCCTGCGGGCCGCCCTGGCCGAGGAGGGCGGTGAGACCACCAAGGTGCGCGACGAGCTGATCGGGCCCAGCCTCGGCGACGAGCTGCGGCGCAACGCCCTGATCGCCCTCGGCGTCGCCGTCTTCGTCCAGCTCGCCTATCTGGCGGCCCGGTTCCGCTGGACGTTCGCCGTCGCCTCGGTCGGGGCGCTGGTGCACGACGTCATCATCCTGGTCGGTGTCTTCGCCTGGCTCGGCCGTCCCGTGGACGGCATCTTCCTGGCCTCCCTGCTGACCGTCATCGGCTACTCCGTCAACGACTCGGTGGTGGTCTTCGACCGGGTGCGCGAGCTGTGGGCGAACAGCCGGCGCAGTCCGATCGACGAGGTCGCCAACCGTGCCGTGCTGCAGACGGTCCCGCGCACGGTCAACACCGGTATGGGTGCCCTGTTCATCCTGGCCGCGCTGGTGGTGCTCGGCGGGGACTCGCTGGAGGACTTCGCGCTCGCCCTGCTGATCGGTATCTGTGTCGGCACGTACTCCTCGGTGATGACCGCCGTACCGGGGGCCCTGCTCCTGGAGAAGAGCAGCAAGGCGCCGCCGCCGGCCCGCAAGCGGGCGTCGGGGCGCAAGGTGGCCCAGCAGAAGCAGCGGGACCCGCTGGACAACGGGGCGCGCGTGTAGCGGGCGCCGGACCGGGCCGGCCGTAGGCGCCGGACCGTTCCTACGTGCCGGTACGGCCGCACGCGCCGGGCAGGGGCAAAAGGGCCCCGCCCGGCGCGTGCGGCCGTACCCGTCGGCGGACTGCGGCACAATCCGGAGCACATCCAGTGATCGGAGTGTGCCGCGCATGCCCGTCGTCCTGCGTGAGGCCTGGGCCACCCTCGTACCGGACATGACCGGCCGGCACGGGCCGCTGCCGCCGATGATGCTCGCCCTGACCGTGGTCACCGGGCTCGTCGACGCGTTCAGCTACCTCATGCTGGGCCACGTCTTCGTCGCCAACATGACCGGCAACGTCGTCTTCGGCGGGTTCGCGCTCGCCGGAGCCCCCGGCTTCTCGCTGCTCGCCTCGGCGGTGGCGCTCGTCGCGTTCGTCGCCGGAGCCGTCTCCGGCGGGTTCGCCGTGCACGTGGCCCACGTCCACCGGGGCCGGCAACTGCTGTACGCGCTGCTCGCCGAGACGGTGTTCGTCGCGGCGGCCGTGGTCGTCACCGCGGTCTCGGGCGGGCCGTACACCGGAGCCGTGCGCTTCACCCTCGTCGCCGTGCTCGGGGTCGGCCTCGGTGTGCAGAACGCCGCCGCCCGCGCGCTCGCGGTGCCCGACCTCAAGACCACCGTGCTCACGCTCACCCTCACGGGCCTGGCCGCCGACAGCCGGATCGCAGGGGGGCCGGGCAGCCGGGCCGGGCGCCGGCTCCTCTCGGCGGCGGCGATGCTGACCGGCGCCTGCTGCGGCGCGCTGGCCGTCCTGAACGGCCACCCGACCCTGCCGCTGCTGATCGCCGTGGGCCTGCTGGCCGGCGCATCCGCCTGCGCCGTCTCACTGCTCCGCAGCGCAGCCCCCTGGACCGAACCGCTCGGCACGGGATGAGCCCGTCACGGGATGAGCGCGCGCAGATGGGCGGCGGTCTCGCGGTCCGCCGGCAGGAACGTCTCGATGGCCAGCTCGGCCACGGTCACGTCCATCGGCGTGTTGAACGTGGCGATGGACGAGATGAACGAGAGCACCCGGCCGTCGTGCGTGATCCGGAGCGGCAGGGCCGGCGACGGGACGCTCCCGCCGGTGTCCCCGTACGCACCCGGCGGGGGCTCGGGCGCGGGGTAGGCCGCGACCTCGTCGTACAGGGCGCGCAGCCCGGGCGAGCGGACCAGGCCGATCTGACGTTCCATCTGGGCCAGCAGATCGGCACGCCACTGCGGCAGGTCGAGGATGCGCGCGGCGAGGCCCTCGGGGTGCAGGGTCAGGCGCATCGCGTTCAGCGGCGGGGTGAGCAGGTGCTCCGGAAGACCGTCGAGCAGCAGCCGGATGCCCCGGTTCGCGGCCACCACCGTGTACGTGGCGTCCACGACCAGCGCCGGATACGGTTCGTAGCCCCGGAGCAGATGCTCCACCGCCTCACGCACGGCAGCCATCGCCGGGGCGTCGAGCGGTGTCTCCGTGAACCGCGGCGCGTAACCGGCCATCACCAGGAGCGCGTTGCGTTCCCGCACGGGCACGTCGAGATGCTCGGCCAGGCGCAGCACCATCTCCTCGCTGGGGCGGGCGCGGCCGGTCTCCACGAACGAGATGTGCCGGGCCGAGGAGTCCGCCCGCAGCGCGAGTTCCAGCTGGCTCAACCGGCGTCGTTCCCGCCAGCCGCGCAGTTGCGGTCCCACACCCGTGTCGAGTGCGACAGTCGTCATCTGATTCCTCCGTGGATGTTCCGCCGTTCACGGCACAGGGGCAACGGGCTCCCGCGGTGCGGGATTCCGGCCCGCGCGTCCGGTCACCGTGGGTGGCCGTACGAGCGCTAGCATGCCGTGCGTGAAGCCCGGACCGTGAGTCGCGGCCGCGGGCGCCCGCAACCGCACCCCCCAGGAGCCGCCGCGCATGCCCGCCCAACCGCTTACCGCGCACGACATCGAGGCCCGGCTGCGTGATCTGCCCGGCTGGGAGCCGGACGGGGACCGGATCGCCCGGGCCTACACGCTCCCCTCCCACTTCGCGGCGGCCGCGCTGACCGTCCACATCGCGCAGATCCAGGACGAGCTCGACCATCACTCCGAACTCACGCTCGGCTACCGGACCGTGCGCGTGACGGTGAACTCCCATGACGCCGGTGGTGCTGTCACCGCCAAGGACTTCGCCCTGGCCGGACGGATCGAGGAGATCGCCGCCGGGCACGGCGCGACGTGACCGCGCCCCGCGGCGTGACGTACCGTGACGCTCCGTGCCCTGAGAGTGCCGGACGCCGGGCGGCCGGCCCCGGGGGCCAGGCCTCAGGGCGCCGGGCCGAAGTGCGGGTGGGTGGACAGCCAGTCCGCATAGCTCTCACTGCGCCGCACCGCTTCCGCGTACGCCGAACGGGTGTGCCCGCTCACCGCACCGGCCACCGCCCTCGCGGCGGGTGAGCCGGGGTGCCGGCCCAGGAGGTGACGCCACGTCAGCGGCGAGCCCACCAGGGGCCGGGTCACCAGACCGGGCGCCGGCGGGAACGTGGCCCTGCACAGCCCGATGGCCCGCCCCACCTGTACCAGGTGGACGACGGACGCCGTGTCCGTCTCGTACACCGACACCGGGGTGAAGCCGGCCCGGGCGCAGGCCGTCATGAAGCAGTCCGCGAAGCAGCCGTCACCGGGCACGTCGGCCCAGCACTCGCCGGCCAGGGCGGAGAGCTCCAGTTCCGGGAGCCCGGCGAGCGCGTGGTTCTCCGGGAGCATCACGAACACGGGGTCGACGCCGATGACCTGCCAGTGGAGCCGGTCGGCCAAGGGCGGGGGGCTCTCCCCGCAGGCGCCGATCAGCGCGAAGTCCAGCCGCCCGTCGACCAGCATCGAGGCGATCTCCGCCACCGACCACGAGGTGTGGGTGGTCACCGGCGCCCTCGGGTGCGCGGCGGCCAGCCGGTCGACCAGGCCGCCGAGCAGCGGCCCGTGCGTGCCCCCCAGCCGGAACCGCTCCACGGAGGCCGATGCGTTGGCGAACCGCACCGCCTCCTCCTGCAGTCCGCTCACGGCGGGCAGCACCACCCGGGCCCGCTCCAGCACCAGTTCGCCGAGCGGGGTGGGCCTCGCCCCCGTGTGGTCACGGTCGAAGAGCGGCCCGCCGAGCGACTTCTCGATCCGGCGCAACTGGGCGCTGAGCGCCGGCTGGGCGAGCCCGAGAGCCGCGGCGGCCTTGGTGAGACTGCCGGTGTCGGCGATGGCCCTTACCGTGCGCAGATGTCGCAACTCCAGCTCCATGAGCGCACGTTAGGTCGGAGGCCACTCACCGGCAATACGTAATGCACCCGTTCTGCGGCGTGATCCGGACGGCTGTCGTGCAGTCGTCGCCGTGCTCGGCCTCGGCCCGGACCCCGTCGGCGCCGGCTCGGTCACCTCGCGCTTCGCCCGGGCCGCCCGCGCCGCGGTGAACCGGGCGTCCCGGCGGCCTGATCTCCCCTTCGACGGGCCACGCGCCCAGGTCCTGGACGCGTGCGGACGGGAAGGCTGCCGGCAGCGCCCGCCGTCGGGTATCCTGAAAACGGAGCGAAGTTCCGAATGGTGTACGGAGCTCCGGTTCGTCGACGGCCGTCGGCGTCGGAAGGAGAACGCGATGCCCGCCACACGTCCCTCCGGCGAGGTGCCCGCCCGCGGCAAGCGGGCCGACGCCCAGCGCAACCGGCAGACGCTGCTCTCCGCCGCCGCCGAGGTGTTCGTCGCCTCCGGTGTCGACGCTCCGATCCGTGAGATCGCCGCCAGGGCGGGGGTCGGGATGGGGACGATCTACCGCCACTTCCCGACGCGGGCGGATCTCGTCGTCGCCGTCTACCGCCACCAGGTCGAGGCCTGCGCCGAGGCCGGTCCCGGCCTGCTGGCCACCACCGGCTCCCCGTTCGAGGCGCTCCGCCGGTGGGCCGGGCTCTTCGTCGACTTCCTGGTCACGAAGCACGGACTCGCCAACGCGCTGCAGTCGGACAGCGGTGGCTTCGACGCGCTGCACGCCTACTTCCTCGACCGGCTGGTCCCCGTCTGCGGGGAACTGCTCGACGCGGCGTCCCGTGCCGGCGAGACCAGGCCCGATGTGCAGGCCTACGAACTGATGCGCGGCATCGGCAACCTCTGCGTCGGACACGACAGCGACCCGCGCTACGACCCCCGCAGGCTGGTCGAGCTGCTCCTGGACGGGCTGCGGCGACCGCAGCCGTCCTGAGCGCCGCCTCCGGTGCACGGTTTACGCGGCCGGCCCCCGGAGGGGCGACGGCGGTGCCCCCGTCGCAACGGGGGCGCCGCACCTGTGCGTCAGGCGCCGAGGTTGAACTCGGCGGGGTCGGCGCCGGTGCGCCGGCCCTCGTCGAGCGCCGCGAAGGCCGCCAGGTCGTCGGCGTCCAGCTCGAAGCCGAAGACGTCGATGTTCTCCGCGATGCGCGACGGCGTCACGGACTTCGGGATCACCACGTTGCCGGTCTGGAGGTGCCAGCGGAGCACCACCTGGGCGGGGGACCGGCCGTGCTTGCGCGCGACGGCGACCACGGTCGGGACCTCCAGCAGCCCCTTGCCGGAACCGAGCGGCGACCAGGCCTCGGTGGCGATGCCGTGTTCCGCGTGGAAGGCGCGGGCCTCGGACTGCTGCAACTGCGGGTGCAGCTCGATCTGGTTGAGCACCGGCACGACGGACGTCTCGCCCATCAGCCGCTCCAGATGGGCCGGGTAGAAGTTCGAGACGCCGATGGACTTCGCGCGGCCGTCGGCGAGGATCCGCTCGAAGGCCTTGTACGTGTCGACGTAGGCGTCCTTGGCCGGGACCGGCCAGTGGATCAGGTACAGGTCGACGTAGTCGAGGCCCAGCTTCTCCAGGGAGGCGTCGAACGCGCGCAGCGTCGAGTCGTACCCCTGGTCGCTGTTCCACAGCTTGGTGGTGACGAACAGCTCCGAGCGCGCCACACCGGAGGCGGCTATGGCCTTGCCGGTACCGGTCTCGTTGCCGTAGATGGCGGCGGTGTCGATACTCCGGTACCCGGACTCCAGGGCGACGGCCACGGCCTTGGTGGCCTCGTCGTCCGGCACCTGCCAGACACCGAAACCGAGCTGCGGCATCCGGATGCCGTTGTTCAGGGTGAGGGAGGGGACCTGGCTCACGAGCAGTCGATCCTTACGTCGTCGGTCGGTTCTCACAGGCCAACGAACGGCGGGTCGGAAGCATTCCCCCGCACACGGACACCCGGCGGGACGGCCGAGGCAGAAGCGCTGACGCCGCGTCAATGCCGCTGTGTACGGCGGCCGTACGTCGGTCAGCGGTACAAGGCGTCGACCTCGGCCGCGTACGCCGTCTCGATCGCCCTGCGCTTCAGCTTGAGCGACGGGGTCAGCAGACCGTGCTCCTCGCTGAACTGGTGCGCCAGGATCCTGAACGTACGGATGGACTCCGCCTGGGAGACCGTCGTGTTCGCGGCCACCACGGCCCGCCGGACCTCCGTCTCCAGGTCGGGATCGCGCACCAGCTCGGCGGGGCGCATCGGCGTCCTGCCCTGCATGGCGAGCCAGTGTTCCACCGCTTCCCGGTCGACGGTCACCAGCGCCGCGACGTAGGGCCGGTCGTTGCCGACGACGATGCACTGTGCGACCAGCGGGTGGGCCCGCACCCGCTCCTCCAGGCGGCCGGGCGCCACGCTCTTGCCGCCGGACGTCACCAGGATCTCCTTCTTGCGGCCGGTGATGGTCAGGTACCCGTCCTCGTCCAGGGCGCCCAGGTCGCCGGTGGCCAGCCAGCCGTCGCGCAGCACCGCGTCGGTGGCCCCGGGGTCGCCCAGGTACCGGGAGAACACATGGGCACCGTGCACCCACACCTCGCCGTCCCGCGCGATGTGCACGGTGGAGCCGGGGATCGGCCGGCCGACCGTGCCGTAACGGGTGCGTTCGGGCGGGTTGGCCGTCGCCGCGGCGGTCGTCTCGGTCAGGCCGTACCCCTCGTAGACCGTGACGCCCGCGCCGGCGAAGAAGAGACCCAGACGCCGGTCCATGCCGGAGCCCCCCGACATGGCGTGCCGCACCCGGCCGCCCATGGCCTCGCGGATCTTCCGGTAGACCACCTTGTCGAAGAACTGGTGCTGCATCCGCAGTGCGGCGGAAGGGCCGGGGCCCCGGCCGAAGGCCCGCTCCTCCAGCGCCTCGGCGTACCTGACCGCGATCTCGACCGACTTGTCGAACGGCCCGGCGCGGCCCTCCGACTCCGCCTTGCGCCGCGCCCCGGCGAAGACCTTCTCGAAGATGTGCGGCACCGCCAGGATGAACGTGGGCCGGAACGACACCAGGTCCGGCATCAGGACCTTCGCCGTCAGCTCCGGCTGGTGCCCGAGCCTCACCCGGCCGCGCAGCGCCGCGATCTCCACCATCCGCCCGAAGACGTGGGCGAGCGGCAGGAAGAGCAGCGTCGCGGCCTCCTCTCCCGGCCTGGAGTGGAAGACCGGATGCCAGCGGGCCACCATGGTGTCGGCCTCGAACATGAAATTGGCGTGGGTGAGCACGCAGCCCTTGGGCCGGCCGGTGGTGCCGGAGGTGTAGATCACGGTCGCCACCGAGTCGGGGGTCACCGCGCGCCGGTGGCGGTGCACCACCTCGTCGTCGATCTGTTCCCCCGCCTCCACCAGCTCCCGCAGCGCGCCGGCGTCCAGCTGCCACAGCCGCTTCAGACCCGGCAGCCTGTCGATCACCGAGCCGACCGTCATCGCGTGGTCCTCGTGCTCGACCATCACCGCCGTGACCTCCGCGTCGTGCAGCATCCACAGCACCTGCTCGGCCGACGACGTCGGATAGACGGGCACGGACTGGGCGCCGACGGTCCAGAGCGCCAGGTCGAAGAGCGTCCACTCGTAGCGGGTACGGGACATCAGGGCGACCCGGTCGCCGAACCGGACCCCGTGAGCGATGAGCCCCTTGGCGAGGGCCAGCACCTCGTCACGGAAGGCGGCGGCGGTGACGTCCTGCCACCGGCCGTCCTCGTCCTTGCGGGCGAGGGCGATCCGTCGCGGATCCTCCTCGGCGAAGTCGAAAACGGTGTCGGCGAGACCGCCTACTTGAGGGGCGGCGGCCAGGGGTGGGACAGTGAACTCGCGCAATGACTGCTCCTTGTGGCGCTCCGCACGGCGCCGCGACGCTACCCCACCGAACGGGCCCGGGGGAGGGCCCGAACTCTCCGGAAAAGGTGGCATCTGCACTGGTCAGCCGTCGAAATCGGGCCAGATGGGCAAGGCTCGGGCGCGCTTCTGACCGCCGGGTAAGTGGCTCGCGCGGGAATCTCCACCGAATCTGTACCCCGCGCTTACGCGGACCGGGGCCGCGCCCAGGGCCGCTGCGGGGCCCCTCCCGGCCCGCCGGGCCGTGACGAGGGTCGCGGCGGGGGCGGGTTCCGCCCGGGCGATCACCGGGAGCAGGATGGACGGGCGCGACCGCACCCGCGGGGCACGGCCGCGCCCACCCGGAACCACAGCGTCCCCGAGAGCACGGAGCACATGAAGCGCCTCACCCTGAAGCCGCCGTCCTGGCTGCCGGTCGACCCGTACATCCTGGCGATCATCGGCACGGTGGTGCTCGCGGTCCTGCTGCCCGTCTCGGGTACGGGCGCCCAGGTGGCCGGCGGAGCCTCGACGGGGGCGGTCGCCCTGCTCTTCTTCCTCTACGGGGCACGCCTCTCGACCGCCGAGGCACTCGACGGGCTCAAGCACTGGCGTCTCCACCTCACCGTCCTGGCCTGCACCTTCGTCGTGTTCCCGCTGCTCGGGCTGGCGAGCGGAGGACTGGTGCCCCATGTGCTGACCCCGCAGCTCCAGCAGGGCTTCCTCTTCCTGTGCCTGGTCCCCTCGACCATCCAGTCCTCGATCGCCTTCACCTCGATCGCGCGCGGCAACGTGCCGGCCGCGATCTGCGCCGGGTCCTTCTCCAGCCTCGCCGGGATCGTGCTCACCCCGCTCCTGGCCGCCGTCCTGCTCGGCAGCAGCGCGGGCGGCTTCTCGGCGGAATCCCTGGTCCAGATCGTTCTCCAGCTGCTGGTGCCGTTCCTCGCCGGACAGCTGCTGCGCCGCTGGGTCGGCGGCTTCCTCACCCGCCACCGCAGGGTCCTGGGATACGTGGACCGGGGCTCGATCCTGCTCGTCGTCTACACCGCGTTCAGCGAGGGCATGGTCGCCGGAATCTGGCACCAGGTCACCCCGCTCCGGCTCGGCGGACTCCTCGCCGCGGAGGCCGTGCTGCTCGCCGCGATGCTCGCGCTGAGCTGGTACGGGGCGAAGCGGCTCGGGTTCGGGCGGCCGGACCGGGTGGCGATCCAGTTCGCCGGATCGAAGAAGAGCCTGGCCGCCGGGCTGCCGATGGCGAGCGTGCTGTTCGGTGCTCAGGCGAGTCTCGCCGTGCTGCCGCTGATGCTCTTCCACCAGATGCAGCTGATGGTCTGCGCGGTGATCGCCAAGCGCCGGTCCCTGGACCCTCTGCCGGGGGACGGGGCGGCCGGGGAGGCGTCGCGTCCTGCGCCGGGCGGCGCGGCGACGCCGTCCGGGCGGGACTCGGCCCCGGCCTGACCCGGGCTCCGGCGGTACCCGGTCCCGGTCCCGGGCTGCCTCAGTTCCGTCCCACCGGTGTGTCCAGCGCGATGCGGTGGTCACCGGTGTACACGTTCATCGACGCGCCCCGCAGGAACCCCACCAGCGTCAGCCCGGTCTCGGCCGCCAGGTCCACGGCCAGTGACGACGGCGCCGAGACCGCCGCGAGCATCGGGATCCCGGCCATCACCGCCTTCTGGGCCAGCTCGAACGAGGCGCGTCCCGAGACCAGCAGGATCGACCGGGACAGTGGCAGCCGACCGTCGGTCAGGGCCCGGCCCACGAGCTTGTCCACCGCGTTGTGGCGGCCCACGTCCTCCCGGACGTCGACGAGTTCCCCCTCCGCCGAGAACAGGGCCGCCGCGTGCAGCCCGCCGGTCCGGTCGAACACCCGCTGCGCCTCGCGGAGCCGGTCGGGCAGGGCGGCCAGCAGCTCCGGCGTCACCCGGACCGGGGGAGTGTCGGCGACGGGATGCCGGGTCGTGGTCCGTACGGCGTCGAGGCTGGCCTTGCCGCACAGGCCGCAGGAGGAGGTGGTGTAGACGTTGCGTTCCAGGGTGATGTCGGGGACCGCGACGCCCGGGGCCAGCTTCACGTCCACCACGTTGTAGGTGTTCACGCCGTCGGCCGTGGCCCCGGCGCAGTACACGATCGACTGCACCTCCCCGCCCTCGGCGATCACGCCCTCGCTCACCAGGAAGCCCGCCGCGAGGGCGAAGTCGTCGCCCGGAGTGCGCATCGTGATGGCGAGCGGCCTGCCGTTCAGCCGGATCTCCAGGGGTTCCTCGGCGACGAGCGTGTCCGGGCGGGTGCTGACCACCCCGTCCCGGATGCGGATGATGCGCCGGCGCTCCGTGACCCGTCCCATAGCCGATCAACCCGATTCTGTGCGTCGTGGCGGCCCGAACAGCCCTTCGTACAGAGACTGCCACGAGTCGCGCGGAAGCCGTGGACGAGGGGGCGGCCGGTGGACCGGGCGGGTGGCGGCGCCCCGTGCTGCCTTCGGGGTGGCGTTCGAGATGGCGTTCGGGGAGATGTTCGAGCCGCTGTTCGGGACGCTCCAACCCGCGGACGATATTCCTGTCGGGTTACGTGCCTCTGTACCGATCGGTAGCAACCAAGACTGGTGCATTCCTGCCATCCGTAGCGAGGGGACCCCGTACATGACCGGCTCACGTGTCGTGGCGCTCGGCCACTACCAGCCCGCCAAGGTGCTCACCAACCACGACCTGGCGGGCATGGTGGACACCAGTGACGAGTGGATCACCAGCCGGGTCGGCATCCGGACCCGGCACCTGGGCGGGCCGGACGAGCCGGTCGACGAGATGGCGGCACACGCGGCGGCCAAGGCGCTGGCCGCGGCCGGTATGCAGGCGGGCGACATCGACCTGGTCCTCGTCGCCACCTCCACCGCGATCGACCGCTCGCCCAGCATGTCGGCCCGGGTCGCGGCCCGGCTCGGCATGGACTCGCCGGCCGTCATGGACATCAACGTGGTCTGCTCCGGTTTCACCCACGCGCTCGCCACCGCGGACCACACCATCCGCGCCGGGGCCGCCACCCGCGCGCTGGTCATCGGCGCCGACAAGATGGGCGACATCGTCGACTGGACCGACCGCACCAGCTGCGTCCTGATGGGCGACGGCGCGGGCGCCGCCGTCGTGACCGCCGATCCGGCCTCCGGGGACCGGCCCGGGATCGGCCCGGTGCTGTGGGGCTCGGTACCGGAGATGGGCAACGCCGTACGGATCGAGGGCACGCCCCCGCGGTTCGCCCAGGAGGGCCAGGCCGTCTACCGCTGGGCCACCACGCAACTGCCGCCGATCGCCCGCGCCGTCTGCGCGCGCGCCGGGATCACCCCGGAGGACCTCGCCGCCGTGGTGCTGCACCAGGCCAATCTGCGGATCATCGAACCGGTCGCCAGAAGGATCGGGGCCGTCAACGCGGTGGTGGCCCGGGACGTGGTGGACTCCGGCAACACCTCGGCCGCGTCGATCCCGATGGCCCTGTCCAAACTGGTGGAACGGGGTGAGGTCGTCAGCGGCGCCCCCGTCCTGCTCTTCGGCTTCGGCGGCAACCTCTCGTACGCGGGCCAGGTGATCAGCTGCCCCTGAGCGGCCGAGACCTCCCGACGCCGCCCGGCGGGGGTGCAGCCCGACCTTTGTCCTGAGTGTGGAGAAAGTTGGTGCGGATTCCTGCTCAACTTCTTCCCAGTCCGGTGAAGCGCTGCTACGTTCCCCATCGAAAGCCCGACGGACCGGCCGCGTGGCGGGGAGGGACGCGTGAGACGTATGACGGCACGACCCGCGAACACGCACCAGGCGCGGCTGCTGAGGCTGCTGCGCGACGGCGGGCCCAACTCCCGGGCTCAGCTGGGGGACCGGATCGACCTCTCGCGCTCCAAGCTCGCCGTCGAGGTCGACCGGCTGCTGGAGACCGGGCTCGTCGTGGCCGACGGGCTCGCCGCGTCCCGTGGCGGGCGCCGCTCCCACAACATCCGGCTCGCCCCCCAACTGCGGTTCCTCGGCGTCGACATCGGGGCCACCTCCGTCGACGTCGCCGTCACCAACGCCGAACTGGAGGTGCTCGGTCACCTCAACCACCCCATGGACGTGCGGGAGGGGCCGGTCGCGGTCTTCGATCAGGTCCTGATCATGGCGGCCAAGCTCCGCGCCTCCGGGCTCGCCGAAGGGTTCGACGGCGCGGGCATCGGCGTACCGGGACCGGTGCGCTTCCCCGAGGGGGTGCCGGTCGCCCCGCCGATCATGCCGGGCTGGGACGGCTTCCCCGTCCGCGAGGCGCTCAGTCAGGAACTCGGCTGCCCCGTCATGGTCGACAACGACGTGAACCTCATGGCCATGGGGGAGCAGCACGCGGGCGTCGCCCGTACCGCCGGTGACTTCCTCTGCGTCAAGATCGGTACCGGCATCGGCTGCGGCATCGTCGTCGGCGGCGAGGTCTACCGTGGTACGACGGGCAGCGCCGGCGACATCGGCCATATCCAGGTGGAACCCGACGGGCGTCCCTGCGCCTGCGGCAACCGGGGCTGCCTGGAAGCCCACTTCAGCGGCGCGGCCCTGGCCCGCGACGCCGAGGACGCGGCCCGTGACGGGCGGTCGGCGGAACTCGCCGCACGGCTTGAGGCGGCCGGAAACCCGGAAAGCCCAGCGCCGCCGACGTGGCCGCCGCCGCGGCGGCGGGAGACCCGACCTCGCTGAACCTGATCCGCGAGGGCGGCAACCGGGTCGGCCAGGTCATCGCGGGACTCGTCAGCTTCTTCAACCCGGGCCTCGTCGTGATCGGCGGCGGGGTCACCGGGCTCGGCCACAACCTGCTGGCCAGTGTCCGCACCCAGGTCTACCGG
>NZ_KL585384.1:28267-37340 GCF_000721935.1 Streptomyces sp. NRRL WC-3549
CTGCTGGCCAGTGTCCGCACCCAGGTCTACCGGCAGTCCCTGCCGCTGGCCACGGGCAACCTCCCCATCGTGCTCGGTGAGCTGGGGCCGGCCGCCGGGGTGACCGGCGCGGCCCGACTCATCAGCGACCACCTGTTCTCGCCGGCCTGATGTCCGGGCCGGTGCGTGATCCGGCGCGGCGCGGGAGCACTGCTCCGCTCCCGCACCACCGCTCCACTTCCGCACCACCGCACCGCACCAGCAGCACCGCTCCACACCAGCAGCACCGCACCGCAGGCACTACCACGCACGGCAGGCACCACCACCGCACCACGTGTGCAGCACCGCTCCGTACCAGAAGCACTGCTCCGTACCAGAAGCCCCGCTCCGTACCGCCGGCACCGCTCCGAATCAGAAGCACCGCACCGCGCACGTAGCACGCTCCGTATCACCGGCACCGCACCGAGTCCGTAGCACCGTACCGCCTCCGTAGCACCGCCCCGTTCCAAACCCGTAGCACCGCCCCGTTCAAGCAGCAGCCCCGCACCGCCCCGTACCAGCAGTTCCGTCAGCAGTACGGCACCGCCGGCACTGCGCCCTGCCCGCTCACCGGCCGTCCCCAGGCTCCCGGCCACGCCCGAGCGGGGGAGACACCATTCGCCGAGGGGATTCGTCATGGCACCAGAACCACCGCCCCCGCTCGACCCAGTACCCCCGCTCGACCCAGTACTCCCGCTCGACCCAGTACTCCCGCTCGACGCAGCCCCCCTGCTCACGATGTCCGGCATCACCAAGTCCTTCCCCGGTGTGCGCGCCCTCGACGGCGTGGACCTCGAGGTCCAGGCGGGCGAGGTCCACTGCCTCCTCGGCCAGAACGGTGCCGGCAAGTCCACCCTCATCAAGGTGCTCGCCGGCGCCCACCAGCCCGACGACGGGGCCATCACCTGGCAGGGCTCACCCGTCCGGCTCTCCTCGCCGATCACCGCGATGCGTCTCGGCATCGCGACCATCTACCAGGAACTCGACCTGGTGGAAGGCCTGTCGGTCGCGGAGAACGTCTTCCTCGGCCACGAACCGACCACCGCGGGCTTCGTCGTCCGCGGCCGCGAGGCCAGGAACGCGGCCGCCGCGCTGCTGGAACGGCTGGGCCACCCGGAGATCGACCCGTCCCGTGAGGTGGGCGACCTCTCCGCCGCCCATCAGCAGATCGTCTCCATGGCCCGCGCGCTCTCCCACGACGTCCGCCTCATCGTGATGGACGAACCGTCCGCCGCGCTCGACCCCGACGAGGTCGACAACCTCTTCCGCATCGTCGAGGGCCTCACCTCCGACGGCGTGGCCGTCGTCTACATCTCGCACCGGCTGGAGGAGATCCGCCGCATCGGCGACCGGGTGACCGTGCTCAAGGACGGCCGGGCCGTCGCCGTCGGGCTCCCGGCCGCCTCCACCCCCACGCGCGACATCGTCGCCATGATGACCGGCCGCAACGTCGAGTACGTCTTCCCGCCCCGCCCCGCCCCCGGCGCCCGGCAGGCCGCCGTGGAACCCGTACTCACCGTCGAAGGCCTGTGCCGTGAGGGCGAGTTCGAGCCGTTGGACCTGAAGCTGCGGCCCGGCGAGATCGTCGGCCTCGCCGGCCTCGTCGGCTCCGGGCGCTCCGAGATCCTGGAGACCGTCTACGGCGCCCGCAGGCCCACCGCCGGCCGGGTCGAGGTCGCCGGAACCCCGCTGCGCCCCGGCAGCGTCCGGGCCGCCGTCGCCGCGGGCATCGGCCTCGCCCCCGAGGAACGCAAGGCGCAGGCACTGCTGCTGACCGAGTCGGTCACCCGTAACGTCTCGCTCGCCACGCTCTCCCGGTTCGCCCGCGGCGGCTGGCTCGACCGGGGCGCCGAGCGCACGGAACCCGGAGGCCGCCGTCCGCACCCTGTCGGGCGGCAACCAGCAGAAGGCGGTCCTGGCCCGCTGGCTGCTGCGTGGCTGCCGGGTGCTGCTGCTCGACGAACCGACCCGCGGTGTGGACGTCGGTGCCCGCGCCGAGCTCTACGCCGTGATCCGTCGGCTGGCCGACGAAGGCCTCGCCGTCCTGCTCGTCTCCAGCGAGGTGCCCGAAGTCCTGGGCCTCGCCGACCGGGTGCTGGTACTCCGCGAAGGCCGCGTCGTCCACGAGGCCGCCGCCCAGGAGCTCGACGAGCACCGTGTACTCGACCTCGTCATGGAAGGGAGCCCGACGTCATGACACAGCCCGCGCCGTCGGCGCAGCACCACGGGCCGGGGAAGGGGCACACCGACGCCCCCGCCACCCCGCCCTCGAAACGGGGGGCCGCCGGCTCGCGCGCCTCCGGCTTCCGCCTCGACGTACGCAACCTGTCGCTGCTCGGCGTCCTCGCCGTGCTGGTGGCCGTCGGCGGCATCACCGAACCGGACGCCTTCCTGGACACCGGCAACCTCCAGCTGATCCTCACCCAGGCCTCCGTCATCGGGGTCGTCACCGTCGGCGTGACGTTCGTGATCACCAGCGGCGGCATCGACCTGTCCGTGGGGGCGATGGTCGCCCTCGCGTCCGTGTGGGCGACGACGCTGGCCACCCAGGAGTACGGCTTCGCGGGGATCCTGTTCACCGCCATGGTCGTCGGACTCGCCGCCGGGCTGGTCAACGGTCTCCTCATCGCGTACGGGGGGATGGTCCCCTTCATCGCGACGCTGGCCATGCTCGCCTCGGCACGCGGGCTGGCGCTCCAGATCACCGACGGCAAGACACAGATCGTCACGGTGCGTTCGGTCCTGGACCTCGGACTGCCCGACAGCTACGTCCTGGGCATCCCGCCCCTGGTCCTCGTCTTCGCCGCGGTCACCGTGGCCGGCTGGCTGATCCTGAACCGTACGACCTTCGGACGCCGCACGGTCGCGGTCGGCGGGAACGCGGAGGCGGCCAGGCTCGCCGGCATCGACGTACGCCGTCAGCGGCTCTACCTCTACCTGCTGTCCGGACTGTGCTGCGGCATCGCCGCGTTCATGCTGATCATCCTGTCCGGGTCGGGCCAGAACACCAACGGCAACCTGTACGAACTGGACGCCATCGCCGCCGCGATCATCGGCGGAACGCTGCTGAGCGGCGGCCGGGGCACGATCATCGGATCCGTCCTCGGCGTTCTCGTCTTCACCACGATCACCAACATTTTCGCCCTCAACAACCTGCAGAGCGACGTCCAGCAGATAGCCAAGGGCGCGATCATCGTCGCGGCCGTCCTGGTCCAGCGCCGCACTCTCCGCGGCGGCACCTGAGCCGTACCCCCTACCGCACGCACCGGCACCCATCCGTACGACGCACCGGACGAAGGGTTCGACAGCCATGCCAGAAACAAGCCGCAGAGGACTGCTCTTCGGCACCGCGGCCGTCTCCGCGGGAGCCTTCCTCACCGCCTGCACCAGCAACGAGCCCAAGGAGAAGGAGACCGCGCAGAACAACCAGCCGGCCGCCGACGACAAGCCGGGAAAGCCCGTCACCATCGGCTTCGCCGGACCGCAGGCCGACCACGGCTGGCTCAACGCGATCAACGTGCAGGCCAAGTCGCGGGCGGAGAGGTACTCCGAGGTGACCCTGGAGACCACCGAGGGCTCCAACGACACCGCCGCGCAGATCGGCCAGGTCAAGACCCTCATCAACAAGAAGGTCGACGTCCTGGTCGTCCTCCCCGCCGACGGCAAGGCACTCACCCAGGTCGGCCTGGAAGCCATGAGGGCCGGCATCCCCGTCGTCAACCTCGACCGCGTCTTCGCCTCCCCGCAGGCCTACCGCTGCTGGGTCGGCGGCGACAACTACGGCATGGGCCTCAACGCCGGGCACTACATCGGCGAACAGCTCAAGGGCAAGGCGGACGCCAAGGTCGTCGAGCTGGCCGGCATCGACAACCTGGAACTGACCAAGCAGCGCAGCCAGGGCTTCGCCGACGCCCTGAAGAACTACTCCAACATCAAGCTGGTGGCCCGTCAGGCCGCCGACTTCACCGTGGAGTCCGGCCAGGCCAAGATGGCGCAGCTGCTCCAGGCGCAGAAGCGGTTCGACGCCCTGTGGAACCACGACGACGACCAGGGCGTGGGCGCGCTGCGGGCGATCGAGCAGGCGGGCCGCGACGAGTTCCTCATGGTCGGCGGTGCGGGCGCCAAGTCCGCCATGGACGCCATCAAGGCCGGGAACAGCGTCCTGAGGGCCACGGTCCTGTACCCGCCGACGATGGCCGCGTCCGCCATCGACCTGGCCCGCGCGCTCGGCCAGAGCAAGGGCGTCGCCGGGCTCGCCGAGATGGAGATCCCCACCTCCCTGACCCTGTACTCGGCCGTGGTCAGCAAGGACAACGTCGACCAGTACCTGCCGACGGGCTTCAGCTGACCGGGCCCCGCCGCCGCCACCGAACCACCGACGAGGAGGAAGTCCGCATGGCTCTTGGAGAAGACACGGAGCAGGAGGCCGGGGCGTCGCCGCCGGCACACCGGCCGACGGCGACGATCGGCGTCGGCATGGTCGGATACGCGTTCATGGGCGCCGCCCACTCACAGGGCTGGCGCACCGCGGGCCATGTCTTCGACCTGCCGGTCAGACCCGTCCTCGCCGCGATCTGCGGACGCGACCGCACGGCGGTCGAGGCCGCCGCCGCCCGCCACGGGTGGGCGGCGGCGGAGACGGACTGGCGTGCCCTGATCGCCCGGGACGACGTGGACCTGGTCGACATCTGCACCCCCGGCGACAGCCACGCCGAGATCGCCGTCGCCGCCCTGGAGGCGGGCAAGCACGTCCTGTGCGAGAAGCCCCTCGCCAACACCGTCGCCGAGGCGGAGGCGATGGCCGAGGCGGCCGAACGCGCCGCGGCCCGCGGGCAGGTGGCGATCGCGGGCTTCAACTACCGCAAGGTGCCCGCCCTCACCTACGCCCGCTCGCTGATCGCGGGCGGGCGGCTGGGCACGCTGCGGCACGTGCGGGCCGCCTACCTCCAGGACTGGCTCGTGGACCCCCTGTCGCCGTTGACCTGGCGGCTGAAGCGCGAGCACGCCGGCTCGGGCGCGCTGGGGGACCTCGGTGCGCACATCGTCGACCTCGCGCAGTACCTGGCCGGGGAGCCGATCGTCGGGGTCTCCGCGGTCAGCGAGACGTTCGTACGGGAACGCCCGGTCCTCGCCGGGCCCGCCGCCGGGCTCTCCGGGGCCGCCGACGGTGCCGTGCGGGGGGCGGTCACCGTCGACGACGCCGCGCTGTTCACGGGCCGGCTGGCATCCGGCGCGCTGGCCTCCTTCGAGGTGACGAGGATGGCGGCCGGCCGGAAGAACGCCCTGCGCCTGGAGGTCAACGGGCAGCTCGGGTCGATCGCCTTCGACCTGGAACGGCTCAACGAACTGTCCTTCCACGACCACACCGAGCCGGCCGCGTCCGCCGGATTCCGGCGGATCCTCGTCACCGAACCCGAGCACCCCTACCTGGAGGCCTGGTGGCCGCCGGGCCACGGGCTCGGCTACGAGCACACGTTCGTGCACCAGGCGCGTGACGTGGTGCGCGCGATCACCGAGGGGGCCGCCCCCGTCCCGTCGTTCGCCGACGGCCTTCAGGTGCAGAGGGTGCTGGCCGCCGTCGAGGAGAGCGCCGCCAAGAACTCCGTGCACACCCCGGTCCCCTTCTAGGAGGTCCCCGAGCATGCCCCGTCCCTTCACGCTCTTCACCGGCCAGTGGGCCGACCTGCCGCTCGAAGAGGTCTGCCGGCTCGCCCGGGACTTCGGCTACGACGGCCTCGAACTCGCCTGCTGGGGCGACCACTTCGAGGTCGACAAGGCACTCGCCGACCCCGGCTATCTCGACGGCCGGCGACGCCTGCTCGACACGTACGGCCTGAAGTGCTGGGCCGTCTCCAACCATCTGGTGGGCCAGGCCGTCTGCGACAGCCCCATCGACGAGCGCCACCAGGGGATCCTGCCCGCGCGGATCTGGGGGGACGGGGAACCGGAGGGCGTGCGCCGGCGTGCCGCGGAGGAGATCAAGGACACCGCACGGGCCGCCGCCGCCTTCGGCGTCGACACGGTCATCGGTTTCACCGGCTCCTCGATCTGGCACCTGGTCGCCATGTTCCCGCCGGTGCCCCCGCACATGATCGAACGCGGCTACCAGGACTTCGCGGACCGCTGGAACCCGATCCTGGACGTCTTCGACGAGGAGGGGGTGCGCTTCGCCCACGAGGTCCACCCGAGCGAGATCGCCTACGACTACTGGACCACGCACCGCGCCCTGGAGGCGGTCGGCCACCGGCCCGCGTTCGGGCTGAACTTCGATCCGAGCCACTTCGTCTGGCAGGACCTCGACCCGGTCTCCTTCCTGTACGACTTCCGGGAGCGGATCTACCACGTGGACTGCAAGGAGGCCCGCAAACGCCTCGACGGCCGCAACGGCCGCCTGGGCTCCCACCTGCCGTGGGGCGATCCCCGGCGCGGCTGGGACTTCGTCTCCGCCGGGCACGGGGACGTGCCCTGGGAGGACGTGTTCCGGATGCTGCGGTCCATCGGGTACGCGGGACCGGTCTCGGTGGAATGGGAGGACGCGGGCATGGACCGGCTGGCGGGGGCGCCGGAGGCGCTGGCCTCCCTGAAGCGGTTCGACTTCGACCCGCCGAGCGCCTCCTTCGACGCGGCGTTCGGGGGCGGCGGCCAGGGGGTGCCCGACGGCGCCTGACGGAGCTCGGTACCCCTGACGCGGCGGCGGCCGAGCCGGAACCGGCCCGCGCCCGCACAGGGCCGCCCCCGGGGCCACCCCGGCCCCGGGGGCCGTCCGGCCTGCCCGGACACCGCTTTGTCCACCAGCGGGAAAAAGCTCGACGCGCAATCCGCACAAGGGCTTTCCGTCCCGGACGAACCCCGCTACGGTCCCCTACGTGTACACGACATGACTCGCGTCACCGGGAGCCTCAGCAGCCCCCGGTGACGAGCGCGGCAGTCCCCGCGCGGAACGGCAGAACGCACCCGCCCGAGCAACCGGCACTCTCCGGAGGACGCACGTGCACAGAAGCAGCAGACGGCTCCGCGCCCGAAAGACACTCGCACTCCTGACCGGCGGCCTGCTCGCCGCAGCCACCCTCACCCTCGGCTCCCCGGCCGCCGCCGACACCCCGGCCGCCCCGAAGGCCGACGCCGCCGAGGACTTCCAGCAGGTCACCCTCGCCAAGGGAGCCGCCGAAACAGGCGAGCCCATCTCGCTGGCGGTCCTCCCCGACCGCAGCGTGCTGCACACCTCGCGCAGCGGCGAGCTGCGCATCACCGACAGCGCCGGCAACACCCGGATATCCGGCACCCTCCCCGTCTACTCCCACGACGAGGAAGGCCTCCAGGGGGTCGGCATCGACCCCGACTTCGCCGAGAACCGGGCGATCTACCTCTACTACGCACCCCCGCTGGACACCCCCGACGGGGACGCACCGGAGAACGGCACCGCCGAGGACTTCGCGAAGTACGACGGCGTCAACCGGCTCTCCCGCTTCACGCTGAACGAGGACGGCACCCTCGACAACGCCAGCGAGAAGAAGGTCCTCGACATCCCCACCACCCGCGGCATGTGCTGCCATGTGGGCGGTGACATCGACTTCGACGCCGAGGGCAACCTGTACCTCTCGACGGGCGACGACTCCAACCCCTTCTCCTCCGACGGCTTCTCGCCGCTCGACGACCGGGCGGACCGCAACCCGGCCTTCGACGCCCGCCGCACCTCCGGCAACACCAACGACCTCCGCGGCAAGATCCTGCGGATCAAGGTCGCCGACGACGGCTCGTACACCGTCCCCGAGGGCAACCTCTTCGCGCCGGGCACCGACAAGACCCGGCCCGAGATCTACGCGATGGGCTTCCGCAACCCGTTCCGCTTCAGCGTGGACAAGGCCACCGGCATCCTGTACGTCGGCGACTACGGCCCCGACGCCGGCGCCGCCGACCCGAACCGCGGTCCGGCCGGACAGGTCGAGTTCGCCCGGGTGACCGAGCCGGGCAACTTCGGCTGGCCCTACTGCACCGGCGACAACGACGCGTACAACCGCTACGACTTCGCCACCGGTACCTCCGGCGCGAAGTTCGACTGCGCCGCGCCGAAGAACGAGTCGCGGCACAACACCGGCCTGGTCGACCTGCCGCCCGCCCAGGCAGCCTGGATCCCGTACGACGGCGGCTCGCTGCCCGAGTTCGGCACCGGCTCCGAGTCCCCGATGGGCGGCCCCGTCTACCGCTACGACGCGGACCTCGACTCGCCGGTGAAGTTCCCGAAGGAGTACGACGGGGACTTCTTCGCCGGGGAGTTCGGCCGGCAGTGGATCAAGCGCATCGAACAGGACGCCGACGGCACGGTCCGCTCCATCAACGACGTCCCGTGGACCGGCACGCAGATCATGGACATGGCCTTCGGCCCCGACGGCGCCCTGTACGTCCTGGACTACGGCCTGTCCTGGTTCGGCGGTGACGAGAACTCCGCGCTCTACCGCATCGAGAACGCCACCGGCGGCCGCTCACCCATCGCCGAGGCATCCTCGAACAAGACCTCCGGCACCGCACCCCTCAAGGTGAAGTTCTCCTCCGAGGGCACCACCGACGGTGACGGCGACACCCTCACGTACGCCTGGGACTTCGGCGACGGCGGTACGTCCACGGCCGCGAACCCCACGTACACCTACAAGAAGAACGGCACCTACACCGCCACCGTCACCGCCGAGGACCCCACCGGGCGCACCGGCTCGGCCAGTGTGCACGTGACCGTCGGCAACACCGCTCCCGTCGTCGAGATGCACCTCCCGTCCGACGGCCAGCTGTTCGAGTTCGGTGACGCGGTGCCCTTCAAGGTCACCGTCACCGACCCGGAGGACGGCACCATCGACTGCTCCAAGGTCGAGGTCAAGTTCACCCTGGGCCACGACAGCCACGGGCACGACATAACCACCGAGCACGGTTGCGAGGGCACCATCAAGACCGCCATGGAGGGCGGTCACGACCCCAACGCCAACATCTACGGCGGCATCTCGGCCTCCTACACCGACGGCGGGGGCGGCGGCCAGGCCGCACTGTCCGGCCGTGACCAGGCCAAGCT
>NZ_KL585384.1:37605-39217 GCF_000721935.1 Streptomyces sp. NRRL WC-3549
GCCGTACCGTCGGGGACATCCACGACGGCGACTGGATCTCCTTCACCCCGTACATCCTCGACGGTGCCACCAAGCTCACCGCCCGCACGTCCTCGGCCGGTGTGGGAGGCTTCCTGGAGGTGCGGTCCGGATCACCCACCGGGAAGATCCTCGGTTCCGCCCCCGTCCCGGTGACCGGCAGCTGGGACACCTTCCAGGACATCGACGTGCCGCTGCGCGGAGCGCCGAAGAAGGCCACCGAGCTCTTCCTGGTCTTCAAGGGCGGTGACGGGGCGCTCTACGACGTGGACGACTTCGAGCTGTCGAACAGCCCCGTCGACAAGACCGCCAAGCGCGTCCTCGTCTTCTCCAAGACCGGCGGCTTCCGCCACGACTCGATCCCCGAGGGCGTCGCGGCGCTGAAGGAGCTCGGCAAGGGCAGCAACATCACGGTCGACTCCACCGAGGAGGCCGGCCAGTTCACCACCAGCAACCTGGCCCGCTACGACGCGGTCGTCTTCCTCTCCACCACCGGTGACATCCTGAACGCCGACCAGAAGAAGGCGTTCGAGAACTTCGTCTCCACCGGCGGCGGGTACATGGGCGTCCACGCCGCCGCCGACACCGAGTACGACTGGGAGTTCTACGGCGGGCTCGTCGGCGCCTACTTCTCCTCCCACCCGGAGATCCAGCCCGCGACCGTCAGGGTGGAGAACCACGACCACCCGGCCACCGCCCACCTGGACGAGGCCTGGGACCGCACCGACGAGTGGTACAACTACCGCACCAACCCCCGTGACAAGGCCCAGGTCCTCGCCACCCTGGACGAGACCACCTACAAGGGCGGCACCATGAAGGGCGACCACCCCATCGCCTGGTGCCAGACCTACCAGGGCGGGCGCTCCTTCTACACCGGCCTCGGCCACACCAAGGAGTCCTACGCCGAACCGGAGTTCCGCGCGCACCTGCTGGGCGGCCTGCGCTACGCCGCCGGACAGGTCAAGGCCAACTGCAAGCCCGACACCGGTTACCGGTCGATCTTCAACGGCAAGACGCTGGAGGGCTGGAAGCAGGCCGGTCCCGGGAAGTTCGACGTCGTCGACGGCGAGCTGCGCTCCGAGGGCGGCATGGGCCTGCTGACCTACCAGGCCAAGGAGCTGAAGTCCTACTCGCTCACGCTCGACTGGAAGATGACAGGCGACGACAACTCCGGTGTCTTCGTCGGCTTCCCGGAGTCCGACGACCCGTGGTCGGCCGTGGACAACGGCTACGAGGTCCAGATCGACGCCACCGACACGGCGGACCGCACCACCGGCGCGATCTACACCTTCAAGTCGGCGGACCTCAAGGCCCGCGACCGGGTCCTGAGGCCGCCGGGCCAGTGGAACAGCTACGAGATCAAGGTCAAGGGTGAACGGCTCCAGGTCTTCCTCAACGGAGCCAAGATCAACGACTTCACCAACACCGACCCGGCCCGCAGCCTGAAGGACGGCTACATCGGCCTCCAGAACCACGGGCCCGACGACCACGTGTCCTTCCGCAACATCCAGTTGAAGGAACTGCCCTCCACGTAGGGCGTCCACCTCGGCAGGAGGCACCAACCGCCGACCTGTCTCTTATACACATCTCTGAG
>NZ_KL585384.1:39496-41339 GCF_000721935.1 Streptomyces sp. NRRL WC-3549
GGGGAAACGTCTTCCTCCCGCCGACGACGGGGGCGGGGAGCACCACCGCCCCGCCCTCCGTCACCCCACCCCACCCCGTCCCACCCCTGGGAGGCAGCCCGTGTCCGCACAGGCCGTTCGTACCGGAATCTGGTTCATCGGAGCACGCGGCTCCGTCGCCACCACCGCCACCGCGGGATGCGCCGCCATCGCGGCGGGACTCCACCCGGCGACCGGCATGGTCACCGAGACCCCGCCCTTCGCCGGCAGCGGACTGCCACCCCTGACCTCCCTCGTCTTCGGCGGCCACGACACCCTCGACTGCCCCCTGCCCAAACGCGCCGAGGCCCTGGAGGCCGGCGGAGTCATCCCGCACGGACTGTCCGCCGCCGTCACCACCGAACTCGCCGCCGCGGAAGCCGAGATACGCCCGGGCGGGCCGCTGCCCGGCGACAGCCGCACCGACGACGAACTGATCGAGGCCTTCGCCGCCGACCTCACCGGCTTCACCCGGCGCCACGGCCTCGCCCGCACCGTCGTCGTCAACGTCGCCTCCACCGAACCCGCCCCCGGCGAGGACGACACCCGCCTCCCCGCCAGCTCCCTCTACGCGGCGGCCGCCCTGCGGGCCGGCTGCCCGTACGTCAACTTCACCCCCTCCACCGGACTGCACAGCCCGCTTCTGCGCGACGCGGCGGACCGCGGCGGTCTCCCGTACGCCGGACGCGACGGCAAGACCGGCCAGACACTGCTGCGCTCCGTGCTCGCCCCGATGTTCGTCCAGCGCGCCCTGCCGGTACGGGCCTGGTCGGGGACGAACCTGCTGGGCGGCGGCGACGGAGCGGCCCTCGCCGACCCGGCCGCCGCCGCCGCCAAGAACGCGGGCAAGGAACGCGTCCTGGCCGACACGCTCGGCACCGCCCCCGAGGGCGAGGTCCACATCGACGACGTGCCGGCGATGGGGGACTGGAAGACGGCCTGGGACCACATCGCGTTCGACGGCTTCCTCGGCTCCCGGATGATCCTCCAGACCATCTGGCAGGGCTGCGACTCCGCGCTCGCGGCCCCGCTGGTCCTGGACCTCGCCCGGTTGCTGGCCCGCGCCCACGAGGCGGGGCTGAGCGGCCCCCGTCCGGAGCTCGGCTTCTACTTCAAGGACCCCGACGGAGGCCCCGCCGCGCTGGGCGAGCAGTACGCGGCCCTGCTGGACTTCGCCGGCCGGCTGCGGGCGGCCCGGTGAGGCCGCCGCGGCTGCTCGTGGCGCTGACGGGCGCGGTGTCCGCGGGGCTGGTGGCTGCCCGCGCCGCACGCACCGCGGCGCCCAAGGTCCGCCTGTCCGGTGCGGGCGGGACTGCGCCCGCACCGGACAGGCCCGGTCCGCGCACCGGCCCGCGGGCCTGGGCGGAACTGCTCCGGGTCTCCGCGCTGTTCACCGTCCCGGGCGACGCGCTGGCCGGAGCCGCCGCCGTGGGCCGGAACCCCGGCCGGGGCACGGCCCTTGCGGTCGGCGCCTCGCTCTGCCTGTACGAGGCGGGGATGGCCCTCAACGACTGGGCGGACCGCGACGAGGACGCCGTCGACCGCCCGCACCGCCCGATCCCCTCCGGCCGTATCGCCCCCGGGGCGGCCCTGGCGGCGGCGGGCGCGCTGACGGCGGCGGGGCTGACCCTGGCGGCCCGCGCCGGACGGCCCGCCCTGACGGTGGCCACCGGCCTGGCGGCCACCGTCTGGGCGTACGACCTGCACCTCAAACACACCCCGGCGGGCCCGGCCGCCATGGCCACCGCCCGCGCCCTGGACCTGCTGCTGGGCGCGGTGGCGACTGTCTCTTATACACATCTCTGATGGCGCGAGGGAGGCGTGT
>NZ_KL585384.1:41521-47486 GCF_000721935.1 Streptomyces sp. NRRL WC-3549
GCCCGGCACGGTGGTCGGCCGCCGCCCCCACCGGTCCGACCCCGGTCTCCACCTCCGGCTCCGCCGCCGGTTCCGGTCCGGTGTCCGGTGTGCGCCGACGGAGGGACGTGGGCACGGGCGCCGCCGGGACGCGGGCGGCCGGGGGGTACGGTTCGGCCGTCCCGGCCGCGCTGCTGCTCGGCACCCACACCTACGCCGTCACCGCGGTCTCCCGCCACGAGGCCCAGGGCGGCTCCACCACCGCGCCGCTCCTGGCCCTGGCCACGACCGCGGCGCTCGCGGCCGCCGCACTGCGCGGCGGGCCGGGCCCGGCGCGGGGAGCGGTCCCGACCACGGCGGCCGGTGTGTCCGCAGGGTCCCTCGCGCTCACCGCCCTCGCCGGCGCCTACCTCCGTACCGCCGCACCTCCGCTCCTGCACGCCGCCCTCAACCCGTCCCCGCCCCTCACCCAGCGCGCCGTCGGCGGCGGGATCCGCGCCATGATCCCGCTCCAGGCCGCGCTGGCCGCCCGGGCGGGGGCGCCGCTGACCGGGCTCGCCGTCATGGGACTCGCCCCTCTCGCCCGCACCCTCGCACGGAAGGTGAGCCCCACGTGACCCTCCGCCTCGGCTACGGCACCAACGGTCTGACCGACCTCCGCCTCGACGACGCCCTGGGACTCCTCGCCGACCTCGGCTACGACGGCGTCGGACTGACCCTCGACCACATGCACCTGGACCCGCTCGCCCCGGACCTCGCCGCACGCACCCGGCACGTGGCCCGCAGACTCACCGCGCTGGGCCTCGGTGTCACGGTGGAGACCGGCGCCCGCTACGTCCTCGACCCGCGCCGCAAACACGGCCCCTCCCTCCTCGACCCGGACCCCGAGGCCCGTGCGGCCCGTACCGCCCTGCTCGTCCGGGCCGTGGACACCGCCGCCGACCTCGGCGCCCACGCCGTGCACTGCTTCAGCGGCATCGCCCCGCCCGGCACCGGGAGCGGCACGGACACCGACGCCCTCTGGCACCGGCTGACCGGTGCGCTCGGCCCCGTGCTGGACGCCGCGACCCGCGCCGGCGTCCCCCTCGCCATCGAACCCGAACCCGGCCACCTCCTCGCCACCCTGGCCGACTTCCACCACCTGCGCGCCCTCCTCGGCGACCCGGACGCCCTCGGGCTCACCCTTGACATCGGCCACTGCCAGTGCCTGGAGCCCGCCCCGCCCGCGGCCTGCGTCAGGGACGCGGCGCCCTGGCTGCGGCACGTCCAGATCGAGGACATGCGGCGTGGCGTCCACGAACACCTCCCCTTCGGCGACGGCGAGATCGACTTCCCGCCGGTCCTGGACGTGCCCCGCCACTCCCACGCGGGCCCCGAACTCGCCCGCAGCTCACTCGCCTTCCTGCGCGCGGCGGCCCGCACGACCGGGGACGAGGTGACCGCCCCGTGCTGACCAGCCACGAGGAACTCGACGAACGGCTCCCCGACACCGCACGGACCTGGCTCGCCGAGGCGCTCACCGAGGCCGCCCACGCCGCCGGACACCCGGACGCCGACAGCGCGGACCCGCCCTGGGAACTGCGGTTCGCCTCGGCCGGACGCCACTGCGGGCCGGAGCACGCCGACTCCGCACGCGCCCTCCTCCTCGCCGCGGCCCGGCCCGCCCTGCCCGCCGTGACCCGGCTCTACACCCAGGGCACCGCCGCCGAACGCCGGGCCGTCCTGCTCACCCTGCACCGGCTCGACCTGGGACCCGGACACCCACGGCTGGCGGCACGCCGTCCTGAAGTGCCTCTTCACCGACGTCCCCGTCGCGGCCGTCGCCCGACTGGCCGACCGCGCCCGGGGCGACACCGAACTCGCCCGCATGCTGGACGACTTCGCCGCCGAGCGCACCGCCGCCGGCCGCACCGTCCCGGCGGACCTGCGCACCGTCCTCGCCCTCACGGCCGCCCCGGCCCCCGCCCCCACGGAGGAGTCCTGATGCGCATCTTCGACCCCCACATCCACATGACCTCCCGCACCACGGACGACTACCGGGCGATGTACGACGCCGGGGTCCGCGCGCTGGTCGAACCCTCCTTCTGGCTCGGCCAGCCCCGCACCTCACCCGCCAGCTTCTTCGACTACTTCGACGCCCTCCTCGGCTGGGAACCCTTCCGCGCCTCCCAGTACGGCATCGCCCACCACTGCACGCTCGCCCTCAACCCCAAGGAGGCCAACGACCCCCGCTGCACCCCCGTCCTGGACGCGCTGCCCCGCTACCTCGTCAAGGACTCCGTCGTCGCCGTCGGAGAGATCGGCTACGACTCCATGACCCCCGCCGAGGACACCGCCCTCGCCACCCAGCTCCAGCTCGCCGCCGACCACGGCCTGCCCGCCCTCGTCCACACCCCGCACCGCGACAAGCTCACGGGGCTGCGCCGCACCATCGACGTCGTCCGCGAGTCGGCCCTCGCCCCGGAACGCGTCCTGCTCGACCACCTCAACGAGACGACCGTCCAGGACGCCCTCGACAGCGGCTGCTGGGCCGGTTTCTCCATCTACCCCGACACCAAGATGGACGAGGAGCGCATGGTCACGGTCCTCCGCAACCACGGCACCGACCGCGTCCTCGTCAACTCCGCCGCCGACTGGGGGAAGAGCGACCCGCTCACGACCCGCAAGGTCGCCGACGCCATGTTGAAGGCCGGCTTCGACGAGGACGACGTCGACCAGGTCCTCTGGCGCAACCCCGTCACCTTCTACGGCCAGAGCGGCCGCCTCCAGCTCGACCTCGCCGCCCCCGGCCCCCTCCACGAGGGCAACTCCATCCTCCGCGGCGGGGAGTGAGCCATGCGCTTCCGCCACCCCGACGGCACCACCGTCCATCTCGCCTACTGCACCAACGTGCACCCCGCCGAGACCCTCGACGGCGTACGCGCCCAGCTCCGCGACCACTGCGAGCCCGTCCGCAGACGGCTCGGCCGGGACCGCCTCGGCATCGGCCTCTGGCTCGCCCGGCAAGCCGCCCGGACGCTGATCAACGACCCCTCCGCCCTCCGCGCCCTGAGAACCGAACTCGACCAGCGGGGCCTGGAGGTCGTCACCCTCAACGGCTTCCCGTACGAGGGGTTCGGCGCCGAAGAGGTGAAGTACCGGGTCTACCGGCCGGACTGGACCGACCCCGAGCGGCTGGAGCACACCACCGACCTGGCCCGGCTGCTGGTCACCCTCCTCCCCGACGACGTCACCGAAGGCAGCGTCTCCACCCTGCCGATCGCCTGGCGCACCCCGTACACCGCCGATCCGACGGCCGGCCACCGCCCGCAAGGCGCTCACCACGCTCGCGCAACGGCTGGACGCCCTCGCCGAGCTGACCGGCACCTCCATCAGGATCGGCCTCGAACCCGAGCCGGGCTGCACCGTCGAGACCACCGCCGACGCCATCGCCCCGCTCACCGACATCGGCCACGACCGCATCGGCGTCTGCGTCGACACCTGCCACCTCGCCACCTCCTTCGAGGACCCCGACACCGCACTGGACGCCCTGGACACCGCGGGCATCCCCGTGGCCAAGGCCCAGCTCTCCGCCGCCCTGCACGCCGAACACCCCCACCTGCCCGCCGTGCGCGAAGCCCTGGCCGCCTTCGCCGAACCCCGCTTCCTGCACCAGACCCGCGCCCTGACCACCGGCGGACTGCGCGGGACCGACGACCTCGACGAGGCCCTGGCCGGGGTGTCGCTGCCCGACGGCACCCCGTGGCGCTCCCACTTCCACGTCCCCCTGCACGCCCCACCCGCACCCCCGCTCACCTCGACGCTGCCCGTACTCGAGAGAGCCCTGACCCGGCTGGTCGGCGGCCCCGTGCCGCTCACCCGGCACCTCGAGGTCGAGACGTACACCTGGCAGGCGCTCCCGGCCGAGCTGCGGCCCCGCACCCGCGCCCAGCTCGCCGACGGCATCGCCGCCGAACTCACCCTCGCCCGTGACCTCCTGACCGACCTCGGCCTCAAGGAGCTGCCGTGACCGACCCCGGAACCGGTTCCCGGCCCACCCCCCTCCTCGTCCTGGACGTCGTCGGCCTCACGCCCGGCCTCCTCACCCACATGCCGAACCTGCGGGCCATGGCCGGCACCGGGGCCCAGGCCCCGCTCTCCACCGTCCTGCCCGCCGTCACCTGCGCCGCCCAGTCCACCTTCCTCACCGGCACCACCCCCGACGAGCACGGCATCGTCGCCAACGGCTGGTACTTCCGCGAACTCGGCGACGTCCTCCTGTGGAGGCAGCACAACGGACTCGTCCAGGGCGACCGGCTCTGGGACGCCGCCCGACGGGCCCACCCCGGCTACACCGTCGCCAACATCTGCTGGTGGTACGCGATGGGCGCCGACACCGACTGGACCGTCACGCCCCGCCCGGTCTACTACGCCGACGGCCGGAAGGAACCCGACTGCTACACCCGGCCGCCCGGCCTCCACGACGAACTCACCGAGAAGCTCGGCACCTTCCCGCTCTTCCACTTCTGGGGACCCGGCGCCGACCTCGTCTCCTCCCGGTGGATCATCGACGCGACCCGGCACGTCATCGCCACCCGCACCCCCGACCTGGCCCTCGCCTACCTCCCGCACCTCGACTACGACCTCCAGCGCTACGGCCCCGACGACCCCCGCTCCCACCGGGCGGCCACGGAGCTGGACCGCGCGATGGCGCCCCTCATCGCCGACGCGCGCGCCGAGGGCCGCACCGTCGTGGCCCTCTCCGAGTACGGCATCACCCGCGTCAGCCGGCCCGTCGACATCAACCGCGCCCTGCGCCGCGCGGGCCTGCTGGAGGTCCACACCCAGGACGGCATGGAGTACCTGGACCCCATGGCCTCCCGGGCCTTCGCCGTCGCCGACCACCAGATCGCCCACGTCTATGTACGCCGCCCCGAGGACCTCGACGCCACCCGGGAAGCCCTCGCGGACCTGCCCGGCATCGACCAGCTGCTGGACGACGAGGGCAAGAAGGCCCACCACCTGGACCACCCCCGCTCCGGCGAACTCGTCGCCGTCGCCGAGAAGGACGCCTGGTTCACGTACTACTACTGGCTCGACGACGCCCGCGCCCCCGACTTCGCGCAGCTCGTCGAGATCCACCGCAAACCCGGCTACGACCCCGTCGAGCTCTTCATGGACCCCCAGGACCCCTATGTCCGGGTCAAGGCGGCAACGGCCCTCGCCCGCAAGAAGCTCGGCATGCGCTACCGGATGGCGGTCGTCCCCCTGGACGCCTCACCTATTCGCGGCAGCCACGGCCGCCTCCCCACGAGCGACGACGAAGGTCCGCTCATCCTCTGCTCCACCCCCGAAGTGTTCGACGCGTACGACGGCCGAGTCCAGGCCACCGAAGTGAAGTCCCTGCTCCTCCAGCTTGCCGGACTGCACTGACAATCCCCCTCCGCCCGCACATCCGTACAGGAGACACGTGACGATGAGCCGTACCCCGAAGGACGCAGAACTCGCGCACAGGCTGAGCCGCCGCAACGTCCTGGGCGTCGCCGCAGGAGCCACGGCGGCCACCCTCCTCGGCGTCGCGAGCGCCGACGCCGCCGCCCGTCCGGGCCACGGAAACGACCACGGCAAGGGCCCCGGCCACGACCACGGCAAGGGACCCGGGCACGGGCACGGCCAGGGCAAGGGCCGCCCCGTCCTGCCGCCCGGCCGGCTCGGCATCCAGCTCTACAGCCTCCGCGACAAGGTCTCGACCCTCGGGTTCGCCCCCGTCTTCGCCGAACTGGAGAAGTACGGCTACGACGAGATCGAGTTCGCCGGCTACACCCAGGGCTCCGCCGGCGCCATCACCCTCGCCCAGCTCAAGAGGCTGGCCAAGAACCACGGTCTGCACCCCATCGGCAGCCACGTCAACTACTACGACGACAACGACCCCCGCGCCTACTCCTTCGCCCAGAACCTCACCCAGGTCCTCGACGACGCGGAGGCCCTGTCTCTTATACACATCTCT
>NZ_KL585384.1:47702-48519 GCF_000721935.1 Streptomyces sp. NRRL WC-3549
GCTCCACCGTGGACGGGTGGAAGCGCGCCGCCGAGGACTTCAACACCTACGGCGCCGCCGCCCGCAAGCGCGGCATGAAGTTCTACCAGCACAACCACGCCGAGGAGTTCTCCTTCGCCACCGACAAGCCGAAGGTCCGCCTCTACGACGTCCTGCTAGCCGAGACCGACCCCGACCTGGTCTACCTGGAGATGGACATCTACTGGGCCTTCGCCGGCCGGTTCCGCTTCGGCAAGCGGGCCGACGGCACCCCCGCCCCCTTCAACCCCATCGACTACGTACTCAAGCAGCCCCACCGCTACCCCCTCTTCCACGTCAAGGACGGCACCCGCAACGACAACGCCCGCGACGGCTACGACATGACGGACGTCGGCGACGGGGACATCGACTACAAGAACTTCCTGAGCCGCGTCACCGAGCGCACCTCCCAGGGGCGCACCTACCACCACTGGCAGACCGAGCACGACAGCCCGGCCGACTCGCTCGCCTTCGCCCGCAAGTCCAGCGCACACCTGCACTCCCTGCGCCAGGGCCGCTGCGGCGACTGACACGGGTCGGGGGAGGGCCGGCCGTCCCGCCCTCCCCAGCCGCAGCGACGGTGCGTCGAGGCGGACGCCGGAGAGAGGAACCCGGAGCCGCCGCCAGGAGCCCCTCACCCTGTGCGCATGCCCCACGACCCTTGGTGACAGCCCCGGCGCCGGAATTCGCCACCCTCCGCCCGCACCGCACTGACCACGGGAAACGCGGGTGAAAGGCACCTCGAACCCCTGGTATTGTTTTCCATGTCGCCGCGGGGAACACCGCGAACGGCAGACAC
>NZ_KL585385.1:0-4536 GCF_000721935.1 Streptomyces sp. NRRL WC-3549
AACGCGTCTCGGCCTTGCCGTCGTGCCATTCGGATTTCTCGCCGGGATGACGCTGGTGTACGCCGGAGACCGGTTGGTGGCGAGATCCGCGCTGTCTGCGCTGGGCCGCAGGCAGGTCTCCCGCGACGCCTTGCCGTGGGTGACGTCGAAGACCAAACGGAGAACGTCGGCGCTGGGGGACAGGCAGGAGGGGAGGCTGCTGCCCTACGACGCTTCGCAGCACTTCATCGGTGCCGGGCGTGACCACTGGGGAGCCGCTCACATCAACATCCCTCTGAAGCCCAAAGACTCCGAGGAACCGGTCAAGTCCTTCGGCGAGGCCGAACTGCTGCGGCGCGTAGGTGCCGCACTGGACGAACTGGGCCGTGGCGTGCGGGAGATCACGGACCCCCTACCAGGGTTTTCGAGGGAGCGGGTGCTCGGATTGCCTTCCCATCTCTGGCTGCATCGGGCTCGTGACGGGGAAGCCCCGGACCTGACGGGGAGAGGCCGCAAGTCACCTTCCGGTGAGCCGGAACGGCTCTACCTTCGTGCGCAGTGCATCACCTGGGGCGGCCAGGTCGTGGTCAGCCTTTTCGTGCACGCCGCGCTCGAGGCAGGCGAGTTACGGCTGACTGTGCGACCGCATGTCATGACCCCGCTTCACAACGAGCTGATAGTGACTGCGACCCCTGCCGGCAAGCGCGGTGTGCGGCTGTTGAGGTGGGTCACGGTCCAAGCCCTCCTGGACGCCGCTCTCGGTCCGCTGGCTCTATGGCGACTGGTTGCCCGGATCGGACTCGGCGAGAGCATCGAGAGCCACGTGGAGGAAGAGGACCCGGTGAGCCTGCGGGACCGGTACTCGACCGAAGAGGTTACTGATATGCACCAGAGCGACGACGCCAAGCGACATGTCGTCCTCATCGAGACCTGTGTCTTCCGGGCAGTCGCCTCCTACCTGCGCGACCGGGGCATTGACACCACTTCCTACGACCAACAGGTGGCCGCCGTCACCAACAACATCCAGATCTACGGTGACAACAATGCCCCCATCCAGAATGTCGTCGGCAACGGGAACAGCAACATCGGGCAAGGCCCCGATAGCCAAGGAGGAAAGTAATGCCCATCGGACGACGCCGACCCGACCACACGCCCCAACCGGGACATGGGGCAGGTATCAGCATCGGCGGCAACAACGTGGCCCCACTGCAGAACGTCGTCGGGCAGAACATCTCACACGTGCACCAGGCTGCCCAGGCAGACGGAACCACCGACGTCGACTCCGTGCGGGCTCTCCTCGTCGCCTTCCGTGAGGATCTGGACCGCAACGCGGCAGGTCTGCAGCACGCGGAGGCGCTGAGGGCCATGGTGGGCACGACGGACGGATCACTCGCGGCTCCGGCCGAGGGCGCTACCACGTTGAGGGGCATCGCGCAGGCACTGCCGGCACTCGTACTCGGGACCGCCGTCCAGCAGAGCGGAGAAGCTCTCGCTCATGCCATCAGCGGGCTGCTGAACTGAGTCCGGGAACGCGAGCCCGAAGCCCGTGGGGAGCCGGAACCCGAAGTCGGCTTCCCACGGCTCCCACGACGGCCCGGAAAACCACTCAGGGGCCTGATCCGATTTCTCGGATCAGGCCCCTGACCTGGTCTTACAGCTGTCGGGGTGGCGGGATTTGAACCCACGACCTCTTCGTCCCGAACGAAGCGCGCTGCCAAGCTGCGCTACACCCCGATGTCCACCGTTTGTCCCGGCGACAACGATTACTTTAGCCCACCGGCGCCCGGAGGCGAAATCCGGTTTCCTTCGCGGGCCGCCGGGACGGACGGTGGTCCCGTGATCGCCCTCAGTCGCGGGGCGTCAGGGTCAGCAGGGTCGCCTCCGGCGGACAGGCGAAGCGGACCGGGGTGTAGCGGTTGGTGCCGCAGCCGGCCGAGACGTGGAGGTAGGCGCGCCGGTCGCCGACCGTGTGGCTGGAGAGGCCCTTCACCCGGTCCGTGTCCAGGTCGCAGTTGGTGACCAGGGCGCCGTAGAACGGGATGCAGAGCTGACCGCCGTGGGTGTGGCCGGCCAGGATCAAGGGGTAGCCGTCGGCGGTGAAGGCGTCCAGCGACCGGAGATACGGGGCGTGGACCACGCCGATCGAGAGGTCCGCGTCCGTCTCGGGGCCGCCGGCCACCTCGGCGTACCGGTCCCGCTTGATGTGCGGGTCGTCCAGGCCGGTGAAGGCGATCTCCAGGCCGTCCGCCTTGATCCGGCCCCGGGTGTTCGTCAGGTTCAGCCAGCCCGCCTCGTCGAAGGCGTCCCGCATCGGCTCCCACGGGTTGTGGACGGCGCCGACGGCCGGGGCGTTCCCGTTGAGCCCGTGCTTGCCCTGGACCTTCTCCAGGAGGTAGCGGGCGGGGTTGCGGAGCTTGGGTCCGTAGTAGTCGTTCGAGCCGAAGACGTACACCCCGGGGAACTCCATCAGCGGGCCGAGGGCGTCCAGCAGCTCGGGGACGGCTTCCGGGTCCGAGAGGTTGTCGCCCGTGTTCACGACGAAGTCCGGGCGCAGGCCCGCGAGCGACTGCAGCCAGGCGCGCTTCTTGCGCTGGCCACCGACCATGTGGACGTCGGAGACCTGGAGCACGCGCAACGGGCGGGCTCCGCTCGGCAGTACGGGGACCGACACCCGGCGCAGCCGGAACGAGCGGGCCTCGAACCCGGCCGCGTACACGAGGCCGGCGGCGCCGACCGCAGCTCCGACTGCCGTGACTTTCAGGGGGACTCCGTAGCGTGCGCGCATGCGCCCATCGTCGCAGACGCGGTGCCGCCGGAGGAAAACAGGCGGGCGGTGAGTGCGCCGTACCTGTCACAATCACCGCATGACCACGCTCAAGTCCAAGCTCAAGGAAGACCTCACCACCGCCATGAAGGCGCGTGACGAGCTGACCTCGTCCACCCTCCGGCTCACCCTCACCGCGATCTCGAAGGAAGAGGTCAGCGGCACGTCGGCGCGCGAGCTCTCCGACGACGAGGTGCAGAAGGTGATCGCCAGGGAGGCGAAGAAGCGACGTGAGGCGGCCGAGGCCTTCGCGAAGGGCGGCCGGGCCGAGCAGGCCGAGCGGGAGCGTGCGGAGGGGGAGCTGCTCGACGCCTACCTGCCCAAGCAGCTCACCGACGAGGAGCTGGACGCGCTCGTCACCCAGGCCGTCGCGGAGGCGAAGGCCGCCGGTGCCGAGGGGCCGCGGGCGATGGGCGCCGTCATGAAGATCGTCAGCCCGAAGGTGGCGGGGCTGGCGGAGGGCGGCCGGGTGGCCGCCGCGGTGAAGAAGCACCTCGCCGGCTGAGCTCTGCGTGCGCCGGCCGGCCGTCACCGGGTGCGCCCCGGGTGATCGCCGGGTGATCGCCGGTCGGCCCCCGCCCGTGGAGCCTCGGACCGGGCCTGGGCACGCCCCGGGCGATGCTCCGGACGTGAGCTGGGTACGCCCCGGATGGGGCCCCGGACGTGAGTTGGGTACGCCCCCGACGGGGCCCCGGACATGAGTAAGGAGGGGCGCCCCCGCCGGGGGCGCCCCTCCTTCACTTCCGACCGCGGTGCCGCCGGTCAGCGGCCGTGGCCCCCGCCGTGCCGGCCTCCGCCGTGTCCGCCGCCGGTGCCGGGCGGGACGGTGACGCCGCCGGCGCCGGGCTTGCCGCTGTCGCCCTTGTCCTCGTCGTCGCCCTTGTCCTTCTCCTTCTCCTTGTCCTCCTTCTCCTTCGCGCGCGGCACGTCGACCGCGTTGAAGGAGGGGGTCTCGGAGGCGTTCAGCGCGCCGGTCATCGCGGTCCGCCAGATGGGACCGGGCAGGCAGCCGCCGCAGACCTTGTCGTAGTACTGGCCGCCGATGGTGATGTCGTACATCGGCACCTTCTCGCCGATGTCCGCGCCCACCCACACGGCTGTGGACAGGTTCGGCGTGTAGCCGACGAACCAGGCGTCCACCCGGTCGTTGGTCGTACCGGTCTTACCCGCGTTGTCGCGGTCCGTCAGACCCGCCTGGGTGCCGGTGCCGTCCTCGACGACGCCCTTCAGCATCTGGTTGATGGTGTCGGCCGTCTTCTCGCTCATCGCCCGCGAACACGTGGACTTGGGAACGGTGACCTTCTTGCCGTTCGAGTCGGTGATGGCCTGGATGGCGACCGGCGTGCAGTACATGCCGCGGTTGGCGAACGCCGCGTACGCGGCGGCCATGTTGAGCGGGGTGCTCTCCGTGCCGCCCAGGGTGATCGACGGGTTGTTGTCCGAGACGGGCTTGCCGTCACCCCGCTCGTAGCCGAGCTTCTTGGCCATGGTGACGGTCTCGCACAGCCCGGCCTGCTCCTCCAGCTTGGCGAAGTAGGTGTTGATGGACTTGCCGAGCGCGCTGGTCATGTCGAAGGCGCCCTTCTCGGACTCCAACTCGTTCTGGAGGTCCCAGTTCCCGGTTCCGGTGGGCGCCCCCTTGCAGTTCCGGAAGGAGCTCATCGGCACCGAGATCTTCCAGTCCGAGTCGTAGCTCTGCGCAGGGCTGATGCCCTTCTCCAGAGCCGCGGCGG
>NZ_KL585385.1:4776-9724 GCF_000721935.1 Streptomyces sp. NRRL WC-3549
GGAAGCCGTAGGTGCTGCCGCCCATCGCGTTGCTGACCGCGAGGTTGAGCACCGTCTCGTGCTGCGTCTGGTCGAGGCCGTACGGGCGGGACTGGCCCATCGAGAGGATCTTGCCGGTGCCGGGCTCGACCTGGACCACCGAGGCGGCGACCTTGTCGTCCTTGTTGACCTTCGAGGTCGCAGCCTCGTTGGCCGCCTCCTGGGCACGCGGGGAGAGGGTGGTTTTGATGGTCAGACCGCCGAGGTTCCACAGCTTGGAACGGTCCTCCGCGGTCTTCCCGAACGCCGGGTCGGAGAGGATGGTCTTGCGTACGTAGTCGCAGAAGAACCCGGAACCGCTGACGGCCGTGATGCAGCCGTTCTGCGGCTTCTTCACCTTCAGCTTGATCGGGGTCCCGATGGCCTTGGCGGCCTCGTCCTGCGTGATGCTGCCGACGTCGGCCATCCGCCGCAGCACGATGTTGCGGCGCTTGGTCGCCTCCTCCACGTCGTTGACCGGGTCGTAGCGGGTCGGTGACTGGACGAGGCCGGCCAGCATCGCCGCCTCCTCCAGCGAGAGGTCCTTGGCGTGCTTGGAGAAGTAGCGCTGGGAGGCGGCCTCCACGCCGTAGGCCTGCTGCCCGAAGAAGGTGATGTTGAGGTAGTTCTCCAGGATCTTCTTCTTGCCGAGTTCTTCCTCGACCTGGATCGCGTACTTCAGCTCACGGACCTTGCGGCCCATCGTCTGCCGGGTGGCCTCGGCGACCTTCTGCTGGTCGTCGCCCGCCTCCTCGACGAAGACGTTCTTCACGTACTGCTGGGTGAGGGTCGAGGCACCCTGCGCGGTGCCACCGCTCTGCACGTTGCTGTTCAGCGCGCGCAGCATGCCCTTGAGGTCCACCGCGCCGTGCTCGTAGAAGCGCGAGTCCTCGATCGCGACGATCGCGTCCTGCAGGTACGGCGACATGTCCTTGAGGGGTACGACGGTGCGGTCACGCGAGTAGACCGTGGCGATCGTGCCGCCCTCGTTGTCCAGGATCTTGGTCCGCTGGCTCAGCGGTGGTGTCTTGAGGTTGGAAGGGATCTCGTCGAATCCCTCGACCGTCCCCTTGGCTGCTAGCCCCAGTGCTCCGGCGGCCGGCAGGGCGATGCCGGCCAGCACCGCCCCGGAGAGCGCGGCGACACCGAGGAACTTGGCGGCCTGCTGGGTCGTCGTGAGACCCCCGCCTGAGCGCTTCTTTGGCATGGAGGCAGCCTAATCCGTCGTGAGCGGCGTTCCGCAGGACCAGGGGTGTCCAGGGCGGTACCCGTACCAGACCGTGACATCCGGAGGGGTTTTTCCGCCTCCGCGCACCTTCCGGAGGGGCACTGCGTCCCGGGGCCGGCCCCGGAACGTGACGGCGCCACGGCGCGCCGGACGGATGCGTACGCCGCCGACGGACGCGTACGCCGCCGACGGATGCGTACGTTGCCATTCGCCGGACACACGGGCAGGCCTTGGCCTAAGCTGCTCCCAACTGTCACAGCAATCCAACGGTGCATCAAGCCCCATGCAGGGCCCTCGCGCAAATCAGCCACACACCAAGGTGACCCCGAATTCGCCCGGTGTGTCGCCGAATGTCCGTTGCGACTTGGGTATGCTGTCCGGATTCTGACGGGATAGTCGCGCATGTCCACGCGTCACTCCTCTGGGTGATCTGCCGCGTACGCATAGTCCGTTCGGGCCATCCAAGATTGGGCCCGAAGGGGGTGTTGTGCTGTCGCCGCCTTCCGTAACGTCCTCAACTGGCAGCGGTGAATATGCCGCTGCCGCCGTGGGGGAGCCTCGATTCGGGAGAGGACGGCGCCGGCATGGGCTGGGTAACCGACTGGAGTGCGCAGGCAGCCTGCCGCACTACCGATCCGGATGAACTGTTCGTACAAGGGGCAGCGCAGAACAGGGCCAAGGCGGTGTGCACCGGATGCCCGGTGCGGACCGAGTGCCTGGCTGACGCGCTCGACAATCGCGTCGAGTTCGGCGTGTGGGGAGGAATGACGGAGAGGGAACGCCGTGCGTTACTGCGCCGACGGCCCACCGTCACGTCCTGGCGCCGCCTTCTGGAGACCGCGCGCAGTGAGTACGAGCGGTCCACGGGCCTGCTGCCCACAGCGGTGCAGATGGACGACGAACTGCACGAGACGTACGCCGCCGTGGGGTAGTCCCTGGCCGGGCGCTCCGCGAGGTGCGTCGGCCGGCGGCCTGCCTACGCCGATCCGGTCGTGGACGGCACCGCGCCTGCCGCGAGCCGTTCCGCGACGGCGCGCAGGCCCGCCAGGTCGTGCACGTCTCCGGGCAGTGCGGCCACCTCCGCCACCGGGACTTCGGGGTGCAGCGCGGTGAAGCGGTCGCGTGTGTCCTGTTCCCGCGCGACGACCTGCATGCGTTCGGCGTGCAGCCGCAGCAGTCCGGCGGTCAGCTGCTCGACGGAGACGGGCTCGGCGACGGATCCGTCCTCACCCGCGGGCACGCCGTCGGTGCCCTCCGGGTGCTTCTGCGGCGGCTCGGCGGTCGGTGGTTCGCCGGACCGCGGGGCGTGCGGGGGCAGACCGCGTGGCGACCCGTCGCTGTGCTCGGGGGAGAGTGACGACTTCGGGGACGCGGGGTCTTGCGGTGGCTGGGGGACATCGACGGCCTCGGGGGAGGTGAGGGCCACCGGGTCACCAAGGCCAGCCTTCCCGTCCGTATGATCCACAATGCCGACGCCTTCGAGATTTTCTGCGGCGGCCAGTGCCCCCTCCGCGGAGAGACGCGCGGCCTCGCTGCCGTGCACCCGGTTGAGGACCAGGCCGGCCAGCGGCATCTTCTCGGCAGCCAGCCGTTCCACGAAGTACGCGGCCTCGCGCAGCGCGTCCCGCTCGGGCGTCGCCACCACGAGGAACGCCGTGCCGGGGGCTTGGAGAAGCTGGTACGTGGCATCGGCCCGGGTACGGAAGCCGCCGAACATCGAGTCCATCGCCGTGACGAAGGTCTGTACGTCCCGCAGGAACTGACCCCCCAGCAGCTTGCCGAGCGTCCCTGTCATCATCGTCATCCCGACGTTGAGGAACTTCATCCCGGCCCGCCCGCCGATCTTCGCCGGGGCGATGAGCAGCCGGATGAACTTCCCGTCCAGGAAGGAGCCGAGACGTTTCGGCGCGTCCAGGAAGTCCAGGGCGGAACGTGACGGAGGGGTGTCGACCACGATCAGGTCCCACTCGTCGCGGGCCCTCAGCTGGCCGAGCTTCTCCATCGCCATGTACTCCTGCGTGCCCGCGAAACCGGCTGACAGGGACTGGTAGAAGGGGTTCTCCAGGATCGCGCGGGCCCGGTCCGCGTCCGTGTGCGCCTCGACGGTCTCGTCGAAGGTGCGCTTCATGTCGAGCATCATGGCGTGCAGTTCGCCGTCCCCCTTGACGCCGTCGACCCGGCGCGGGACGTTGTCGAGCCGGTCGATGCCCATCGACTGGGCGAGCCTGCGGGCCGGGTCGATGGTGAGGACCACGACCCGTCGGCCACGTTCGGCGGCCCGCACTCCCAGGGCCGCGGCGGTCGTGGTCTTGCCCACGCCACCCGATCCGCAGCAGACGACGATCCGGATCCGCGGATCGTCCAGGAGCGCGTCGGTGTCCAGCCCGGACGCGTTGCCGGTGTCCAGCGTCATGAACCCATCCCTCGTGCCGAGCCACCGCCGGGCCGGGCCGGGCGCCGTGCGCCGCCCGGCCCGGCGGTGGCCGCGTCCGCCGTCTCGTCGCCCACGCCCTGCTTCCGGAACTCCGCCGCCAGGTCGTGCAGGGAGGAGAGGGTCACGCCCTCACCCACCAGCGGAAGCTCAACCGTCGGCAGGCCCAGACCCGCGAGCACCGCGCGCTGTTCGCGCTCCAGGCCCACCCGCTGGGCGTGCGCGGACGCCTGCTCGACCAAGGGGCGTACGAGGCCGGCGGAGCCCGTGACGCCCGCCCGGGTCAACGCCTTCGCGATCTCCTTGCGACGGCCGCCGGACGCGGTACGCAGGGCGTCCTCGTCCAGCAGGTGGGGACGCACCATGTTCACCACGATCCGGCCCACCGGCAGGTCGGCCGCCCGTAGTTCGGCGATGCCGTCCGCGGTCTCCTGGACGGGCATCTCCTCCAGCAGAGTCACCAGGTGCACCGCCGTCTCCGGCGACTTCAGAACCCGCATGACGGCCTGAGCCTGATTGTGTATGGGACCGATCCGCGCCAGACCCGCCACCTCGTCGTTGACGTTGAGGAAACGGGTGATGCGGCCCGTGGGCGGAGCGTCCATGACCACGTGGTCGTAGACGAACCGGCCCTGCTTGTCCTTGCGCCGGACCGCTTCGCACGCCTTACCGGTCAGCAGCACGTCCCGGACCCCGGGTGCGACGGTCGTCGCGAAGTCGATCGCGCCGAGCTTCTTCAGCGCCCGGCCGGCGCCGCCCAGCTTGTAGAACATCTGGAGGTAGTCCAGGAGGGCCTGCTCGGCGTCGATCGCGAGCGCGTGGACCTCGCCGCCGCCCGGGGCCACGGCGATCGCGCGTTCCTCGTAGGGGAGCGCCTCGGACCCGAAGAGCTGGGCGATGCCCTGTCTGCCCTCGACCTCGACGAGGAGGGTGCGCCTGCCCTCGGTCGCGAGGGCGAGCGCGAGTGCGGCGGCGACCGTGGTCTTACCGGTACCGCCCTTGCCGCTGACGACCTGGAACCTGCTCACGTCTTCGAGCCTAACCAGTCGGCAGGCAGGCTACGCACGAGGCCGCGTATGCCAGGCATTACAGTCGGGCCCATGACCAAGTGGGAATACGCGACCGTGCCCCTTCTCGTGCACGCGACCAAGCAGATTCTGGACACCTGGGGCGAGGACGGCTGGGAGCTGGTCCAGGTCGTTCCCGGCCCGAACAACCCCGAGCAGCTCGTGGCCTACCTGAAGAGGGAGAAGCCGTAGTGGCGGGGGGGG
>NZ_KL585385.1:9939-17867 GCF_000721935.1 Streptomyces sp. NRRL WC-3549
GTGGCGGGCGTCGTCGAGGCCCGGCTGGCCGAGCTCGGACTGACGCTCCCGGAGGTCGTTCCGCCCCTGGCCGCCTACCAGCCCGCCGTGCGGTCCGGGGTATACGTCTATACCTCCGGGCAGCTCCCGATGGTGGACGGCCAGCTCGCGGTGACCGGCAAGGTCGGCGCCGAGGTGACGGCGGACGAGGCGAAGGAACTCGCCCGGACCTGTGCGCTGAACGCCCTGGCGGCCGTGAAGTCGGTCGCCGGGGACCTGGACCGGATCGCCAGGGTCGTCAAGGTGACGGGCTTCGTCGCCTCCGCCGCCGACTTCACCGGGCAACCGGGCGTGGTCAACGGCGCGAGCGAACTGCTCGGTACGGCTCTGGGCGACAAGGGCGTGCACGCGCGCAGCGCCGTGGGCGTCGCCGTGCTGCCTCTGGACGCACCGGTGGAGATCGAGATCCAGGTCGAGCTGACCGAGGACTGATCCGCCGCCGCCCTCCGATCCCGCCCGGTCACCGTGACCGGGCGGGATCGGTCGTGTGGGGGTGGGTGTGGTGGGCGGAGGGCGCGGCCCCGGGGGCTTTCTGCGGGTCGGTAGGCCGACCAGGGCGCCCTTCCGGGGCCTTCCGGGATGCCCCGGGGCTGTTTGAACCACCCCCGGTTTCTGGCCGCCCGAGCCACCCCAGGCCCCCGGGTCCCCCGGGTCCCCCAGGCCCCCGGGTCCCGAAGAGCCCCGGAACCCGCTGGGTTCCCAGGCCCCCGGCCTCCGGGGGCCCCTGACGGCGGCACCCACGTACGCGCCCCACGTCCGTGCGGCTCTCGAACATCGGCTCGGTTCCGGATAGCCTCCGGCCATGTCCAACGGTCAGTGGTACCCCCCGGAATGGCCCGCCCGGATCCGGGCCCTCGCCAGCGGTGAGCTGACGGCCGTGGAGCCCAGACGGGCGGCCACGGTCATGCTGCTCCGGGACGGCCTGCCGGACGGGTCGGCCCCGGGGCCCGCCGTGCACATGCTCCGACGGAGTGCCTCCATGGCCTTCGCCGGGGGCGCGTACGCCTATCCGGGGGGCGGCGTCGACCCACGCGACGACGACCACCTCGTGAGGTGGTCCGGGCCGCCCCTGGAGGACTGGGCGGCCCGGCTGGGCGTCGCCACGGTCACCGAGGCGCAGGCCGTCGTCTGCGCGGCGGTGCGCGAGACGTACGAGGAGGCGGGCGTCCTGCTCGCCGGGCCCACCGCCGACACCGTCGTCGGCGACACGACGGGTGCCGACTGGGAGGCCGACCGGGAGGCCCTCGTCGCCAGGAAGTTCTCCTTCGCCGACTTCCTCGACCGGCGGGGCCTGGTGCTCCGGTCCGATCTGCTCGGCGCCTGGGCCCGCTGGATCACCCCGGAGTTCGAACCACGCAGGTACGACACCTGGTTCTTCGTCGCCGCCCTCCCGGAGGGCCAGCGCACCCGGAACGCGTCGAGCGAGGCCGACCGCACGGTGTGGATCCGCCCGGCCGACGCCGTCGAGGGGTACGACCGGGGCGAACTGCTGATGATGCCGCCGACCGTCGCCACGCTGCGGGCGCTCCTGCCGTACGGGACGGCCGCGGACGCACTGGACGCCGCGGCAGCCCAGGACCTCGCGCCGGTGCTGGCACAGGCCCGTATGGAGGGCGAGAAGCTGGTGCTGAGCTGGCCGGGGCACGAGGAGTTCACCAAGCACGTCCCGGCCGCGGACACTCCCGGAGCGACGGGAGGTGGCCGGGCATGAGTGACGCCGCGGCCCTGCCCGGGCAGCCGCGCGGTGGGGTGCTCTCGGGTCCCGCCACCACCCGTACGGTGAACGTCCTCGCCCCCAACGCCTCGGCGATGACCCTGGACGGCACCAACACCTGGATCATCGCGGAACCCGACGCGGACCTCGCGGTCGTCATCGACCCGGGGCCGCTCGACGACGCCCATCTGCGGGCCGTGATCGACACGGCCGAGCGGGCGGGGCGGCGCATCGGCCTCACCCTGCTGACGCACGGCCACCCCGACCACGCGGAGGGCGCGTCCCGGTTCGCCGAGCTCACCGGGACGAAGGTGCGGGCCCTGGACCCGGCGCTGCGCCTCGGGGACGAGGGACTGGCGGCGGGCGACGTGATCACCACGGGAGGGCTGGAACTCCGGGTCGTACCGGCCCCGGGGCACACGGCGGACTCGCTCTCCTTCCACCTCCCCGCCGACCAGGCCGTACTGACGGGCGACACGGTCCTCGGGCGCGGCACGACGGTCGTCGCCCACCCGGACGGGCGGCTCGGCGACTACCTGGACACGCTGCGGCGGCTGCGCTCCCTCACGGTCGACGACGGAGTACGCACGGTGCTCCCGGGGCACGGCCCGGTCCTGGAGGACGCGCAGGGCGCCGTCGAGTTCTACCTCGCTCACCGGGCCCACCGGCTCGCCCAGGTGGAGACGGCCGTCGAGGCCGGGCTCCGTACGCCTGCGGAGGTCGTGGCGGCGGTCTACGCCGACGTGGACCGGTCCCTGTGGCCGGCGGCGGAGCTGTCGGTGCGTGCGCAGCTGGAGTACCTGGCCGAACACGGGTTGACCGAGCGCGTTCCGCCGGTGGACGGCCTTCAGGCCCCACCGTCGAGCGGTGGGGCCTGACGCTTACGTGTGCGGGGGCTCCCGGCCGCTCAGGGAGTCCCGGTGCCCGGTCCCGCCCGCCTCAGCGGGACCGCTTGGCCAGCCGCTCGACGTCCAGCAGGATCACGGCGCGCGCCTCGAGCCGCAGCCAGCCGCGGCCCGCGAAGTCCGCGAGTGCCTTGTTGACCGTCTCGCGGGAGGCACCGACCAGCTGGGCCAGCTCTTCCTGGGTCAGGTCGTGGACGACGTGGATGCCCTCCTCGGACTGGACGCCGAAGCGGCGCGACAGGTCCAGGAGCGCCCGGGCGACACGGCCCGGGACGTCGGAGAAGACCAGGTCCGACATCTGGTCGTTCGTCTTGCGCAGCCTGCGGGCGACCGCGCGCAGCAGCGCGGTGGCCACCTCGGGGCGGGCGTTCAGCCAGGGCTGGAGGTCGCCGTGGCCCAGCCCCAGGAGCTTCACCTCGGTGAGGGCCGTCGCGGTGGCGGTACGCGGGCCCGGGTCGAAGAGCGACAGCTCGCCGATCAGCTCGCCGGGGCCGAGTACGGCCAGCATGTTCTCCCGGCCGTCCGGGGAGGTGCGGTGGAGCTTCACCTTGCCCTCGGTGACCACGTAGAGCCGGTCGCCGGGGTCGCCCTCATGGAACAGCGCGTCACCGCGTGCGAGGGTCACCTCACTCATCGAGGCGCGGAGCTCCGCGGCCTGCTCGTCATCGAGCGCCGCGAAAAGCGGGGCGCGCCGCAGAACGTCGTCCACGAGTTCTCTCCTTGTCGGCCTGTTCAGGGAAGCGTGGTCCCCATGATGCCGGACGGTAAAACAGTGCGATCAATCACAAACCAGTTTGACGCACGAGCGTGCCGGGCCCTACGGCAGGGGGGCCGATCGGGCGCGGAAAGGCGATGACCGGCCCAGATGTCAGCGCCTGGCCCTAGGCTGGCCGAGTGTCCGGAACGCCGGTGAGAGCGCAGGCCAAAGGGGCTGATGGGGTGTCCGAAGAAGAGAATTCCGCTGTGGGCGAACAGCCCGCACGGGGCCGTAAGCAGGCCGCCGCCGCGAGCCGGTCGCGCACGGCCGACGGCGGACCGGCGGGGGCCGGGAAGAAGAAGTCCGCGAAGCCGGAATCGCACCTCGCGATGGTGCGTCGCGCCCGCCGGATCAACCGCGAGCTGGCGGAGCTCTACCCCTACGCCCACCCGGAGCTGGACTTCCGCAATCCGTTCGAGCTGCTGGTGGCCACGGTGCTCTCCGCGCAGACCACCGACCTGAGGGTCAACCAGACCACGCCCGCGCTCTTCGCCGCCTACCCGACCCCGGAGGACATGGCCGCCGCGGTCCCGGAGGAGCTGGAGGAGATCATCCGGCCGACCGGCTTCTTCCGGGCGAAGGCGCGCTCCCTGGCAGGGCTGTCGAAGTCCCTCCGCGACGACTTCGGGGGTGAGGTCCCGGGGCGCCTGGAGGACCTCGTCAAGCTGCCCGGCGTGGGCCGCAAGACGGCCAACGTCGTCCTGGGCAACGCGTTCGGTGTGCCTGGGATCACTGTGGACACCCACTTCGGCCGTCTTGCCCGCCGCTGGAAGTGGACCGAGCAGGAGGACCCGGAGAAGGTGGAGGCCGACGTCGCCGCGATCTTCCCCAAGAGCGAGTGGACGATGCTCTCGCACCGGGTCGTCTTCCACGGCCGCCGCGTCTGCCACTCCCGCAAGCCCGCCTGCGGCGCGTGCCCGATCGCGCCGCTCTGCCCCGCGTACGGAGAGGGCGAGACGGACCCCGAGAAGGCCAGGAAGCTCCTGAAGTACGAACTGGGCGGCTATCCGGGACAGCGGCTCAGCCCGCCTCCGGACTACCCGGGGCGCCCCGCCCCGCCCCTGGGCGCGGGATGACGGACAGCGGCCCGGGGCGCCGCGCGGAACGAAATGGCCGGGGGCGGGCGTTGGAACGACGGGGGTGCCGATGACGCACGCACAGAGCACACACACCGCGCGGGACGCGGCCACCGACGGGACGGGCGCGCCCCAGGACGGCGCGATCACCGTCACCACCGACGGAATTCCGGGCTGGCTCGACCCCGTCGCCGCGGCGGCCCGGAGTGTCCGGGCCAAGCAGATGAGCGCGTTCCTGCCGCCGAAGAGCGGCGCGGGACGCCAGTCGGCCGTCCTGGTCCTCTTCGGTGAGGGCGAGCGCGGCCCCGAGCTGCTCCTCATGGAGCGCTCCGGCACCCTGCGCTCCCACGCCGGTCAGCCGTCCTTCCCGGGCGGCTCGCTCGATCCCGAGGACGGCGACCCGGCGACCACCGGGCCGCTCCGTGCGGCGCTCAGGGAGGCGGAGGAGGAGACCGGCCTCGACCCGGGCGGCGTCCAGCTGTTCGGCGTGCTGCCCCGGCTCTACATCCCGGTGAGCGGCTTCGTCGTCACGCCGGTCCTCGGCTGGTGGCGTGTGCCGAGCCCGGTGGGGGTGGTCGATCCGGCCGAGACCGCCCGGGTCTTCACCGTTCCCGTGGCGGATCTCACGGATCCGGCGAACCGGGCCACGGCCGTGCATCCGAGCGGCCACCGAGGCCCGGCGTTTCTGGTCGAATCCGCACTGGTGTGGGGGTTCACGGCCGGTGTGATCGACCGGATCATGCACTACGCGGGCTGGGAACGCCCGTGGGACCGGGCCAAGCAGGTGCCGCTCGACCGGCGCGCATGACAGGCTGACTTCCGTGCTGCGCTGTGCCGGGCCTGGCCCGGACCCCGTCGAACCGGACGGGCCAGGTGACGAATCTGCGAGGCTATAGACGGTGAACGTGCTGGACATCCTGCTGCTGGTCGGCGCCGTGTGGTTCGCGGTCATCGGCTACCGCCAGGGTTTCGTCGTCGGCATCCTGTCAGTGATCGGGTTCCTGGGCGGCGGTCTGGTGGCCGTCTACCTGCTTCCGGTGATCTGGGACCGGATGACGGACGGGTCCCAGGTCTCGTCCACGGCCGCCATCGTCGCCGTGGTGATCGTGATCGTGTGCGCCTCCGTGGGCCAGGCCTTCACCACCCACCTCGGCAACAAACTCCGCCGCTACATCACCTGGTCACCCGCGCGCGCCCTCGACGCCACCGGGGGTGCGCTGGTCAACGTGGTGGCCATGCTGCTGGTCGCCTGGCTGATCGGTCTGCTGCTGGCACGCACCACACTGCCGACCCTCGGCAAGGAGGTCCGTAACTCCTCGGTCCTGCTCGGAGTCTCCCGCGTCATGCCGGACCAGGCGTCCAACTGGTTCATGGACTTCCCCTCCGTCCTCGCGCAGAACGGCTTCCCCCAGGTTTTCGGCCCCTTCGCCAACGAGCCCATCACCGACGTCAAGGCACCGGATCCGGCGCTGGCCGGCAGCCCGGTCGCGGCACGGGCCAAGAAGTCCATCGTGAAGGTCGTCGGCATGGCACCGGGCTGCGGCAAGGTCCTGGAGGGCACCGGCTTCGTCTTCTCCGACCGCCGCGTCATGACCAACGCCCACGTGGTGGGCGGCGTCGAGGAGCCCACCGTCCAGATCGGCGGGGAGGGTCGCCTCTACGACGCCAAGGTCGTGCTCTACGACTGGCAGCGCGACATCGCCGTACTGGACGTCCCGGACCTGGACGCGAAGCCCCTGCACTTCACCGGCCCGGACGACGACGCGGAGAGCGGTGACAGCGCCATCGTCGCCGGCTTCCCGGAGAATGGCGCCTACGACGTACGCTCCGCGCGCATCCGCGGCCGTGTCGACGCCAACGGCCCGGACATCTACCACCGGGGAACCGTGCGGCGCGATGTGTACTCGCTGTACGCGATGGTCCGCCAGGGCAACTCCGGCGGACCGCTGCTCACCCCGGACGGCAAGGTGTACGGCGTGGTGTTCGCCAAGTCGCTCGACGACCCCGACACGGGGTACGCGTTGACGGCCGACGAGATCCGCGAGGACATCGACCTCGGGAAGTCCTCGGTCCAGCAGGTCGACAGCCAGGGGTGCGCGCTCTGAACACCGTCCCAGGCGGGACGGCGCTCTCAGCGGTGTCTCTGGACCCACCGGACCGACGGCGTGTCCGGTGGGAGGCGGCCGGACCGGGTCAGCCCGTCATCCCGTCATCCCCTCATCCACGGGGATGACGCAGCCGCGCGGAGAACCACCGTGCGCGGCGGTGGAGGATGCGGGGGATGCCCAGCCGAAGATCATGGAAATCGTTCATATCGTGCACCCGGCTCCGGGAGCCGCCCCCCTCATGAATGCTCGGACCGGCAGGAGCGGTCGAGCGGCGGTTGCGTGCTGCGTCACTGAAGTCGCGCGTCCAGCCCATACCCCGACGTCTGCCCCTGACCCATGGTCGGTAATCGTGCGGGAGTCAGCCAATTGGCTTATGCGCCAGGCAATTGGCTGTTCGTCGGACACGCGTTCGTACGGGTCAGCGGTCGGGCTCGGGATCCTTGAGCCAGTTGATGAGTTCGGTAGAGAACCCGACCGGATCCTCCTCGTGGGGGAAGTGCCCCAGACCGTCGAAAAGTCGCCACCGGTACGGCGCCTCCACGTACTCGCCGGACCCTGCCGAGCTCCGCGTGCGCATCGCCGGATCGAGTGAACCGTGCAGATGCAGGGTGGGCACCCGCACCGGGCGCTTCATGCGCCGGTTGAACTGGACTCCGTCGGGGCGGGCGAGGGACCGGACCATCCAGCGGTAGGGCTCGATCGAGCAGTGCGCCGTCGACGGGATGCACATGGCACGCCGGTAGACGTCCACCGTCTTGTCGTCGGGGAATTCCGAGGCGTGGGGGCTGGACCAGCCGCGGATCAACCGGCCCACCAACGCCGCGTCGTCCGCCACGAGCTGACGCTCCGGCACCCACGGACGCTGGAAGCCCCAGATATGGGAGCCGGCCCGCGACTGCGCCGGGTCGGAGAGCATCGAGGAACGCCACCGCCGCGGGTGCGGCATCGACGACACCACGAGTCGGCGCACCAGCTTCGGCCGCATCACGGCGGCCGTCCAGGCGAGGTAGCCGCCCATGTCGTGCCCGACCAGCGCGGCGTCGGGCTCACCCAGCGACCGGATCACACCGGTGACGTCGAGGGCCAGGTTGGCGGGGTCGTAGCCCCGGGGCGTACGGTCGCTGCCGCCCACCCCGCGCAGGTCCATGGCGACCGCGCGGTACCCGGCGTCGGCGAGCGCGGTCAGCTGATGGCGCCAGGTCCACCAGAACTGCGGGAAACCGTGCAGCAGCAGCACCAGGGGTCCGTCGCCGAGCTCGGCGATGTGGAAGCGCGCGCCGTTGGCCGCCACGTCGCGGTGGGTCCAGGGGCCCTCGATACGTACGGGGT
>NZ_KL585385.1:18092-24601 GCF_000721935.1 Streptomyces sp. NRRL WC-3549
GAGATGTGTATAAGAGACAGGCCCAACGGCCCCACCGGGCCGAGGAGGCCGGGTGCGCTGTCTTCGGGGTCGGTCATGTGGACGAGCGTGCCACAGCGGACGCCTCGTCCTGGACCGGTCGGTTCTCGACGGCCTTGTCCAGGAGGGTGCCGCCCGGTGCCCGGTCGAGCTCGCCCGCCACGACGCCGGGGCGCGGGTGCGGCTTGACGCCCTGGAGGACCGCGGCGCTCTGCTTGGCCGAGGCGATGGACTTCTCCGGCGGCTTGACCTTCTTGAGTTTGGCCAGCCCGAAGGCGAGTGCGAGAAGGCCCAGCAGGATGTATGCCCCGCCCACGATCAGGAACGACCAGGCGAGTCCGAGCCCGAGGTTGTGGATGCCGTAGGCCGCCGCGAAGCTCAGCACCGGGACCGAGAAGAGGAGCAGCACGCCGGCGACAATGGCTGAGGCGCTCCCGATCACCCCACGCTTGACGTCCTGGCGCATCTCGGCTTTGGCCAGGGCGATCTCGTCGTGGACCAGCGCCGACAGCTCGGCCGTGGCTGACGCGAAAAGCTGCCCGAGGCTGCGGTCGGTGCTGCCCGGGTGGTTGCTGGGGTCGCTCATCCCTGACTCCCTCTCCTCATCGGTACATCCGATGTCAGATCATGCCGGACTGTCCGGCTTGTTGCGCGCTGCCCCCGCCCGTTCGGCAAGGCGCCGGTGCTCGGCCGCCTTCCTCTCGTGGATGGCGGCCATGCGCCGGTGGTGCTCCGGATCGTCCTGTTCGTAGACATCGGGGACACCTGATGCGTCCTCGTCACGCTCCTCGGCTTCGGACAGTGCTCGGTATCTCCGTACCCGGAGTCTCAGGAGTACACCGGCGAGTACGGCGGCGATCAGTGACCCCATCAGAACCGCCGCCTTGACCTCGTTGATCATCTCCTCGTCGCCCACGAAGGCGAGTTCCCCGATGAGGAGTGAGACGGTGAAGCCGATACCGGCGAGCGTGGCGACCGCGAAGAGGTCGGCCCAGGCCAGGTCCTTGCTCAGTTCGGCCCTGGTGAACCGGGTGACGAGCCATGTACCGCCGAAGATGCCGAGCGTCTTGCCGACGATCAGTCCGAGTACCACCCCGAGTGTCTCGGGCCGGGTGAACACGCCCGCCAGTGCGTCGCCCTTGAGGGTGACACCGGCCGAGAACAGCGCGAACAGCGGCACCGCGACACCGGCCGACACGGGGCGTACGAGATGCTCCAGACGCTCGCCCGGGGACTGTGCCTCCCCCTCCCGCCTGCTGCAGCGGAGCATGAGGCCCATGGCCACACCGGCGATCGTGGCGTGGACACCGCTGTTGTACATCAGGCCCCAGATCACCAGGGCGAGCGGCAGATGGATGTACCAGCCCCGGACGCCGGTGCGCAGCAGTACGTAGAAGACGACGAGGCCCGCGACGGCCCCGCCCAGGGCCAGGAAGTTGATGCTGTCCGTGAAGAAGACCGCGATGACGAGGATCGCGAACAGGTCGTCGACGACGGCGAGCGTCAGCAGGAACGCGCGCAGCGCGGACGGCAGGGACGTTCCGATGACCGCGAGGACGGCGAGCGCGAACGCGATGTCGGTAGCGGTGGGGACGGCCCAGCCGGCCGTCGAACCGTCACCCAGGACGACGGTCAGGGTGTAGACGAGTGCGGGCACCGCCATACCGCACAGGGCGGCTGCCACCGGTAGGACCGCGGCCTTCGGGTCGCGGAGTTCACCGGCGACCAGCTCACGCTTGAGCTCGACGCCCGCGACGAAGAAGAAGACGGCCAGCAGTCCGTCGGCGGCCCAGTGTGCGACGGAGAGATGGAGGCCCAGCGCCTCGGGTCCGAAGTGGAAGTGGCTGACGGCGTCGTAACCGGAGCCGTAGGTGTTCGCCCAGACCAGCGCGGCGATCGCAGCGATCAGGAGGATGACCCCGCCGACCGTCTCCGTGCGCAGGGCGTCGGCGAGGTAGGTGCGCTCGGGCGGCGAGAGACGGCCCAGCAGCGTACGGCGGGGGGAGGGTGGAAGGGGCGCGGCCACGAGGGGACCTCCGGAGGGGATACGGCAGCGATGGCATGGCGGATGCACGTGCCGACCAGACTTCCCGGCGCCCCTGTGGAGATGTCCTATGCGGTTTTGGGTGACACGCCGGCGTACCGCGCCGACGGAACCACCACTCTACCCGGGGCACCTGGAACGGTAGCCAGGTCCGGGCGAGAGCGCTCTGCGACGTGCCGACGGTGTGGGGCGGTGGGGTGACTGCCGCGGTGGCCGTCGCCGTGCCGCGCGGTGAGTCCGCGCCGGGGTGCCGGGGACACGCCCGCGGTAGGGCCCGGACGGGCCCCGGCAGGCCGAAGGGGTACCCGGCCGTGTCCGGGTACCCCTCACGTCCTTGCGCGCCTGCCGCCTCGCACGTCGCGGCAGCGCCGCTTTCCTAGTCCTCGGAAGGCGCTGCGGGGAGCTGCGTCTGGATGAGGTCCATGACCGACGCGTCGGTGAGCGTGGTGACATCGCCCAGCTCGCGGTTCTCGGCCACATCACGCAGCAGACGCCGCATGATCTTGCCGGAACGGGTCTTCGGCAGCTCGGCCACGGGCAGCACGCGCTTCGGCTTCGCGATCGGGCCGAGCGTGGCACCGACGTGGTTGCGCAGCTCGGCGACCAGTTCCTCGGATGTGACGGCGGAGCCGCGCAGGATGACGAAGGCGACGATGGCCTGACCGGTGGTCTCGTCGTTGGCACCGACCACGGCCGCCTCGGCGACCGAGGGGTGCGAGACGAGCGCGGACTCGACCTCGGTCGTGGAGATGTTGTGCCCCGAGACGAGCATGACGTCGTCGACGCGGCCGAGGAGCCAGATGTCGCCGTCCTCGTCCTTCTTGGCGCCGTCGCCGGCGAAGTACTGGCCCTCGAACCGCGACCAGTAGGTGTCGATGAAGCGCTGGTCGTCGCCCCAGATGGTGCGGAGCATCGACGGCCACGGCTCGGTGAGGACCAGATAGCCACCTCCGCCGTCCGGCACCTCGCGGGCCTCGTCGTCGACGACGGTGGCGGAGATACCGGGGAGGGCACGCTGCGCGGACCCCGGCTTGGTCGCGGTCACTCCGGGGAGCGGCGAGATCATCATCGCGCCGGTCTCGGTCTGCCACCAGGTGTCCACGATCGGGCACGTGTCGGCCCCGATGTGCTTGCGGTACCACATCCACGCCTCGGGGTTGATCGGCTCGCCGACCGAACCGAGGACGCGCAGCGAGGTCAGGTCGAACTTGGCGGGGATGTCGTCACCCCACTTCATGAACGTCCGGATCGCCGTCGGAGCCGTGTAGAGGATCGTGACGCCGTACTTCTGGACGATCTCCCAGAAGCGCCCCTGGTGAGGGGTGTCGGGGGTGCCCTCGTACATCACCTGGGTGGCACCGTTGGCCAGCGGCCCGTACACGATGTACGAGTGCCCGGTCACCCAGCCGATGTCGGCGGTGCACCAGTACACGTCGGTCTCGGGCTTGAGGTCGAAGACCGCGTGATGCGTGTACGCCGCCTGGGTCAGGTATCCACCGGAGGTGTGCAGGATGCCCTTCGGCTTCCCCGTGGTGCCCGAGGTGTAGAGGATGAAGAGCGGCTGCTCCGCGTCGAAGGCCTCCGGGGTGTGCTCGGCGGACTGTCGGCCGGTGATCTCGTGCCACCAGACGTCGCGGCCCTCGGTCCAGGCGGTGTCCTGGCCGGTGCGCCGGACGACGACGACGTGGTCGACGGTGTCCAGCCGGGAGACGGCGTCGTCCACGGCCGGCTTCAGGGCGGACGGCTTGCCCCGCCGGTAACCGCCGTCGGAGGTGATGACGACCCTGGCGTCGGCATCCTGGATTCGGGCGGCGATGGCGTCGGCGGAGAAGCCGCCGAAGACCACGGAGTGGGCGGCGCCGATGCGGGCGCAGGCCAGCATCGCGATGGCCGCCTCGGGGATCATCGGCAGATAGACGGCGACCCGGTCGCCCTTGCCGACACCCAGTTCGGTCAGGGCGTTGGCCGCCCGGGAGACCTCGTCCTTCAGCTCCGCGTAGGTGATGGCGCGGCTGTCCCCGGGCTCACCCTCGAAGTGGATGGCGACCCGGTCGCCGTTGCCCGCCTCGACGTGACGGTCCACGCAGTTGTACGCGACGTTGAGCTCGCCGTCCGCGAACCACTTCGCGAAGGGAGGGTTGCTCCAGTCGAGCGTCTCGGTCGGCTCCGTGGCCCACGTCAGGCGACGGGCCTGCTCGGCCCAGAAGCCCAGCCGGTCCGCCTCGGCCTGCTCGTACGCCTCCACGGTCACGTTGGCGTTCGCGGCCAGATCGGCAGGCGGTGTGAACCGCCGCTCCTCCTTGAGCAGATTGGCCAGGCTCTCGTTGCTCACGACATCTCCCATTCCCAGGGTGTCCGTTGTGTCCGGGGGACAGCTCATCAGGCCGCAGGCCAGGTGACAAGTGTCTTCCGGAAATTGGTTTAGACCTGTGTTTCGTGTATGGGGGCACGCGTCCCGCCTCCGCGGCGGCATGGAAAGGACACGGAAGCGGGACCACAAGGTCTCACGGACCCGGGGTGCGAGAGGTTCAGGCGGTCTCAGGCGTCCACGGGCGCGTCTCCGGCCGGCCGGAGAGCCCCAGGGCCGCACGGACTACCTGGCCGACGCCGCGTACACCGCTCGGGTCGGTGCCCGAGGCCGTGCCGGGAGGGCTCATGGACGGCACGGAGAGAGCTGAGGGCTGACCAGTTCCGGAGGAGGGCCGGGGTCGACCCGGACGAACACCTCGTCGGGCCCGGTTCCGGAACTGGCCCCCTCCGTCAGCAGGTACGCCTGGGCTTCGCCGATGTGGAAGAACATGCCGTGCAGTTGCAACGTGCCCGCCGCGACCCTGCGCGCGACCGAGTCATGTGCCCGCAGGTGTTCCAACTGCTGGACCACATTGGTCAGACAGAGCTGTTCCGCGGCATCGGCGGGCAGGCGGCCGGAGATGCGCGCCCAGGGGTGGTGGCGCGACTTCATGCGCGTGAGGCTCGGCAGACCGTGCCGCAGCCAGCGCCACAGCGGAGTCCGGGGAGTCTTCGGGGAGCCGTCCAGGAGCGCCTGCATGGCTCCGCAGCCTGAATGGCCGCAGATGGTGATCGATTCGACTCCCAGCACATCCACCGCGTACTCGATGGCAGCGGCCACCGAGTCGTCGATACGCGATGCCTCCTCGGCGACCGGTGGCGGAACGAGATTGCCGATGTTCCTCACGGTGAGGAGATCGCCTGGCCCACTGGAGGTGATCATGCTGGTGACCAGTCCGGAATCGGCACAGGTGAGGAACAGGTGGGACGGCCGCTGCCCCTCTGCGGCCAGCCGTGCCAGTTCCTCGCGGACGAGTGGCGCAGTGGTGCGCTGAAAGGAACTGAGGCCCCTGAGCAATGGGCCGATGCCCGGTCGATCCGCCGATGCGGCCACGGAAGTGCTCGGCGGGCCGGCCGGTCCGAGGCGTGGTGGCCCCGGGCTGACGAAGGCGGACACGGCGCCGGGGCTGGTCCGCTCGTGGCAGTGGTGGTTGCGCCAGGGCGTCCAGGGGCGGCAGCAGATGTGGGCCTCGGACTCCGGCCCGGCGATGTCGGCCCCTGCGCGGCACGTGATCTCGATATGGCCCCCCAGAGCGGTCTGTGTGCCGCACCAGTCCTGGATCGCCTCGTAGGCGGCGTGGTCCATGAAGGAACCGTCCAGCTCCACCGTTGCGTCCGCGCCACGCGGCAACCGGGCGAGGACTCGGCTGAGCCGGGGGACGGCGAGGAAGGTGAGCTGTCCGCGAGCCGTCACCCTGTACCGGCCGTCGCGCTCGGCGACGGTGATCCGTGTCCGGGCCAGCCGGTGCAGGGCCAGCGCCACCGCCATCGCGATGCCGATCACCACGCCCTTGAGCACGCCGACGAGGAGCACGCCGAGGATCGTGGCCGCGTAGACCGGGAACTCGTGGTGTCTGTGGACGTTGCGGATGTGGGCGAAGTTGACCATCTGGACCCCGACGACCATCACCAGCGCGCCGAGTGCGGCCAGGGGGATCCGCTCGAGTGCGGTGACCAGCAGCAGGGCGGCCAGCAGCACCCAGAGACCGTGCAGCACGGTGGCTGCCCGACTCGTCGCCCCCGCACGGACGTTGGCCGAGCTGCGCACGGCCCCACCGGAGACCGCGAGCCCTCCGAGGAGGCCCGCCAGGAAGTTGGCGACACCCTGGGCCCGGAGCTCCCGGTCGAGATCCGAGCGCTCGACGAGCGGCGCCGGTGCCGTCTCGTCCTTGGCCGACGCCGCCGTCCGTTCGGCCGTGAGCTTGTCCACGGCGACTGCGGCGAGCAGTGATTCCAGGCTGGCCACGAGCATGACGGTGAACACAGCCGTGGCGAGTCCGGCGACGGGTCCGTGCGGCATGTCGGGGAGCGCGTGAGAGCGCCAGGAGGGCAACTCGACCCGGGCGATGCCCGGTGCGGCGGCACCTGCCACGGCCGG
>NZ_KL585385.1:24808-31785 GCF_000721935.1 Streptomyces sp. NRRL WC-3549
GACGAGGGCGGCCGGAAGCCTGCCGAACCCGGCGCCGATACGCCCGGGCAGCCTCGGCCAGAGAATGAGAAGGGTGACGGTCAGGAGGCCGATCGCGGGAGCGGCCGGGGTGAACTGCTCGAACCGGGCCGGCAGGGCGAGGACGTTGTCGAGAGCGGAACTCTGCGGCGATCCACCGAGCACGACGTGCAGTTGCGCGAGTGCGATGGCCACGCCGATGCCCGCGAGGGTGCCGTGCACGATGGCAGGACTGACGGCCAGGGCGCTGCGGGCGGCCTTCAGGGAACCGAGCAGGATCTGCAGGAGTCCGGCGCCGACGGTGATCGCACAGGTGGTGCGCCAGCCGTAGAGCTGGATCAACTCGGCTGTCACGACGGTCAGTCCGGCCGATGGGCCACTGACCTGGAGAGGGGTGCCCCCGAGCAGGCCGGCCACGACACCGCCGATGACGGCGGAGACCAGGCCGGCGGCGAGGGGCGCGTCCATGGCGACTGCGAGTCCCAGCGACATGGGGACCGCGATCAGGAAGACCGTGATCGACGCCGACAGATCGGCGCCCGAGACGGGGAAGCGGCGACCGCCGGGAGGCGGGCTGTGGGGACGCTTGAAACCCGAGGCGCGAGGTGGGCGCCACATACGGGACGAACGGTCATTGCGGGAAGGGGTGCAGGCAGACATGTTCCCGTCTCCTCCGGGGCTGGGCGGTCGCGGAATGTGGATGGTGCGGCCATGGATCACGGCGTGCCGCGATGGGGTCCGGATCAACTTTGGGTAAACAAATCGTAATGGAGAGTAAAGAGGGGTGTCCATGTTTTCGAGCAAATAGAGGATTGTGTCATCCGTTCAAGTGAATAAGCATCTTTTCCTCATGCTTGTCGTACTTATTCCTTGGCTTGCGTGCGACGTTGACCGCGCCGTGTCGGCACTGCAACGCACGAACTCCTGCGAGGAAGAGGGTGGACGGATGATGGCCGCCACGAAGAGGATCGCTCTGGGCGCCGTGGCAACCGCACTGGTCGCGGGGCTGGCGGGCTGCTCGGGGGCCGGTACGGGGGGCGTCGGCTCGGGAGCCGGCAAGAAGGCGGCACCCAGCACCGAGGAACGGTCTCCCGCGGCAGCGCCCAAAGGGGCGGTCAAGCTCATCGGCGACGGCTCCACAGCCTTCACCGGAGCTCAACCGAAGCTTCCGGTGGCCCGGAAGCTGAAGCCCGGCCAGAAACCTCCGCAGTTCGTCGTGTTCTCCTGGGACGGCGCAGGGGAGGACAGTCAGAAACTCTTCTCGCATTTCCGCGAAGTCGCCAAGAAGTACGACGCGAACATGACGTACTTCCTCAGTGGTGTCTATCTCCTCCCGGAAGAGAAGAAGGCGCTCTACGACCCGCCCCAGCACTCGGCCGGCCGGTCCGACATCGGCTTCAACGACACCGAGGGAATCCACGACACACTGACCGAGCTCCGGGCCGCCTGGCTGGACGGCAACGAGATCGGCACCCACTTCAACGGCCACTTCTGCGGCCCGGACGGCGGTGTCGGCACCTGGTCGGTCGAGGAGTGGAAGAGCGAGATCGGCCAAGCCAAGTCGTTCGTCCAGAACTGGAAGACGAACGCCCCCGCCCTCAAGGGAGAAGCGCCTCTGCCCTTCGACTACGACAAGGAACTGGTCGGGGCCCGCACCCCCTGCCTGGAGGGCCAGAAGAACATGATCGCGGCAGCCCGGACGATGGGCTTCCGTTACGACTCGAGCGGCGTCGGCAACCAGGTGTGGCCCAAGAAGAAGAACGGTCTGTGGGACCTGTCCCTCCAGCTCGTGCCGGTGCCGGGTCGCGCTTTCGAAACACTGTCGATGGACTACAACTTCATGTTCAACCAGTCCGGAACGACTCAGGGCGACCCGGACCAGCACGCCTACTGGGGCAACCAGATGAGGGACGGGCTGCTCCAGGCGTTCGACCGCGCCTACAACGGAAACCGTGCTCCCCTGATCATCGGCAACCACTTCGAGTCATGGAACGGCGGCACCTACATGCGCGCCATCGAGGAGACGATCAAGAACGTGTGCGTCCGGAAGGACGTCCGCTGCGTCTCCTTCCGGCAGCTCGCCGACTGGCTGGACGCTCAGGACCCGGCGACACTCGCCGAACTGGGCACGCTGAAGGTGGGACAGAAGCCCGAGCAGGGGTGGTCGGCCTTCCTCGGTGCCGCCCCGAAGACGGCCACGGGCAGTCCCGTGCCGGCGGGCCCCAAGGGCGAGGAGGCCGACCGGAGCGGGAAGTAGCCGGCGTCCCTTCGGGCTCCGGCCGGCCTCGCCACCCCCCGGGGAAGCGCCCCGCCTGTCAGACGGGCTGAGCGGCACTCGCCTCCATGAGGTGCTCGGCGAGCACGAACGAGGGGTCGACCTGAGCAGCCAGGTCGGCCCCCGTCTTCTCGTTGCCCCAGCTCTCCGCGTTCTTCAGGTGGAAATGCACCATCTGTCGCGTGTAACGCTCCCAGTCGCGCTGCTCATACGAGTCCTCCGCGGTGTTCTGCAGGGCCTGCAGTGCCATCCGGTTGTCTGCTTCGAGCAGTTCGAAAGGCGCGGGCCTGCCCTTCTCCATGGTCCGCACCCAGTTCGACTGCCCGATGCCCACCAGCAGATCGTCGCCGACCTCGGCGCGCAGGAAGTCGAGGTCCTCCTGGCCCTGGACCTTGTTGCCGACCACCTTCAGGGCGACGCCGAAGTCCCGGGCGTACTCCTTGTACTGCCGGTAGACGGAGACGCCCTTCCGTGTCGGTTCGGCGACGAGGAAGGTCATGTCGAAGCGGGTGAACATTCCCGAGGCGAACGAGTCGGATCCTGCGGTCATGTCGACCACCACGTACTCGTCGGGGCCGTCGACGAGGTGGTTGAGGCAGAGCTCCACCGCGCCGACCTTGGAGTGGTAGCAGGCCACTCCGAGATCCGACTCCGTGAACGGGCCGGTAGCCATGAGCCTGATCTCCCCGTCATCGAGCCGGACGGTGCGCGCGCAGGCGTCGAAGACGGGATTGTCCTCGCCGAGGCGCAGCAGCCGTGACCCTTCTCCCGGAGGTGTCGTCTTGATCATCGTCTCGGAGGACGCGATGCGGGGGTTGCTGCCGCGCAGGTAGTCCTTGATGAGCGGCAGGTGGGAGCCCATGGCGGGCAGCGCCGCGGCCTGCGCATCGTCGAGGCCCAGTGCGACCCCGAGGTGCTGGTTGATGTCGGCGTCGACCGCGATGACGGGAGCTTCGTTGGCCGCGAGGTGTCGGATGAAAAGCGAGGACAGTGTGGTCTTGCCACTGCCGCCCTTGCCTACGAAAGCGATCTTCATGTTCACCTAGGGTAGCCGCTTCATTGCTGTGCGCAGTCGATGTTCGTGAAGAAGGCCACTCCCGGGCGGTACGGAGGTATGGGGCGCGTAGCCTTCCTACCTATGAGTACGACTCCCCCCGACCCGCTCGCCGCGCTGGGCTCCCTGCCTGGTGTGACTGACGCGGTGGACTCCGTACGCAAGGCTGTGGACCGGGTCTACGGTCACCGGGTCATGCGACGGCGCAGCAGCGAGGTGACTGCTGAGGCGGCTCTGCGCGGCGCGCGCGGGTCGGCGGCGCTCTCGGATGCCGACTGGAATCTCGAGGAGGTGCGCCGACGCACGGACTTCAGCGGTGAGGAGGACGCGCGCACCGTCGGCGCCGCTCTGAGGCTGACCGCGGAGGCGGGTCAGCTTCTCTCCGTCTGGAGGCAGTCGCCGCTGCGGGTTCTGGCGCGGTTGCACTTGGTGGCGGCCGGCGGCGCGGCTCCCGATGACGCCGTTGGGCGGCCGCGCTTCGCGGACGAGCCGGTTGAGGAGCCGCTGATCGAGGCGCCCCTTCCGGGCGCGGATGAGGTGGCGGGCAGGCTTGAAGGGCTGTCGCACCTCATTCTCACCGGGAGTGCGGCACCCGCCCTGGTGACGGCTGCGGTCGTGCACGGGGAGCTGCTCGCGCTGCGCCCCTTCGGAACGCACAACGGCCTGGTCGCGCGGACCGCCGAGCGCATCGTGCTGATCGGCAGCGGCCTCGACCCGAAGTCCATCTGCCCTGCCGAAGTGGGGCACGCCGAGCAGGGGCGGGCGGCTTACGCCGAGGCCTTCGAGGGCTATCTGTCGGGCAAGCCCGAGGGGATGGCCGCCTGGATCGCGCACTGCGGGCGCGCGGTCGAACTGGGCGTCAGGGAGTCGACGGCCGTGTGCGAGGCCTTGCAGCGGGGGGCGGCGTAAGCCTTTCCCCCAGTGGGGCGCCCGCTTGTGGACACGCGGGAGAAGTGCGGCGGTACCGGTCCGGTACCGCCGCAGGCATGTCCGCCGAGTTACCAAGCGTCCTCGGAATGTGCCCATCAGGCCGGTTCATGGCCCGTCACCTGGTGCGGCCGGCCCGTAATCGACGGGTCGACGTCGCGTGGGTGCTCGGTTTTCATGCGCGGTCCGTGGGGCCGTTGGTGCGGATGAAGGTCGTCCTCTCGGATGTCCTTGGTCTCGCGGGCCGTTGATTCTTTTGTACTCCCCGAGCCGCGGCAACGGAAGGCCCGGCCCAGTTCCTTTACTTTTACGTCTGAACGAGGATGATTCGGACGCTGTCGCCCTGGCTTTTCAGGCGCTGAGCCGGGAAGTGCGGCGGCGGCCGGCGTACCAGACGATTCCTGCCGCCAGTGCTGCCGCACCCACCGCCGCGGCAGCGGCGAGGGCGGGGCGCGGCGGCATCGAGAAGACGGGCAGCCGCTGCTTGAGGCGGACCGGGCGGTCGAAGACGAGAATCGGCCATTCCCGGAGGGTTGCCTCACGCCTCAGCGCCCGATCCGGATTGACCGCGTGCGGGTAGCCGACCGACTCCAGCATCGGTACGTCCGTCGCCGAGTCGCTGTACGCGTAGCACCGCGAAAGGTCGTAGCCCTCGGACACGGCGAGCGCCTTCACCGCTTCGGCCTTGGTCGGCCCGTACGCGTAGTACTCCACCTCGCCGGTGAAACAGCCGTCGTCGCCGACGACCATGCGGGTGGCGACCACCCGGTCGGCGCCGAGGAGTTCGCCGATCGGCTCGACGACTTCGGCGCCGGAGGTCGATACGATGACCACATCGCGTCCGGCGGTGTGATGTTCTTCGATGAGGGTGGCTGCCTCGTCGTAGATGATCGGGTCGATCAGGTCGTGGAGGGTTTCGGCGACCAGTTCCTTGACCTGCTGGACGTTCCACCCCTTGCAGAGTGCCGAGAGGTATTCACGCATCCTCTCCATCTGATCGTGATCGGCGCCCCCGGCGAGGAACACGAACTGCGTGTATGCGGTCCGCAGTACGGCTCGGCGGTTGATCAGCCCGCCTTGGTAGAAGGACTTGCTGAAGGCGAGGGTCGATGACTTCGCAATGACCGTCTTGTCCAGGTCAAAGAAGGCTGCTGTGCGCGGTGAGAAGCAGTTTTCCACAAAGGTGAGCATAAGGGCCCGCCATTCGGCGTAAACCCCGGCGGGCGGGTTTGCCTGAGAAGGCGCTCGGGTACACCATGGAAGTCACGGATCGTTCGCGACCGTGCTAACCCCGGTCCGACTCCTCCCCCCCCCGAGTCGGCCGTGGGGACGACCCCCGCTCTCCCCCCCGGCGGGGGTCGTCGCATGTCCGCATGCACTTTGGCCGCCCCCTGGGAATCCCTATGTGTCGGGCGGCGTGTGTGCGCTGCCTCTCGACGCCGCTCCGTGCCAGCGTGCCTCATCACGCTGGGTAGCGGAAGGGGTGCGCTCCGAATGTCGCCTGTATGAGCGACGGAGATATTCACAACTCTGAAGTTGTCCACAGTTTGTGACCAAGATCCACATCTTTTTCCGTGCCGTTGCATGTTGATTCCGCCCGTGAAGTCCGCGGGTTCCGGAATCGCGCATCTCGGGACGCCCCGAGATCGCCGCGAACCGCACTGAAGAGGCAGTGGAAGGGGCGGGGTCCGTGGCTGGAACGAACGTAGGAGAAGGACTGCCGAACGTCGGCGAGCTGGGTGGCGGACCGTTGATCGTGACGGAGGACGCGCATGTGCTGGACGATCTGCTGAGGCTGTGCGCGGCCGCCGGGGCGATGCCTGAAGTGCATCACGGGCCTCCGGCGGAGAGGGGGAGCTGGGAGCGGGCGCCCATGGTCCTGGTGGGTGACGACGCGGCTTCCCGATGCCGGGGCGCGGCACGCAGACGAGGCGTGATGCTCGTCGGCCGCGACCAGGACGACCCGGACGTCTGGCGCCGGGCGGTGGAGATCGGCGCGGAATACGTACTACGCCTGCCGGACGCGGAGGGCTGGCTCGTGGAGCAGATCGCCAACGCCGCGGAGGGGGTCGGACGCCCGGCTCTCACCGTCGGTGTGATGGGTGGACGAGGCGGGTCCGGCGCGTCCACGCTGGCCTGCGCGCTCGCCGTGACTGCGGCCAGGTCAGGCCGGCGCACCATGCTGATCGACGGTGATCCTCTCGGGGGAGGTATCGACGTCCTGCTCGGCGGTGAGGAATCCGAGGGCATGCGATGGCCGGATTTCGCCCGTTCCAAGGGTCGAGTCGGTGGAGGGGCGTTCGAGGAGTCGCTGCCCGCGTTGCACGGCCTGCGGGTGCTCAGCTGGGGGCGGGACGACGAGGTGGCCGTGCAACCGCAGGCGATGCAGGCGGTCCTGGCTGCCGCGCGCCGACGCGGCGGGGTCGTGGTGGTGGATCTGCCACGCAGGGTCGACGACAGCGTGGCCGAGGCGCTTGCACAACTCGACGCCGGCCTCCTGGTCGTGCCCGGAGAGCTGAGAGCGGTCGCTGCGGCGAAACGGGTGGCCTCGGCGGCCGGAACGGTCGCGCAGGACCTGCGGGTCGTGGCGCGAGGCCCTTACTCGGCGGGCCTGGACGAGCACTGGGTCGCCCGGGCGCTGGGGCTGCCGCTCGTGGGCGATCTCCCTCTGGACCCGGGCCTCCTGGCGGCCCAGAGCGGCGG
>NZ_KL585385.1:32025-32210 GCF_000721935.1 Streptomyces sp. NRRL WC-3549
CGAGCCGCCAGGAGGCGATCCGCGTGGCCCACTGGCCCGCTTCTGCGCCGCCTTCTGGGACCTGGCGGACATCACGGGTGGCCCCGACGGCGGCGCGGCAGCCTCCGGGACCGGTGCGCCGTGACCGAGGTCCTGCTGGACGCCGTGCGGCAGCGGCTGGCTCGCAGCGGAGCGGCTCCCACCCT
>NZ_KL585385.1:32521-32626 GCF_000721935.1 Streptomyces sp. NRRL WC-3549
CCGCCGGTGTGGCGGCGGCGCTGCGGGCGCAGGGCCGTCTGCTCGGCGACACAGAGGTGCTGGGTGCGGCCGAGGAGTTGCGTGGGGAACTGGTCGGTACGGGAG
>NZ_KL585385.1:32746-49654 GCF_000721935.1 Streptomyces sp. NRRL WC-3549
CTCAGAGATGTGTATAAGAGACAGGCACAGAGGTGCTGGGTGCGGCCGAGGAGTTGCGTGGGGAACTGGTCGGTACGGGAGTACTGGAACGGCTGCTGGCCGACCCGGCGGTGACCGACGTCCTGGTGTCCTCGCCCGACCGGGTGTGGGTGGACCGCGGGGGCGGGCTGGAACTGACCCGCATCACCTTCCGGGACGCGGCAGCGGTCAGGCGGCTGGCACAGAGACTCGCCGCGGTGGCGGGACGCCGACTGGACGACGCCCGTCCCTGGGTGGACGCACGTCTCCCGGACGGGACGCGGATGCACGCGGTTTTGCCGCCGGTGTCCGTCGGGTCGACGTGCCTGTCACTGCGTGTGGTCCGCCCCCGCGCTTTCACACTGGAGGAGCTGGTCGGTGCGGGGACGCTCCCGCCCGGCGGCGACCGGCTGCTGCGTGCCCTCGTCGAGGCGCGGGTCTCCTACCTGATCAGTGGGGGCACGGGGGCGGGGAAGACGACGCTGCTCTCCAGCCTCCTGGGCGCGGTCGGACACCAGGAACGCATCGTGCTTGCCGAGGACTCGGCGGAACTCCGCCCGGACCACCCGCACGTCGTGCGTCTGGAGTCGCGTCCGGCCAATCAGGAGGGTGCGGGACAGGTGACTCTGCGGGACCTGGTGCGTCAGGCCCTGCGTATGCGCCCTGACCGGCTTGTGGTGGGTGAGGTGCGCGGTGCCGAGGTGGCAGACCTGCTGGCGGCGCTCAACACCGGGCATGAAGGTGCGTGAACACCACAACAGTACATGGCTTCGGCACGCCTAGGGCAGGTTGTCAACCCACGCGTTTCCAGGGGGAGTTCGTCACCACCGGATGCGCTCTGCGTCCCCGCCAACGCACACGGGGCACGGGCGCCGGTACGTCCAGCGGCACAGAGCACAGCCCGCGAAGCCGCAGCACCCGTCACACCACACCGACCCCCGTCCGGCACACGTCCCGCAGTACGACGCGAGCGCGACCGGTGGCGGGGGCCTCGCTGGGGCAGTGGTCATCAGTGCCCGTCCGGGTGCCGTCGCATGAAGACGTTGCAGTCAGTCACGGTCGTCATGTCGCCACCAGCGCGGGCACGGTCACGCACGTTGGCAAGTTCGGTGCAGCCGGGGCACCCCTCGACTGGCGTTGGCTCCAACTGACCCATGCGCAAAGGCAGTTCGACCGGATCACTTGGGTAGGTCCTGGCCTCGCTCACGTCCAACCCCCTGCATCGCTTCCCTGTCATCCGTCTTCGGATGAGCAGTCAACGGCTGGGAGTGCACCACGCTCTACAGACTTGCATCGACTTGCACGCCGATTCATCGCATGTGGTCTTGACTGCCCGCCCGGTAGCGAGAGGATGGCCGTGCAAGTTCAGGCAAACCGCGCACGGAAAGAGGCTGACATGGCGCTACGGTTCGTCGGGATTGACCCGAACACCGACCACGACCACTGCCCTACCGTCTGGGCTGACGAAGAGGCTGGAGAACTCGTAATGCAGGGCTGGAGGGCAGGCCCTGAACTCCGCACGGCTTGTGAGTCGAACACCCCGGCCAACGGACCTATCCCGGACAGCGAAGAAGTCATCAGGATTCCGGCGCGCATGGTGCCGATGATCCGGAAAGCGTGCGATGCAGTCGAGCGTTCCGCCGTTCAGTGAGCTACTGGCCAACACCCGTGATTCCGCTGTCCACCTGGAAATGCGAGATGACTACGGTACGAACCCCCGGCTAGAGGCTTGGCAGCTCGGGGAACGGGTGGACTGGAATGACCGTGAATCCTGGTGGCACCCGTTCCACCAGACGATTGCGGATGCCGTTGCGCGGGGTGTCTCCGTACGGCGTGCGCGGGTGGTGTCGGAGCCTGTCAGTGAATACATTCGCTGGGAGCACGATGCGACGCAAGGGAACCTAGCCGCCGGGGAAGATGTCCGGTGGTTGTCCCGGAGTCAAGTAACGGGCTTCCTCGTGCCAGCCAATGACTTCTGGCTGTTCGACGGAAAACTCCTCCGTATCCACCACTTCGCGGGGGGCGGTAGCCACGTCAGGGATGAACTCGATACGGACGCCGAGACATTGAAACTCTGCGCTTCGGCCTTTGAGTCCATCTGGCAGCGAGCAACCCCGCACAGCGAATACAAGATCTAAGCGCAACCGGACAGCCAACCTATGTCATCTCCTTCGTCCAAAGCCCAAGAAGCCAGGGAAGCCGTAGCCGGTCGGTTGCGGGAAATGAGGCTTGACGCAGGAATCACGGGGCGTGAGTTGGCTGTCCGGTGTGGATGGAGCGAAAGCAAGTCATCCCGGATCGAGCACGCTAAGACTCCGCCCAGCGAAGCTGACATAAGGGCCTGGTGTCAGGCGTGCGGCGCAGCGGAACACGCCGATGACCTGATTGCCGCCAACCGGCAAGCGGATTCCATGTACGTCCAGTGGAAGCGGCTACAGCGAACAGGGCTTAGGCGGCTACAGGAGTCGGGTGTACCGCTCTATGAACAGACGCGACAATTCCATGTCTACTGCTCCAACGTCGTCCCCGGCTTCTTCCAGACTCCCGGCTACGCGGCCTCATTGCTGACTTCCATTGCGCAGTTTCGCGGAACACCAGATGATGTGTCGGACGCTGTGAAAGCGCGAATGAACCGTTCTCACGTCATCCGCGAAGGGGACCACCGGTTTGCCGTCCTGGTTGAGGAATCGGTCTTGCGGTACCGGATTGGCAGCGCCGAAGTAATGGCCGCTCAACTAGGTCATCTGCTGTCCGTGATGGCGCTGCCGTCAATCTCACTCGGAATCATTCCGTTCACGGCGCCCCGGCAAGCTTGGCCGCTGGAAACATTCACCGTCTTTGACGGTCAGCGTGTCCACGTGGAAACCCTGTCGGCTGCTATCAAGGAAACTCAGCCGAGCGATGTAGGGCTTTACCTAAAGGCGTTTGGGAACCTGAAAAAGATTGCCGCCTATGGTGCGGATGCCCGTTCGCTCGTCACAGCGGCCATTGATGCCGTGGGCTGAAATACAGAAGGCCCCGCACCGGCCACCGGGAAGGCAGCGAGTACGGGGCTGTACACTAATGCACCATGGACGCAGGGTTAGCAGCTGTATGCGGTGCTTTTGCTGGCTCCCTGGGAACAATTGGAGCCGCATTAGCGTCTAGTCGCGCGCAAAGGGCAGGTGCCGAAATTGCTGCACGCGCGGAACACCGAAAGTCCCGGCGTGAGCCGCGAGAAGCCACATACAAGCAGTATGTCACCTCTGTCGCTGCCTTAGTTGACTGGGAATACTACGACGACGAGCCCAATCAGGATGACGAGCTGCATCCGATATTGCTCGACATCAGGAAGACGTGGACAGATGTTCTTTTCGCTGGACCAAAGAGGGTGACGCGGCCTGCTGATTTTCTAATGGATGCATGCGTCAAATATCGGGTAGCAGTGCGGGAGAGAGCCGAGGCAGAATTTGAAACCCCTAGGACATGGGTAGACGACGCACGCATAGAGATTCGCGTACGCCTATCCCTATTCGTGGACGCTGCCCAGGTAGCGTTGGATGATGACGGTTCGCGGCGTCGGTTCAGGGGCTAGCACCCGCAGCAGCGAATAGAAAAGCTAGCGCTACCTTATTCCGGATTCTTGCGTACGGGATCGGCCACGGAAAGGGCAATGTCCCGCAGTGTCCGGACGGTCCACGCTATCGGCGGTCACGACTCGGTCCTCTCGTCGGCAAGCGCAAGCAGTACGTCGAGGGCGGCGAGCAGCCTTTCCCGGTCGTTGGCGTCGCGCGGGGCGGCGTTGCGATGCCTTCGAGAGTTTCGAGAGTGTCACGCGCTGCGTTGTTCGGGCCGGTCATATGTCACGCTCCATCGGCAAGGCTGTATGCGGGGCCAACATGTTGGCGTAGTAAGCGAGTTGGGGGTTACTGGCCCACGCTGAAACCTCTTCGTGGCCCGACACCCGGCATTCAGTGTCAGAAATCTTCACGTCACAGATGCAGACGGGACCGGCCGCAACGGCCCTGGTTCTCTTTCTGCTGGGTCCGCGCATCACACAGCACCCCCAGCGGCACGAGCACGGTTCCAGCGCGTCTCAGCGGCCTTTGCGGCTCGCAGGGAAGCGGCGGAGCGGTGGGCATTCCCGCTGTCAGCCTGTCCCAGCGAGTAGGCGTCAACGTTCCCGGTTGGCCCATCCTCAGGGAAGAGGTCCCGGAAGATGCGCGCTGCCTTTTCTCTGGCGAGAATCCCCGTGCGCACGGCGGGATGCTCGACCATTTGGCCGGTGCTTCCCGGCACCATGCGTCCGTCTGTGCGCACCTGTGCGTCACACTCGGCAGCCTCACGCATGAGCGCGTCTGCAATGGCGAGCAGGGCCCGGTGCGCCGGTTCTAGCTCGTACTCGTCTTCAAAGGTCTTGGCGTATTCAGCCACGGTTCAACTCCTGACATACTGCCAGCTAAAAAGGGGAAGGTGGCGCATGCGCACCGGGGAACGGCTGCTATTGGCCCCCGCTCGGGATGAAGCGGGGGGAGGGTAACCCCCCAGGGGTGCGACGTGAAGAGGCGGCGAAGCGTGAGCGCATTCACACATTCACTCGCGAGACAACTTCATATCCATTGAACGTCATTCGTCGCGGCGAGATTGCAAGACGAATGGACACTTGTTCCGTGTTGCTTTCGCAGGGAAAGGGACACGTTCAACTGGCGTTCGCTGTCTCGCCTGCTTTCACAAGCTGAGTGGATTACCCGAAAGGCAACGGCTCAGCGGTACGCAACACAGAGGCAGCGTAGACAGGCGCACAGCACATTGCCCGCCCCTCGTTCTTTTGCCTTCTCTATCGTGCTGCCGACAACGCGTGAACACACAGACAGTCAGCAGGAATTGAGCAGCGAAAGGAACGAGGGTCGGACGACGTTCTGTCAGCACAACCGCACGGGGGCGGCAGGGGGGCGCCGAGGGTATCGGCAGTCCACCCCGCCTACTCAAGTGGAGGCCCCTACTACTTGAGTAGGCGCCTTCGCTACAGGTACACCTTTGGCCCGGTGTCGCCATCCGGGTAAACGGCGTCCGGGGGGACCTGTACCGGCTTGTGTGACTTGAGAGGGGCGGCAAGCGAATCGGGGAATGTGCCCCCGTTCGAGTACGAGGAAAGCTGACGCAGCTTGGATTCAGCAGCGGAAATTACTTCACTCGCCGTGGCTTGCGAAGCTGTGTCCCCATTGAACACGTTCTCTCGGCGCGATCGCCGCGCGTCGTAATCCGCCTTGAAAACGTCCGGGCTTGCCCGGTCGTAGTCAGGGTTGCTGACCTGATACGGGGAAATTCGGGTGATGGTCTTTCGGGCTCGCTCGTCCAACCAAACGGCGTCCACCTGTTCACAGGACCGCGAAATTCCGTCCAGCGTGACAGCCTTGTTGAGGGCCCCCCGCATTACGTCAATCGCCTTTTTCAGGTCCGCCCGAACCTTCGGAATCTCGGTGACGACGTACGTAGCGGCGTTGTCTCGCCACTCATCCCGGTGCTTCCTCATGAGTGCAACAGCCTTACGGGCAGCCGTAGTTGACTCGACCTTGAGCGCGTCTCGCAGCGCGATAGCGTCGCGCACCTTCGGGGCTAGCTCCGATTCCTTGGAATCAATCAGCGATGAAATTGACGGAACCTTGCCACTGGCTGAAACGGCAGCGGTAACGGCCCGCTGAGCGTCGGCAGGAATCGCCCGGTACTCGTCGTACAGCCGTTCGGCTTCCTCGTCGGCCGCGAACACCGCGTGCATGGCCCTCTCATGCGTCGCGAAGGCGTCCCGGGCAACCTTCGGCGCGTGTGCGAGCGGGAGCCCGTACGGGCGCTTGAGGGGCTTTCCGAACCCCTCGTTGGCAAAGGTAGCCCCGTCGTTGATGGACCGGAAGACAGCGGGGATTCCGTTTCGGTCTAGGGCATCCTTCGCTGCGTCCTTGTCCGCTTCGTTGAGCAGAGAGTTTCGGCGGACGGTGCTCCGTAGTTCAGTCATTTTTGTATTCCCTCGTGATTCAGAAATTCTGTGCCTGACCCGTGACGTTCGAGCTCGGCTTGGGATTAGGTTTGTGCGTCCGGCGGTTACTGGTAATCCGGTCCACGAGTACCTGAACATCGGCGTCATTTGGCGTGGGCTTTGAGTACCCACTGACGCCATTCTTCAAATTCCGGGATTTCGAGGCCGGCTGGGGGATGCTGGATTTCTCGGAATTACCGAATCCGGGGGCCATTTCGCGGATTACAGCGGAAACGTCAACTTCTGTCGGCGCGTCCGTCCGATGCTGCGTGACCCCCTGCCGACGCAGGACCCCGTTAGCTATCGCCCGGCCCGCTTCCGCCTCCCTGCGCTTGAGCATGGCGGCAATCTCGCTGCCTACTGTCTGCCCGAATGCGGCTTCAAGCAGATGAACCGGGGGAGTGCGCCCCGCCTTCGCGGAAGCCCTCACAAGATCTGCGGCTTGTTCTTGGGTTAGCTTCTCAGGCATTGCGCGCCCCCTTTGACTCGGGGATTACCCCAATTCCCATTGCGAACAGTCGCCGTTTCTTAGTAGGCGTCTTGCCTTTTTGGATGCCGTAGCCCGCTCGCTGAATCATTGCAACGACCGTAGACATGGGCATGGCGACATCCGGATATCCGTTGGCCTGTACCCACGTGTTGGCTGCGGCGGTAAGTATGTAGCTCGACGATCTGTATTCCGCCCGGTCTACAGTGCGCGCCCGCAGGAATGCACAGAATGCATCCCACTGCTCAGGAGTGAACTCAGCGGTCACGGCACACCGCCAAGATCTCGCGCTGAATACCGACAGACCGGCCACGAGACACGGCGTCGAAAAGGTGGGGGAGAACTGTTAGCAGCGGGTTAATCACTGTCCGTCCGCTCTCTTCAAAGGTGAGGTCGTCGGCGTCAAGTTCATCAAAGATGCGGCTAAGCAAAGCGTTCATTCGGCGACCCGGAGCATCGGGGCGGACGCTAGGCATATCGGCGGGAGTTGGGGAAGCCATGTTCTTTGGTTCCTTTCTGAGGGATCGCAGCAAAGCGCTACGCAATCACTGGCCTAGGCTTGTGGTAGCTTCCGTATCTTTCCCGTGCGATACGGGCAAGCGTGTTTTGGTGCTCACGGTGCACCGCCTGCCGGATAAGCTCATCTGCGGTGAACCGGGCGCGTGCCTTTCGACTAAGAGCGTCACAGGTAGCGAGGAATTCACTCGGGGCGCGCCGGTACGCGGCATCCATGCCACGATGGTCATTGACGCACATGGGCTGATAGCAGTAAGGGTCATCTGACCACGTGAAAGCACCGTACATATTCTCGTCCGGGTCACTCCACATGTACGCCCACTCAGCGGCAGTACCACCGCACCACACGCACGCGTAATACTTTGCGAGTCCGCGTATGCGCTTCACCTTGCCGTGTGCCAGGCGGTATGCCGTGGCGGCACGAAGGGAAGTCTTCGGGTGGGGAATTCCTTGCGTCATCATGCTTATTCTGCTCCAGAACGCAGAAATGCCCGGTACAGGATGACCTCTAGGTGGCAGCCTAGGTCATCCCATACCGGGCAAGATTGTGGGTGCGTGGCTGCCATTACGCACAAGTGAGGGGGCCCCGAAAAGGAGCCTTGAAGGAAGCTCAACCCTTCGGGGGTGCACCCCTCTACTTGTACTAGAGCGCATGAGATTCCCTGCGGAGGCGAATGCGCCGCTAATCGGTAGCCCTAATTGATTGTGTTACGCAAGCGTTACTTTGAGGCGCGAGTGGCAAGATCGGCAGCACGGGCAGCGCGGTAAAAGGCGGTCTTGCAACGAGGAGAGCAAAACCGAGGGGGGCGACCACGCTTGTACCCCTGGTCATCCCCCGGGTAAATAAGCTCTCCGCAGTGCTCACACGAAGTGCAGTCCCGCACTTCCTGCGCAAGGTCGATTTCGTCTGCCGCCGCTCTCCGGGCTGCTTCCTGAACTTCCGTACACTCTTCGCCGTTGCGGTCGTCATAGTCACAGACGCTCTTGGTGCGCGAAGTCATGAAAATCTTCGCCCCGCACAGCCCGCATGTCGAAAACTGAGGGATTCCGAGTGCTACCCGCTCACGCTCCCACTTCTTGTTTCGGCTAGCGGCTACGTGGCAGCGCTGAGAGCAGTAGCGCTCTTGACGGCCGGTGAGGTACTTCCCGCAAACGACGCAAGTCACGGAGTGCCGGTTAAACCGAAGCTGGGGCATGGGGTCTTGTCCTTGTCGTCCGTCGATTCTCGGTCTAGCGGACTCCCCACTAAGGGAACGTCCACTCATAACTAGCGTGGAAGGGATTCCAGGGACTCCCGACAACCGAGGTGTGTTCCTCTAATCGTGGTGCTCTGAGGCTTTCCCCTTTGAAGCCCTATATGTATTTTTTGATTTGTGGGTGGAACCCTAAATGTATTAACGTCACCTTCTTAGAGGAACATTGCAGGTCAGACGGGGTGTTGGAGGTTAGGCGAGTGACGCTCTCCCCTCTCCGCTGATTCGCTCCCCTCAGAGCGTCCCTAAGGGCCTGAGAGAGCCCCGGCGGTCCATTGCCTCACCGGGGCCCCTCTAGGCACTACATGCGCCGTCAGGCGGCTTCCGGACACAGGAAAGCGGCCCCAGCGGGATCACTCCCACCGGGGCCGCTCTGGTCGGCGCTGAGCGCCTTACTCCGCCAGGAACTCAGGGAAGCCCATGAGTGCCGCTTGTAGCGCCTCAAGCCGGTCTATCCGGCCACGGAGTAGGGCCGTGTCCTCTCCGGCCCGTACGCGCCGCCACAGGGCCTTTGACTTGCGCTGCAAGTGGCGCATCTCGTCGGCCCGGAACTGTGCTTCGGTCGTCACGCGGCTACCCCCCGGCTGTCCGCTTCAGCGGCAGCGATAGCGGCAAGCTCACCGGCCGCAGGATCGTCCCGGAACCATGCGGGACCCTCAAATTCGACGGATACCCGCGACGGATCGAACCGCCTAGGTGATCCGGGGGTTGCCGGTCGGATTACCACGTACGCGCCTAGATCCTTGAGCAGTGCTCTACGTCCTTCGTTATCGCGTCGGTTCCATTCCTCCGCCACTGTGCCCCCGGCATCAACCCAGCGGCCTTCAGTGTGTTCGGCTTCCGTGCGCAATTCGGCTTGCCGCTTTTCCAGTGCGGTTAGCTGAGAGATGACTATGCGCGCTGCTGTGCCGTTCGGGTCGAGTTGTCCGAGGTTCCCGGCCAGTCGTTCAATTTGTGTGGTCACTTCGGAGAGCTGGAGTACCGCGCTCCCGTCAGGATTTACCCAACGCTTGAGCGCGAATCGTCCGAACCGCTTGAGGTAATCGGCGGTCACGAGCGCGTCCAGGTGGTGGGCTGTGATGACGTTTGGCTTGTGGGTGCCGTACTTGCCAACACCATTCCGGCAAACGTATGTGGAAAAGTCTTGCCCCCGCACTTCTCGACGCTGCCTGTACATTGGGCCTTCGCATTCCGAGCACAGTGCGATGTGCAGGAGTAGCGCCTTACCGGTGCGCTCAGCGCCGCGCCCCTTTGATTTGCCGTCGATGACAGCGCGCACGGATGACCAGATTTCAGCGCTGAGGATTTCCGGACCGGCTGACACTGGCATTCCCTCAGCGTCTAGCACTGGCTGATTGGTGAGGGCGCCGCGCTTGCTGCCCGGTGTTGCTTGAACGAGCCACCCGCGTACGGCAGGCGTGTATAGGACGTCTCGCAGCGTTGTCGTGTACCACTTGCCGCCCCGAAGCTTCCGCCCGTCCCGCTGACGCGCGTGATCCGCCGGGGGAAGAACGCCGCGTTCATTGAGTTCACGGGCAAGGCCGCTCAGGGACGCGCCGTGATTGGTGAGCTTGTCGGCAGCTTCGCGGAGGACAGCGGCGGCAGTCTCGTCAATAATCCAGCGTTTGTTGTTGACTGGTCCGCTGACGCTGTAGCCGTACGGGGGGAGTCCCCCCAGGTGGTTGCCGCGTGCCTTGAAGTACTTCTTGCTGTCCGTGATTCGTGTGGTGATCAATTCTCGTTCGTACTGAGCGAATGCCGACAGCACGTTGATGATGATTGACGAGTTTTCCGGTGACACGACTCCGTCAGCGGTTACGACGGTCGCGTCGGAAGCCTTTGCCGCATCCAAGAGACGTTGGAACTCAAGAACGCTCCGGGCGAACCGGTCGAGACGCGTTGCAAGGACGAAGTCAGCGCGCGGCATCCACGAGAGAACTTCACGCATCCCTTCGCGGTCTTCCAGCCTGCTCGCACCGCTGACGTTCGTGTCTGTGGCGATGTGGACGACGTGCCACCCACGGGATTCGGCGTACCGGCGGCAAGCGGTAATCCGGTGGTCGGGCGCCTCTTCGGCGAACAGTCGGGACAGTCGGTCATAGATCACGACGGTTGGTTGAGACATGTGGGCCCTAGCGCGGAAGTGCTTCCCAACCGTGTGGATGGTCAGGAAGGTCACGCGGGCGGGTGCTGCACGGTGCACGCCAATGCCGCCGAGCATGTACCCGCCCGTCTCGAGGCACTGGGTACGGCCGCAGGCCTCGACCGTGCCGCACTGCACAGCCAGTTGGCGGCGGCTCTGTCGGTGGTGGTCCATCTGGTCCGGGACCGGGGCGGACAGCGGCGGCTCGCGGAAGTCCATGTGATCGGGCGGGACGACGCGGGACTCGTGGTTACCGTGCCCGCGCTGAGCTGGGGCGTCAAGGGCTTCGCGCCGGAACGGGGCTGGGAGCGGCTGGAATCGCTGATCGGTGCACCGGTATGACCGCCGGCGGAGTGACAGCCGTGGGGGCCGGGGCGCCGGCCCACATGCCGCTCCTGGTGATGGCGGTCGGCGCGGGCGTCTCGGGTGGGTTGGCTGTCGCCAAGGACCACGGGCTGAAGCGGGCGCGGGCGATGTTCGTGTCGCGCCGGGACGGCGGGCAGATCCAGGCCAGGGGACGGGCCGATGCCCTGGCTCGTCTCGACGCGCACCGTGAGTGGCTCTGTGTTCCCGCGGCGGTGCTGCTCGCGGTGATGGGCGGGTCGGTGCTTCCCCTGCTCGCCGGAGGCGTGGCGGTTCCCCTGGTACGGCGATTGATCGCTCGCCGTGCCAGGGCACGCGACCGTGAACGTGCTGCCGACGCTGTGACAGCGCTCTGCGGTGCCGTCGTGGGGGAGCTGCGGGCCGGGCGGGAGCCCGGGCGTGCGCTGCTCGTCGCGGGACGCGGCGAGGGCGCTCTGGGAGGTGCCGAAGCAGCGGTTCTGGCGGCTGCCCGATTCGGCGGTGATGTGCCGGAGGCCCTCCGGAAGGTGTCCGCGGTGCCGGGCTTCGAAGGGCTCGCCGGGATGGCGGCCTGCTGGCGGGTGGCGGTGGACGGTGGAGCCGGTCTCGCTACCGGCCTGGCCCGTATCGAGCAGGCGCTACGGGCCGAGCGCCGCAGCCGGGAGGAGTTGCGGGCACAGCTGGCCGGAGCCTGGTCCACCGTGGTGGTGCTGGCGCTGCTGCCGATGGTCGGTCTGGGGCTGGGCGTGGCGCTGGGAGCCGACCCGCTGCGGGTTCTGCTGCACACGCCAGGCGGCTTCGCCTGTTTGGCGGCAGGTTCCTTGCTGGAGGCGGCCGGGCTGTTCTGGGCCACCCGGATCGTGCGAGCGGGGGAGAGGGCGTGATCCGGATGCCGGACATGGTGTGCCGGCCGGTGGTCGTCGGCGCGCTCTCGGGCATCGCCGTGTGCCTGGGCGTCATCCTGCTGGCGGCGATCCGTCGGGAGCGGTTGACACGTCGCCGGGGCGCCCGGCTGTTGCCGGCCGCCGTGTGCGGGCCCTCACCGGAACACCGGCGGCCGTCGTGGCGGACTGGGGGCCGGGACGGTGTGCGGCGGTGCACGGCCCTGCTCGGGGCCTGGGCGGCCGGCTGGTTCCTGGTCGGTGGGCCGGCCGGATGCGGAGTGGGGTGCGTGGCGGCGTACGGCCTCTGGCGGTGGCAGAGCTCCGCAGGGACGCGCAGGGCCGCCGCGCGGGAAAAGGCAGAGGCCGCGGCGGTCGCCGCGCAGTTGCCCCTGGTCGCCGACCTCTTGGCCGCCTGCCTGTCGTCGGGGGCCGGACCACGGGATGCGGCGGAGGCGGTCGGGGAGTCCATGGGCGGTCCGGTGGGGGACCGTCTCGGCCGCACAGCCGCCGAGATCCGGCTCGGCGGGGACCCGTCCGAGGCGTGGGGGCGCTTCGGTGAGATACCCGGTGCCGCACGACTCGCCCGATGCCTGGAACGGGCCGGTGCGACAGGGGCTCCGGCAGCGGACTCGGTGTCCCGGTTGGCGGACGAGATACGTGCCGAGCGGGCGAGCGCGGCAGTGGCACGGGCCCAGCGTGCGGGCGTGCTGATCACCGCGCCGGTGGGGCTGTGTTTCCTGCCCGCCTTCCTGGCCGTGGGCGTGGCGCCGGTGGTGATCGGTCTGGCGGGCGGCCTGTTGCAGCGCAACTGACGGAGGCGGGTTCGGCACGGGAGGACCGAACCGGGAGGCCCGGAGGCCGAAAGACAAGTGCTCGGGACGGCGATTCGATACCGGGCGACGAGACGAGACGACGAGGTCGAGATGGAGAAGAACGTCATGACACGGGTGCTGAGCCCGGTCCGGCGCATCTGGCAGGACAGGATCGGCCGGCTCATGGGACCTGGCCGACGGGACCAGGGAATGACGACATCCGAATACGCGGTGGGGACCATCGCGGCATGTGCGTTCGCCGCGGTGCTCTACAAGGTGGTGACCAGCGGGGCCGTACTGTCCGCGTTGCAGTCGCTGATCAAGGACGCCCTTGATGCGCAGTTCTGAGGCGGTGCGGGAGGGCCGTGAGCGGCGGGTGACGTGGACGCGTGTGGGCGTCCGTTTCCGGGCCGCCGAGCGGGGCGCGGTGACGGCAGAGGCCGCGATGGCCGTTCCGGTGCTGGTCGCGTTCGTCCTGGCGCTTGTCTGGGCCCTGGTCGCCGCGTCCGACCAGATCCGTTGCGTGGACGCCGCGAGGGCCGGGGCACGGGCGGCGGCGCGTTCGGAACCGGAGGCCGCTGTGCTGGCGGTGGCGCGGGAGGCGGCACCGGGCGGAGCCCGGATCGCGGTGGAGCGGACCGGGGAGCTGTGGCGGGTCCGGGTGCGGTCCCCGGCGCCGGGCCCGGGCGGGCTCGCCCTGACGTTGAGTGCCGAGGCGGTTGCTCTGGCCGAAGACACCGTGGGGGCTGACTTGGGGGCGCACGCGTGACGGGCAGGCCGAGGCGGACCCGGACCGGTGTGGGGGACCAAGGGCTGGCGACCGTGTGGGTGGCCGTGACGACGGCGACGCTGTGCGCTGTCTTCGCGGTGGTCCTCGCCTTGGGCCAAGCCGTGGCGGCCCGGCACGAGGCGGGCGCGGCGGCGGATCTCGCGGCCCTCGCGGCGGCCGACCGGGCGCTGCTGGGAGCGACCGAGGCGTGCGGGGCGGCGAGGGAGGTGGCCGGCGCCCAGGGCGCGGAGCTGGTGCGGTGCCGGCTTCAGGGCGACATCGCGGATGTGACCGCACGTGCCCGCTTCGGGCCGTACGCGCCGGAGGCCAGGTCGAGGGCCGGACCTCCGGCGGCCCCACCAGCCGAGACGTCTGCCATGTCCGTGCCGTCGACGGTCGCCGATACCGGAGGGAGGTCCGAGCCGCCGGTGGAGGTGCCGTAGCCGGAGTGACCATCACCCCGGGAGCCGGGAGCCGGGAGCTGGGAGCTGGGAGCCGGGAGCCGGGTGACGCGTGCGGGGGTGGCTGCATCGGCCCCGTCAGGTTGTTGACGCGGGCGGTTGCGGGTGGCCGCTGGCCGGCCGGCGAGTGCGGGTGAGGGCCGGCGGCGGTTCACGGTGTCGAGGCGCGTTCACGGTGTCGAGGCGCCCGGCGGCGGGCTGTCCCCGGTACCCTCCCGCGGCGCGTCTTCCCCGGGGTCGGGCGGGGCCGTCCTGAGGAGCTCGGACAGAAGGCGCACGGCGCCTCGTTTGTGCAGCGGCTCGTTTCCGTTGCCGCACTTGGGGGACTGGATGCAGGAAGGACAGCCGGCCTCGCACTCGCAGGACGCGATGGCCTGCCGGGTTGCCGTCAGCCAGGCACGGGCCGTGCGGAAGGCCCGCTCCGCGAATCCCGCACCGCCGGGGTGGCCGTCGTAGACGAAGACCGTCGGCAGCAAGGTGTCCGGGTGGAGCGGTACGGAGACACCACCGATGTCCCAGCGGTCGCAGGTGGCGAACAGGGGGAGCATCCCGATGGAGGCGTGTTCGGCGGCGTGCAGAGCGCCTCCGAGGATCTCGGGCCCGATCCGGGCGGCGTCGAGCTGGTCCTCGGTGACCGTCCACCACACGGCACGGGTGCGCAGGGTCCGGGGCGGCAGATCGAGCTTGGTCTCGCCCAGAACCTCGCCGGTGATCACTCTGCGGCGCAGGAAGGAGACGACCTGGTTGGTGACTTTCACGGAACCGAAGCAGAGCCGGCCGTCACCCCAGGGAATCTCGGTGTCGGTCTCCAGAACGGCGATGGCGGTCGTGTCACGTGCGGTGGTCGAGTAGGGCGGGACGGCTTCTTCGACCAGAGCCACCGAGTCGCGCAGGTCCAGCCTTCGGACCAGGTACGTGCGCCCTTGGTGGAGATGGACGGCGCCCTCGTGCACGGCGGTGTGCGCGGCGGACTCGTCGACCGTACCGAGCAGCCGGCCGGTGCCCTCCTCGACGATCTGGACGGGGCGCCCGCCACCACCGCGGATGTCGGTGAGATCGGCGGCCCGCTCGCGCCGGGTCCAGTGCCAGCCCGTCGTCCGCCTGCGCAGCAGCTTCGCGTCCTCCAACTGCGGAAGCAGCTCGGGTACGGCGGGACCGAAAAGGGCGATATCGGCTTCGGTGAGCGGGAGCTCGGCGGCTGCCGCGCACAGGTGCGGGGCGAGGACGTACGGGTTGTCGGGGTCGAGGACCGTCGCCTCCACCGGCTGCTGGAAGAGGGCTTCTGGGTGGTGGACGAGGAAGGTGTCCAGCGGGTCGTCCCGGGCGACCAGGACGGCGAGTGAGCCCTGCCCGGAGCGCCCCGCACGTCCCGCCTGCTGCCACAGGGACGCCCTGGTCCCCGGATAACCGGCGATGACGACGGCGTCCAGGCCCGAGACGTCGATACCCAGCTCCAGAGCCGTCGTGGCTGCCAGACCGAGGAGCTCTCCCGAGTGCAGGGCCCGTTCCAGGGCCCGGCGCTCCTCGGGCAGGTAGCCACCACGGTAGGCGGCGACCCGGCCGGGGAGGGACCGGTCCACTTCCGCCAGCCGCTCCTTCGCGATGACCGAGACGAGCTCCGCGCCGCGTCTGGAGCGTACGAAGGCCACCGAACGGATGCCCTGAAGGGTCAGGTCGGTCAGGAGATCGGCGGTCTCCGCCGTGGCGGTACGGCGTACGGGGGCGCCCCTCTCGCCGTGCAGTTCGGTCAGCGGCGGCTCCCAGAGAGCGAAGACCATTTCGCCACGGGGTGAGGCGTCGTCGGCGACCTCCCTGACGGGCAGGCCGGTGAGGTGCCCGGCCGCGACGGAGGGCTGCGCCGCGGTGGCGGAGGCGAGGAGGAAGACCGGATCGGAACCGTAGCGCGCGCACAGACGGCGCAGACGGCGCAGCACCTGGGCGACGTGGGAGCCGAAGACGCCCCGGTAGGTGTGGCACTCGTCGATGACGACGAAGCGCAGGGCGCGCAGGAAGGAGGCCCAGCGAGGGTGGGAGGGGAGGATGCCCCGGTGCAGCATGTCGGGGTTGGTGAGGACGTAATTGGCGTACTGACGCACCCATTCGCGTTCCTCGACCGGCGTGTCCCCGTCGTAGACCGCGGGCCGGACGGCGGTGCCGAGCGGTTCGGCGAGCGTCCTGACCGCGCGTCGCTGGTCCGCGGCGAGCGCCTTGGTGGGAGCCAGATACAGGGCGGTCGCCCCTCGGCCGTTCGGGGCCTGCGAGCCATCGAGGAGGGCGCTCAGGACCGGGGCCAGGTAGGCGAGGGACTTCCCGGACGCCGTTCCCGTGGCGATGACGACGGACTCGCCGTCCAGCGCGTGTGCGGCCGCGGTGGCCTGGTGGGTCCACGGATGGTCGATTCCGGCCTGGCCAATTGCAGCGACCACTTCTGGCCGGATGCGGTCGGGCCAGGTGGCATGGGTTCCCCCACGCGGGGGCAGGTGCTCCGTATGAGTGATGCGCGCTGCCCGGCTCGCCCCTGCGGCAAGCCGGTCGAGGACCACTGCGGGAGACGGGCGCGAGCTGCCGTTCTCGGGTGGTTGACTGGGGCGGTGATTCTTGGCCATCGGCACCGAGTGTGTCACTGGCATGACGGACAATGGTCCCAAGGCGTCGTGCATGGCTGCTGGTAAGTGATTGAATGCCATCGCGGCTGGCGATCCGTCCCCTGGCCTCCGTCGGGGAGACCGAGGGGCGACCGCTCGATAGCAAGGTGCTGGAGGATCCGTGGACCTGTCTCTGTCGACTCGCAATGTGTCCGGGCCTGGTGGCGACCGTACGGTCGTCGAGGTCGGTGGCGAGATTGATGTGTATACCGCGCCCAAGCTGCGCGAGCAGTTGGTCGAGTTGGTGAATGACGGCAGCTACCACCTGGTTGTCGACATGGAGGGTGTCGACTTCCTCGACTCCACCGGACTCGGCGTGCTTGTGGGCGGCCTGAAGCGTGTCCGGGCCCATGAGGGCTCGCTGCGCCTGGTGTGCAACCAGGAGCGCATTCTCAAGATCTTCCGGATCACGGGCCTGACCAAGGTGTTCCCCATCCACACCACGGTCGACGAGGCTGTCGCGGCCACCGACTGATCCGTCGGATCGGGTCGGCCGGTTCGCCGGCCGGCAGGCAGCGTTCGGGCCGGCAGACGGCGGGTAGGCCTGCCGTCACGGGCAGGCGGTCGA
>NZ_KL585385.1:49836-53747 GCF_000721935.1 Streptomyces sp. NRRL WC-3549
GGTAGGCCTGCCGTCACGGGCAGGCGGTCGACTTCGGTCGGCTGCCGGCTTCGTCGGTTCCCGGAGAAGAATGGGGAGCAGGGCCCCGGGCGCCATGCCCGGGCTCTCAGACGCACGCCCATACGTTCCAGGGGGATGGCATGCCAACCGTCGAACTCCGCTTCAGCGCTCAGCCCGAACACGTCAGGACGGCTCGCTTGGTGGCGGCTGCCGTGGCACGCCGGGCCGGTGTCGACGAGACGGTGCTCGACGAGGTCAGGCTCGCCGTGGGAGAGGCGTGCAGCCGCGCCGTGGGGCTGCACCGCAGCCATGACATCACCGCCCCGGTCACCGTGGTGCTGATCGAGGAGGAGAAGGCGTTCTCCATCGAAGTGGGTGACGCGGTTCCCGGGCCCGGGAGCGGTACCCCGCTGTCTGGGCGCGGCGGCGCAGTCGGGGGCCCCGGCTCCGAGACGGACGCCGACAGCGAGGACGAGATGGGTCTCGCGGTGATCAGTGGCCTGGTCGATGACGTGGAGGTGCGGTCGGTCCCGGACGGCGGAGTGATCCGTATGAGCTGGCCGGCGACGCCCGTGGTGGCCGCCCCCTGACCGGCGCCCTCCCGCACGGCCCTCATCGCCGTGCCCATGACCGCTGTGCTCGCGCTGGGCACGTCTGACCGATGGGATTGCTTGACCGGCCCTCTGAGCAGGGCCTTTTTTGTCGTGGCCCGGTGCGGCACGGTGCTGGAGGTGCCCACCAGGCCTGAGGTGGCCACCCCGCCTTCGGCGTTCGACGCCGGCCCGTCCTGTTCCCGGGATGGCCGGGTCGGCCCCGGTACATCGACGCCGCTGTCCGCGCAGCGCCGCTGAGCCCCACCGAGCCCTGTGTCTGCCGGACGAGTAGCCGGGCTGGGCCCGGGCATCGGTGTCGCACACCGCTGTCTGAGCGCCCGGGCCGGGATACCCAGGGGTCGCCGCACCCGGGTGGCGCGGCAGGGCGGGGAGGCCCAAGGGGGCGGTAACCAGCGGATCCTGACAGCACGTCGGAGACCTGGGCCGACCTGCTGACGGGGCGTTGGCGCCGGTGCGGATGTGCAGACTCCGGTGTGCGCAGGTGAGTTGTATCTCCCCTGTTCCTCTTGGTGCAAATGGCTGCAAAAGCACGTACATCGGTTGCCTGGCGCCTGAATGTCGCCCACTTGGCGTGTAAGTTCCGGGGCCGAGAGCCTTGGAAGGGATCCAATCCGGTGAACAAGAAGCTTGCAGCCGCGCTGTCCGGCGGTGCGGTACTGGTGCTGACGCTGTCGGGCTGCAGCGACGACAGCGACGACAAGGTGAACGACTGGGCGAAGAAGGTCTGCGACCAGGTGCAGCCGCAGCTGCAGAAGATCGCCGACGCGAACGCCGCGATCCAGGAGCAGACGGCTGACAACAGCAAGCCCGCCGACGTCCAGAAGACCGACTCGGCAGCCTTCCAGCAGATCTCGCAGGCCTACAAGTCGCTGGGCGCCGCCGTCGACTCGGCGGGACCGCCGCCCGTCGACGACGGCGAGACCACGCAGAAGGAGGCCGTGAAGGAGCTCAACGCCTCGTCCACGGCGTACGCGAACCTGAAGACGAAGGTCGATGCTCTCGACACGGGCGACCAGGCCAAGTTCGCCGACGGCCTCAAGGGCATCGCGGACGAGCTGAACAAGATCAGCACCAACGGTGACCAGGCCCTGAAGAAGCTCCAGTCCGGCAAGGTCGGCTCCGCGATGTCGAAGCAGAAGGGGTGCCAGAAGCCGACGGCTTCCGCCCGGCCCGCCCCCGCGCCGTCGGGCCCCGCGGCGGACGAGGAGTCGAAGCCCGCCTCGCCCACGGCCTCGGCGACCGAGAAGGCGTGACGGTTCGCCGCGCCCACGGCGGGCCGGCCGGCCCGGCGAGCCCGTGAGTGTGCCGGCTGTGCCCGAGCGTGCAGGCGGCTGACCGGACCTCGAGCCCTTGGCAGCCACCGCCCGGGTCCGCGCGGATCGGGGCGTGGGCTCCCGCGTCCGGCCTCGGCGGCCCGGTCGCCCTTCGCGGGCGCCGGGCCGCCGCCGTTTCCCAGCCGTCCGTGAAGCGGGTCGTCCCTGAGACCGGCCGACGCGGCGAAAGCCGTTGGCCGGGGAAGCCGTTGTCAGAGGAACCGGACACAATGGGCGGGTGAGTACGACCAGCCTTCCCGCATCCGCCCGTTCCCCCCGGCTCCGCGAAGCCCTGCTCGCCGCCGACTTCACCGCCGACGGTCTTCTCGAACGACTCGGCGCACCGGCCTACGCCGCCCTCGCACGCAGCGAGACGGTCCCCGCGCTCCGGGCCACCCGTGGGGACTCGCCGCTCGACACGCTGGTGCGGTTGTTCCTTCTTCAGCGTTCCGTCCCGGCGGCCCTCGCCGCCGCCGCGCTTCCGCTGGAGGAGTGCCTGGAGGACGGCTGGCTGGTCCGGGAGGACGATCGGGTCCGGGCGGCCGTCGACGTACGCCCTTACGGCGGCCCCGAGGGCCAGGACTGGTTCATCGTCTCGGACCTGGGCTGCGCGGTCGGCGGGGCCGGCGGTATCGGTTCCCACGAGGAAGGCGTCGTCCTCGGTGTCGGCGGTGCGTCCACCACGCTCGCCGGAATCACTGTGCGCAGGCCCGTCGCCTCGGCGCTCGACCTCGGGACGGGCTCCGGCATCCAGGCCCTGCACGCCGCACAGCACGCCACGCAGGTCACCGCCACGGACGTCAACCCGCGGGCCCTGGACTTCACCCGGCTGACCCTCGCCCTTTCCGGTGCGGTCCCCGCCGACCTGCGGCAGGGCTCCCTCTTCGAACCTGTCGCCGGCCTGACGTACGACCTGATCGTCTCCAACCCGCCCTTCGTCATCTCGCCGGGGGCCCGGCTCACGTATCGCGACGGCGGTATGGGGGGCGACGACCTGTGCCGGACTCTCGTGCAGCAGGCGGGCGACCGGCTGAACGAAGGGGGCTACGCGCAGTTCCTGGCCAACTGGCAGCACGTCGAGGGCGAGGAGTGGCAGGACCGGGTGCGCTCCTGGGTCCCTGCGGGCTGTGACGCCTGGATCGTGCAGCGCGAGGTGCAGGACGTCACCCAGTACACCGAACTGTGGCTGCGGGACAGCGGTGACCACCGTATGGATCCGGCCGCGTACACCGAGCGCTACGAGGCGTGGCTGGACGAGTTCGAGGCCCGGCGTACCAAGTCCGTCGGCTTCGGCTGGATCACGCTCAGGAAGTCCGCCGCTGCCGCCGCCGGGAATCCCTCGGTCGTCGCCGAGGAGTGGCCGCACTCGGTGGAACAGCCGCTCGGCCCCGCCGTGGAAGCCCACTTCGAGCGCCAGGACTACCTGCGTGAGCACGATGACGCGGCGCTCCTCGCGGCGCACTTCACGCTGGCCGAAGAGGTCGTGCAGGAGCAGGTCGGTCTCCCCGGGGCCGAGGACCCCGAGCACGTGGTGCTGCGTCAACACCGCGGGATGCGCAGGGCGACCAAGGTCGACGCGGTCGGCGCAGGATTCGCAGGGGTGTGCGACGGCTCGTTGCCCGCCGGCCGGATCCTGGACGCCATCGCCCAGTTGATGGCGGAGGACCCGGTGCTGCTGCGGGACCGTACGCCCCGGGCGATCCGGTTGCTGGTCGAGGAGGGCTTCATCGAGCCCGTCGCGGGTGGTGCGCCGGAGCACTGACGACTGCCCTCCGCTCCGGCGCGGGCGGGTCTCGCTCCGCGTCTGTCATCGCCTCTGTGAACAGGGAGTCGTCGGGGGCGGGCGCCGCGTCGGCAGCGGTTGTACGGATTCCGTTCGACGGGTTCCGGGCGGGTCGCGGGCGCGTCGCGGGGCGGGTGTTCACCCGCGGTTCGCGTCGGCGTCGTGCGCGGGTGGCAGCCTCCCCACTGCCACGGGCGGCAT
>NZ_KL585385.1:53942-58504 GCF_000721935.1 Streptomyces sp. NRRL WC-3549
AGCCTCCCCACTGCCACGGGCGGCATCGGCCGCAGCCGACGCGAAGAGGTTGAGGGGTACGGACATGGAGAGCGTCACCGCGGGCTTCGCCGGTACGGCATTCGCACTGTTCGGGGCGGCGCTCCTCGTCTGGACGGGGGCGCGTGCCATCCGGCGCGCGCCGGTCGCACACGGTGTGAGTCCCGTCGCGTCCACCACGCTCGCCACATTCTTCGGCATCGTCTTCCTGGCCGTCGGCGTGTGGTGTCTCATCCGCGTCTGACCACCTCCCGCCCAGGGCGGATCTCCGGACGGACGTGCGTTCCGCGGAGCCTTCGGCCGGTCCTGTGAAACCCGGGGCCGCAGAGCCGCGAAGCGCGGACCGGACGGTCCGGGCGGCAGGAATGCCGGAAGTCGGGTTACCGTTCGAGTGGCCGTTGCGGGCTTTTGCCGTTTGACACGGGGGCGGGTTGTACCGTCACACTCCGCAGCGACAGCACCGCGGGCAGCGCCACAAAGCTGCCCGGATGCCCCACGAGTGCCGACCGGAGAGAAGAGCGAAGTTGTCCCCGACCAGCGAGACCGCACAGGGCGGCCGCCGACTCGTCATCGTCGAGTCCCCTGCCAAGGCGAAGACGATCAAGGGCTACCTCGGTCCCGGATACGTCGTCGAGGCGAGCGTCGGGCACATCCGCGACCTGCCGAACGGCGCGGCCGAGGTCCCCGACGAGTACACCGGTGAGGTCCGCCGTCTCGGCGTCGACGTCGAGCACGACTTCCAGCCTGTCTACGTGGTCAACGCGGACAAGAAGGCCCAGGTCAGGAAGCTCAAGCAGCTGCTCGCCGAGTCCGACGAACTCTTCCTCGCCACCGATGAGGACCGCGAGGGCGAAGCCATCGCGTGGCACCTGCAGGAAGTGCTCAAGCCCAAGGTCCCGGTCCACCGGATGGTCTTCCACGAGATCACCAAGGACGCGATCCGGGCGGCCGTCGCCAACCCGCGCGAGCTCAACCAGCGCATGGTCGACGCCCAGGAGACCCGCCGTATCCTCGACCGTCTCTACGGCTACGAGGTCTCGCCGGTCCTGTGGAAGAAGGTCATGCCGCGGCTCTCCGCGGGCCGTGTCCAGTCCGTCGCCACCCGTCTCGTCGTCGAGCGGGAGCGCGAGCGCATCGCCTTCCGGTCCGCCGAGTACTGGGACCTGACCGGCACGTTCGCCACCGGCCGGGGCGGCGACGCCTCCGACCCCTCGACGTTCACGGCACGCCTCAGCGCCGTGGACGGCCGCCGTATCGCCCAGGGGCGCGACTTCGGGCCGGACGGACTGCTCAAGTCCGCGTCCGGCCAGACGCTGCACCTGGACGAGGAGAGCGCCAGGGCCCTGGCCGCGGCGCTCGCCGACTCCTCCTTCGCGGTCCGCTCCGTCGAGTCGAAGCCGTACCGCCGTTCGCCGTACGCCCCGTTCCGCACGACGACCCTCCAGCAGGAGGCGAGCCGCAAGCTCGGCTTCGGCGCCAAGGCCACCATGCAGGTCGCGCAGAAGCTGTACGAGAACGGCTTCATCACCTACATGCGTACGGACTCCACGACCCTCTCGGACACCGCGGTCGCCGCGGCCCGGGCGCAGGTCACGCAGCTGTACGGGGCGAACTACCTGCCCGACAAGCCCCGCACCTACGCCGGCAAGGTCAAGAACGCGCAGGAGGCGCACGAGGCGATCCGCCCCTCCGGCGACCGCTTCCGCACCCCGGCGGAGACGGGCCTCACCGGCGACCAGTTCCGACTGTACGAGCTGATCTGGAAGCGGACCGTCGCCTCCCAGATGAAGGACGCGACCGGCAACTCCGTCACCGTCAAGATCGCCGGCCGGGCCGGCGACGGCCGGGACGCCGAGTTCTCCGCGTCCGGTAAGACGATCACCTTCCACGGCTTCATGAAGGCCTACGTCGAAGGGGCCGACGACCCGAACGCCGAGCTGGACGACCGTGAGCGGCGTCTGCCGCAGGTCACCGAGGGTGACGCGCTGACCGCCGACGAGGTCACGGTCGACGGGCACGCCACCAAGCCGCCTGCCCGCTACACCGAGGCCTCGCTGGTCAAGGAGCTCGAAGAGCGCGAGATCGGCCGCCCGTCGACGTACGCGTCGATCATCGGGACGATCCTGGACCGGGGGTACGTGTTCAAGAAGGGCACGGCGCTGGTGCCGTCGTTCCTCTCGTTCGCCGTGGTCAACCTGTTGGAGAAGCACTTCGGCCGGCTCGTCGACTACGACTTCACCGCGCGCATGGAGGACGACCTCGACCGCATCGCGCGGGGCGAGGCCCAGTCCGTGCCGTGGCTCCGCCGCTTCTACTTCGGCAGTACCGCCGACGACACGGACGGCGTGGGCTCGGCCTCCGCCGCCGGCAACGGCGACGGTGACCACCTCGGCGGCCTGAAGGAGCTCGTCACCGATCTCGGCGCGATCGACGCCCGGGAGATCTCCTCCTTCCCCGTCGGCAACGGCATCAAGCTCCGGGTCGGCAAGTACGGCCCGTACATCGAGCGGGGCGAGAAGGGCGAGGAGGGCCACCAGCGCGCGGACGTGCCGGAGGACCTGGCGCCCGACGAGCTCTCCGCGGAGTACGCGGAGGAACTGCTGGCCAAGCCGAGCGGTGACTTCGAGCTGGGCGCGGACCCCGTCACCGGGAACCAGATCGTCGCCAAGGACGGGCGGTACGGCCCGTACGTCACCGAGGTGCTGCCCGAGGGCACGCCGAAGACCGGCAAGAACGCGGTGAAGCCCAGGACCGCGTCGCTCTTCAAGTCCATGTCGCTCGATACGGTGACGCTGGCGGACGCGCTCAAGCTGATGTCGCTGCCGCGTGTCGTCGGTGAGGACGCCGAGGGCGTGGAGATCACCGCGCAGAACGGCCGCTACGGCCCGTACCTCAAGAAGGGTACGGACTCGCGCTCGCTGACGTCCGAGGAGCAGCTCTTCGACATCACGCTGGACGAGGCCCTCGCCATCTACGCGCAGCCCAAGCAGCGCGGCCGGGCCGCGGCCAAGCCGCCGCTGAAGGAGCTGGGCACCGACCCGGTGAGTGGTGCGCCGGTCGTCGTGAAGGACGGCCGCTTCGGCGCGTACGTCACCGACGGCGAGACGAACGCGACGCTGCGGACCGGTGACAGCGTCGAGGAGATCACGCCGGAGCGCGGGTACGAGCTGCTCGCCGAGAAGCGTGCCAAGGGGCCCGCGAAGAAGAAGACGGCGAAGAAGGCGCCCGCCAAGAAGGCCGCCGCCAAGAAGACGGCCACGGCGAAGAAGACGGCCGCCAAGAAGACGACGGCGGCCAAGAAGACGACGGCCACGAAGAAGGCGGCCACGGCGAAGAAGGCGCCCGCCAAGAAGGCCGCGGCGGCGTCCACGGAGGACTGAGGCCGAGAACGGGCCGGGCGTCGGTGACCGCGAGGTCCCGGCGTCCGGCCCGTCCGCTTCTCCGGCGTCCCGTCCTCGCCGCGGACTGTCGTCGTCGAGGAGGCGTCCGGCGGTCCGGGCCGGACCGGTTCGCGGCGGGGTTCACGCGCCCCGCCGGTACCCCGTGCGGCGCGGTCCACACGTGGCGGGCATATGTTCGGGTGCGCCCCCCGGTCACCGTGTCACTGCCGATAAGCTGGGCGGATGACGCGAGCCGAGCAGCCACCGGTCGTGAGCCCCACCTCCGACACACTTGCCGCAGACTCACGCGAGCGCGCCGTACGAGCCCTTCTGCGTGTTCCCCCGCTCAGGCGGTTGTGGAGCGCCCAGCTCGTCGGCAGCATCGGCGATGCACTCGCCGTTCTCGTGCTTGTGCTGCTGTCGCTGCAAGCGGCGGTCGTGGAGGGCTCGTTCGGCGCCGGATACCGCGGGGCGGCCTTCGCCGTCGCCGCCGTGTCCGGTGCCCGGATCCTGTCCACCGTGCTCTTCGGGGCCGTACTCCTCGGGCCACTGACGTCGCTCACGACGCCCGGGGGGCCGCTGGACCGCCGCTGGCTGATGGTGGGAGCGGACGGTCTGCGGCTCGCGCTGCTGGTCGTCGCGCCGTTGTGGATCGACTGGATGCCGGACAAGGCGCTCATGATGATCCTCATCACCGCCTTCCTGACCGGCGCCGGTGAACGCCTGTGGGCCGTGGCCAAGGAGAGCGCCGCCCCGGCGCTGCTGCCCGCCCCGCCCATCGAGGGCGCCGCCGTACGTCCGCTGCCCGACCACCTCGACGCCCTGCGCCGGCTGTCCCTCCGGACGAACTTCCTGGCGATCCCCGCCGCCGCGGTCGTCCTCCTCGTCGCCTCGCTGATCGGCGAGCTGCTCGGCACCGGGTTCGAGTGGTTCTCCTTCCACCAGGCGGCCCTCGGCTCGTACGTCGCCGCCGGGCTCTTCTCGGCCTCGATCTCGGCCCTGTACTTCCTCGAGATCCCGGGCACCACCACCCCCCGGCCCCGCTCGCCCCTGGAGGGGCTGCGCCGGCCGGGCACCGCCTCGGGACCCGAGAAGGGCCGTACCGGTTCGATCCGGCTCGTCGTCGCCGCGTGTGCCGCGGTCGCCGGAGCCGTTGCCGCGGCC
>NZ_KL585385.1:58706-59006 GCF_000721935.1 Streptomyces sp. NRRL WC-3549
CGGAGCCGTTGCCGCGGCCGCCGCGGTCGTCGTGCTGCACGCCGCCGACCTGGACGGCGGGCCCGCCACCTTCGCCCTGCTGATCCTCGTCCTGACCGGCGGCACCGCACTCGGTATGCGCTCGGCGCAGAAGGTGCTGCCCGCCCTGTCACGGCGCCGGCTGCTGGCCATCGCCATCGCCGTCACCGGCGTCGCGCTCCTCGCCCTCGGCCTGGTGCCGGACACGGCGACCGGCGTGCTCCTCGCGCTGCTCGCCGGTTACGCGGCGGGGGTCGCCGCCCGCTGTCTCTTATACACATC
>NZ_KL585385.1:59208-66984 GCF_000721935.1 Streptomyces sp. NRRL WC-3549
GCACGCGATCCTCGACCAGGAGACCGAGCCGTCCCGGCAGGCCAGGACCACCGAGCACCTGCAGGCCGTCGTCCGTGCTGTCTCTTATACACATCATAAGAGACAGGCCTCGGCTCCGGTGACTTCGTCTTCGCCCACGGGGGCGCGGCCTTCACGCTGATGCTCATCGGCGCACTGCTGCTGCCCGTGGCCGTCATCGTCCTCGCCCGGATCGACGACCGGTCCGGGGTACCGCTCCGCAGGGACCTGAGCGACGCGCTGCGCGGCAGCGACCCGGCCGTGGCACCCGCCGCGACGGGCTTCTTCCTCGCCGTGGAGGGCGGCGACGGGGCCGGCAAGTCCACCCAGGTCGAGGCTCTCGCCGAGTGGATCCGCGCCAAGGGCCACGAGGTCGTCGTGACGCGGGAGCCGGGAGCGACCCCGATCGGCAAGCGGCTGCGTTCGATCCTGCTCGACGTGTCCTCGGCCGGGCTGTCCAACCGGGCCGAGGCCCTGCTGTACGCGGCCGACCGCGCCGAGCACGTCGACTCGGTCGTCCGCCCGGCGCTGGAACGCGGTGCGATCGTCATCTCGGACCGGTACATCGACTCGTCCGTCGCCTACCAGGGGGCGGGCCGCGACCTCTCCCCGACGGAGATCGCCCGGATCTCGCGATGGGCGACCGGCGGGCTCGTCCCGAACCTGACGGTCCTTCTGGACGTCGCACCGGCGACCGCCCGGGAACGCTTCACCGAGGCCCCGGACCGGCTGGAGTCGGAACCCCCCGAGTTCCACAACCGGGTGCGGGCCGGCTTCCTCACCCTCGCGGCCGCCGCACCGTTGCGCTACCTCGTGGTGGACGCGGCGCGCTCTCCGAGGCCGAGATCAAGGCCTTGGAGGAGGCGCGCAAGGCGGCCGAGGAGGAGGCCCGCCGCAAGGCCGAGGAAGAGGCGGCCCGCAAGGCCGAGGAGGAGCGGCTGGAGCGCGAGCGGCAGGCGCAGCTCGCCAAGCTCCGCGCCGAGGAGGAGGAGCGCCGGCGCCGCGAGGAGGAAGAGGCGCGGCAGCGCGAGGCCGAACGACAGGCGGAGGAGGCCCGGCAGCGTGCCGAGGAGGCCCGCCGCCGTGCCGAGGAGGAGCGGGCCCGGATCGAGGCCGAGGAGCGGGCGCGCGAGGCCGAGCAGGAACGTCTGCGCAAGCAGGCCGCGGAGGAGGCCCGGCTCCGCAAGGAGGCGGAGGAGCTCCGTCTGGAGAAGCAGCGCAAGGCGGAGGAGGCGCTGATCCGGGCCGAGGAGGCGCGGCGCAGGGCCGAGGCCGATGCCGCCGCCGCGGCGCAGGAGTCCGCGTCGTCGGCCGCGTCCGGCACCTCGGTGCCGGACAACGAGCTCACGGTCCCGACCCCGGTCGTGAACCCGAACGAGATCACGCAGCCGGTACCGCTGGCCCGGCCGCAGGACCGCCCGGCCCCCGACGCCGAGGAGACGACCGTGCTGCCGTCCGTGCGGGACGCGGACGAGACCACCGTCCTGCCGCCCGTACGGGACGAGCGCGGGGCGCTCCGGCCCGAGGAGGGGGAGAACGAGCGCACGCGTGAGCTGCCGCAGATCGGCGAAGGCTCCCGGGAGGGCGCGGCGCCCCAGGAGCGTGGCGCGTCCCGTCGCTCCCGGCCCCGTCCGGACTGGGCCGAGGAGACACCGCTGGACGACCTGCCGACGCTGGCCGACGAGCTGCTCGGCGGCCAGGACGACGAGGACCAGGACCGCCGCGGGCGTGGAGACCGCGGGCCGCGTCGCTGACGGTTCACGGCGGGGCAGGAGAGCCGACGGAGTGTTACGGCGGGCCCGGCACCCAGGGAGAGCGGTTCCGGCCGCTCCGGGGGCCGGGCCCGCCGTGCTGTCCGCCACCGAGACGCCTGCCGGGGTGGCGGCCCGCCCGTACACCCCGCGTCCGGACCGGTGTGGTCCCGGCTGTCAGACCCCTCCCGCACAATGGAACCCGGCTTCACCGGCACGACACCCCACCACCGGAAGGGCGGTGACCCATGACCGTATGGGACGACCTGGTCGGACAGGACCGAGTGCAGGAGCAGCTCGGCGCCGCCGCCCGGGACGCCGATGCGCTGGTCACCGCCCATACCGACGGCGCGCCCGTGCCCCCGGGGTCGAGGATGACCCACGCCTGGCTGTTCACCGGCCCGCCCGGTTCCGGCAGGTCGACTGCCGCGCGCGCCTTCGCCGCGGCGCTCCAGTGCACCAGCCCGGACCGCGCGCTGGGCGGGGTACCGGGCTGCGGGTTCTGCGACGGTTGCCACACGGCGCTGATCGGGACCCACGCGGACGTCGAGGTGGTCCGTACGGAGCTGCTCTCCATCGGGGTGAAGGAGACCCGCGAGCTGGTCCGCCGCGCGCAGCTCTCGCCGGCTGTCGGGCGGTGGCAGGTCATCGTCCTGGAGGACGCCGACCGGCTCACCGAGGGAGCGGGCAACGTCCTGCTGAAGGCGGTGGAGGAGCCCGCGCCCCGCACCGTGTGGCTGCTCTGCGCCCCGTCGCTCGAAGACGTGCTGCCCACGATCCGTTCCCGCTGCCGGCACCTCACCCTGACCACACCGCCGGTCGACGCCGTCGCGGAGGTGCTCGTGAGGCGGGACGGCGTCGACCCCGACCGGGCGGCCTCCGCCGCCCGCGCCACCCAGGGGCACATCGGCAGGGCACGCCGACTCGCCACGGACGAGCGGGCCCGTGCCCGGCGTGCCGCTGTGCTCAAGCTCCCCCTGCGCGTCCAGGACGTCGGCGGCTGCCTCAAGGCGGCCCAGGAGCTGATCGACACGGCCGGTGACGACGCCAAGCAGGCCGCGGAGGAAGTGGACGGCAAGGAGACCGATGAGCTGAAGGCTGCGCTCGGCGCCGTCGCGGGAGGGCGGATGCCGCGCGGCACCGCCGGTGTGATGAAGGAGCTGGAGGACAGGCAGAAGCGCCGCAGGACACGCACACAGCGCGACAGCCTCGATCTCGCGCTCACCGAGCTCACCGGCTTCTACCGCGACGTGCTGGCCCTCCAGCTCGGCTCCCGGACCGCTTTGGCCAACACCGACGTGCAGGACGCCCTCGACCGGATCGCCGGGTCCTCGACCCCGGAGCGGACCCTGCGGCGGATCGAGGCCGTGATCGCCTGCCGCAAGGCCCTGGACCGCAACGTCGCGCCGCTGCTGGCGGTGGAGGCGATGACCATGGCGCTGCGGGCCGGCTGACGACGCGGGCTGCGGCGGTTCGTGCCGGGGCGGCCTGTGCCGGGGCGACGCGCGAATTCACCCGTAAGAGCTGGGAATCGGTTGAGTCGTCACCCTGCGGCTACGCTCCGGGGATGGACACCAGGCGCCTGTTCACCGTCTTCGCCGCCGCGCTCGGCACGGCCGGTCTTCTCGTCTCCGGCTGCAGCAGCGGCGGATCGGCGCCCCGTGCGTCGGCCACGGGATCGGCCGTCGCCGAAGAGCTCCAGCCGTACTACGGGCAGAAGCTGCGATGGCGGGACTGCGGGGCGGAGGGCTTCCAGTGCGCCACGATGAAGGCCCCGCTCGACTACGCCGAGCCCGACGGCGGTGACATCGACCTGGCCGTCTCCCGTAAGAAGGCCACCGGTCCGGGCAAGCGGATCGGCTCGCTCCTGGTGAACCCGGGCGGCCCCGGAGGCTCGGCCGTCGGCTACCTCCAGGGGTACGCGGCGATCGGCTACCCGGCCCCGGTCCGCGCCCGGTACGACATGGTGGCCGTCGATCCCCGCGGGGTGGCCCGCAGCGAACCCGTCACCTGCCTCACCGGCAAGGAGATGGACGCCTACACCCAGGTGGACCAGACCCCCGACGACGACGCCGAGGCCGCGAAGCTGAACGATGCCTTCGCCACGTTCGCGGCCGGCTGCCAGAAGCACTCGGGCAAGATCCTTCCGCATGTCTCCACGGTGGAGACGGCCCGGGACATGGACGTCCTGCGTGCCCTGCTCGGTGACGAGAAGCTCCACTACGTGGGCGCCTCGTACGGCACCTTCCTCGGTGCGACGTACGCCGACCTGTTCCCGAGCCGCGTGGGCCGGCTCGTCCTCGACGGGGCGATGGACCCCTCGCTCCCCTCGCTCGACATCAACCGCGACCAGACCGCCGGGTTCGAGACGGCGTTCCAGTCGTTCGCGGCCGACTGCGTCAAGGAGAAGGACTGCCCCCTCGGCACCACGTCCACCGCCGACGCGGCGACCGCGCTGAAGAAGCTCTTCGCCGACCTGGACGCCAAGCCGATCGCGACCGGGGAGAGCCGGAAACTGGGCGAGTCCCTGGCGACGACCGGCGTGATCGCCGCGATGTACGACGAGGCGGCCTGGCCGCAGCTCCGTGAAGCACTCGCCGGCGCCCAGCGGGGCGAGGGGGCCGGTCTGCTCGCCCTGGCCGACAGCTACTACGAGCGCGATCCGGACGGCACGTACGCGAACCTCATGTACGCCAACGCCGCCGTGAACTGCCTCGACCTCGCCCCCGCCTTCACCGGCCCGGAGGAGGTCGAGAAGGCGCTGCCCGACTTCGAGAAGGCCTCGCCCGTCTTCGGCAAGGGATTCGCCTGGGCGGCCCTGAACTGCGGTTCCTGGCCCGTCGAACCCACCGGCACGCCCCACCGCACCGAGGCGGAGGGCGCCGCCCCCATCGTCGTGGTCGGCACCACCCGCGACCCGGCCACCCCGTACAAGTGGGCGAAGTCGCTCGCCGGACAGCTCTCCTCCGGCCGTCTCCTCACCTACGAGGGGGACGGACACACGGCGTACGGCCGCGGCAGCGACTGCGTCGACACGGCGATCAACACGTATCTGCTGGACGGCACCCCGCCCCAGGACGGCAAGAAATGCTCCTGACCAGCGGGTACGCCGTCAGGGACGGGTGGTTCGGAGCACCCCCGGAAACTGTGTAGACTTGGCGTCGCTGCTGGTCGCACCATGGTGTGACCGGAGTGTGCCGCCTTAGCTCAGTTGGCCAGAGCAACGCACTCGTAATGCGTAGGTCTCGGGTTCGAATCCCGAAGGCGGCTCTGTGAAGGCCCCAGGACTCACTCGCCGTGACCTGGGGCTTTTGCTTGTCGTCGTACGTATCTGCTCGTCGCCGTCCGCACCGCGAAGCCCCAGGTCATGAAGGACCTGGGGCTTCGCCGTGCCTTCGGAACCGGTCAGAACGGTGTCAGCGTCAGCCGTGCGCCCGTCGGAGCGGTGTCCTGGATGTACGAGGCGAAGTCGGCCACGTCGTCGAAGGCGAAGCCGTACGCCTTGCCGTCCCGGGTCGCCGCGTGGACGGCCGCCGAGTAGTGGTTGGTGATCGGCGACGCCCGGTAGAAGGCGGCCGGGTCCGTGGTGGGCTGGGCGGTGTCGCTGATCAGCGTGGACCGGTTGAAGCCGGCGCCCAGGACGGCGGCGACCGGGCCGGTGGTGCCGTCGTTGGGTGCGGCGAGGTTGCCGTCGCAGAACAGCACGTCCCGGGTGGTCGGCCTGGCGAAGGAGACGGACGCCGGGCCGTCGAAGGCGAACCGGTCTCCGCGCACCCGGCCGGTGAACGTACCCGCGTTGGTGGTGACCGTGAGGTCCCTGCCGGTGTAGGTGCTCCACACCTCGTCGATGTACGGGTCGAAGTAGTCCGTGGCGAAGATGCCCGCGTCCAGCCCGTGGCCGGGTGCGATGACGCGCAGGTCGTCCACCACCAGGGGTGCGAACTCGGGGATCTCCCGGAGAGCGGCGAAGACCTGGTCACGTCCCTGTGCGCGCAGGGTGCCGGTGGTCCGGTTCTCGGCGCCGGTCAGGCCGATGCTCAGGGGGACGCTGAACATGTCGACCATGGTGGTGTTGCAGAACATCCCGGCGGCGTTGTACGTGAACTCGGCGCAGTCGTGCAGCACGTCGTAGTTCGGGTCCGAGGTCACCCAGCCCGCGGGGTACTGGAGGGCCGCGTCGCCGTTGCCGTCCGCCACCGCCTTGAACTTCAGTTTGTCGCCGAGCGCGACGTAGATGCGCCCGGACATGTAAGGCAGGGTCAGCGAGGTCTCGCCGCTGCCGGACAGGGCGATGGCGTAGTCGGTGTAGCCGTCGGCACCGTTGTCCGAGAGCGATATCGGCGCGAGGGTGCCCTCGGGGGTGAGGCGGACCTGTCGTCCGTCCTGGTTGCCGACGATGTACAGGTACACCGAGGAGTCGGCGAACGCGCCCGAGTCGTTGACGACCGTCAGCGGGAGGGCGCCGCCGGCCGAGGCCTTCGTCCCCTCGTCGCCGGAGCCGATCGTGGCCAGGGCGTGGGGCGCGATGAGCGCGGCGGCGGGGACGGCCACGGCGGCACCGGCGAGTGAGGTGAGCAGCCTGCGGCGGGAGACGTTGCGCTGGTGGCGGGGAGACATGTGAGGGTTCTCTTTCCGTACGGGTGCGGTGAGGGGGCGAGCGGTCAGGCGACGGTCCACTTCTGGTTGGCGGCGCCGGTGCACGTCCAGATCTGCAGCCGGGTCCCGTCGGCCGAGGAACCGCCTGTGGCGTCCAGGCACTTGTCCGCGCCGGTGTTCGTCAGGTCGCGGGCCGAGGTGTGGGTCCACTTCTGGGCGTCGGAGCCGTTGCAGGTGTACAGCTGCACGGCGGCGCCGTCCGCGGTGGAGCCGTCCCGTACGTCCAGGCACTTGCCGAGGGCGCGCACGGTGCCGTCACCTCCCAGCGTCCACCTCTGGGCGTCCACGCCGTTGCAGTCGTGGAGTTGGATCGGGGTTCCGTCGGCGCTCGACGCACCGGCGACGTCCACGCACATGCCGCCGATGCCCTGGATCGCACCGGTCCTGCTGCCGCCGTCGTTGCCGTCGTCGCCCCCGCTGCCGCCGTTGCCGCCGGAGTCGTCGGAGGCGGAGACCCGGACGTAGTCGACGGTCATCGTCTGGGGGAAGGAGGTGGCCCCGTCCGGGCTGCCGGGCCAGTCACCGCCGACCGCGAGGTTCAGGATGATGAAGAAGGGGTGGTCGAAGACCCACTTGTTGCCGTTCACGTCGGCGGGCGTACGCGTCTGGTAGGCCTGGCCGTCCACCGACCAGGTGATCGCCTGGGGGCTCCAGTCGACCGCGAAGGTGTGGAAGTCGTCGGCGAAGGACCTGCCGTCGGGAAGCGTGTAGGAGGCGCCGATGCCGCCACCGCCCGAGTAACCGGGGCCGTGGACCGTGCCGTGGACGGTGCCCGGCTCGTAGCCGACGTTCTCCATGATGTCGATCTCGCCGCTGTTCGGCCAGCCCGCGCTGCCGAGGTCGTCGCCGAGCATCCAGAAGGCCGGCCAGACGCCCTGGCCGCGCGGCACCTTGATACGGGCTTCGTAGCGCCCGTACGCCTGGGTGAAGGTACGGGCGGTGTTCAGGCGTGCCGAGGTGTACTGGCAGTCCCCGTACCAGCACGTGAGACCCGGATCGGTGTTCTTGCGGGCGGTGATCACCAGATTGCCGTTGCCGTCCAGGGCGGCGTTCTGGGTGCTGTCGGTGTAGTACTGCAACTCGTTGTTGCCGTTGCCCGAACCGCCGGTCTCCAGCGTCCACTTGGACGCGTCCGGTGCGCTGCCCGCGGCGCCGTCGAACTCGTCGGCCCATGTCTGGGCCTCCGTGGCGGCGTTGGCCCGGGAGGTGGCGGGGCCGGACGTGGTGATGAGGAGGGCGGCGGCGAGTGCGGCGGAGACCAGGAGAACCAGTCCGCCTAGTGACCATCTGTGTGCGCGGTGAGCAGCCATGGGATCCGTACCTTGTCTGTGGGGGAAGCGGCTGGGGGGGG
>NZ_KL585385.1:67208-72530 GCF_000721935.1 Streptomyces sp. NRRL WC-3549
TGACTGGGGAGTCGTGGGGAGGGGCAGGGCGTCGAACCGGTGGGCACGGCGCGGACGGGCGTGCGGAGAGCGGCCTCTGAGAGCGCTCTCGGCGTGCGGTGGCCGTCGCCGTCGAGGCCTGACACTACGCAGAACGCCCGTCCCGTCCAACCGGTGCGCCCGGAGGTAAACGGCTGTGACCTGCGGTGATATGACGTCCCGTCAATACCGTGGGAGCGCTTAAGGCGCCTTTAAACCGGGCTTAACCCCGAAGCGGCCGTTCAACCGTCCGGTGCGAGGTGGGCTCGTCGACGGGCCGAGACGTACCGTGGGGCGCGCCGCACCCCCGACTGTCCGGCCGGGCGGGCGGCCGGCTGGGGGAGACGCGCATGTCCGAGGACGTGGGAGCGGCCCGGGACGCCGCGACGGCCGACGCGGCCCGGGTGGCGGCACCGTCCGGTGAGGACGGAGGGCTGCCGGGCCCCCTTGTCGGGGCCGGGTGGCTCGCCGGCAGGCTGGGCGCGGGGACGGTGGTCCTCGACGCCTCGGTCGGGGCGCACCGTGGGACGGGGTGGCGGATTCCCGGGGCGCGGCGCTTCGACATCGACGGGGCCCTGTCCGACGGCGACTCACCGCTGCCGCACACGATGCCCGGTCCGGAGCGGTTCACCGAGGAGATGCGTGCCCTGGGGGTCGACGACACGGACACCGTGGTCGTGTACGACACCGCGGGGATCTACTCCAGCGCCCGCGCCTGGTGGATGCTGCGGGCCATGGGCTTCGACCGCGCCGCGGTCCTCGACGGCGGCCTTCCCGCCTGGGTGGCGGCGGGGTTTCCGGTGCGGGAGGGACGGACACCGGGGGACGACGCCCGGCGGCCCGGGAACTTCACGGCGCGCCCGCGTGACGGGCTGTTCGTCGGGGCCGCCGAGGCCGAGGCGGCCCTGGCCGACCCGCGGGCCGCGGTTCTCGACGCCCGTACCCGGGAGCGGTTCGCCGGTACGGCGCCCGAGCCGCGTACGGGGCTGCGGGGCGGCCATATGCCCGGGGCGGCGAACCTGCCGTTCGGGGATCTGCAGGAGGACGGGCACATGGTGCCGGCGGACCACCTACGCGCCGTCCTGGGGGAGGCGGCAGGGGGTCGGCGCCGGCTGGTGGTCAGCTGCGGGTCCGGGGTGACGGCGTGTGTGCTGGCGCTCGGGGCCGAACTGGCGGGATACCGCGACGTGTCGGTGTACGACGGCTCCTGGAGTGAGTGGGGCCTGCCGTCCGGACGGCCGGTGGTGGCGGGCCCGTAGGGCACCGCACGGGAGCCGGTGGGCCCGGTGGGCGGCGTCTTCGCCGGTGCGGGTGAGTATCCGGCCGGTCCCGTCCGGGTACGCGTACCCATGGTGCGGCGAGGGCCCGGAGCCCAGGGTGGAGGGACGTACTCCGCAGCGCTGAGAGGCAGTCGCGCATGTTCCCCGCCCTTCCCACGTCTTCGCCCGTGCGGCCTGCCGTCCCGCCCGCCCGGCGTGCCAGGACGTGGCACGTGGTGCTGGCGGCCCTGATCTGGTCCGTGACGCTCGCCGCCCTCGCCGTACTGGGCTTCCTCGTCCTGGTGGTGGCGGTCTGGAGTGCCGCCTCAGGGGAGTCCCCGGTGCCGTTCCTGCTGGGGGTGGCCGGCGCGGTCGTGGCGTGCGCCGTCCTGCTGAGCGGCCTGTACGCCGCACCCTTCCTGCGCCGGATGCCACCGGCGGGCCGGCTCGCCCTGATCGGTGCGCTGGTGGGCCCCTTCCCGGTGGCGGCGGTGGCGTACGTGCTCAACGGCTGAGCGCCGGATCGGCTCAGAGCGGAGCCAGGGCCGTGACCAGCGCGGCCGCCTCGTCCAGCAGTGCCTTCTCCCGCGCACTCAGCCGGGGGTCCGCCGTGCGGAGGGCGGCGGCGCGGGCGAGGGCTCCGGGCGGGACCCCGCCGTCCTCGGAGAGCAGGGCGAGCAGGGCCGCGAGCAGGTCCCGGACGCCTTCGGCGGCGGCGAACCCCGGGTCGAGCGCGGTCTGGGCCAGGATCAGCGAGGACATGGCCCGGTCCAGCGCGGGCGGCCCCTCCGCGGCGGTCGTCCAGTCGATGACCACGGCACCCTGCGGGGCCAGCACGACGTTCTCCGGGTGCAGGTCGCGGTGCAGGATGCGGTCCGCCGGGTCCTGGGAGATCCGCGGCGGGATCGCGTGCAACTCCCTCAGCAGCCGGGCCAGTACGACGGCGCCCTGGTCCTCGGTGACCGTGCCGGCCAGCAGCGCCTCGGCCAGGGTCGGACCGGGCAGCCGCTCGATCACCAGATCCGTCGGAAGAGGCTCCACGCCGCCCGGCGGCCCGATGCGGGGGACCGGGAACCCATGGGCCGAGAGGTACGACATCACGGCCAGTTCGGCGGCGGTGTCGGCCTCGTCGCGGTAGCGGCGCAGGACCCAGGAGTCGTCGAGTGCGTACACGTCGGCGGTGCGTCCTGAGCCCAGGAGGGGGCCTATGTGCATGGGGGGCAACCTACCCGGGTCCGTGTACCGGGGGGAGTCACCAGCGCATGTGGACGTCCTCGGCCCAGCCCAGGAGGTGTTCGACGGCGATCTCGGTGCCGTCATCGGTGCGGACGCGGCCGTCGTAGTGGCCGAAGCACTGGTCGGTGCGGTTGGCGATCAGGCCGGCGTCCGTGTGGGCGGACCGGTTGTGGAACGGCGTGAACGTCAGGTCCACCTGGTCGGACGAGGGCGTACGGATGGTCCAGGGGGCCAGCAGGTCGGAGGTGGACCAGCGCCAGTCCAGCTCCTCACCGATCTTGGTGAGGCGGCCGTCCACGCAGAGGCCGTTCTCGGTGGAGCCGGTGCCGGCCGTCCAGCGCCCGCCGAACTGGAGGCCCACCGTGTGCCCGTCCGTACGGCCCGACGCGGCGCCCCAGTTCCAGTCGACCGTGCGCGGCCAGCGGCCGCGCCCGTGGTCCAGAACCGCCCACGCCGCCTCGTCACCGCCGAACTCCAGGATGTCGGCATCGATCCTGACCCGCCCGGTGGCCGGGAGCGCGGTGTGCTTCGAGGTGTACTGGAAGCGCCGCTCGCTCCACGGCACCACGACGGACAGCGATTCGTGCCCCGTTGGCCGGGCGACCAGGAGGTCTGCCTCCAGCGGCAGCCGGCCCGGTGTCAGGCAGCGCGCACGCAACCGGGTCCCGGAGGCCTCGTCGCGGATCTCGACACGCACCTTGCCGCCGGACGGACGGGCGGGGCCGACCACCACGTCCTCGGTGCCGGGAGTACCGGCGACCGTGTCCGGGAGCCGCACACCGAGGCCGGCCGGGATGAGCGACGTGCGCTCGAACTCCCGCCCGTCCGGCCCGAATTCGAGCAGATAGATCGTGTTCAGCGCGAGGAAGTCGAGGTCGCTGACGGTCAGGGCCACCAGGTGGGTGGGTGTCGTCACGCACCAGTACTCCCACCGCTTGGTCCGGCCCCAGCCGCGCAGATTGGCGCGGTGCAGCGGTGTCCGGGACCAGCCGACCGCGGCCGGGTCCAGGGTGCCGTCGGGCAGGCAGAGATCGACCCGCTCGGTGATCTCGTGCTCGTGCGTCGCCATGGGCGGAGCCTATAGCGGACCTCAGACCTGGATGGGCGCGGGCTGGGGCGGTCACCGCGGGGTACGGCCGCGGTCCCGACCGGGTACCACCTCACGCGGAGCGGGCCCGGCCCCCGCGCCTGGTGGCGCACCGGACCCGCGCTGGACAGTACGGCCCCGCGCCGGGCGGGTACGGCCGCGCGCTGGACAGGTACCCGGGCGGGCAGGTACCCGGGCGGGCAGGTACCCGGGCCGGGCAGGTACGGCCCCGTGCCGGGCGGGTACGGCCCCGCGCCGGCCGAGGCGGGTGGCTCCGTGGTGCTCTCCGCCTCGTCGGCCGAGGGCCCCATAACGCGGCGGTAGGGGGCGGCCGGGATCTCCTGCGGCACGGGGGTGCGCGGCTACGTTTTCGGCAATTCCGCACTGCTCCGAGCCCCTGCCCCCGGGGCTCGACACCCCTGAACGACCCCCTGAACCCAAGGAGAGTCACGTGGAGAGAACCGTGCTCCGCAGGCGCGCACTCGTCGCGGCCACCGCCGTCGTGGCCGTGGGCGCGCTCGGCCTCGCGGGCCTGGCCGGCGTCGCCTCGGCCGACCCGCAGTCCACCACCGCACCGGCAGCCGAACGGCTCTCGCCCGGTCTGATCGAGGCCATGCAGCGGGACCTCGGCCTGGACGCCGACGAGGCGAGAGCCCGCATAGGCAACGAGTACCGTGCGGCCGCCGTCGCCAAGGGGCTGGAGAAGTCCCTCGGCGCCGACTTCGCCGGGGCCCGGGTGAGCGGCGCGAACGCCGCCCTCACCGTCGCCACCACCGACCGCGCCGCCGTCGCCGAGATCACCGCCGCGGGTGCGCGGGCCGAGGTCGTCCCCCACAGCCTGGACCGCCTGGAAACCGCCAAGGCGGCCCTGGACGCGGTGGCCCGGGAGAAGGCGCCGAAGGGCGTGCCCTCCTGGTACGTCGACGTGCGCACCAACCGCCTCGTCGTCAACGCCACCCGCACCGCCGCCGCGGACCGCCTCCTCGACACCGCAGGTGTCCCCCGCGACCTGGTGCGGGTCGAGCGCTCCACCGAACAGCCCCGCACCTATGCCGACCTGCGCGGCGGCGACGCCTACTACATGAACGGCTCGGGACGCTGTTCCATCGGCTTCCCCGTCAGGCGCGGCACCCAGAACGGATTCGTCAGCGCCGGTCACTGCGGCACCCCCGGGGTGACCACCAGCGGCGTCAACCAGCAGGCGCAGGGCTCCTTCCAGGGCTCCACCTTCCCCGGCCGCGACTACTCCTGGGTCGCCGTCAACGCCAACTGGACGCCGCGCGCGCTGGTGAACGGCTACGGCAACGGTGATGTGACGGTCGCCGGCTCCACCCAGGCCGTGGTGGGCTCCTCCGTCTGCCGCTCGGGTTCCACCACCGGCTGGCACTGCGGCACGATCCAGCAGCACGACACCAGCGTGACGTACCAGGAGGGCACGGTCTCCGGTGTCACCCGCACCAACGTCTGCGCCGAACCAGGAGACTCCGGCGGCTCGTTCATCTCCGGAAGCCAGGCACAGGGGGTCACCTCAGGCGGTTCCGGCAACTGCTCCCAGGGCGGCACGACGTACTACCAGCCGATCAACCCGGCGCTGTCGGCGTACGGACTGACCCTGGTCACCAGTGGTACGCCGACCGACCCGCCCACCGACCCGCCGACCGGTGAGCCGGGTGGCACCTGGGCCGCGGGCACGACCTACGCCCTGTCTCTTATACACATCTC
>NZ_KL585385.1:72736-76820 GCF_000721935.1 Streptomyces sp. NRRL WC-3549
GGGGCGAGCTACCGGTGCCTCCAGGGCCACCAGGCGCAGGCCGGCTGGACGCCGCCGAACGTGCCCGCCCTCTGGCAGCGCGTCTGACGCCCGCCCCGTTCCCCGCACACCGAGCACGCCGAGACACCGAGGAATCAGCCATGACCGAGAGATCAGCCGTGCCCCCGGAAGAGTCCGGTGGCACCCCCCGTAACGGCTCCCGGCAGACCGCTCCCGGCGGCCGTCCGATCAGCCGCAAGAGCCTCCTGAGGGCGGCCGTCGCGGCGAGCGCCGTCCCCCTGGTCGTGGGCGGAGGCGTGGCGCTGGCCCGGGACACCGGTGCCGGCGCCGCCCCCCTGGCGCTGACGCCGGCCTGCGACGACGGTGACGACCCGACCCCCGAGCAGATGGAGGGCCCCTACTTCAAGCCCAACTCCCCGCTGCGCACCAGCCTGGTGACGTCCTCCACACCGGGCGTGCCGCTCACCGTGAGCGGGTACGTCTTCGGCCGTGCCTGCAAGCCCCTGCCCGGCGTGCTCCTGGACTTCTGGCAGGCGGACACCGGCGGTGCCTACGACATGTCCGGGTTCGCCTTCCGGGGGCACCAGTTCACCGGCGCCGACGGGTCGTTCACGCTCACGACGATCGTGCCGGGCCTGTACCCCGGGCGTACCCGGCACATCCATGTGAAGGCGCAGGCGCCCGGCCGGCCCGTGCTGACCACCCAGCTGTACTTCCCGGGCGAGCCGCGCAACGCCACGGACGCCATCTTCGATCCGGCGCTGCTCATGAACGTCCGTTCCGCGGGCCCGGGACGGGAGGGCACCTTCGACTTCGTCCTCGACGTGGCCCAGCAGCCCGAGCCCACCGATCCACCCACCGATCCGCCCACCGACCCTCCGGCCGGGGGCAGCTGGGCGGCCGGGACCACCTACCGCGCGGGGGACCGGGTGACCTACGGCGGCGGTTCCTACCGCTGTCTGCAGGGGCACACGGCCATCGCGGGGTGGGAGCCGCCGCTGGTCCCCGCGTTGTGGGAACGCGGGTAGAGAAGCGGCACCGGCCCGGACCGGGAACCGTCCCCGGTCCGGGCCCTTCGCGCTCCACCGGCGGTGCCCCGCTGCCTACTTGGCGTCCGAGTACCGCTCGACGACCGCCGTCGTGAACGGGAACCGCACCGGGGTCTCGCCGAAGGCCGTCAGCCCCGCCAGCTCCCCCGCCGCCCGGATCGCCTCCACCACCGCGGGCGCCTCCTCGGCCGGGCAGTGCACGATCACCTCGTCGTGCTGGAAGAACACCAGCTCCGCCCGCATCCGCCGGTCGGCGAGCGTCCGCCGGAGCGCGGCCAGGAGCAGCAGCGCCCAGTCGGCGGCGCTGCCCTGGACGACGAAGTTGCGGGTGAACCGGCCCCGGGCCCGCGAGTCGGACGAGGCGTGACCCGGGCCGTACTCACCGGCGCCCTCCCCGGACACCGGACCACCGGACTCCTGCGGGATGCCCGCCTCCTCGTACTCCCCGGCCCCGGCCGCGGGCGGGCTCGTGCGGCCGAGCCAGGTACGGACGAGACGGCCCTCCTCGCCGGCCTTCGCCGCCTCGTCGACGTAGGCGACGGCGTGCGGGAACCTCCGGCGCAGGGCCGCGAGGTTCTTCAGGCCGTCGCCGGAGGTCTGCCCGTAGACGGCGCCGAGCAGGGCGAGCTTGGCGTGGTCCCGGTCCCCGTGGAAGGCCCGATCGGACAGGGCCGTGTACAGGTCGCCCTCGTGGCCGGCCACCTCCATCAGTCCCCGGTCGCGGGAGATCGCGGCCAGCACCCGGGGCTCCATCTGGTCGGCGTCCGCCACCACGAGGCGCCAGCCCGGGTCGGCGACGACCGCCTGCCGTATCACCCGGGGGATCTGGAGGGCCCCGCCGCCGTTGGTCGTCCAGCGCCCGCTGACCGTGCCCCCCGGCTGGTACTCCGGGCGGAACCGCCCCTCACGCACCCAGTCCGTCAGCCAGCTCCAGCCGTGTGCCGTCCAGAGGCGGTAGAGCTTCTTGTAGCGGATCAGCGGCTCCACCGCCGGGTGGTCGACCTTCTCCAGCTCCCAGCGGCGGGTGGACCGCACCTTGATCCCCGCCTGGGCGAAGGCCTTCACCACGTCGGCGGGCAGATCGGGGCGCACCCGTCTGCCGAACGCCTCCGACACCTCGTCGGCCGCCTCGGCCAGTCTGCGGGGCTCGCCTCCGCCGGCGTACCGCTCGCCCAGCAGCCCGCTCAGGACCTCGCGGTGCACGTCGGCGCGCCAGGGCAGGCCGGTCCGGTTCATCTCGGTGGCGACCAGCAGGCCGGCCGACTCGGCGGTCGTGAGCAGCCGCATCCTCCCCGGGTGTTCCGCCGCGTCGTGGCGGCGCAGCTGCTCGGCGTAGACCTGGAGCAGCGCGTCGAAGGGCACGGTGGTGCCGGACGGCGGGTCGAAGAGGGAGGACTGGGAGCCGGGTTCGGCCGAGCGCGGCGGTGGATCGGGCGGCACCGGGGCGTCGCGCAGCCGGGCCCAGGCCGCCGCGGCGGAGCGGGGCTCGCCCAGCCGCCCCTCGTGTCCGAGCAGCAGGTGTTCGGCGCACTCGATGTCGTAGCACCGCTCGACGCGGACACCCGCGGCGAGGAGCCGCGGGTAGATCTCGGCGGTGGACCGCCAGACCCAGCGGACCACGTCCGGGCGGGAGCGGACCGCCTCGACGAGGTCGGGCTCGGTCATGACCGGACCGGCGGGCAGGCCGTCCCGCCCCAGCGGTACGAGGCGCGCACCGCCCCCTTCCGTGGGTGCCAGGGCCCAGCGTCCGGTCATGGGGCGAGCATGGCACCCGGCACTGACATCGACGGCGGTCCGCGGGAGCCTGGGGCTTCACCGGGCGGCCGGACGGCGCAGCCACCACCATCGGTGGAAGGGGGCACCCCTGAGCACGGCGGCCACCGAGGAGACGGTGATGGAAGCGATCGTGTACGAGGAGTTCGGCGGTCCGGAGGTCCTGCACCTCACCGAGACCGAGGACGTCCACCCGGGGCCCGGGCAGATCCGGGTGAAGGTCCGGGCCGCCGGTGTCAACCCGGTCGACCACAAGATCCGCAACGGCTGGATGGAAGCGGCCTTCCCGACCCCGCTGCCCGCCGTCCCCGGCAGTGAGTTCGCCGGCGTCGTCGACGGGACGGGAGAGGGCGTCACCGCCTTCGCGACCGGTGACGAGGTCCTCGGCCGGAGCGTCACCGGCGCGTACGCGGCGTACGTCCTGGCCGACGCGGACGCCGTGGCGCCCAAGCCGGACGGCCTGGGCTGGGAGGAGGCCGCGGCCCTGCCCGTCGCGACGGCGACCGCCGCCCGGGTGCTGGACGAACTCGCGGTCGCCGCCGGCGACACCCTGCTCCTGCACGGGGCGGCCGGAGCGGTCGGCTCCGCCGCCGTCCAGCTGGCCGCCGCCCGGGGAGCCACCGTGATCGGGACCGCCTCCCCGGCCAACCACGACTACCTGCGGGTGCTCGGCGCGTTCCCGGTGGCCTACGGCGAGGGACTGGTGGACCGGGTGCGCACGGTGGCCCCGGAAGGCGTGGACGCCGTGTTCGACGCGGCGGGCCGGGGTGCTCTCGCGGACTCCGTCGAGCTGCGCGGCGGCACGGCCGAGCGGATCGTCACCATCGCGGACCCGGACGCGGCCGGGTACGGGGTGGCCTTCTCCGGGGGCGGCGGGGCCCGCACCGGTGAGGGGACACGGCTCGCGGAGTACGCCCGGCAGGCGTCGGTCGGTGAGCTGCGGGTCTCCATCGCGCGCGCCTTCGCGCTCCGGGACGCGGCGAAGGCCCAGGAACTCAGCGAGGCCGGGCACGTGCGCGGCAAGCTCGTGCTGCTCCCCGGGGAGCGGTGAGCGGGCGGGCGCGGCCTACCCTGACCTGATGGAACCGGTGATCGACCAGGCGTGCGCGGCGGCCCTCTACTCGGCGGACGACGCCGGTCTGGACACCGGTGCCTCCCTCCTCGCCGCCGACCCGTCCGCCGACGAGGCCGCGCACCGCAGGGGCGAGGAGCTCGTCCGGCGGGCCTGGGAGCGCGGCTGGCAGCCCGCCGACGTCGTACGG
>NZ_KL585385.1:77043-77261 GCF_000721935.1 Streptomyces sp. NRRL WC-3549
CACCCCGCCGACGTCGTACGGACCGTCCGGCGCGAGCTGGACGAGAGCCGGACCGCGCTCGTCGCCGCCCTGATCACCGCCGAGACCGCCCGGTACGACCGGCTGCCGCCCCGCTGGGCCGACCAGATCGCCGAGCTTCCGGCCCCCGCCCCTCGCAACAGGCCCGACCGCTTCGGTTACGCCTCCTCGCTGCTGGAGTCTGTCTCTTATACACATCT
>NZ_KL585385.1:77452-98845 GCF_000721935.1 Streptomyces sp. NRRL WC-3549
CTGCTGCTCCGGCTCCCGGCGATCGAGCCGGTCGGACCGCCGCCCGGCCGGGCGGCCGACGCCCCGCACCGGCCGCCCGCGCACGGTGAGCCCCGCATGCTCGCCCGGATCCGGGCGCTGCTCGCCAAGGCGGAGGCGACCGGTTTCCCGGAGGAGGCGGAAGCCCTCACCACCAAGGCCCAGGAGCTGATGGCCCGGCACAGCATCGACGAGGCCCTGCTCGCCGCCCGTACGCACGGTGCCGACGGCCCGGGGGCCCGCCGGATCGGCGTCGACGCCCCCTACGAGGACGCGAAGGCCGTCCTGCTGGACGCCGTCGCCTCGGCGAACCGCTGCCGGGCTGTGTGGGACGGCGACCTGGGATTCACCACGGTCGTCGGCTTCGAGGCGGACCTGGAGGCCGTGGAACTGCTCTTCACCTCGCTGCTGGTCCAGGGCACCGCGGCCATGACCGAGGCGGAGGCCGGGCAGCGGGCCGGCGGACGCAAGCGGACCAAGACCTTCCGGCAGTCCTTCCTGATGGCGTACGCCCAGCGCCTCGGCAGCAGGCTCGCGGCGGACACCGCCCGGGTCACCGCCGAGGCCGACACGGGAGCGGCCGGTGACGCCCCGGGTGGGCTGCTGCCCGTGCTGGCGGCCCGGGACGTCGCCGTCACCGAGACCGCCGAGCGGATGTTCCCCAGGACCACCACCTCCCGGGTGCGCGGAGTGAGCGACGCCGAGGGCTGGACGCACGGTACGGCGGCGGCGGACCGGGCCAGGACGGGTGCCCCGGGGCCCGGCATCGACCGCTGACTGCGGCCCGGCGGGACGGTGCCGGCCGTGGCCGGACACCCCTGACACCTCAGGGGCCGGGCTGGGTGGCGTATGCCGGGATCACCGGGATTGCGGTTAGGCTCGGCCCATGAGCTGGCTCCGGGCGCTGAAAGAGACCGCCCGCTCCGGATTCACCATCGAGCGGAAGCGGCTCGAACCGCTCATCGCGGTGCGCGGTGCCGCGGGCCTCGCCCTCGTCGTCGGGGTCAGCCTCGTGTTCTTCGGCCCCGTGATCGCGGCCAGTTCCGCCTTCGGTGCCTTCCAGGCGGCCATCGCCACCTTCCAGCGCAGCTGGCGCCCCCGCCCGGTGCTGGCGCTGGTCTCCGGTGCCAGCCTGGCCGTGTCGACGTTCGTCGGCTACGTCACCGTCTCGCACACCGGTCTCTTCGTCGGGGTGCTGGTCCTGTGGACGTTCGCCGCCGGGATGTCGTGGGCGGCGGGCTCGACGGGGGGCATCATCGCCGCCTCCAACGTCGCGATCATGCTGGTCACGATCACCCTGCCGACGTCGGTCGCGGACGCCGCCGCGCACGCCGCGATGATGGCGGTCGGCGGCCTCGTCCAGGCGGCGCTGATCATCCTGTTCCCGGTCCGCAGATGGGGGGCCCAGCGCGACGCGCTCGCCGACGCGCTGGCCGCCGAGGCCGACTACGCCCGCCGGCTGCGCGACGACCCCGTCGCCCACTTCGACCCGGTGCCGCTGATGACCGCCCGCAGCGCCGCGGCCGTCACCCCCGCACAGGCCCGGCGGCGCCCCGCCGAGCTGCACGGGGCCCGCAAGATCGCCGAGCGTATGCGGCCGGTGCTGGCCTCGCTGGCGGACCCGGCCCTGGGGGTGCCCGCCGAAGGGCTGGAACGGGTCTGGGTGCGCGAGATGCTCGCCGCCGCCGGTTCCGTGCTGGATGCCGCGGCCCGCGCGATCCGGCTCGGTGAACCGGTCCACATCGCCCCGACCGACCTCGGTGTCCTGCGGACCCCGGACAACGAGGTGATCCTCGTCGGCCCGCCCCGGCGCGCCGCCGACCGGCTCAACGTGCTGCTCGCCGACGTCCTGGAGATCGCCGAGGGCGCGGGCACCCGGGAGCCGTCCGGCAGCGACCTGGAGACCCGGCGGCGCCCCACGCTGCTGCGGATGGTCCCCGTCGTGCTGGCGGCGATGCGCCGCGAACTGCGCCGGGGCTCCCCGGTCTTCCGGCACGCCGTCCGGCTGTCGGTGGTCGCGGCGGCCGGTTACCTCATGGGCACGGCACTGCCCCTCGGCCACGGGTACTGGGCGCCGATGACGGCGGTGCTGGTGATGCGCCCGGAGTTCTCCCAGACCTACTCGCGCTCCGTGGCCCGGTTCGGCGGAACCATCGTCGGGGTCGGGGTCGCCACCGGCATCGTGCAGGCCTTCGCGCCGGGCGCCACGCTCGCCGCGGGCCTCGCGGTGGTCTGCGCCCTGCTGATGTACCTGTTGATGCGCACCGGGTACGCGGTCGGCCAGGTCTGCGTCTCCGCCTACGTCGTCTTCCTGCTCGGCATGGCGGGTGACGACTGGTCGCAGACCGTTCCCGAGCGCATCCTGCTGACCCTGGTCGGCGGTCTGCTCGCGATGATCTCGTACGCCCTCTACCCCGCCTGGGAGACCCCGCGGCTGCGCAACCGGCTCGCCGACTGGCTCGTCACGGACAGCGCCTACGCCGCCACGGTCCTCGACCACTACGCCGACCCGGCCGGTGGAAGCGCGGCAGAGGTGCGGAAGGCGCTGCTCACCACGCGCGAGGCGCGTGTGGACTGGCAGGAGGCGCTGGAGACGGCCCAGCACGAGCCCGTACGCCACCGTGGCATCTCCCGGACCGCCGCCGACGACGCGCAGCAGGCGCTCGCCCAGCTCGGCCGGGTCGCGATGCTGATGGAGGCCCATCTGCCGCCCCGGTCGGCCGATCCGGTACCGGGGGCCGCGGAGCTGGCGGAGGCCCTGCGCAGGACCGCCGAGCAGGGTGCCAAGGCCGTACGTGAACGCCGGGTGCCGGACTGGGAGCAGGTCCGGCGGGTGCTGGCCCGCTGGGACCTGCCCGAGGAGGACCCGGAGGCGGCCCCGGCGCCCGGCCCCTTCGTGCGCGACGGTGCGGCCATGCTGGTGGAGGCGCTGGAGGACTTCTCGCGGGGACTCGAGGGATCGGACCGGAATTCCTGAAACCCGCCCGTCGGCGTACGGGGCGGCCTCGCCGTGCGGGGGAGCGCCCATGCCGGCTCGGGGAAGGGAGCCGAATCGGCATTCCGTTCGTCTTTCCTGGAGAGAAATCGCCTGGGCGGGGCAGAAGGAAGGACCGGGGGGCTGTAATCACGCGCGCACCCCGCGTGCACGTGCATCTGCTCATGCATCGGCATATGAACACAGCTATGATCCGAACTGGTGCTCCTCCCGGCAAGCTTCGACCCGTCGCGCCGCCCAGTACGCACGCTCGCCGCGTCGGCCGAAGGCCCTGGTAGCTCCGCTACGAGGACTTTCGTCCGCCGTGTGGTCGCACGCACTGGACGACGCTCCCCATGGGGCGGACGTCGCCGGTCGCGGCACCAGTTGACACTTGCACCTTGTAACTCGGGAGCGTCCTGTGCACCACGTGTACAACGGCATGGCGGCCACAGAGCTTCGCGGAGTGGTCTGGCAGAAGAGCAGACACAGCAACTCCCAGGGGTCCTGCGTGGAGTTCGCGAAACTGCCCGGCGGAGACGTGGCCGTGCGGAACTCACGTCATCCTGACGGACCCGCCCTGGTCTACACGCCGGCGGAGATAGAGGCCCTGCTCCTGGGCGTCAAGGACGGCGAGTTCGACCACCTGGTGACGGGCGGCTGACCCGACCTCGGCCCGTACGCCCCCGGGGAAGGCCCGCCTGTCCCGGGCCTACACGCCGTCGGAGACGGTTCCGGGCCGCGCGGCCGCGCTCCGCGGGCGCGGGAAAGCGTGGGCGGGTGCCACGGTGATCTGGTCCGGGAGGCGGAACAGCGCCCACACCACCTTGCCGCGGGAGGCCCCCGGGGCGTCGCCGGCCGGTGCGGGGGACGGGTGCCATCCCCAGGAGTCGCTGAAGGACTCGACCAGGAACAGTCCGCGGCCCGACTCGGCGCAATCGGCGGCCTCGCCCGCCACCGGGCTCTCCTGGCTGGGATCGCGCACGGCGCACACCAGGCGGGAGGTCCAGCGCATCAGGTGCAGCCGCACCGAGCAGTCCAGGCCCTGGCGCGCGGGGTCGGCCGGGAGGGCGTGCCGCAGGGCGTTGGTGACCAGCTCGGAGACGACCAGGGCGACGTCGTCGAACCGTTCGCCCAGGTCCCAGGAGGTCAGGGTCGTACGCGTGAAGGTCCGCGCCCCGCCCACCGCCTCGTACCTGGGCGGCAGTGTGCACGAGGCGGAGCCCGCGACCGCCGAGGGGTCGATGGGGGGGGGGGGGGGGGGCCCCCCCTGCCGTAACGGCTCGAGCATCGTCGATCCATTCGTCCCCATACGAGGCACTCCCGGGATTCGCGGCTGTAGCGGCACTGCTGGTAGCGGCACTACGGAGGTACAGCGGCACAACACGAACGAGCACGCAGGTGCGCGAGGCCCATGGTTCCCAATGCGCAGAGCAGATGCAAGGGCAGATGCACGTGCACGCGCCGGACTCGCCCGGTAGCGTGGGGGTTCTTGGTCATTTCTTCCGTCGAGCGAATCAGCGGCTTTCCGGAAGCCTTGCCGTCTCCGTAACCGAATGAGTACGGGCTGAAGCGTTTTGGTGGCAGAATCCGGCTCCGGGGTTCGGGGGTGCCCCGGGTGCAAGGGAAGCGATGGGGAGGGCAGTGCCGGTGTCGGCAGGCGAGTCGAGTGGATCTGTGGTGCGACGCATCCTGCTGGGCTCCCAGCTCAGGAGGTTGCGCGAGTCGCGGGGCATCACCCGTGAGGCGGCCGGCTACTCCATCCGCGCCTCCGAGTCGAAGATCAGCCGCATGGAGTTGGGACGGGTGAGCTTCAAGGCCAGGGACGTCGAAGACCTGCTCACGCTGTACGGAGTCGCGGACGAGGCGGAGCGCGAGTCGCTCCTCGGCCTCGCCCGCGAGGCCAACGTGGCGGGCTGGTGGCACAGTTACGGTGATGTGCTGCCCGGCTGGTTCCAGACGTATGTCGGTCTGGAGGGCGCGGCGTCGCTCATCCGGATCTACGAAGTCCAGTTCGTGCACGGGCTGTTGCAGACCGAGGCGTACGCCCAGGCGGTCGTCTCGCGCGGCATGCCCGGCGCCTCCGCGGCCGAGGTCGACCGGCGCGTGGCGCTGCGTCTGGAGCGGCAGAAGGCCCTCGTGTCCGAGCGTGCCCCCCGCTTCCACGCGGTGCTCGACGAGGCGGCCCTGCGCCGTCCGTACGGCGAACGCGAGGTGATGCGGGAGCAGTTGCGGCACCTGATCGACATGTCGGAGCGGCCGAACATCACCTTGCAGGTGATGCCGTTCAGTTTTGGCGGGCACGCGGGCGAGAGCGGAGCATTCACGATGCTTCGGTTCCCGGAATCCGACCTGTCGGACATTGTCTATCTGGAGCAGCTGACAAGCGCGCTCTATCTGGACAAGCCGGAGGAAGTCGCTCAGTACGAAAAGGCGATGGCTCGGCTCCACGAGGACAGCCCGGGCCCCGAGGAGAGCCGGGATCTTCTTCGCGGTCTCCTCCAACTGACCTGATCCGCCAGTACGATGACGTTCCTACAGGAGTCCGCGCCTGCGGTAAGGGAATGCATGTCCTTCCATGAACTGGCCCACCAGTACATCGACGGCGAGTGGCTGACCGGCAGCGGCTCGTGGGACATCATCGATTTCAATCCTTACAACGGCGAGAAGCTCTGTTCCGTCACCGTGGCCACCGTGGACGAGGTGGACCGGGCCTACCGGGCGGCGGAACGCGCTCAGCGGGAATGGGCCGGGGCACATCCCCATGAGCGCCGGCGCATTCTGGAGAACGCCGAGCGCGTGGTCGCGGAACGCTCGGACGACATCGTCGAGATGCTCATCGACGAACTCGGTGGAACCCGGTTCAGATCCGCGTACGAGGTGCGCGCCGTACGCGCGTTCCTGCGGGAGGCGGCGGTCCAGGCCATGGGTCCGGCCGCACGGCTGGTGCCGGCCGCCGCGGACGGCAAGGAGAACCGGCTCTACCGTCTGCCCGTCGGCGTCATAGGTGTCATCGGCGCGTACAACTTCCCCTTCCTGGTGACGGTGAGGAGCGTCGCCCCGGCGCTGGCCCTCGGGAACGCGGCGGTGGTGAAGCCGCACCAGAACGCACCGGTGGCAGGCGGTTCCCTGGTCGCCGACATCTTCCGGGAGGCCGGACTGCCGGCCGGGCTGCTCAACGTGACGGTCACCGACAGCGCAGAGATAGGCGACACCTTCATCGAGCACCCTGTTCCCAAGGTGGTCGTGTTCACCGGATCGGAGCGGGTCGGGCGCCACGTCGCGGCGAAGGCCGCACGGCTCTTCAAGCGGACGGTCCTCGAACTCGGCGGTGACAGCGCCCTGGTCGTCCTGGACGACGCCGACGTCGACCACGCCGTCCGGGCGGCCGTCCACAGCCGCTTCCTCTACCGGGGACAGGTCAGCCTGGCCGCCAACCGCATCCTGGTGGACCGCTCGGTGGAAAGGGAGTTCACCGGACGCCTCACCACGGCGGTGGCCGCCCTCACGACGGGTGACCCGCGCGACCCCGAGGTGAGCATCGGCCCCGTCATCAGCGGATTCCAGGCCGACGCGCTCACGGCCCTCCTCGACGAGGCCCTGGCGCAGGGGGCCACCGCGCTGGTGCGGGGCGACGTCCGGGGCAATCTCGTCTCCCCGGCCGTACTGACCGGCCTGGCCGAGGACTCGCCGCTGCTGAAGCAGGAGGCCTTCGGTCCGGTGGCCCTGCTGGTGCCGTTCGACGGCGAGGACGACGCCGTACGCATCCTCAACGGGAGCCCTTGCGGACTCGGCGGCGCGGTGCACACCGCGGACGCCGAACGCGGGGTCCGGTTCGCACGGCGGACCGCGAGCGGGATGTTCCACGTCAACGAGGTCGCCGGCCAGGACGACTTCCTGGTCGCGCCCGGCGGGGGCGGGACGCCGGGCATCGGGCGGCTGAACGGCGAGGCGGCCGTGGACGCCTTCACCACCTGGCGGTGGATGTCGATCCAGCACGGGCGCACGCCTTTCCCCTTCTGACCTGCGCCGAGGATCGGGGGCCGCTCTGTCGGGTCCGACGGTGGGGCGCGGGCGACGGCCGTGGTCCACCCCGTCGAGGGGCCCGCCCGGCACGTCGGCATCCTCCGTGAGCCGCCGGGCGGCAGGGCCGCGTTCGAGCTGGACGCCGAGGAGGCGGGATACGCTGGTCAAAGTTGAGTACAGGGGGTGGAGGGATGTCCGCGATCCGGCTCCTGGTCCTGGGCGCTGTCCGCCGGCACGGCCGGGCCCACGGCTACCAGGTCCGCAACGACCTGGAGTACTGGGGCGCGCACGAGTGGTCCAACGCCAAGCCGGGTTCGATCTACCACGCCCTCAAGCAGATGGCGAAGCAAGGCCTGCTCCTGGCCCACGGGACCGCTCCGTCCCCGGCGGGCGGGCCGCCCCGCACCGAGTACGAGATCACCGAGCAGGGCACCCAGGAGTACCTCACCCTTCTGCGGTCCGCGCTGACCTCGTACGACCAGGGCATGGACGTGCTCTCGGCCGGCATCGGCTTCATCGTCGACCTGGAACGCGCCGAGGCCGTGGCGCTGCTCAGGGAGCGCCTCGTCGCCATGGAGGGCTGGCGGGCGTCGGTCACGGAGCACTACGTCCCGGCGGACGGCCTCCGGTCGCTCGGCCACATCGGCGAGATCATGCGCTTGTGGGTCCACTCGGCGGACGCGGGCGCCGAATGGACCCGCGGCCTGATCGAGCGCATCGAGGCCGGGGCGTACACCTTCGCCGGCGAGGGCGAACCCTTCGCCGGGGTGCTCGCCGAGGACCAGGAGAACCCTTACGCGACCGGGACCCCCCACCCCGGGGACACCGAATGACCACGTGTGACCGGTGCGGGGGCGCGCCTCCCGGACTCAGTGGTGGAACGCCGTCTGGGTCGCCCGGTCGGGGCCCATGGGGTGCGGCTGCGCCCGCAGTTCCGGCAGGAGCCGTCGGACGTCGTCCATCAGCATCTCCGCGAGGTCCGAGGAGAAGCCGTTGCGGCACACCACCCGCAGCACCGAGAGGTCCTGCCGGTTGGCGGGGAAGGTGTACGCGGGCACCAGCCACCCGTGCTCCCGCAGCCGCCGCGACAGGTCGAAGACGTCGTACGCCTGGACGCCGGGGTCCGTCGTCAGGGCGAACACCGGCAGCTGGTCCCCCCGGCTGATCAGCCGGAAGTCGTCCAGGGCCTCGAACTCCCCGGCGAGCCGCGTCGCCACGTCCCGGGACGCCTGCTGGACGGCGCGGTAGCCGTCGCGGCCCAGGCGCAGGAACGTGTAGTACTGCGCCACCACCTGGGCGCCCGGCCGGGAGAAGTTCAGGGCGAAGGTGGGCATGTCGCCGCCCAGGTAGTTGACCCGGAAGACCAGCTCCTCCGGGAGCTCGGCGGACGAGCGCCAGAGCACCCAGCCGACGCCCGGGTAGACCAGGCCGTACTTGTGCCCCGAGGTGTTGACGGAGACCACCCGGGGGAGCCGGAAGTCCCACACCAGGTCCTCGTCGAGGAAGGGGGCCACCATCGCGCCGGACGCCCCGTCGACGTGGACCGGGATGTCGAGGCCGGTACGCGCCTGGAGGTCGTCCAGTGCCGCACAGAGCTCCGCGACCGGCTCGTAGGAACCGTCGAAGGTCGACCCCAGGATGCCCACCACGCCGATGGTGTTCTCGTCGCAGAGTTCCATGGCGGCCTGCGGGTCCAGATGGAAACGCTCCCCCTCCATCGGGACCTGCCGCGGCTCGACCTCCCAGAACGTGCAGAACTTCTCCCAGCACACCTGCACGTTGACGCCCATCACGAGGTTGGGGCGGGCGTGCGCCGGGTAGCGGTCGGCGTTCCGGGCCGCCCAGCGCCGCTTGAGCGCCAGCCCGGCCAGCATGCAGGCCTCACTGGAGCCCGTGGTCGAACAACCCACCACGGCCTGCGGGTCGGGGGCGTTCCACAGGTCCGCGAGCATCGCCACGCACCGCCGTTCGAGTTCGGCGGTGCGGGGGTACTCGTCCTTGTCGATCATGTTCTTGTCCCGGCACTCGCCCATCAGCACACCGGCCTGGGGCTCCATCCAGGTGGTGACGAAGGTCGCGAGGTTGAGCCGGGAGTTGCCGTCGAGCATCAGCTCGTCGTGGACCCGTCGGGCAGCCGGTGCCGGGGCGGGGCCGCGGTCATCGGGGCGGTGGGATCGGCCTCGCCGAAGAACGGGTTGAGGGCGAGTCTGCGGTGCTCTTCGGACGCGTCGGCGTCGGGTGAACCCCTGTGGAGCGGCATCGGTGAGTGGTCCCCTCAGTTCTCGGTTGCGCGTTGGGTCTTGACGGCCCGGGCGAACTTCACGATCCGCCGGGCCTGCACCCGGGCGGCGGTGAGCGTCTCCTCGCCGACCGGGAGGCCGCCCTGTCCAAAGACGTGTGAGGTGCCGTACGGATTGCCGTCGGCGGACTTCGACGGGTCCGTGTGGCCGGGGGAGACGAGGATGCCGACCCGGCGATCGTGGAGACCGTGCCCGTGCACGAGTGGTGGACGACGGAGACGTTGACGGGCACGGGGCATATCGGGACCTCCGGGGACGGGAGCGGGTTGCCGCGGGGTGGACAGGCGCGAGGTCAGGCCCCGGTGGTCACGGGGGCCGTCACGGGGGCGGGGGTCCCGGTGCCCGCACCGGCCGCCCCGCCCGCGCCGCACCGTGTCGGCGTGGTGACGGCCAGGCCGTCCGCATCGGCCGTCCGCCCGCCGCGGTGGTCCTCGATACCCATGGGTGACACCTCCCGGGGCAAGCTTTGCCCCGGTTCGTGCCTGGCGCATCCTTGCTTACGCCACTGGAACCCTGAGATGTCGTGCGGCGTTGATAGCTTGGAGCGGCGACGTCGCCGCCATCGATCGATCCTGGAGCCCGGACCCTTGAATACGCTTGCGCTCGGCCCGAGCTGGCTGGACCCGGACTATCTGCTGAACACGTTCGGGCTGCCCGGCCTGCTGCTCATCGTCTTCGCCGAGTCCGGTCTGCTGATCGGTTTCTTCCTGCCGGGCGACTCCCTGCTGTTCACCACGGGCCTGCTGGTGACCACGGGCGACCTGAAGTACCCGCTCTGGCTGGTGTGCACCCTCGTGGCGCTGGCCGCGATCGTCGGTGACCAGGTCGGCTACCTCTTCGGGCGCAAGGTCGGCCCGTCGCTCTTCAAGCGCCCGGACTCCCGCCTCTTCAAGCAGGAGAACGTCGAGAAGGCCCACGAGTTCTTCGAGAAGTACGGCCCGAAGTCCCTGGTGCTGGCACGCTTCGTGCCCATCGTCCGGACCTTCACCCCGATCATCGCGGGCGTGAGCCGGATGAACTACCGCTCGTTCATCACGTTCAACATCATCGGCGGTGTGCTCTGGGGCGTCGGGGTCACCCTGCTCGGCTCCGCCCTGGGCAAGATCGACTTCGTGCACGAGCACATCGAGCTGATCCTCATCCTGATCGTGCTCGTCTCCGTCGTGCCGATCGTGATCGAGTTCCTGCGGGCCCGGAGCCGGTCGAAGAAGGAAGCCTCCGTCGCGGCGAGCGCCCAGGAGGACGAGGGCCCCTCCGGGGAGGACCCCTTCGAGGGTGTCCAGGGCCTCAGCACCGGCGACGGCTCCGAGGCGGGCCGGTACGGCCAGGCCCCGTACGGCACCGGCCAGGCGGACCCGTACGACGCGGGCCGGGCCGGCCCGTACGGCACGGGCCAGGCCACCCCGTACAACGGCGCCCAGGGCGGGCCGTACGCCACGGGGCAGCCCGCTCCGTACGGCAGCGACCCGTACGGCGACGGCCGGCAGGACCCGTACGGCGACCACCGGCCCGGCGCGTACGGGGACGCACAGTACGGCGCCGGCCCGTACACGGACGGCGGGCAGGCTCCGTACGGCAACGCCCCGCAGGGCGCGTACGGGCAGCCCCAGCAGGGGCCGTACGGCGAGGCACCGCAGGCTCCGTACGGCAACGCCCCGCAGGGCGCGTACGGGCAGCAGCCCCCGCAGGGCCCGTACGGGAACGGCCGGTACGGCGAGGCACCGCAGGCTCCGTACGGCAACGGGCAGGGGCAGTACGGAAACGGCGCGCAGGCGGCCCCCTACGGCGGCCCCGCCCCCTACGGCAACGGGCAGGCCGCGCCGTACGACGGCGGATACGGCGCCGCGGGCCACGACGGCCGGCCGGAGGACGACCCGGAGGGCGACCCCGGGCAGTACGGGTGGCAGACCAGGCGCTGAGCACCCGCGGGACGCGCGTACGGCGCCCCGGACCCCCGCAGGGAGGGTCCGGGGCGCCGTCGCACGTCAGAAGCCGCGTGTCCGCTTGGCGGCGCGGCGGGACGGGCCGCCCTCGACCCCGCCCGGCACCCGCATGAACAGACGGGAGATCTCGCTCCCCAGGTTCACACCGATGGCGATCGCCAGCGCGGTCGCCACCGCGGTGGAGAGCGAGGAGAGCCCGGCGTCCGGTTCGTTCTGCGCGAACCCCAGCAGGCCGAAGTAGGTCGCCGAACCCGGCAGCAGCGGCCCGATCGCCGCCGTGATGTACGGCAGCGACGAGGTGTACCGGTACCGCGAGAACAACTGCCCGAACAGGCCCACCAGGCCGGCCGCCACCGCCGTCGCCGCGACCGGCGAGATGCCTCCGGCGCGCGCCATCGCCCCGAAGATCACCCAGGCGACACCCCCGTTGAGGGTCACCGCCAGCACGGTGGAGCGCTCCTGCTGGAGCAGGAGCGCGAAGGCGAGGGTCAGCGCCATCGAGGCGAGGATCTGCACCACCGGCCGGTCGTTCGGCACGAACCGGGCCTCCGGGTTCAGCTGGGCCCCGAGCTGGACGCCCAGGTAGAGCATCAGCAGCACCCCGGCGACGATGCCGATGAAGAAGTACATGACCTCCAGCAGCCGGGCGCCCGCCGTGATGTAGTAGCCGGTCAGGCCGTCCTGGACCCCGGCCACCAGCGCCCGCCCGGGCAGCAGGGCGAACAGCCCACCGGTGATCACCGCGGAGGGGCGGATGTCGGTCGAATGGGTCAGTGTCAGCAGGATGCCCATGGCCGCGGGCGGCATCGCGGCGGCCACGAACTGGTAGAACTCCGGCATCCCGCGCCCGGCGAAGAGCCAGGCCAGCCGGTCACCGAGCATGGCACCGGTCGCCGCCACGAAGAAGACCAGCACACCACCGCCGACCAGGACCGACGCCGAGCCGGCGAGCAGCCCGGCGGCGGCCGTCAGCACCCAGCCCGGATAGGGGTGCCGGTTGCGTCGGATCTCGGCGAGACGCCGGTACGCCTCCTCCAGCGAGACCTCGACGTGCTCCGCGGTCGTGATGTCGTCGATCAGCTGGAACACCGCCGCCAGCCGCGTGTAGTCGGTGCCCCGGCGGCGGACGGTCCGGCTTGCGGTGACGGGGTCCTCCACCAGCGACGGCTGGTGCGAGATGGACAGCAGGGTGAAGGTGACCGTCGGCTCGCACCGGTCGAGTCCGTACGAGCGCGAGACCGCGAACATGGCGGCCTCGACGTCCTCGGCGCCCTCACCGCCCGCCAGCAGCAGCTCCCCGATACGCAGCGTCAGGTCGAGCACGCGCGGGACCGCGGGCCCCGAGTCGTCGGTCCGCTGCACGCTCTCGGGCGCCGGACGCTCGAAGACGGGCATGCGGAGCATCGTGCGCATCCGGTCCTGCCAAGGCGCCTCCTTGGTCAGCCGGACCATCGGGACCCCGTGGGCCGGGGTGAAGGCCGGCGGCGGGTGCCCCTGGACCCCGCTCGGCGTGGTGAACGCGTTGGTCAGCTGCTCGGCGCCCGTACCGCCGCCGGCACCGGAAGCGGAACCCTGGCCGGGGGAGGCGGAGGGGTCGGTCTGCAGTCCGGCCGGGACGGCGAACTCGGAGGTCGGGTGGTCGTCCTCCGGCGGCCCGGGCGGCTGCTCCATCCCTGCAGGCGGGACGAAAGCGCTGCGCGCCTCGTCGGACTGGGGCTTCTGGTCCTCCGGACCGCCCTGCTCCGCCACCACTCGTCCTCGTTCCCCTCGACCGTGTTCCGGAACGCTTGTGCCCAGTATGTGCATGGACAAGGGCCACCACGCGCAACGGGCGGCGCACCCGGTGAAAGGTGCGCCGCCCGTCGTCCGTACGGTCGGCCGGGCCGTCAGGCCCGGTGCCCCGCGTTCCGCCCCGTCCCGCTCACGGGCGGAAGCGGAAGGAGTACGTCAGTGCTTGCCCTGCGTCTCGAGACGCTTGTAGGAGGCCTCGATCTCGGCCTCGGCCTCGGCGCGGCCGACCCAGTCGGCGCCCTCGACGGACTTGCCGGGCTCCAGGTCCTTGTAGACCTCGAAGAAGTGCTTGATCTCCATGCGGTCGAACTCCGACACGTGCTGGATGTCCTGCAGGTGGTCGACCCGGGGGTCGGACGCCGGGACGCACAGCAGCTTGTCGTCGCCGCCGGCCTCGTCGGTCATCCGGAACATGCCGATGGCACGGCACTTGATGACGCATCCGGGGAAGGTCGGCTCGTCCAGGATGACCAGCGCGTCCAGCGGGTCGCCGTCCTCGCCGAGGGTGTTCTCGACGAAGCCGTAGTCGGCCGGGTAGCTGGTCGAGGTGAAGAGTCGACGGTCCAGGCGGATCCGACCGGTCTCGTGGTCCACCTCGTACTTGTTCCGCGAACCCTTCGGGATCTCGATGGTGACGTCGAACTCCACGGGTGGCTCCTCCATGATCAACACATACGACTGGTGGTTAAGTGTCCCTCACGCAGACGAGTGCTCGCGAAAGGGGCTGGTCAACGGTGGCCGAGCCGGTGGAGGGACCGACGGACGAACCGTTGAACAGGTGGAACGGGTGGAAAGAACGGCTGGCTCCGGTGCCCGGGGACAGGTCGAACGACCGCCGGTTCGCCGCAGGCGCCGCGGTGCTGGGCCTGGTCGTCGCCGCCGGTGCCGTCCTGGCCGCCGGCCCCTGGGACTCCGGTCAGCGTAAGGCCGAGCACGACCGGGTGGCCGCGGTGGAGCACGCGGGTGGCGTACATCACCCCGGGAACCCGCCCGGCGCTCCCCGGCCCGCACCCAGCGCCGCCGCCGTGCTCTCGGCTCTGGGCGAGCCGTCGGGCCGGACCGACCCGGTCGCCGCGGAGGCCCTGGACGCGGCGCTCACCCCGCTGCTGAAGGCCCCGGGGCTCGGCACCGTGAGCGCCGCCTCGGTCGTCGACGCCGCCACCGGCGAGCAGGTGTACGCGCACGGGGCCACGACCCCCATGACCCCCGCCTCCACCGTGAAGATCGCCACCGCCGTCGCCGCGCTCTCCGCCCTGGGCCCCGACCACCGCATCCCGACCACCGTCCGGGTGTCCGAGGACTCCGGGACGGTGACCCTGGTCGGCGGCGGCGACCCCACGCTCGACAAGGCCGCCCTGCGCTCCCTGGCCGCCGACACGGCGCGGGCCCTGCGCGACGGCGGCGCGGGGAAGGTCCGGCTGACGTACGACACCTCGCGGTACTCCGGGCCCGCCCTGCATCCCATCGGCCCCAACGAGAACATCGCGCCGGTCAGCGCGCTCATGGTCGAGGAGGGCCGCCTCGACGGCAGCGACCACGGCCCCGCCCCCCGGACGGCCGATCCCGCCCGGGAAGCCGCCCGCACGTTCGCGGGTCTGCTCCGGGACGCGGGCGCCCCCACCCGTGCCGAGCCCGCGCCGGGCCGGGCCGGGAGCGGCGCCAGGACGGTCGCCACGCACCTCTCGAAGCCGCTCTCCGCCCTCGTCGAACGGGCCCTGACCAACAGCGACAACGACATCGCGGAGGCCCTCGTACGGCAGACCGCGCTGAAGGCCGGCGAGCCCGCCTCGTTCGCCGGCGGGCGGCGGGCCGTGACGAGCCGTCTGAAGGAACTTGGCGTGCCGGTGGCAGGAGCCGAACTCGCCGACGGCAGCGGTCTGAACCGTCAGGACAAGGTGACCGCGGGGCTGCTCACCTCCCTGCTGACGCTCGCCGCGGACCCGGACCGCCCCGAACTGCGCCCCGTCCTCACCGGCCTGCCGGTCGCCGGCTTCAGCGGCACACTCGGCGACCGCTACCCGGCGACGTCCCGGGCCACCGGTCTCGTACGCGCCAAGACGGGCACCCTCACCGGGGTGAACGCCCTGGCCGGTACGGCGGTCGACCCCCGGGGAAGGCTGCTCGCCTTCGCGTTCCTGACCTCGGGCACCACATCCCCCGGGGAGGCGGAGAGCTCCCTGGACGCCTTGGCCACCGCGCTCACCCGGGGCGGCCGGTAGGCGGCCGACACCCCTCCGCCGGGCGACCGCCTCACGTACCGTTGACGCATGACGCGCATCGGTGGTGCCGAGATGGTCGACTGGAATCTGGCGGTTGCGACCGCCACCCGGTTCGTACGGCCGGGTCCCGAGATCAGCCGTGAGGAGGCCCGTGCCGTCGTCGCGGAACTCCGCCGGCATGCGAAGGCCTCGGAGGAGCACGTCCGTTCGTATACCCGAATGATCCCGGAGGGGCACGAGCCCGAGGACACCCCGGTCCTGGTCGTCGACCGGGCGGGCTGGATCAGGGCCAACGTCGAGGGGTTCCGCGCCCTGCTGGGGCCCCTCCTGGGGAAGATGCGGGACCGCCGCGGCAACGGCCCCGGCGGGGCGGTGCTGGGCGCCGTCGGCGGCAAGGTGACCGGCGTCGAACTGGGCATGCTCCTGTCGTTCCTGTCCTCCCGGGTCCTCGGCCAGTACGAGACCTTCGCATCCGCCGGCCGGGACCTCGCCGCCTCCGCCGGCGGCGGCAAGCTGCTGCTGGTCGCCCCCAACATCGTCCACGTCGAGCGCGAACTGGACGTGGACCCGCACGACTTCAGGCTCTGGGTGGCGCTGCACGAGGAGACCCACCGCACCCAGTTCACCGGGGTGCCCTGGCTCCGCGACCACCTGCAGGGCGAGATCCAGTCGTTCCTCGACGAGACCGACGTCGATCCGATGACCCTCCTGGAACGCCTCCGTGAGGCCGCCCAGACCTTCGCGGGCGGCAGCCGGCCCGAGGGCGAGCGCGGGGAGGACGGCGAGGGCGGGCGCAGCATCGTCGAACTCGTCCAGACGCCTGCCCAGCGCGAGGTCCTGGGCCGGCTCACCGCCGTGATGTCGCTGCTGGAGGGGCACGCGGACTTCGTGATGGACGGGGTGGGACCCGAGGTGGTGGGATCCGTCGCCGAGATCAGGGAGAAGTTCCAGCAGCGCAGGGCCCGCGGCGCGAGCCGGCTGGACCTGGCCCTGCGCAAGCTCCTGGGCCTCGACGCCAAGCTCCGGCAGTACCGCGACGGGGAGAAGTTCGTGCGGGCCGTCGTCGAGGAGGTCGGGATGGACGGCTTCAACCGGGTGTGGACCTCGCCCAACACCCTGCCCACGAAGGCCGAGATCGCCGCCCCCGCGGACTGGGTGGCGCGGGTGCACCGCACGACGGATCAGTGACCAAGCCCCGCCCGGTGGCAGAAGATTGTTCCTCCAATCACCCATCCGAGGGACCATAGGGGCATGGGAAGGCGTGCAATGCTCGGTGGACAGCTTGGCTCTGTCACCATCGACGCACTCTGAGTGACGGGACGCTCCCGTGCCCGCACTCCGAGGCGCCCCCCGAAACTCCACCGAAGGGCACCGGACATGGGTCCCCATCCTGCGGTCGCGGCGATACGCCTGGCGGTCCGCCGCGTACTCCACGACGTCGTCTCCGAACACCAGCGCCGCACCGGACAGGCGGGCCGCGCCGAGCTCGCCGAGGCCGGGGCCTGCCCGGCCGGGCGGAGCGGTGCGCTCCTCGAACGCCCCGATACCCCGCTGGTGCTCGTCGCATGCTCCGGCGGCGCCGATTCGATGGCGCTCGCCTCCGCCCTGGCCTTCGAGGCGCGCAAGCTGCCCGTCCGGGCCGGCGGCATCACCGTCGACCACAACCTCCAGCCCGGCTCCGGCCTACGTGCCGCCGAGGTCGTCGCCCGGCTCACCGAGATGAGCCTCGACCCGGTCGAGGCCGTCGCCGTCCACGTCGGCCGTGACGGCGGGCCCGCTGGACGCCGCCGCCGAACGCCACGGGGCCGCCGCCGTCCTGCTCGGCCACACGCGCGACGACCAGGCCGAGACCGTGCTGCTCGGTCTCGCCCGGGGCTCCGGGATCCGCTCGCTGTCCGGGATGGCCGCCGCCTCCGGCCCCGCCGGCCGCTACCGCCGCCCCTTCCTCCAGCTGGACCGGCAGACCGCGCGCAAGGCCTGCATGGTCCAGTCGCTGTCCGTCTGGGACGACCCCCACAACATCGACCCGGCCTACACCCGCTCCCGGCTGCGCCACGAGGGCCTGCCCGCCCTGGAGAAGGCGCTGGGCAAAGGCGTCGTGGAAGCCCTGGCACGCACGGCGCAGCTCTCCCGCGACGACGCGGACGCACTGGACACCTGGGCGACCGAGGCCGCGCGCTCGGTACGCGACGACGACGGACGGCTGGAGTGCGCGGGACTCGCCGTCCTGCCGCCCGCCGTACGCCGCCGGGTGGTGCGCCGGGCCGTGATCGACGCCGGGTCCCCCGCCGGTTCGCTCTTCGCCCGGCACATCGAGGAAGTCGACCGCCTCATCACCGACTGGCGCGGCCAGGGTGCCATCAACCTGCCCGGCCGCGTCGAGGTGCGGCGGCAGGGTGGCAGACTGGTCATCCGGCAGAGCTGAGGCGCAAGCGGCCAAGGCGCAGGCGAGACGGCCGGTCCGGTCCGGGTGCTCCCCGGGCCCGGCAGGTACAGAAAGAGACGCGGGTGAACGAGAAGGACATGGGCACCGACCTTCAGTCGGTGCTCCTCACCAAGGAAGAGATCGACGCGAAGCTCGTCGAACTGGCCGCCGAGATCGACACGGAGTACGCGGGCAAGGACCTGCTCATCGTCGGCGTGCTCAAGGGCGCGGTGATGGTCATGGCGGACCTGGCGCGCGCCCTGTCCACCCCCGTCACCATGGACTGGATGGCCGTCTCCTCGTACGGGGCGGGCACCCAGTCGTCCGGCGTCGTCCGGATCCTCAAGGACCTCGACACCGACATCAAGGGCAAGCACGTCCTCATCGTCGAGGACATCATCGACTCCGGTCTGACGCTGTCCTGGCTGCTGACCAACCTGGGCTCGCGCGAACCGGCGAGCCTGGAGGTCTGCACCCTGCTCCGCAAGCCGGACGCGGCGAAGGTCGCGATCGACGTGAAGTGGGTCGGCTTCGACATCCCCAACGAGTTCGTCGTCGGCTACGGCCTCGACTACGGGGAGAAGTACCGCAACCTCCCCTTCGTCGGCACGCTGGCCCCGCACGTCTACGGCGGCTGACCTCCGCGCCGGCCCGGCCCGGGGCGCCCGGGCACAACCGCCCGGGCGCCGGGAACCCTCGCGGGCCCCCCGCCGTTGGAGCCTTCGAAGGCGGGTTTGTCAGATGTCCCCTGCGGTCACGGGTGGCCATGCTGGGGTACCGTCCGAAGAGCAAACTTTTCTCACAGCAGCATTTACCTACGGGCAGGAGGGACGGGGCGACTTCGCTCCGTATGGATGGACGTGAAGCGATACTTCCGTGGGCCGGTCATGTGGATCGTGCTGGCCGTCCTCGCCGTGGTCGTGTTGATGCAGGTCGTCGGCTCGTCGGGCGGCTACAAGACGGTGGACACCGGCCAGGTGATCCAGGCGATCAGCAAGAACCAGGTGGCGCAGGCCAAGCTGACCACCGGTGACGAACAGATCATCAAGATCGAGCTGAAGAACAAGGAAAAGCTCAAGGGCGAGGACGGAAGCAAGTTCCAGGCGAGCTACATCGGCAACCAGGGTGTCGAGCTCGCCGACACGCTGCAGCAGAAGTTCGAGAGCGGTGACATCGAGAAGGGTTACACCGTCTCGCCGTCGAAGCAGTCGCCGTTCGTCTCGATCCTGCTGACCCTGCTGCCCTTCGTCCTGATCGTGGTCGTCTTCCTGTTCCTGATGAATCAGATGCAGGGCGGCGGCTCCAAGGTCATGCAGTTCGGCAAGTCCAAGGCCAAGCTGATCACCAAGGACACCCCGAAGACGACCTTCGCCGACGTGGCGGGATCGGACGAGGCGGTCGAGGAGCTCCACGAGATCAAGGAGTTCCTCCAGGAGCCGGCGAAGTTCCAGGCCGTGGGAGCCAAGATCCCCAAGGGCGTTCTGCTCTACGGCCCGCCCGGCACGGGTAAGACGCTGCTCGCCCGCGCCGTCGCGGGTGAGGCCGGGGTGCCGTTCTACTCGATCTCCGGTTCCGACTTCGTCGAGATGTTCGTCGGTGTGGGTGCCTCCCGCGTCCGCGACCTCTTCGAGCAGGCCAAGGCGAACGCCCCCGCGATCGTCTTCGTCGACGAGATCGACGCCGTCGGCCGGCACCGCGGTGCCGGTATGGGCGGCGGTCACGACGAGCGGGAGCAGACGCTCAACCAGCTGCTCGTCGAGATGGACGGCTTCGACGTGAAGGGCGGCGTCATCCTGATCGCCGCCACCAACCGGCCGGACATCCTGGACCCGGCGCTGCTGCGTCCCGGTCGTTTCGACCGGCAGATCGCCGTGGACCGCCCGGACATGCTGGGCCGCCTCGAAATCCTCAAGGTGCACCAGAAGGGCAAGCCGGTCGCGCCCGACGTCGACCTCAACGCGGTCGCCCGCCGTACGCCCGGCTTCACCGGTGCCGACCTGTCGAACGTGCTGAACGAGGCGGCGCTCCTGACGGCGCGCAGCAACCAGAAGCTCATCGACAACCACATGCTCGACGAGGCGATCGACCGCGTCGTGGCCGGCCCGCAGAAGCGGACCCGGATCATGTCCGAGAAGGAGAAGAAGATCACCGCGTACCACGAGGGCGGACACGCCCTGGTCGCGGCGGCTTCCCCCCAGTCGGACCCGGTCCACAAGATCACGATCCTCTCCCGCGGACGCGCCCTCGGTTACACGATGGTGCTCCCGGAGGAGGACAAGTACTCCACGACGCGCAACGAGATGCTCGACCAGCTGGCGTACATGCTGGGTGGGCGCGCGGCCGAGGAGCTGGTCTTCCACGACCCGACGACCGGTGCCGCCAACGACATCGAGAAGGCCACCGCCACGGCCCGCGCGATGGTCACCCAGTACGGCATGACCGAGCGCCTCGGCGCGATCAAGTTCGGCGGCGACAACACCGAGCCCTTCGTGGGCCGGGAGATGGGTCACCAGCGCGACTACTCGGAAGAGGTCGCGGCGCTCGTCGACGAAGAGGTCAAGAAGCTCATCGAGACCGCCCACAACGACGCGTGGGAGATCCTCGTCGAGAACCGCGACATCCTCGACGCGCTGGTCCTCGAACTGCTGGAGAAGGAGACGCTGGGCAAGGAGGAGATCGCCGAGATCTTCGCCCCGATCGTGAAGCGTCCGGCCCGTCCGGCGTGGACCGGTTCGTCCCGGCGTACCCCCTCGACGCGTCCTCCGGTTCTCTCCCCGAAGGAGCTGGCCCTGACCAACGGCGCCTCCACCGCCAACGGGTCGGCAGGTACGGAGATCGCTCCGAAGGACATCCTGTCCAAGGAGCCCGGCTCGTCCGCGGAGCCGGGCCGCGAGGACCGTCCCGAGAGCTGATCACCGGATCGGTGTGGCCCCTTTCACGGGGCCCCGCCGAGCCCGGAATGGATGCCGCGCCCCCCAGGTTCTAGCCTGTGGGGGCGCGGCATTTCGGTATGCCTGCGCGCGATGCCTGCCGGTTTCCGTGATGTCCGGTGGGCCCGCGCATGCGACAGCACAGAGGAACGAGGCAGAGATGACCGACCCCGTGACGCTCGACGGGCAGGGTTCGATCGGCGTTTTCGACGAGAAGCGGGCCGAGGCCGCCGTGCGGGAACTCCTCATCGCGGTCGGGGAGGACCCGGACCGCGAAGGGCTGCGGGAGACGCCGGGGCGGGTGGCGCGGGCGTACAAGGAGATATTCGCGGGGCTCCACCAGGAGCCCGAGGACGTCCTGACGACGACCTTCGACCTCGGTCACGACGAGATGGTTCTGGTCAAGGACATCGAGGTGTTCAGCACCTGCGAGCACCACCTGGTGCCGTTCCGCGGGGTCGCGCACGTCGGGTACATCCCGGCCACCAGTGGCAAGATCACCGGTCTCTCCAAGCTGGCCCGTCTGGTCGACGTCTACGCCCGGAGGCCGCAGGTCCAGGAGCGGCTGACGACGCAGGTCGCCGATTCCCTGATGTCGATCCTGGAGCCGCGCGGGGTCATCGTGGTCGTCGAGTGCGAGCACATGTGCATGTCGATGCGGGGGATCCGCAAGCCGGGAGCCAAGACGATCACCTCGGCCGTCCGCGGCCAGCTGCGCGCCCCGGCCACCCGCGCGGAGGCGATGAGCAGATGTGTATAAGAGACAG
>NZ_KL585385.1:99037-99315 GCF_000721935.1 Streptomyces sp. NRRL WC-3549
GGTCGGGGGCCCGTACCGGGTCAGGCCGGGGCGGTTCCGCCGCTGTCGTCGCCGTCTTCGGGGAGCTTGCAGACCCGCTCCAGGAAGACGGCGGCGGCGACGACCGCGATACCGGCCACGACCGCCGCGCCCGCGTAGATCGCCTGGTCGCGCCGGGGCGGGATGTCCAGGTAGCTGAGCATGAAGACGCAGACGCCGCCGTAGACCCCGGCCACCAGCGACGCGACGAGCGCGCTCGCCTGGCCGAAGACCACCGCGCGGGCCGCCATCAGCGGCTC
>NZ_KL585385.1:99523-104654 GCF_000721935.1 Streptomyces sp. NRRL WC-3549
CCGCGCGGGCCGCCATCAGCGGCTCGACGCCCTTGGCACCCGGCCTGCGCTCCCGCTGGGCGCGCAGCCGTGACCGTATCGACAGAGCCGTGGCCAGCAGGACGACGGCGATCGCCGCGAGCACGACGGGTGCGGCGAGGGGCACGCTCGGCAGGGTCCCCAGGGAGTCCCAGAGACGGGCTCCCGCCCAGGACAGCACGCCGGCTCCGGCGAGAAGCCCGGCCAGCAGCCCGAGCCGTAGTTGCTTCACCGAGAGTGCCGCCCTTCGCCGTGCCGGTGTCGGTGCCGGGCGTCGCCGTGCCGGACGCCGCCCGCGTCGTCGTACCCGGCTTCCCGGGTAGCTGAGAGTCGTGTGCCCTTGAGCCTAACGACTACTCGGGCAGGCGGAGTTCCAGGTCGGCCCGGGGAAGCACACCGTCACCGCCGACGCCGGCCAGCAGCTCGGCGACCGGACCGGAGCCGGGCAGCTGGGCCTCGGGCTCCACGTCGTGCCACGGGGCGAGGACGAAGGCGCGCTCGTGGGCGCGCGGGTGCGGGAGGGTCAGCAGCGGGTCGTCGGAGACGACGTCGGCGTACGACACGATGTCGACGTCCAGGGTCCTGGGCCCCCAGCGCTCCTCGCGGACCCGCTCGAAGGCTTCCTCGATGGCCTGGCCGCGCTCCAGCAGGGAGGAGGGGGGCAGGGTCGTCTTCACGACGATCACCGCGTTGAAGTACGACGGCTGGGAGCCGGGGTCGACGCCCCAGGGCTCCGTCTCGTACACCGGGGAGACGGCCTTGACCCGGAGGCCCGGGGTGTCCTCCAGGGCGTCGACGGCGCCCTGGAGGGTCTCCAGGCGGTTGCCGAGGTTCGAGCCGAGGGCGATCACGGCCCGTTTGGGGTTCGAGAGGGTGACGTCCGCCGCGTCCACCTGCTCGACGACTGCGGCGGGCACCGGCTGGACGGTCGGGTCGCTCTGCCCCTCGGTGGAAAAAGCGGTCATACTCGGCTCCGGGTGATGGTGATGGTCACGTCGTCGAACGGGACGGTGATCGGGGCATCCGGCTTGTGGACGACGACCTCGACCTCCTCGACCCCTCCGTGCTTGAGGCACTGCTGCGCGATGCGTTCCGCGAGGGTCTCGATCAGGTCGACCGGGTCCCCCTGGACGACGGCGACCACCTCTTCCGCGACCACGCCGTAGTGCACGGTCTTCGTCAGGTCGTCGGCGGCTGCCGCGGGACGGGTGTCGAGCCCGAGCACCAGGTCCACGATGAAGGTCTGGCCCTCTTCCCGCTCCCGGGGGAAGACACCGTGGTGCCCGCGGGCCTTGAGGCCGCGCAGCGCGACACGATCCACGCGAATCACTCCTGCTGTAGTCGTCTCCGGTGGCACCCGCCCGCGTGCGGGCGGTGGGGTGCCGTCTTTCGAATCTACCCGCGGGCACCGACAGAGCCGACGAGCGGGGGGACGCGGACCGGCCCGGGCGGACCGGTAGGCCCGTATACCCGGTGATCCGGGAGCCCAATCCCCGCGGACGCGCCGAACGCTCAGGAGGGCGTCTCCTCGTCCTCTTCCTCACCGGTTTCCGCCAGTACGGGAGAGCCGTGGTGGGACCACAGTCTCCAGCCGTCCGGTGTGTGGCGGAACACGTTGGTGGCGACGACCAGCTGCCCGACGAGCGGGCCGAGTGCGTGGCCCTCCTCGGCCGGGCCGCCGCTGAGGATGTTCTCGGTGCAGGTCACCAGAGCGGTGTCACCGGTCATGGCGACCCGTACGTCGGTCAGGAAGAACTGGATGTACTCCGTGTTCGCCATGATCAGCGCGTAGCTGCGCAGGACCTCGCCCCGCCCCGAGAGGACCGGCCAGCCGGGGTGGACGCAGGAGACCGTGAGGTCCTCGCCCGGCAGCCAGAGCGCCGACAGCGCGTCGAGGTCACCGCGTTCCACGGCCTCGTAGAAGGCGGTGTTGGCGTCCTCCACGGCCCGGACGTCGGCGGCGGCCGCCTCGTGGTCGTCCCGCGGGGAACTCACGCGGCTCCCTCGACGGCGCGGACGACCCGCACGGCGTCGGCGGTGGCGCGTACCGCGTGGACCCGGACCGCCCACGCTCCCGCGTGTGCCGAGAGGGCGGAGACGGCGGCGGTCGCCGCGTCGCGCTCGCGGGCCGGCGGAGGGGTGCCGTCGGCCCCGGCGAGGACCTTGCCGAGGAACCGTTTACGGGAGGCGGCGACGAGCAGCGGCCGGCCCAGGTCGTGCAGCCGGTCCAGGCGGGCCACGAGGGCGAGGTCCTGGGCGGCGTTCTTGGCGAAGCCGAGCCCCGGGTCGATCACCAGGTTCTCCCGGGCCACCCCGCCCTCGACCACGGCGTCCATGCGCGCGCGGAGTTCCGTGACGACTTCGGAGACGACGTCCCCGTAGACTGCGCGGCTGTTCATCGACTCGCTGAAACCGCGCCAGTGCATGACGACGAACGGCACCCCGGCGGCGGCGACGACCGGGATCATGTCCGGGTCCGCGAGGCCGCCGCTCACGTCGTTGACCAGGGTGGCCCCGGCGGCGACCGCCTGCTCGGCGACCTGGGCGCGCATGGTGTCCACGGAGAGGGTGACGCCCTCCGAGGCCAGACCGCGCACGACGGGGATCACCCGGCGCAGCTCCTCCGAGGCGTCCACCCGGCTGGCGCCCGGGCGCGTCGACTCGCCGCCCACGTCGATCAGGTCAGCACCCTCGGCCACCAGTTCGAGGCCGTGCTTGATCGCCGCCGTGGTGTCGAACCAGTGGCCGCCGTCGGAGAAGGAGTCGGGCGTCACGTTGACGACACCCATGACCGCGCAGCGGTCCCACTCCGGCAGACCCCGCACCCGTCCTCGCAACGTACTCATGGGGCCAGCCTAAGGGCTGTCCCGTCGTCCCCGGCGGGTCGTCGCACGGCGTCGGACCCGGTGCGCCGCCGGGCGGCGGGAGGTCCGCGTGGCGCGTGCACACGGGTGTTCCGCCTACGCGACGAGGTGCCGCGGTCGTCGTCGTACGTCCGGCGGGGAGGGCGGCTCGGTCCCTACGGCCCGGTGCGCGACCAGGCCGTCAGAGGGGCCGGGTCGTGGGGACGCCCTGCTCGCCGGGGTGCCCGGTGCGATGGCCGCAGGGACGGGGGCGCCGCGGACGGAACGGGCGCGGCGGCGCGAGGCTGACGAAGCCCTCCGCCTGAAGGGCGGCGAGGCTGATCCGAGGCAGTTCACGGGCCGTGCGGAAGACGACGAACCGGGGCTCCCAGCGGGGCTGGAACTTGGCGTTGAACTTGTACAGCGACTCGATCTGGAACCAGCGCGACAGGAAGAGCAGCAGCCCGCGCCAGCAACGCAGCACCGGGCCCGCGCCCAGGCGTTCACCGCGGGCGAGGGCGGAGCGGAACATGGCGAAATTCAGTGAGACCCGGGCCACCGAGAGCCGGGGGGCGGCTTGCAGGGACGCGACGATCAGGAGCTCGTTCATGCCGGGGTCGGCCGCGCGGTCCCGTCGCATCAGGTCCAGCGAGAGGCCGTCCTCGCCCCACGGGACGAAGTGGAGCACCGCCTTCAGGTCGCCGTACGGGGACGGGTCCTCGTCGGATCCGGCCAGGTGGGCGGTGGCGATCACGCAGTCCGCGTCGGCCTCGTCGCCGAGCCGGCCGAGCGCCATGGAGAAGCCGCGCTCGGTGTCGGTGCCGCGCCAGTCGGCGGCCGCCAGGCGGATGCGTTCCAGCTCGGTGGGCCCGATGTCGCGGACACGCCGGACGCGGGTCTCGTAGCCGTTGCGCTCGATGCGCTTCACCATCTGGCGCACGTTGCGCATCGCGCGTCCGGCGAGGGAGAAGTCCACGACGTCCACCACCGCCTCGTCGCCGATCTCCAGTGCGGTCAGGCCCGTCTCCCGGGTCCACACCTCGCCGCCCCTCTCGCTGCAGCCCATCACCGCCGGGGCCCAGGAGTGCGCCCGGGCCTCGTCCATGAAGCGCTCGATGGCACCCGGCCAGGCCTCCACGTCGCCGACCGGGTCGCCGCCGGCGAGCATCACACCGGACACCACGCGGTAGCAGACGGCGGCCTTGCCGCTCGGCGAGAAGACCACGCTCTTGTCGCGGCGGAGCGCGAAGTACCCCAGGGAGTCACGCCCGCCGTGCCGTTCCAGCAGGGACCGCAGCCGTCCCTCGTCGTCCTCGTCGAGCCGGGCGACCGGGTGTTCGGGCCGGAAGGCGAGGTAGACCGTCGTGACGGCGGTCAGCAGACCGAGGGAGCCCAGGGAGTACGCCACCGTCCGCGAGGCCGCCCCCGTGTAGTCCACGGGCCCCTCCAGGCCCACGAGGCCGTACAGCACGTGTTGCAGCCGGTCCACGAGGGAGGGGTCGCCCACGACCCGGCCGGGGTGCACGCTGACGACGACCAGGCCCAGGGCGAGCGAGCCGGCGCCGAGGAGGACGAAGTTGGCCAAGGCGCGCCAGCGGCTCCTCGGGTCCGGGAGTGCGGCGAACTCGGCCCGGTTGCGTACCAGCAGGAAGCAGAGCGCCAGGGAGAGCAGCACACCGAGGAACGAGTGGCGGTAGGAGAACTGCGCCACCGCGCCCGCGGGCAGCAGCAGGACGGCGGCGCGCCAGGCCCGCCGCTTGCGCCGCTTGATGCCGTGGGCCAACAGGAGCAGCAGGACGCCCGAACTGAGCGACAGCGCCGCGGCGAAGGGACCGAGCGCGCCGGGGAGCACCTCGGCCAGGCTGTGCATCCGGCTGTGCCGGAAGCGCGGGAAGACACCGGCGGCGACATCGATCAGGCCGACGGCCGCACAGGCGCTCCCGACCAGGGCCGGCACCGCGTCGGGACGGGGTCCGCGGAGGATCCTGCGGGGCAGGCTCTGAGGCGGAACCTTTCCTGACTTATCCCTATCTACCGTGACAGACATCGCTTGGTGTGACTCCGCGAGAGATTGCCGGGTCCGTCGGCCGAAACCTACGGACGGTGTGCGTCCTCTAGGACGCGGTAGGCGGGGGGCGGGTTCATTCCGATGTCTGGAAATTTCCTACACAGAGAGCGGCATTCGAACCATGGGTCTCACCAGTAGCGCGCTCCTGGCGGTGGCGGTCTCCCTGGCCGTCGGGCTGTTCGCCGCCACCGTCTGGCTCTGG
>NZ_KL585385.1:104880-105958 GCF_000721935.1 Streptomyces sp. NRRL WC-3549
CCCCCCCCGCCGTGACCGGGCGGGTGGGCCTGCTGCTGGCGACCCAGCTCCTGGTGTTCGTCTCGGTCGCCCTGCTCGCCAACCACTCCTTCCTCTTCTACGGCTCCTGGGCGGATCTGTGGGGCCGTCAGCAGGAGCTGGGCACCGTCGTCGACCACGGCGCGGGGACGGGCGCGTCCCAGGGAGTGGTGCGGACCGGGGCGCAGCGGCCGGACGTACCAGGAGGCAGCCGGCCCTCGGCGGTGGGGCGCATCGACAGGGTCGTGGTCCCCGGGCGGTCCTCGGGCATCGACAGCCCTGCGTACGTCTACCTGCCGCCGGAGTACTTCCAGCCGGCGTACGCCCGGCGTACGTTCCCCGCGGTCGTCGTGCTCACCGGCTATCCCGGGACGGCGGAGAACCTGTTCAAGGGGTTGCGCTACCCGCGTACCGCCCAGGAACGGGTACGGGCCGGGGCGGCCCAGCCGATGATCCTGGTGATGCTCCGGCCCACCGTGGCGCCTCCCCGGGACACCGAGTGCGTGGACATCAAGGACGGCCCGCAGACCGAGACGTTCTTCGCCGAGGATCTGCCACGGGCGGTGGCCCGGAGCTACCGGGTCGGCGAGCGGGCCCGGAACTGGGGCGTGATGGGCAACTCCACCGGCGGTTACTGCGCCCTCAAGCTGGGCCTGCACCACCCGGAGCGCTTCGCGGCGAGCGCCGGCCTCTCGGCGTACTACAAGGCCGCCGAGGACCCCACGACCGGCGACCTCTTCCACGGCGACGCCGCGGCCCGTCGCCGCGCCGACCTGCTGTGGAGCCTGGACCACCGGGCCGGGGACGCCTCGTCGTCCTTCCTGGTCACGACGTCGCTGAAGGGCGAGGGGAACCTGCGGGCGACCCGGCAGTTCATCGACCGGGTGAAGGCGCCCGCCCGGGTGTCCTCGATCGTGCTGGACAGCGGCGGGCACAACTTCAACACCTGGCGCCGAGAGATCCCAGGCGCCCTGGAGTGGATGAGCGGCCGGCTCGCGGCGGACTGAGGCGGCCGGCTCCCGGCCCGCGGCCCCGGTGCGCGGCGGAGAGCGAGCCGGGG
>NZ_KL585385.1:106145-106417 GCF_000721935.1 Streptomyces sp. NRRL WC-3549
ACGGAGAGCGAGCCGGGGCGGTAGCCGTTCAGGGACCGGCGACCGACGCGACGGTCTCCACCGCGACCCCGGAGCGCGGCACGGCCTGCGCGTCCGCGTCGATCGAGCGGCGCAGGGCCTCGTGGAGACGGGCCGGGGTGAGGACGCCGAGGAAGCGGCCGGTGCTCTCCGGGTCGACGACCGCGATCCAGCCCGCGTCGTGCTGGAGCATCGTGGCGAAGGCCTGCTTGAGGGGGGCGCCGAGCGGCAGCCACGCCTCCATGCGCCGGGCG
>NZ_KL585385.1:106615-110366 GCF_000721935.1 Streptomyces sp. NRRL WC-3549
GCGGCAGCCACGCCTCCATGCGCCGGGCGTGCTCACGGACCGTGCCGGCGGCCCCCGGAGCCGAGGCGTCCCCCGCCGGGATCCAGCCGTGCAACTGGTCCTCCCCGTCGAGCACGACCGCCCAGCGGGCCCCCTCGGCCCGCAGCCGCTCGGTCGCCTTCGCCAGCGGGTCGTCGAGGTGGACGACGGGCGGCCGGTCCAGATCGCTCTCCTCGACGGGGGTGACCGAGAGCCGCTTCAGGCCCCGGTCCGCCCCGACGAAGTCGGCGACATAGGGGGTGGCGGGTGCCCCGAGCACGGTGGCGGGCGAGTCGAACTGCTCGATGCGGCCCTGTCCGTACACGGCGATCCGGTCGCCGAGGCGTACGGCCTCCTCGATGTCGTGCGTGACGAACAGCACGGTCTTGCGGACCCGCGCCTGGAGCCGGAGGAACTCGTTCTGCAGTCTCTCCCGTACGACCGGGTCGACCGCGCCGAAGGGCTCGTCCATCAGCAGCACCGGCGGGTCGGCGGCCAGCGCCCGTGCCACGCCCACCCGTTGGCGCTGCCCACCGGAGAGCTGCTCGGGATAGCGGTCGCCGTGGACGGACGGGTCGAGGCCGACCAGATCGAGGAGTTCGGCGGCGCGTTCCCGTCCCTTTCCCCGCTTCCAGCCGAGGAGATGGGGAACGGTCGCGGTGTTCTCCAGCACCGTCTTGTGCGGAAAGAGACCGACCTGCTGGATCACATAGCCGATGCGCCGGCGGAGTTGTACGGGGTCGATGGCGGATATGTCGTCCCCGTCGAGGAATATCCGGCCGTCGGTCGGTTCGATCAGGCGGTTCACCATCTTCATGGTGGTCGTCTTCCCGCACCCGGAAGGTCCGACGAGCGTGACCAGTTCCCCCTCGGCGACCTCGAAGGAAAGGTCGTCCACGGCGGTGGTGCCGTCCGCGTAGCGCTTGGTGACATGCTCGAAACGGATCATGGTTCCCCATTGTGACGCGGACGGTGTGAAGGACATGTTGCCGGAATACGAAAGCCTCGGCGATTGTCAGTGCTCGGGGATAGGGTCGCCGGTGGTCGGATCGACGAGCGCGGCACGGGAGGTGGGGGACGGATGACGGAGCAGAACTGCCTGGTGGCGAACGACTGGATCTGCGGGGAGTATCTGCGTTCCCGCAGCCATGAGTTGGCCGACGCCGTCGTCCAGCACATCTGGATCACCGTGGTCTCGGTGGTGATCGGGCTCCTGGTGGCATTTCCGCTGGCCTTGCTCGCCCGCCGCGGACGGCATTTCGCGGGACCGGTGCTGGGGCTGACCACCGTGCTCTACACCGTGCCCTCACTGGCGATGTTCTCGCTGCTCCTGCCGCTTTTCGGGCTCTCCGCCGCGCTGGTCGTCACGGGCCTGGTCCTGTATTCGCTGACCATTCTCGTGCGGAACATCCTGGCGGGTCTCGAAGCCGTTCCGCAGGAGGCCAGGGAAGCCGCGAAGGGTATGGGATACGGACCCGCCCGCCTGCTCTGGGAGGTGGAACTCCCGCTCGCCCTCCCCGCGTTGATGGCCGGTCTGCGCATCGCCACGGTCTCGACCGTCGCCCTGACCACGGTGGGCTCCCTCGTCGGCAAGGGCGGCCTGGGCAACCTCATCGAGGACGCGCTGCCCAGCTTCTTCAAGGCGCAGGTCCTCACCGCGTCCGTGCTCTGCGTGCTCCTCGCGGTGGCGGCGGACCTGGTGCTGCTCGGTGTGCAGCGGCTGCTCACACCGTGGACCCGGATACCGGGGCACGCGGCCCCGGCGGCGGAGGCGGGCTGACCCATGGGAGTCGTCGAGGGAGCCTGGACCTGGCTGACCACCGGTGCCAACTGGTCCGGGGAGAACGGCGCCACGCACCGGCTCGGTGAGCACGTGTACGTCAGCGGGATCGCCCTCCTGGTGGCCTGCGCCATCGCGCTGCCGGTCGCGCTGTACCTGGGGCACGTGGGCAAGGGGGGCGCGCTCGCGGTCAACCTCTCCAACGTGGGGCGGGCGGTCCCGGTCTTCGCCGTGCTGGCCCTCTTCATGGTGACGCCCCTGCGCAACTCCGGCTATCTGCCCACGGTCATCGCGCTGGTGCTGTTCGCCGTGCCGCCGCTGCTGACCAACGCCTACGTCGGCATGCGGGAGGTGGACCGGGCGGTGATCGAGGCCGCACGGGGTATGGGCATGTCCGGCGGGCAGCTCTTCCTGCGGGTCGAGCTTCCGCTCGCCTACCCGATGATCATGACCGGGCTGCGGTCCGCGGCGGTCCAGGTGGTGGCCACCGCGTCGATCGCGGCCATGGTCGGCCTCGGCGGCCTCGGCCGGATCATCACCGCCGGTTTCAACACGTACGACACGGCCCAGGTCTTCGCCGGTGCCGTGCTGGTGGCCCTGCTGGCGCTGGTCGTGGAGGGCGCCCTCGTGCTGCTGGACCGGCTGCTGTCACCCCTGCGCCGCCGCAGGACCGTATGAACACGGCCCCCGGAGGCCGTGCACACCCCTTTTTCTTTTCGCGGACGGAGAACGACAACATGAGCAGGACCTCGCGCATAGCCGGCGCGCTCGTCTCGGTGATCGCGCTGGCCGGGTCGCTCGCGGCCTGCGGCGGCGACAGCCTGGAGAAGGAGAAGGACGGCGGCTCGGCCTCGGGCGGGGACGCCAGGAAGGGCTCGCTCGTCGTGGGTGCCGCCGCGTTCACCGAGTCCAAGGTGCTCGCCGAGCTGTACGCCCGCGTCCTGGGCGACGCCGGGTACAGCACCTCGGTCACCACGGTGAAGAACCGCGAACTCTACGAGCCCTCGCTGGAGAAGGGCGAGATCGACGTCGTCCCCGAATACGCGGCGACCATCGCGGAATTCCTCAACGCCAAGGTCAACGGCGCGGCCGAGGCCGAGAAGAAGCCGGTCGCCTCCGGAGACACGGCGGCCACCGTGGCGGCTCTGGAGAAGCTCGCGACCCCGCTCGGGCTGAAGGTCCTCCCGGCGGGCAAGGCCGTCGACCAGAACGCCTTCGCGGTCTCGAAGGAATTCGCCGAGAAGAACAACCTGGAGACCCTTTCCGATCTCGGCCGGTCCAAGATCGGAGTGAAGATCGCGGCCGGTGACGAGTGCGAGATCCGCCCGTTCTGCGCACCCGGCCTGAAGAAGACGTACGGCATCGACGTCACCGGGATCGACCCCAAGGGCGTGGGCACTCCGCAGTCCAAGCAGGCGGTGAAGGACGGCACGGACCAGTTGGTCCTGACGACCACCACGGACGCGGTCATGGACGGGCTGGTCTTCCTGGACGACGACAAGAAGCTGCAGAACGCGGACAACGTCCTGCCGGTGCTCAATGCGAAGGACGCGGGCGCGCAGGAGATAGCCGACGCGCTCGGCAAGCTGACCGATGTACTCACCACCGAGGACCTCGCGGAACTGAACCGCAAGGTCGACTCGGAACGCGCCAAGCCGGCCGAAGCGGCCCGCGAGTACCTGGTGTCGAAGGGGCTGATCAAGAAGTAAAGCGGTGCCCCGGAGGCGCGAACGGGAGGCTCACAGGTAACCGGGCGGGAACAGATTGCCGGGCGGCCTCCCAAGTGTCGCGTACGCACGGTAAATTTCGAGCCATGCCACGAGGACGTCACCGCCATTCGCCGCCCCTCCACAGAATCCTGCCGCCTTCCGTGGTGGCCGGAGTGTCGGTCGTCTGCGCCGCCGCGGCCTGGCTCCCGGCGGAACCCATGGTTCTGCGCGGGCTGGTGGCCGC
>NZ_KL585385.1:110532-112984 GCF_000721935.1 Streptomyces sp. NRRL WC-3549
ACCCATGGTTCTGCGCGGGCTGGTGGCCGCGGCGGCCGCCGCCGCCGTGACCGGCGCCTTCCTGATGCGCAGTTGGGACCGGGAGGCCGGGCTGCGGGTCGCGGAGCTGACCCGTGCCCGGGCCGGCGACGAGTGGAAGACCGAGGAGCGGATAGCCGAGCTCGAGACCGACCTCGAGGAATCCCGCGAACTGCGCACCCGGCTGGAGACCAAGCTGCGCCGCAAGCGGGTGGAGCTCGCCGGACTGCGCGGCGAACACGCCGCACTGCTGCGCCGGTACGCCACCGCGGAGACCGAGCGGGCCAGCGCCCTGGAGGGCCGCCGCCGGCTCGCCATCGAAGCCACCGAGGCAGCCGAAGCCACCGCGCCCCGGGAACTCCCCGCCGCACGGTCCACCCCGACCCCCGGAGCGTATCTGCGCGCGGCCCAGGCGCTGGAGGACCTGACGCGCAACGCGGCCCTCCAGGAGGCACGTCGCACCGCCGAGACGGCCCGGCAGCGGGATCTGGCCGAGCGGGCCGCGGAGCGGGACACGGAGGGCGAAGGCCCGAAGGGGAAGCACGCGGCGGGCACCGGGACGAAGGACCGGGAACACCGCCCGCCGGCCGCCCTCCCCGCACCGCAGCCGTCGCCCGCACCGGTGCGGGCGCCCCGCGCCGTGGCCGCCGCGTCGGCCGTCGTCCCGTACGCCGCGCGCCGGCACCTCGTCCCCCAGGGCAGCTTCGACTTCTTCGGTACGCAGAAGGCGGGGGCCACCGCGATCGAGTCCGTGCAGAACGAGGACCTCGCGGACGTGGTGGGCGAGGAGGCACTCGCCGCGCACCGTACGGGCACGGCGGAGAACCGGGCCGTGGGCAAGGTCATCGACCTGACCGCGCACGACGAGACCGAGCAACTGGACGTCGGCCCGCTGCGCAGCGCCGTCTCCTCCTGAGCCCGCCCCCGGGGCGCCGCGCCACCGGCGCCCCGGGAGCGGTTACTTGTCGATGTCGCCGACGACGAAGAAGAGCGAACCCAGGATCGCGACCATGTCGGCGACGAGCGTGCCCGGCAGGAGCTCGGTGAGCGCCTGGATGTTGTTGTACGACGCGGAGCGCAGCTTCAGCCGGTACGGGGTCTTCTCGCCCGTGGACACCAGGTAGTAGCCGTTGATGCCGAGGGGGTTCTCGGTCCACGCGTAGGTGTGGCCCTCCGGGGCCTTCAGCACCTTGGGCAGCCGCTGGTTGACGGGCCCGGGCGCCAGGTCGGCCATCCGGTCCAGGCAGGCGTCCGCCAGGTCCAGCGCGTTGTGGGTCTGTTCCAGCAGGCACTCGAAGCGCGCCAGGCAGTCCCCCTCGGTCCGGGTGACGACCTTCAGGGTGTCCGCCAGCTCCCCGTACGCCAGGTAGGGCTCGTCGCGGCGCAGGTCGAAGTCGACCCCCGAGGCCCGGGCGATCGGACCGGACACCCCGTAGCCGTGCACGGCCTCGGCGGACAGCACACCGACGCCCCGGGTGCGGCCACGGAAGATCTCGTTGCCGAGGACCAGCCGGTCGTACACGTCCATCCGGGAGCGCACCGAGGCGACGGCGCCCCGGGCCCGGCCGAGCCAGCCCGCGGGCAGGTCCTCCTTCAGGCCGCCGACCCGGTTGAACATGTAGTGCATCCGGCCGCCGGAGACCTCCTCCATCACGGTCTGGAGCTCCTCGCGCTCCCGGAACGCGTAGAACATCGGGGTGATTCCGCCGAGTTCCAGCGGATAGGAACCGAGGAACATCAGATGGTTCAGGACCCGGTTCAGCTCGGCCAGCAGCGTACGCGTCCAGACGGCGCGCTCCGGGACCTCCATGCCGAGCATCCGCTCGACCGCCATGACGACGCCGAGCTCGTTGGAGAAGGCCGACAGCCAGTCGTGGCGGTTGGCGAGCATGATGATCTGCCGGTAGTCACGCGCCTCGAACAGCTTCTCCGCGCCGCGGTGCATGTACCCGATGACCGGTTCGGCCTGCCGGATGCGTTCCCCGTCGAGCACGAGCCGCAGCCGGAGCACCCCGTGCGTCGAGGGATGCTGCGGACCGATGTTGAGCACCATGTCGGTGCTCTCTGCCGCGCCGCCGATGCCGACCGTCGTCTCCGTCATGCCCGACAGTATCCCTCCTGTGCCGCACCGGGTCAGGGGCGGACTCCGGGCGCCACCCACTGCCGCAGCCAGCCGAAGTCGCCCAGGCCGCCCCGGGCGGTCAGCTCGGCCGCCTCGCCCGCCGAGGCGAGCGCCCGGACGTATCCGGCGGGGTCGGTGGAGGCCCGGGAGAGCGGCGGGCGTTCACCGCTGACGCCCAGCTCCCGCAGGGCCGTGCGCTGGTCCAGCAGCTCGGCCCCGGCGCCGAGGCCCGCGGTCGCCGCCGCACACGCGTCCAGCGCCACGTGTGCCGTCAGGTCGCGGCTGCCGTCCGGAACCGGCTCCACCTCGCGC
>NZ_KL585385.1:113176-117387 GCF_000721935.1 Streptomyces sp. NRRL WC-3549
CCTCGCGCCCCGCCCGGAAGCCGGTGAGCGTCCCGAACGGCGGCCTCGCCGCCCGTACGTGCGCGTAGTCCACCGCCACCGCGAGTCCGCCGGCCAGTGAACCGACCGCCCCGGCCCAGGCCTCGTCGCGCGGACGGCCGATCTCGGCGCGGTCGCCGGGACGGGACAGCGGCCACCAGCGCTCCAGCCACCGGGCGTCCTCACCCGCCACCGGGCCGCCCAGCCGCTCGGCCCCGTCGGACCGGCGGACCAGGACGTGCCGGGCCACCCCGTCCGCGTCGGCCTCGGCGACGTCCACCGGGACGTTGTCCAGCCACTCGTTGGCGAACAGCAGGCCCCGGGCGCCCTCGGGGACGCGGGCGGCCCACGCGATGTCCGGGTGCAGGCCCGGCGGGCGCGGGGCGAGCTCCACGGCGTACGCCCGTACGGTGAGCGAGGGGGCCTCGGACGGCAGCGCGGCCAGTACGCCGGTCAGCAGCTCGCCCCGGCCCGCACCCACGTCCACCAGGTCGACCGTGTCGCTCCCCAGCTCCCGGGCCGTACGGACCAGCAGCCGGGCGACGGCGGAGGCGAACAGTCCGGAGGCGTGCACCGAGGTGCGGAAGTGGCCCGCGGGCCCTTCCGGGCGCCGGTAGAACCCCCCGTCCCCGTACAAAGCGGTCCGAGTCGCTTCCCGCCAGCCGCACCAGTCATCCGTCACGTAGGCAAGTCTCCACCTTGGGGAGTACGGTCCCAGGACCCGGATCGGCCCTTCGGCTGACCCGGGCACCGATCCGCTGTCCCTACGCTGGGTAACGTGCAGCGCCTCTACGACTTCCTCCGCAGGCACCCGACGGGCGTCGACACCTTCTGGGCTGTCGTGCTCCTCGGGCTCTCCGGCGTGAACATCGTGGCGGACCAGGCCGGCGGCCGGGAACGCGTCGCCGCCGTGCCGATCGCCGTGGGACTGTGCGCGGTGGTGGCGCTGCGCCGGCGGGCACCGGAGAAGATGCTGCTGCTGGCGATCGGGACGGGCCTGGCCCAGCTGCTGCTCGGGGTCCGGCCGGGCGTGGCCGACTTCGCCCTGCTGGTGATCACCTACACGGTGGCGTCCGTCGGCGAGCGGTGGGCCTCGCGGCTCGCCCTGGCGTGCAGCCTCGGCGCGGCGGGGCTCTCGCGGCTGCGCTGGCCGCAGGAGGAGGCGCCGGCGGACGGCTGGGCGCAGGCGGTTTTCGTCGTCGTGGTGATGACCGTGCCGTTCGTCCTGGCCTGGGTGCTGGGGGACTCGGTGCGCACCCGGCGGGCCTACTTCAGTCAGCTGGAGGAGCGGGCCGCCCGGCTGGAGCGGGAACGCGAGGCCCAGTCCAAGGTCGCGGTGGCCGCCGAGCGCGCCAGGATCGCCCGGGAGCTGCACGACGTCGTCGCGCACAACGTCTCGGTGATGGTGGTGCAGGCCGACGGTGCCGCCTACGTCATGGAGACCTCCCCCGAGCAGGCCCGGCAGGCCCTGGAGACCATCTCCGGCACCGGCCGCCAGGCGCTCGCGGAGATGCGCAGGCTGCTCGGGGTGCTGCGGACGGGCGACGACCCGGAGAGCGGCGAGTACGTGCCCCAGCCCGACGTCCAGCAGATCGAGGAGCTGGTCGGCAAGGTCAGGGAGACGGGCCTGGAGGTGGACTTCAGGATCGAGGGCACCCCGCGCCCGCTGCCGACCGGGGTCGAACTCACCGCGTACCGCATCGTGCAGGAGGCCCTGACCAACACCCGTAAGCACGGCGGCCCGGACGCCGGGGCCAGTGTGCGGCTGGTGTACTTCGACGACGGGCTCGGTCTGCTGGTCGAGGACGACGGCCGTGGCGCCTCGCACGAGCTGTACGAGGACGGCGGCGCGGACGGCGCGGGGCACGGCATGATCGGTATGCGGGAGCGGGTCGGGATGGTGGGCGGCACCCTGGACGCGGGACCGCGCCCCGGCGGCGGGTTCCGGATCAGCGCGCTGCTGCCGCTCAAGCCGGCGAACCAGTGACGACGGCAGGCCGGCGGGAGCGGGCCGGTGACCTCAAGGACTCAAGGACTCAAGGACAGGACGGCCGCCCATGGCGATCCGCGTGATGCTCGTTGACGACCAGGCGCTGCTGCGCACCGGCTTCCGGATGGTGCTCGCGGCCCAGCCGGACATGGAGGTCGTCGCGGAGGCGGGCGACGGCCAGGAGGCGATCGACGTCCTCGCGTCGACGGCCGTCGACGTGGTGCTGATGGACGTACGCATGCCGCGGCTGGACGGCGTCGAGGCGACCCGGCGCATCTGCGCCCGGACCGATCCGCCGAAGGTGCTCATCCTGACCACCTTCGACCTGGACGAGTACGCCTTCTCCGGGCTGAAGGCGGGCGCCGGCGGTTTCCTGCTCAAGGACGTGCCGCCCGGCGAACTGCTCTCCGCGATCCGGTCCGTGCACAGCGGTGACGCGGTGGTGGCGCCGTCCACGACCCGCAGGCTGCTCGACCGGTTCTCCCCGATGCTGCCGAGCAGTGGCAGGGAGCCGCAGCACAAGCACGTCGAGCGGCTGACCGAGCGCGAGCGCGAGGTGACGCTGCTGGTCGCCCAGGGGCTGTCGAACGGCGAGATCGCGGGTCGGCTGGTGCTGTCCGAGGCGACGGTGAAGACGCACGTGGGCCGCATCCTGACCAAGCTGGGCCTGCGCGACCGCGTCCAGGTGGTCGTCCTCGCGTACGAGACCGGGCTGGTCAGGGCCGGCGGCCGGACGGGCTGACCGGTGGGGCGTCCCGGGCGGACCAAGGGTCCGCCCGGATACGTCGGCCCCGGACGGGCCCCCGGCACATCCGCCTCGGCCGACGGCCGCGGCTCAGCGCAGGATGCCCTCCAGGAAGTCGCTGCCCAGCCGCGCGACCACGGTCAGGTCCAGGGCGTGCAGGACGTACCGGCCGCGCCGGCGGGTGGTGATCAGGCCGGCCTTCTTGAGGACCGCCAGGTGCCGGGAGACCTCGGGCGCCGTGATGCCGTGCGAGTCGGCGAGCTCGCCCGTGGTGTACGGGGAACGGGCGAGGTTGCGGCACATCCGCATCCGCATCGGGTGGGCCAGGGCCTCCAGCCGGAGCTGGAGCAGTTCGACGGAGGCGGGTGAGGGCAGTTCGGGACGGAGCACCGGGTAGTGGATCACCGGTCGCCAGCCGGGGGCGTAGAGCACCTGGAGGTGCGGCCAGCCGAAGCTGGTCGGGACGAGGGTGAGGCCGCGGCCGGTGGCGTCGGCGCTGCCCTCCGACAGCTTGTCGATGTCGATCCGGCCGGCCTCCTCGTCCAGCGACAGGGCCGCGGAGGTCGCGGCCAGCGCCGCGGCGACGCCCTTGTGCCGCAGCACCTCCGTCTTGTGCCGGGCGTCGGCGGCCAGCTGGACCCGGACCCGCTGCCAGGTGTCGGCGAAGAAGGCCTTGTCGCAGTCCTCGAAGAGACGCCGCAGCCAGGCCCGCATCGAGCCCGGGTCGGCGAGGAGCTGCTTGCTGAACTCCGTCTGCGCCGGTCCCCGGGCCGCCGCGAGGTCCAGGACACGGCTCCGCATCCGGTCGTCGGTGAGCGGGGACCGCCCTCCCGACGAGTACAGCGCACAGGTGAACTCCAGGGCGGCGAGGACGAACCGTTCGTCGTCGAGCCGGTCGAGGACGTCCAGTTCCTCGGCGAGGGTCGCCCCGGTCCTGCCGTCGCCGCCGCGGACCCCGGCGAACGGCATGAAGACGTCGGAGAAGGTGGTCCGCCACAGGAAGTCCGCCTCGTGCAGCCGGTCGGCGAGGTCCGGATCCAGCGCGGCGGCCGTGGCGGTCGCCCAGCCGTGCAGCCCGGGGTGGTGCCCCGGCTCGGAGAGGGCGTGCAGGGCCAGGCCCAGCTCGGCGAGGGGAGAGGTCTCGAAGAGTATGTGTTCCGGGGCCAGGCCCGCGATGTCGATGTGCACGCTCACCCCTCCATGGTGGGGGCACCCGCACGAGGGCCCGCCCCGTTTGACGGGGGCCGTCAATCCACGGGACGGCGGTACGGCGCGGGGCCACGCCGGAGACATGGACATCGTCCAGCAGCAGATGCTCGCCAGCTACCGCGCGGCCCGGCACGGCGAGGCTCCGCCGCCGCTCCCCGGCCGCCACGACCGGGCCGTCCTGCGCGAACTCCGCGGGCGCCTCCGTGCCCGGACCGGCGGCCCCGCACCCCGCCCGCCGTCCCACGGACT
>NZ_KL585385.1:117588-122143 GCF_000721935.1 Streptomyces sp. NRRL WC-3549
GGACGGGGCGGCCCGCCGGGCTGAGGCCCCGGGACCGGCCCTTCTACGTCAGCCGCTCCAGGAAGCCTGCCACCGCGTCCCGTACGTCCTGGGCCGTCCACTCCAGGCCCGGAGCCGCCACCGTGACCTCCGTGAACGAGACACCGGGCGGCCCCGCAGCCGCCGGGAACCAGCGGCGGAAGAGCGTCACGCCGGTCGCCTCGGCGACTGTCTCTTATACACATGCGTGTGCGGCGGCTCGGGGTGGACCCGGAACCACGGCACCCGGGAACCGGCGAACGCCTCCGCCAGCGCCCCGGCGACCAGCTTCGCGTGCTCCACGTACGACGGCAGCCGCGGCAGTTCCCGTTCCAGGCCGAGCAGGGCGGCCAGCGCGGCGGGGTACTGCTGGAAGACCTGACCGCCGTACCGGTGGCGCCAGGTACGGGCCTCCTCGACCAGCGTCGCGGGGCCGGCGAGCACCGCCCCGGACAGCCCGTCCAGCGACTTGTAGAACGACACGTACACGCTGTCCGCGAGCGCGGCGATCTCCGCCAGGCCCCGGCCGAAGTGCGGACCGCACTCCCACAGCCGGGCCCCGTCCAGGTGGACCACGGCGTCGCGCTCCCGGGCGGCGGCCACGACCGCCTCCAGCTCCTCCCAGGAGGGCAGGACGAAACCGGCGTCGCGCAGCGGCAGTTCCAGCATCAGGGTGCCGAAGGGCTCGGGGAAGTCCCGGACCTCCTCGGCCGTGGGCAGGCGGGGCTCGGACGTCGGGTGCACCGTGCGCAGCCCGGAGACCGCCGTGAGCGCGCCCCGCTCGTGCACCTCGGGGTGGGAGAGCGGATGCAGGGCCACGACCGGGTCGCCCGTACGCCCCGCCCAGCAGCGCAGGGCGACCTGCTGCGCCATCGTCCCGGTCGGGAAGAACGCGGCGGCCTCCATGTCCAGCAGGTTCGCGGTGCGCCGCTCCAGCTCGGCGACCACCCCGTCGCCGTACGTGTCCGTCCACTCGCCCAGGTCGTGGACCGTCCCGGCGTCGGCGGCGAGGGCGGCCAGCCGCGCCCCCAGGGTGTGGTCCGCGGAGGACCGGGCCAGGACCCTCTCCGACCGCTGCCACGCGGTCAGCCTGCGGTGCCGCTGCTTCTGTTCGTCGGTGTCTCCCATGGGACGATCATCCCCCCGCCCCCGGGCACCGCCACACCCGTGCCGCCCCCGCGAGAAGTTACCCACAGGCTGTGGACAGCCGGGGTGCCGGTGAGGTGCTGGCGTAGCATTCAGAGGAATCGTCCGGTACCCCCCGCGGACTGGAACGGAAGGCCGTCGCCGCGTGAACGCATCAGTTTCCAAGGAACCCCTCGACGCGAGGGACCGTCCCGCCCGCCTGACCGTGGGCGTGGTCGGTGCGGGCCGGGTCGGGCCCGCGCTCGCCGCGTCGCTGCGGCTCGCCGGGCACCGCCCGGTCGCCGTCTCCGGTGTCTCCGACGCATCCGTGCGCCGGGCCGCCGCCCTGCTCCCCGACGTCCCCCTGGTCACCCCCGCCGAAGTCCTCGCACGGGCCGAGCTGGTCCTGCTGACCGTCCCCGACGACGCCCTCCCGGGCCTGGTCGAGGGGCTGGCCGAGACCGGTGCCGTGCGCCCCGGACAGCTGATCGTCCACACCTCGGGACGGTACGGCACCCAGGTGCTGGACCCCGCGCTGCGCGCCGGGGCCCTCCCGCTGGCACTGCACCCCGTCATGACCTTCACCGGTACCTCCGTCGACGTGCAGCGGCTGGCCGGCTGCTCCTTCGGCGTCACCGCTCCCGAGGAGCTCCGGCTGGCCGCGGAGGCGCTCGTCATCGAGATGGGCGGCGAACCCGAGTGGATCGCCGAGGAGGCCCGCCCGCTCTACCACGCGGCGCTCGCCCTGGGTGCGAACCACCTGGTCACCCTGGTCGCCCAGTCGATGGAGCTGCTGAGGAAGGCCGGTGTGGACGCGCCGGACCGGATGCTCGGCCCGCTGCTCGGCGCCGCGCTCGACAACGCCCTGCGCTCCGGCGACGCGGCCCTGACCGGCCCGGTCGCCCGGGGCGACGCGGGCACCGTGGCCGCGCACGTGCGGCAGCTGCGCACCCACGCACCGCAGGCGGTGGCCGGATACCTCGCCATGGCCCGCACCACGGCCGACCGGGCGCTCGCCCACGGCCTGCTCAAGCCGGAGTACGCGGAGGATCTCCTCGACGTCCTGTCGGACCGGGCGAACGCGAACGGCACGAACGGAAAGAACGGCCCGGAGGGCTCCGGGCCGGGGGAGAGCCGATGACCACCACCGCACCCGCCACCCTGCTGCGCACCGCCGCGGAGCTGGCGGCCCTCACCCGGCCCGCCGGCGCGCGGCGGGCCGTCACGATGACGATGGGTGCCCTGCACGACGGCCACGCCTCGCTGATCCGTGCGGCCCGGGAGGCCGTGGGACCCGAGGGCCAGGTCGTGGTCACCGTCTTCGTGAACCCGCTCCAGTTCGGTGAGGCCGCCGACCTCGACCGCTACCCCCGGACCCTGGACGCCGACCTCGCCCTCGCCGCGGGCGCCGGGGCCGACGCGGTCTTCGCGCCGTCCGTCGACGAGGTCTACCCGGGCGGCGACCCCCAGGTGCGGATCACCGCGGGCCCCATGGGCGAGCGGCTGGAGGGCGCCTCCCGCCCCGGACACTTCGACGGCATGCTCACCGTCGTCGCGAAGCTGCTCCACCTCACCCGGCCCGACGCGGCGTTCTTCGGACAGAAGGACGCCCAGCAGCTGGCGCTGGTCCGCCGGATGGTGCGCGACCTGAACTTCGGCATCGACATCGTCGCCGTGCCGACCGTCCGGGACCCGGACGGCCTCGCACTCTCCAGCCGCAACCGCTTCCTGAGCGCCGAGGAGCGCCGTACCGCGCTGGCCCTGGCCAGGGCGCTGTTCGCGGCCCGTGACCGGCTGGCCGCCCAGCAGGCGCCGCGGGCGGGTGCCGAGGCCGTGCCGGGAGGCGACGACCGGGCGGTCCGGCCCCCCGCGCTCGGCGAGGCACGTGCGGCCGCCGACCCGCAGGCGGGGGAGGCGGCCGGCGCCGTGCGGGCCGCCGCGCAGGCCGTCCTCGACGAGGCGGCCGGGGAGCCGGTACCGCTCGTCCTCGACTACCTCGCCCTCGTGGACCCCGGCGACTTCACCGAGGTTCCGGGCGACCGGGAGCGCGGCGAAGCGGTCCTCGCCGTCGCCGCGCGGGTGGGCGCCACCCGGCTGATCGACAACATCCCGCTGACCCTCGGAGCCTGACGTGACCGGAATACGGCTGACCGCCCCCGCCCCGGGCTGGGCCATCGACGCGGACGTCGTCGTGGTCGGCTCCGGCGTGGCCGGTCTGACCACCGCGCTGCGCTGTGCGGCGGCGGGCCTCGCCACGGTCGTCGTCACCAAGGCCCGGCTCGACGACGGCTCCACCCGCTGGGCGCAGGGCGGTATCGCCGCGGCGCTCGGCGAGGGCGACACCCCCGAGCAGCACCTGGACGACACGCTGGTCGCCGGGGCCGGGCTCTGCGACGAGACGGCGGTGCGGGCCCTGGTCACCGAGGGCCCCGGCGCGGTGCGCAGGCTGATCGACACCGGCGCCCGGTTCGACACGACCGAGGCCGGTGCCATCGCGCTGACCCGTGAGGGCGGCCACCACCGCCGCCGCATCGCCCACGCGGGCGGCGACGCGACGGGCGCGGAGATCTCCCGCGCCCTGGTCGACGCGGTCCGCGCGGCGGCCCTGCGCACCATCGAGAACGCCCTGGTCCTCGACCTGCTCCAGGACGCCGAGGGCCGTACCGCGGGCGTCACCCTGCACGTCATGGGCGAGGGCCAGCACGACGGCGTCGGCGCCGTCCGGGCCCCCGCCGTGGTCCTGGCCACCGGCGGTATGGGCCAGGTCTTCGCCGCCACCACCAATCCGCCGGTCTCCACCGGCGACGGGGTGGCCCTCGCGCTCCGGGCCGGCGCGGAGGTCTCCGACCTCGAATTCGTCCAGTTCCACCCGACGGTCCTGTTCCTCGGCGCCGACTCCGAGGGCCAGCAGCCGCTGGTCTCCGAGGCGGTACGGGGGGAGGGCGCCCACCTCGTCGACGCGTCCGGCACCCGCTTCATGCTCGGGCAGCACGAGCTGGCCGAGCTGGCGCCCCGTGACATCGTCGCCAAGGCGATCACCCGCCAGATGCACCTGACGGGCACCGAGCACATGTACCTCGACGCCCGGCACTTCGGCGCCGGGATGTGGGAGCGGCGCTTCCCCACGATCCTCGCCGCCTGCCGGGCCCACGGCATCGACCCGGTGACGGAGCCGATCCCGGTGGCCCCCGCCGCGCACTACGCCTCGGGCGGCGTCCGGACCGACCTGAGGGGCCGTACGACGGTCCCCGGCCTGTACGCCTGCGGGGAGACCGCCTGTACGGGCGTGCACGGGGCGAACCGGCTGGCGTCCAACTCCCTCCTGGAGGGGCTGGTCTTCGCCGAGCGCATCGCGGCGGACGTCGTGGCGTCCGGGCCCCGGGAGCGGACGCCTGCGGACGCGGCCCCCGCC
>NZ_KL585385.1:122308-122696 GCF_000721935.1 Streptomyces sp. NRRL WC-3549
GCCCCCGCCGGCCCGGTGCCCGCACCGGCCCCCGCCGGCCCGGTGCCCATGACCGTCCCGCTGCTGGCCGCCGAGTCCCGTACCGAGATCCAGCGGATCATGACCCGGGGCGCCGGAGTCATCCGCTCCGCCGCCGGTCTCGCCGACGCGGCCGAACGGCTGGAGGCGCTGGGCCGTACCGCCGGCGCCGAGGGCCCGGGCGCCGTCAAGGACGCCGTCCCCGGGGTGGAGGCGTGGGAGGCCACCAACCTCCTCCTCGTCTCACGGGTCCTGGTCGCCGCCGCCCGGGAGCGCGAGGAGACCCGCGGCTGCCACTGGCGCGAGGACCGGCCCGACCGCGACGACACCGTCTGGCGCCGCCATCTGGTCGTCCGTACCGGCCCGGGCC
>NZ_KL585385.1:122907-131035 GCF_000721935.1 Streptomyces sp. NRRL WC-3549
CGTCCGCACCGGCGGCCCGGCCGTCTCCGCCGCACCCGCCGACCTCCCGAACCACCCCGCCGACGCCCCCCAGGAGCCGCAGTCGTGAGCACGCCCGAAGAGAACCCGCGTCCCACCCCCGTGGACGTACCGCTGATCCAGATCGGCGCCCCCGCCGGGTCCGGGGGCGGCTGCGGCGACGACTGCGGCTGCGGCGGATACGACGCCGAGGCCCTGGAGTGCGGCCTGGACCCCGCGCTCGCCCAGCTCCTCGCCGAGGCGGGCCTGGACCCGGTGCAGGTCGAGGACATCGCCCACGTGGCGATCGAGGAGGACCTGGACGGCGGGGTCGACGTGACGACCGTCGCGACCGTCCCGGAGGACGCCGTCGCCACCGGTGACTTCACGGCCCGTGAGGCGGGCGTCGTCGCCGGCCTGCGCGTCGCCGAGGCCGTCCTGTCCATCGTCTGCACGGACGAGTTCGAGGTGGAGCGGCACGTCGAGGACGGCGACCGCGTCGTACCCGGCCAGAAGCTGCTCACCGTCACCTCCCGCACCCGTGACCTGCTCACCGGGGAGCGCAGCGCGCTGAACCTGCTCTGCCGGCTCTCGGGGATCGCGACCGCGACCCGGGCCTGGGCGGACGTGCTGGAGGGCACGAAGGCGGCCGTCCGCGACACCCGTAAGACGACGCCCGGGCTGCGCGCGCTGGAGAAGTACGCGGTGCGCTGCGGCGGCGGCGTCAACCACCGGATGTCCCTGGTGGACGCGGCCCTCGTGAAGGACAACCACGTGATCGCGGCGGGCGGTGTGGCCGAGGCGTTCAAGCGGGTGCGGGCCGCCTTCCCCGAGCTGCCCATCGAGGTCGAGGTCGACACCCTGGAGCAGGTCCGCGAGGTGCTGGACGCCGGTGCCGACCTGATCCTGCTGGACAACTTCACCCCGGTCACGACCGCCGAGGCGGTGGCCCTCGTCGACGGCCGCGCCGTGCTGGAGTCCTCGGGCCGGCTCTCCCTCGACTCCGCCCGCGCCTACGCCGAGGCCGGCGTCGACTACCTGGCCGTCGGGGCGCTCACCCACTCGTCGCCGATCCTCGACATCGGCCTGGACTTCCGTGACGCCGAGGAGGCCGGCGTCTGATGCTGCTCACCATCGACGTCGGCAACTCGCACACGGTCCTCGGACTGTTCGACGGCGAGGAGATCGTCGAGCACTGGCGGATCTCCACCGACGCCCGCCGCACCGCCGACGAGCTCGCCGTGTTGCTCCAGGGCCTGATGGGCATGCACCCGCTGCTCGGGATGGAGCTCGGCGACGGCATCGAGGGGATCGCGATCTGCTCCACCGTCCCCGCCGTCCTGCACGAGCTCCGCGAGGTCACCCGCCGCTACTACGGCGACGTCCCCGCGATCCTGGTGGAGCCCGGCGTCAAGACGGGGGTGCCGGTCCTCACCGACAACCCCAAGGAGGTCGGCGCGGACCGCATCATCAACTCGGTCGCCGCGGTCGAGCTCTACGGCGGCCCGGCGATCGTCGTGGACCTCGGCACGGCCACCACCTTCGACGCGGTCTCCGCCCGGGGCGAGTACACCGGCGGGGTGATCGCTCCCGGGATCGAGATCTCGGTGGAGGCGCTGGGGGTGAGGGGCGCCCAGCTCCGCAAGATCGAGCTGGCCCGGCCCCGCAGCGTCATCGGGAAGAACACCGTCGAGGCCATGCAGTCGGGCATCGTCTACGGCTTCGCCGGCCAGATCGACGGGGTCGTCCGGCGGATGAAGAAGGAGCTCGCGGCCGACCCGGACGACGTCACCGTCATCGCGACCGGTGGTCTTGCGCCGATGGTGTTGGGGGAGTCCTCCGTCATCGACGAGCACGAACCCTGGCTGACCCTCATCGGGCTGCGCCTGGTGTACGAGCGCAACATCGCCCGGATGTAGGGCCCGCCCGCGGTCACCTGCGGGAACGACCCGGCGGCAGCGGCTGTACGCCGCGCCGCCGGGCGACCAGTTAAGAGGATTTTGTCCCTTTAGCGCGTATTGTCGCGTCATGCCCACGCCCTACGGATCACGCGGCGGCATGGCGTTCGGTGCGGACGAGCTGCGGGTGCTCCGACGCGCTCTCGCCCATGCCCTCCACCCCACGCCCCTGCCGGAAGAGGATGTCCAGGACTGTCTGCGGCTCGCGGACGCGGTGGACGAGGCCGCGGACGAGGCGGGCAGGCTCCGCGCCTTCCTCCTCGCCGACCTCGCCCGCTACCGGGAGGCGCTCCCCGGTTCGCTCACCGGCTATCTGGAGCTTCTGCAGGACGCCTTGGCGGCCGGGTACGACCCCCGCCCCGAGGACCTCGCCGCGCTGCGCGCGCTGCGGGGCGGGCCGGTCGCGGCCGCCCTCCTGGAACGCTGCCAGGTGATCGCCGAACGTTCGGTCCGCGCCCGGCTCGCGGGCCGCGCCGCGCCCGTGACGCCCGCCCAGCGCGGCCGGTTGCTGGCCCTGCCGGGCGGCCGGGCGGCGTCCGGCGGGCCCGCGCGCCCCGAGGGGCCGCGACAGCCCGGTACTCCGGCCCGTCCGGCGGTCCCCGGGCGCCCGGCGGCCCCCGCGCGGCCGGCGCCCAAGCCGTCGGAGGTCTTCCCGCCGCGCCGCCCCGAGCCGAAGGCCCCGCCCGAGGAGCGTGCCGTCTCCTGACGGCCGGGGCCCTGCCGACGCGCCCTCGGACACGGCGACCCCTCGGACACGCCGTGTCCGAGGGGTCTCCAGAAGACCGGAATGCCGGGCTCGCTACTCTGGGGAGCATGGACTACGTATCCGCGCTCCTGCCGCCCGTGGTGATGGCCGTCTTCTTCATCGGTCTCGTCGTGACGATCATCAAGAGTCAGGGCGGGCCGAACAAGGCCAAGGAGGACGCGGCCGTGGACGCGGCCATCGCCGGCGCCGAATCGGCGCGGCAGGCCCCGCGGACCGAAGGCGTCTGACCCGGCCCGAGCGCGAAGGGCGCACGGCTCCTGGAGGAGTCGTGCGCCCTTTTGTGTGGGACGAAATATGTCATTCCAGACATCTAGCACTAAGGTGACGCTGTGCCTCGCCAATTGGGAGAGCTGGAAGACGCCGTGATGACACGGATCTGGCAATGGAACCGTCCGGTCACCGTGCGGGAAGTTCTCGAGGACCTTCAGCAGGAGAGGTCCATCGCATACACGACCGTCATGACCGTAATGGACAATCTCCATCAGAAGGGCTGGGTGCGCCGGGAAGTGGACGGCCGGGCTTATCGATATACGGCGGTCTCCACCCGTGCCGCCTACTCGGCCGCACTGATGAACGAAGCCTGGTCGCGCAGCGACAACCCGGCGGCCGCCCTCGTCGCGTTCTTCGGGATGATGTCCGCCGAGCAGCGCGAAGCGCTCCGGGACGCGGTGCGCATCGTCGCGCCCGCTCTCTCCGAACCCCCGGCATCCGGACCGGAGGGCGGGTCTCCGGCCGATGAAGCTCCGCCGGACTCCGGGCGATAGCGTCGGGGGTATGTCCTCAGAGCTGCCGCAAACCGATCCTCGTACCGATCAGGACGCCGATTTCCGTACCGACCCGTCGGTAAAAGAAGTGGCCATCACCGTCCGGCGTGCCAGGACCAGCGATGTGGCGTCCGTACGGAGCCTGCTCGACGGGTACGTCTCCGAAGGCATCCTGCTCGACAAAGCGACGGTCACGCTTTACGAGGACATCCAGGAGTTCTGGGTCGCCGAACGCGACGAGGACGCCCGGGTCATCGGCTGCGGCGCACTCCACGTCATGTGGGAAGACCTCGCCGAGGTGCGCACTCTCGCCGTGGATCCCGCCATCAAGGGCGCAGGTGTGGGGCACCAAGTCCTCGACAAGCTCCTGCAGACCGCGCGCTGGCTGGGCGTCCGCAGGGTTTTCTGCCTCACCTTCGAAGTCGACTTCTTCACCAAGCACGGGTTCACCGAGATCGGAGAGACGCCGGTCGACGGAGATGTCTACAGTGAGCTGCTGCGTTCCTATGACGAGGGTGTCGCGGAGTTCCTCGGTCTCGAACGAGTGAAACCGAACACCTTGGGCAACACCCGGATGCTTCTGCACCTGTGAACGGCGGGTGGCGCCCGGAACTGTATGTCCGAATCGCGCACGTTTCCCGTCTTCTCGAGCTCCTGAACCTCTCCCAGGGGTTTGTGTTTTCCGGGGAAAAGCGGTTTCCTTTCCGCGTACTGCATTTTCGATGAAAGGAAATCCGGTGGCGCAGAAGGTTCAGGTCCTTCTTGTTGATGACCTCGACGGCGGCGAGGCGGACGAGACCGTGACGTTCGCTCTGGATGGCAAGACGTACGAGATCGACCTCACCACGAGCAACGCGGACAAGCTCCGCGGTCTTCTTGAGCCGTACACCAAGAGCGGCCGTCGTACCGGTGGCCGTGCGGCGACCGGCCGCGGCAAGGGCCGTGCCGTCACGGGTGGCAACAAGGACACCGCCGAGATCCGTAAGTGGGCCCGGGAGAACGGCCACAGCGTGAATGACCGCGGCCGTGTCCCGGCCGAGATCCGTGAGGCCTACGAGAAGGCCAACGGCTGACTCGCCGGCCGGCCGGCTCCCAGGTTCCTGCGGGCCTGTGCCAGCCGGGCCCGGTGGCATTCCGTCGCCGCGGCGTCCACGAGCCGTACGAGATCGGGAGCGTCGTCGCCCCTGTCCCCGAAACCGGCCAGCGCGGGCAGCGGGACCTCCACCGCCCGGCGCGGCTCGGGGTGCCGTAGCCAGAGTGCGGCCCCCGGCGGGGCCGTGGTCCTGCCGGGCGGCACCGGTGCCGTGATGGAGCCCCCGGTGCCGATCGCGGTCAGGTCGAGCGTGATCCCGCCCCACTCCAGCCAGTCGAGCAGTCCCGGCAGTTCGTCGGCGCTTCCGGCGGACACCAGCAGCCACATCCGCTGTCCCGCCAGCGCCACGGGCCCGGTGCGCGCCACCCGGCGAAGGACGGCGCGGCCCGCGGCGGCCGGGAGGTCGAGCACGTCGAAGCGCAGCCCGGTGGGCAGCCGCACGGGCGAGGTGCCCGCCGTGGCCCAGCCGAGCTCACGTGCGTACCACTGCGCGCAGCCGTCGGCTTCCGGGGAGGAGCGGGGAGGCGGGACGAGGGGGGCCATGCCCCGGAGAACCGCCCAGGACCGCCCCGGGTTACGGAAAGCCCCCGATCCCTCGCTCTTCGTGTGCGTGACGGGGGCGCGTGGAAGCGCCCGACGGCACGAAGTTGTTCGCCCGTAGCGGAGTGAACGGGGGCGCGCCGCATGGACTGTCGGTGGGTGCGGGTAAGACATCCCTAGTGGGAAGGGGCGACACGCGGGCAAAAACGTCTCACGTTCGCCATCGGCGTACTGGCGAAAGGGCTATCTGCCTGGCCTGCGGGAACATCGTCTCGCACCATCGGGTTGAGGCAGTTGTCGGCGTTCGGGGCAGGAGGCCATCGACGGGTGTCGGCAGTTGAAATGAGCGGTCCCCGCTTGCGGGACTAAGCTGCGGAAGGACAGGGAGGGGACCGACCCCTTACTGCCTGACCGCTCTGAGGAGCGATTAACGATGTTCGAGAGGTTCACCGACCGCGCGCGGCGGGTTGTCGTCCTGGCTCAGGAAGAAGCCCGGATGCTCAACCACAACTACATCGGCACCGAGCACATCCTCCTGGGCCTGATCCACGAGGGTGAGGGTGTCGCCGCTAAGGCCCTGGAGAGCCTCGGGATTTCGCTCGAGGCGGTCCGCCAGCAGGTGGAGGAGATCATCGGTCAGGGCCAGCAGGCCCCGTCCGGGCACATCCCCTTCACGCCCCGGGCGAAGAAGGTCCTGGAGCTGTCGCTCCGTGAGGCCCTTCAGCTCGGTCACAACTACATCGGCACGGAGCACATCCTGCTCGGCCTGATCCGCGAGGGCGAGGGCGTCGCCGCCCAGGTCCTCGTGAAGCTGGGCGCCGACCTGAACCGGGTGCGGCAGCAGGTCATCCAGCTGCTCTCCGGGTACTCGGGAGGCAAGGAGGCCGCCACCGCCGGCGGTCCCGCCGAGGGCACGCCCTCGACGTCCCTGGTGCTCGACCAGTTCGGCCGGAATCTCACCCAGGCCGCTCGTGAGTCCAAGCTCGACCCGGTCATCGGGCGCGAGAAGGAGATCGAGCGGGTCATGCAGGTGCTCTCCCGCCGTACCAAGAACAACCCGGTCCTCATCGGCGAGCCCGGCGTCGGCAAGACGGCGGTCGTCGAGGGCCTGGCCCAGGCCATCGTCAAGGGCGAGGTGCCCGAGACCCTCAAGGACAAGCACCTCTACACCCTCGACCTCGGTGCCCTGGTCGCCGGCTCCCGTTACCGCGGTGACTTCGAGGAGCGCCTGAAGAAGGTCCTCAAGGAGATCCGCACCCGCGGCGACATCATCCTGTTCATCGACGAGCTCCACACGCTGGTCGGTGCGGGTGCCGCGGAAGGCGCCATCGACGCCGCCTCGATCCTGAAGCCGATGCTGGCGCGGGGTGAGCTCCAGACCATCGGTGCCACGACGCTCGACGAGTACCGCAAGCACCTGGAGAAGGACGCCGCGCTGGAGCGCCGCTTCCAGCCGATCCAGGTCGCGGAGCCGACGCTGCCGCACACGATCGAGATCCTCAAGGGTCTGCGCGACCGGTACGAGGCCCACCACCGGGTCTCCATCACGGACGAGGCGCTGGTTCAGGCCGCCACCCTGGCCGACCGGTACGTCTCGGACCGCTTCCTGCCGGACAAGGCGATCGACCTGATCGACGAGGCCGGTTCCCGGATGCGCATCCGCCGGATGACCGCGCCGCCGGACCTCCGCGAGTTCGACGAGAAGATCGCGGGTGTCCGCCGCGACAAGGAGTCGGCCATCGACTCCCAGGACTTCGAGAAGGCGGCCTCGCTCCGGGACAAGGAGAAGCAGCTGCTGGCTGCGAAGGCCAAGCGGGAGAAGGAGTGGAAGGCCGGCGACATGGACGTCGTCGCCGAGGTCGACGGCGAGCTCATCGCCGAGGTCCTGGCCGCCTCCACCGGCATCCCGGTCTTCAAGATGACCGAGGAGGAGTCCTCCCGGCTGCTGCGCATGGAGGACGAGCTCCACAAGCGCGTCATCGGCCAGAAGGACGCCATCAAGGCCCTTTCGCAGGCGATCCGCCGTACGCGGGCCGGTCTGAAGGACCCCAAGCGCCCCGGTGGCTCGTTCATCTTCGCCGGCCCGTCCGGTGTCGGTAAGACCGAGCTCTCCAAGACGCTCGCCGAATTCCTCTTCGGTGACGAGGACGCGCTGATCGCCCTCGACATGTCGGAGTTCAGCGAGAAGCACACGGTTTCCCGTCTCTTCGGTTCGCCTCCCGGTTACGTGGGCTACGAAGAGGGCGGCCAGCTCACCGAGAAGGTGCGCCGCAAGCCGTTCTCCGTCGTGCTCTTCGACGAGGTCGAGAAGGCCCACCCCGATATCTTCAATTCACTGCTCCAGATTCTGGAAGACGGTCGCCTGACCGACTCCCAGGGCCGGGTCGTGGACTTCAAGAACACGGTCATCATCATGACGACCAACCTCGGGACCCGGGACATCTCCAAGGGCTTCAACCTGGGCTTCGCGGCCCAGGGGGATGTGAAGACGAACTACGAGCGGATGAAGGTCAAGGTCAACGAAGAGCTCAAGCAGCACTTCCGGCCTGAGTTCCTCAACCGTGTCGACGACACGGTCGTCTTCCACCAGCTGACCGAGGAAGACATCATCCAGATCGTCGACCTCATGGTCGACAAGGTGGATGAGCGCCTCAAGGACCGTGACATGGGCATCGAGCTCAGCTCGGAGGCCAAGTCGCTCCTGGCGAAGAAGGGCTACGACCCCGTGATGGGCGCCCGGCCGCTGCGCCGGACGATCCAGCGCGAGATCGAGGACATCCTCTCCGAGAAGATCCTCTTCGGTGAGCTGCGCCCCGGTCACATCGTGGTCGTGGGTACGGAGGGCGAGGGCGACGAGAAGACGTTCACGTTCCGTGGCGAGGAGAAGTCGGCTCTGCCCGACGTCCCGCCGATCGAGCAGGCGGCAGGCGGCGCCGGCCCGAACCTGACGAAGGAAGCGTAGGGCGCGGAGCGCCTGAGCGTGTAGGGGCTGCCCCGGACCGTGAAGGTC
>NZ_KL585385.1:131195-135509 GCF_000721935.1 Streptomyces sp. NRRL WC-3549
GGGGTGGGCGTGGGGGCGAGGGGCCTGGCGGGTGCCGCAGGGGCCGTGGGGCCTTCTCCGCTCACAGAGCCCTCGGCCCGGAGCCCGCGCTCAGGTGCCTCGGCCCGGAGCCCGCATCCGTGGGGCGGGTCGGGTCCCGGGCGAAGGCCCCCGGCCGGCGCGGCGGCTCTTCCCCTCATCGGACCCGGCGCCTATGGCGGCTCGGGCCGGGCATGGGACCGGGACCCTCGGGCCTCGGGTTTCCTGCGGATCTGCGTCCCCGCCCCCGCCCGGGCGTCCCCGCCCTGGCGTCCTGCGGGGTATGGCGGCTCGGCCCCACCGGTCGGGCTCGGGCCCGTGGCGGCCCGAACCGGTCGTGCGGGGCGCGGAGCGCGGGGCGGCGGGCGGTGTAGGCGGGCAGAGGGCCATGCCCCCACCCCGGAAGGGCCGAGACGCCGAGGCTCGGGGCGGGGCGCCCGTCCTCGTCCTGCCGGCCCCGGCCGCAGGACACCGGCCTCCGGCCGAGGGGGCCGGGCATGGAGCCGTGGGACGCGGTGTTTGTCGGGCCCGTGGTGCGCGGCCGTCCTTGGTGTGCGGCACCGGCCGCCGGCCGAGAGGGCCCGGCCATGGAGCCGTGGGGCCTAACGTTTGTCGGGCCCGTGGTGTGCGGCCGTCCTTGGTCGTGCGGCACCGGCCTCCGGCCGCCAGGGCCCGGCCATGGAGCCGTGGGGCCGCGGCGTTCGTCGGGCCCATGGGCGCACCCGGCCCCGGCCTGCCGGCCCCGGCCGTACGGCACCGGCCTCCGGCCGAGGGGGCCCGGCCATGGAGCCATGGGGACGCGGCACCCGCCGGGCCCCCGCCGGGCCCGGGGCGCACAGGACGCGGGGCGCACAGGACGCGGGCAGCACCGAACCGTCGGGCGACCGTCCGGGACGCCCCGTCCGAGGTGCCGCGCGCGGTCCCCGACGAGCCTCTCGGTACCCCGGAATCGAGGCCTCCGGAGGGCTCGCCGGTGACAAGGCGCACAGCCCTTTTCGGGTCTACTACGCGCCCTAGGAGCAATGCCCCCGCCCCCCGCCGGGACCTTGGTCCCGTACGTCCCGAGACTTTCGGCGTTCGGGGCGAAACGCCGCGATCGGGGGCCCGTGTCCCAGAAGGACGCGGTTCGAACAGGGGTTAAACCTGTTCCGGGGAACCTTCCCGGGAGATCTCCGCGGGCCGCACGACGTGCCTCCGCGTTCCATTCCCGCGCCCGCTTCTACGGCTTTTCATCGTAGATGGGGTGTTTGGGCGATTCGGGGGGCCCGGGTTACCAAGGTGGAGCAAGCCCGGTCGACGCCGGGTCCAGTCACCCCGGAGGTTCTCCCCCGCATGTCGAAGCGCGTTACGTTCCAGCACTCCCGCCGCCCGTCCATGTCCCGCGTCAGTGGCGCCGTCGTGGCCGCAGGCCTGGGTGCGTCGATGGTGTTCGGTGCGGGCGCGGCGTTCGCGTCCGGCACGACGGGTACCGCGGGCACCGCGGCCCTCGCCGGCGCGGCCACCACCGCCGACTCCGTCGCCCAGCAGGCGACCGCCCAGAGCAAGGCCGCCACCGCCGCGAAGAACAAGGCGGCGGCCTGGAAGACGCCCGTCAACAAGTACGTGCTGAGTGCCACCTTCGGCACCGGCGGCGACCGCTGGAGCAACAAGCACTCCGGCCAGGACTTCGCCGTGCCGATCGGCACCAAGGTCGTGGCCGCGCACTCCGGCACGGTCGTCAAGGCCGGCCCCAACGGTGGCGGCGACGGCCCCGCGTACGGCAACGCCATCGTGATCAAGCACTCCAACGGCAAGTACTCGCAGTACGCCCACCTCTCGAAGATCCAGGTGAAGATCGGGGAGCACGTGAACACGGGCGAGAAGATCGCCCTGTCCGGCAACACCGGTAACTCCAGCGGTCCGCACCTGCACTTCGAGATCCGGACGACCCCGAACTACGGTTCGGCGATCAACCCGGTCTCCTACCTCAACTCGGTGCACGTCCGCGTGTGACGCGCGGTGCCCGTCCTTAAGCGGCGGGCCCGGCGGGGCCCCCTTCGTGGGCCTTGCTCACCAGCTCGACGGCGACCTCGAGAGCAGCCTTGCGCTTCTCCTCGGGGTCGCCTTCGGCGTCTCTGAGGGCGAAGAACCCCGCGTGCATGGCCATCAGCGCCGTGAAGCAGCGCACCTGGTCGGTGAGCGGGGCGTCGGGGTCTTTGATCAGGTCCACCAGGGCGATGATCCGGTGCTTCATGGTGTGGCCGATGCTCAGGTCCCGGACCGTCGCCTGGTTCTCCTGCATGAAGCGGAACAGCGGTGAGGCGAGTTCGAGGGCCTCGCTGTAGCGGACCAGGATCTCCTTCTTCGTCTCCAGCGTCCGCGGCTGCTCCGCGCCCCAGGCCAGCAGCTCCTCGACCGGCCGGTTCAGATCCTCGAAGATGCCGTTGAGGATGTCTTCCTTGGTCTTGAAGTGGTAGTAGAGGGCCGCCTTGGTGACATCCAGCCGCTCGGCGATCTCGCGGAGCGAGGTCTTCTCGTACCCCTGCTCGGCGAAGAGCTCCAGGGCGACGTCCTGAATGCGCTGGCGGGTGTTCCCCCGACGCGGTTGCGGCGTGCTGCCCATGAGACGACTCTCCCTCAACTTACTTGACGCCCGGCTAGTTACGGGTCTACTTTTCCCCAGTGTAGTCAGCTAGCCGGGCGGCAAGTAAGTGCTGTTCCGGGGACCGGCAGCGGTAACGGGGACCAGGGGAGCGCGTGACATGGCGGAACTGAAGAAAGCGGCGGCGGCCGGGAAAGCGGAACCACAGGCACGCAACGTCCGGGTGGTCGTGCTCGCCCTGATGATCGCGATGCTCCTGGCCATGCTAGACAACCTCATCGTCGGCACCGCGATGCCGACGATCGTCGGTGACCTGGGTGGTCTGGAGCATCTGTCCTGGGTGGTCACCGCCTACACCCTGGCCACCGCGGCCTCCACCCCCATCTGGGGCAAGCTCGGCGACATGTACGGGCGCAAGGGCGTCTTCCTCACGTCCATCGTGGTCTTCCTGATCGGCTCGGTGCTGAGCGGAATGGCCCAGGACATGGGCCAGCTGATCGGGTTCCGGGCGATCCAGGGCCTCGGCGCGGGCGGTCTGATGGTCGGCGTCATGGCGATCATCGGCGACCTGGTACCGCCCCGGGAGCGCGGCAGGTACCAGGGCATGATGGCCGGCGTCATGGCGTTCGCCATGATCGGCGGGCCGCTGGTCGGCGGCACCATCACCGACCACCTGGGCTGGCGCTGGAGCTTCTACATCAACCTGCCGCTGGGCGCCGTCGCGCTGGCCATGGTCACCGCGGTCCTGCACCTGCCCCGCAAGGAGCGGACCGAGCACCGCGTCGACTACCTCGGCGCCGCGCTGCTGACCGTCGGCATCACCGCGATCGTGCTGGTCACCACCTGGGGCGGTACCGAGTACGCCTGGGGCTCCGCCGTCATCATGGAGCTCATCGCGCTGGGCGTGGCCTCCCTCGTCGGATTCCTCTTCGTCGAGACCAAGGCCGCCGAACCGATCATGCCGCTGCACATCTTCCGCAGCCGCAACTTCGCCCTCATGTCGCTGGTCGGCTTCATGGCCGGTTTCGTGATGTTCGGCGCGGTGCTCTTCCTGCCGCTGTACCAGCAGTCGGTGCAGGGTGCCTCCGCGACCAATTCGGGGCTGCTGCTCCTGCCCATGCTGCTCGCCATGATGGTCGTCTCGCTGGTCGCGGGCCGGGTCACCACGAGCACCGGCAAGTACAAGGTCTTCCCGATCGTGGGCAGCGCCCTGATGGTCACCGGCCTCTTCCTGCTCGCCAGCATGGACACGGAGACCACCCGCTTCACCTCGGGCGTCTACATGGCGGTCCTCGGGGCGGGCATGGGCTTCCTGATGCAGATCACCATGCTCGTCGCGCAGAACAGCGTCGAGCTGAAGGACATGGGTGTCGCCTCCTCCTCCACCACCCTCTTCCGCACGCTCGGCAGCTCCTTCGGCGTCGCGATCATGGGGGCCCTGTTCACCGGACGCGTGCAGGACGAGATGGCGGCGCGCGGCGGCGGGGGCGTCACCGAGCGGTCGGCGCAGCTGGACGCGGCGAAGCTGCCGGCCGCGGCGCGTGAGGCGTACGAGTACGCGGTGGCCTCGGGCACGCACATCGCGTTCCTGGTGGGCGGATCCGTCGCGATCCTCGCCTTCCTGGCGGCGCTGTTCGTCAAGGAGGTCCCGCTGCGGGGCACGGCGAAGCCGTCGGCGGACGAGTCCGGCACGGCACCGGCCGGGCCCGCCGCGA
>NZ_KL585385.1:135738-157643 GCF_000721935.1 Streptomyces sp. NRRL WC-3549
GCCGTACGCGGACCGGGCCCGGGGCGACTCGCCCCGGGCCCGGTCCGCGCCTCCCGGCCCCGTCCACCGCCGGCCCCGGGCTCAGCCCGTCGCCTGGCGCAGTACCGGGAAGCTCCCGGTGTCGGTCGGCGCGTGCTCGGGCAGCCACAGCACGGCGACCGCCCCGCCCGTGCCGTCCGTGGTCCCGGCGGGAGCGGCGTTGCGGAACGTGAGCCGGGCGCCCAGGACCCGCGCCTGGCCGGCGGCGATCGTGAGCCCCAGCCCGTGGCCCCGTCCCGCCCGGTCGCTGCTTCCGGTACGGAACCGGCTCGGCCCCTCCTTCAGCAGCTCGTCCGGGAAACCGGGCCCGTGGTCGCGGACCCGTACGACCCGGCCCTCGACCGTGACCTCCACCGGGCCCGCGCCGTGTGCGGACGCGTTTCCCAGCAGGTTCCCCAGGATCCGCTCCAGCCGGCGCGGATCCGTGGAGACCCATGACTCGTGCACCACCCGGACCGTGATCCCCGGGTCGAGCAGGCCCTGTCTCCTGAAGCTCCGCCCGCTCCGACGCGCTGTCCAGCCGCGCCACCTCCAGGACGTCCTCGACCAGGGTCCGAAGCACCTGGGCCCGGTCCCGTACGAGCTCCGTGGGGCGGCCCGGGGGCAGCAGCTCGGCGGCGGTCAGCAGCCCCGTCACCGGGGTGCGCAGTTCGTGGGCGATGTCCGCGGTGACCCGGCGCTCCGCCTCGATCCGCTCGTTCAGCGCGTCCGTGAGCGCGTCGACGGCGCGGGCCAGTTCATCGGTCTCGTCCCGTACGACACCGCCGACGGCCTCCCGGACCCGGACGTCCGTGTTCCCCTGGGCGACCTTGCCGGCCGCCGTGGCCGCCTTGCGCAGCCTCCGGGACAGCTGGCCGCCGATCAGCACCCCGAGCGCGCTGCCGCCGACGACCACCGAGACCGAGCCGATGACCAGCGCCCGGTCGAGGTCGTCCATGATCTTGGAACTGCGGTCGGCGAACCGGGTGTGCAGCGACAGGACGTCGCCGTTGGCCAGCGGTACGGCCGCCCAGACGTCGGGCACGCCGTTGCCGTACTCGTCGACATGGGTCGCCCGGCGGTGTTCCCGGGTCTGGTTCCGCAGGCTCTGCGGCATCGCGGGGTCGTTGATCTTGGCGCCGAACTTCGGCGGCAGCTTCTGCGTGTTGGACGCCTCGTAGAGCCGCTGGGCGAACAGCAGCCGCTCCAGCTGCACCTCACGGGCGTTCTCCAGCATCGACACCCGGGCGGCGTTGTGGACGACGAGGCTCAGCGCCACCGCGATCAGGGCGCCGACCGCGGCGATCGCGGCGCTGATCTTCCAGCGGACACCGGTCCGCAGTGCGAGCCGCTTCATGCGCGGAGCTTGTATCCGAAGCCGCGGACCGTCTCGATCCGGTCCTGCCCGATCTTGGTCCGCAGCCGCTGCACATGGACGTCCACGACCCGGGTGTCGCCGCCCCAGCCGTAGTCCCAGACCCGCTCCAGGAGCCTGTCACGGGAGAGCACGGTGCCCGGCGCGGAGGAGAACTCCAGCAGCAGCCGCATCTCCGTCGGGGTCAGGTTCACGGGCGCGCCCCGCCTGCGCACCTCCATGCCCTCCGTGTCGATCTCCACGTCGCCGAAGACGAGCACGCCGCCCTTGCCGTCCGTGCCGTCGGCGCCGCCCGCGGGCCCGCCACCCGGCCCCGCCGCATGGCCGAACCGGCGCAGCACGGCCCGGATCCGGGCGACCAGCACCGCGCCGTCGAAGGGCTTGGTGACGTAGTCGTCGGCCCCGGCCTCCAGGCCGAGCACCACGTCGATCGCGTCGGCACGCGCCGAGAGCATGATCACCGGAACCGTGGACTCGTCCCGGATGCGGCGGCACAGGCTGACCCCGTCCAGGCCCGGCACCATCACGTCGAGCAGGGCGATGTCCGGCCGGTCCGCCCGGAACGCCTCCAGGCCCAGCAGGCCGTCGGACACGGCGGTGACCGCGAAGCCGACCCGCTCCAGGGCGAGCTGGGTGGCCTCGCGGATCACGTCGTCGTCCTCGACGAACAGGACATGGGTCTCGGCCATGCGGGCAGCCCTCAGTTCTGTGCCGTCGGCTCGGGAAGGGTGCCCTCCCCGGTGCCGACGGCCCGGTTGAAGTCGTTGTGCACCCGGTCGGTCTCGGTGAACCGGTCCGTCGCCCAGCGGTAGGTGATGACGTCCTCGCCGGAGGGGAACGCGACCGCGTCCTTCGCCCCGTAGACCTGGGCCGTCACCACCAGGTCGCCCCGGTCGATGGTCCCGTAGACCGCCGGTATCTCGACGGCGAAGACGTTGCCGTACGAACCGTCCTCGGCCCGCCGGTAGACGTAGGTCCCGATACCCACGGCGTCCCCGCAGGTCAGGACGTTGACCACGAGGTCGGGAGCGGTGTTGCCGGTGAGGGTGCCGTACGAGGTGTCGACCGGGTACTGGTCGCCGGCGCAGGGCTTCAGGTCGTTCCTGACCGAGGCGGCCACCTCCGGGTCGCCCTTGACGAGCTGTACGGCGTCGACGCGGGGAGCGGGCCGTGCCGCCGAGGGCCCCCGGCGAACTCGTGCCGGGACCGGAGGGCCGCACGGACACCGCACCCTCCTCACCGCCGCCTGTCAGGCCGCGCACCGCTTCCGCCCCCGCTCGTGATGACGCCCGTCCCGCTGCGCCGGGATCCGCGCCGGTATGTCCTCGCTCTCGCGGCTCCGGGCGGCACGGTCCTCCAGCTCCTGGCGCAGACGTGCCAGGGCGCGGTGCAGCGTGCTCTTCACGGTACCGGTCGACATGCCGAGGGCCGCGGCCGTCTCCTCCGTGCTCATCTGCTCCCAGTGGCGCAGGACGACGACGCTGCGCTGCTTGGGAGCCAGCACGCCGAGGACGTCCATGAGCAGGGCGCGGTCGGCACGCTGCTCGGAGCCGTCGTCCACGCTGGCGTCGGGGAGCTGCTCGGTGGGGACCTCCTCCAGCCGGCGGGCCCGCCACCACTCCGTACGGGTGTTGATCATGACCCGGCGCAGATAGGCGTCGGCGAGGGACTTGTCGGCGATGCCGTCCCAGCGGCCGTAGGTGCGGGCGAGGGCGGTCTGCAGCAGGTCCTGGGCGTCCACCGGGTCCGGAACCAGCCGGCGCGCGCTGCGCAGCAGCGCGTCCTGCCTGGTGCGTACGTACTCCTCGAACCCGAGCGCCTCGGCCTGCGCCATCACAACCGCCTCCGTCGTCCCCGTCGTACCCCGTGGTCCAGCTGTCGGTGACCGGTCATGTCGCCGACAACGAAGGACGCTACGGATCTGTTGTCACGGGGATGTGCGGGGCAGCCGTACGTGGGCGCACGGCTGTCCATCGGTTGTGTAACAGTGCAGGCCACGCGCGCCCCGGACCGGTACTCCCGGCTCCCGTCGGGTCCCGGCCGGGGCCTGTGCTCAGCTCAGCCGCCCGCCAGCGGCTCGACGAGGCCGTCGGCGACCAGGCCGTCCAGGGCGCGGGTCCGCTGCACGGGCTCTTCCCACACCGAGTCCAGGGCCGCCTGCGACACCGGTGCGACCGACTCGCGCAGGACGGCCAGCAGCCGGCCGCGCACCTGCCGGTCGGTACCGGCGTACGTCTGGCCACGGCGCGGGGCCCCCTGGTGGGCGGGTTTCCCGGCCAGCCGCCAGGCGCACTGCCCGGAGATCGGGCAGCGTCCGCAGTCCTCGTTCTTCGCGGTGCACACGAGGGCGCCGAGCTCCATCGTGGCCGCAGCCCAGCGGGCCGCCCGGGCGTCCTCGTCGGGGAGCAGGGCACGGGCGAGCTTGCGCTCGGCCGCGGTGGTCGCGTTCGGCGGGTACTGGATGCCGGTGGCGGCCCGGGCGAACACCCGCCGCACGTTCGTGTCGAGCACGGCGTGCCGCTGCCCGTACGCGAAGGAGGCCACGGCCGCCGCCGTGTACTCGCCGATCCCGGGCAGCGCCAGCAACTGGCTGTGCTCGCTCGGTACGTCACCGCCGTGCCGTTCCGTTATCGCCTGCGCGGCCCCGTGCAGGCGCAGTGCCCGGCGCGGGTAACCGAGCCGGCCCCAGGCGCGGACCGCTTCGCCGGGGGCGTCGGCGGCCAGGTCGGCGGGGCGGGGCCAGCGGGCCATCCACTGCTCGTACACCGGCAGGACCCGGTTCACCGGGGTCTGCTGCAGCATGAACTCGCTCACCATCACACCCCAGGCGCCCGCTTCGGGACGTCGCCAGGGCAGATCGCGGGCGTGCTGCTCGAACCACCCGATGACGGGGGTGTGGAGGGAGACGGGGGGCGTGTGTGTCGAAGTCATGGCAGTCATCGCACCTACGATCCTGGCACGGAAGCGGGGACATCGGGGACGGCTACGGGGGTGTCGGCCCGGGTGATGGTCCACGGGGTGGTAGCGCCACCCGTTTCGACCCTTCACGCCCGCGCGGGGAACCAGAACCGGGCAAAGCGGACGGAAGCCATGACACGGGCCGCGCCGTGATGATGATCCGGAAAACTTGTCGATCAGAGCGGCGGGTAGGGGCCGGAGTCGGCGGTGAACTCTCGTACAGTTCGGTCTTGTGGGATCTATGCGCAATCCGGTCGGGCCGCTTCCCTCCAGCATCTACTGGCGTCGGAGGGCAGTCGCGGTGCTGGTGATCGCCCTGCTCGCGGCGCTGGTCGTGTGGGCCGTCACCGCCACGGGCGGCGGCGGGAAGAAGAGCGACGACGCCAAGTCCGGCGGTGCCTCGCCCGCTCCGTCGATCACCCCCGGCCCATCGAGCTCGGATCCCGTCGTCGGTCAACCCCCGGGCGGGCGTGACGAGTCGGGAGGGTCCGGCGAGGGCTCCGGCACCGGTGGCGCCGACGGCGGCTCCACGACGGGCGGCGGGGCCGGACAGGGTGCGGACACGTCGGGCGGGGGCGGACCGGATTCCGGCGGCCCGGCCGCCGGCGGGTCGGGTACGGGCGGCGGCGGAACAGCCGGCCAGCAGGTACCGGCCGGCTCCCCGCTCCCCAACTGCACTCCCGAGACGCTCCAGTTGAGCATCAGGACGGAGAACACCTACGGCCCGGACGACAAGCCGGTGTTCCGGCTGTACGCCAAGAACACCTCGTCGGCGGAGTGCAAGGCCGACCTCGGCCCGAAGAACACGGTGCTCACCGTCAGCGAGGCGGGCGGGGACGACGAGCAGGTGTGGTCCTCCAAGGACTGCCCGCGCGGCGGGGCGGTGTTCATGAGGATTCCGGCGGGCGCGACGATCGTGCACACCGTGGAGTGGGACCGGAAGAAGAGCACGCCCGCGTGCGCGACGACGCCTCCCGGTACGGCCGCCCCCGGCACGTACCTGGTGGAGGCCAAGGCGCCGGGCGAGCCCGTGCAGCGGGCGTCCTTCGTCCTCGCCAAGGACTGACCGGCGGGCCCCGGCCCGGCCGTCGTGTCCGGTGGCGGCACCCGGGCCGGCTGCGGGGCCGTGGTCAGGCCGCGGGCCCCGGGGCCCGCGCCCCGCGCGCCGCCGGCGAACGCACCGGCCTGCGGGGGGACATGCGCCGTGGCCGTGCCGGACGCAGGCCCCGGCGAGCGGGAGGGAGGAGCGGTGAAGCTCCGGCCGGGCCGTCCTGCCCGCCCTGCCCGCCGCATCTGCCGAACGCCCCCGCCGGGCGGCGGTACCGGCCTCAGACGTACCGTTCGAGGATGGACGACTCCGCGAGGCGCGAGAGCCCTTCCCGCACGCTGCGGGCCCGGGCCTCGCCGACCCCGTCGACCGTCTGGAGGTCGTCCACGCTGGCGGCCAGCAGCTTCTGAAGTCCGCCGAAGTGCTCCACCAGCCGCTCGATGATCGCGTTCGGCAGCCGCGGCACCTTGGCCAGCAGCCGGTAGCCCCGCGGCGACACCGCGGAGTCCAGCGACTCCGGCGAGCCGCTGTAGCCCAACGCGCGCGCCGCGACGGGGAGTTCCAGCAGCTCGGTGTGGGTGAGCGTGTCGAGCTCGCCCAGCGCCTCCGCCACCGTGCGCGACCGCTTGGCGGTCGGCTCCGGCACGTAGTCGCGGACGACCAGCTCGCGCTCCGGCTCCACGCCGGCGATCAACTCGTCCAGCTGGAGCGAGAGGAGCCGTCCGTCGGTGCCCAGCTCCACCACGTACTCGGCGATCTCCGTGGCGATCAGGCGGACCATCTCCAGGCGCTGGGCGACCGCCGTCACGTCCCGGACGGTCACCAGGTCCTCGATCTCCAGGGCGGAGAGCGTCCCGGCGACCTCGTCGAGCCGCAGCTTGTACCGCTCCAGCGTGGCGAGTGCCTGGTTGGCGCGGGAGAGGATCGCGGAGGACTCCTCCAGGACCCGGCGCTCCCCGTCCACGTACAGCGCGATCAGGTGCATCGACTGGGAGACCGAGACCACGGGGAAACCGCACGCCTTGGAGACGCGGTCGGCCGTGCGGTGACGGGTGCCCGTCTCCTCGGTGGGAATGGCGGCGTCCGGGACCAGCTGGACCCCGGCCCGGAGGATCTTCGTCATGTCCTTGTCGAGGATCAGAGCGCCGTCCAGCTTGGCCAACTCCCGCAGCCGGGTCGCGGTGAACTCCACGTCCAGCACGAAACCGCCGGTGCACATCGACTCGACGGTCTTGTCCATGCCGAGGACGATCAGTCCTCCGGTGTTGCCGCGGAGGATGCGCTCCAGGCCGTCACGGAGGGCCGTCCCGGGCGCGACCGCGCTCAGGGAGGCGCGCATCAGCGCCTCGTTCCCCGTGCCTTGGCCGGACTTTCCGGGCGATGCTGCCCGGTCGTTGGCTGCCACTGCACTCCTCCGGTCACAGGTTTGGGGTGCCCTTGCGTCCCTCATACCGTTCGTACGGGCGGGCGAGACCAGGGCAAAGTCTACCGGCGTGCGCCGTCCTCCCGTGGTCCGTCCGAACGAGACCGGCGGGGGAGGGCGCGCAGGGCGTCACCCATGTCGGCGACTTCTGTGACCTTCATACCGGACGGGACCCGTCCCGGGTCCCTCGGGACCAGGGCGTGACGGAACCCCAGACGGTGCGCCTCCGCCAGCCTGCGCTGCACCCCGGTCACCCTCCTGACCTCGCCCGCGAGCCCCACCTCACCGATGGCGACCAGGTTCTTCGGGAGCGGTGTGTCGCCGGCCGCGCTGGCCAGCGCCAGGGCGATCGCCAGGTCCGCCGCGGGCTCGGTGAGCTTCACGCCGCCCACCGTCGCGCTGTAGATGTCGCGCTTGCCGAGCGCGCTGATCCGGCCCCGCTGCTCCAGGACGGCCAGCATCATGGAGACCCGGGACGTCTCCAGCCCGGAGGTCGTGCGCCGGGGCGACGGGATCTGCGAATCGACCGTCAGCGCCTGCACCTCGGCGACGAGGGGGCGCTTGCCCTCCAGCGTGACCGTCAGACAGGTGCCCGGCACCGGCTCGTCGCGGCGGGTGAGGAAGAGGCCCGACGGGTCGGCGAGACCGGTGATGCCCTCGTCGTGCAGCTCGAAGCAGCCGACCTCGTCCGTGGCGCCGTAGCGGTTCTTGACGCCCCGCACGAGACGGAGGCGGGCGTGCCGGTCGCCCTCGAAGGACAGCACCACGTCGACCAGGTGCTCCAGGAGCCGGGGGCCCGCGATCGCGCCGTCCTTGGTGACGTGGCCGACCAGGAGCGTCGACATGCCGCGCTCCTTCGAGGCCCGGATCAGCGCGCCCGCCACCTCGCGGACCTGCGCCATGCCGCCCGGCGCGCCGTCGATCTCGGGAGAGGCGACCGTCTGCACCGAGTCCAGGACGAGCAGCGAGGGGTTGACCGCGTCCAGATGCCCCAGGACCGCCGACAGGTCCGTCTCGGCCGCCAGGAACAGGTGGTCGTCGATCGCCCCGATCCGGTCCGCCCGCAGCCGCACCTGGCTCGCCGACTCCTCGGCGGTGACGTAGAGGGTGCGGTGCTCCTCGCCGGCGGCCTTGGCCGCCACGTCCAGCAGCAGCGTCGACTTGCCCACCCCGGGCTCACCGGCGAGCAGCACGACGGCGCCGGGCACGAGCCCGCCGCCAAGCACCCGGTCGAGCTCCGGGACGCCGGTCGAGCGCGCCGTGGCCTGCCGGCTGTCGACCTGGCCGATCGGCAGGGCGGCGGTGGAGACCCGGCCCGCCGCCGTGGTGCGGACCGCGGGGGCGCCGCCGAACTCCTCGACGGTCCCCCAGGCCTGGCACTCCGGGCAACGGCCGAGCCACTTGGCGGTCGTCCAGCCGCATTCGGTGCAGCGGTAGGACGGCCGGTCCTTCGTGGATTTCGTACGGGCAGCCATGGCGCCACCGTATAGGCGGGGACTGACAGCGCCGACCACGGGCGCGGAGGGGGAACGGACGTGCGGGAGGGCGCTCTCGGCGGAATCCGGGGTTCCTGTCCTCTTTCGAGGGGTACCGTCACCCGTACGGATTAAATGTGGAGAAGGGCCGTCAGGGCTCCGCCCTTGTCTGCCTACGGTCACAAGGTGACGAGCAGCAGGCTGGAGACCCCCACACACACCACCGGCGCACACCGGGCGCATCACCGCGCGTCCCGCTCATCGGCGCAGCGATCGTCCGCCCATGACGACCCGTACCTCGACGGCCTGTTCACCTACTGCCTTTCCGTGCTGTGCGACCACGAGGCGGCGACCGAGGCGCTGGGCGCGGTCCTCGCGATCGCGGAACGGCAGCACGGCCGGTGCCCCGCGGCCGAGGAGGAACGTAAATCCTGGCTGTACGCACTGGCCAGGTGGACGTGTCTGCGCACCCTCACCGAGCAGAAGCGGGGGCGCCAGGCGCATCGCCGCCCGCCGGCGCACGCCCCCCGAGGCACCCCGGAGGAGGCGGTCGCCCCGGACCCCGCGGAGTCCCCGGCGGCCGAAGCGCGCCGGCGGGAACTCGCCCAGCTCGCCTGGCCGGAGGCCGCGGGCACCACCCCCGAACAGCGCGAGGCGCTGGAACTCGCGGTGCGCCACCGCCTCACCCCGCGCGCCGTCGCCGCCGTCCTGGGCCTCGAACAGGGCACCGCCCGCGAACTCCTGGCCGCCGCGGCCTGCGAGGTGGAACGGACGCGCGCCGCGCTCGCGGTCGTCGAGACGGGGAACTGCGCCACCGTCACCCGGCTCACCGGCACCCACCAGGTGCTGCTCTCCTCGGCCCTGCGCCGGGAGCTCGTCCGGCACGTCGACGACTGCCCCCGCTGCCGCCACGCCGCCGAACGGGCCGGCGCCGCCGGGCCGTGGCCGGGCGGCGCCATCACCCCCGCCGCCGCGCTCCCGGTCGTCGAGGCGCCGCGCCCCTCGGTGCACGTCGCCCTGGTCCAGGCCCGCCGGTCCCGCTCGGGCGCCCCCCGCTTCGGCCGCACGGGCTTCCCCCTGGACCCCAAGGACCACGCCGCCCGCCGCGACCGGGTGCGCGCCCGGGTCGTGACGACGACCGTCGTGGCCACGGTCGTCGCCGCCCCGGTGATCGCCCTGTGGGCCGCCTACCGGGGGGCACCGCTGACCGGTGAGGGCCGCGACGGCTCCTCGGTCACCGCGACGGAGGTGGGCGAGCCGGGCAGCCCGTCCGGCGACCCCCGGGACCGCTACGAGAACGCGGGCAACGCCCGCCCCGACCAGGACGGCCGCTTCACGGACGGCGACCGGCGGCCCGACGTGTCCGCCGAGGTGGTCAGCGTCGGGGCCGCACCGCACGCGGCCGGCACGCTCAGGATCACCGCGCGCTCCCTTGGCGGCCGTACGGCGATCACCCTCACCGCCACCGGCGGCGAAGCCGTTACCTGGTCGGCCCGCGCCGACGCCCCGTGGCTGAGCCTCGACCGAGCGTCCGGCACCCTCGCGCCCGGCCGGTCCACGACGCTGTACGTCCTCGTGGAGCGGACCGCCGAACCCGTCGGCCCGTGGCGCGCCCGTGTCGTCTTCGCGCCCTTCGGATCAGCGGTGGCGATCACGGGCCAGGGCGCCGCCGCACCGGCCCCCGGGAACCCGGCACCGCGGCCGGACCCGGCCGACCCGGAGCCCACCACTCCGTCCTCCCCGCCGCCGTCCACCCCCGGCCCGGCCCCGAGCACGCCGGAGCCCCCACGGCCCACGCCGGACCCGACCGGTCCGGCCCCGGGCACGCCCGACCCGACACCGCCCCCGGCCGGCGAGCCCTCCGCACCGGCGCCGTCCGACCCGCCGGCCACCCCGGGGGACACGGCCTCACCGGCCGGCTGACCGCCCGGAGGAGGCCGAAGGCCGGGAGGGGCCGCCCGGCCCGGGCGGCCCCTCCCGGCCGGGTCTCAGACCGGGTCGGCAGGGTGCGGGGCCATCGGGAGCAGCGACGCCAGCCGCTGTTCGCACAGCTCCACCAGCTGGTCGTACGCCTCCTTGCCCATCAGCTCGGTGAGCTCGGGCCGGTAGGTGACGTACACCGGGTCGCCCGCCCCGTGCGCCGAGGTCGCCGAGGTGCACCACCAGTGCAGGTCGTGCCCGCCCGGGCCCCAGCCGCGCCGGTCGTACTCCCCGATGGACACCTGGAGCACGCGCGTGTCGTCGGGCCGGTCGATCCAGTCGTACGTACGCCGCACCGGCAGCTGCCAGCAGACGTCGGGCTTGGTCTCCAGCGGCTCCTTGCCCTCCCGCAGGGCCAGGATGTGCAGCGAGCAGCCCATGCCGCCCGCGAAGCCCGGGCGGTTCTGGAAGATGCAGGACCCCTCCCAGCGCCGCGTCTGGCGTTCCCCGTCCTCGTCGACGCCGACCCAGCCCGTCTCGGTGCCGACGTCGTGGAACTGCCAGATCTCCGGGGTCAGCCGGGCCACGTGACCGGCCACCCGCTCCTCGTCGTCCTCGTCCGAGAAGTGCGCGCCCAGCGTGCAGCACCCGTCGTCGGCCCGGCCCGCCTGGATGCCCTGGCAGCCGCTGCCGAAGACGCACGACCACCGGGACGTCAGCCAGGTCAGATCGCAGCGGAAGACCTGTTCGTCGTCGGCGGGGTCGGGGAACTCGACCCAGGCCCGAGCGAAGTCGAGCCCCTTCTCGTCGGGCACGTCGGGCCCCTTCTTCTCCGGCTGCCGCATCTCCTGCTTCGTTCTCTGCTTCTTCGTGACTTTGTCCGGCTTCGCCTTTTTCGTCTTTGGCACGCGCCCAGGGTAAGTCCGTCACCGCGGCGGCGTTCCCGGCCGGGCCCGTGCGACCTCGTCGGCGGGGCCCCAGGGCCTGGACCGGTTCGGGGACGGGGAGCCGGGAACCTGCCTCCGGGCGCTTGGGGAGGGCGTCACCCGTGCCGTCCGGACCACCCCCTCGGCCGGGCGGCACGCCGGTCCTCGGCTTCCGGGCGGCGTCATGGCCCTTCTCACTTTCGGCCGGTGGGCCTCCGACCCGCCCAGCTGCTGCCCGTAGGCTGTCTTCGTGGCAGATCCAGTGGTGCGCGTCCCGGGTGCGAAGGTCGCCCTGTCGACGGCCTCGGTCTATCCGGAGTCGACGGCGACGGCCTTCGAGATCGCCGCGCGCCTGGGCTACGACGGTGTCGAGGTCATGGTCTGGACCGACCCCGTCAGCCAGGACATCGAGGCCCTGCGGCGCCTCTCGGACTACCACCAGGTGCCGATCCTCGCCGTCCACGCACCCTGCCTGCTGATCACGCAGCGGGTCTGGTCCACCGACCCGTGGGTGAAGCTCCAGCGGGCCAGGGCGGCGGCCGAGAAGCTCGGCGCGTCGACCGTGGTCGTGCACCCGCCCTTCCGGTGGCAGCGCAACTACGCCCGCGAGTTCGTCGGCGGAATCTGGCGCATGGCCGACGAGACCGACGTCCGGTTCGCCGTCGAGAACATGTACCCGTGGCGCTACCGGGACCGCGAGATGCTCGCGTACGCCCCCGCCTGGGACGTCACCCAGGACGACTACCGCCACTTCACCGTCGACCTCTCGCACACCGCGACCGCGCGCACCGACGGCCTGGCCATGGTGGACCGGATGGGCGACCGTCTCGCCCACGTCCACCTCGCCGACGGCAAGGGGTCCGCCAAGGACGAGCACCTGGTGCCCGGCCGGGGCGACCAGCCCTGTGCCGAACTGCTGGAGCGGCTGGGCCGTACCGGGTTCGGCGGCCATGTCGTCATCGAGGTCAACACCCGCCGTGCCATGTCGTCGGCCGAACGTGAGGCGGACCTCGCCGAGGCCCTCGCCTTCACCCGGCTGCACCTGGCGTCCTCGCGGGCCCCCCGCGGATGAGCACCGGCGACGCGGACGGCCCGGCCCCCCGGCGCCGCGGGCGCCCCTCCCGTACGGAGGGGCCGGGCGGCCCCGACGCACGGAGCCGGATCCTCCAGGCGGCCCGTGCCCAGTTCGCCGAACGCGGCTACGACAAGACGTCGGTGCGCGCCATCGCCAAGGCGGCGGACGTCGACGCCGCCCTCGTCCACCACTACTTCGGCACCAAGGACGAGGTCTTCGCGGCGGCCGTCGAGCTCTCCTTCGAACCCGCGCTCGCCCTCCGCGAGATCCTCGGCGGCCCCGCCGGGGGCCTGGGCGAACGGCTGGCCCGCTACTTCATCGGGATCTGGGAGAACCCGGTCTCCCGGGGGCCCCTGCTGGCCGTCCTGCGCTCGGCGCTCACCCACGAGGCGGCGGCGGACGTACTGCGCGGCTTCGTGCTGCGCCGGCTGCTGGAGCGGATCGCGGCGGAGCTGGACGTGCCCGACCCGACGTTCCGCGCCGAACTGGCCGCCTCCCACATGATCGGGATCGCCGTCCTGCGGTACGTGGTCCGGGCGGAGCCGCTGGCCTCCGCCGACCCGGAACGGATCGTCGCCATGGTGGCGCCCACCCTCCAGCGGTACCTCACCGACCGCTGACCGGACGCCGGGTCCTGCTCGTGTGACGGCTGCGCCGGTGACGTCACCGGGGCCCGGAAGCAGGGGTACGCGGCCCCGGCCACGGTGCATGCCCGGTGCCCCCAGGCGCTCCCGGCCCGGTGACGGGCCGGCGGGAAAGTACCGCAGACGCCGCCTCCCGCCCACCCAGCGAGCACCTCATCCCGCATAACGGACAGTGTGTCCAGATCTTGGCACCGGAGGCGTACGCTCGGAGGCAGTCTTTTCTGTCGAAGGAGCGAGCGACGATGCCCCTGCTGAGGTCCCGCACTGTCACCCACGGCCGCAACATGGCGGGCGCCCGCGCCCTTATGCGGGCGTCCGGCGTAGCGAGCGAGGACATCGGCAAGCCGATCATCGCGGTGGCCAACTCCTTCACCGAGTTCGTGCCCGGCCACACCCACCTCGCCCCCGTCGGCCGGATCGTCTCCGAGGCGATCAAGGCGGCGGGCGCGGTGCCCCGCGAGTTCAACACCGTCGCGGTCGACGACGGCATCGCCATGGGCCACGGCGGCATGCTCTACAGCCTGCCCTCCCGCGACCTCATCGCGGACAGCGTCGAGTACATGGTCGAGGCCCACTGCGCCGACGCCCTGATCTGCATCTCCAACTGCGACAAGATCACCCCGGGCATGCTGATGGCCGCGATGCGCCTCAACATCCCCACCGTCTTCGTCTCCGGCGGCCCGATGGAGGCCGGCAAGGCCACCCTCGTCGACGGCACGGTCCGCAAGCTCGACCTGGTCAACGCGATCAGCGACGCGGTCGACGAGAGCGTCTCCGACGAGGACATCCTCCGCATCGAGGAGAACGCCTGCCCCACCTGCGGCAGCTGCTCCGGCATGTTCACCGCCAACTCGATGAACTGCCTGACCGAGGTCCTCGGCCTCTCCCTGCCCGGCAACGGCTCGGTCCTGGCCACGCACACCGCCCGCAAGGCGCTGTACGAGGAGGCCGGCCGCACGGTCGTGGAGATCACCAAGCGCTACTACGAGCAGGACGACGAGAGCGTCCTGCCGCGTTCCATCGGCACCCGCGCCGCGTTCGACAACGCCATGGCGCTGGACATCGCCATGGGCGGGTCGACCAACACGATCCTGCACCTGCTCGCCGCCGCGGAGGAGGCCGAGCTGGCGTACGACCTCGACGACATCAACGAGGTCTCGCGCCGGGTGCCCTGTCTGTCGAAGGTGGCCCCCAACGTCGCACCCGGCGGCACGTACTACATGGAGGACGTCCACCGGGCGGGCGGCATCCCGGCCCTCCTCGGCGAGCTGCACCGCGGCGGTCTGCTCAACGAGGACGTGCACGCGGTGCACTCCGACAGCCTCGCCGAGTGGCTGAAGGACTGGGACGTCCGCGGCGGCTCCCCGTCCCCCGAGGCCGTCGAGCTCTGGCACGCCGCCCCGGGCTGTGTCCGCAGCGCGACCGCCTTCTCGCAGTCCGAGCGCTGGGTCACCCTCGACCTGGACGCGGCCGGCGGCTGCATCCGCGACCTGGAGCACGCGTACTCCAAGGACGGCGGCCTCGCGGTCCTCAAGGGGAACCTCGCCGTGGACGGCTGTGTCGTCAAGACGGCGGGCGTCGACGAGTCGATCTGGACCTTCGAGGGACCGGCCGTCGTGTGCGAGTCGCAGGAGGACGCCGTCGACAAGATCCTCCGCAAGGAGATCAAGGAGGGCGACGTCGTCGTCATCCGCTACGAGGGCCCGCGCGGTGGCCCCGGCATGCAGGAGATGCTCTACCCCACGTCCTTCCTGAAGGGCCGCGGCCTCGGCAAGGCCTGCGCGCTGGTCACCGACGGCCGGTTCTCCGGCGGTACCTCGGGCCTGTCCATCGGGCACGCCTCTCCCGAGGCCGCCTCCGGCGGCACGATCGCGCTCGTCGAGGACGGCGACCGGATCAGCATCGACATCCCCGGCCGCTCGATCGAACTCCTCGTGCCGGAGGCGGAGCTCGCCGCCCGCCGCGAGGCGCTGAACGGGGTGTACGCGCCGAAGAACCGCGACCGCAAGGTCTCGGCCGCCCTGCGCGCCTACGCCGCGATGGCGACGAGCGCCGACCGCGGCGCGGTCCGGGACGTCTCCAAGCTCGCCTGACCCCCCGGCCCGTTCCGTCCGGCCCCGTCCGCTGTCACCAGCGGGCGGGGTCGTTCCCGTCCACGGCGAAGACCGAACCGTCCGGCGCGGTCCCCACGACGGTCCGGCCGAGCACCACGGGGGCGGGCAGCGACGAGGCGTGGCCGAGTCTCCCGTCCCGCAGCCGCGGGCGCGTCTGCCCGAGCAGCGTGCCGCGCGCCGTGTCGACGGCCAGCAGCCGCCCGTCGGCCGCCGAGAAGTACAGCCGGCCGCCGTCCGGGCCGAGCACGGGCGCCGAGGTCAGCCCGACGGCCGTCTCCAGCCGCCACCGCTCGGCCTTCCCGGCACCCGCGCGGACGTCGACGGCCAGCAGCGTGCCGCCGCGTTCCAGCAGCAGGGCGGTGTCCCCGGCCACCACGACCGCGGGTCCGTACATCCGGAAGGGCAGCGCCACTCGCGTCGTGCCGTGCGACTCCGGGTCGTAACGCACCAGCGCCGTGGTCTGCGCACGCTCGTTCGCGGACGTCAGCACCAAGGCCCCGCCGGAGCTCCCGACCGGGGTGAGCAGCCCGTCCAGCCGGCTCTGCCACGCCGTCCCCCCGGTCCGCGCGTCGAGCGCCGTGACCAGGGTCGTGGCGCCGTCGGGGGCGTACTCGAAGAGGTAGGCGACCCCCGACACCTCGTCGTACCAGCCATAGCCCGGCCGCGGGTGCCCGGGCACGGCGTGCCGCCACAGGGACGCGCCGGTCGCCGCGTCGAGCCCTTCGGCCGTACCGTCCTGACGCGCCATCAGCAGGGTGCCGCCCGCGGGGAACGGGACGTCGAGGTAGCCGGAGAGGTCCGCGTCCCAGAGCTCCGCGCCCCCGTCGGCGGCGTACGCCCGCAGCTCGCCGCCCGGCCGCGCGGTGTACACCGTGCCCCCGGCGGCCGTGCCCACCGTCGGCGCCTCCTTCCCGGTGTCCTCGTGCGACCAGACCACCCGGCCGTCCGACGGTGCCAGCCGGGCCGTACCGGACCCGGCGGCCACGCAGTACAGGACCGGATCCGCACCGGCCGTGGAGGCGCGGCACGACGGCGACGAACCGTCCGCCGCCCGCAGCGGTGTCCGCCAGGGCGCGAAGGAGGCCGGCCGCTCCGCCGTCCCGGCCGGTTCCGGCGTGTCCGGGCCGCCCCCCGCGCCGGCCGCCCAGAAGGCCCCCGAGACCAGCAGTGCCAGCGCCGCGGCCGCGACGACGAGCCGCCGCCCGGGCCGCCGGCCGCCTCTGCCGCCGCCCGTCCCGGACGGCAGCCCGTCCGGCGCCCGCACACGGGTGGACGCCTCCGCGCCCTTCGCCCCCACGGCGGACTCGACGGCGGCCGGGCGCCGCTGCGCCGGTATGAACGCGGTGGCCTCGTACGACGGAGGGCGCAGCGCCGCCATGATCTCGTCGGGGGTGGGGCGCAGGTCCGGGTCCTTCGCCAGGCACCGGGCCACCAGCGGCGCGAGGTCCGCGGGCACCCCCGTCAGATCGGCCTCGTCGTGCACCACCTGGTAGGCCACGATGTACGGGCTGTCCGAGTCGAACGGCCCCCGGCCGGTCGCCGCGTGGACCAGCACGGCCCCCAGCGCGAACACGTCCGCGGCCGGCCCCACCTCCCGGGGCCGCTGGAACTGCTCGGGCGCCATGTAGGGCGGCGACCCGATCAGCTTCCCGGTCTCGGTGCGCAGATCGCTGTCGTACGGGCGGGAGATCCCGAAGTCGATGACCTTCGGACCGGAGTCGGGGAGCAGGACGTTGCTCGGCTTGAGGTCCCGGTGGACGACACCAGCACGATGGATGTCGCGCAGCGCCTCGGCGAGACCGGCCGTCAGCCGGCGCAGCTCCGCAGGGCTCATCGGGCCGTTCCGCTTCACCTGCTCGGAGAGGGTCGGACCAGGCACGTACAGGGTGGCCATCCAGGGCAGCGCCGCCCCGGGATCGGCGTCGACGACCGGCGCGGTGAACGCCCCGCTGACCCGCCGCGCGGCCGCCACCTCCTGGTGGAAACGCGCCCTGAACTCGGGGTCGGCCGCATGCCGGCGGTGCACCACCTTCACCGCGAGCTGGAGCCCGGAGGCCGAGCGCGCCAGGTGCACGACCCCCATGCCACCCGCGCCGAGGCGCGCATCGAGCCGGTACTGCCCGGCGTACTCAGGATGCTCCGCTTCCGGATCCGGTCCGGCCCCTCGCAGCGGCGGCATCGCCCACCCCCGTGTGTTTCGTGCGCAAGCGCGACGCACGGAGCCTAGTCGATGGTGCGTGCGAGAACGCCGGAGCTTGTTAGCCTGCGCGCGTCATGCGTTTCGGTACCGACGGGGGGAGCCCTCATGGGCGTCGAGGAGAACAGCGGCACCACGGACACCGTGGTCAAGGACGGCACCGAGGCGGGAGCGCGGGAGGCGACGGCCCTCGCCGCGCGCACCGTCGTCTACCCGGTCGCACCCGGCTACCGCGTCAACGTCCGGCGCGGGCCGGGCACGCAGTACGGCATCGTCCGGACGCTGCCGGCCGGCAGCAGCGTCCCCGTCTACTGCCAGAAGGCGGGCGAACGCGTCTCCGGGCCGTACGGCACGTCGAACATCTGGAACAACATCGCGAGCGGGGAGTTCGTGTCGGACACCTACATCCGCACGGGCAGTGACGGATACATCGCCCCGCGCTGCGACTGACACGCGGGATAATCGGTCCCGTGAGCGAGAACAGCGAGGCAACCGACGCACCCTCCGGCAGCACGGCCCCCCAGGGCACCGCCGCCGGCCCCGAGCCCGAACCCCTCCGCTTCTTCGGTACGACCTGGGTCGACCACGACGGCGGTTACGGGCTGCGGCGGGTGGGTGTCTCCGTCGGCTCGCTGGCGGCGGCCGTCGCCTCCTGCCTGGTGCTGCGCCTGGCGTACGAAGGGCTGGAGATCGCCGAGACCGGCGGGTTCGTCGGCATGCTGGTCGTCCTGATGTTCGCGGTCTGCAGCGCCCTCGCCTTCCGGCGGACCTGGGACGGCTTCGTCCGCCGTCCCGCCGACCCGGCCCGTGAGGAGAGCCTGAGGGGGCTCAAGTCGATCGGGTTCATCGGCTCGCTCCTCGCCTACTTCGTCCGCTCACTGACGGAGGCACCGGGCGAGAAGCTGCGGCGTGCCGAGTACGAGACGGCCGTGGCCCGGTACACGAAGCGGCGCTCCGCCCGCGCCGGCAACCCGGCGGCCCGCAAGCGGGCCAAGGGCAAGCGGTCGGGACGCGGGTAGCGGACGCCTCCTCGGTCCGGTGCGCCGGGCGGGCCGGGGCACGCCCCGGGCCGTACCGGCGTCCGGGCGCCCCGGGCGGGGTTCCGGTACAGCACGGGGGCGGTCCAGGATGGGCCATGCCCACCTCTGACACCACACCCCGCCGTCTCTCCTTCGACCGGTCGGCCGCCCTGTACGCGTCCGCCCGCCCCGGCTACCCGCCCGCTCTCTTCGACTCCGTCGAGGAGCTGTCCGGCCGGCCCCTCCGGGGCGCGCTCACCGTCGACGTCGGGGCGGGCACGGGCATCGCGACCCGGCTGCTGCGTGACCGCGGCGCCCGGGTCACGGCCGTCGAGCCCGGCCCCGGCATGGCCGCCGAGCTGCACCGCTCGCTGCCCTCCGTGCCGGTCGTCCGGGGCGACGGCAACCGACTGCCGCTGGCGACCGCCTCGGCGGACCTGATCACCTACGCCCAGTCGTGGCACTGGACCGAGCCGGTACTCGCGCTCGCCGAAGCGGTCCGCGTCCTGCGCCCGGGCGGCGCCCTGGCCCTCTGGTGGAACGTCGCGGACCACTCCGTCAGCTGGGTCGCCGACCAGGACGCACGGCTGCTCGGGCACTTCCGCGACGGCGACAGCGCCCACGGCACGTCCCCCCTCTCCCAGGACCACCCCGTGCCGGACCTGTTCGGCGGCGGAACCTTCGCCCGGCGCCTGCTGCCGTGGTCCCGGACCGTGCCGGTCGACACCCATCTGGCCAACCTCTCCAGCCACTCCGCCTTCCTGGTGCGCGGCGGCGCCGCCGCGCCGCGCAACCAGCGGTTCCTGGAGGAGGAGCGCCGTCGCCTCACGGAGGTCTTCCCGGACGGCGTGGTGCGGGAGCGCTACGTGGTCGACCTGGCCGTGGCCGTCCCCGGGGAGCCCGGACCGCAGGCGGGCGCACCGGGGTCCGAGGCGCCGGCGCCTTGACGCGGCCTCCCCACCGGGAGAAGAATTCATCGCATGATGAATTCTACGGACGGTGCCGGCGCGAACGCCGTCGAGGCCCGCGCCCTCACCGTCCGGCGCGGTGACCGCCCCGTCCTGCACGGTCTCGACTTCACGGTCCGGACCGGCAGGATCACCGGTCTGCTCGGCCCTTCCGGCTGCGGCAAGTCCACCCTCATGCGCGCCGTCGTCGGCACCCAGGCCCGGACCACCGGCACCCTCGACGTCCTCGGGCACCCGGCCGGCCACCCCGCCCTGCGGGCCCGCGTCGGTTACGTCACGCAGGCGCCGTCGGTCTACGCGGACCTCACCGTCCGGCAGAACCTGGACTACTTCGCCGCCGTGCTCCGTCCGGGCCGGGCGCACCGGGACGCCCGGCGGGACGCGGTCGTCCGCGCCCTCGGCGACGTGGACCTCACCGACCGCGCGGACGCGCTCGCGGGGGCCCTCTCCGGGGGCCAGCGCAGCCGTGTCTCCCTCGCCGTCGCCCTGCTCGGCACCCCCGAACTCCTGGTACTCGACGAGCCGACCGTCGGCCTGGACCCCGTACTCCGACGCGACCTCTGGGAGCTCTTCCACGCCCTGGCCGAGGACCGGGGCACCACGATCCTCGTCTCCTCCCATGTGATGGACGAGGCCGAGCGCTGCCACCGGCTCCTCCTCATGCGTGAGGGATCGGTCCTCGCCGAGGGCGGCCCCGACGCCCTGCGCAGCCGCACCGGTTCGCACACCGTCGAGCAGGCCTTCCTCCGCCTCGTGGACGAGGCCGCCCCCACCGGTCAGGAGACCGCACGATGAGCACCGGCCCCTCCGCCCCCGACCCGGGCCGCACCCTGGCCACCGCGGCCCGTGTCCTGCGCCAGCTCCGCCACGACCCCCGCACCGTCGCGCTGCTGCTCGTCGTACCGGCGCTGATGATCACCCTGCTCCGCTACGTCTTCGACGGCAGCCCCGACACCTTCGACACCATCGGCGCCTCGCTGCTCGGCATCTTCCCGCTGATCACGATGTTCCTGGTGACCTCGATCGCCACCCTGCGCGAACGCACCTCCGGCACCCTGGAACGCCTGCTCGCCATGCCCCTGGGCAAGGGCGACCTGATCGCCGGTTACGCCCTCGCCTTCGGTGCCGTGGCCGTCGTCCAGTCGCTGCTGGCGACCGCGCTCTCCGTGTGGGTCCTGGGCCTCGACGTCGTCGGGTCCCCCTGGCTGCTGCTCCTGGTCGCCCTGCTCGACGCCCTGCTGGGCACGGCACTCGGGCTGTTCGTCTCGGCCTTCGCCGCCTCCGAGTTCCAGGCCGTCCAGTTCATGCCGGCGGTGATCTTCCCGCAGCTGCTGCTGTGCGGACTGTTCACCCCGCGCGCCCACATGCACCCGGTGCTCGAAGCCCTCTCGAACGTCCTGCCCATGTCGTACGCCGTCGACGGGATGAACCAGGTCCTGAGCCACCCGGACGTGACCGCCGACTTCTGCCGCGACGTCCTGGTCGTCGCCGGCTCCGCGCTGCTCGTCCTCTGCCTGGGCGCGGCCACCCTCCGCCGCCGCACGGCCTGACGCCCCGGTGCGAGGATGGCGGCCACGAGACGCGTACCGCCGCCCGGAGGGTGAAACCGCATGACCCAGACAGTCGCAGTCCTCGGTACAGGCAAGATCGGCGAGGCCCTGCTCAGCGGCATGATCCGGGCCGGCTGGCGGGCCGGGGACCTGCTCGTGACCACTCGCCGTCCGGAGCGGGCCGAGAAGCTCCGCACCCGGTACGGCGTCGAGGCCGTCACCAACGCGGAGGCCGCGAAGAGCGCGGACATCCTGATCCTCGCGGTCAAGCCCCAGGACATGGGCACGCTCCTGGACGAGCTCGCCCCGCACGTCACCTCCGACCGCCTCGTGATCAGCGCAGCCGCCGGCATCACGACCGCGTTCATCGAGGACCGGCTCGCCGAGCGGACGCCGGTGGTCCGTGTCATGCCGAACACCCCCGTCCTGGTGGACGAGGGCATGTCCGTCATCTCGGCGGGCAGCCACGCCACGCCCGACCACCTCGCCCTGGCCGAGGCGATCTTCGGCGGTGTGGGCAAGACGCTGCGCGTCCCGGAGTCCCAGCAGGACGCCGCCACCGCGCTCTCCGGCTCGGGGCCCGCGTACTTCTACTTCCTGGTCGAGGCGATGACGGACGCCGGCATCCTGCTCGGACTGCCCCGCGCCCAGGCCCACGACCTCATCGTGCAGGCCGCGATCGGCGCCGCCGTCATGCTCCGGGACAGCGGCGAACACCCGGTCAAGCTCCGTGAGGCCGTGACCAGCCCGGCCGGCACCACGATCAGTGCGATCAGGGAGCTGGAGAACCACGGCGTACGCGCCGCCCTTATCGCGGCCCTCGAAGCCGCCCGCGACCGCAGCCGCGAGCTGGCCTCCGGCAACGGCTGACCAGGCCGGTCGCCTCCTCCGATCGGGTGGAGGGGGCGGCCCGCCGACCGCGCGGGCGGGCCGAGGTTGACACGTCCTGAAGAGGTCCGTAGTGTGCTCCGAGTTGTCCGACGTGAGCGCCGACCCCGGTCGGTCCCCGGACAGCCATTCCGCAGTCACCACAGCAAACGAGCGACATCCGTCGTGCGTTTTGTATGTGCGTGTCTGTGCGAAATGAGGAATCAGTGTTCGAAGGAGACCCGATTAGCGTCGGGGCCGGGGATTCCGCTAATGTCTCACTCGTCGGAACGGCCCAACGGCCGGGAAGACGGACCCCGCTGACTGG
>NZ_KL585386.1:0-516 GCF_000721935.1 Streptomyces sp. NRRL WC-3549
GCCGCTGCCGTCGCCGTGGGTCCCGGCGCCGTAGCCGTCGTACGGGGTGTGGTCCCCGGCCCCCTGGGGGGCGCCGGTGCCGGCGTACGGGTCGGCGTAGGCGGCGTACTCGTGCTGCCCGTCGGGCTGTCCGGTGGTGTAGTCGTACGGCCCGGTGTAGGCGCCCTGACCCTGGTAGGTCTCCTGGCCCGGGTAGGTCTCCTGGCCCGGGTAGTTCTCCTGGCCCTGGTAACTCTCCTGGCCCGGGTGGCCGTTCGGGTCCCCGAAGGCGTCCTGCCCCGGCCCGCCGTACGGGTCGTAGCCGTCGTACCGCTGTTCCTGTCCCGGTGGTTCGGGAGCGTCCCCGGCCGCGGGTGCGGCGTCGGTGTAGACGCCGTACTGCCCGGTGTCGTCGGGCAGGGGCTGCGGTTCGTAGACGGCGAACGCGGCCGTCTCCGCGGCTGCTTCCGGGGGCTGCTCCTGGTACTCCAGGTCGGAGACCTCCAGCGTCGGCTTCCGGCTGCCGGAGGCCGGGGA
>NZ_KL585386.1:743-2823 GCF_000721935.1 Streptomyces sp. NRRL WC-3549
GGGCCTCCCGCCGATGGCCCAGCCCGTCGAGAAACCGCGCCGGAAGGAGAGCGTCACATACGTCTGGCCCGTCGCGAAGGCGATCGCCCCGACGGCGATCACCAGCACGGAGGGGATCAGCACGCCCAGGACCACGCCGAGGAATCCGGCGAAGGCCAGCAGTCTCCACCGCAGCCTCGCCTTGTACTGCAACAGCACCTCGCCCAGCAGCCACAGCGCCACGATGCCGAAAGCGATGTAGAGGACCGTCCAGCCCACGCCCGCCCCCTCCTACGGCCGCCCCGGTCGGTGGCGGGTGCGGCCGGTCACGACTGCTTGTGCAGTCCGAGATTCTCGTAGATCTCGAGCGTTGCCGTCGAGTTGTTGAGCGTGATGAAGTGCAGCCCGGGGACACCCTCGGCGAGCAGCTTCGCGCAGAACTCCGTTGCGAACTCGATGCCAATGGAGCGTACAGCGGCCGGATCGTCCTTGACGGCGAGGATGCGTTCTCTCAGTGAGGAAGGCAGGGAGGCGTTGCTGAGTTCCGCGAATCTCTCCAGCTGCCGGACGCTGGTGAGCGGCATGACCTCGGGAATGACCGGGGTCTCGCAACCCGCGGCGACCACGCGGTCACGCATCTGCAGATAGCTCTCCGGGTGGAAGAACATCTGGGTGATGGCGTAGTCGGCGCCGGCCCGGCACTTGTCGACGAAATGCCTGATGTCGGAGTCCCAGTCGGCCGACCGCGGGTGCCTTTCGGGGAAAGCCGCGACGCCGACGCAGAAGTCACCGGACTCCTTGATGAGCCGGACGAGGTCGGCGGCGTACCGCACGCCCTCCGGGTGCTCCACCCAGTCGCCCATCGGGTCGCCCGGCGGGTCCCCGCGCACCGCGAGGATGTTCCGGATGCCCGCGTCGGCGTACTGCCCGACCATGTTGCGCAGTTGGGCGACGGAGTGGTCGACGGCGGTGAGGTGGGCGACCGGGGTGAGGGTGGAGTCGGCGGCGATCTGCTGGGTCGCCCGCACCGTCCCCTCCCGCGTCGAACCGCCCGCCCCGTAGGTCACGGAGACGAAGCTCGGGCGCACCGCCTCGACCCGTCGCAGGGCGTTCCAGAGGTTCCGCTCGCCCTTCTCGGTCTTGGGCGCCCAGAACTCGAACGAGTACGAGGTCCTGCCGGTCGCGAGCAGGTCACGCACGGTGGGGGCGTGATCCGTCCTGGTGGAGGGTGTGCCAAGGGCCATACCGGGAGGTTAACCAGGGCACGGCGGTACCCCAACCGGACCGCGCGGTTTGACCGGATTGCGGCGTTTCTTGTCCACCCCTCGGACAGTCGGCCCGATCCAGCACCGCGGAGTCGTCAGAGGGCGCGGGCCCGGACCCGCTTCGCCAGTTCGGCCGTGGCCGCGGCCGGGTCGTCCGCCTCGGTGATCGCCCGGACGACCACGATCCGGCGCGCGCCCGCGTCCAGGACCTCGTCGAGGTTGCCCGCGTCGATCCCTCCGATGGCGAACCAGGGGCGGGAGGTGCGCAGCGAGGCCGCGTAGCGCACCAGGCCGAGGCCGGGGGCGTGCCGCCCGGGCTTGGTCGGGGTCGGCCAGCAGGGGCCCGTGCAGAAGTAGTCGACGCCGGCTTCGGCGACGGCCGCGTCGACCTCGGCCTCGGCGTGGGTGGAGCGGCCGGTCAGCACGCCGTCGCCGAGGATCGCCCGGGCGGCCGGGACCGGGAGGTCGCCCTGCCCGAGGTGCAGCACGTCGGAGCCGGCCGCGTGGGCGACGTCGGCCCGGTCGTTGACCGCGAGGAGGGCCCCGTGGCGGGCGCAGGCGTCGGCGAACACGGCGAGGTGTTCGAGCTCCTCGGCCGCCTCCATGCCCTTGTCGCGGAGCTGGACGACGTCCACGCCCGAGGAGAGCACCGCGTCGAGGAAGGCCGCGAGGTCGCCCTGCCGCCTGCGGGCGTCGGTGCAGAGGTAGAGCCGGGCGTCGGCCAGCCGTGTGCGAGGCGTGGACATGAAGAATTCCCCCCGTGGGTACGTCGGAGGATCCACCGCGCCGCGGTGGGTCCTCGAAGCTTCGGCGGGACCACCGGGTCCCGGTACCGG
>NZ_KL585386.1:3051-6458 GCF_000721935.1 Streptomyces sp. NRRL WC-3549
GTGCGGGCCGTGGATCACGGCCCGCACCACGCCGCACGGCGGTCCGGTCAGACGGCGAGCGCCTGGGCCCGGCGCTTCACCTCCGTACCGCGATTCTCGCTCAGGGCCTGGGCGGGGGTCCCGGGCAGGGTCGGGTCGGGGGTGAAGAGCCAGTCCAGCATCTCTTCGTCGTTGTAGCCGTCGTCCCTCAGGAGGGTCAGGGTCCCCGCGAGGCCCTTGACCACCTTGTCGCCGTCGATGAAGGCGGCAGGTACCTGGAGCGTCCGGTTCTCACCACGTCGTACGGCGATCAGCTGGCCTTCCTTGACCAGCTGCCGCACGCGCGTCACCTCGACATCGAGCATTTCCGCGATGTCGGGAAGGTGGAGCCAGGCGGGGACGAGAGCATCGATCTTTGCGTCAATCTCGGTCACAGGGACAAGCGTGCCATCTGGGACCGGCGGCCGGTAGCCGGGCCGACCGTACGAGGCGCGTCCTACGGCCGCAGAACGGCGGACTTCAGCGGTACGGAGGGGTCCGCCGCCCGTACCGGATCGATCCGCGCCCCGGCCGCGACGAGCTTGCGGCCCTGGGTGAGGTCGCGTGGCCTGCCCACGGCCAGCAGGGCCACCAGGACGCCCTCGCGCAGCCAGCACACGGTCCAGGCCGGGTCCGAGGGCCCGCCGCGCCACAGCAGCGTGTCGGTGGCCGTGTGATGGCCGGCGTACTGCACGAAGCGGTCGAACTGCTCGGACCAGAAGTAGGGCACCGGGTCGTACGCCGGTGCCCGGCCGTCCGCGATCACGGCCGCGGCCGTGGCGGGGCCCTGGAGGGCGTTGTCCCAGTGGTGGACGAGCAGCCGTTCCCCGGAGCGGGCGGACGGGAAGGAGGCGCAGTCGCCGACGGCGTACACGTCGGGCAGCGAGGTGCGCAGGCGGTCGTCGGCGGTGACCGACCCGTCCGGGCCGAGCGCGATGCCGGAGCCCGCCAGCCAGCGGGTGGCGGGCCGGGCGCCGATGCCGACGACGACGGCCCCCGCGGGGATCTCCCGGCCGTCCGCGAGGTGGACGGCCCCGGGTGCGACCCGGTCGACCCGGACGCCGGTGAGGAGATCGGCCCCGCTCCCGGCGTACCAGGCGGCCATGGGGGCGGCGACCTCGGCGGGCAGGGTGCCGGCGAGGGGGTGGTCCGCCGCCTCGACCACCGTCACCGCGCAGCCGGCGGCGCGGGCGGCGGTGGCGAACTCGGCACCGATCCAGCCGGCGCCGACGACCACCACGTCACGGCGCCGCTCCAGGACGGGCCGGAGCCGTGCGGCGTCGTCGAGGGTGCGCAGCGCATGGACGCCGGGCACACCCTCGGAGCCCGGCAGGACGACGGGTTCGGCGCCGGTGGCCAGCACCAGGGAGTCGTAGCCGACGGGGCCCTGCCCGGTGTCCAGCTCGTGCGCGTCGGCGCGCAGCCCCGTCACCTCGACACCCAGGCGCAGGGTGACGTCGAGCTCCTCGAAGTCGACGTCGAAGGCGGAGTGCTCGGCCGTGCCGAGCAGGACCGCCTTGGACAGCGGGGGCCGGTCGTACGGCGGGTGCGGTTCGGCACCGATCAGGGTGACGGGGCCCGCGAAGCCCCGTTCGCGCAGGGCGACTGCCGTCTGCACACCGGCCATGCCCGCGCCGACGACCACGACGTGGTGCGGGCGCCCGACCCGCGTCTGCTGCTCGTTCACCCGCCCACCCTAACCACCTGACGGGACGTCAGCCCGGGGGCTCCTCCCCGAGGAGGCCGTGCCGTCCTGCTCGAACCGGACGCACCCGAAGCCGGGGGTGTCCGCGTCGCGGGTGCCGGCGAGGTGGCCCCGTTCGGCGCCGCCGCCCGCGTACGGCCCGCCCGCTCGTGGCGCGGAGGGACCCGTCCGGTGAACGGGCCGCGGTGGAGGGTCCCTTACAGGCTGCGGGGGGCGGGGCTTAGGGTGGCCGACGTAAGGCACTCGCGGGAGTCCGGACGGACCGGGCTGAGAGGGAGGCTGGCCGGCCTCCGACCGTCAACAACCTGATCCGGGTCATGCCGGCGAAGGGAGGGGCTGGACGCCCATGCGTATCTCCGCGAACGGATCCGACGTCCTGGTCGTCGGGGGCGGCATCATCGGCCTGGTGACGGCCTGGCGGTCGGCGCAGCGGGGGCTGCGCACCACGGTGGCCGACCCCGATCCGGGCGGCGGGGCCGCCCAGGTGGCGGCCGGGATGCTGGCCGCCGTCACCGAGCTCCACCACGGCGAGCAGATGCTGCTCGGCCTCACCCTGGCCTCCGCCGAGCGCTATCCGGCGTTCGTGGCGGAGCTGGAGGAGGCGAGCGGGCAGCAGACCGCCTTCCGGACGTGCGGCACCCTGTCGGTCGCGCTGGACGCCGACGACCGCGCCCATCTGCGGGAGCTGCACGCCTTGCAGCAGCGGTCGGGGGATGCTCGCGCCCGGGGTGCGCGGCGGACTGCGGGTGGACGGCGACCACCAGATCGATCCCCGGCGCCTCGCCTCGGCGCTGGTCACGGCGTGCGAGCGGGCCGGTGTGGTCTTCCGCCGCGCCTGGGTGGAGCGGCTGTCCGTCGGCGGCGGCCGGGCCACGGGGGCGGTCCTCGCGGACGGTACGCACCTGGGCGCGGACCAGGTCGTACTGGCCGGAGGCAGTCTCAGCGGCCGGCTCCCGGGCCTGCCCGAGGAGGTGGCGGTGCCGGTCCGGCCGGTCAAGGGCCAGGTGCTGCGGCTGACGGTGCCGCCCGTGTACGCCCCCTTCCTCAGCCGGACCGTACGGGCCCTGGTGCGCGGCAGCCACGTCTACCTGGTCCCGCGCGCCGACGGCGAGCTGGTCGTCGGCGCGACCAGCGAGGAGACGGGCTGGGAGACGACGGTCACCGCGGGCGGGGTCTACGAGCTGCTGCGCGACGCCCACGAGCTGGTGCCCGGCATCACGGAGCTGCCGCTGACCGAGACCCGGGCGGGCCTGCGCCCCGCCTCGCCGGACAACGCCCCGCTGCTGGGACCGACGGCGCTGCCGGGTCTGCACCTCGCGACGGGCCACCACCGCAACGGTGTGCTGCTGACGCCCGTCACCGGCGAGGTGATGGCCACGCTGCTGGCGACGGGCGAGCTGCCCGCGCCGGCCCGCCCCTTCTCGCCGGACCGGTTCACCCGCACCGGCGCCTCCCCCGTCACCGCGGCCACCACCGCACCCGCCCACCAGGAGCTGCCCGCATGACCGAGCCCGCGCCCGTACCCGCCTCCGCCCCCGCGCTGTCCGTGTCCGTCAACGGCGAGCACCGCGCCGTCCCCGCCGGTACCTCGCTGGACGCCCTGGTCGCGAGCCTGACCCCGGCGCGCTCAGGGGTCGCCGCCGCGCTCAACGAGGCGGTCGTGCCCCGCAGCCAGTGGCCGGCC
>NZ_KL585386.1:6660-12495 GCF_000721935.1 Streptomyces sp. NRRL WC-3549
GTGGCCGGCCACCGCGCTCGCCGAGGGCGACCGGGTCGAGGTCCTCACCGCGGTCCAGGGAGGCTGACCATGTCGGAGGACCTGCTCACACTCGGCTCCGAGACGTTCTCCTCCCGGCTGATCATGGGGACGGGCGGGGCGGCCGGTCTGGAAGTGCTGGAGCGCGCGCTGATCGCCTCCGGCACCGAACTCACCACGGTCGCGATGCGCCGGCTCGACCCGACGGTCCAGGGGTCGGTCCTCTCCGTCCTGGAGCGGCTGGCGATCCGGGTCCTGCCGAACACCGCGGGCTGCTTCACCGCCGGCGAGGCCGTGCTGACCGCCCGGCTGGCCCGGGAGGCGCTGGGCACCGACTGGGTGAAGCTGGAGGTGGTGGCCGACGAGCGGACCCTGCTGCCCGACCCGATCGAACTGCTGGACGCCGCGGAGACCCTGGTCGACGACGGTTTCACCGTGCTGCCGTACACCAACGACGACCCGGTCCTGGCCCGCAGGCTCCAGGACGTGGGGTGCGCGGCGGTCATGCCGCTGGGCTCCCCCATCGGTTCCGGGCTCGGCATCCGCAATCCGCACAACTTCCAGCTCATCGTGGAGCAGGCCGAGGTCCCGGTGATCCTGGACGCCGGGGCGGGGACCGCCTCGGACGCGGCGCTGGCGATGGAACTGGGATGCGCGGCCGTGATGCTCGCCTCGGCGGTGACCCGGGCGCAGGACCCGGAGCTGATGGCCTCGGCGATGCGGCACGCGGTGGACGGCGGGCGGCTGGCGTACCGGGCGGGCCGGATCCCGCGCCGGCACTTCGCCGAGGCGTCCTCGCCCGTCGCGGGCCGGGCGGTGCTGGATCCGGAGCGCCCCTCCTTCTGAGACCGGCCGCCGGGACGGCGCCCCGGTCACCGCGTCTACGTGTCCCTGTCACGGCTTCGCCGCAGAACGGCTCCGGGGCGACCCGGGGCCGTCCGGGGTGTCGGCGGCTGCTCGTAGACTCACTGCGTGGACACGACCCTCCAGGACCCCCTCGTCGGGCAGCTGCTCGACGGCCGCTACCGGATCGACGCGCGCATCGCCGTCGGTGGCATGGCCACGGTCTACCGGGCCACGGACATGCGGCTCGACCGGGTGCTCGCCCTCAAGGTGATGCATCCGACGCTGGCGACCGACGCCGCGTTCGTCGAGCGCTTCATCCGCGAGGCCAAGTCCGTCGCCCGCCTCGCTCACCCCAACGTGGTGGGCGTCTTCGACCAGGGCGCCGAGGGCGCGTACGTGTACCTGGCGATGGAGTACGTCGCCGGGTGCACCCTGCGCGACGTGCTGCGCGAGCGCGGCGCGCTCCAGCCCCGGGCCGCCCTGGACATCCTGGAGCCCGTCCTGGCCGCCCTCGGCGCCGCCCACCGGGCGGGTTTCGTGCACCGCGACATGAAGCCGGAGAACGTCCTGATCGGCGACGACGGCCGGGTGAAGGTCGCCGACTTCGGTCTCGTACGGGCCGTGGGCACCGTGACGGACACCACGAGTTCGCTGCTGGGCACGGTCTCGTACCTCGCCCCGGAGCAGATCGAGCACGGCTCGGCCGACACCCGCAGCGACGTGTACGCCTGCGGTGTCGTGCTGTACGAGATGCTGACGGGCGCCAAGCCGCACACCGGCGACACCGCCGCCCAGGTCATCTACCAGCACCTGAACGAGGACGTCCCGGCCCCGTCCGGGGCCGTACCGGGGATGGCGGCCGGGCTGGACGCGCTGGTGGCCGAGGCCACCGCCCGGGACGCCGAGGCCCGGCCCACGGACGCGGTGGCGCTGCTCGCCCGGGCGCGCGAGGTGCGGGCGGCGCTCACCGAGGAGCAGCTGGACGCGGTGCCCCCGCAGGCCCTCGCCGACGCGCACGACGCGGCCGAGGACCGTACGAGCGTGATCCCCCGGGTGATCCCGGCGGATCAGGGCACCGCGCACCACACCAGCAGGCTGGAGACGCCCCCGGACGGGCCGCCTCCCGCCCCGCGCCGGATCGGGCGGTTCGCCGTCGGCCCCCGCCGGGGGATAGTCGCGGCGCTCGCGGCCCTCCTGCTGGTGCTGGGGGTCGGCGCGGGCGTCTGGTACGTCGACTCCGGGCAGTTCACCCAGGTCCCCTCCCTGCTGGGCCAGACCCAGAAGGCGGCCCAGGACCGGCTCGACGACGCCGGGCTCGGTCTCAAGGGCGTCGAGCGCGCCTACAGCGACACGGTCGAGCGCGGGACGGTGATCAGCAGCGACCCCGCCTCGGGTGAGCGCATCCGGGGCAACGGCTCGGTGAAGCTGGTCGTCTCGCGCGGTCCCGAGGTGGTGAAGGTGCCCGACGTCGAAGGGCTCGCGCTGGCCGACGCCCGCCGCGAGCTGAAGAAGGCGGGCTTCGAGCAGGGCATGGTGACCCGGGAGTTCAGCGAGGAGATCGGCCGGGGCGAGGTCGTCCGTACGGATCCCGCGATCGGCACCGAGCGGCACGCCGGCTCGGCGGTCGCCCTCGTGGTCAGCAAGGGCGGTCCGGTCGACGTACCGGACGTCACGGGGCTCGACGTCGGGGACGCGACGGCGGAGCTGAAGGAGGCCGGGCTGAAGGCGGAGGTCCTGCCCGACCGGGTCGAGGCCCCCCAGCCGGCGGGCGAGATCGCGAAGCAGGCACCGGGCGGCGGTGCCGAGGCCGCGAAGGGTGACACCGTCGAGCTCACGGTCTCCAAGGGACCGCGCATGATCGAGGTCCCCGACGTGACCGGCAAGGACGTGGACGAGGCCAGGGAGGTCCTGGAGGAGGCGGGTTTCGAGGTCAAGGTCGACCGCCCGTTCCTCTCCTTCAGCGACACGGTCGCGAGCCAGTCGGTCAAGGGCGGCGAGAAGGCCGCCGAGGGTTCCAGGATCACCGTCAGGACCAAGGGTTTCTAGTGCAGGTCGCACCCCACACACGCAATCCCGTCGGCGGCCATGTGCCGGTGGCCGGCGGGCTCGCCAGGATCGGTCTCGGTTACGCGCGGGAGCTGGCGGCGGAAGCCGTCCAGGTCTTCGTCGCCAACCCGCGCGGCTGGGCCACGCCGCCCGGCAGTCCGGCCCAGGACGAGCTGTTCCGCGACGCGTGCCGGCAGCAGTCGATACCCGCGTACGTGCACGCCCCGTACCTGATCAACTTCGGCTCGCACACCGAGGCGACCGTGGAGAACTCCGTCCGGTCGCTGCGCCACTCGCTGCGCCGGGCCAGGGAGATCGGCGCCCTCGGGGTGGTGGTGCACACCGGCTCGGCCACCGGGGGCCGCCCGCGCGAGGTGGCACTGGCCCAGGTGCGAGAGCACCTGCTGCCGTTGCTCGACGAGCTGACCCATGACGACGACCCTTTCCTGCTGCTGGAGTCGACGGCGGGGCAGGGGTCCTCGCTCTGCTCGCGGACCTGGGACTTCGGCCCGTACTTCGAGGCCCTGGACTCCCACCCCAGGCTCGGCGTCTGCCTGGACACCTGCCACATCTACGCGGCGGGCCACGACCTGACCGGCCCGTCGGGGATGCGGCAGACCCTGGACCTGCTGGTGGACACCGTCGGCGAGGGCCGGCTCAAGCTGATCCACGCCAACGACTCCAAGGACGTGGTGGGCGCGCACAAGGACCGCCACGAGAACATCGGCTCCGGCCACATCGGGGCCGCGCCGTTCCAGGAGCTCTTCTCGCACCCCGCGACCGACGGGGTACCGCTGGTGATCGAGACACCCGGCGGCAAGGAGGGCCACGCGGCGGACGTGGCCCGGCTGAAGGAGCTCCGCGACTCCCCGGCCCGGTAGCGCACGAACCGCCCGGGAATACCCTGAGGGGGTATACGGTTCCCACACGCGTCAGCAACCGCGAACCGTCCTCCGGGGGCTCCTCATGCAGCACGGCACGCACCACACACAGCACACGCACCACGACGGGAACGCCGCGCACGGCGGCGGTACCACCTGGGCCATGGCCGCGCAGGCCACGCTGCACTGCCTCACCGGCTGTGCGGTCGGCGAGGTCCTCGGCATGGTGGTCGGCACCGCGCTCGGCTGGGGCAACGCGCCGACGATGGTGCTGGCGATCGTCCTGGCGTTCTTCTTCGGCTACGCGTTGACCCTGCGGGGAGTCGTCGGCGCCGGCGTGGGCCTGCGCACCGCCGTCCGGGTCGCCCTGGCCGCCGACACGGTGTCCATCGCCGTGATGGAACTGATCGACAACGGAGTGATCGCCCTGTGGCCCGGCGCCATGGACGCCCACCTGTCGGACCTGACGTTCTGGGTCACCCTGGCCGTCGCGCTGGCGGCCGCCTTCGTCGTCACCACGCCGGTCAACAAGTGGATGATCGGCCGCGGCAAGGGACACGCCGTGGTGCACGGCCACCACTGACCGCGACCGGACGGGAGCTTCAGAGCTCGGGGCCGTCCCCGGGCTCCTCCTGGTAGGAGTAGCGCTGCTCGCTCCACGGGTCGCCGATGTTGTGGTACCCGCGCTCCTCCCAGAAGCCGCGGCGGTCGGCGGTCATGTACTCGACGCCGCGGACCCATTTCGGGCCCTTCCACGCGTACAGGTGGGGCACGACCAGGCGCAGCGGGAACCCGTGTTCCGCGGTGAGCAGTTCGCCGTCCTTGTGGGTGGCGAAGAGGGCCCGGCCGGAAAGGAAATCGGCGAGCCGCATATTCGAGCTGAAACCGTATTCGGCCCACACCATGACGTGGGTGGCCTCGGGTGCGGGCGGCGCCAGTTCCGCGATCTCACGGGTGGCCACCCCGCCCCATTCCGATCCCAGCATGCTGAATTTCGTCACGCAGTGGAGATCGGCGACGACGGAAGAGAACGGCAGCTCGGAGAATTCACGGTGGTTCCAGCAGTGCTTGTCGCCGTCGGCCGTCGACCCGAAGACCCGGAACTCCCAGCGGTCCGGCTTGAACTTCGGCACCGGTCCGTAATGGGTGACCGGCCAGCCGCGCTGCAGCCGCTGGCCCGGCGGAAGCCCGGACTCCTCTGCTGTGCCGCGTTCCCGGCTTTCCGGCTGACCCATACCTCCATGGTGACAGACAGGTGGGGGTGGTCATGACCAGGGGAGAGCCGATTCGGACAACTCATACTAAGCGTGCACTTACTGGACGGCCGGGAAGCACGGTGCGAGGATGCGCGCAAACATGCCCGGTCCACCGTGGAAGGAGCCTTGACGATGCAGGGCGACCCCGAGGTCCTTGAGTTCCTGAACGAACAGCTGACCGCCGAATTGACTGCCATCAATCAGTACTTCCTGCACGCCAAGATGCAGGACCACCGCGGCTGGACGAAGCTCGCCAAACACACCCGGGCCGAGTCGTTCGACGAGATGAAGCACGCGGAGATCCTGACCGACCGGATCCTGCTGCTGGACGGCCTGCCCAACTACCAGCGGCTGTTCCACGTGCGGGTGGGACAGACGGTCACGGAGATGTTCGAGGCGGACCGGCAGGTCGAGGTCGAGGCGATCGACCGGCTGCGGCGCGGCGTCGAGCTGATGCGCGCCAAGAGCGACATCACGTCCGCCAACATCTTCGAGCGGATCCTGGAGGACGAGGAGCACCACATCGACTACCTCGACACCCAGCTGGAGCTGATCGAGAAGCTCGGGGAGCCGCTCTACCTCGCCCAGGTCATCGAGCAGGTCGAGCTCTGATCCACGGCCCGGAGGACCTCAGGCGGCGTCCGGGAGCCGCGTGACCGCGGTCGCCGGGAACTCCGTGACCGCGGTCGCGGCGGACTCGGCACGGGGGGCGGGGTGCTCACGGCGCGGGCACTCACCCCGGCCCAGCAGCGCCTGGATCCGGCGGACGCAGCCGCCGCAGTCGGTAC
>NZ_KL585386.1:12688-33378 GCF_000721935.1 Streptomyces sp. NRRL WC-3549
CGCAGCCGCCGCAGTCGGTACCGGCCTTGCAGGCGGAGGCGATCTGGCGGGGCGTGCACGCACCGGCGTCCGCATGCTGCTTGACCTGCTGCTCGGTGACGCCGAAGCAGGAGCAGACGTACATGCGGTTCGCCTCCCGACGGGTCCGGTCGCTGTGCCGTCCCCGATGTTTCGGTGAGGCAAACCTAACCTTACTCGCCGCCCCTGGCGTGTAAAGCCCGGTACGGACTGTGGGGCACGGATCACATGGATCCGTGCCCCACGGGTACGCCCGGGGTGTTCCCCTACTGGTCGCGGTACATCTCCGCGACCAGGAACGCCAGGTCCAGGGACTGGCTGCGGTTGAGGCGCGGGTCGCAGGCGGTCTCGTAGCGCTGGTGCAGATCGTCCACGAAGATCTCGTGCCCGCCGCCGACGCACTCGGTGACGTCGTCGCCGGTGAGCTCGACGTGGATGCCGCCCGGGTGCGTGCCGAGGGCCTTGTGCACCTCGAAGAAGCCCTTGACCTCGTCCAGGACGTCGTCGAAGCGGCGCGTCTTGTGTCCGGAGGCGGCCTCGAAGGTGTTGCCGTGCATCGGGTCGGTGACCCACACGACGGCGGCACCGGACGCGGTGACCTTCTCGACGAGCTCGGGGAGCTTGTCACGGACCTTGTCGGCGCCCATGCGGACGATGAAGGTCAGCCGGCCGGGCTCGCGCTCGGGGTCGAGGCGGTCGATGTAGCCGAGCGCCTCGTCGACGGTGGTCGTCGGACCGAGCTTCACGCCGATGGGGTTGCGGATCTTCGAGGCGAACTCGATGTGCGCGCCGTCCATCTGGCGGGTGCGCTCACCGATCCAGACCATGTGGCCGGAGGTGTCGTAGAGCAGGCCGGTGCGCGAGTCGGTACGGGTGAGCGCCGACTCGTAGTCGAGCAGCAGCGCCTCGTGGGAGGCGTAGAACTCGACGGCCTTGAACTCGGCCGGATCCGTGCCGCACGCCTTCATGAAGTTCAGCGCGTTGTCGATCTCGCGGGCCAGGGCCTCGTAACGCTGCCCGGACGGCGAGGACTTCACGAAGTCCTGGTTCCAGGCGTGCACCTGGCGCAGGTCGGCGTACCCGCCGGTGGTGAAGGCGCGGACGAGGTTCAGCGTCGAGGCGGACGCGTGGTACATCTGCTTCAGCCGCTGGGGGTCCGGGATCCGGGCCTCCTCGGTGAAGGCGAAGCCGTTGACCGAGTCACCGCGGTAGGTCGGCAGCGTCACGCCGTCGCGGGTCTCGGTGGGCTTGGAGCGCGGCTTGGAGTACTGGCCCGCGATCCGCCCGATCTTGACGACCGGCACCGAGGCCGCGTAGGTCAGGACGGCGCTCATCTGGAGCAGCGTCTTGAGCTTGGCGCGGATGTGCTCGGCCGACACGGCGTCGAAGGCTTCGGCGCAGTCGCCCCCCTGCAGCAGGAACGCCTCGCCCTTGGCGACGGCTCCCAGGCGGGCACGCAGCTGGTCGCACTCACCCGCGAAGAGGAGCGGCGGATACGATTCGAGGTCCGCGATCACATCGCGCAGGGCCTCGGCATCCGGGTACTCGGGCTGCTGCGCCGCGGGAAGGTCTCGCCAGGTGTGGCCACCGGCGACGGAGGTATTGGCGTTCACGGTCACCTCCCCCACATTACGGGGTCGCGGGGTGCGTCCATCCGGCCGCTCATCAATTGAGACACCCGCTCGTCCGTGCCCCGGGTCCGCTAGGCTTCGCCGCATGTTCGCGCAGACGACCCAGAACTGGTGGTGGACCGCTCATCCGGCGGCCCGCTGACACATCGCGCGTACACACACTCCGCGAAGGCCGCCCGAGGGGCGGCCTTCTCCGCGTTCCGGAACCGGGAGCCGTTCCTCCATCAGGAAGGACCCCCCATGCCCGACCACGCCACCGCACTCGTCGGCAGACTGCTGCGGGACGACGCCCCGCCGTTCGCCCTGCTCCGCAGGCGGACGCCCGGCCGGGACCACGACCGTGTCGAGGTCCTGACCGGGCCCGTGCGCGAGGTGGACCGCCTCGCCGCGATTCCGGTCGGCGAGCTGCCCTCGCTGGCCCTGGTGCCGTTCCGGCAGATCGCCGAGCGCGGCTTCGACGTCCGGGACGACGGCACCCCGCTCGCCGTGCTCAGCGCCGAGGAGTCGTACGAACTCCCCCTGGACGAGGTGCTGGCGGCGCTCCCCGCACATGCCGTACGGGTCGAGGGCGGCGCCTTCGACATCCCCGACGAGGAGTACGCGGAGATCGTGCGGCGGGTCGTCGAGGACGAGATCGGGCGGGGCGAGGGGGCGAACTTCGTGATCCGGCGGACCTTCGGCGGCGAGATCCCCGGCTTCGGCCGCGCCGACGCCCTGGCGCTGTTCCGCCGGCTGCTGGCCGGGGAGCGGGGCGCGTACTGGACGTTCGTCGTGCACACCCCGGACCGCACCCTGGTCGGCGCCGGCCCGGAGGTGCACGTGCGGATGTCCGGCGGCACGGTCGTGATGAACCCGATCAGCGGGACCTACCGCTACCCGGAGCAGGGTCCCACCGTGGACGGCCTCCTCGCCTTCCTGGCCGACCGCAAGGAGACCGAGGAGCTCTCCATGGTGGTCGACGAGGAGCTCAAGATGATGTGCACGGTCGGGGACGTGGGCGGTGTCGTCGTCGGCCCCCGGCTCAAGGAGATGGCGCACCTCGCGCACACCGAGTACGAGCTGCGCGGGCGCTCCACGCTCGACGCGCGCGAGGTCCTGAAGGAGACGATGTTCGCGGCGACGGTCACGGGCTCCCCGGTGCAGAACGCCTGCCGGGTCATCCAGCGGTACGAGAACGGGGGCCGCGGCTACTACGCGGGCGCCCTGGCGCTGCTGCGCCGGGAACCCGGTGGCACCCAGAGCCTGGACGCGCCGATCCTGATCCGCACCGCGGACGTCTCACCCGCCGGCCGGCTGCGCGTGCCGGTCGGCGCCACCCTCGTACGCCACTCGGACCCGGCGGGCGAGGTCGCCGAGACACATGCCAAGGCCGCCGGTGTGCTGGCGGCACTCGGGGTTCGGCCGGGCCGTCCCGAGGCGGAGGCGGACCTCCCCCGGCTGGCGTCCCACCCCCGGGTGCGGGCGGCGCTGGACGACCGCCGTGGGGGGCTCGCGCCGTTCTGGCTGCGGATGCGGGAGCGCGCGGCGGAGCCCTCGGGCCACGCGCTGGTGGTGGACGGCGAGGACACCTTCACCGCGATGCTGGCGCACCTGCTGCGGTCCTCGGGCCTCGCGGTGTCGGTGCGCCGGTACGACGAACCGGGGCTGCGCGAGGCGGTGGCGGCCCACGCGGGTCCCGTCGTGCTGGGTCCGGGCCCCGGTGACCCGGGGGACACGGCCGATCCGAAGATGCGGCTGCTGCGGGGGCTCGCCGCCGCGCTGGTGCGCGACCACCGGCACGGGCTGCTGGGTGTGTGCCTGGGCCATGAGCTGATCGCGGCGGAGCTGGGGCTGCCCGTCGTGCGCAAGGCGGAGCCGTACCAGGGGGCGCAGACCCGGATCGAGCTGTTCGGCCGGCCGGAGACCGTGGGCTTCTACAACAGCTTCACGGCGCACTGCGACGAGGCGGCGGCCGTCGAACTGGCGGCGCACGGCATCGAGGTGAGCCGGGACGCGTCCTGCGGCGAACTGCACGCGCTGCGCGGGCGGGGGTTCGCGTCGGTGCAGTTCCACCCGGAGTCGGTGCTGACGCTGCGCGGCTCGGCGATCGTGGCGGAGCTGCTGGCGGGACTTCCGGTGCCGCGTTGAGGAACGGGTGGGGGCCCTTGCGGATCCGCCCGCTCCCGGGCCCTCACACGGCGGGGACGAGGACGTTCTCGCTGCGGCGGCCCGCCAGGTAGTCGTCGACGTTGCGCACGGTGGCGTCGACGATCTGGCCGACGGCCTCGCGGGTGTAGTACGCCTGGTGGGAGGTGACGACGACGTTCGGGAAGGTGACGAGCCTGGCCAGGGTGTCGTCGTCGATGCCCTCCAGCGACTTGTCGACGTGGAAGAGGCCGGCCTCCGCCTCGTACACGTCGAGCCCGACCCCGGTGAACCGGCCGCGGCGCAGTTCCGCGACGAGCGCGGTGGTGTCGACGAGTCCGCCCCGGCTGGAGTTGACGAGGATCGCGTCGTCCTTCATCGCCGTCAGGGCCTCGGCGCCGACGAGGTGCCGGGTGGCGGGGAGCAGCGGGACGTGGAGGCTGATCAGGTCGGCCTCGGCGAAGAGGCGCTCCTTGTCGACGTACGTCATGCCGAGCGCGGTGCAGGCGGGGTTCTCGGCGACGTCCCAGCCCAGGAGGTCCATGCCGAATCCGTGGGCGATCCGGGTGAACGCCTCGCCGATCCTGCCGGTGCCGACCACCCCGGCCGTGCGGCCGTGCAGGTCGCGGCCGAGGAGCCCGTCGAGCCGGAAGTCGAAGTCGCGGGTGCGGCCGGCCGCGCGCACGATGCGGCGGTTGACGGCCATGGCGAGGGTCCAGGCGAACTCGGCGACCGACTGGGGCGAGTAGTGCGAGACGCGGGCGACCCGCAGGCCGAGGCGTTCGGCGACGTCGAGGTCGATGTTGTTGAAGCCGGTGGAGCGCTGGGCGATCATCCGGGTGCCGCCGGCGGCCAGGGCCTGCAGGACGGGCCCGCCGAGGTCGGCGTTGACGCTGGTGGACACGGCCTCGTGGCCCGCGGCGATCGGGGCGGTGTCCTCGGTGAGGAAGACGTCCAGGCAGCGCACCTCGTGCCGCCCCTCGAAGGCCTTCTCGATCAGCGGCTTCTCGTCGGACTGGACACCGAAGGCGAGGATCTCCACGACATCTCCCGGGTGGGGGGTACGGGCTCTGGCGAATATACGGCCCGTACCCCCGGTCCGCGGGGCGACGTGCCCCCGGTGCCGGGGCGGTGTGCCCTCGGCACCGGCGGGTGTCAGGCCTCGTCGAGCCCGGTCTCGATCGCGTACCGCACGAGCTCCACCCGGTTGTGCAGCTGGAGCTTGCCCAGGGTGTTCTGGACGTGGTTCTGCACGGTGCGGTGGGAGATGACGAGCCGCTCGGCGATCTGCTTGTACGACAGGCCCTTGGCGACCAGCCGCAGGACCTCGGTCTCGCGGTCGGTGAGCCGCGGGGCCTTCGGCTCGTCGGAGGCGGCCGGGGCGGGGTCGGAGGCGAGGCGGCGGTACTCCCCGAGGACGAGCCCGGCGAGCCCGGGCGTGAAGACGGGGTCGCCCGCCGCCGTGGCGCGTACGGCGTCGATGAGCTCCTGGGTGCTGGCCGACTTCAGCAGGTAGCCCGTGGCACCCGACTTCACGGCCTCCAGCACGTCGGCGTGCTCCCCGCTGGCCGAGAGCACCAGGACCCGCAGCGCCGGGTGGGACCCGACGAGCTCCTTGCAGACCTGGACGCCCGGCATGCCGGGCAGGTTGAGGTCCAGGACGAGGACGTCGGGGACGGCGGCGCGGGCACGGCGCACGGCGCCCGGGCCGTCGCCCGCGGTCGCCACGACCTCGAAGCCGGCCTCGGACAGGTCGCGGGCCACCGCGTCGCGCCACATGGGGTGGTCGTCGACGACCATCACCCTGACGGGGCGCTCCGTGGGCCGCCGCGCGTGCGGCGTGCTCGGCGTCCGTGTGCTCGGTGTGCTCGGTGTGCTCGGTGTGCTCGGTGTGCTCATCGGGTCGTCCCTGCCTTCCCCCGTGAAACCTTCGGTACCTTCAACTCGACCTCGGTGCCCTGGCCGGGTACCGAGATCAGCTCCGCCGCGCCGCCCAGATCGCGCAGCCGGCCGCGGATGGACAGCGCGACCCCGAGCCGCCCCTCCCCCTCCGCCTGGTCCAGCCGGCCCTCCGGGATGCCCGGTCCGTCGTCCCGGACCGTCACGACCACCTCGTCCGGCTCGTCCTCCACCAGGATCCACGCCTGCGCGCCCACTCCGGCGTGGGCCCGGACGTTGTCCAGGGCGGCGCTCACCGCCGCGGCCAGCTCACGCGCCGCCCCGGGTGCCATCAGCACCGGGGCGCCGGGCTCGGCGAAGCTGACCCGGGCGCCCGCGTGCGGGGCGAGCAGGGTGCGCAGATCGGCCTCCGCGTGCCCCTGGTCACCGGCGTCGCCGGGGTCCGGGAGGCGGACCACGGCGCCCTCGGTGACGTCCTCGCAGACCCGGCCGCCGGGCACCAGGCCGCTGGAGACCAGGGTGCGCAGGGCGATCTCCTGTTCCCCCGCCATCCGGCCGAGTTCGGCGGCCTCGCCGCCGAGCGCCGTGCCCCGTCGCTGGACCATCGCGAGGACCTGGAGGACGCTGTCGTGGATGTCGCGGGCGAGGCGCTCCCGTTCACGGGTGGCGGCCTCGATCTCCAGGGCGCGGGCCAGGGTGCGTTCGCTGGCGCGGGCGACCTCGACGACGTAGCCGATCGCTATGGACGCGACCCAGACCAGCAGCACGTTGTGGATCGTGTCCCGGCTGGGCTCGCCGCGCTCGACGATGTTGGCGACGGCGACGAGGGTGGAGGCGAAGGCCGCCCACCGCCAGCCGCCCTTCAGCGCGAAGGCGAGCACCGCGCCGGCGGTCCAGATGGACGGCAGCGTGGTGCCGTCCTCCTGCCGGGCCTGGAAGTCGGCGAGCGGGGTGAGGAGGATCCCGGCGAGGGCGACCGCGAGGTCGGTGCCCAGGAAGCGCCGGGTGCAGCTCGCCGCGTTGGCGACCCGGGGCAGCGTCGCCAGCGTCCACACGGCCAGGACGGTGAGGAAGGCAGCGGCGACCCAGGGGCGTTCGTACTGGTCCCGGCGCAGGCACGCGAGCAGCACGGCGTAGCCCAGCGTCAGCACGCGGTACCCGGTCAGGGCCCGCCGACCCGTTCACCCCCGGTCATGGCCTCCCCCGATTCCCCTGCCCGGACGGCGGCCGGCGTGGTTCACCCGCCGGTCCGGTCCGTCCCCTTCTTCGCCTCGTCGGCCTTCCGCTTCGCCTCGTCGGCGATCTGCCGCTTGGCGGCGGTCGCGTAGATGTCCACGTACTCCTGGCCGGAGAGCTTCATGATCTCGTACATCACCTCGTCGGTGACCGAGCGCAGGATGAACCGGTCGCCGTCCATGCCCTGGTAACGGGTGAAGTCGAGCGGCTTGCCGATCCGGATGCCCGGACGCATCAGCTTGGGCACGACCTGGCCGGGCGGCTGGATCTTCTCGGTGTCGATCATCGCGACGGGGATGACGGGCGCGCCGGTGGCGAGCGCCACCCGGGCCAGCCCGCCGGGCTTGCCCCGGTAGAGCCGCCCGTCGGGCGACCGGGTGCCCTCCGGGTAGATGCCGAAGAGCCCGCCGCTCTCGACGACCTGTATCCCGGCCCTGATCGCGGCCTCACCCGCGCCGCGGCCGCCGGAGCGGTCCACGGGGAGCTGGCCGACGCCCTTGAAGAAGGCAGCGGTGAGCTTGCCCTTCACCCCGGGGGCCGTGAAGTACTCGGCCTTGGCGATGAACGTCACTTTGCGGTCGAGGACGGCCGGCAGGAAGAACGAGTCGGAGAAGGAGAGATGGTTGCTCGCGAGGATCGCCGGTCCCCGGGCAGGGATGTTCTCCAGGCCCTCCACCCACGGCCGGAAGGCGAGCTTCAGGGAGCCGCCGATGGAGAACTTCATCGCGCCGTAGATCAACTCGGGTGCCTCCTGTGTGCTGTCGGTCAGACCTTAGCCTGTGGGCCCGTCCTCACTCCTGCCCCGCTCCGGGCGGTGTCCGCCTCCCCGGTACCCGCTCTCCCGGGCGGCCCCGGGCGTCCGGGGCCGTCACGGCCTGAACCGGGCCGGTCCGGGCGGGTGGTGACGGCCCTGGTCGGTGTCGGTCCGGTCGCGTACGGTGAAGGCATCTTCCGCACTCCTTCCGCACACCCCCGCCACGCCTCACGAACAAGGAGACCCCTGGTGCCGGTCCTCCCCGGAGCCGAGCCGTTCCGCCACGAGGGCGGAGAGGTCGGCGTCCTCCTCTGTCACGGATTCACCGGTTCGCCGCAGTCGATGCGCCCCTGGGCCGACTACCTGGCGGAGCGCGGCCTGACCGTCTCCCTCCCGCTGCTGCCCGGTCACGGCACGCGCTGGCAGGACCTGGCGGTCACCGGCTGGCAGGACTGGTACGCGGAGGTGGACCGGGAGCTGCGGGCGCTGCGCGACCGGTGCGCCCAGGTCTTCGTCTTCGGTCTCTCCATGGGCGGGGCGCTCGCGCTGCGCCTGGCCGCGAAACACGGGGAGACCGTCAGCGGGCTGGTGCTGGTCAACCCGGCGAACAAGGTGCACGGCCTGTCGGCGTACGCCCTGCCGGTCGCCCGGCACCTGGTGCGTACGACGAAGGGGCTGGCCAACGACATCGCGCTGGAGAACTCCGACGAGATCGGCTACGACCGGGTGCCGTTGCACGCGGCGCACTCGCTGCGGACGTTCTTCCGGCTGGTGGACGGCGAGCTGCCCCAGGTCACCCAGCCGCTGGTGCTGCTGCACAGCCCGCGGGACCACGTCGTGCCGCCGGCCGACTCGGCGCGGATCCTGAGCCGGGTGTCCTCGACGGACGTCGAGGAGATCCTCCTGGAACAGAGCTACCACGTCGCGACGTTGGACCACGACGCGAAGCGGATCTTCGGCGAGAGCTACCGGTTCATCGGCCGCCTCGCACCCAGCGTCGGCAAGAAGGGGAGCACGTCCGGTGGCTGAGTACGACGCGGAACGCACGGGCAGTGACGAGGAGCGCGACCCGCGCCCCACGGAGGGGACGGCCGCCGTTCCCGGAGGCGCGGAGGAGGTCGCGCCGCTCGACGAGGCGGCGGCCTGGGAGGCGATCGTCGCCGGGTACGGCGAGGAGCCGCCGGATCCCCCGGGAGCCAAACCGTTCAAGTCGGTCGAGGACCTGGCGCGCCTGGAGGCCGGCCAGCTGAACACCCTGCCGGAGGCGGAGCCCGACCGGGGCGACGGCCCGGACGAGGGGGCCGACGGCACTCCGGCGGGCGGCCCGCCGGAGAAGAGGCTGGGCAGTTCGATCGTCTTCGCCCCGGGGGTCGCGGGTCCGCGCGACTACCAGGTGGCGGAGCCGCGGGACGGCGACCTCGACAATCCGGACGACGGCGAGGAGGGGCACTTCGTCCCGCCGGAGCCGCCGCCGCTGCCGGAGGCCGACGCCACCGCGAAATTCGCGTGGCTGGCGGTCGTCGGCGGACCGGTGCTGATGCTGGTCGCGGTGCTGCTCCAGTGGGAGATGACGTGGTGGCTCACCACGCTGAGCATCGGCGGCTTCATGGGCGGCTTCGTCACCCTGGTCGCGCGCATGCCGCACGACGACGAGGAGGACGACGACCCGGGACGCGGCGCGGTCGTCTGACCGGCGAGGACGCGGCGCGGTCGGCAGGCCCGCGACGGGCGGGGCGGCGCGGTCGGCAGGCCGGGCGCGGTCGGGCCGGGCGCGGTCGTCCGGCCGGGCCGGTCAGGGCCCTGCCGGGACCCGGAGGGCGGCCAGGACCGGCAGATGGTCCGTGGCCGCCCGCAGGTCGCCGCCGGTGACACCGGGCAGCCCGGCCGGCACCCCGCAGCCGAGCACCTCGATGCCGCCGGTCGCGAACAGCGCGTCGATCCGCTTCACCGGTTCCACGGCCGGGAAGGTGAGCTCACCGCCCCAGGGGCCCACCGCCCGGCAGTCCTGGAGCCGCCCGGCCAGCCGCCGGAAGGCCGGACCGTCCGGCTCGTCGTTGAGGTCCCCGCCCACCACCGCGTGCGGGACCCCCAGCGCGTCCAGGCGCTCCAGGAGCAGTCCGGCCTGGGTGCGCCGTTCCCCGCGCTCCAGGCTCAAGTGGCAGCTCACCACGCCGAGTCGCGCCCCGGCGACGCGTACGACGGCGGTGGCCAGCCCGCGGCGGTGCAGGCCCGGGGTGCGGGGCAGCAGGACGTCCTCGGTGCGCTCGACCGCGGCCCGCAGGGAGCAGAGCAGCATCGGTCCGGCCGCGGTGGCGCCGCCGGAGAGCACGACGAGGTCGGTCGCGGCGGCGAGCCGGGCGGCGGCCTTGCGCCAGCGGAAGAAGCGCGGGGCCTCCTGGAGGCACACCAGGTCGGGCGCGCAGGCGCGGATGACACGGGCCAGCGCCTCGGTGTCGTCACGCAGCGAGCGCACGTTGTAGCTGAGCACCCGGATGAGGGCCGAACCGTCCGGCTCGGTGCGGGATCCGGGCAGCGGCGTCGGCACGGTGACCATGCGCTGCACGATACGTCCGACGCCCGCCGCTCCCCGGGAGGGCGCGACGGGCGTCGGAGGACGAGCGGGCCGGTGTCAGCCCTGGCGGGCCAGGTCGGCTGCGCCCACCAGACCTGCCTTGCCGCCCAGTTGGGCGGCGAGGACCTGGGCGTGCGGGCGCCACTCCCCGCCGATCAGCCAGCGCCGGAACGACTTGCGGATCGGGTCGAGGACCAGTTCGCCCTCGTCGGACACCCCGCCGCCGACGATGAAGGCCGACGGGTCGAAGAGCGAGGCGAGGTCGGCCAGTCCGGCTCCGGCCCAGCGGGCCAGCTCACGGAACGAGTCGACGGCCACGGGGCAGCCCTGCCGGGCGGCCTCGCTGATGTGCTTGCCCTCGATGCCCTCCACCGTGCCGTCGCCGAGACCCAGCAGGATCGGGGCGTTCTCCGGGGTGGCGTTGGCACGCTGCCTGGCGTACCGGACGAGAGCGCGCCCGGAGGCGTACTGCTCCCAGCAGCCCTGGCTGCCGCAGCCGCACAGCAGCCCGTCCGGGACGACCCGGATATGGCCGAATTCCGCCGCCACACCGAAGCGTCCCCGGCGCAGCTTGTTGCCGATGATGATGCCGCCGCCCAGGCCGGTGCCGAGCGTGATGCAGATGACGTCGTCGTGGCCCTGGCCGGCACCGAAGCGGTACTCGCCCCAGGCCGCCGCGTTGGCGTCGTTCTCGACGACGACGGGGAGGCCGGTGCGCTGTTCGACCTTGTCCTTGAGCGGCTCGTGCCGCCAGTTGATGTTGGGGGCGAACAGCACGGTGGCGCGCTTGTCGTCGACGTATCCGGCCGCGCCGATGCCGACGGCTTCGACGTCGTGCCCTTCGCTCGCTCCGGCCACGGCCGAGCTGATCGCGTCGACGATGGCTTCCGCGGTCGGCGGGGTCGACACCTTGAACGTGGAGAGGATCTGGCCCTCTTCGTCGACCACTCCAGCCGCGATCTTCGTGCCGCCGATATCGACGCCGATGGTGAGTCCCATGAATCCCTCAGTTTCGGTCGAGCCCCGCTAGGGCCAACCGTACCCGAGCCGGGGACGGGTGTTTCCTGCCCCTGGTCAGTCCAGGTCGATCTGCTCGCCGCCGCCGGGCCCCTCGTCGCGCGGGTCGGAGGGGTTCCGGGCCGCCTTCCCGGTCGGTTCCGGTCCCCCCGGGGCGGTGGGCGCGGTGCCGGAGGCGCCCTCGGTGCCCCGGGTCCAGCGTCCTTCCTGGCCCTCGACGGCGGAGCGGTAGGCGGCCAGGAGCTCGTTGCCGGCGGCGGCGAGGTGGTCGAAGACTCCGGGGTTGCGTTCGATGACGGGCCCGACGGCCGACCTGGCCTGCCGGATCACCTGCTGGACGGTCCCCTGGGCGGCCGCTCCGAGAAGCGGCGACTGGAGGGAGGAGACCTTGTCGGCGACCGCGTCGAACAGCTTGCGCAGCTCCTCGGCGGCCGAACCGGGCGGCGGGCCGTACTCGGCCCTGCGGCGGGCCTTCTCGGCTTCCAGGTCCTCGGCGCAGGCCTGCGCCCACGCGTCGTCGTCGGCGGGACGATCGGTGGCTTCACTCATGGCGGACTCCTGCGACGCGGTTGCCTGCGACGGCCCTGCGGGCCCCGTACCACCGACGTTACCCGAACGGTGGCGGAGGGTTCACGGTGTCCGGGGCCAGAGGGCGGGGTCCGGGACGAACCGGACGCGCAGCACCCCGTCGGTCAGCGCGGCCCCGGCGACGGTGCACCTGCGCAGCGCGGACTCCAGGCGCACGACGCGGTGGAACTCGCCGGCGGTGAGGAGGAGTTCGTCGCCCCGCCGGACGAGCCGGAGGTCCTCCTTGGCGGCACCGGGCAGCGGCAGACACCAGGTCAGCACGCCGTCGTCACCCGGCTCCCCCCGGTTGTCCTCGGTCCACCAGGGGTCCTCGGCCGGCCCGGGCGCCCGCTCGTCCGGTGCGCAGTCCGCGCCCAGCAGGCCGAGGTCCTCGGGCGTACGGGGGTCGCGCCCCAGGTGGGGCACCTCGGTCACCGGGGTGGCGGCCTGGCGCCAGCCGTCCAGGCACGTGTCCTGCCGGGCGGCGAGGCCGGCGAACCAGGGGTCGGCCGAGTGCCGGGGCAGCAGCCGGTTGGCCACGAGGGTGTCGACGCGCAGTCCGTACAGGGCGAGCCCGGTACGGGCGCTGCCGAGCGCGTCCCGGGCCGCGGGGCCGGGCTCGGCGACCAGCCGCACGGTCGTCGCGCGGTCCCCGAGGAGCCCCTCGACGGCGGCGAGTTCGGCGTCCTTGCGGGCGGCTGCCTCGTACAGCCACTGCGCGGGCATGGGGACCCCGGCGATCTGGGCGAGCATGGGGCGCAGCGCGCGGGCCGCCTGGCGTTCGGGGGGCAGCAGCCGGCGCAGGTAGCGGCGGAGCCGGCCGGGCAGGGCGAGGACGTCGAGGGCGTCGGCCAGCGGCGGCAGGTCGACGACGAGTACGTCGTACCGGGTGGACCAGTCACCGGCGGCGGCCCGGTGCAGCGTGTGCAGGAGGGCGAGCTGCCGGCTGCCCGGCAGTTCGGTGAGTTCCTCGGCGTCCATCCGGTTGGCGCCGAGGAGGTCGAGGACCCCGGAGGCACGCTCCTGGAGGGCGACGAGTTCGTCGCGGAAGTGCGCGGCGGAGTCGGTGCGGACGTGGTGCAGCCCGTCGGCCGTCCCGGCCGGGGCCGCGCCGGCGGGGACGGGCAGTCCGGGGACCGGGTCGGTGGTGACCAGGAGCGTGCGTCGGCCGCCGCGGGCGGCGGCGAGGGCGCTCGCCGCGGCGACCGTCGTACGGCCGGCCCCGCCGGGGCCCGTGACGAGGACCGTGCGCACCCGGTCAGGCCTTGGAGACGGACTCGACGCGCTTCTTCAGGCCGGCCAGGGCCCGGTCGATGATGACCTTCTCGGCCTTCCGCTTGATCATGCCGAGCAGCGGGATCTTGACGTCCACCGCGAGCCGGTAGGTGACCTGGGTGCGGTCGCCGTCGCCGAGGGGTGCCAGTGCGTAGCTGCCGTCGAGGGCGCGCAGCATCTGGGACTTGACGAGCGTCCAGTCGACCTCGTACTCGCTGTTCCAGGTGTAGGCGAGGACGTGGTCGTCCTTGATGGCCCCGGCGTCCAGCACGAGGCGGACCTGCTCGGCGCGGCCGAGGCCGTCGGTGGCCAGGATCTCGGCCTCCTTCACCTCTCCGGTCCACTCCGGATAGCGGGCGAAGTCGGCGATCACGCCCATGACGTCGGCCGGTGCCGCCTCGATCGTGATGCTCGAGCTGGTGTGTTCAGCCATCGCCGTGGCCCTCCAGTGCGGTAACGCCGGTCGCATTCGGCAGTGACCTGCCGGGTGCAGGTTATCGCGTGCCCACGGTGGCCCCGTCCACGCCCCGGTCCCGCCGGCTCACCACTCCAGGACCCAGGGCCGCCCGGTGGCGGCGAAGTGGCCGACGTTGACGCACTCGGTGGCCCCGATCCGCATCCGGCGCACCAGCGGCTGGTGGACGTGGCCGAAGAGCGCGTACCTGGGGCGGGTGCGGTGGATGGCGTCCAGCAGGGCGCGGCTGCCGCGCTCGAAGCGGCGGGCCACCGTGTCCTCGAAGCGGCGGGCCACCGTGTCGTACGTCAGCTCGGGCACCTCGGGCGGGATGTGCGAGCACAGGACGTCCACCGGGCCGAGCGCCTCGACCTTGGCGGCGTACTCCTCGTCGCTGATCTCGTACGGCGTGTTCATGGGAGTCCTGAGGCCGCCGCCGACGAAGCCGAAGACCCGGCCGCCGATCTCGACGCGCTCGCCGTCCAGCACCGTCGTACCGCTCCCGGCGTACTCGGGCCAGAGCGCGGGCACGTCGACGTTGCCGTAGGTGGCGTACGTCGGGGTGGGCATGGCGGCGAACATCTCGGCGTACTGCTTGCGTACGGCGCCCAGGATCGCCGCGTCGCGGTCGCGCCCGGCCCACAGTTCGCGGCCGAGGGCGCGTGCCTCCTCGAAGCGGCGCGCGGTGCGCAGTTCGACGAGGCGGTCGGCGTTGGCCGCGCCGAACAGGTCGGGGAAGATTCCGCGCGCGTGGTCGGCGTAGTCGAGGAAGAGCACCAGGTCACCGAGGCAGACCAGGGCGTCCGCGCCGTCGCCGGCGCGTGCCAGCGCCTCGGTGTTGCCGTGGACGTCGCTCACCACGTGTACGCGCGTGCGGCGGGTCGCGGTGGTGTCCCTGCCGTGCGCTCGGCTGCCTCGCATGGAGATCACCCTAGGTCCTGTGTATAAGAGACAGTGGCCCGCCGGACCTGCGGTTACTTCCGGGTCGTCAGGCCTGTGCACTACTGTGCGCCGAAGGCCCATGGACATGTGTGATGCATAAGACATCTGGCCGGGCCCCCCTATCCGGAACCGCGTACCGGTGGGTAACGTCCGGGCAGTCCAGTCGTGCTCACCCCACTGAGCACCTGCCAGTCTTGGACCGCATCCGGTGCGTCGCACAGAGTCGTGGAACCGGAGCCCGATGAGGAGCAGCAGTCTTGCGCGAGTTCAGCCTTCCGGCCCTGTACGAGGTCCCTACGGACGGCAACCTGACGGATCTCATCCGCCGCAACGCCGCTCAGCATCCCGACGTCGCGGTCATGAGCCGCAAGGTCGCCGGCGCGTGGGCCGACGTCACGGCCACCCGGTTCCTCGCCGAGGTGTCCCAGGCGGCGAAGGGGCTGATCGCGGCGGGCGTCGAGCCCGGTGACCGGGTCGCCCTGATGTCGCGCACCCGCTTCGAGTGGGTGCTGCTGGACTTCGCCATCTGGAGCGCGGGCGCGGTCACCGTGCCGGTCTACGAGACCAGTTCCCCGGAGCAGGTGCAGTGGATCCTCGGTGACTCCGGAGCGGTCGCGGTGCTCGTCGAGAACGGCACCCACGCCGCGGCCGTCACGGCCGTGCGCGACCGGCTCCCGGCCCTGCGCCATGTGTGGCCATGTGTGGCGGATCGACGAGGGCGCCCTCGGCGAGCTCACCGAGGGCGGCTCCGGGGTCTCCGACGAGACCCTGGACCTGCGGATGCGCAGCGCCAAGGCGGACGACCCGGCGACCCTCGTCTACACCTCGGGCACCACCGGACGCCCCAAGGGCTGTGTGCTGACCCACCGCAGCTTCTTCGCGGAGTGCGGCAACGTGGTCGAGCGGCTGAAGCCGCTCTTCCGCACGGGCGAGTGCTCCGTGCTGCTCTTCCTGCCGACGGCGCACGTCTTCGGGCGGCTGGTCGAGGTCGCCTCCGTGATGGCGCCGATCCGGCTCGGNCCCTGCGCCATGTGTGGCGGATCGACGAGGGCGCCCTCGGCGAGCTCACCGAGGGCGGCTCCGGGGTCTCCGACGAGACCCTGGACCTGCGGATGCGCAGCGCCAAGGCGGACGACCCGGCGACCCTCGTCTACACCTCGGGCACCACCGGACGCCCCAAGGGCTGTGTGCTGACCCACCGCAGCTTCTTCGCGGAGTGCGGCAACGTGGTCGAGCGGCTGAAGCCGCTCTTCCGCACGGGCGAGTGCTCCGTGCTGCTCTTCCTGCCGACGGCGCACGTCTTCGGGCGGCTGGTCGAGGTCGCCTCCGTGATGGCGCCGATCCGGCTCGGCTGTGTGCCCGACATCAAGAACCTCACCGACGAACTCGCCTCCTTCCGGCCGACGCTGATCCTCGGGGTGCCCCGGGTCTTCGAGAAGGTCTACAACTCGGCGCGCGCCAAGGCGCAGGCCGACGGCAAGGGCAGGATCTTCGACCGCGCGGCCGACACGGCGATCGCGTACAGCCGGGCGCTGAGCACCCCGCAGGGCCCCTCCTTCGGACTGCGGGTCAGGCACAAGGTCTTCGACAAGCTGGTCTTCGGCAAACTGCGGGCGGTGCTCGGCGGCCGGGGCGAGTACGCGATCTCCGGCGGCGCGCCGCTGGGCGAGCGGCTCGGCCACTTCTTCCGCGGCATCGGCTTCACGGTGCTGGAGGGCTACGGCCTCACCGAGAGCTGCGCCGCCACCGCCTTCAACCCGTGGGACCGGCAGAAGATCGGCACGGTCGGCCAGCCGCTGCCCGGCTCGGTCGTGCGGATCGCCGACGACGGCGAGGTCCTGCTGCACGGGGAGCACCTGTTCAGCGGGTACTGGCAGAACGAGGCGGCGACGGCCGAGGCGCTGGCGGACGGCTGGTTCCACACGGGCGACATCGGGACGCTCGACGAGGACGGCTATCTGACGATCACCGGCCGCAAGAAGGAGATCATCGTCACCGCGGGCGGCAAGAACGTCGCCCCCGCCGTCATCGAGGACCGCATCCGCGGCCACGCCCTGGTCGCCGAGTGCATGGTGGTCGGCGACGGACGGCCGTTCGTCGGCGCGCTGATCACCCTGGACGAGGAGTTCCTCTCCCGTTGGGCCGAGGAGAACGGCAAGCCCACCGGTTCGACGGCCCTCTCGCTGCGCGAGGACGCCGATCTGCTGGCCGAGGTGCAGCGTGCCGTGGACGACGGCAACGCGGCGGTGTCCAAGGCGGAGTCGGTGCGCAAGTTCCGTGTCCTGCCCAGCCAGTTCACCGAGGAGGCGGGGCACATCACGCCCTCGCTGAAGCTGAAGCGCAACGTGGTGGCGAAGGACTTCGCGGACGAGGTCGAGTCGATCTACCGCGGCTGACCGTACGGGAGGGGGCCCGGACGGCGTCCGGGCCCCCTCCCGTATCCGCTCACAGCAGGGTCCGCAGCTTCTCCGCGAGCAGGTCCCAGCGCCACTTCTCCTCGACCCAGTCCCGGCCCCGCTCCCCCATCCGCCGCCGCAGCGCCGGGTCGCCGAGCAGGGTGACGATCCGGTCGGCGGTCTCCTCGGCCGATCCGCCGCGCACCACCCACCCGGTCTCGCCGTCGAGGACCGCGTCCGGGGCGCCGCCGGAGTCGCCCGCCACCACCGGCAGCCCGGTCGCGGACGCCTCCAGGTACACGATGCCCAGGCCCTCGACGTCGAGCCCGCCCCGCCGGGTGCGGCAGGGCATGGCGAAGACGTCACCCGCGCCGTAGTGGGCGGGCAGCTCCTCCCACGGCACCGGACCGGTGAAGCGCACGGAGTCCTGGACGCCGGTCTCGGCGGGGCCGCCGACGATCAGCAGGACGGTGTCCGGCTCCTTCGCCAGGATCGCGGGCATGGCGAGGATCAGGGTGTCCTGGCCCTTGCGCGGGACCAGCCGCGACACGCACACCACGACGGGCCGGTCGGTGAGCCCGAGCCGCTCCCTGACCAGGTCACCGCCGGAGGCCGGGTGGAAGGTCTTCTCGTCGACGCCGGGCGGCAGCTGCACCATGCGGTCCGCGGCGGCCGGGGTGAGCGCGCCGGCGATCCGGGAGCGGGTGTACTCGCCGAGGTAGGTGAGGGTGTCGGTGCGCTCGCCGACGCGGCGCAGCAGCTGCCGGGAGGCGGGCAGCTGGGCCCAGCCGGCCTCGTGCCCGTGGGTGGTCGCGACGATCCGGCGGGCCCCGGCCCGGCGCAGCGCGGGCGCCATCAGCCCGAGCGGGGCCGCCGCCCCGAACCACACGGAGGTGCAGCCGTGTTCCCGCAGCAGCCGGACCGCCTGCCGGGTGGCCCCCGGGGTGGGGAGCAGCATCGTCGTGCGGTCGCGTACGACGGTGAAGGGCTGCTCGGCGTCGAAGGCGGCGGTGGCCCGGACGCCCTCGGCCCCGCGCTTCCAGGTGGAGGCGTACACGACGAGCTGCGCGGGGTCCAGCCGCAGCGCCATGTTGTGCAGGAAGGCCTGGATGCCGCCCGGGCGGGGCGGGAAGTCGTTCGTGACGATCAGGGTCTTGTCCATCGCGAACGACAGTACCGGGCGCCTTGACGGCCCTGCCTGACGGCTCCCGCACGGGCCCGGCCTGCATGATGGCGTGCATGACGGTCAGGACAGGAGCGGTCGGACGGGTCATGGCCCCGGCCGTGTGGGCGCTCACCCGGGCGGTGCTGCTGCTCTGTGTGTTCAAGGTGTTCACGGTGCCGGGCCCGGACGTCACGGTCGACGTCTCGGTGATCTACCAGGGCTGGTACGAGGTGTTCCGCGGGGGTTCGTACCCGCTGGACGACGTCACCTGGCAGTATCCGCCCGCCGCGGCGCTCGCCGTGGCCTCCCCGGCGCTGCTGCCGTTCCTGGAGTACGCGTCGGCCTTCTTCGTGCTGGTGCTGCTCTGCGACGCGCTGGTCATGGGCCTGCTGCTGTACGCGGCCCGGCGGCCCGGCACCCGTCGGGCCGGCGCGTGGGTCTGGGTGGTGGGGGTGCCGCTGCTGGGCCCGACCGTGTACGCCCGGTACGACCTGATGGTGACGGCCGTGGCGGTCGCGGCGCTGCTGGCCGGGGTGCGCCACCCGCGCGTGATGGGGGCGCTGGCCGCCTTCGGGGCGCTGCTGAAGGTGTGGCCGGTGCTGCTGCTGGTGGGGACCGCCAAGGGCCGGGCGACGCGGCGTTCCTGGACGGCCGCCGCGGTGGCCGCCGGGGTGCTCGCGCTGGTGGCGGCGGTGGCGCTGCCCGGCGCCTACGCGTTCCTGGCCTTCCAGCGGGACCGGGGTCTGGAGATCGAGGCACCGGCGGCGCTCTTCTTCCACCTGGCACGGGGGTCCGGCTGGCCCGGCGGGATCGAACTGCGCTACGGGTCGATGGAGTTCACCGGCCCGCAGGTCGCACTGGTGAGCACCCTGGCCCTGTGGCTGAGCGTGCTCGCCTTCGGCTGGATGCTGCTGTGGCGGCTGCGGGCCCGGACGTTCGCGGCGCACACCCCGGCGGACGCGGCGTTCACGGCGGTGCTGCTGTTCACCGCCACCAGCCGGGTCGTCAGCCCGCAGTACATGGTGTGGCTGGTCGGGCTCGCCGCGGTGTGCCTGGTCTTCCGGGGCACCGGGATGGCGCTGCCCACGTGTCTGGTGCTGGTGGCCACCGGGGTGACCGTGCTGGAGTTCCCGGTGGGTTTCGCACACGTCGTGGCGAGCGACACGCAGGGGGTGGCCCTGCTGGCCGTGCGGAACGGGCTGCTGGTGGTGGCGACGGTGGCCGCCGGCCGGCGGCTGTGGCGGGACAGCGTCCCGGGCAGGGCGGGCGCGGTGGAGGAGGAGGTCACCCCAGCCGGTCGCGCAGATACTCCCGCCAGCGCGCCGTGAAGTCCTGCGGGGTGGTGCCGAGCACGCTCTGCAGGGCGTGCTCCACCGCCCCGTCCCGCGTCGAACGGCTCCCGACCGCCCGGTAGAAGTCGACCAGCTCCTGCTCGCCCCACTCCTCGGCGATCAGCTCGCAGGCCAGCCAGCCGCCCTCGTACGCCCGCGCCAGCTCGTCCGCGTCCTCACCGAAGCCGAAGTCCCCGTCCTCGGGCAGCCGCGCGGGGAGTTCGCCGCGCCGGACCGCGTCCGTCAGTTCGGGTGCGAGCTCGGGGGCGCTGCGGGCCTCCCGCCGGTAGGCGGCGAAGTCGGCGAAGCCCTCGGAGAGCCAGACGGGCGTCGCGGCGGAGGTGTCGGCCCGGGTCGCCACGTGGGTGGTCTCGTGGGTGAGGACCACCCGCTGCCCGAACTCCCCGAGCATCCCGTACGCCTGCGGGTTGACGATCACCCGGTCCGCCGGCCGCCGGCCGCTGCCGCCGACCTCGCCGGNCCCGCCATGTCCTCGACGGACTCGGGGACGAGCACCACGACCCTCCGGTCCCAGGGCCGGGGCCAGGACTCCCCGACGGCCGGGACCGCCCGGTCGGCGGTGTCCGCGATCCGGCGCAGCTCGCCGGTGCGGCGTCCGACGCCCAGGACGAGGCTGTGCGCGCCGTGGACGACCTCGACGTCGCCCTGCTGCCAGAGCTGGGCCGGGGAGTCCTTCCCGGCCCGGTCCGCGACGAGGTACCAGGGGCCGCCGTCGCCGTGGCGGACCAGCTCCACCGTGCGGGCCGAGGAGACCGGGGCGTGGTCGTACCCCTTGATCCGGTAGCGCAGCTCCACCTCCGCGGTGACCCGGCCCGCGCTCCGCCGTGAGACGTCCTTCAGCCGGTACGCCCACGACTCCAGCGGGACGTCGGCCAGGTGGTCCAGTTCGGCGCGCTGGGCCGTGCGGAACCCGGTGGCCGCCGGGTCGACCGTGCCGAGGTACGCCTCGGTGTCGTGGGCCAGGACGGCGGCGGCGCGCCGGTCCAGTGTGGCGCGGACCTCCTGGGCGGTGGCGCCGGTGGTGTCCTCGGGCGGCGCGGCGCACGCGCAGGCGAGCAGCAGCCCGGCGATCACGGCACCCGCCGTGCGCCGTCCGCGGGTGCGCTCCCGCTGCGCGTCCTGCGTTCGAACAGCCATCCAGCCGATCGTACGGTCAGACGCGTGTGCGGCCCCCCGCCCCGGCCGGGCGGACCGACGACCGGGGCGCACGGCAGCACCGACGGTGGCCGGGCGGCTGCGCGGCGGCCGGCGGGCGTGCCGGGGCGCAGCGCGGCGGACACGGCGGCGC
>NZ_KL585386.1:33627-36377 GCF_000721935.1 Streptomyces sp. NRRL WC-3549
TGACCTGGGGTCTCCGGCGGGGCGGCCGTCAGTGAGAGGGGGCGAGGATTCGCCCGTTCGGGTGTCAGATGCGCACGCCGAACTGGAAGGAGCCGAGGTACTGCATCGCCTCGTAACGGACGGTCTTGCCCGGGTACGGAGCGTGCAGGACCTGGTTGTTGCCGGCGTAGATGCCGACGTGCGTGGTGTTGCTGAAGAAGACCAGGTCGCCCGGCTGCAGGGCGCTGCGGCCGATGTGGACACCGTCGTTGACCTGCGTGTAGGTCGTGCGGCTGATCTGGACGCCGGCCTGGGCGAAGGCCCACTGGGTCAGCCCCGAGCAGTCGTACGAGTTGGGGCCGGAGCCCCCGGAGACGTACGGCTTGCCGATCTGCGTGGCGGCGGCGGCGAGGGCGGCGGCGCCCCGGCCGGACGCCGGGGCCTCGTTGCCCAGCTCGACCCGGTCGCTGGCGGCGCGGCTGGCGCGCTCGTCGTCCTTGGCCATCTTGGCGCGCTCGGCCTCGGTGAGGGTGTTGAGCAGCTGACGGGCGTCGGCCAGCTTGCCCTGGTACTTCTTCTTGTTCTCGCTCAGCGTCTTGCGGACCTCGGCGAGGTCGTCGAGCTTGCCCTGCGCCTCCTTGCGCTGCTGGGCGAGCGCGCGCTGCTTGGCCTGGATCTTCTGCAGGGACTCGGCCTGCTTGGCCGTCAGCTGGTCGAGCGCGGAGGCCTGTTCGAGGAAGTCGTCCGGGTCGGAGGAGAGCAGCAGCTGGACGGACGGGTCGAGGCCGCCGGAGCGGTACTGCGCGGTGGCGAGCGAACCCAGCTCACCGCGGAGGGTGTTCAACTCCTCCTGGCCGCGGGCGACCTTGTCCTGCAGCGCGTCGACCTGCTTCTTGAGCTTGTCCTGCTGCTCCTTGGCGCCGTTGGCCTTCTCGGTGGCGGCCTCGGCCTCGTGGTAGAGCTTGTCGACCTTCGCCTTGACCTCACTCTTGGTCGGCTTGGGGTCGGCGTGCGCGGCCTGTGAGGACAGGGCGACGGCTGCGGCGGCGGTCGCGGTGAGCACGGTCACGCGAGTGCGGCTCGGCTGCTTGGGACGACGGTGGGACGCCACGAAGGCGAGCTCCTTCTTCCTCGAGCCGCCTACCGGGCTGTGGGGGAGAGCGGATCCCCGGCTCCGTGCATGTCACGGACTCGGCGGTTCCTTCGCCGTCACCCCGGGTGGGCGATCAACCGTGCGAAGGTTCGAGGCCTGACCCTAGTGACCATCTTGTGATCAGTTCAAATCCTCACAGGAAAAATCTCGTCACACCAGGCACTTCTTTACTTTCATCGCACTGGCTGTAGCGGGGACTTGACGGTACGTTCCCCGATTCCCGGCAAGCCGCCCATGCCACCCAAGAAGTACTAGACGCGCGAAAGGCGCTTCAGGAGCAAGGCGGACGCGACGGGTCGCGCCCCCGCCTTCGCCACACCGTCGGCGACCTCGCGGTCGGTGGAGACCACCACCACGGGCCTGCCCGGCGGTTCGGCGCGCGCCAGCTGCCTGATCAGCTCGTCGGCGGTGACCCCCGCCTTGCTGAACAGCACGCGCACCCCGCGCGGTGGGGCGAGCAGCACCGGGGCCGCCAGCTCCGCCCCGTCGAAGACACAGGTCATCTCGGCGCCGGTACGGGCCGCGAGGACCGAGAGGCCGCCCAGCAGCCGCAACCGCTGCTTCTCCAGGGGCATCTGGGGATAGCCGGTCTTGGTGACGTTGTAGCCGTCCACGATCAGATGCGCCTGCGGGAGGGCCAGCAACTGGTCCAGCAGCGCCGGATCGGTCTCCGACAGGGCCCTGGCCGCGATGTCCTTCGGCGACATACGGCCGGGCTCCACCGCGTCGACACCGTCCGCCGGGCGGATCGAGGCGGGCGGCAGGGCCAGTTCGCGCCGCAGCCCCTGCGCCGCGTCGAGCACGGTGTCCAGCAGCAGTCGCAGCCGCATGTCCTCCACGGAGCGCCCCTCCCTGGCCGCCCGCCGACTCGCCTCGACAGCGGTCTCGGCCTCGGCGAGGCGGGCCTTGAGCCGCCGGGACTCGCTCTCGGCGGCGGAGACGCGGGCGGCGGCCTCGGCCCGCACGGCGTCGGCCTCGGCACTCCCTTTGCGCAGGGCCGCCTCGCCGCGCTTCACCTCGCTGAGCGCGCTGCGCAGCTTGCGCTGCAGGGACTCGGCCTCCTTGCGGCTCGCGTCGAGCTCCGCACGCAGCCGTTCGGTCTCGGCCCTGGTGCGGTCGCGGGCGTGGACGAGCTCCTCGCGCAGCCTGGCCAGCTCGCGCCGGGTCTCCTCGTCCGCGCGTTCGGCGTCGGCCCGCTGGACCTCCTCGCCCACCGCGGCCACCAGCTTGACCCAGCCGTCCGGCCGGAGCACGTAGGCGACCGCGGCCACGTCCACCGGGTCGGCGGCGGCGGGGGGCGCCCCGGCCGTCAGCGCCTGGGCCAGCTCCGGCTGGCTCCGGGCGATCCGCTCGCCGATGCGCCGCCGGAACACCGGATCGCTCTCCAGCGCGGCCGCCATGGCGTTGCCGGCGAACTTGGCGCGCCGGGTCGGGGTGAAACGGGCGTACTGTCTCAGCTGGGCGGGGAGTTCGCCGACGGTCAGGCCGCCGAAGGCGTCCGAGACGAGGACCACGACCTTGCGGCGCACGCCCTCGGGCAGCGGGCGGTCGAGCGACTCCGCGGCACCGCCGGCCTCATCGGCCGGTTCGGCGCCGCCTGTCGGCTGCTCCACCATCC
>NZ_KL585386.1:36574-42399 GCF_000721935.1 Streptomyces sp. NRRL WC-3549
TTCGGCGCCGCCTGTCGGCTGCTCCACCATCCATCACCCCAATGTGTCTGTCCCGACGGCCCTGTCAGGAGTCGGAACCCGGGCGGTCGACCAGCTCGATCTGGTCCACCGCGTTGCACCAACGGCACCGCACCGACTCGATGGTCTCACTGACCACCTCGCGCTCCTCGACACTCGACTCCCCGGCCAGGTCGAGATGGACGTACTCCACGACCTTGGACGACCGCGTCACGTCGAAGCGGGTGAGGTTGCCGCAGAGCGTGCAGCGCCAACGGGTCGTGTCCGTCGGCTGGGGAACCGTCGTCATCGTTGCGTCCTCTTTCGTCGTCCGTCGAGCCTTCGTGCGTGCCCGAAGTCTTCGAACCTCGCGGTGCGCCGTCGAACTGCGAATGTCGTGCGCCAACCCTACGGCCTGGGCGGCACCGGCCGTCACGGCGAGGCGCTCTGTCCCGATCTCCCCCGGTGCGTCATGCTCTGTACGTGATCGACTGGCGGCGGCGGGTGAGGGAGTTCGGGGCGGCGGCCACGGCGGGCGGCGCGCCGGTCACGTACGGGCTGAGCGCGTTGTGCAGCGCCGTGTTCCTGGTCAGCCCGCTCTCCGGGTTCAACCCCTCCTACGGCTCGGCCGACGCCCTGCTCGCCGCACAGGCGGGGTACTTCGAGCGGTGGGGTGTGATCCCCGGCGAACTTTTCGACGGCTCCGCGCACGCGGCCCTCACCCCGCTGACCGCGCTCTTCGTGCACGGCAGCTGGCTGCACCTGCTGGGCAACCTGCTCTTCCTGTACGTGTTCGGCGCGATGGCCGAGGAACGCATGGGCCGGACCGAGTTCCTCTTCTTCTACCTCTGCAGCGGCTACGTCGCCCTGGTGGTCTACGCGGTCGTGCACGCGGGCTCGGACCAGACCCTGGTCGGCGCGTCGGGCGCCATCTCCGCGGTGCTCGGCGCCTTCCTCTACCTCTTCCCCCGGGCCCGGGTCACCAGCCTCTTCCCGTTCCTCTTCTTCCTGCCGCTGCGTTTCCCCGCCTGGATCGTGCTCGTCTTCTGGTTCGTCCTGCAGTGGCTGGCCGCGCAGGACGCGGGCAGCGGCCCGGGAGTGGCGTACCTGGCCCATGTGGCGGGCTTCGCGGTGGGGTTCCTCTACGCCTGGGGCCGCTACCGGGGTGGGGTTAGGGTGAAGGCTCCAGCCACGGCCACCGAGGGAGACAGCCAGCCGTGATCACCGCGATCGTGCTCATCAAGACCAGCGTGAACCGGATTCCCGAGATCGCCGAGGCCATCGCCGCGCTGGACAGCGTCAGCGAGGTCTTCTCGGTCACCGGTACGTACGACCTGATCGCCATGGTCCGGGTGCCCCGCCACGACGACCTGGCCGATGTCATCCCGGGCCGGATCAGCAAGATCGAGGGCGTGGAGGCCACGGACACCCACGTCGCCTTCCGCACGTACTCGCAGCACGACCTCGAAGCGGCCTTCGCCATCGGCCTGGACGCGTAGCCGCCCGGGCCGCCCGCAACCCGCCCCGGACGGCCGTGCCGGTCAGAGCTGCGCCGCACCCCGGTCGGGGACGCAGCGGCCGTCCTCGGTGCGGTACGTCCAGCGGGCACCGGCTGCCACCAGCTCCCGCACCGCGCCCAGGAACCGGTCGACGTGCTCGTCGGGCGTACCGGCCCCGAAGCTGACCCGGACGGCGTTCAGCGACCGCTCCCCCGGCTCGGCCTCCGGCGCCCCGCACTCCCCCGGCTCCTGCGGCTCGCCGCCGAGCAGGGTGCGCACCAGCGGGTGGGCGCAGAAGAGTCCGTCGCGCACCCCGATCCCGTACTCCGCCGAGAGCGCGGCGGCGAAGTGCGAGCTGTTCCAGCCCTCCACCACGAAGGAGATGACGCCGACCCTCGGGGCGTCGTCGCCGAACAGCGAGAGCACCCGTACCTCCGGGACGCCGGCCAGGCCGGAGAGGACCCGGTCGACCAGCGTCCGCTCCCGGGCCACCAGGGTGTCGAAGCCCGCCTCGGTCAGCGCCCGGCAGGCGGAGGCGATGGCGTACACACCGACCACGTTGGGCGATCCCGCCTCGTGCCGGGCCTCGGTGGTGTGCCTGTCTCTTATACACATGGTAGGGCTCCGCCTCGCGCAGCCAGTCGGCCCGGCCGGCGAGGACGCCGGAGCCGAAGGGCGCGTACAGCTTGTGCCCGGAGAACGCGACCCAGTCGACGTCCAGTTCCGCGATGTCCACGGGGTGGTGGGGGGCGAGCTGCGCCGCGTCCAGGACGATCCGTGCCCCGTGCGCGTGGGCGGCGGCGGCCAGCTCGCGCACCGGCCACAGCTCACCGGTGACGTTGGACGCGCCCGTGACGCAGACCAGCGCGGGGCCGTGGGGCTCCCGGTCGGCCAGCGCCCGCTCCAGCGTGGCGACGGCCTGGTCCGGGGTGCGCGGGGCGTCCAGATACGTCACCCGGGCGTCGCGCCAGGGCAGCAGCGAGGCGTGGTGCTCGGTCTCGAACACGAACACCCGGCAGTCGGCGGGCAGTACGGACGCCAGCAGGTTGAGGGAGTCGGTCGTCGACCGGGTGAACACCACCTGGTCCCCCGCCCGGCAGCCGAGGAACTCCGCCACGGTGGCCCGGCTGCTCTCGAACAGGTCGGTGGAGAGCTGCGAGAGGTACCCGGCGCCGCGGTGCACGCTGCCGTAGTACGGCGCGTAGGCGGCCACGTCGTCCCACACCCGCTGGAGTGCCGGGGCGCTGGCGGCGTAGTCGAGGGCGGCATAGGTGACATCTCCGCCGGTCACCAGCGGAACAGTGACGTCTCCCCCCAGGACGGGCAGCGGGGCACAGAGGGACGAGTCGACGACAGCGGTGGGCACAGACATGACGAACTCCCGTAAGAGGCAGGCGACATCTCGCGCCGGCGGTACGCGGCAGCGCGGGACGGAGAAGGAAAAGGGTGCGGAGGAGGGCTCGGCGCCCTAACGCATTCGCTTGCTCACAAGAGGCTCCCTGGGGACCAGGACCCCAAGGGGCGGCATACGACGATGCCGAGGGGCCCGCGCTTGCCGCAGACCTCGCTGCCTGCGGCCTGGTCTTCACCCGGGGCACCCCGCCACGGACGGAGGGTTGCCGGACAGCGGGCCGGGGCCGTAGTCGCTGTCACTCATGACCTGCCGAGCATCTTGCCACAGGTGCCCGTACGCGCAAGGGCGCGGTCCGCGATCCGGACCGCGCCCTTGCGCGTACGAGCGGCGCACTCAGCGGTTGCTGGCCGCCACCCAGCGCTCCAGGGCGCCCTTCGCGGCGCCCGAGTCGATCGACTCCGCGGCCCGGGTGATCTGGGTCGCGATCCGCTCGTTCAGCGTGCCGTCGCCCGCCTCCAGCGCGGCCAGCGCGGCGGCGGAGTTGAGGAGCACCGCGTCCCGCACGGGCCCCGGCTCCCCGTCCAGCAGCCGGCGGGCGACGTCCGCGTTGTACGAGGCGTCCGCGCCGCGCAGCGCCTCGACCGGCACCAGCTCCAGGCCGACGTCCCGGGGGTCGAACGCCTCCTCGGTCACCGCACCGTCCCGCACGGTCCACACCCGGGAGGTCGCCGTGGTCGTCAGCTCGTCGAGCCCGTCGTCGCCCCGGAAGACGAGCGAGGAGTTGCCCCGCGCCGCGAGCACGCCCGCCACGATGGGAGCCATCTTCACATCGGCGACCCCGATCGCCTGCGCGCGCACCTGGGCGGGGTTGGTGAGCGGCCCGAGGATGTTGAAGGTGGTCTGCGTACCGAGCTCTCTGCGGGCCCGTGCCGCGTACCGCAGGGCGGGGTGGAACTTGACGGCGAAGCAGAAGGTGATGCCCGCCTCCTCCGCGACCTGGACCACACGCTGCGGCGCCAGTTCGAGGTTGACGCCGAGCTTCTCGAGGACGTCGGAGGCGCCGCTCGCCGACGAGGAGGCGCGGTTGCCGTGCTTGACGACCTTGGCGCCGGTCCCCGCCACGACGATCGCGGACATGGTGGAGATGTTGACCGTCTTGGCCATGTCGCCGCCGGTGCCCACGATGTCGACGGTGCGCCCGGGCACGTGGATGGTGTGCGCGTGGTCGTACATGGCGCGCACGAGTCCGGTGACCTCGTCGACGGTCTCGCCCTTGGCGCGCAGGGCGACCGCGAATCCGGCGATCTGCACGTCGCTGGCCTCGCCGCTCATGATGCGGTCCATGGCCCAGGCGGTGTCCTCGGCGGTCAGGTCCTGGCCGCGCAGGAGAGGGGTCAGGACGCCGGGCCAGGAACGGGCCGCCATGCTGTCGCCGCCGTCCGGGGTCACCACGTTCATGGTCCGCTCCTGGGTCCACTGCCGATAGGGGGTCGCCCCCACCCTATCCAGCACCGGGGACAGCGAAGAGCCCCGTCCGGCGTACGGACGGGGCTCCCGCTGTGGCGGTCAGCTGAGGTGATCAGTGGTGGCCGTGGCCGCTGGTGATCTCCTTGTACTCCTCGGCGGTGGGCTTGGGGATCTGGTTGCCCTCGCCGTAGTAGCTCCGGCTGAGCCGTGCCCGCAGCTTCTGCAGGGCGGACGGCTTGCGCTCCACGCCGTTCTCGTCGACCGTCGGGCCGATCTCGAGCGGCTTGTACTGCTCGTGCGCCGTGAGCGCGTACAGCTGCTCCTGGCCGAGCGGCTCGTGGATCTCGACGAACTCACCGTGCGGCAGGCGCTTGATGGTGCCGGACTCCCGTCCGTGCAGCACCTTCTCCTTGTCGCGGCGCTGGAGCCCGAGGCAGATCCGGCGGGTGGCGATGAACGCCAGGACCGGGCCGGCGAAGAAGGCGATCCGTACGAACCAGCTGATCGCGTTGAGCGACAGATGGAAGTGGGTCGCCCAGATGTCGTTCCCGCCGCCGACCAGCATGACGAAGTAGATCGTCACCCAGGCGACACCGAGCGCGGTGCGGGTCGGGGCGTTGCGCGGCTTGTCCAGGATGTGGTGCTCGCGCTTGTCCCCGGTGATCCACGACTCGATGAACGGGTAGAGGGCGAGCGCCCCGAGGACGACCCCGAACAGCACCAGCGGGATGAGCACGCCCAGGACCAGCGTGTGGCCCCAGAGGTTGATCTCCCAGCCCGGCATGACCCGGACGAAGCCCTCCGCGAAGCCCATGTACCAGTCCGGCTGGGCGCCCGTGGACACCTGGTCCGGCCGGTAGGGGCCGATCCCCCAGATCGGGTTGATCGTGGCGATCGCGGCGACGACGGCGATGAAACCGAAGACCAGGAAGAAGAAGCCCCCGGCCTTGGCCATGTACACCGGCAGCAGCGGCATGCCGACGACGTTCTTGTTCGTCTTGCCCGGGCCGGCGAACTGCGTGTGCTTGTGGAAGAACACCAGGATGAGGTGGGCGACCACGAGCCCGAGCATGATGCCCGGCAGCAGCAGGATGTGGATCGAGTAGAACCTCGGGATGATGTCGGTCCCGGGGAACTCCCCGCCGAACAGGAACATCGAGATGTACGTGCCGACGACCGGCATCGACAGGATCGCGCCCTGGGTGAAGCGCACACCCGTACCGGAGAGCAGGTCGTCCGGCAGGGAGTAGCCGGTGAACCCGGTGAACATGCCGAGCACGAACAGCAGGAAGCCGAACAGCCAGTTGATCTCACGCGGCTTGCGGTACGCGCCGGTGAAGAACACCCGGAACATGTGCACGAACATGCCGGCCAGGAAGATGACCGCGGCCCAGTGGTGGATCTGCCGGACCAGCAGACCACCGCGGATGTCGAAGCTGATGTCCAGCGCCGAGGCGTAGGCCCGCGACATCTGGATGCCCTGCATCGGCTCTGTCTCTTATACACAT
>NZ_KL585386.1:42578-48112 GCF_000721935.1 Streptomyces sp. NRRL WC-3549
CAGCCCGCTCAGAGATGTGTATAAGAGACAGGTGGTACACGACCTCGGTCATGCTCGGGTCGAAGAACAGCGTCAGGTACACACCCGTGAGGATGATGATGATGAAGCTGTAGAGGCAGATCTCACCCAGCATGAAGGACCAGTGGTCCGGGAAGATCTTGCGCATGTTGGACTTGGCCAGGCCGTAGATGCCCAGTCGGCCGTCCGCCCAGTCGGCCACCCGCTCACCGGCGGGCGCCTTGCGCTGTGTGTCTGTCACGGTACTCATCCGCGCTCCCAGAAGGCAGGACCGACGGGCTCTGCGAAGTCGTCGAGCGCCTCGAGGTTGCCCTCGCTGTTCACGCCGATCCGCAGCTGCGGCAGGGGGTGACCGGCAGGCCCGAAGATGACGCGGGCGCCGTCGGAGAGGTCGAAGGTGGACTGGTGGCACGGGCAGAGGACGTGATGCGTCTGCTGCTCGTAGAGGCTGATGGGGCAGCCGACGTGGGTGCAGATCTTGGAGAAGGCGACGATTCCCTCGTGGCCCCACTCACGCGACTGCTTGTCCTTGATGTCGTCCGGCTCGATGCGGACAATCATCAGGGCGGCCTTCGCGATCTGCGTCTGGAAGTCGTGCGCGTCCTCCTTCAGGCCCTCGGGCATGGCGAAGGTCAGCGAACCGACGACGACGTCCTCGGGACGCAGCGGCTCCATCGTGTTCATGTTGACGAGCTGCTTGCCCTTGGCCCACAGGGTCGTGCGGAGCTTCTTCTCCGGCAGCGGACCGAGGTCGCGCAGCAGCACCACGCCGGAGAGCGGCACCAGGGCCAGCGCACCGAACATGGTGTTGCGGATCAGCTTCCGGCGTCCGATGGCGGACTCCCGGGCGCCGTCCGCGAAGTCCGCGAGAACCTTCGCCTTGACCTCGGGCGGCGCCTCGATCGGGTGCCGGTCGTCCGCGACCTCCACGTCCGACATCAGCGTGCGCGCCCAGTGGACGGCGCCCGCGCCGATGAGGAACAGCGCCAGGCCCAGGGTCAGACCCAGCGAGAAGTGCAGCGCGCTCACGTGGCCGATCGGCCAGATGAAGACGATCTTGTCGACCGGGAAGATGACGTACGAGGCGATGAAGCCGATCGTCGCCAGCATGGACAGCGTGAACATCAGGGCGACGGTGCGCTCGGAGCGCTTGGCGGCCCGTTCGTCGATGTCCTGGATGCGCGGCTTGTGGGCCGGCAGCCCGGGGTCGGCGAACGGGTCGTCCGCGACCTTGACCGCACCGTGCGCGGTGTCCTGCTCTGCGGGCAGGCCCTCTTCTGAAATCTCTTGGCTACTCATGACTTCTTGGCCTTAGCGGTGTGTGCCGCGACCCAGACGGCGATGGCGATCAGTCCGCCCAGTCCGAAGATCCAGCCGAAGAGACCCTCGCTGACGGGACCGAGGCCACCGAGCGAGAGCCCACCGGGGCTCGCGGTTTCGTCACCGTTCACGGTCTTGATGTACGCGATGATGTCTTTCTTCTCCTTCTCCGGCATGGTGCTGTCGGGGAAGGAAGGCATGGCCTGCGGGCCGGTCTGCATGGCCTCGTAGATGTGCTTCGGGCTCACACCTTCGAGGTTGGGGGCGTACTTGCCGTCGGTCAGCGCGCCGCCCTTGCCCGTGAAGTTGTGGCACTGGGCGCAGTTGGTGCGGAAGAGTTCGCCGCCCTTGGCCACGTCGGCGCCCGCGGGGTCGACCTGGCTCTCCTTCGGGGTGATCGGGCCGGCGCCCAGGGACGCGACGTACGCCGCGAGCTGGTCGATCTGGGCCTGGTTGTAGATGACCTTCTTCTTCGGGATCTGGGCGCCCGGCTGCTGGGCCGGCATGCGTCCGGTTCCGACCTGGAAGTCCACGGCGGCGGAGCCGACACCAACGAGGGACGGCCCGTCGGTGGTGCCCTGACCGCCGGTTCCGTGGCAGCTGGCACAGCCCACGGAGTAGAGCTTCTTGCCCTCGTCGATGGCGAGGGACTGGGCGGTGTCGTCGGCCTGCGCCTTACCCGCAGGCGCAAACGCGGCGTACAGCCCCCCGGTAGCCGCCAGCGCGAGGAGTAGTACCTGTCTCTTATACACATCTCCGCCGCCAGCGGATGGCGTCGTCGAGCGGAGAGCTTTTTCACGGATTACCCCGGTGTCAGGATCTTCTGCGTCGATGGTGGTGGGAGCGAGCCCGGTTACTTGATCATGTAGATCGTGGCGAACAGACCGATCCAGACGACATCGACGAAGTGCCAGTAGTAGGACACGACGATGGCGGCTGTGGCCTGTTCGTGGGTGAACCTCGAGGCCGCGTATGTCCTGCCCAGGACGAGCAGGAAGGCGATGAGACCGCCTGTCACATGCAGACCGTGGAAGCCCGTGGTCAGGTAGAACACCGAGCCGTAGGGGTCGGAGGACAGGGAGAGACCCGCCTCCTTGACCAGCTCGGTGTACTCGAGGACCTGGCCTCCGATGAAGATCGACCCCATCACGAACGTGATGATGAACCACGTCCGGAGCTTCTTCACATCGCCCCGCTCCGCGGCGAAAACGCCGAGCTGGCAGGTGAGGGAGGAAAGCACCAGGATCGTGGTGTTCGTCGCCGAGAACGGGAAGTTCAGATGGTGGGTCATCTCCTTCCAGTGCTCGGGACCCATCACCGATCGCAGGGTGAAGTACATCGCGAAGAGGGCCGCGAAGAACATCAGCTCGGAACTCAACCAGATGATGGTTCCGACGCTGGTGAGGTTCGGTCGATTGACCGACGGGTGCGCGTGCCCGGTTTCTACTGTCGTTGCTGTCGCCACGACCGACATTATGTCGGTCGCTTATCCCGCCCTCACTCCGGGGGGTGCTGTTCGGTGTGTCAGTGAGGTGTGTCCTCACCGAACGGCCCATCGAAACGCTGTCATTACCGGTGCTGACAGGCTGTCCGCCGGAGTACGATCCGCCCATCGGTTCATGCCCCGAGAGCCCCGAAGACACAGATGTCACGGAGGAACAATGCAGCCGACCGCCACGGTCCTGGTCTACAGCGACGACGCCAACACCCGTGAGCAGGTGAGGCTGGCTGCCGGGCGCAGGCCGGCGGCGGACGTCCCGGAGGTGCGGTTCCTCGAGTGCGCCACCCTGCCGGCGGTGCTGAGCGCGCTGGACGGGGGCGGTGTCGACGTCTGCGTGCTGGACGGGGAGACGGCCCCCGTGGGCGGCATGGGCGTCTGCCGGCAGATCAAGGACGAGATCTTCGACTGCCCGCCCGTGCTGCTGCTGATCGGCCGCCCGCAGGACTCCTGGCTGGCCACGTGGAGCCGCGCCGACGCCGCGGTGACCCATCCGGTCGACCCGGTCGACTTCGCCGACGCCCTGGCCGCCCTGTTGCGCCAGAGGCTGTCCGTGGGCGCCTGAGCGCCCCGAAGAGCCGTCCGGCCATGACGCGGCTCGCCCCCGGGGGGGAGGTCACACCTGGGGGCGCAGCCGCGCCGCCTCCACCTCGTCGCCCGTGTCCGGGGTGCCGCCGCCGTGCAGCGCGCTGCCCTTCAGCCAGGCGTCCCAGGACAGGTTCCAGTCGCCGTAGCCGTTGTCGAACGGTGTCATGGTCTCGCCGTCGCTCCCGACGACCTTGACGATGTCGCCCTCGCGTACGGTCTGGAAGAACCACTCGGCGTCGGCGGTGCTCATCCCGGTGCAGCCGTGGCTGACGTTGGCGCTGCCCTGGGAGCCGGTCGACCAGGGCGCCGCGTGGACGTACTCACCGCTCCAGGTGACCCGGGTCGCCCAGTAGACCGGCAGGTCGTAGGAGTCCGACGAGCCGGCGGCGATGCCGATGCTCTCCCCCCGCATGCGTACGAACTGCTCCTTGGCCAGCACCACCTTGATGCCGTTGCGCGTGTCGAAGCCCGGCTTGCCCGTGGTGACCGGCAGCGTGTTGATCACCTCGCCGTTGCGCAGGACCGTCATCTGGTGCTCCGAGGCGTCGGTGACGGCTTCTATGCGGTCTCCGGTCGTCAGCTTGAGTGACTTGGCGGCGTCTCCGTACAGCCCGTTGGTCACCTTTATGCCCTTGAGGTTGCTGCGGACGTCGATGGTGGCGTTGGCGGGCCAGTACTCCTTCGGGCGGTAGTGCAGGGTCTTGGCGTCGACCCAGTACCAGGAGCCGGTGACGGCGGGGGCGGAGCGGACCTGGAGTCCGCGCTCCACGGTGGCCCTGGCGGCCTTGTCGGTGACCGGAGCGCTGAGTTCCGCGGTGACGGGCTGTCCGACCCCGTAGGTGCCCGCCTGCGGACCGAAGGAGACCTTCAGGAACTTCTCTGCCTGGGCCGTGCCGAAGGCGTACGTGCGGCTGCCAGGGGCGCCGTCGCCGTTCTCGGTGGACACCTTGACGGTGTACCGGGTGCCGGCCGCCAGCGAGGTGGTGGAGTGCCACCGCTTGCCGCTCGCGTCGAGCTCGCCCGCCAGGTGGCGGCCCTCGGTGTCGACGGCCGTCACGTCGGTGATGCGGGCGTCGTCATCCTTGACGGTGACCTCGATGGGCTGGTCCGGGTCGGCCTTCTCCTTCTCGGAGGGGCCGTTGAACGAGATGTCCTCGGCGGCGTCGTAGGGCTTCAGTGACAGCTGCCGGCTGTCGGGCTCTCCACAGGCGGTCGCACCTGCGACCAAGGTCACGACCAGCAGAGTGCAGCTCACTACGGTGCGGATGCGCGGCGTGTGGTTCATGAACCCACGCTAAGAAGATTCATCCGATCCAGCGCGCCCAGTGACTGCAAACGGGGGCCCGGCCCGCTCGTTGCCGAGCGGGCCAGGCCCCCGTGCGGTGGTACGGCGCTGCTACTGGGTGCGGTTCTCACCGCGGTAGTACTCGAAGACCCAGCCGAAGAGGCCGATCAGGAGCAGCGGGGCGGAGAAGTAGGCCAGCCACCAGCCGAAGGCGACGGCCATGAACAGGAAGGCGCCACCGAGGGACAGCGCGAGCGGCTGCCAGCTGTGCGGGGAGAAGAACCCCACCTCGCCGGCCTCGTCCGCGACGTCGGCCTCCTTGTTGTCCTGGGCCATGGCGTCGACCCGGTTGGCCGTGAAGGCCAGGTAGAAGCCGATCATGAGGGCCAGGCCGAAGGCCAGCACCAGCGTGGTGGTGCCCACCGGCTCCCTGGACCAGACGCCGTACGTGACGGCGATGATCAGCAGGAAGACGCTCAGCCAGATGAAGAGTTTGCCCTGGATCTTCACTTGCCGTCCTCCTTGCCACCGACGAGGACCTTGTCACCCTCGGACGGGTGCTCGAGCTGCTCGAGCGCCGCGATCTCGGGGTGGTGCAGGTCGAACGCCGGGGATTCCGAGCGGATGCGCGGCAGGCTGAGGAAGTTGTGCCGCGGGGGCGGGCAGGACGTCGCCCATTCGAGCGAACGGCCGTAGCCCCACGGGTCGTCGACCTCGACCTTCTTGCCGTACTTGGCGGTCTTCCAGACGTTGTACATGAACGGCAGCATCGACAGGCCGAGCACGAAGGACGCGATCGTCGAGATCGTGTTCAGCGCGGTGAAG
>NZ_KL585386.1:48262-48492 GCF_000721935.1 Streptomyces sp. NRRL WC-3549
GCGGTGAAGCCGTCGGCGGCCAGGTAGTCCGCGTACCGGCGGGGCATGCCTTCGGCGCCGAGCCAGTGCTGTACGAGGAACGTGCCGTGGAAGCCCACGAACAGCGTCCAGAAGGTCATCTTGCCGAGTCGCTCGTCCAGCATCTTGCCGGTGAACTTCGGCCACCAGAAGTGGAATCCGGCGAACATCGCGAAGACCACGGTGCCGAAGACGACGTAGTGGAAGTGCGC
>NZ_KL585386.1:48666-49554 GCF_000721935.1 Streptomyces sp. NRRL WC-3549
TGCCGAAGACGACGTAGTGGAAGTGCGCGACGACGAAGTACGAGTCGGAGATGTGGAAGTCGAGCGGCGGGGAGGCCAGGATCACGCCGGTCAGACCACCGAAGAGGAAGGTGATCAGGAAGCCGACGGACCAGAGCATCGGTGTCTCGAAGGACAACGACCCCTTCCACATCGTGCCGACCCAGTTGAAGAACTTCACCCCGGTCGGCACCGCGATCAGGAAGGTCATGAACGAGAAGAACGGTAGGAGTACCCCGCCCGTCACGTACATGTGGTGCGCCCACACGGTCACGGAGAGACCGGCGATGGCGATCGTCGCGCTGATCAGACCGATGTAACCGAACATCGGCTTCCGGCTGAACACCGGAATGATCTCCGAGACGATTCCGAAGAACGGCAAGGCGATGATGTACACCTCTGGATGCCCGAAGAACCAGAAGAGGTGTTGCCAGAGCAATGCGCCACCGTTCGACGCATCGAAGATATGTGCGCCGAATTTACGGTCGAATTCCAGCGCGAAGAGCGCGGCGGCCAGAACCGGGAAGGCGAGCAGGACCAGCACACCGGTCAGCAGGACGTTCCAGGTGAAGATCGGCATACGGAACATCGTCATGCCGGGGGCGCGCATGCAGATGATCGTGGTGATGAAGTTGACCGAACCGAGGATCGTGCCGAAGCCGGAGAAGGCCAGACCCATGATCCACATGGTCGGCTTCCGACGCCGGGTGAGTGTTCGCCGCGTCCGAGCGGGGAGTAGGCGAACCAGCCGAAGTCGGCCGCGCCCTGCGGGGTGAGGAAGCCGGCCACCGCGATGAGCGAGCCGAAGAGGTACAGCCAGTAGGCGAACATGTTCAGCCGCGGGAACGCCACGTCGGGCGCGCCGATCTG
>NZ_KL585386.1:49775-54051 GCF_000721935.1 Streptomyces sp. NRRL WC-3549
TCTGGAGCGGCATGATCCAGTTCGCGAAACCGGCGAAGAGAGGCGTCGCGAACATCAGCAGCATGATCGTGCCGTGCATCGTGAACGCCTGGTTGTACTGCTCGTTCGACACGATCTGCGTACCGGGGCGAGCCAGCTCGGCACGCAGCACGAGGGCCAGCACGCCACCGAGGAGGAAGAAGGCGAACGACGTGGTCAGGTAGAGCGTGCCGATCGTCTTGTGGTCCGTGGTGGTGAGCCACTTGATGACCACGTTCCCCGGCTGCCTCGCCCGGACGGGCAGCTCGTCCTGGTACTCGGCATCGGCTTCCACCGATTCTGAGGGGCCCCTCGTCGTCACTGCGGCACTCCTTCGGTCGACGGCCGTTGCTGACTCGGCGACCAGGATGGACCCCCCGACGGCGGTACCGCGCGACATCCCCGGGGACTGCGCACCCATGGATGGCAAAGGACACTCCATTGGCCGATGCCCGGAGCACCCCGTGTTGACGCGCCCTCCTCGGCGTCCTCCTCAGTCCTCGGCCCAGTCCCGCATCGCCTGCTTCGAGGAGAAGTCGGCGACGTTCTTGTCGAGCGGCCGGTCGGTGTACTGGTGGATGCGCCAGGGTGCCTCGACACGCGGTTCGCCTGCGGACACGTAGTCGGCGATCCACAGTCCGTCGCCCGCGTAGGAGGACGTGTCGTGGGTCCGCCAGAAGGTGCGGTTGCAGTAGAGGAGGACACGGTGGTGGGGCCGCAGCCGCTTCACCTCTCGGATGAAGCGGTCCTTGTCCTTGCTGCTCGCCCATGTGCCGTCGCCGGTCTGTTCCCAGTCGGCCGCGAGAAGGTCACCCGCCTTCTCCGGTGTCCGGGAGACGAAGTACTTCGCCTGGTCCTTCGCGTCCCCCGGCCACAGGAAGTGGTAGAAGCCGACGACGCATCCCGCGTCCCTGGCGCGTTTGACCTGGCCGTCGAGTTTCGGATTGACGTACGAGCGGCCCTCGGTGGCCTTGATGAAGACGAAGTCCACCCCGTCCGTGTCGAAGTCCGTCTGGTGGGAACTGACGTCGATGCCGTGCAGCACGGTCACCACCTCCAACTGAGCCCTGTGATTGCGTTCGCTGTCCCATACGTGCCCGCGTGGCCCGCCGCCATCCACGCACCCTCAGCAGAACCGTTTCGCCATGGCGGAATGATCTCTTCGCGAGCGGAGCCGGTGATCCGGCCACCGAGCGGGGCGTACGCGAGCCATCGACGCACCTGGCTTCGACACCGTGGACCCGGGCGGCCTCGACGAGTTCGGCGGAGGCGCCCGGGAACGGACCGCGCGGTGGCCCGCCTGACGCTCCACCGCCCCGGGACCGCGTCACCCCGAGCATGCCCCACGTCGAGGGCGTTACGAGGCTGCAGCCGTCCCGGGGGCGAGGCTGTCCATGAAGGAGCTGACGGAGAACACCGCGTGCCCGGGGCCGGCCGGTCCGTACCCGGGCGGGGAGGACAACCCGTACTCCTCCATGGTGGAGCGGTACGCGTCGAGCAGCCTGATGTGGTATTCCAGCGGCGCACCGTCGGGGTTGGTCCTTCCGAGCGGCGTGGTGGGTTCCGGGCACCAGGTGGTGAAACGCGGTGTGATGCCGCGCGACATGAAGAACCTCAGGCCCTCCGTGGTGGAGGCGATGGCCTCGTCGACGGTGGTGAAGCCGTGGGGCCGGGCCATCTCCACGCCCGCCACGAAGTTGGGGATGACGTTGCGGGCCCCGAAGACGTCGGCGGAGTCGAGGATGCGCCGGTGCCACTCGTCGCGGCCGACGTAGCGCTCCTTGCCGGGGCAGTACAGCTCGAACAGACGGCGGTCCCACACCTCGTAGTTGGGGTGGTAGATCTGCACGCCGTAGTCGTGGAAGCGCTGGACGTCGGCCTTGGGCAGGGCCTGCGCCACGACCTTGCCGATCCAGCGGCCGGGGAAGCGTTCCTCGATGGCCTTGGCGTACTGCCCGTAGAAGTCCGCCTCGTCACGCCCCTGGATGTGGGAGGTGATCGCCCCGCCCGTGAGGGTGTAGGCGGTGGTCGTCCCCGCCGTGTCGTGCCGGTCGATGATCGCCAGGGCCTCCAGGACCTCCTCGACGTCCTTGACGCCCGTGTAGGGGCGGCCCGCCGCCTTGTGCTGGCGCCAGTTGTGGTTGATGTCGCAGTACTGGCACTCCTCCTTCGCGCCGAAGTACTGGCAGACCCGGAAGACCGTGAGGTAGATCAGGTAGCCCCACTGGATGGTGGGCGCCACCTCCATCACGGACTTGCCGTTCTCCAGGGTGTGCCGGTAGTAGTCCGGCATCGGGGGCAGGCCGACGTCGGAGATGCGCGTCCCGTCCAGGTACAGGCCGAGCACGCCGTCCTCACCGGCCGCCACCCGGTACGGCGAGGACGGGTTGACCCGCACCGACACCACCGTGCGGCGCAGGTCGTACGGGCCGCCGGTGAGGACGATCTCCTCCGGCGGCCGGCGCAAAGCCGCGGCGCCCAGCTCCGGCAGGGTGCCGTGGTCGAAGGAGAAGATGAAGTACGACTTCGGCTTGACGTCCCCGTGTTCGTTGTCGCTGAGCGCGGATTCGTCGAAGGCCATGCCCCCACGCAGCAGGTCTTCCTTGATGACGGCTTCCCGCGGGACGTGGGGAAACCGCTCCATGAGCCGCTCGACCAGTCGCGTGCGGTCGTCCGGGACGGCTGCGGCGGTGCGGGCGGGGCCGGTTTCGGCGGGACGTGCCATGTGCGGGGCTCCTCGGGTCCGGTGTGCTGGACACTCTTACGTGTAGGCCACACTGTCCAACGAACCAGCATCGTCAAGCGTTCGCACATGATCCGTCCGGCCTGTCGGCTGCCTGGCCCGGCCGGTGTCCGGTCCGGACGTGGACAAGGAGTGACCACCATGCCGCGCACCATGTCCGTCTCGGACAGCATTCTGATCGATGTCCCTCCGTCGGTGGTGTACGAGCGCGTCAGCGATCCCACTGCGATGGGGCGCTGGAGCCCGGAGAACCAGGGCGCACGGGTGCTCGGCGGCCGCCGGGAGACCTACGTGGGCATGGTCTTCGAGGGCCGCAACAGACGCGGCGCGTTCCGCTGGACGACGAGGTGCACGGTGACCGCCGCCGACCCGGGGATGCGGTTCGCCTTCCGCGTGCACGCGATCGGCGCCGGGCGGCCCCGCCTCCGGGGCGCGATCGCCCTGTGGGAGTACCGCTTCGAGGAGGTCGGCGGGCACACCCGGGTCACCGAGACCTGGACCGACGACCGGCGGACGTGGCCGGACTTCCTCGCAAACGCGTTCGACCGTGTCGCGACGCGCGGCCATACGTTCGCGGAGTTCCAGCGGGGCAACATCCGTACGACGCTGAAGCGGCTCAAGGCGGCGTTGGAGGAGGAGGCGGAGGACGCGCGGAAGCCCACGGCCGACGGGTGATGCCTGGGCTCAGACGGCGGCGGTGCCCACCCAGTGCGAGGGCCTGGCCAACGCCCCGGGGAGCCGGGTGGCGGCGTTGCCCCTCGCCGCGTTCAGCTGGGCCTGAGTGAGGAAGAGGGCGTCGGTGAGGTCGGCGTCGGACAGTTCGGTGTCACGGAAGTCGGCTCCGATGACGTCGGCCAGCCGCAGGTCCGCGCCCCGCAGGTCGGCCGCGATGAGGAAGGCGCCGCGCAGATCGGCGCCCCGCAGGTCCGCGTGCCGCAGCCGGGCCCCGATGAGATCGGCGCCCCGGTGGTCGCGCTTCTTGCGCCGGTGTCCGGCGGCACGGACGAGCTCACTGGCGCGCAGCAGCAAGGTCGCGATCTGCGCCCGGTGCGCCGACACGTCCAGTCGCACGAGGTCTCCGGCCGGGGCCGACGTGAGGCGTTCGGTGGTTTCGAACGCGGCGCGCAGTTGGGGGTGCAGTGGCGCGGCGGCGGGCAGCGCGAGCGACTCGGTGAGATACCACAGCAGTTCGTGGAGCTGCCGCATCACGGGAAACGCCTGGAACATCTGCCGGGCGGTGTCCGGCCGCCGCCGCCAGTCCTCGCCCTGGTAGGTGTGCTGGGAGATCTTCTGGCCCGCGCCGAAACAGTCGTACACCGTGCATCCGGGGAACCCCGCGGACCGGAGCCGGGTGTGGATGCCGCAGCGGAAGTCGTCCTGGAGGTTGCGGCACGGGGTGCCGGCGTCCTTGTCGACGGCGAAGTCCGCCGACGCGGTCAGAGTCAGCGCGACGCAGCACAGCCCGAAACAGTTCGCGCAGTCGGCTCGCAGGTCCGCCCGCTCGGTGGCGGGCGG
>NZ_KL585386.1:54301-55419 GCF_000721935.1 Streptomyces sp. NRRL WC-3549
TCGGCTCGGTGTCGGGCACGCGCTGGTTCCTCCGGGTACGTCGCTGAGCGCCAACCCTAACCGGCCGTGCGCCTGTGTACGGCCCCCTCGGTGTCAGTGGGACGGCGCACACTGGTGGTTGGCGTACCGGACCGGCGGAGGGACAGGGTGTGGACGATGCGCGGAGGGACCCGTTCGAGCCTTCCACCGGGGACGGCCCGCCGGTGCCGGAGCCGCCCGAGAGGCGTGCCGCGGCGGTGCGGGCCGCCTTCGAGGGGATGGTGCAGATCCGGCGGCTCACCCGCGCCGAACACCCGGCCCCGGAAAGCGTTCCCGCCGAGTGGGAGCTGCACCGGCCGGTGCGTGCGGTGGCTCTCGTCCTTGAGGCCGCGGGGATACCCGCGTCCGCGACCGGGCCGTCCGGTGAGCGCACGGCCACGGGGTACCGCGTGTGCGCGGGCGAGGCCCCTGGGGCGGTGCGCGTCGAGTGGGCCGGTCCGCCGGGGAGCGGAGCGGTGCACGACGAGGAGGAGGAACTGGGCCGGTGCCTCACGGTGCTGAGGGAGGCGGGCTGGACACCGCTGCTGTACCGGGGACCGAAGCGGCGGCGCTTCCTGGAGGTCGAGCCCCCGGCGGGGACCGCGCGTCAGCGGGTGCGGTGAACGCTCCCCGTACGGTTCGCGGGCATTGTCAGACCCGTGCGGGATGCTTGACGGACCGACACCTTCGACGGGGAGATGCTGAGATGCGCGATGCCGAAGTGACCGCGGCCCAGGCGTACGTGAGATTGCTGGAGGCGACCCGCGCCGTGCTCGCGGAACCGGACGAGACCCCGGTCTACATGCCGCTGCTGGCCTCACCGATCGAGGAGGCCGACGAGGCCCTGCGGAGGGCGGGCCTCGCGGGGAACGAGGACCGGCTGTTCGCGCTCGTGCGGACGCTCGTACCGGGCGCGGCGGCCCCGGGCCGCTGAGGGCGGCGGGCGACCGCCGTGGGGCGGCGCCCGGCACGGAGCCCTTCGCACGCCCCGAGGGCCGGCCCTCTCCGGCTCGGCGTCCAGCGTCGTGTGCGCCGTGCGCCGCCCTGCCGGCCCACGGCGCGGCCCGCGCGGACCCCGGCGTGTACCGGCACGCGGCCCC
>NZ_KL585386.1:55664-59788 GCF_000721935.1 Streptomyces sp. NRRL WC-3549
GGCGTGTACCGGCACGCGGCCCGCCGTGCCTTGATGCCTTGGTGCGGCCCGGCGGGTGGGTCGGCGCGCATCCGTAGCCGTGTCCCATGGTCCATCCGTCTGATGGATTGATTTCCGATCGTCGGCGAATTCGACCAGCGGCTTGACTGGCATGGCCACGGTGCTGACCGAACGGTGCTGACCGAGGAGTCCAGGGCCGCGAACTTCACGAACGAACGCGGTGTGGACGGCATGGGGATGTGGCTCCTGGAGGAGTGCCGTCGCACCTGGGCCCGGAAGGGCCGCTCCCTGGACCTCGACACACTGCTCAGGGACCCGGCGGCCGCGCGGCCGTTCGCAGCGCTGATCGAATCCGACGATCCGGTGTTCCTGGCGCCGGGGGACATGCCGTCGCGGATCGACGTGGTACTGGCCCGCACCGGGCAGCCACGGGCGGACGGCCGGGCGGTATGTGCGGTGCGTGCTGGGGCGCTTGGCGCCGGCCCATCTCCGGACGTTGCGCGGGGCCGCGGCGCTGGCCGGCCGTGAACTGACCCGTGCCCATCTGGTCGGCGACGGCTCCCGCAACGAGCTGTTGTGCCGGTGGACCGCGGAGGCGACGGGGCTGCCGGTCACGGTCGGGCCCGTCGAGCCACCGCACTCGGCAACGTGCTGGCGCAGGCCCGGTCGCACGGGCTGGTGGGCGGCCTCGGCGACCTGCGCCGACTGGTGACGCGCTCGCATGAACTGCGTCACTACCCTCCTCGGAGCGATCTGAGGACGTGGGACCGGGCGGTGGTCGGCCTGGATGCCTCGCGGAGGTGAGCGAATCCCCCGGCCGGTACCGGCAGGCCGCAGAAGGGGGTGCTACCGCCGGCCCGGTCCTGGCCGCCCGGTTCTGGCCGCCCGGTCCTGGTCGCCCGGTCAGAAAGCGGTGGCGTACAGGCCGAGTTCCCGTTCCCCGAGCGGCTCGAAGTGGCGGGCCACGTCGGCCTCGGTGACGTCGCCCAGCTGGACCGGGTTCCACTTGGGATCCCGGTCCTTGTCGATGATCCGGGCGCGCACCCCTTCCACCAGGTCGTGGCCCTCGAAGGCCCGGCACGAGACGCGGAACTCCTGGTCGAGTACGGCCTCCAGGCCGTCGAGCCGCCGGGCCCGGCGCACGGCTTCGAGGGTGACCTTGAGGGAGGTGGGCGACAGGGCCAGGAGTGAGCGTGCTGTCTCCCGGGCTGCCGGCGCCTCGGCACACGTGAGCCGGTCGATGATCTCCTCGACCGTGTCGGCGGCGTAGCAGTCGTCGATCCACGCACGGTGCGGAGCGAGCTCCGGTGCCGGCGCCGGGGCCGCGTACCGCCGCGCCGTCTCCGTCACTTCCGCGGGTGCGGTGCACCGGGAGAGCGCCGCGACGAGGTCGGGCAGACGGCCGGAGGGCACGAAGTGGTCGGCGAGCCCGCACGCGAGGGCGTCGGCCGCGTTCACCGACCGGCCGGTGAGGGCGAGGTGGGTGCCGAGTTCGCCCGGCGCGGCGGCGAGGAGGTGGGTGCCACCGACGTCCGGAACGAAGCCGATGCCGGTCTCCGGCATGGCGACGCGGGAGCGTTCGGTGACGACGCGGACGTCCCCATGGGCCGAGACGCCGACGCCGCCACCCATCACGATGCCGTCCATGAGGGCCACGTACGGCTTGGGGAACCGGGCGATCCGGGCGTTCAACCGGTACTCGTCCCGCCAGAAGTCCACGGATGCGCGGCGGCCCGCCCGGGCGTCCTCGTAGATCGACCGGATGTCGCCTCCTGCGCAGAGGCCTCGTTCCCCGGCGCCGCTGATGACGACGGCGACGACCGAGGCGTCGGTGGCGGCCTGGGCGAGGGCCTCGTCGATGAGGCGGACCATGGTGTGGGTCAGGGCGTTGAGGGCCTTGGGGCGGTTGAGGGTGATGTGCAGGGTGTGGCCCTCGGTGTGCAGCAGGACGGGCTCGTCGTCGTTCATGGGATGCGCTCCGGTCAGCCGTGGGTGATCTCCGTGGGCCATTCTGCGATGTTCGCCCGGGTGCCCGGGGGCCGGGTGGGGGCAGGTGTGGCGCACCCGCGCCCGTGGTTCGACAATTGGACGGACGGGCCGCCACGCCGAGGGACCCCTGCGGACACCTCCGGAGCAGGAATGACCGACTCTTCACGGCAAGCGGAAGACACCGCGATCCCACCGCTTCTCCGGTTCGTCCGGGGCCCCCGCGGCGGCACGGGACCCACCGAGCGCCTTGCCCTGAACCGGACGGGCACCTTCGAGTGGGATCTGGACGCGCGGACCCTGGACGTCGACGAAGCCGGTCTCGCGGTCTTCGACGTGGACCCGGCGGCTTTCGACGCGCGCCCGCAGACCCTGGTGGAACGGCTGGACCCGGCCGAACGAACCCGGCTGGCCGTCACGATCGACGAGGCCGTCACCGAGGGGAGCAGCTCGTACAGCGTGCATTTCCAGGTGCCGCTGCCGGACGGTTCCCGCCAGTGGACCCACGTCCAGGCGCGGATCCTGCGGTCGGGTGACGGCCGGGCCCGCCGTGTCGTGGGTGTACTGCGTGACGCCACGGCGGAGGTCACGCATTCGGCGTCGGTGCTGGATCTGGAGAAACGGCGCCGGCATCAGGCCGACATCGTCGAACGTACGACCAGCACACTGTCGCGGGCGCTGACGGTGGACGACGTCACCGCCGCGCTCACGGGGACGGCCGGTCTCACCATGCTGGGCGCGGACGGACTGGCGCTGGGGCTGGTGGACGACACGGCGCTCGACGTCGTCGCGCTGAGCGGTGACGCCCTGGAGGTGCACGGCGGCCTGGGGTCCGGGGAACTCCACGGCCGGCTGCCACTGGGGGACACCGTGCTCAGCGGCCGCCCGATGTTCGCCACCTCGCTCCCGGACCTGGTCCGGCGGTATCCCTTGCTCGAACCTCATGTGGACCAGCTGAGATTCCGCGCCGCCGCCTATCTCCCGCTGATCGCCCAGGCGCGTCCCCTGGGCGCGCTGGCCCTGTTCTACCGCGAGCCAACGGCCTTCAGCTCCGACGAGCGGCTTCTCTGTCTCGGGCTGGCCGCCGTCGTGGCGCAGTCGCTGCAGCGGGCGAAGCTGTTCGACGAGGAACGCGAGTTCGCGACCGGACTCCAGGCGGCCATGCTCCCCCGGCGGATCCAGACCGTGGAGGGCGGGGAGGTCGCGGTCCGGTACCACTCGGCGTGGAGCGGGCGCGAGGTCGGCGGTGACTGGTACGACGTGATCGCGCTGCCCAGGGGCCGGGTCGGGGTGGTGGTGGGCGATGTCCAGGGACACGACACCCACGCGGCCACGATCATGGGACAGCTCCGCATCGCCCTGCGCGCGTACGCCGCCGAGGGACACCCTCCGGCGACGGTGCTGGCGCGCGCCTCCCGGTTCCTGGCCGAGCTGGACACCGACCGTTTCGCGACGTGCACGTACGCCCAGGCGGACCTTGCCACGGGTGCCGTCCGCGTGGCGCGCGCCGGGCACTTCGGGCCGCTGGTCCGGCACACCGACGGGCGGGTGGGGTCGCCCCAGGTCCGCGGGGGGCTCCCGTTGGGGATCTCGACCGCGTTCGTGGACGAGGAGTTCCCGGAGACCCGTCTCGAGCTGCTGCCGGGTGAGACCCTCGTCCTGTACACGGACGGCCTGGTGGAGGAGCCGGGCGCCGATGTGGACGAGGGTGTGACGGCCTTGATCCGTGAGGTGGGAGAAGGGCCCCCGGAAGCCGGGGCGCTGGCCGACCATCTGTCGGAGCGGCTGTGGAAACGCTGGGGCTCGGAGGACGACGTGGCGCTGCTGGTCCTGCGCCGTCGTCCGGACACGGGGGCGGTGCGGGCGCCGCGGCTGCACCAGTACGTCCACCAGGCCGACCCGGAGGGGCTGTCGGAGGCCCGGTCGATCGTGCGCCAGGCCCTGACCGCCTGGGACCTGGCGGAACTCGCGGACGACGCCGAGCTGGTGACCGACGAGTTGCTCGTCAATGTGCTGCTGCACACGGAGGGCGGTGCGGTCCTGACCCTGGAGGTCCTGCCGGAGCCCGTGCGCCGTATCCGGCTGTCGGTCCAGGACCGCTCCAGTGTATGGCCCCGGCGGCGCGCACCGGGCGAGAC
>NZ_KL585386.1:59946-60190 GCF_000721935.1 Streptomyces sp. NRRL WC-3549
GAGACGTCGACGTCCGGGCGCGGCCTGCTGCTTCTCGACGCGGTCACCGCGCGGTGGGGCATCGAGCCGCGCGGGGAGGGCAAGGCCGTGTGGTGCGAGATCGGCCCGGCGTCCGGGTGATCAGCCGTCCGGGGACGCGACGGGGGCGTACCGCATCCTGTGTGATGCGGTACGCCCCTCACGGCCTGCCGTCAGGTGCCCGGTCGACCGGTGCGCCGTGGCCTCAGTGGCCTCAGTGCTGCGG
>NZ_KL585386.1:60434-62890 GCF_000721935.1 Streptomyces sp. NRRL WC-3549
CCTCAGTGCTGCGGGGCGCGGCGCTTACGGACGGACCACAGGATTCCGGCGCCCGCGAGCAGCACCGCTACCGCGGCACCGCCGATGACGGGCGTCGCCGACGAGGAGCCGGTCTCGGCCAGGTCGGGCGCGCCGGCGCTCGGCTCGGCCGGGGCGGGCACCGCCTCCGAGGCGGTGTCACTCGGCGTGGCACTCGGCTCGGGCGTCTCGGTGGCCGGCGGCTCGGTGGCCGGTTGCTCGGTGCTGGGGGCCTGGGACGGGGTGTCCTCGGTCGGGGTGGGCGAGGGAAGGTTCTCGTCGCACACCGGGGACGGCTTGGTGTCCTCGACCGAGTACCGGTCGTTGTCACCGGCCTTGACGACGAGACGGATGGTCAGCACCTCGTCGTGCGGGGGAAGTGGGAGGGGCGTCTTGGTGCGGTACTCCCTGCCGAACGTCGTGGTGGGGAGCAGATCCTCACCGCCCTCGATCGAGACGGTCACCTCGTTCTCGGCGGATGCCGAGTAAGCCGTGAGGTTGAGCGTCACTTCGGTGCAGTTCACGGCCCAGGTGGGGGTATGAGCTGCGGCCGGAGAGGCGAACACGATTCCGCCCGCCAGGCCGGCAATCGCGGCGGCCGCGCACACGCCCGCGCCCCGCCGCGATCTCCTGGGTATGGTCATGGATTCTTCCTCCGTACGGATTCACCGCCCAGGTGGCGGTGGGGCGCACAGTACTGCCACCGCGCCCCGGGACCCCGCCCACCCCGCATACCTCTGGCCGAGTCAACCGGCCTCAGACTGCCGCGACTTACCACATGGTGGACAGACCGGCCGGTGCGGAGCGCGGCTCGCCGGTCCGAAGATGGCCAAAAGGCGCCGCTGGATACGGGGCGCTGTGGAAGGACCGGAGCGCCGGAAGGGACGGACCTCAGAGTGCCTTGTACATGATGTGCAGTCCGACGTAGCCGTGGGTGGGGTGCTTGAACCCTTCGGGCAGGGTGCCGAGCACCTCGAACCCGAGCGAGCGGTACAGACCCACGGCCCGGGTGTTGGTCTCCACCACGGCGTTGAACTGCATGACGCGGTACCCGGCCGCACGAGCCCAGTCCACGGTGTACTCGCACAGGGCCCGGCCCACCCCGCGCCCGGAGTGCCGGGGGTCGACCATGTAGCTGGCGCCGGCGATGTGCGAACCGTTGCCCATGTGGTTGCGGTTCATCTTGGCGGTGCCCAGGACCATGCCCGCGTCGTCGACCGCGACGACCACGCGGCTCGGCTCCGGGACGAACCACCAGCCACGCGCCTCCCGCTCCCCCAGCTGCAGGGGGTACGTGAAGGTCTCCCCGGCACGCACGATGTCATGGAAGAAGGGCCAGACGGCAGGCCAGTCCTCCTCGGTGGCTTCCCTGATCAGCATGGGGTCAACATGCCGCCACGAGGCGGTCGTGCACAAGTGCATTGATGGGCGGCGTTCAACGGTCGTGGTCGCGTGACCTGCTCCGCAGGATCCTGGTGAGCAGTCGGGGCCGGAGCCGCGGGTGCCACCGACGGTTCGGGCCGGCACTGGGGTCCGCGCCCAGGCCACCGGCTCCGTCGGGCGGCCGGGGCGGCGCCACGGGCCGGCCCGCGGGCACCGCCGCCGCCCCGTACGGTCGGCCCGCGTGGCCCGGGCGCGGGGCGGCACGTGACTCCCGGGCGCGATCCAGCTCCATGACCAGGTTCACCCGGCACCAGAGGATCTCGTCCGGATCGTCGGCCAGCATCAACTGCTCCATCGCTTCCTTCCCGGACACGGAGCACGGGCGCCCGAAGCCGGCGGCGGGGCGCATCCGGATGAGGTAGGCCCGCTCATAGGGGTCGTCGACCACCTCGGCGAGCTGGACGGGGTCCAGAGCCGCCGCCTGCACGGCGGCCCGCACCCACGGGTCCGCCGCCCGGCTCAGCAGGCGGTCCGTCCTGCGTGCGCGCCAGTTGCGCGCACGCAGGTCCCTGCCGCCCTCCAGCACGGCCCGCATCCCGGCCGGGGTCTTTCCGGTGAGCAGCCCCGGTTCCCTGGCGGCGAATCCGGTGAGCTCCTCCACGAGGTACAGCCACACCACCGCGCGGTAGCGGTTCAGGTAGAACGCGACCGGTGAGACGCAGCCGACCCGCGCGAGACCGGTGAATCGGACCGGGCTGACGCCGAGCAGGGAGGCGGCCTCGGCCGTACCGGCCGTGCGCACCTTGTCGCGCAGCGACTCGGGGAACCCCTCCATGGCGCGGAGCCGGTCGATCTCAGCCCGGTGGACCCGCGGGTTGCCGCCACCCGGCGGATCCTCCGTACCGATCAGGCCGAGGTGGACGGCGAGGTCGAATTCGCCGCGCTTGAGGCCGAGTTCCTGTGCGGCCCGCCCGGTTGCGACCGAGCCGCTCGGGTGGGCGGATCCCCCGCCGTCCGGGCCGGCTCCGGCGGATCGCGTCAGGGTGGTGCGCCCG
>NZ_KL585386.1:63130-63253 GCF_000721935.1 Streptomyces sp. NRRL WC-3549
CGTCAGGGTGGTGCGCCCGCCTGCGGCTTCCGAAGTGGTCATGGCTGTCTCCCCGTAAGGTCGGATACTCTCTGTGATCAGAGTAATCCGTACGGCGATGCACGCGGCGGCCCTGTGGAAAAC
>NZ_KL585386.1:63460-63624 GCF_000721935.1 Streptomyces sp. NRRL WC-3549
TGGAAAACTTCTCGTCTTCGGCGAACCCGCAGGTCCAAGGCGTGCCGTCAGGGGCGGCCGAAGTGCTCGGCGCTCTGCCGGTCCGTCACTCCGAGGTGCTCACCCACCCGGTTCACCATCAACGTCATCTCGTAGGCGATCTGTCTCTTATACACATCTCTGAG
>NZ_KL585386.1:63939-66528 GCF_000721935.1 Streptomyces sp. NRRL WC-3549
AGATGTGTATAAGAGACAGGTGACGAACAGCATCGCCTCGTCGAACTCCACCATGGTCTGGCGGGCGCGTCCCGCGCCGAAGTGCCGTCCCGACCCTCTGGCCAGACTCTGCAGCCCGGACGAGACGGCCGCCAGGTGTTCCGCGTCCTCGCGGGCCAGGCCGGTGCTCGCTCCGGTGACCAGCCCGTCGTTCGACAGGACGAGTGCGTGTCGTATGTACTCCACCCGAGTGGTGAGATCGTCAAGGAGCCAGTCAAGTCCCCGGTCCAGCGCCATGTACGTGTCCTCCCCGTTCATCCGTTCCCCACGTCGTGCGCAAGCCTTGCGCACGCAATCGCCACGGGCAAGCGCCTACCGGCCACCGGGGCGCCGCTTCGCGCCACGGCTGTCCGAGACCGAAGATGGGCCCATGGCACATCACATGACTCAGGACGAATGGCGGGCGTTCCTCTCGGAGGGGACCCGCACCGGCAAGGTGGCGACCGTGCGGGCGGACGGCAGCCCCCACATCGCGCCCGTCTGGTTTCTGCTCGACGGGGACGATCTGGTCTTCAACACCGGCGAGGACACCGTGAAGGGCCGCAACCTCGCGCGTGACGGCCGGGTGTCGGTCTGCGTCGACGACGACCGGCCCCCGTTCGCGTTCGCCGTGGTCCAGGGACGCGCCGAACTCAGGGAGGACCTCGGCGAGGTACGGGAGTGGGCGACCAGGATCGCGTTGCGGTACATGGGTCAGGAAGCGGCGGAGGAGTTCGGGGCGCGCAACGGCGTCCCCGGAGAACTCCTCGTACGCGTACACGTCGACAAGGTGCTCGCGATGGCGGACATGGCCGCCTGAGCGCCGCCCCGCGGCCCCGGCCGGGGACACACAGCGACGACAGCTACGGCGCCTCGCCGCAGACCGCGTCGCCGGGGCGTCCGCACGGATCCGCCGCTGTGCGGACGGCACTCCGCCCCCGGGCCCCCGTGCTACTCGAAGAACTTCAGGCTCCAGCCCGTGTCTGTCTCCGCACCGGGAACGCCGGTGCGGCTGTAGGTGGTGTCGCCCCACCAGCAGAACGTCCCGGTGTACCAGTACCGGTTCTCCCAGGCGTACGGCGTCCCCTTCGGGACCGCGTGGAACATCAGCGGGAACGCCGGTCCGGCGGGCGGGCTCGCGGCGATGTCCCCGTCGAGCAGGACGAAGCTGTGGTGGCCGGGGCCGTCGACGTGCAGTGTCGGGTCCCAACCGGGCATCATCGTCGACCGTTCGGACCCGAACAGGCATCCGTTCGACTTGTACCAGTCCCACACGTACGTCGGGTCACCGCCGGCCCGCAGCCTCAGATCGGCCAGGCAGTACCGGTCGCTCCAGCTGCCGTTGGCCGAATAGGTGAGGTGCAGTTGCCCGTTCGGGTCCTTGACGGCCTCGGGCCCCTCGTTGACGAACGGATCGCCCACCACCCGCTCCCAGCCCTCCCGGGGCTGCGAGATGACATACCGTGCTCCGGCGGGTGTGGTGGGACTGCTCATCCGGGCGATGTAGAGGTTCTGCTCGACGTCGGTGTCGCCTTCCCAGCCCGACCAGACGAACCACCGCTGCCCCTCGAAGGTGAACAGGGTTCCGTCGATGGCCCATTTGTCGTCCGGGAGCCGCAGTTTCGTCTCGGTGCCGTAGCCGCTGTCCGGGTCGGCGGAGCTGATCACGTACATCCGGTGGGCCGCTCCCCGGCCGGCCGAGAAGTAGATGTGGTAGCGGCCGCCGTCCCGCACGATCTCGGGCGCCCAGACCTCACCCAGGTCACGGGTGTCCGACCAGACCTGCCGGGCGGGGGCGGCGGCCAGGGCAGCCGTCGACGGAGCCTGCCGTACGGCGATGCCTCCTCCGGCCGACTGCACGGACACGTAGGTGCCGCCGACCCGGATCACACTCGGGTCCGCCGCCCGCATGCCCGTCTGTTCCGCTCGGGCGGGCACAGCGGACGGCAACGACATCACGGCGATGGCCATGACGACCAGGGCGAAGGCGGCGGCGCTGCGAGGACAGCGAAGAAGCTTCATGATCCCGTTCCACGGTCGGCCTCCGCTTCGACGCCTGGCCGGCACGGGCGCCGGAGTGGGGAGGGCGTCCGGCCGGGACCGCGTCGGAGGGGTTGTGGGGGTGGCCCGGACCGTCGGGACTTCTCGGCCACCGCCGGGAAGCACCGAGTTTACATCGATAGAAGCATGTGCTCCCACAGCATTCCGACAAGCGCGGGACATGTCAATGCACCGGGAGGCGGGGTTCGTACGCGATCCTGTCCGCATGGTCGACGCGCACACGCACGTCCGGGAGTTCTTCTCCGCGCGAGCGGCGGACCGGGACAGCCGCTACCGGGGGGACGGGCCGGCGTTCGCCAGGGCCGTCGCCGACATGGGGCTGCGCCCCGGGGACACCGTGCTCGACGCCGGCTGCGGCACGGCACGCCCCGCCCGGCGCCGCGTGCGGCCGTGGGGCCCGGCGGCACGGCACTCGGCGCCGACGCGACACCCACGAAGCTTGCTGCCGCGGTACGGGCCGGCCCGGACGCGGACGGGGCGCTGCTCCTGGCCGACGCCGCGCGGCTGGCG
>NZ_KL585386.1:66794-71630 GCF_000721935.1 Streptomyces sp. NRRL WC-3549
GCGCGCCTGCCGCTCCGCGACGCGGCGCTCGACGCGGTGTTCGCGGCCGGGCTGATCTCGCATCTCGCTCACCCGAGGAGGGTCTGCGCTAACTGGCCCGCGTGGTACGCCCCAAAGGCGTGCCGGCCCTGTTCCATCCGGTCGGCCGGGCCGCCCTGGCGGCACGGCACGGTCGCGGCCTCACGGCCGGGGACCTGCGGGCCGAGCACAACCTCGCACCGGCGCCGGCGCGGGCGGGTGGCGGGTGCGGTCGTACACCGACGAGGACGATCGGTGCCTGGTGCTCGCCGCACACGGGTCCTGACGTGCCATCAGGGTGTCCGGCACGGTCCGCGCGCGGGCGGGCCCGCGGTCCCGGGGTCACTCCGCGGGAGCACCGGAAGACCGGCCGTGCGGAACGGGGCAGCCACGGACACCGGGGGTCGGGAACGTACCGAGCGCGGCGATCTCGTACCCGTCGGGGTAGCCCTTGATCTCCGGGTTCTGGCGGGCGTAGTGGGCGGTGGTGCGCGGCGGCAGCAGCCTGACGGCGCGGGCTCGCAGGCGCAGGGCACCGCGCGTCAGCCCGCGGGCGACCGAGCCGGGCCGGTCGTAGCGGAAGGCGCGAAGCAGTGAGTCGTCGAGCAGGGCGAGGGCGGCCGTGCGGACGACCGGGGCGAGGGCGGCGGGGTACCAGGAGCCCAAGAGAGCGATGGTGGCGTCGGAGACCCGGCGGCCCCCTTCGTCCCAGCCGAAGTTCTCTGCCTCGTAGGAGTCGAGGGTGCGTTCGAATTCTTCGTAGGTCTGCGGCACGTCGCTGATGCCCATGTGCGCGCCGAGGGCGCGGTAGTACGCGGCGAAGGCGCGGAGTTCGTGGTTGGACAGCTTGCGCCAGCCGTATGCGTCGATCCAGCGCTTGGGGGTGACCACGAAGGTGCACAGCACGTAGCGCATGTCGTCGTTGCTGATGTCGTAGCTGCGGTGCATCCGGTTGATCCGCCGGATCGCCGTGCGGCCGTTCTCGCTGTCGAATCCGTACTCGAGGACGGTGTCGAGGAGAAGCGCGGTGTCGTCGTACCGCTTCTGTGAACGTTCCGTCAGTTCCGCCGTCCGTGCGAGCAGTCGGCCGATGCTGGGGACGGCGTAGGTGCGGTACAGGGCGAATTCGAGAGCCCGGGTGACGTCCCAGGGGAACTCGTACGTGACGGTGAGCCGGTAGATCTCCAGGAAGTCCCGCTCCGGGTCGAGCCGCAGGATCTGCTTGAGCCTGTCGTACCGCGCCACCATGCTCGTCCCCCTCGTCGACCGGAGCGTCCAACCCTAGTGGTGCCGGGCCGTCCGGCACCACGGCGCGACGGGGGTCGCGGCCTGCGCCGCCTGGGCGGCGACGAGGTCTCCCCGCCGTGGGCCGCCTGGCGTGGGCAGATCGAGGACGGTGACATCGGCCGAGGGGCCCCGGGGCTCCGGTGCGGACGGTGTACCTCCCCACGACCCGGACGGGCCGTCCCACGGCCATGAGCCCTCGGCCGGTGCGTCGCAGGCTGCGCGGTCACCGGGCACGGAAGGCACCGGCTCCGGGCCGCGCCCGGGCATCCGCAGGGCGCTCACCGAGGCGCGCGTACGACGCCACCCCGCCCCCGCCGGGCCGGGTACGCTCCGCCTTCGCGCCCGATGGCGCCAGGACCCTGCGGGCCGACGGCCCGGGCTGGTCACTCGACGAACCGGCCGTCCGCCCCGTCCGGTCCCGCGCCCCGGGGCCGCCGCGCGGCCCCGGCGGCCGCGCCGCTCAGCGCCCTATCTCCTTGCGGCTGATCCTGCGAAGCCTGCGCCGCTGGGCCGGGTCGAGCATCAGGTACCCCACCGCCGGCACACCGACGAGGACCAGCAGCGACCACCAGAACCCGATGAGGGGAATCAGGACGACTGCCGCGACGACTCCCCCGATGGCGACCTTTGCACCGTTCGACATGATCCGTGCCTCCTCCGCGGCCGGGCCGCTCCTGATAGATGACAACGCCTGGGCCCGCTCACCGGTTCCAGGGCCCGTGGCCGGCTTCTACCGCAGCGGTTCGCCGACGTCGTGCATGTGCCGCAGCGCCTGCCGGTACGACTCGATCAGGCCGGTCTCCGTGTACGGCATCCCGATCTCCGCGCAGTGGGCCTTCACCAGGGGCTGGGCCAGTCGCAGGTGGGGGCGGGGCATGCTCGGGAAGAGGTGGTGCTCGATCTGGTAGTTGAGGCCGCCCAGGAACCAGTCGGTGAGCACGGCACCGCGTACGTTGCGCGAGGTGAGGACCTGGCGCTGCAGGTGGCCCCAGCGGTCGCCGTCCGGGTCGGGCATCTCCATCCCCTTGTGGTTCGGCGCGAACGCCATGCCCAGGTGGAGACCGAACAGCGCGTGGTGCACCAGGGCGAAGACGGCCGCCTTGCCGGGCGACATGACCGTGAGCAGCAGGGTCGCGTACAGCCCGAGGTGGGCGATCAGCAGCGAGCCGCAGAGCAGGCGCTCCCGGGCGGGCTGACGGCGCAGGAACTGGAAACCGTAGATCTTCAGGGCGATGCCTTCGAGGAGCAGCATCGGGAAGAAGAGCTTCGCCTGGTTACGTGTGAGCCGGCGGGCGAAGCCCTCGCGCTGGGCCGCCTGCTTCTGGGTCCACACCAGGGCTCCGACGCCTACGTCCGGGTCCTTGTCGATGTGGTTGGGGTTGGCGTGATGGCGTACGTGCTTGTCGTTCCACCACGCCTCGTTCATGCCCAGGAGGACGTTGGCGTGCACGAGACCGATGGCCCGGGCCGCCGTGCGGTCGCCGGTTATCTGGGAGTGCCCCGCGTCGTGGCCGACGAAGGCGGTCCGGGTCCACAGCACGGCGAGCGGGAGGGCGAGCAGCAGGTTCCACCAGGTGTCCCCGACGAACACCATCGCGGTGACGACCCCTGCCAGGGCGGCCAGGTCGGCGGCGATGCAGAGGGCGTACCAGCCGGTGCGGCGCTCCAGGAGCTCCTGCCCCTTGACGGCCCGCAGGAGCGGCGCGAAGTCGCTCCCGGGGGCCGCGGGGCGTCCCGGGGAGCCGATTCGGTCATGTGGGGGCTGCGCGACGGTGGTTGCTGCCTGGGACATGGCATCTCCGGTTTTCTGGGCAAGGGCGCCGACCTCTCGAACCTACGGGCGGCGAGTGGGCCCGGACCATGGCGCTTTCACCCGGGTCCGGCGGGGGAGTCCGCCCCTGGCGTAGGGGGGCCAGCCCCCTTGTCCCGGTGGCGCCGGCGGAATCCGGGCGGCCCTGAGCGACTGTTTTTCCCGCCTCCGTGTGCCCACGGGCGACGCATGAGGTACCCTCGGCGCCCTCGACCCCCACTAGTCAAACTTGAGGAATGCGGGTATCGGTGTGCACGGGTTTCCTGCGGCAACGCTCGACGAGATCGACGAACTGTCCCGCTGCTCCGCGGTCTTCCTGCCCGCGGATCCGGCGCGGACGGGCCTGGTCGCCTTCTGGGACACGGACGGCGGCCCACCGCCCCCGGGGCCCGGGAGCCTGCGCGAACTCATGGTCACCGACGACGGCCTCCGCTCCCGGGCGGTCACGGCACTGGTGGTCTCCCCGGCCGACGCGCTGCCGGTGCTGACGCGGGCGCGGACCCTTCCGGACGCCTCCGCCGCGACCGCCTTCTGGGGCGCCGCGGCGCTCCTGGCCCTGCAGTTCGCCGCGCGCGGACTGCTGCTCCCCGGCCTGAGCGCCGCCGCCCACGACACATGGCGCATCGGCCCGCTGGCGGCGGCCGACCTGGAGCGGATCCGCGTCCTGGCGGCCTCCATGCCGCCGACGGCCCACGCCGTGCCGCTGGACGCCACGGCGGATCCCCTGATGCTGCCCGCGCCGGAGACGGTGCTGCGGGAGTTCGTGGACGCGGTCGCCGACGGGCTGCCGCGCTCTCCCGGCGCCGCCCGGGTCACCGGCGGACCTGCCTACGCCGTTGCGGCCCCCCAGCACCTGCCCGCGCTGCGGCCGTGGGCCACCGATGTCGCGGCGGGCCACGACGGGGGCGTACGGCTGTCGCTGCGCGTCGAGGTCTCGGGCCTCACACCGGCGGAGGAGGACGTCACCGGCGGCGACCCTGCCTTCCGCGCCGTACTGCAGATCCACAGCGCCCAGGACCCCACGCTGGTCGCCGACGCGGCGGAGGTCTGGGACGACCGCTCCCCCGCAGCCGGGCTGTTCGGCCCACAGGCCAGGATGGACGCCCTGCTCGCACTGCGCCGGGCAGCCAGGGCCTGGCCGCCGCTGACGCCCCTGCTGTCGGCCGCCGTTCCGGACGCCGTGGAACCGGCGGACGAGGAGATCGCGGAACTGCTCGGCCCTGCCGCACGGGCGCTCGCCGCGACGGGCGTACGGGTGCACTGGCCCAGGGAACTGTCCAGGACGTTCACCGCGCGGGCGGTGATCGGCCCTCCCGACGAGCGCGACCGGACCGGGAAGGGCACCGGCCCCCGTGGTGACGGCTCCCCGGCGCCCTCCCTCCTTTCCGCCGACGCGCTGCTCGCCTTCGACTGGCGGTTCGCACTCGGCGGTCACGAGCTCGGCCGCGAGGAGCTCGACCGGCTCGCGGAGGCGGGCAGACCCCTCGTCCGGCTACGCGAGCAGTGGGTCCTCGTCGACCCGGAGGAGGTCCGACGCGCCCGGCGGACCCGGGACCGCAAGCTGACCCCCATCGACGCCCTGGGCGCCGTCCTGACCGGTACCACCGACGTCGACGGCCGGCGGGTGGAGGTGGCCGCGACCGGCTGGCTGGAGCAACTGCGCGCGCGCATCGCCGACCCCGGGGCCGGGGAGGAACAGGCGGTGGGCCAGCCGCCGGCGT
>NZ_KL585386.1:71839-93188 GCF_000721935.1 Streptomyces sp. NRRL WC-3549
AGAGATGTGTATAAGAGACAGACTACCAGCTGCGCGGACTGAACTGGCTGCACACCATGGCGTCGCTGGGGCTCGGCGGCTGCCTCGCGGACGACATGGGGCTCGGCAAGACCATCACCCTCATCGCTCTCCATCTCCACCGTCAGGGTCTCGGGCCGGCTGCTGGTCCGACCCTCGTGGTGTGCCCGACGTCCCTGATGGGCAACTGGCAGCGGGAGATCGAGAAGTTCGCCCCGGGCACGCCCGTCCGCCGCTTCCACGGCGCGTCACGGTGTCTCCAGGGCGTCGCTGACGGCGAGTTCGTCCTGACCACCTACGGCACCATGCGCCTGGACGCGGCCCGGCTCGCGCGGACGCCCTGGGGCCTGGTCGTCGCGGACGAGGCCCAGCACGTCAAGAACCCGCACTCGGCGACCGCGAAACAGCTGCGGACGATCGGCGGGCGGGCGCGTGTCGCGCTCACCGGCACCCCCGTGGAGAACAACCTCTCGGAGCTGTGGGCGATCCTCGACTGGACCACCCCCGGGCTGCTCGGCCGCCTGGGGACGTTCCGTGACCGGTACGCCAGCGCGGTGGAGGGCGGCGACGACCCGGCCGCCGCCGAACGGCTGGCCTCGCTCGTCCGCCCGTTCCTGCTCCGCCGTCGCAAGTCCGACCCGGGCATCGCCCCGGAGCTGCCGCCCAAGACGGAGACGGACCGCGCGGTCTCCCTCACCGCGGAGCAGACCGGCCTGTACGAGGCGGTGGTGCGGGAGACGCTGGCGGAGATCTCCGCCGCCGACGGCCTCACGCGCCGCGGACTCGTCATGAAGCTGCTCACCGCGCTCAAGCAGATCTGCAACCACCCTGCGCAGTACCTGAAGGAGGAGGACCCCCGGATCGCGGACCGGTCGGGGAAGGTCGAGCTGCTGGACGAGCTGCTCGACACGATCCTGGCAGAGGGCGCGAGCGTCCTGGTGTTCACCCAGTACGTGCGGATGGCACGGCTGCTGGAGCGGCATCTGGCCACGCGCGGAGTGCGGACCCAGTTCCTGCACGGGGGCACCCCGGTGGCCGAGCGGGAAGCCATGGTGAGCCGCTTCCAGGCGGGTGAGGCCCCGGTGTTCCTGCTGTCCCTGAAGGCCGCGGGTACGGGGCTCAACCTGACCCGGGCCGGTCATGTGGTGCACTTCGACCGCTGGTGGAACCCGGCGGTGGAGGCCCAGGCCACCGACCGCGCGTACCGGATCGGTCAGACGCAGCCGGTGCAGGTGCACCGGCTGATCGCCGAGGGGACCGTCGAGGACCGGATCGCCGGGATGCTGGCACGCAAGCAGGGGCTGGCGGACGCGGTGCTCGGCACCGGGGAGAGCGCGCTGTCGGAACTGACGGACGCGGAACTGGCCGATCTGGTCGCACTTCGAGGGGGAGCACGATGAACGACGGCCTCGACGAACCGGAGCGTACGTTCGCCGCGATGTCTCCCGCGCCGGGACGCGGTTTCGCGTCGTCCTGGTGGGGGCGGGCGTGGCTGAAGGCGCTGGAGGAGACCGCGCTGGACGGCCGGCAGCTCAAACAGGGACGCCGGCTGGCCCGGGAGGGCCGGGTGGGCGCGGTCTCGGTCCGGCCCGGCCGGATCACGGCCGTCGTCCAGGAGCGCGATGCGACGGTGCACCGCAGCGACGTGCTGCTCCAGCGCCTGAGCGAGGAGGAGTGGGACCGCTTCCTGGACATGGCGTCCGAACGGTCCGGGCACATCGCGGCGTTGCTCGACCGGGAGATGCCCACCCACCTGGTGGAGGACGCGGCGGCTGCCGGGGTCCACCTGCTTCCCGGGATCGGGGACCTGGAGCCCGAGTGCGCCTGCGAGGCGTGGGACCACTGCGCCCATACGGGAGCCCTGTGCTACCAGGTGGCGCGGCTGCTGGACCACGATCCGTTCGTCCTGCTGCTGTTGCGGGGCCGGTCGGAGCGGCGGCTGCTCGACGAGCTGCAGGCGCGCAGCGCCGCCCGGGTCCTCCGTGAACCCCAGGACGGCAGGAGGGTGCCCGCCGGTCCGCCGGCCGGCGTCCGGGCCGACGAGGCGTTCGCGGCGCGGGACATCCTGCCGCCGCTGCCCGCTCCCCCTCCGCTGCCCCCGTCGCCGGGCTCTCCCCCGTCGCTGGACACGGAGGCCGCTCCGGCGGCGGACGTGGATCCCGCGGCGCTGGAGGTACTGGCGGCGGACAGCGCGGTTCGCGCCTTCGCGATGCTGGCGGACGCCCTGTCAGACCGTCACGCACTGCGTCCTCCGGCTCCGGAGCCGACCCCGGACCAGGACGCCGTACGGCTGGCCGTCGCGGCCCGGTCCGACGCGCGCGTCCTGGCCCGCATCGCCAGCACCTCGGGACGGCAGCATGCCGACCTCGACGCCGCCGTGTCGGCCTGGCGGTACGGCGGGGCCGCGGCGCTGGCCGTGTACGACGAGAAATGGACACCCGACCCGCGGGAACTCGCACGGGCCCGGGCGCGGCTCGCCGCCGCCTGGGAGGACGGCGAGAGCCCCCGGCTGAGGCAGGCGCACAACCGCTGGACCGTGGTGGGCGCCGACGCGCAGCTGCGGTACGGCCGGGAGGGTCGCTGGTGGCCCTACCGCAGGGAGCGGGGCCGCTGGGTCCCGGCCGGACCGGCGGACGACGATCCGGCGGCCGCGCTGGCCGGCGTCCCGGCCGGCCCGTCGGCGGAGGTCTGAGGGGACGGGGCGGGGCGGGCCGTGCGCGGCTCAGCCCCCGCCGCCGTCTTCCGCCGCCCGCGTCACGGCCGTACGGTGGGGCGGCCCGGAACCGGACGACGCGGTCCGGAGTACGGACACCGCCCAGCAGGCGCGACCTCGGTCGCCCTCCCCCACGACAGGAGTACCGATGCACCGCAGGAGACTTCTTCAGGGCGCCGCGGTCACGGCCACCGCGGCGCTGTTACCCGCCTCGGTCCGCGCCGTGGCCGCCTCCACGGCCGACACGGACTACGCCCTGGCCCACTCGGCCCCGGCGTCCACCTCCAACTACACGGCGTCGGACCGCCCTTCCGCCTACCCGGTCGACTTCGTCGTCATCCACGTCGCCCAGGAGACGTTCACCGACACCGTGAACATCTTCAAGAACCCGGCCAAACAGGTGTCCGCCCATTACGTGGTGCGCTCGGGGGACGGGTACGTCGCCCAGTGCGTGCGTGAGAAGGATGTCGCCTGGCACGCCGGCAACTGGGACTACAACACCCGCAGCATCGGCATCGAGCACGAGGGCTGGGTGGACCAGCCCTCGTACTTCACCCATGCCATGTACGAGCAGTCGGCCCGGCTCACGGCGGACATCTGCGACCGGCACGGTCTGCCCAAGGACCGAGCCCACATCATCGGCCACCACGAGGTTCCCGGCAGCGACCACACCGACCCGGGGGTGAACTGGGACTGGGTGCGCTACGTACGCCTGGTGAACCTGCTGTGACGTCCTGATTGGCCCGGGGCCGGCGGGGGAAGGCGTCGCACATGCGCATGGATCACACGCAAGCGCCCGTACTGGAAGCACTCGCCGCATACCAGGAGAGGAAGCAGCTCGGCTTCTCGCCGCCGGGGCACAAACACGCCCGGGGCGCCGCACCGGAGGTGCGTGCCGTCCTGGGCGACGCCGTGTTCCTCGGCGACGTCCTCGCCAGCGGTGGCCTGGACGACCGCAGGACACGCTCGGGGGTCCTCCAGCGGGCCGAGGAGCTGATGGCGGACGCCGTTCACGCGGAGCACACCTTCTTCTCCACCTGCGGCAGCTCCCTCTCCGTCAAGGCGGCCATGCTCAGCGTGGCCTGGCACGGTGAGAAGCTCCTGGTCGGCCGGGACGCCCACAAGTCGGTGGTGGCGGGTCTGATCCTCTCCGGGATCGAGCCCGTCTGGATCGACCCGCAGTGGGACGCCGAACGGCACCTGGCCCACGCCCCGTCGGCGGAGGCGTACGAGCAGGCGTTCCAGGAGCACCCGGATGCCCGGGGCGCCCTGGTGACGAGTCCGACCCCGTACGGTTCCACCGCCGACCTGGCGGCCATCGCCGAGGTGTGCCACCGCCGAGGCCGACCCCTGGTCGTCGACGAGGCGTGGGGCGCGCATCTGCCCTTCCACCCCGGCCTGCCGTCCTGGGCCATGGACGCGGGGGCGGACGTCTGTGTCACCAGCATCCACAAAATGGGCAGCGGCCTGGAGCAGGGCTCGGTCTTCCACCTCCAGGGCGACCTCGTCGACCACGACACGCTGGCCTCGCGCGCGGACCTGCTGGGCACGACGAGCCCCTCGGTACTGCTGTACGCGGGCATCGACGGCTGGCGCCGCCAGATGGTCTCGGACGGCCAGGCCCTGCTGACCGGAGCGCTGGACCTCGCGGCCAGGGTCCGGCAGGAGATCGAGGGCATCGGCGGTATGCACGTCAACGACCGTGCCGACTTCTGCGGGCCCGGCGCGGGCGAGGACTTCGACCCGCTGCCGGTCGTCATCGACATCACCGGGCTCGGCACCTCCGGCTACCGGGCGGCCGACTGGCTGCGGGAGAACCACCACATCGACCTGCACCTGGTCGACCACCGCAGGATCAGCGCGCAGCTCACCCACGCCGACGACGCGGAGACGGCCGGGCGCCTGCTCACCGCCCTGCGTGAGCTGGCCGGCACCGCGCATTCGCTCGGCTCCGGTCCGGAGATGGTGATCCCCTCCCCCGCCGAGCTGAGGCAGCCCCAGGTGTGTCTGCCACGCGACGCCTACTTCTCGGCCGTCGAGGACATCCCGGTCGAGGAGGCGGTGGGGCGGGTCGCCGCCGAAATGGTGACCCCGTATCCACCGGGCATCCCTGCCGTCGTGCCCGGCGAGCGGCTGACCGAGCCGGTTCTGCGTTACCTGCTCACGGGGATCGAGGCGGGGATGAACGTCCCGGACCCCGCCGACCCCCGGCTGCGCACGGTCCGTGTCTGCGCCGACGGCGAGGGCCCCTGAGACCGGTCGCCGTCAGCTCCCGGGCGGTTCCCTGCCGCTGCGCGGACCGCGCTCGTGGGCGCCCCCAAAGGCCCCCGGCCGGTCCGCTCCGCCGGGCTCGGATGCCGGTTCGGCCTCGGGCACCACGGCTCCGCCCCGCAACCGCTCCAGGTCCGACGCGCGCACCTGGACCACGAACAGGGCCACCAGTGCGGCGACGATCGCGAACACGACGGCGACGACGAAGGCGGTCGACACCCCCGAGGCCAGCACATGGTCGCTCCACGGGTGCGGGAGCTGCCGGGTCCGCCGGAACGCGAGTTGCTGTGCGGGGGTCGCCTGGGACAGGAAGCGGGGGATCTGGTCGGTGGCCTCGTTGCGGCTGGCCGTACCGAACACGGTGACCAGGATCGACAGCCCGAGGGAACCGCCCACCTGCTGCGATGCGTTGAGGAGCCCGGACGCCGCCCCCGCCTCCCGGGGCACCACGCCGGAGACGGCCATCAGGGTCAGGGACACGAACTGCATGCCCATACCGGTTCCGAAGACGAGGATCGGTCCGAGGATGCTCCCCGCGTACGTGCTGTGGGCGTCGGCGCGCGAGAGCCACGCCAGTCCGCCCGCGACGAGGATCGCGCCGGTCACCATGAACGGCTTCGGGCCCCACCTGGGCAGCAGCCGTGAGGCGAATCCGGCGCTGACGGCGACGAGCACGCTCACGGGGAGGAAGGCGAGGCCGGCGCGCAGGGGGCTGAAGCCCAGGACGTTCTGTACGAACAGGGTGAGGAAGAAGAACATCCCGAACATCGCCGCGGCGAGGCAGAGCATCATCCCGTACGCCCCGGCGCGGTTGCGGTCACGGAACATCCGCAGGGGCGTGATGGGCTGCTTCGACCGGCGTTCCACCGCGATGAAGAGGGCGAGGAAGACCACGGCCCCCACGAACGCCGCGATGGTCAGCGGGTTGCTCCAGCCGTCCTCCGACGCACGGATGAAGCCGTAGACGAGCAGCACCATGCCGAGCGTGGACATAAGGGCGCCCAGGAGGTCGAAATTCCCCGGGTGGCGTTCGGACTCCCGGATGTGGCGCGGAGTCGCCAGGGCGATGAGTACGCCGATGGGGACGTTGACGAAGAGGACCCATCGCCAGTCGAGCCACTCCACGAGCACCCCGCCCGCCAGCAGACCGATCGCGCTGCCGCCCGCCGACACGGCGGCGAACACCCCGAACGCCCTGTTCCGCTCAGGGCCCTCACCGAAGTTGGTGGTGATGAGCGAGAGGGCCGTCGGGGACGCGATCGCGCCACCGATCCCTTGCAGGGCCCGCGCGGCGAGCAACTGCCAGGATTCCTGCGAGAGTCCGCCGAGCAGCGAGGCCAGCACGAAGAGCAGGACTCCGAAGATGAAGACCCTCCGGCGCCCGAGGATGTCTCCGAGCCGCCCGCCGAGCAGAAGGAGCCCACCGAACGTCAGGGTGTAGGCGTTGACCACCCAGGACAGGTTCTCGGTCGAGAACCCCAGGGCTCTCTGCATGTGCGGCAGAGCGATGTTCACGATGGTGACGTCGAGGACCACCATCAGCTGGCACGAGGCGATGACGAGCAGAGCGATTCCCTTGCCGTGGCCCCGCTCCGGGGTGCCGGCAGTTCGTGGGGACGCCGCTTGGGATTCGGTCATGGCATGCACGCGATTCCGCGGATGAGGGAGTGGTTCATTTCCGCTCATCCGACGGTAGGTCCCGCCCGTCCACCCAGCGAATCGATCACCGCGGGCCGGTGGCGGGCGGGACCGCCACGATCAGCCGAAGTTCACGTCACTGCACAGGAAGTACGTCTGGTCCATGTGCGACGCCTGCCAGATCGTGTAGACGACGTGGCGGCCGCTGTAACCCGACGTGCTCACAGGGATCTCGTAGGCCTGGCCGGGCCCGTAGCGTCCGGTCTCGGCGACCAGTTCGAGGGCGCTCCAGGTGAGGGGCTGGGCGGTGGGGTCGAAGCCCTGCTCGGTGACGTACACCTGGAAGTAGTCGGCGCCGTGGCCGGCCTGGTCCTCCAGCCTCACGGTGAAGTCGTCGGCGACGTCCGTGGTCCGCCAGGCGCCCACGGTGTCCAGCGCGTCGTACCGGCCACTCTCGGTCCGGCCGCCGCTGCACAGCTGCCCGTCGGGGATCACGGCCGGGAAGTTGCCGGCGGACTCGTTGCGGTACAGGCCGTTCCAGTTCCACATGGCGTTCGGATCGGCCTGCCACGCCTGCCAGCACATCGGGTCTTCCTGCGCCATGGCCGGGTTCTGGAAGTCACTGCCCCAGCGGAGCCAGCAGCCGTAGTTGCGGGAGGCCGGGTCGACGACGGAGCCGTGTGCCTGGGCCGTACCCGTCCACGGCAGCAGACAGAGCGCGGCGGCCAGGAACACGCCGCCCAGCCGTGTCAGCCAGCCGGGTAATTTGATGGGGGCATGACAAATTATGTGCGATCTCCATCCGCAGCGAGGGAATCACTGGTGGCGTGGGAGCGCTCCCGCGCCATCAGGGCTCTGCCCCGCCGCACACGCCTCAAACCTCACGGCGGCGACCCGTCCGGCGGTCACCAGTAGTGCCGACGGCCCCCGATCGCGTGGCCCAGTGCCCCCAGGAGCCACAAGGCGGCTCCGACGGCCAGCAGGATGATGCCGATCGTCCACAACACACCGATACCGGCCACCAGGCCGATGACAAGGAGGATCAATCCGACGATGATCATGGCTTCCTCCGCCCGTACAGCCCTCGGCATTCCGAAGACATCTACGAGGATAGACCCGTTCAGGACCGTTATGGGAGTAAATGTTCCGGTGGTAGAAGAGGTGCACAAGAGGTGCACCCATGAAGGCACAGGACGCCGGCCCGGGCGGGCCCGGCCCGAGGACCGGACCGGCGGACGCCGCGCGGGCATTCCCGCCGGCACCGTCCGTCCGGTCCCCGTCAGTCGCGCGGCAGCAAGGTTCCGAGGGGACCGAGGTCGAGGTTCAGGTCTTCCGGGCGCACTCCGTGCTGCTCGCACAGCTCGGCCATCCGCTGGTCGAGCAGCATGAGCGTGGTACCGATCTCGTCGACCTGCTGGTCGGTGAGGTCGCCCTGATCGATACGGCGGATGGCCTGGCGTTCCATCAGCTGCCGCAGCAACTCGACCACGGTCAGGACCAGGGCGACCAGGTCCCGCCCGAGCGCGTCGCGGTCCACGTCGACTCTGGAAGGCGTCGTCACAGGGGGCCTCCGTCCGCCCACGGTGCGGGGATACGCTCGCTGACCGATGACAGCAGGGCGTGGAGCGAGAGCCGTACGAGGGGTACGTCCGCGATGGCGATCACCAGGTCACCGCTGATCACCACGCCGGTCGCCAGGACGCGGTCGAGCAGGTCGACGAGCGGCACCCCGATGGGGCCGGTCAAGGGTTCCGGATTGTCCCAGGGGACGACGTCGTGGGACATCCGCTACACCTCGCCGACGAAGGAGTACGGCACCCAGGGCCCGGACAGTTCGATCCGCGCCCCGGTGCTCTCCCGCAGCCTCCGGGTCAGCGTGCCGAGTTCGGCCTCGCCGGCTTTCGGCACCAGATAGGTGGCGTTCAGGACCTGTACCCGGGGGTCTCCGGCAAGCTCCGGGGCGTGCGGCCGAAGCCTGCGGGCCGCGGCGGCCACCTTCCGGAACTCCGCGTCCACCGCCTCGGCGGTGCGGATCGCTTCGTCCTGCCGCTGGTTGCGCCTCGCCTGCATCCCGCGCTTGCGTTCCAAGTAGGCCAGTCCTGCCCCGGGGGCAGGACTGGCCGCCCGATCGGCCGGGACGGAAGGCGCCGGCCCGGTCGGCTCCGGGGCCGCGGACCCGGCCGAGTACACCTTCACGCCCCACTCCGCGTGGCCGGCCGTGCGCTCCAGCACGGCCCGGAAACGTGCTGTCTCCTCGGCCAGCGCCGAACGGGCCCGCTGCTCCCCGTGGTAAAGCGTGGCCAGCGGCAGGGGGACCACGGGGCCGTGCTCGGCCGCCGCCGAGACCACGTGGTGGTGGGCGCGCGCGTACCGTTCGAGCTGGGGCCGGTCGGACAGCCGGGCCTGCCAGGCCTCTTCGGTGAAGTCGGCGGCACGGACGGTCTGGACGACGGCGGTCAGCTCCCCGAACGGCAGCGTGCGTACGGCTTCCCCACCGGGTACGCCCGGCAGGCCCGTGAACCCCGCGGGGGCACGGGTGCCGCAGACGGCGAAAACGTAGAGGGCGTCGGCGTCGGTCGACGAGGGCTCGGCTGTCCGCTGCGTCATGTGGCTCGTCTCTCCTTCTCCGTCGGAGCCGGTGCGTCGTCGGCGTCGGCCTCAAGCGCGGCCAGGCGCTCGCGCAGGTCCCGGTTCTCGTCCAGGAGCGCGTTGCGGGCGGCGTGGGAACTGAGCGCCGGGTCGGTCTCCCACCAGTCGATCCCGGCCTTCTTCGCCGTGTCGACGGACGCGACGAACAGGCGCAGCCGGATGGTGAGCAGTTCGATGTCGAGCAGGTCGATCTTGATGTCACCTGCGATGACGATGCCCTTGTCCAGGACGCGCTCGAGGATGTCGGCGAGATTGGAGGCCGGAGGGCCGGGGACCGGGTAAGCGGTCTCCGTCAGGTAGGCGGACTCGGTCACGACCGCCTCCGGCGGCGCCTCGACCGGGGTTCGGGATCCTCGTCCTCTTCTTCCTGGCCCTCGTCGTCGTCCTCGTCGTCCTCGTCGTCCTCCTCCTCTTCGTCGTCGGGCTCCTCCTCGTCCTCGTCCTCGTCCTCGTATCCTTCGTCGCCCTCCTCGTCTTCTTCCTCGGGTTCTTCCTCGTCCTCCTCGTCGCCTTCCTCGTCCTCTTCCTCGGGTTCTTCCTCGTCCCCCTCGTAGTCGTCCTCGTCCTCCTCCGGCTGTTCGTCCTCCTCGGAGCCTTCGGAGTCCTCGGCTTCTTCCCTCTCCACCGCTTCCTCGTGCGTCACCACGACCTCGCCGTCACGGATCTCGCCGCGCCAGCCCTCCGGCTCGTCCTCGGTGAGTGTGACGAAGCGCTGGAAGTGCTTGAAGTCCAGTCGCATGCGACGACCCTGGGCGCGCCACAGGTTGCCGGTCTTCTCGAAGAAGCCCGAGGGGTAGTACTCCACGACGAGAACGATCCGTGTCAGGCTCGGGGCCAGTTCGTGGAAGCTGACCACACCCTTGGTGGAGCCCTTGGCTCCTTCCGACGTCCAGACGATGCGGTCGTCCGGGATCTGTTCCTGAACCGTCGCCTTGAAGCTGCGTGAGGAGAAGGCGATCTTGACCTTCCAGTCGCTCTCCATCTCGTCGCTCTTCGAGACGTTCTGGACGCCCTTGGCGAAGTCGTTGAACTTGTCGTACTGCGTCCAGTAGTCGTACGCGTCGCGGAGGGGCACCCCTACGTCGAGCACCTCGATGATGCTGGTGACCTTGGGGCTGCCCGGCTTGCGGCTTTCTCCCCCACTCTCGTTCCCTCCCCCTCCTTCCTCTCCGCCCCCTCCTCCGAACGCGCCCTTGGCCTTGCCCATGACACTGTCCTTGACGCCTTTCGCCTTCTCCGAGATGAAGGCCTTCGCCGGTGATTCCCCCTTGAGCAGTCGGGAGGCGATGGCGGGCAACTGACCGCCGTTCTCCGCGACATCCGTCAACTGGCCGGTGAGATCGGTGAGCTTCCCGCCGGCCTTCTCCGCGATCTTCTCCACCTGGGCGCTGAGGAAGTTCGACGCTTCCCCGCGCAGCCGGTCCATGCCCGACTCCGCCGCTCCCGACTCGTCCTTGTCCGTCCTGGCCATGCTCACTACCTCCGGCGTTCGGAGCGCTTGGACGCGGCTCGTTTGGATGACGTCGACTTCTTGGCCGAAGAATTGGTCTTCTTGGCCGCGGACTTCTTGGCGGGTGCCGTCTTCTTCGGCGGCGCCTTCTTCGCAGCAGCCTTCTTCGCAGGGGCCTTCTTGGCGGGGGGCGCCTTCTTGGCCGGGGCCTTCTTCGCGGGGGCCTTCTTCGCCGGAGGCGCCTTCTTGGCCGGCGTCTTCTTGGCCGGGGCCTTCTTCGCGGCGGCCTTCCGGGCATCGGGCTGATTGCCCCCAGATTCCTTCTTGGCGGGGGCCTTCTTCGCGGGGGCCTTCTTCGCCGGAGGCGCCTTCTTCGCAGCGCGCCTCCGGCCGCGCTCACCGCCGCCCTCCGACCCACCGGACGAGTCCGTGCGGGGCCCCGAGCGCCTGCGCGGCCGCGGCTCCTCCTCCACGGCTTCGTCCTCTTCCTCCTCTTCAGGCTCGTCCTCGCCCTCTTCCTCTTCCTCTCCCTCGTCCTCCGGCCCCTCCTCGTCCTCGCCCCTGCCCTCCTGGTCCTCCTCGTCAGGTTCTTCCTCGTCCGGTTCTTCCTCGTCCTCGTCCTCCTCGTCCTCCCCCTCCGGCTCCTCCTCTTCGTCGTACTCGTCCTCCGGCTCCCCCTGGTCCTCCGGCTCCTCACCGCCGCCGGTCAACCGCGCCGTGCGGTCGCTGAGCGCGTCGGCCAGTGAGCTCATGCCACGGTCGGCGGCTGCGGTCAGCGCCTTGCGGCCCGACTCGAGGACCTCGCCCTTCAGCTGTTCCTGCAGAGCGGCGAACTGGGGCACCTCCCCGAGCCTGCGCATCCCCTCGGCGGCGAGCTGACGCGGTTCGAGGCCGAACCGCCTGCCTGCCAGATAGGTCGCGAGGGTGAGAGCCATCCGCCCCTTCTTGGTACGGCCCAGTACGTATCCGCCGACCAGCGCAGCCGCCAGAGTCACCTTGGTCTGATCTTCCATGAGTCCAGTCACCTTCGATCGTTCGGTGCGGGGCGTCCACGGGCGGCGGACCGGAGCTGGGCGACGTGCAGCCTTTCGAGCAGCTGCTCCTCTTCCCGCTCGAACTCCGCCGCGCTGACGTTTCCGCTTTCGAATTCCTCGTTCAGTGCGACGAGTTGAGCCCGTAGCACACCGGGGTCGTGAAGCTCCCGGTCGGCGCAGTCGTTGACCTTCTCGGCCACCCAGGCCACGCCTCGGACGGGCGCGAGGGGAAGCAGAAGAATGCCGCTGATCAGTCCCACGTCAGCCACCCGCCGCCGGCACCCGGCCGCGCCTCGGGGCGACGAAGCTGTAGCAGGGCAGCGGCCCGGCGATACGGAGCTCGACGTGCCCGCGATGGGAGTCGGCGAGCTTCCGCGCCTCCGTCCTGAAGTGTTCGCCCAGATGCCGGTCGACGAGAAAGGACACGTTCAGCGCGCACCCCTCGACCTCTGGCCCCGCAGCGGCTTCGCGGGCCAGCGGGGTGAGTGCCTGCATGATCTTCTGCCCGGCCTCCGCGGCCCTGCGGGCGAGTGCGGCGGCGACGGCCTGGCCCAGCCGGACGTTCGCCTCGTAGCCGGGTCGGCGGCGGACTTCGTCCCGCAGCCTCCGTACCTGCTTCTCCTCGGCCACGACGGCGGCGAGCGCCTCCTGGGCGGGGAGGGCCTTGACATTGATCTCGACGCCGTCGGAGAGGTGCCGCAGGGCGGCGAGGTGGCTCTTCCGTGCCCCGGTCAGCTCTCCGCGCACCGTCTCCTCGTCCGGGGCGACCACGCCGAACCGCATGGGCAGTACCGGACAGGTGTCGGCGAGACGCAGCAACAGCTCCTGATGCGCCATCAGGTCGCGCCGCCTGGCCCGCAGTTGCGGCGGCGCGTCGCTCACCACAGCGGCGACCGGGCCCTCGTCGAGCAGTCGCAGCGGAGCGGGCGGGGCACCCACTCCCAGAGCAGGGCTCGGCAGCGGCGTGCCCTGGGGGATGATCGCGTAGACGTACACTCCGCTCGCGGTCACGGCTCACGCCTCCACGCGGCGGCGCTTGGCGGACGTGCCCTGGCGTGCCGGTGCCCGGCGCTTCCTGGGCCGTTCCTCCTGCTCGTCGGCGTCCTCGTCGGACTCGTCACCGGCGCCGACGACACTGCGGACCGTGTCACCCACGGACTCGGCGGCCTTGCGCACCTTCCGCTTGCCGACGGCCCTGGCCGCGCCGCCGCCGAACAGCTCGGGGACGGTGGTGCTGCGCGAGTCCCGTTCCAGGTCGAGGCGGTTGCACGCCTCGGCGAAACGCAGATACGTGTCCACGCTCGCCACCACGATGCGGGCGTCTATCTTGAGGATCTCGATGCCGACCAGCGAGACCCTGATGAACACATCGATGACCATGCCCCGGTCGAGGATGAGTTCGAGAACGTCGTAGAGGGTGCCGGCCCGCGGAGCACACGGGACGACTTCGTCGGCGTACATGGTCGGGGTCATGGAGCGTCCTTCCGGGAGAGGGGGTGACAGCAGGGATCACTCGTCGGCGGCGCCGCGCCGGTAGCGGCGGACCCTGCTGTACTCCAGGAGCTCGCCGCCCTCGTCCAACTGCACCTCGTAGGAGGCGAGGAGGCTGGTGGTGTCGGGGATGCGCGGGACTTCGAGCACGTCCACCACGACGTGCCAGCCGTGCTCACCGCGCCGTACCGCGGAGACGCCCTCCGTGCGGTGGCCGATGAGCCCTTCCAGGCCCCGGCAGGCGGCGCGGGCGGCCTGCTCGGGGCCTTGCCGGGACGGGCGGCGGGAGGGGGCCGCCTTCTTCGCGTGCCCGGTGCGGGCGCGTGTTTTCTCTGCCATGGGATCCAGTCTGGTGACGGTGGGGGTCCGCGCATCTCGAGCGGACCCGGGGCCTCGGGCCCGCCACTCACCCCATCGGTCCGCCGACGGGGCGCGGTCGGCCCGCGCGGGGTGCACAGTCGTAGGCATGGCTGAGACACGCGACGAGACCGGGGCCGGGGACGGACACGAGCGCCCGCCGGGGGTCGGCGACACCACGGTGGAGGCCGTCGGCGCCTTGACGGAGGCACTGGAGACGGTGGAGCGGGCCCGCGGCCACCTCTACGCGTTCCACCAGCTCACGGGCCACGCAGACCTGACGCTGGACCGGGCCGTGGAGCTGCTCCGCATGGCCGGGCACGCGCGGCAGGCCGATGCCGTGGAGCACGAGATCCTGGGCCGCAACGTCATCCCGGGCTGTTGGACCTATCAGGTCGTGGAGGCGTACGACGCCACCTACTACCGGCCGTTCATGGAGGTGGAGGGCGAGGTGCGGAGGGAGCTCGTGGCGGGGCGCCGGCATCTGTACGAGGCCGAGATGAAGGAGGCCCGGCGGACGCACGGGCACCCCGACCACACGCCCCGGCCCTGACGGTGGACGCGGTCACGGCGCTGCGGCGCATCGCCTTCCTGCTGGAGCGGTCGCAGGCGGCCACCTACCGGGTGAAGGCGTTCCGTACGGCCGCGGCGGCCGTCGAGGAGATGGGCGCCGGCGAACTCGCGGACCGGGTGGCGCACGGCTCGCTGGAGGCGGTGCGCGGGATCGGTCCGCGTACGGCGGAGGTGATCAGGGAAGCGGGTTCCGGGGCCGCTCCGCGGTACCTGGAGCGGTTGGAGCGGGAAGCGTCCGAGCCACTCACCCAGGGGGGTGAGGCGTTGCTGGCCGCGATGCGCGGGGACTGCCACACCCACTCCGACTGGTCCGACGGGGGAAGCCCCGTCGAGGAGATGGGAAGGGCCGCGGCGGAGCTCGGGCACGCCTGGACCGTGCTCACCGACCACTCCCCGCGGCTGACCGTCGCGAACGGGCTGTCGCCGGAGCGGCTGCGCCGCCAACTGGACGTCGTGGCGGAGCTCAACGAGCGCTGGGCACCGTTCCGTCTGCTCACCGGGATCGAATGCGACATCCTCCTGGACGGATCGCTCGACCAGGAGCCCGGCCTCCTGGAGCGTCTCGACGTGGTCGTCGTCTCCGTCCACTCGAAACTGCGCATGGGCCGGGAGGAGATGACGAAGCGGCTGCTCGCCGCCGTGCGCCATCCGCACGCGGACGTGCTCGGCCACTGCACGGGGCGGCTGGTGAGCGGTCGGGGACGCCCGGAATCGCAGTTCGACGCGGAGGCGGTGTTCGCCGCGTGCGCGGAGTCGGGCACCGCGGTGGAGATCAACTGCCGGCCCGAGCGGCTCGATCCGCCCCGCGCACTCATCCGGCAGGCGCTCTCGGCCGGTGCTCTCTTCTCGATCGACACCGACGCCCACGCCCCGGGGCAGCTGGACTGGCAGATCTACGGGTGCGCGCGGGCCGAGGAGTGCGGTGTCCCGCCCGAGCGTGTCGTCACCACGTGGACGGCCGACCGGTTGCTGGCCTGGACCCGGGGCGAGAATGCGCCCTAGACGTCCCACTCCGTCCGAAAGGTCGGGTCGGGGCTACCGGCGTACAGTCGGTCCCGATGCCTGTGTGGTTTTCTCCTTTCACGGGGCAGGAGCGGCTCATGTCCGATGAACACGACGGCCCTGAACTTCCGATGGAGCGCGGGGCGCTCTCCGCGGGTGTGATCGCCCACCTGCGGGGCACCGGGGCTCTTCCCGACCCGGGTGACGCCCAGGACGCCGATCCCTACGGTGACGACCTGCAGCTCGCGCTGTACGTCTGTTACGAACTGCACTACCGGGGTTTCGCCGGTGTGCGGCCCGAGCTGGAATGGGATCCGCCCCTGCTCGCCGTACGCGCGGCGTTGGAGCAGCGCTTCCTGGAGGCCCTGCGGCGCGACGCCGCCCCGGCCGGCCCGCTGGACGACGTGCTGGCGGAGTTGCAGGTGGAGCCGGTGCACGGGAGCGGGGTCTCGTGGTTCCTGCAGGAGCGGGGCGAGCTGCGGCACCTGCGCGCGTACGCCGTCCAGCGTTCCCTGTACCACCTCAAGGAGGCCGATCCGCATGCCTGGGTCCTGCCGAGGCTGAGCGGGAGGGCCAAGGCCGGGATGGCGGCGATCGAGTACGACGAGTTCGGGGCGGGGCGGGCGGACCGCGTCCACGCGCGGCTGTTCGCGGACCTGATGTCCGATCTGGGACTGGACACCGCCTACGGCCGGTACCTCGACGAGGGCTGCGCCGCCATGTTGGCGCTGGTCAACCTGATGTCCCTGTTCGGGCTGCACCGGCGGTTGCGCGGTGCGCTCGTGGGGCACTTCGCCGCCGTCGAGATCACGTCCTCGCCGGCTTCCCGGCGCCTGGCCCGGGCCATGCAGCGGGCGGGGGCGGGGCCCGCGGCGGAGTTCTTCTACACCGAACACGTCGAGGCGGACGCCGTGCACGAACAGGTGGTGCGCCGGGAGGTCGTCGGCGGGCTGCTCGAACAGGAACCCGAGATGGCGGCAGACATCGCGTTCGGAGTGACGGCGACCGCCTTCGTGGAGGAGCGGCTGGGCGAGTGCCTGCTGGCCGACTGGCAGGGCTGAGGCACCGTACGCCCCCGTAAGTGGTGGCCGGACCCGGTCCGGCGGAGTCTTGAACCAGGCGTGTGAAACCACCCGTCGCAAGGAGTAGCGGATGTCCGCAGAAGTGATCGAGGAATCGACCCGTCCGGCCCGGTTGGTGACACTGCCCGGGGTCTACGCACCGCAGCACGACACCCAGCTGCTGATGGCAGCGGTGAACCACGAACAGATCGGCCCGGACACGGACGTCCTGGACCTCGGGACGGGCAGCGGGGCGCTCGCGCTGCACGCCGCCCAGCTCGGCGCGCGCGTCACGGCCGTGGACGTCGCCCGGCGGGCGGTGCTGACCGCGCGGCTGAACGCGCTGATCCGCAGGCGCCGGATCAGCGTGCACCGCAGCGATCTCCTCTCGGCGCTGCCCGGCAGGTCCTACGACCTGGTCATCTGCAATCCGCCCTACGTCCCCTCCCCGCTCGGCGCGCTTCCCCGGCACGGCGCCGCGCGGGCCTGGGACGCGGGGTGCGACGGACGGGCGGTCCTGGACCGGGTCTGCGACACCGCTCCGGCGGCCCTGCGCCCGGGGGGCCGTCTGCTGATGGTGCACTCCGGACTGTGCGACAGCGGCACGACGGTGCGCCGGCTCACCGAGGCCGGGCTGCTCGCCACGGTCACCGAACGGGCCCGTGTGCCACTGGGCCCCGTCCTCCGGTCCCGGCTGCGGTGGCTGAGGGAGACGGGGCTGATGGACGAGGAAGAGACGACCGAGGAGTTGGTGGTCATCCGTGCCGAACAGCCCTGAACGCCCCCGCCGGATCCGACTGGCCGACGAGGGACCGCTGCTGGTCGAGGGGCCCGTGGAGGTCGTGGGCGCCGACGGCCGGGTGGCCGTGTCGGACCGGTTCGTCGTGGCGCTGTGCACCTGCCGGCGGAGCCGGATGTACCCGTGGTGCGACACCAGCCATCGACGCCGTACCCAGCGTGAGGAGAACAGCCATGCCGAACGAGACCGGAAAGCCCCAGGATCCGACGACGGCACACCCCCGGCCCGACTTCCCCGGTCAGGAACAGGAACCTCCGGGCCGGACGGAGGCGATGGACCCGCGGCCCGACCACGGTGAGGACAGCTACCGGGGCAGCGGTCTCCTCGAAGGCCGCCGGGCCGTCATCACCGGTGGGGACTCAGGGATCGGCCGGGCCGTGGCGCTGGCCTACGCCCGCGAGGGCGCGGACGTCCTGTTCAGCCATCTGCCCGACGAGGAGGAGGACGCGCAGGAGACGACGCGTCTGATCGAGTCGGCGGGCAGGCGGGCGGTGGCGGTGGCGTGCGACATCCGTGACGAGCGGGAGTGCCGCGCCCTCGTGGAGAGGGCCGTGTCGGAGTTCGGGCGCATCGACGTCCTGGTCAACAACGCCGCGTTCCAGATGTCGCGGCCCGAGGGCATCTCGGCGATCTCCACCCAGCAGTTCGACCGGGTCGTCCGCACGAACCTGTACGGGATGTTCTGGCTGTGCAAGATGGCGCTGCCGCACATCCCGTCCGGCGGATCGGTCATCAACACCACCTCGGTACAGGCCTACAAGCCGAGTCCGCACCTGCTGGACTACGCGATGACGAAGGGCGCCATCGTCACGTTCACCCAGGGGCTGGCGCAGACGCTGGCCTCGGACGGGATCCGCGTGAACGCCGTCGCCCCGGGCCCGGTCTGGACCCCGCTGATCCCCGCCACCATGCCGGACACCACCGAGTTCGGGAAGCAGAGCCCTCTGGGGCGTCCGGCCCAGCCCGCCGAGCTGGCACCCGCGTACGTGTTCCTCGCCTCGTCCAGGGCGAGCTACATCACCGGCGAGATCATGAACGCCACCGGCGGCACACCGCTCCCCTGAGCCGGCGGCCGGCAGAGACAGAAAGGCGGAACCCCATGCCGCAAGCGGCCCTGTTCGACGTCGACGGCACGCTCGCCGACACCAATCACCTCCATGTCACCTGCTGGTGGGAGGCTTTCCGCCAGGCGGGGCACCGGGTGGCGATGTGTGACATCCACCGGGCCGTCGGGCTGGGCTCCGACGACCTGATCGCCCATCTGCTCGGCGACGACCGGGACCGGGACGAGGTCGCGCGGATCGGTGCCGCGCACAAGACGTTGTACGCCACCTACTTCGACCGGCTGGCCGCCTTCGAGGGTGCCGGGGACCTGTTGCGGGCCCTGGCCGGACGCGGTCGGCGCATCGTGCTGGCGACGTCCGCGAGCGGGGGCGAGCTGGCCGCCCTGCGGGCCGCCGTCGACGCGGATGACGTCATCACGGGCACGGCGAGCTCGGAAGACGTCTCGGAGGGCAAACCCGCGCCGGAACCCGTGGAGCACGCCCTGGAGATCGCGGGCGCTTCGGCCGCCGAAGCGGTGTTCGTGGGCGACTCCGTGTGGGACATGCGGGCGGCGTCGCGGGCCGGAGTGCCGGTCGTCGCACTGCTTTCGGGCGGCATCCCCCGGGACGACCTGGAGGAGGCCGGAGCGGCAGCGGTCTACCGGGACGTGGCCGATCTGCTCGCCCGTCTCGACAGCAGCCCGTTCGCCCGGGCCGAGTAGCACCCCCATGGCACGCCGGGCCCCCGGCGGCCACCACGACGAAAGGAGCGGCACGGCAGCCGCCATGCCGGAGCCGGAGGAGCCTCATGGCTGTACGGCATAAGCTGATCAGGAAGAGCCCGGCCGCTGTCTGGGCGGTGCTGTCCGACGGTGACAGTTACGACCGGTGGGTCGTAGGGCCGTCCGACTCCGAGCCGGCGGACGGCAGGTGGCCCGAGGTCGGTTCGACCCTGGTCTACACGGTGCGCATCGGCCCGTGTGAGCTCCACAACAAGACGGTCGTACGCCGTTGCGAGCCGCCCCGGATCCTGGAGCTGGAAGTGGACAGCGGACATCTGGGCACCGCACGGGTCGCCTTCGAGATCCGGCCCTGGGGAGAGAACACGCTGCTCCTCGTCGACGAACACCCGTTGCGGGGTGCGGGGGCGGCGCTGCACAACGTCGCCGTGGACGCGGTACTCCAGCTACGCCACCGGGCCATGCTCAACCGGCTGGCCAAGTACTGCGAAACCGGGGGGTGTTGAGCGATGCCGGATGCCGTGGTGATCGGAGCGGGGCCCAACGGACTGGTCGCCGCCAATCTGCTGGCCGACGCGGGCTGGACCGTGGAGGTGCTGGAGGCCCAGGACTCCCCGGGCGGGGCCGTACGTCATGACCGCGGCGTCGATCCGGCGTACGTCAATGACGTGTTCAGCGCGTTCTACCCACTGGCCGCCGCGTCACCGGTCCTCGCCGGGCTCCGGCTGCACGAACACGGGCTGCGGTGGAGCCACGCACCCCAGGTGCTGGCCCACCCGCTCGTCGACGGCCGGTGCGCCGTGCTGAGCCGGAGCGTCGAGGAGACCGCCCGGTCGCTGGAGGCCTTCGCCCCCGGAGACGGCGATTCGTGGCGGGCCCAGGTCGACGTCTGGGAGAAGGTGCGGGCTCCGCTGCTCGACGCGCTGTTCACTCCGTTCCCGCCGGTGCGCGCCGGTGCGCGGCTGGCCGCCGCCGTGCGCGGGGCGGGCGGTCTGCGCCTGGCCCGGACCATGCTGCTGCCCGTACGGCGGCTCGGCGAGGAGGAGTTCGGCGGGGAGGGCGGGCGGCTGCTGCTCGCGGGCAACGCCCTGCACGCGGATCTGGCGCCGGAGGCCGCGGGCAGCGGCGGCTTCGGCTGGCTGATGACGATGCTCGGTCAGACGTACGGTTTCCCCGTCCCGGTCGGCGGTTCCGGAGAGCTCACGTCCGCGCTGGTCCGGCGGCTGGAGAGCCGCGGCGGGACGCTGCGCTGCGGTGAGCGGGTGACCGGGGTGGTCGTACGCGGGGGCCGGGCGGTGGCCGTACGCACGGCCGGCGGGGAGACCGTGCCCGCGCACCGGGCCGTGCTGGCCGATGTGTCCGCCCCCGCGCTGTACGGCGAGCTGGTCGACGCGCGGCATCTGCCCGGGCAGCTCCTGGCGGATCTGCGCAGGTTCCAGTGGGACTACGCCACCTTCAAGGTCGACTGGGCGCTGGACGGGCCGGTGCCCTGGTCCGTCGAGGGGGCGGCGTCCGCAGGGACCGTCCATGTCGCGGACGGGGTCGACGCGCTCACCCGGTTCGCGTCGCAGCTCTCCATGGGGCAGGTGCCGGACCGGCCGTTCGCGCTGTTCGGGCAGATGACCACCGCCGACCGGACCCGGTCCCCGGGCGGTACCGAGTCCGCGTGGGCCTACACCCATGTGCCCGGCCGGGTCCGGGGGGACGCGGGGGAGGACGGCCTGACCGGGTCCTGGGACCGGCGGGAGGAGGAGGCGATGGCCGACCGGGTGGAGGCACAGGTCGAACGGATCGCCCCCGGGTTCCGCGCCCGCATCAAGGCCCGTCGCATCCTCTCCCCCACCACGCTGGAGAACCTCGACGCCAACCTCCGGGCCGGGGCGATCAACGGCGGGACGACCTCGCTCCACCAGCAGTTGGTATTCCGGCCGACGCCCGGCGCGGGCCGGCCGGAGACCCCGCTGAAGGGGCTCTACCTGGCTTCGGCCGCGGCGCATCCCGGCGGAGGGGTGCACGGGGCTCCGGGCGCCAACGCCGCGCGGGCGGCGCTGCGGGGCCATCGCCGGGGGCTCGTCTCGCACCTTCAGCGCGCCCTCGACCGGCCTCCCGAGCGCTCGTCGCCCTGACCGCCCCGGCCGGCCGGGGCGGTCAGGACCGCGTCCCGGCCGCTCAGCCCTCCGACCGCGGCCTGCTCCGCGTCACCCCGCGCAGCCTGCGCAGCGCCGCCTGCAGGCGTGGATGGCGCTCGTGGAGCTCGGCCGAGCGGCGGTCGAGTTCCTCGAAGATGCGCTCCGTGCGCTTGTCGATGTCCAGTTCGTCGAGGATGCGGTCCACCTCCGCGAGCAGGGCGCGGCGAGCCGCTCCTCGGCCTCCTCACCGCTGGCGGCGATCGGGGTCGTGATCATGACGGCGAAGCCCTCGATGGCATCGGACATGTGACCGAACAGTTCGCGGAGGGACACCGCCACGTCCTGAGGGAAGAGCTCCTCCTCGGTGCGCGCCTTGGCCAG
>NZ_KL585386.1:93348-96004 GCF_000721935.1 Streptomyces sp. NRRL WC-3549
CCTGCCACTGGCGGGGGTGTTCCTGCACGTCCTCCAGCAGCAGGTCCGCCACCCGGTCGCGTGTCGCACGGCTGCGGACGAGGGCTTCGGCGAGCCGCTCCTCGGCCTCCTCACCGCTGGCGGCGATCGGGGTCGTGATCATGACGGCGAAGCCCTCGATGGCATCGGACATGTGACCGAACAGTTCGCGGAGGGACACCGCCACGTCCTGAGGGAAGAGCTCCTCCTCGGTGCGCGCCTTGGCCAGGTCGGTCAGGGTCCGGGTCAGCACCCGCAGGACGACGGCGCAGATCTCCAGTGTGTCGAGGCCGGTGCGCAGGACCACCCGGTGCAGCACCCGCTGACGGACCCTGGGGTTGAGCGTCAGGCTCTCCTCGGCCTGCCGCAGTGAGGCGTCGACCTCCACGATGTCGTGGTCCAGCCGCCGGGCCTGGTGCAGGCGTGCGGCGGCCTCGCCGACGGGCTGGGCGCCCTCGATCTCTTCGCCCAGCGCCCGGAACATCCCGCCCATCCGCTTCCCCAGGCCGCCGATGGACGCCCCGGCCGTCTGGACCCACACCGGCGGTGCGAACAGGAGGTTGAACAGGAGGCCGACCCCCGCACCGATGAGCGTCTCGTACACCCGCTCCAGGGCGGTGTCGGCGACCTGGGAGACACCGAGCACGAGCATCGCGCTGATGGCCACCTCGGGCACGAATTCATTGACTCTGACGACGCGTCCGATGAGCAGCGAGGTGAAGATCGTAAGGCCCAGGCTCCACCAGCTCAGCCCCACCAGGGAGCTGAACCCGCTGGCGATCAGTACGCCGACGACGACCGCGTTGACCCGTCGGATGCCCGTGGTGAGCGTGGCGTAGAGGGTCACCTGTACGACGAGCAGGGCGGTGAGGGGGGCGGTCAGCGGCGCGGGGTGCGGATCGGGCAGGGCCCATTGCGCCACGACGAACGAGATGACGGCCGCGGTGGTGGATCTCAGTACCTGCGCCGCGGCAGGCTCGGTGCTGCGTTGTACGAGTTTGACGACGGGCGCGGGCGGGGTTACGGCAGGCATTCCTTGACGGTGCCCCGATACGGGCGGCCCCACCGCTTCTCGGCCCGGTCGAACTCCGTACGGACGTACGCGCCCGCCCGTCACGGGCCTGCGATGCGGGCGAGGCGGCGGGGGAGGATGGTGGAGGTATGGCTATTTCACCTGTCACCCCGGTCACACCGCCCCTCAGGCGGGGCCTGACTCCCCCGGAGGAAACACCCCCCGCCGAAGGCTCCACCAGCGAGGCTCACGTCGAGCGCGCGGACGGCGGCATCTGGGAGCACCCCGTCTTCTGGGCGGCGCTGGTGCTGCTCGGCTCGCTGGTCGTCGCCGGATACTTCGTCGCCCGCGTCTTCGAGTTCGCATGAGCGGCCGCGAGAAGCTCGACGCGCTGCTGGAGGAGCACGGCACCACCTACGCCGAGGAGGCGGGGATCAGGTTGCGGGACACCCCGCAGCCGCTGTACCAGCTCCTGGTGCTCAGCCACCTGCTGAGCGCGCGGATCCGCGCCTCGGTGGCCGTGGCGTCCGCGCGGGCGCTCTTCGCCCACGGGATGCGCTCGCCGCGCCGGATGGCCGACGCGACCTGGCAGGAGCGGGTCGACGCACTGGGCGAGGGCGGCTACCGCCGGTACGACGAACGGACGGCGACCCAGTTGGGCGACGGTGCCGCGCTGCTGCTCGACGCGTACGGCGGCGACCTGCGGAGGCTGCGCCGGGACGCCGACGGGGACACGGACGCGTTGCGTTCCGGACTCCGCCGGTTCCCCGGGATGGGGCCCGCGGGCGCGGACATCTTCCTGCGCGAGGCGCAGGCGGTGTGGCCGGAGGCCGCCCCCTACCTCGACTCCAAGGCGCTCCAGGGCGCGGAGCGGCTGGGGCTGCCCACCTCTCCGGCCGGGTTGCGCCGGCTGGCGAAGGACCGGGAGCCGTCCGTACTCGCCGCCGCCCTCGTGCGGGCCGCGCTGGACAAGGACGTCGTGGACTCCGTCAGCTCGGCGGGCTGAGCGGACATCAGCGAGGGGGCCGCGGTCTGCCGGGCTTGGCCGAGCGGCCCTCCAGCAGGGCCCGCCTGATCCGGGCGGCGCTCGCACGGGCGTGGTCGGAGGCGGCCGTGCGGTCGGCCGTCGCCGGGACGAAGCGGTGGGTGGGGTTCATGCAGTGCCGGCACGGGGTGTCGGTGGAGATCAGGTACCCGTCCTCACACTGCGGTTCGGTACAGCGGCCGGGGCCCACGAGGGCCTCGGCGATCTCCTCCGGCGCCCAGCGGCGGCGGCCGTCCTCGTCCTTCTCGTGGAGGGCGTGGGACCAGCGGACGTTCCACCGGCGTTCCACCCGCTCCAGGAGCTGGTCGGCGGTGCGCCTGCCGAGCTCCTCTCGTACCAGGTCGGGCACCGACCTCGGGGTGCGGTGCCCGAGGGCCTGGAGCAGTGGCTGCGGAAGGGCTTGCAGCACGTAGCCGACCGGGTCGCGTCCGGCGCGCTCCTTCCACCTGCGGCAGGAGCACGGGCCTTCGGCGGGGGCGGGCTTCCCGCACCGGCCGCACCGGCCGCGGCACTCCCCGCACAGTCCCTCGTCGAGGCCGTCCAGGTGGGGCGCCGGCGCCCGGCCTGTCTCTTATACACAT
>NZ_KL585386.1:96050-99253 GCF_000721935.1 Streptomyces sp. NRRL WC-3549
CTCACGGCAGCAGGAGGCGCAGTAACCGCACAGCCGCTCGTCGCCCTGTCTCGTCGACCACTGGCGCTGCTGGCAGCGGCAGCACAGGGCGCTGTTGCAGTACTCGTGGTGCGCGGCTCCCGAGTGCCGTCCGGGGGGCGGGAATGACATCGCTTGCGTTCTCCAGGTGCGTGGCGGGGAACACTCGGTCCCCGCCCGGTCGACGTGGGCCGCGTGGGCCCGCCGTCGACGTTACCGCTCCGCGCGGGCGGGTGCGGCGCTGCCCCGCGCGCACCGGCCTCCTCCCGCACCTGAGGCGCGCGGCGTCACGGATGCAGGCCGCTGACCACGTCCGCGGTGGCGGCGATGCCCTCGTGGATGGTCGGCGCCATGCTCGTGCTCGCGAGGAGGAAGCCCAGCATGCCGCAGACGATCGCATGCGAGACCTTGAGACCCCCGTTACGCAGGAAGACCACTGCGAGGAACAGCAGAAGCAGCACGAGCGAGATCGAGATAACCATGGCCAGCCTCCTCTGCCGCGCCGGATTTGCGGCATTCGGCGGCCAGTGTGGCGTAGCGGGGAGGCCGTCCGGCGCACTGGCGCGTGCGCCGAACGGGTGTTGACGCACGGTGACCGGCCGCGCTCCTCGCGGGCCGGCCGGCGGAGGCCGCGGCCGTGCCGTTCGCGGCGGCGCAGAAACGTTTCGAGCTCGGCCCGGTCGCCGGTGTCGAGGTGGGCGGCGCCCCCATCGAGCGGTTCGGTCCGTACGGCGTCCCGCAGAGGGCCGGGCGTGTCGGGTACGCCCCGGAGGTGGCGAGCACTGGCGCCCCCGGTGTCGAAAGCGCCTCGTCGGCCGCTTCCCCGGCCCCGGGACGCATACGGGCCGGGGCGGTCGCCGCTACGGGGCGGGCAGCTCCGCCAGCGCGGCGACGGTCTCGCGGTGACGCCCCGCGGTCCCGTACGCGATCGAATCGGCCTTGGCCCGCTTCAGGTACAGGTGCGCGGGATGCTCCCAGGTCATGCCGATGCCGCCGTGCAGCTGGACGCACTCCTCGGCCGCGTGGACGGCGGCTTCGGAGCAGTAGGCCTGGGCCACCGCCACCGCGAGCGGTGCGTCGGGGCTTCCGCTCGCCAGCGCGTCGGCCGCGTTGCGGGCGGCGGCCCGGGCGGAGACGACCTCCAGCCAGAGCTGGGCCATCCGGTGCTTGAGCGCCTGGAACGAGCCCACCGGCCGGTTGAACTGGTGGCGTTCGCGGGTGTACCGGACGGTCTCGGTCAGACACCACTCGGCCAGGCCGAGCTGCTCGGAGGCGAGCAGTCCGGCACCGGCCAGCAGCCCGCGGGCGACGGCCGCCCCCGCCGGACCGGGCTGCGCGAGGAGCGTGCCCTCGGCGCCGGAGAAGGTGGTCTCGGCGAGCGGGCGGGTCAGGTCGAACGGTACGAGCGGTTCCACGGTGACGCCCGGTCCGGCGCACTCCACCGCGTACAGTCCCTCGGCCGTGGGCACGAGCAGCACGTCGGCCATCGCCGCGTCGGCGACTCCGGTCACCGTCCGTTCGAGGGTGCCCGTCAGGGCCGCCGCGGCGTCGGCGGCGGGTGTGGCGAACGGCAGGGCGAGCACGGCGATCCTGCGCCCCGTCGCCAGGTCCGCCAGGAGCCCGGCCGCCGGGCCGTCCTGTGCGTCGAGGGCGAGGAGGATCTCGGTGGCGACCACGGCGCTGGTCAGGTACGGGGCCGGTGCGACGCTGCGGCCGAGCTCCTCCAGGACGACGGCCGCCTCGCGGTGGCCCGCCCCCTGTCCCCCGAGCTCCTCCGGCACCAACAGCCCGGCCGCCCCGATGCCGCTCGCCAGGGATTCCCAGAGCTGCCGGTCGTAGGGCGTGGCGGCCTCCGTGGCGGCGATCACCGACGGCGCTCCGGCCCGGGCGGCGAGCAGCGCCCGGACGGCCGAGCGGAGGTCCTCCTCGGTCTCGGAGTAGAGGAGGTCGGGGGCGTGTGCCTCCCGCGCGGGCGCGGTCTGCCGTGCGGGGCCGGTCTCTGTGCTCATCGGGCGAGGTCCTTCCAGGCGGCGTCCTTGTCGTCGCGCGGTTCGGCGGGCAGTCCCAGAACGCGTTCGGCGACGATGTTGAGCAGGACCTCACTCGTCCCGCCCTCGATGGAGTTGCCCTTGGAACGCAGATAGCGGTAGCCCGCGTCGCGTCCGGTGAAGTCCACGGTCTCCGGCCGGCGCATGGTCCAGTCGCTGTACAGCAGGCCCTCGTCACCCAGGAGTTCGACCTCCAGGCCGCTGATCTCCTGGTTGAGGCGGGCGAACGCCAGCTTCATGCCCGAGCCCTCGGGGCCGGGCTGCCCGGCGACGAGCTGCTGGCGCAGCCGTTCGCCGGTGAGGCGGGCCACCTCGGCCTCGACCCAGAGGGTGAGCAGGCGCTGGTGCAGGTCGTGTGCGCGCAGTTCGGGCCGTTCGCGCCAGGTCTTCGCGACGGTGCCGATCATGCCGCCCTCGCGGGGGACACGGGCCCCGCCGATGGAGACGCGCTCGTTCATCAGCGTGGTCCGGGCGACCTTCCACCCCTCGCCGACCGGCCCCAGCCGTCTGGTGTCGGGGATGCGTACGCCGGTGAGGAAGACCTCGTTGAACTCGGCCTCTCCGGTGATCTGGCGGAGCGGCCGGACCTCGACGCCCGGGTCGCTCATGTCGCAGACGAAGTAGCTGATGCCTCGGTGCTTGGGGACGTCCGGGTCGGTACGGGCGATGAGGATCGCCCAGCGGGCCAGATGGGCGCTGGAGGTCCACACCTTCTGCCCGTCCACCACCCAGTCTTCGCCGTCACGTACGGCGCGGGTGCCGAGGGCCGCGAGGTCGGACCCGGCGCCGGGCTCGCTGAAGAGCTGGCACCAGACCTCCTCCCCCACCCACAGGGGGCGCAGGAAGCGCTGCTTCTGCTCGTCGGTGCCGTGGTCGAGGATCGTGGGCGCGGCCATGCCGAGGCCGATCCCGATACGGCGCGGGTCGTTGTCCGGCGCCTGGGCGGCGGCCAGTTCGGCGTCCACCACCCCTTGCAGGGAGCGCGGTGCGTCGAGTCCGCCGAGTCCGACGGGGTAGTGCACCCAGGCCAGTCCGGCGTCGAAGCGCGCCTGGAGGAAGGCGGTGCGCCCGGTGGTGGCCGGCGGGTGCGCGGCGAGCAGTTCCCGGGTTCGCCGGCGGATCCCTGCCGCGTCGGTG
>NZ_KL585386.1:99443-102197 GCF_000721935.1 Streptomyces sp. NRRL WC-3549
GCTCCCGTCCGGCAGGACGACGATGCGGCCGGTGCTGGCGCCGTCGGCGACCCGCTGGACGGCGCGTGCGGCCTCGGCCATCGGGACGCGTTCGCTGACCAGGGGCTTGACGACGCCTTGGGCGGCGAGCCGGGTGAGCTCGTCGTGGCAGTCGCGGACCGCGGCCGGGTCCTTCGTGTTGTACAGGCCCCAGTGGAGGCCGACGATCGAGTAGTTCTTCACCAGGGCGTGGTTCAGGGCCGGAGTGGGGATGGCCCCGCTCGCGAAGCCGACGACCACCACCCGTCCCTCGAACGCGATGCACTTGACGGACTTGGCGTAGGCGTCCCCGCCGACCGGGTCGTAGACGACGTCCGCGCCGCGTCCACCCGTGGCCTCCTTCACCGCCGCGACGATGTCCTCGCTACGCCGGTCGATGACCAGGTCGCATCCCAGGCCGCCGGCGATCGCCGCCTTCTCCGGTCCCCCGACGACCCCGATCACCGTGGCGCCGGCGGCCTTGCCGAGCTGGACGGCCGCGCTGCCCACGCCACCCGCCGCCGCGTGCACGAGGAGCGTCTCGCCGGGTTGCAGACGGGCCCGGCGGTGCAGCCCGAACCAGCCCGTCTGGTAGCCGATGTGCAGGGCGGCTGCCTCCGCGTCGTCCAGCGCCTCGGGAGCGGGCAGCAGGGCCGCCTCGTCGGCCACGACGTACTGGGCGAGACCGCCGTGCGGCAGGGCCGGGGTGGCGAGTACCCGTCGGCCGTCCTCCGTCTCGCCGCAGACCTCCACGCCGGGGGTGAAGGGAAGCGGGGGCCTGACCTGGTACTGGCCGCGGCAGAGCAGCGCGTCGGGGAAGTTGATGTCCGCCGCGCGCACCTTGAGCAGCGCCTGCCCCGGGCCGGGGGTGGGCCGTTCCGTCTCTTCGAGCACCATCACCTCGCCCGGCTCGCCGTTCCGGTGCACTCGCCATGCCTGCATGAGGGGCCTCCAAGACCGTCGGCGTTACCACTGCTCCGGCGCATACTAAGCGGTCGCTTGCTTCCCTGGGAACACCTTCGCCGCGACCCCACGCCGTCAGGACCGCTTCGGCCTGGCCCGTACGTGCATGCGCTCCCCCTGCGGGCCGAAGAGGCTCAGGTATTCGGCGGGCTCGTCCCCCGCCGGGCCGAACCAGTGCGGCAGCCTGGTGTCGAACTCGGCGGCCTCCCCGGGTCCCAGGACCAGATCGTGCTCGGCGAGGAGCAGCCGCAGCCGCCCCGAAAGCACGTAGAGCCACTCGTACCCCTCGTGGGTGCGCTGCTCGCAGGTGTCGTTGCCCTTCTTCTCATGAATGATCTTGTACGCCTGAAGGCCGCCGGGCCTGCCGGTCAGCGGCAGCGAGGTCTTGCCGCCCTGCACGATGGGCTTGGCCCTGACCCGCGGATCCCCGGGGGGCGGCGCCCCCACCAGGTCGTCGAGCGGCACCTCGTGGGCGCGGGCGATGGGCAGCAGCAGTTCCAGGCTGGGCCGCCGGCCGCCGGACTCCAGCCGGGAGAGCGTGGAGACGGAGATACCCGTGGCCTCGGCGAGCGCGGCGAGGGTCACCCCGCGATCCTTGCGCAGCCGGCGCAGCCGGGGGCCGACTCCGGTGAGTACGGCGTCGAGCTCGGGGTCGTCCTGACTCTTGTCCTTCATCCACCCATTGCAGAATCAGCAAGTCACTTTGTCAATTCCGGCATCGGCTCGTGCCCCGGGGTCGCCACGGCGAGCAGCCTCGGGGCGGCGGGCGACGCTCGGCCTCCTGGTCCTGCCACGCCGGAACGCACGCCCCGGCGACACGCCCCGGCGCGGTGAGGGGGTGCGCCGGGGGCCGGGCGTGGACGGACCGCTCCGTCCGTGCGTACGGACGGCTCCCGCCCGGCCTCAGCGCGCGAAGACCTCGAAGGCGACGGCCGGGCGGCCGCCGAAGCGTTCGGCGACCGCCCCGGTCGTGCCGGCCAGGAAGGTCCGGCAGTACGCCTCCGGATCCTCGTCCGTCAGGACCTCGATGTACGTGCGGTGGGCCAGGAGCGAGCGCACCGACCGTTCGAAGCCGGCGGTCGCGTCGACCGCGTGGGTGGGCCGGTCGGTGCCCGCGACGGCGACCCAGCGCACGCCGTCCCAGGGCGCCTGCCCCCGCTCGGTCAGCTCGGGGAAGATCCACCGGTTGCCGGCGTCGCCTGCGGCGTCCAGGGTGGCGCGGCCGACCGCCCGGTGGTCGGGGGTGTTCCAGGCGGCGCCGCCCCAGGTGTCCCGGTGGTTGAGGGTGATGACCAGTTCGGGCCGGTGCCGGCGGATCGCCGCCGCGATGTCACGGCGCAGCGCCGTACCGTACTCGATCACCCCGTCTCGGTGGTCGAGGAACTCCACGGCGTGGACGCCGACAACGGCGGCGCTCGCCCGTTGTTCCCGCTCCCGCAAGGGCGCGCATTCCTCCGGGGGGATGGTGTCGATTCCGGCCTCCCCCCTGCTCGCCAGGAGGTAGGTGACCTCGCGGCCCTCGTCGGTCCAGCCCGCGACGGCCGCCGCGCAGCCGTACTCCAGATCGTCGGGATGGGCCACGACCGCCAGGGCCCGCTGCCAGTCGGCGGGCATCGGTTCCAGCTGCTGCGTCATACCCGGCAGGCTATCGGGGGCCGGCACCGCATCCCGGAGGCGGAACCGGGCAGGGGATCCGGAGTGCCCCGGTCGGCCGCCGAACAGGCAGACGCCGGGGATTTATACCCCTGGGGGTATTGTTGAAGGTCCGGGGCG
>NZ_KL585386.1:102367-104638 GCF_000721935.1 Streptomyces sp. NRRL WC-3549
AAGGAACCCGCTCGTGACAAGCCCCGCCGCCCTCTCCCCCGCCCAGGCCGCCGCACGCCTGGAGGAGCTCACCGTCATCGACGTGCGGGCGCCCGGCGAGTACGCCTCCGGGCATGTGCCCGGCGCCCTGAACGTCCCGCTCGACCGCCTCCCGGAGGCGGTGCCCGCCCTGAAGTCCGCATCGGCCCGCGGCCCCCTGCTGGTGGTGTGCGCCTCCGGCGTGCGCTCCACCCGGGCCTGCGAGATCCTCGCCGACGCCGACATCGAGGCCGCCACGCTGGCCGGCGGGACGTCCGCCTGGGAGAGCGACGGGCACGGTCTGGACCGGCCGGAAGGCGCCCGGGCGACATGGCCGATGGAGCGCCAGGTGCGGCTGGCGGCCGGGTCGCTGGTGGTGGCCGGTCGGCTGGTCGTCGCTGGTGGTGGCCGGTCTGCTGGTCGGACGGCGGCTGCCCGCCGCCCGCTGGCTGTCGGCGGGCGTCGGCGCGGGGCTGGTCTACTCCGCGGTGAGCAACACCTGCGGCATGGCGGCGGCCCTGTCGAAGCTTCCGTACAACCGCGCTGCGCACAGCGCGGCGGACCTGGACGCCACGCTGGACGCCCTCCAGCGCTGACCTCCCGCCGGGGCGGCGGAAGGCGCCCCGGCGCTACCGGTCGCTCTCGCCCCGCACGAGAGCGAGCAGCCGGTCCAGCACGTGAGGACCGCCCGCGCGCAGCCCGTCGTGCTCGAACTCACTGGTCACCCAGGTGCGGAGACCACGGATCGAGGCCGCGGTGCTCAGCGCGTGAGCGGTGTCCACGTACATGTCGTCGTGGTAGACGGCCGCGGCCACGGGCACCTCGTTGGCCGCCAGCCGCGCGGTGTCGTACAGAGCGGGCCAGTCGCCGCGGGCGGCGAGGAGGTCGGCCGTCTCACGCAGCGGGCGCAGGGCGGGGTCGGTCTCGAAATGCCAGGGATGGATGCTCTCCCCGGTGAACAGGACAGGCCTGTCGCCCGCGAGCGCATCGGCCGCGTCGAACTGCGGGAACTCGGCGCGGACGCGTTCGGCGGACCAGTCGGTGGGCCGCCCGCCCTGCCCGTAGATCGCCTCGTGCATCAGGGCGTACAACGGGTGGCCGGCGAACGAGGTGGCCGTACGCATGGCCTCCTGGAAGGCGTCGGAGAGCTCGGTGCCGCGCGGCCCGGTGACGAAGGCGTTCTCCAGGAGGTGGTGGAGCTGGTGGCTGCCGGTACCGCCGCCGAGCATGATGCCGAGCGACTGGAAGCCCTCGGGCGTCAGGTGGTGACCCGCGCTCTCGGGCCGGTGCTCGGCGAGGTACGCGGTGATCGCGCGGGCCCGCTCGACGTCCTGCGGGTAACGGGCGTAGTGCGCGGCGACCTTGCGCTCGATCCTGGGGTACGCGGCCCGGTAGACGTCGTCGGCGTGCGCGTCCAGGGAGGGCAGTCCGCCGGTGATCAGGACCTGCTCCAGGCCCTCAGGGGCGGCTGAGAGGTACCGGACCGCGCAGAAGCCGCCGAAGGACTGCCCCAGGACAGTCCAGGGCGCGCCGCCGGTGAGCTGCGGGCGGATCAGCTCGCAGTCGCGGACGATGCTGTCCGCACGGAAGTGGGCCAGGTAGTCGGCCTGCTCCCGGGGGCCGCCGCGCAGGGGGAGGGTCTGTCGGTTGGCCGGGGTGGACAGCCCGGTCCCGCGCTGGTCCAGGAGCAGCACCCGGAAGTCCCGGACCGCCCGGCCGAGCCAGGCCTCGGTGCCGACGAAGCGTCGGGCGCCGAATCCGGGGCCGCCCTCCAGATAGACCAGCCAGGGCAGGTCCTGGTCCGCCCTGGACGCGGCCACGGCTTCCCGGGCGAACACCTCGATCGCCTCGCCGTCCGGTTCGTCGTGGTCGAGCGGGACCGTGAACCGATGGTCGGTGAGGACGAGGCCGGGATGGCGGTAGCTGTTCAAGGGGGCTCCTGTTTCCGATGCTTCCCGGACAGTTCAGCACACCGCTGTGACCCGGTCGGTCCCGGCCCGTGTGCAGGGGGCCCCGGCGGCTCCTACCGTGCTCACATGATCCGGTTCGAGCAGGTCGGCAAGGTCTACCCGGACGGGACCACCGCGGTCGACGGGCTGAGCTTCGAGGTCGGGAAGGGCGAGCTGGTCACGCTCGTCGGGCCGTCGGGCTGCGGGAAGACGACCACGATGATGATGGTCAACCGGCTGATCGAGCCGACGTCGGGCCGGATCCTGGTGGACGGCGAGGACATCTCCACGATCGACCCGGTGT
>NZ_KL585386.1:104886-107654 GCF_000721935.1 Streptomyces sp. NRRL WC-3549
CCGCCGTATCGGCTATGTGATCCAGCAGGTCGGCCTGTTCCCGCACCGGACCGTGCTCGACAACACCGCGACCGTGCCGTCCCTGGTCGGCTGGAAGCGCGAACGGGCCAGGCGGCGGGCGGCGGAGCTGCTGGACCTGGTGGGCCTGGACCCGAAGACGTACGGTCCGCGCTACCCCGCCCAGCTCTCCGGCGGGGAGCGGCAGCGGGTGGGGGTGGCCCGCGCGCTGGCCGCGGATCCGCCGGTGCTGTTGATGGACGAGCCGTTCGGGGCGGTGGACCCGATGGTGCGCGAGCGTCTGCAGAACGAGTTCCTCAAGCTGCAGTCCGCGGTCCGCAAGACCGTCCTGCTCGTGACGCACGACATCGAGGAAGCGGTCCGGATGGGCGACCGGATCGCGGTGTACGGAAAGGGGCGCATCGAGCAGTACGACCGGCCGGGCGCGGTCCTCGGCACGCCGGCGACACCGTACGTGGCCCGGTTCGTCGGTGCCGACCGCGGCCTCAAGCGGCTCTCGGTCACCTCGATCGAACCCGAGGACCTGGAGGAGCCGCCGACCGCGCACCTGGGTGAGCGGGCGGAGGCGGCCGCGGCGCGGCTGGCCGGCCTGGGGGCGCGCTGGGCCGTCGTCCTCAACGGTGAGGGGGATCTGCACGGCTGGGTGGGCACCGAGACCCTGCGCGGCGCCGGGGCACGTGGGACGGTGGGCGACCTGGCCCGGCGCATGGACGCGTGGGTGCCCGTCGGCGCCCCGCTGAAGCAGGCCTTCAGCGAGATGCTCCAGCACGATGCCGGCTGGGTGGCGGTGCTCGACGGGGCGCGCTTCCTCGGCGTCCTCACCCCGGCGAAGCTGCACGAGGCGCTCCGGCGGTCGGTCGACGCCGACGCGCGCGGAGTAGGCCGGGACGAGGTCTCGTTCGACTCGGTGTCGGACGCCTGAGACGGCCCGTGCGAACGGGCGCGTCAGCTGAGCGGCGCTTGCCAGTCGATGTCAGTGGTCCCACTTAGAGTTCCTGTCACTTGATCACCAAGGTGCGGGGAGGCACTCATGGGGTGGGTGACGGCGGGCGCTTACGAGATCGCCCTCGACGACGGCAGGGTCGTGTGCCGCAACGCGGCCGGGCGGCGGCTGAAGTCCGTTCCGGCCAAGCTCACGGACGATCCTGCTGTCGTCGGGCTGCGGCAGCTCGCCGAGTGGCTCGAGCGGCACGAACAGCAGTGCCTGGCCGACGTGGAGCGGTGGATGGTGCGGTCACTGCCGGTGCCACGGGCCGTGGTGACGCGTGTCTGGCCGGACCCCGCCTGGCAGGCCGCCCTGCGCGACGTCGTGGTCACCGGGCCCGACGGGGAGGTCGCGGGCTTCCTCCGGGACGCGGACCCCGAGCACGGCCTCGGCCTGGTGGACCTCGACGGCGACACGGTCCGTACGGCACCCGACGTCCTGCGCGTCCCCCACCCCGTACTCCTCGACGATCTGGAGGACTTGCGGGAGTTCGCCGTCGAACTCGGCGTCGAGCAGCGGGCCCGGCAGCTCTTCCGTGAGGTGTGGCACCGTCCGGCGGCCGTGGACGCCCGGAGCACCCAGGTCGAGGAGTACGCGGGCGGCTCGTTCAAGGAACTGCGCTTCCTGCACGGCAGGGCGACCCAGCTGGGCTACCGGGTGCGCGGCGGGCACGCCGTGTGTTCCGTGCTGGAGGAAGGAAGCACCGCCGAGGCGCGCGTGTGGATCGGCGACTACGACGGCTACGAGGAGACCGAGACCGGCCCGCTGACATGGGCCGGCCCCACGGGCCGCGCGCTGGAGATCGGCCAGGTGGGACCCGTGGCGTGGTCGGAGGGCATGCGGATGGCCGCCGCCCTGTACGCCGGGCGGGACGTCGAGGACGAGGAGCGGGCGGCATGAGCACGACGTACGAGGACACCACCGCGGCCGCGCTGCTGGAAGCGGGTGCCGTACTGCTCCCCGGTACCACCACGCGCGAGGACGCCGACACCCTGACCGCCCGGTCCTACGGCCATCCCGCGCTGGACGGCCGGCGGGTGGTGCGGCTGGTGCCCGGCACCCTCGGTGAGGCGGAGGACCTGGCGCTGGAGTTCCTGGGCCTGGCCCGCGAACCGGAGACGCCGGAGGTCGGGCAGGTGCGCCGGGAGACCCTCGGCTTCCCCGCGTGGGCGCTGGTCAACGACCCGGCCAACGGGCACCACGCACTGGCCCTGGTCAAGGACGTCGAGCGGCTCGCCCGCCAGGCCAAGACCCGTCCGGGCAGCGCCAAGGAGGGCTTCGAGGAGCTCGGTGCGCGGCTCGGCCGGGCCGTTCCCCACTTCCTGCCCACGTTCTACGAGCAGGCGGCCCGCGTCTTCCTCCGGTACGAGAACACCACGTACGCCTCGGCCTTCTTCGGCAAGGCCCGCGAGGCCGAACGCGTGCACGCCCTGGCGGTGGACGAGGAGCGGCAGCGCGCGGTCTTCCTGGAGTTCGCGTTCGCCGGGGCGCTGACGGTCAAGGCGCTCAAGGAGTACGTGAGAGACCTCTCCCGCCGACTCGACCCGGCCGCGGCGTGGACGCAGTTCCGGCAGTTGATCGTGGAGCGCTGTGCCGCGGGCATGCCCCCGTACGCGTCACTGCCGCAGGACGCCCGCGGGCTGATCAAGGCCGCCGGTGCGGACCGCGTGGCCGAGGAGTGCGCCCTCGTCGCCGACCTGTTGGCCTCGCCCGCCGCCGTCCGCGCCCCGGCCTCCTTCTGGGCCGCCTACCGGTCCAGGCTCCC
>NZ_KL585386.1:107892-108126 GCF_000721935.1 Streptomyces sp. NRRL WC-3549
GCTCGCGGTCCTGGCCGAGCACCGGCCGGCCGTGCGGGCCCGCCTGCTGGAGATCATGCCGACGGAACTCGGCCGGACCGTGAAGGACGACGAGTTCTGGCTGGCGGTGCTGGCGGAAAGCGGCGCGGAGACTCTGCTCACCTCGGAGACCGGCGAGGGGCAGGGAGTGGACGCCGCGGACTGGCTGAGCCGTTGGGCGCTACACCGCAAGCACGGCTCGTCCTGGTCCCGGCC
>NZ_KL585386.1:108331-109646 GCF_000721935.1 Streptomyces sp. NRRL WC-3549
GCGGATGGCCCCGCGGCTGCGCGCCGCCGGGAAGCCCGTCGATCTGTTCACCGGCCGCTGGCACGCGGGGGCCGATCTCGACCTGCTGGACCTGTGCGTGGCGGAGGGCATCGCGCTGACACTCCCGGCACCCGGTGCGAACGTCTCTCTGGCGCTCGACCACTGGCTCCTCGACACCGCGCCACCCGTCCGGCGCGATCTGGTGGCCATCGGCGCCGACCCGCGCTTCCGGGGACTGCTGCACGGGGCCGTCGGTGCCCTGGGGACCGGGAACCGGACATCGGGCCGCATCCTGACGGCACTCGCCGCCCATCCCGTGCTCCGGGACGTCGCACGGGCGTGGCTGGAGGAGGCTGCCGAGGAGTTCACCCGCGCGGTCGGTCTGCCCGGCGCACGTGAGGCGTTCGGGCGGCTGCGCCCCTTCCGGGCGGTCGCCGACCAAATCGCCCCGGACGCCGTCGCCAGGACCGCAGGACACCGGCTCGCACCGCTGCTCGGCCGCACGCTGCGTGCCGGCATCCTGGACGAGCTGGGCTGGCCCGCCCTGGAGAAGGGCCTTTCCCTGCTGGACGCCGAGGCCAGGAGGAACGAGGACGACGCGCTGTCCGTCCATGAGTCCTGGCCCGCGCTGATCCTGGCCCGTCGCGGCAAGGCGGTCGTCGTCGGCCCCGAGGAGGTGCTGCTCGAACACGACCTGCACCTGCCGGACGGTCTCGACCGCTGGCAGCGCCCGCGTTTCCGCTACGTGGACGGGGAACTGCTGGTGATGTGGCGGAAGGGCGACAAGCAGTCGGCCTACTGGTCCGCCCGCCCCTCGGAGGTGTTCCCCCTCGGGGGCGAGCAGTTGCCCGGTTGGTGGTCGGGGCACGACGTGGACACCACCTCGGTACCGCTGCCCGGCGGCGGTCGTGCCACCGGCGGCCGCGTGCTGCACGCCGGCGACACCGAACTGCCACCGCGCCGCGCCGTCCTCGGCGACGGAACCACGTACTGGCGCCAGGGCAAGCAGGGCCGGCAGACCCTGTGGCTGGAGTACGACCCCGCCACCGGCGGCCACGGCCGCGCGTCCCTACCCGCCCTGCTGCGCTCCGGCGTCCTGGAGGACACCACGCTGCTCACGGGCTCCTGCGAGGCTCTGCCTCTGCAACCGGGCCTGGAGTCCACCCCGTTCGGCACGGACGGGACGGTGCTCGGCCGCTGGGTCCGCCGGCAGGGCGAGGGCGCCGAGACCCTGATGACGGCCGGGACACCCGACGGCCGGACGGTCACCCTGCGCGCGGACGTCGGCGGCCGTCTCCCGGGCATACCGCTGGGT
>NZ_KL585386.1:109869-111143 GCF_000721935.1 Streptomyces sp. NRRL WC-3549
CTCCCGGGCATACCGCTGGGTGCGCTGCGGATGCCCGGCGGAGCCGCGCCGTCGGCCGTGCGGACGCACCCGCACATCGCCCTGTTCGCCGAGGGCGAGAGCTCCGCCGCCGGACTCCTCGGCCGGTTCACACCGTGCGAACGCGGCGGGGAGTTCGCCGCCGGTACCCGGTTCGTGCCGCCGGTCGCGTTCTGGCACGCGCTGCGCCCCCGCGACGAACAGGGCTCGGCCGTGCTGCGTGCCCTCACCGACGAGCAGGCCGACGAGTTGCTGCGGGTCGTGGCGAAGGCCCTGGCCGAGCGGCAGGAGGAACTGGCCCGTGCGGGATCGGACCAAGCCGCCAAGTCCGCCGTCCCGCCCGCGGACAAGGTGGCCCTGGGCGCCGCGGCCCGGATCCTGCCACAGCTCACCGGCCCGCTGCTGACCGGTGTCACCTCCCTCGTCCGCTCCGCTCTGAGCCTCACCGACTCGGCGACCGCCTTCGCGGCGCCGCCGGTGGAGCGGCCACGGCCTTCGTCCCGGACGGCGGGCATGTTCGCCGACTACGCCCCCGAGCACGGCGAGGACCGTCTGCTGCACGACGCCACCGCCCGCATCGCCGATCTGCGTGGCTGGTGGGGCACCGACCGGTGGAGCGTGCTGCGTCAGATCCGGGCGGTGAACCACGTGCTGACCGGGGAACCCGCCACCGGTAAGCCCCTGCCGGGCGTCGGCCGTCCGGCGGTCCTGGGGGACGGCTGGCGCAGCGAGGAGTACACGATCCCCGGCATCGGCATGGGGTGGACGGATGTCCTGTCCGCGCTGCGGCCGCTCGCCTACCGGGCCGCCTCACCCTGCCTGGACGACGCCCGGCGCGAAGGGCTGCTCCTGCTGCTGGAGGCGGTTCTGGAGGGTCCGCTGGCCAGGCCCACGGGCGTGCTGCGCGAGGTCGTACTGGGCGAGCCGCACGACAAACAACAGCGCACGGGCCAGGTGCTGCGCCACGGCAACCGCACCGTGGTCGTGCTGGGCTGCCAGAACGTCGACGCGGAGCGGAAGCGGGTCAACTGGCTCGCGATGGACCACGATCCGTCCGGCGCCTTCGGCTCCGTCGCGCACTTCACGCTGGACCGGGAGGTCCGGTACGCCCCGGCGATCAGCTCCGAACACCTCGGGAGAGTCGTGCGGCTCGTCCGGGACAAGGGCGCCGCACCCTGGCGGCCCGAGGCCGTCCAGGCGTTCGAGGCCGCGTCTCACGGCGGGCTCGGCCCGCTGCAGGCCACCGTGCTGCTCGC
>NZ_KL585386.1:111352-112163 GCF_000721935.1 Streptomyces sp. NRRL WC-3549
CTGCAGGCCACCGTGCTGCTCGCCGCCGAGCCGTACCGGCCCGCCGCTCCGGAGCTCGGGGCCATCGGCATGAAGCAGCGTCAGCTCGACGCCGGCAACGCCATGCTGGCCTCGGTCGACGCCGAGGACCGGCAGGCGCTCGTCGGGGCCCTGCTGCCCGCCGACCCCGACGACCTGTGGACGTCCGGCCCGGACACGGCGGCGGCGGGGCCGGTGTGGGCGGAGCGGCTCGGGCACCTGGTCCGTCTGCCGGAGGACCTCGTCGGGCAGCTCGCCGAGACGAGCTCCGGTGCCGCGGAAGCGGTGCTCAACCCACGGCACACGCCCTGGCTCGCCCGCACCACGGTGCAGCGGCCCGACAAGGACGGCGACCTGGTCGCCGAGGACCCCTCGGCCGTGCCCGGTCCGTACACCGTGCAGCATGCCGTCGGCGCCCTGGCCACGCTGGCCTACGTCCTGCCGTTCGGACATCCGCTGCGCGCGGCGCTGCCGGACGGTCTGGCCGCACTGCGCCGCCGCCTGGCCGACCCGGAGCTGCTGCTGAGCCTCTCCGCGGATTGGACGGAACAGGGCCGCCCGACCGCCGCCGAGATCCGCAAGGCGTACGGGATGCCGGCCACGGGAGGGGCCGACGCGCAGGGCTTCACCCGGGTCGGAGACGCCCTCGTCCTGCGGCCCTGGTTCCGCGACGCCGAGACCGTCCTGGTCCGTCCGGCCGGGCTCACCGGCCCCGACGACTCGGTCTTGGGGCTCATCGAGGGTCTGACGGGCGCCGGGCCTGCCGGTGGACCGGCGGCCGTCCGCGCCGTCT
>NZ_KL585386.1:112328-116297 GCF_000721935.1 Streptomyces sp. NRRL WC-3549
CCGTCCGCGCCGTCCTGGGCGACGATCTCGCCCGGGCGGTCGCGGCGGGAGCCGGGGGGCCGGCAGGGTACGCGCAGGACCCCGCGGTGAGCGTGCCCGGTCTCGTCGCCGAGGTCGCCGAGGCACACGGGCTGGGCGAGGACGCGGCCGTTCTCTACCTCCAACTGCTGGCGCTGCCGGACCCGACGGACCGCAACCACGCCCGGTGGACGGGGTGGAAACCGTCGCGGACCAAGAAGGCCCGTGCCGCACTGGCCGCGACCGACCTGGTCGTCGAGGCGAAGCGTTCGCGCGCCGGCCGCAGTCTCTTCCTGCCCGGCGGCTGGCTCGACCTCAAGTCCCCCGCGCTGCCGGTGGAGATCTGGAAGGAGGGGCTCTACACCGTCTCGCCGCACCTGCGGTCCGTGCCCCGGATACCCGTGGCCGAGCTCTTCCGGCGGGCCTGGGAGCGGGTGTGCGCCCAGGACGCGCCCGCGTACGAGCAGCTCACCACCCGTGCCACCCGGGAGGGCCGCCGATGAGAGCCCCGGCCGGGCCGCGGGCCGGGCCCCTGTCCGGCACCGCCGACCATCACCAGGACACATCTCCGTACCACCCTGAAGGGCCCCCGCCGATGACCACCGCCCTCGCTGCCGACGCGACCCGGCAGATCGTGCCTCCCGAGGACCGCCACTCCACCGAACTGGCCTTCCTCGCCGCGTACGACACCGGGCCGCGCCCGCCCGCCTGGCACCTCACCCCCCGCGCCGTCGTCACCTTCGTCATGGGCAGCGACGGCCGGGCGCTCAAACTGCCCGACGACGCCGAAGCCCCCGCGGGAGTGCCCCGCCGCCTCGTGGTGGAGGGCAAGTTCGTCGGTGACCGCGCGCTGGTCGAACGGTGCGTCGTCACGCTCGCCGGTGAGCGCGGTCTGCTGCTCGTGGGCGAGCCCGGCACCGCCAAGTCGATGCTCTCCGAGCTGCTGTCCGCCGCCGTCTGCGGCACGAGCGGGCTGGTGGTGCAGGGCACGGCGGGTACCACCGAGGACCAGCTCAAGTACGGCTGGAACTACGCCCTCCTGCTGGCTCAGGGGCCGAGTCGGGAGGCGCTGGTGCCGTCCCCGGTACTCACGGCGATGAGCCGGGGCGCGATAGCCCGCGTCGAGGAGGTCACCCGGTGCCTGCCCGAGGTGCAGGACTCCCTCGTGTCGCTGCTGTCCGAGCGCCGTATCGCCGTCCCCGAGCTGTCGGGTTCCGCCGACGCGCTGGCGCACGCCGCTCCGGGGTTCAATCTCGTCGCCACCGCCAACCTGCGCGACAAGGGCGTGTCCGAGATGTCCGCCGCGCTCAAGCGCCGCTTCAACTTCGAGACCGTGGGCCCCATCCCGGACCTCGACGCCGAGACCGCGCTGGTGCGCTCCCAGGCCCGGGCGTCCGTGGAGCGGGCGGGGGCGGCCTTCCGGGTGGACGACGCCGTCCTGGAGGCCCTGGTGACCGCGTTCCGTGATCTGCGGGAGGGACGGTCGGCCGAGGGATGGGAGGTCGAGCGTCCGTCGACGGTGATGAGCACCGCGGAGGCCGTCTCCGTGGCCGGGGCGCTGGGTCTCGCGGCGGCGTACTTCCCCGGCGACCGGGACGTGCTGGAGCTGCTGCCCGGCCATCTGCTGGGCGTGGTGCGCAAGGACGACCCGGCCGACGCCGCCCGGCTGCGCGGGTACTGGGACGGGCCGGTGCGGCGCCGGGCCGAGCAGGGTGCCGCCACCTGGCGCACCCTGTGGGACCTGCGCACGGTCCTGGAGGGCTGACCGCCGTGTCCCGCGCCCCTCTTTCGCCCGAAGCGGCCCTCGCCGCGCTGACCGGCCCGGCGGCCCCGTACCTCGTCGGCGTACGGCACCACGCGCCGTCCCTGGCCGCGGTGGTCCCGGCGCTTCTCGACGAGGCGGAGCCGGACGTGCTGCTGGTCGAACTCCCCACGGAATTCCAGGAGTGGCTGCCCTGGCTCGCGCACGAGGCAACGCGGGCCCCGGTCGCGCTGGCCGCGGCTCCCGCGGTCGGCGGGGGGCCCGCGTTCTATCCGTTCGCCGACTTCTCCCCCGAGTTGGCGGCGGTCCGCTGGGCCGCACGGCGGGGGGTACGCGTGGTCGCCTGCGATCTGCCGTTGGCCGACCGGGCCGGCGGGGTGGACAGCACGCGCGGACCGGGACCGGTGCGAGAGGGAGGCGAGCGGGTCGGGGCTCCCGCCGCCGGACTGGCCGCAGCCCTGCGCACCGGCCTCACCGGCCGCCCCGGCGACGATCTGTGGGACCGGCTGGTGGAGGCCGGGGCGCCGGGGTCGGCGCCGGAAGAGCTGCGCAGGGCGGCTCTGCTCACCGGGTGGGCGCTCCGGGTGGACGCCGCCGCATCGGGAGGGCTCGCCGAGCTGGACCTGCGGCGTGAGCGGTGGATGCGGTCCTGCCTGGACGCCGCGACCGCCGACGGTGCGCGGGCCGCCCTGGTGGTGGGCGCCTTCCACGCGCCCGCGCTGGTCGCGGCTCCGCCGGGGGCGTTCCCGGCCGGGGCCGACGACGCGGGGACGTGGGGCGCCGGACCCGGTGGAGCGGTGCTCGCGGCCCGGCCCGATGGCGCGGAGGCGTACGGGGGCGAGCCCAACGGTGCGGGGGCGGGGGGAGCCGCGTCCAACGGCGCGGGGGCGCGCGGTGCCGGGCCCGGCGGCCCGGGGTGGACGACGTCCCTCATCCCGTACACCTACGCCCTCCTGGACGAGCGTTCCGGCTATCCGGCGGGCATCCGGGACCCGGAGTGGCAGCACCTGGTCCTGGAAGCGGCAGGCGATCCGGCCGCGCTGGAGGAGGCGTTGACGCGTACCGCCGTGCGGATCTGCGCCGAACTGCGGGCGACCGGCCATCCGTCGGGCCCGCCCGACGCCCGGGAGGTCACCCGTCTCGCAGGGGACCTGGCCCGGCTGCGGGGACTGCCCGCGGCCGGCCGGGGCGAACTGGTCGAGGCGGTCCAGACGGTGCTGGTCCAAGGCGAGCCCTACGGCCGGGGACGGGCCGTCGCCCGCGCGATGGAGAGGGTTCTGGTCGGCACACGCGTCGGGCGCCCTTCGCCGGACGCGCCGCGCAGCGGTCTGGGTCCCGCGGTGGAGGCGGAGCTCGCCTCGCTGGGTCTGCCCGGGCCGATGGACTCCGGCCCGGGCTCGGCGCGTGACCTGCGGCTGGACCCGCTCCGGTCCGACCTGGACCGGAGCCGCGAGCTGCTGCTGCGCCGGCTGACCGTGTGCGGTGTGCCCTACGCCGAGGCGAAGAAGGTCGTCGGGACGGGCGGGGCGGATGCCCTCACCTCGCGCTGGGAGGTGCGCTGGACCCCGGCCACCGCGGCCATGCTGACCGCCGCCGGTGTCCGTGGCATCACGGCCGCCCAGGCGGCCGAAGGCGTCCTGCGCGAGCGGAGGCATGCCGAGTGCGCGGAAGGCGGACCCACGGCCGCGCAGACACTCGACGGTCTGGAGCAGGCCGCCGAGTGCGGTCTGCCGGCGCTCACCGCCGAACGGCTGGACGACGCCGCCGACGTGCTTCCGCCCTCGGGCACCCTGCCCGAACTGCTGGCCGGACTGGCCCTGCTGGACCGGTTGCGGGCGGGTCACTTCCCGGGAGCGGAGACCGACGAGGACGCTCTCCACCGGATGAACACCGTGGCCGAGTCGCTCACGGCCGCCGCCGTGCGCCAGGTGGACGGCCTGGCCGGCGCCGAGGACCCCGCCGACGCCCACGCCCTGCTCGAACTCGCCCACCGGGCGGACCTCGTGGGCGGCGTGCGGCTCGCCGAGTGCGGGTGCTGCTGGGTCACGCGGAGGCCGGCGAGCTGGGCCGCCGGGTCGCTTCCTGGCTGGACACGGCGTGCGACCCCTCGTCCCGGTCGGCGCTCACCGCCCGGCTCACCGGTCTGCTGAGCGCGGCGGGCCCGCTGCTGGAGTCGGCGGCGCCCGCCC
>NZ_KL585386.1:116505-119560 GCF_000721935.1 Streptomyces sp. NRRL WC-3549
GATGTGTATAAGAGACAGGTGTCCGGCATGTCCGACCGGGACTACCTCGACCGGCTTCCGGCGCTCCGGGGCGGCTTCGACGCGCTCAGTCCCGCGGCTCGCGACCGTCTCCTCGACACCGTCGAGGAGCGCCTGGGCGAGGACCGCGTGGCCGACACGGGAAGCCTCGATCCGGTCGCCCTGGCCGCCTGGACCGCGGCGGACCTCGCGGCCCGCGAGACGCTGCTGGCGCTGGGCCTCCTCCCACCGGGCCCCTGCGGCACGGACCGCGGATCCGTCACCACCCCGGCCACCGGTGGTGGCGGCGACCATGACCGCACCCCGGGCGCCGGCCGGCGCATCGGGCCCGCGGACCGCTGGCGGCTGGTCCTGGGACGACGTACCGACCGGCTCCCCGCTCCATGCGCCCCCTTGGCGACCGCGCTGGACGAGCTGTACGGCAGCGGACGTGGCGAGGGCAGCAGAGGAGACCTGCCGGGCGCGGGACGGGGCGGCGGCCGAGAGGCGCCCTACCCCGGCGTACGGGAGTGGTCCGAGGAGCTGGCCGCCCTGTTCGGGCCCTGTCTCTTATACACATCTCGGGACGTACTCGCCGTACTCGACTCGGACCGGGTCCGGCCCTCCGTCGACCTGCTGCGCTCCGTGCTCCGGCACGCCGGGGGACTGCCCGAGGCCAGGCTCGCCGCGCTGCGCCCGCTCGTCGGCCGGCTGGTCGAGGCGCTGACCCGGCAACTGGCGACGCGGCTGCGCCCCGCCTTGCACGGTACGGTGCTGCCCCGTCCGAGCCGGCGGCCCGGTGGCGGTCTCGACCTGCCCCGGACGCTTCGGGCCAACCTGGCGACGGCGCGGCGCGGGCCGGACGGCACGGTGACGGTGATCCCCGAACACCCGGTCTTCCGCACCCGCGCCCGCCGCGCGGCGGACTGGCGCCTGGTCCTGGTGACCGACGTCTCGGGGTCCATGGAACCCTCCACCATCTGGGCCGCGCTCACCGCGTCGGTGCTGGCGGGGGTGCCGACCCTCTCCACGCACTTCCTGGCCTTCTCGACCGAGGTCATCGACCTCACCGGCCATGTGCGGGACCCCCTGTCGCTGCTGCTGGAGGTCAGTGTCGGCGGTGGCACCCACATCGCGGCGGGACTCCGCCACGCCCGCGAACTGGTCACGGTGCCGTCCCGCACACTCGTCGTGGTCGTCAGCGACTTCGAGGAGGGCTATCCGGTCGGTGGTCTGCTCGCCGAGGTACGCGCCCTTGTCGGCGCGGGTTGCCATGTTCTGGGCTGTGCGAGCCTCGACGACGCGGGCCGCCCCCGCTACTCCACCGGCATCGCGGCGCAGCTGGTCGCCGCGGGGATGCCCGTGGCGGCTCTCAGCCCGCTCGAACTCGCCCGCTGGGTAGGGGAGAAGATCTCTTGAACACGACGTTTCCGCCGGTCGACCCGTCGGTGACCGCCGAACTGGTCGCGGCGCTCCCGCCCCGGCTGCGTAAACGGCTGGACTCCGGCATCGCGAAGCTGGCCGGCCGGCCCGTCGTGCGGGACGGCTGCACGGTACGTGTCGCCCTCGACGACACGACCCTCCTCGAACTCCACGCCCTGGACGGCACCGTGCGCGGCGCCGACGCGATCGTCTGCGGCTGCCTGCTGGCACCGGCATGCCTGCACCGCGCAGCCGCGGCATCCGCCGCGCCGATCGCCGCACCGGCCGACGGCGACACCGACGCCCCTTCCCCTTCCGAGGCCGACGCCGCCGTCGACGCGGACGCCCCGACGGCCGATGTCCCGCCGCGCGTACCCCCGGCCCCGGGCGGCGGCACCACCGCCGCAGCCGCCGCAGCGCGGAACCCCATGACGGAGCCCGGCACGGCGAGGACGGCGCACCGGGAACCCGTGGACACCGACACGGCCACGGCTGCGGAACGTACGGCCGCGGGTGCCCTGTACGATGCCGCGGCCGCGGTGCTGGAGGCGGGTACGGACGGCTCCGGCGCCGTGGTCCAGGCGGCGTTGCTGCGGGCCGCTCACACCGCCCGGCTGGCAGGACTGGCCCGGCCCGCGGCCTCGGCGGTCTCCGTCGTCAACGCGTTGCGGGCGGCCCGCGGTTCCGACCCGGCCTACCGCCTCACCGACCTCGTCTCCGCGCTCCGCGACACCCTGGCCGTGGCCGCCCGGGTGCGGTCGGCCACCGGCACGGAGCTGACGGCCCCTGTCTCTTATACACATGAACGGCTCGCTGCGCCTGTACGGGCTCTTCTGCGAGCCCGTCCTGACGGCCACCGGATATGCGGGGGCCGTGACCTGGACCGCCGACGCCGACGGGCGCCTGTGCTCGGTGTCCGACGTGGCCCCGGGCGGCGTCGGGAGGGCGACGGGCGCCGCGGACCGAGCCGTACGCATCGGCGACGCCTCCCTGACGCACCGTGAGTTGTCCCGCGCCGGGCTCGTGGTGTCCGGTGCGACGCTCTCCCCGGCCGGACGGCTCGGCGCGGGGGCCGCGTCCCGGGCGGTGCGTGCCGCCGGCGCCGGCTGGAGCGAGCCGCCCCTCGACCGGCTCTGGGCCGTACCCGTCGCCGGCCAGGTCGCGCGTGCGCTGGACGGCGACGGGCCGGAACTGCTCTTCCTGGACGTCACCGTCCTCGGCACGGCGCGGGAGGCCGCGGGCGGCGTCCTGCTCGTGGACTGCGACGGGCTGACGGTCCGACTGGCCGCCGCCCACGACGATCCGGCGCTCCCCCACCGGGACAACCTCCGGCGTCTGGCGTCCGCCCCGGGCATCCGCCTGAGGGTGATCGCCCGTCTCGGTCCGGCGCCGCACCCGCGCGCCCTGCTCCTGGCGTCCGGCCACCCGACACGTCCGGGCAGCCGCGTGGACATGGGCCTGGACCGGCTCCAGCAGGCCGATCTCCCCGTCAAAGCCCCCGTGGCCGGCCCGCCCGGAGTGCTCGAGGACGACGGGGCTCCCCTGCATCTGCTGCGCCGGCGCGTCCACCAGGCGGTATCCGGTGGCCGGCGGGTACTCGCCTTCCCCGGCAGCGGCGACGCCGCCGACAGAAGCC
>NZ_KL585386.1:119768-122474 GCF_000721935.1 Streptomyces sp. NRRL WC-3549
CGCGTGGCTCGGTGCCGCCCGCTACACCGAGGAGGTGGACCGCGCGCTGTGCGCCGCCGCCTGGAGGCGGTGAGTCCGAACTCCCACCCGTCTCCTACCCGCTCCGACTCGCCCCTGGCCCGGCGCTCCCGGGTGCTGACCGCCGACGGGGTCGGGGACCGCGAGCGCATCGCGTCCCGGCTCGGCGTGCTCGCCCGGCAGGGGGTCAGCCCTTCGGGACGAGCCCCTTCGCCTCCAGGTAGGTGCGGGCGACGTCCTCGGGGAGTCTGCGCCAGCTGTCGACCTGCTCGTTCATCCGGGCCAGGTCGGCGGTGGTCAGGACGGTGTTGAGCTTGCCCAGGGCGTCGCGGACGCCGCTGCCGCCCGCACGGGCCCGGTTGACGACGGGGACGAGGTAGTCGGCGTTCTGCAGGTGCTTGTCGTCGGCCAGCAGCACCAGCCCGAAGTCGTCGAGGGTGGCGTCGGTGGTGGTGGTCAGGACCATCTGGTCCTGACCGTTCTGGACGGCCTGCTTGGCCTGGGTGGTGCCGACCCCTTTCGGGTCGACGGCCGTGATGTCGATGCCGTACACCCTCTTCAGTCCGGGTTCGCAGTAGGGGCGTTTCACGCATTCGTCCCCGGCCGCCAGCCGTACGGGCAGGCCGGACCTTCCGAGGTCGCCGAGGGTCTTGAGGCGGTGTTTCGCCGCGTAGGTGGCGGCGACCGCGAAGGCGTTCTGGTCGACGGCCCGGCCGGGCGGGAGCACCGTGAGGCCCCGGGGCGCGGCCAGGGCGCGCAGGGCCTTCATGGTGGTGTCCAGATCCGGCGAGCCGGCCGGTTCCGCGTCGGCCCCGTCGGCCTTGGCCTTCAGCCAGTCGGCGAAAGTGGCCGCGTACTCCGGGACGACGTCGATCTGGCCGCTCTCCAGGGCCGGTTCGTAGATCTCCCGGTTGGTGACGGACAGGATCCGTGTGGAGTACCCGGCCTGCTCCAGCAGCAGGGCGTACATCTGGGCGAGCAGGTCGCTCTCGGTGAAGCCGGCGGAGCCGATCGTCAGGTGCTTGCTGTCGCCGGGCGGCGCGGTGACGGCGCCCTGGTGCTCCAGGCTGGGCCCGGTGGCGCAGGCGGCGGTGAACAGCAGGAGCAGGGCGGGCAGGAGCAGGGCGGGCAGGAACCGGACGGCCGGGGACCGCCTCCTCACGCCGCCTCCCGGTCGCGGAAGCGGTCCGGGGCGAGCCGCCGTCCCGCTTCGAACAGCCCCTCCACCAGAAGAGCGAACACGGCGACCAGGACGGCTCCGGCGACGACCTGCGGGGTGGATGCCAGGTTGAATCCGGCCGTGATGATCCGGCCGAGCCCACCGCCGCCGACCAGGGCCGCGAGGGTGGCGGTGGCGACGAGTTGCACGGCTGCCACGCGCACGCCGGTGAGGACGAGGGGCAGGGCCAGCGGCAGTTCGACCCGGCGCAGCATCTGTCCGCCCGTCATGCCCATGCCCCGGGCGGCGCGTACGACGTCGGGGTCGACCCCGCGCATCCCCACATAGGCGTTGGTCAGCAGCGGGGGGATCGAGAAGAGGACCAGGGCGATCACGGTCGGCCACTGCCCGGACGAGCCGATCGGGGTGAGCAGGAGCAGGACGAGGACGGCGAAGGTGGGGACGGCCCGGCCGATGTTGGAGATGTTGACGGCGAGCGCCCCGCCCTTGCCGAGGTGGCCGAGGACGAGCGCCACGGGGAGCGCGAGGACGCAGCTGATCAGCAGACAGACGGCCGTGAGGAACAGGTGCTGCCCCAGCCGGGCCCAGACGCCGTCGGGACCGTACCAGTGGGCGGAGGTGGTGAGCCAGGACCAGGTGTCGGCGAGGGTCGTCACGGGCTTCTCCTCGTCCAGGGGGTCAGCAGCCGCTGCACACCGAGCAGCAGCAGGTCGGCGGCGACGGCGATGACCACGCAGAGCACCGACGCGGTGAGCACCTGGGCCTTGAAGTAGGTGTTCATGCCGGAGTAGATGAGGTTGCCCAGTCCCCCGAAGCCGACGATCGCGCCCACGGTGACCAGCGAGACGGCGGAGACGGTCGCGATGCGGAGTCCGGCCACGGCGGCGGGCAGGGCGAGGGGCAGTTCGACGGTCAGCAGGAGGCGCAGGGGCCCGTACCCCAGGCCGCGTGCGGCCTGCCGGGTCTCCTCGGGTACGGCGCGCAGCCCGGCGAGGATGTTGCGTACGAGCAGGGTCAGCGAGTAGAGGACGAGGCCGGCGACGACGAGGGCGGCCGAGAGCCCGTACACCGGGAGCAGCAGCGAGAACATCGCGAGTGAGGGGATGGTGTACAGGACGGTCGTCACGCCGAGCACGGGCGCCGCCGCCCAGCGCCGGTGGCGGGCGGCCAGGGCGAGCGGCAGCGCGATGACGAGTCCGATCAGGACGGACGCGGCGGTCAGCTGGAGGTGCTGGATCGTGGCGTCCATCAGGATGCCGCGCCTGCTGGTGAGGTAGTCGCCGCAGATCCACTCGTTGCGCGCGAGGCAGTCGTCGGGAGGTGCGGTCACCCGTCCATTGCAGCCGGAGTGTGGGTCGGCGGCCCGTCCTGTTCGCCTGTTCGGGGCCGGTGCGCGTCGCCCGCGGCTGCCGACGCCCGGAGCCTTGCGGGACGGCCTGCTATCCGGGCCCGGCGCGGTCGGTGGCCGCCCACGACGGGAGCGGGTGGCCGGGCCCGCCGCCGCGGGT
>NZ_KL585386.1:122749-123187 GCF_000721935.1 Streptomyces sp. NRRL WC-3549
ACGGGAGCGGGTGGCCGGGCCCGCCGCCGCGGGTCACGGCCGGGGGCGGGTGCCGGGGCGCAGGGGACGCACCCGGGCGCCGAGGACCCCGGGCCTCGCGGGTCAGGTTGCGTCCGGCAGCCGCTCTCCCAGCCGGATCTCGGTCCCGTCCTCCCGGTCGGTGACCCCGGCGACCAGCCAGGACCGGGCGGGCAGTGCGGTTCCGGCCGACGTGCGGTGGCTCTCGACCGAGAGCAGCCACGGGTCGTCCGGGCGGACCGGCGCGAGGAGCTCGGCCGCTGCCCGTACGCCGTCGGAGAACTCCAGCTCCAGTGCGCGGGCCCGCAGGGCGGGCGCGGTGCCGTGAAGCAGCAGCCGGACACCCCGGAACAGATGGGTGTGCCCGGTCCTGACCGGTGCCGGTCCCGCGTCGTCGGCCCCGCCGGTTCCGCAGGCGGG
>NZ_KL585386.1:123352-126125 GCF_000721935.1 Streptomyces sp. NRRL WC-3549
GGCGTGCTCATGTCCGGCTCCCGTCGTCCTTGCCCCGCCGGCCGTCCGGACGTCCGGCAGGCGGATGCAGGGGGTTTGCGTCTGCTACTTCCGAGAAGGGAGCGGCCCCCGTTTCCGCGTCAGCGGGCGCCTTCCGGCGCGTCAGCGGGCGCCTTCCGGGCTGAGCACGAAGACGGGGATCTCGCGGTCCGTCTTGTTCTGGTAGTCGGCGTAGTCCGGGAACGCCTCGACGGCGCGTCCCCACCACACGGCCTTCTCCTCGCCGGTGACCTCACGCGCGACCATGTCCTGCCGCACGGTGCCGTCACGCAGCTCCACGTGCGGGTCGGCCCGCACGTTGTAGTACCAGACCGGGTGCTCGGGGGCCCCTCCGAGGGAGGCGACCACGGCGTACTCCCCGTCGTGTTCGACGCGCATGAGCGGGGTCTTGCGGATCTTGCCGCTCCTGGCGCCGCGCGTCGTCAGCAGGATGACGGGCATGTCCCGCATCGTCATCCCGTCGGTGCCACCGGAGCTCTCGATGAGTTCGACCTGTTCCCGGACCCACGGGGTCGGGCTCGGCTCGTACTCGCCTTCGATCGGCATGGGCGCCTGTCCTCTCGTCGCGGTCCTGCGCTGTGGGTCCATCATGGGCCCGCGTGCCCCGCCGGGCGCGGAGGGACACCATGGTCCCGGTCTGCCGGACCGCTCACGTGGGGTTCCAGGTGACCGATCCGGAACATTTCCGCCGCCCCTTAAGGCGTTACGTCCATATATTTCCGTTATATGCACCCGCCCTGATCCAGAGCCCCTCCCGCACAGGGCATACCGTGGGGGCAGCGGAGTAAGTCAAGCCTTACCCCGCTGCACTCTGTCCGTGCTCGTTCGCCCGAAGGAACAACACGCCATGACACGCCCCGTCCGCGTCGCCATCGTCGGAGCCGGCCCCGCCGGGATCTACGCAGCGGACGCGCTGCTCAAATCCGAGGTCGCACAGGAGCCGGGTGTCTCGATCGACCTGTTCGAGCGCATGCCCGCCCCCTTCGGCCTGATCCGGTACGGAGTCGCCCCGGACCACCCGCGGATCAAGGGGATCGTCAAGGCGCTGCACCAGGTGCTGGACAAGCCGCAGCTGCGGCTGTTCGGCAACGTCGACTACCCGCGTGACATCAACCTGGACGACCTGCGGTCCTTCTACGACGCGGTGATCTTCTCCACCGGCGCCGAGGCCGACCGCGCCCTCGACATACCCGGCATCGGCCTCGACGGCTCGTACGGCGCGGCGGAGTTCGTGGCCTGGTACGACGGGCACCCCGAGGTCCCGCGCACCTGGCCCCTGGAGGCCGAGAAGGTCGCCGTGCTCGGCGTGGGCAACGTGGCCCTGGACGTGGCCCGCATCCTGGCCAAGACCGCGGACGAGCTGCTCCCCACCGAGATCCCGGCGAACGTGTACGACGGCCTCAAGGCGAACAAGGCGCTCGAGGTGCACGTCTTCGGGCGTCGCGGACCGGCCCAGGCCAAGTTCAGCCCCATGGAGCTGCGCGAACTGGACCACTCGCCGAACATCGAGGTCATCGTCAACCCCGAGGACATCGACTACGACGAGGGCTCGATCGCCACCCGGCGGGAGAACAAGCAGGCCAACATGGTCGCCTCCACGCTGGAGAACTGGGCGATCCGCGACGTGGGCGACCGCCCGCACAAGCTGTTCCTGCACTTCTTCGAGTCGCCCGTCGAGGTCGTCGGCGAGGACGGCCGCGTCACCGCGCTGCGCACCGAGCGTACGGAGCTGGACGGCACGGGGAACGTCAAGGGCACCGGCCGGTTCACCGACTGGGAGGTGCAGAGCGTCTACCGCGCGGTCGGCTACTACTCGGACGAGCTGCCCAAGCTGCCCTTCGACGTGACCTCCGGCACCGTCCCGCACGCCGAGGGACGCGTCCTCGCCGGTGGCGAGCACATGACCTCGGTGTACGTCACCGGGTGGATCAAGCGGGGTCCGATCGGCCTCATCGGCCACACCAAGGGCGACGCCAACGAGACGGTGGCCTGCCTGCTGGAGGACCACACGGCCGGCCGGCTGCCCGCCCCCGCGGAGCCCGGCCCGGACGCGGTCGTCGACTTCCTGCAGCAGCGCGGCGTGCGGTACACGACGAAGGAGGGCTGGCACCTCCTGGACGCGCACGAGCAGGCGCTCGGCGCGGAGCAGGGGCGCGAGCGGATCAAGGTCGTCGAGCGTGACGGCATGCTGGACGCGTCCGGGGCCTGACCACCCGGTTCCCGCGCCCCCGCGTCCCTTCCACGGGACGCGGGGGGCGCGGTCGTGTCCGGGGCCCGCGGACAGCCGCGGCGGCCCCGTAGACTCGGCGGATGGCGAAGTATTTCGACGTACATCCCGAGAACCCGCAGCGGCGCACCATCAGCAACGTGGCCGACAGCATCCGGTCCGACGCGCTGATCGCGTATCCGACCGACTCCTGCTATGCCCTGGGGACCCGGCTGGGCAGCCGGGACGGCATCGACCGGATCCGGTCGATCCGTGATCTCGACGACCGCCACCACTTCACCCTCATGTGCCAGAACTTCGCGCAACTGGGGCAGTTCGTGCAGATCGACAACGATGTGTTCCGCACGGTGAAGGCGGCGACCCCGGGCAGCTACACCTTCATTCTGCCCGCCACCAAAGAGGTGCCGAAGCAGCTGCTGCACCCGAAGAAGAAGACGGTCGGGGTCCGGATCCCCGACCACACCGTCACGCAGGCGCTGCTGGCGGAGCTGGGCGAGCCGCTGCTCT
>NZ_KL585386.1:126327-127809 GCF_000721935.1 Streptomyces sp. NRRL WC-3549
TGGCGGAGCTGGGCGAGCCGCTGCTCTCCAGCACGCTGCTCCTGCCCGACGAGGAGGAACCGCTGACGCAGGGCTGGGAGATCAAGGAGCGCCTCGACCACGTCGTCGACATCGTCCTGGACTCCGGCGACTGCGGCACCGAACCGACCACGGTCATCGACTTCTCCGGCGGCGGTCTGGAGATCGTGCGGCGTGGCGCCGGGGACGTCTCGCGGTTCGAGTGACGCCCGCGCCGGTCACCCGGTGCGTCCCCGCCGCCCTGCCGAGATGCGCGCACCCCCGTCGGCCTGGTTCCGTGGAGGGTGTCCGCTCCGACACCGCCAGGGAGTGATCATGAGCGAGTCAGACGACCTGCACGGACGTGCCCGTCAGATGCGCGACAAGGCCAAGGATCTCCAGCATTCCGCCGAGCAGACCGCCGATCCCGGAGAGCGCAAGCGCCTCCAGGACAAGGCGCGCCGGCTCGAAGCGGAGAGTGAGCAGGTCAGCGGGATGGCCAGCGGGGACATCTACCCGATGGAATAGCCGGGGCGGTGGCACACGGCCGGGCTCCGGGACACCGGTACGGGCCCCGGGATTCCGTGGCCCGGCCCGGTGTTCCGTGGCCCGGCCCGGTGTTCCGTGGCTCGGCCCGGTGTTCCGTGGCCCGGCTCAGCGCTCAGCACCTCAGGCCGCGGTGTCCCCGCTCGGCCCGGTCAGCCCCGCGGCCCGGGCGAGCCGGGTCATGGAGTCGACGAGGGCCGCGCGGTCGTAGGTGCTGGTGGTGACCAGTACCTCGTCCGCCCCGGTCTCCCCGACGACCCGGTCGAGCGCGGCGGCCACCTCGTCCTCGGTCCCCGCGAGCTGACCGCGCAGCCCGTCCTCGAAGAGCCGCCGTTCCCTGGCCGTCATCGTCAGCCCCTCGATCTCCTCGGCCGGCGCCAGCGGCGGAAACGTGCCGTGGGTGCGGGCGTACGCCATGGACCAGGCCTCGGGGACGAGCAGCCGGCGGGCCGCCTCCGCCGTACCGGCGACGGCCACGGTGCCCGCCACCAGCACGTAGGGCGCCTCGGCCCACTTGGAGGGGACGAATGCCTCCCGGTACGCCTCCACGGCGCGCACCAGGCGTTCGCGGTCGCGAAGGTCCCCCATGACCAGGGGCAGGCCCATGGCCGCGGCGATCGTGGCGCCCTCTCCGGTCGCCAGGACGTACGGCGGGATGCGCAGTCCTTCGGCGGGACGGGCGTGTACGTCGGGGTGCGCCCGCTGGGTGCCGTCCAGCCAGCCGAGCAGCTCGGCGAGCTGCTCGGCGAAGGCGTCCGCGTCCTGCTTGTCCCGCCCCAGCGCCCTGCGGACGCCGTCGGTGAAGCCGACGGACCTGCCCAGCCCCATGTCGATCCGGCCGGGGAACAGGGAGGCGAGCACCCCGAACTGCTCGGCCACGACGAACGGCTGGTGGTTGGGGAGCATCACCCCGCCGGTGCCCACACGGATGGTGGAGGG
>NZ_KL585386.1:127987-130355 GCF_000721935.1 Streptomyces sp. NRRL WC-3549
CAGCACGGTCGGTGCCGAGCCGGCCACGCCGGGCACGCTGTGGTGCTCGGCCACCCAGAAGCGGGGGTAGCCGAGCTCCTCGGCCGTACGGGCCAGGCGGACGGTGTCCCGCAGCGCCTGCGGGCCGTCGTGGCCTTTCCTGGTCCGGGAACGGTCGAGGAAGGAGAACCGGGGCGGTGCGACGAGAGAGCTCACTCCCTCGTCAACGTCCTGGGCCGTGCGGGATTCCCGTTCCGGTGCGCTCAGCCGCCGGCCGGAAGAAGCCTCGTGTCGACGGCGGGCAGGCCCTTGGCCCACCAGTGGTCGTAGCGCCGGTAGGGCACGGGGTCGCGGTCGGCGAGCAGGGCGGTCAGCGAGCGGGCCTCGTCGGCCAGCTCGTCCCAGACCCGCTCGGGCAGCGGGTGGAACGCGCTCACCTCGACGGCCGGGCCGAGGGACCGCCACACCCCCGCGACACGTCCGTCGACCAGCAGGGTGGGCAGCACGTCGCCGTTGGCTCGGATCACCACCCTGCGGTAGGCGGGCGGGACGACGCGGCTTCGGTCGGCGTACGCGAGCAGGACGCTGTCCCACATCGCCATCAGCCGGGGCGGTGCGGGGGTGTCGGCGCCGGGGCGGGGTGCGCCCGGGACGTCGTACAGCACGGTGCCGTCGGGGCCCTCCAGCCGTTCCAGGCGGTCGGCGAGTGTCTGCACCGCCCCGCGTATCCGGCCCCGCTGGACGAGGGTGAACTGGGCCATGTCGGCCACGGTCGCCGGGCCGAACCCTTCGAGGTACCTCACGATCAGGGCCGCCAGGCCCGCGGCCGCCGCATCGGGATCGGCCCACCGGACCGGCGGAGCGCCGGGGGCGACGTATCCCGGCCTGGCGTCGAACGACCAGGGCCCGCCGGCGGGGGCGTGCCACCAGGGCACGTACTGGCGCAGCATCCTCCATGCCGCCGGTTCCAGGGGTGCCCCCCGGAGTCCTTCGAGCCGAAGGAGCAACTCCGCCGCCTCCGTCGGGTGTTCGGCGTGGCGCAGCAGGTCCGGGAGGAGTGCGTCGGCGTCGGCCGCGGTGAGTCCGGAGTCCCGGAAGCGGCGGTCGCCGAGCCGGGAGCCGCGCAGGGTGGGGTCCATGGCTTCGCGGAAGTCGCGGTAGTCGTCGGCGTGGACCACGTGCAGGGTGATGCGCATCAGCGTCGATCTGACCGTGTGCAGTCCGGCCAGGGCGGCGTCGAGGCCGTCCGGGTCGAAGCCGGCGACGCGGTTCCACAGCGCGATGTACGGCGAGGCGGGCTGCTGTGCCTGCAGGGCGACCACGCGCCGCACGGCGTCGGCGGCGTCGAGGGGCTCGCGGCGGAGCAGCGACTGCCGGGCGAGCGTGGCGCGGTTGAGGGACGAAGCGGAAATGACCATGCGGTGATTGTCCTCAGGCCCACCATCGAGTCGCACATGTGCGCCAAGTGGCCCACCGGGGTGGGTCCCTCGGAGGGGTGGCGCCGCTCCCGTGGTCCGATGGCCCGTAGGTGTACGCCGGATGGCCGGTCCCGGGCGGAAAGGAAGCAGCCGGTGGACGAGGACGGGGAGGCGGAGTCATCGCCCCAGGTGACCTACAAGTCGCTGCTGAATCTGCCGCAGAGTTCGGATCTGGACCGCATCACCGAGCAGATGCACGCCCTGGCCCGCGCTCAGCGCAGCCTTCAGGGCCTGCTCGACGCGGTCCTGGGCATCAGCAGCGACCTGGACCTCCCGGCGGTGCTGCGGCGGGTCGTGCGGACCGCGATGGACCTGGTCGGCGCGCGGTACGGGGCGCTGGGGGTGCTGGACGACAGCGGTGAGTTCCTGTCCGAGTTCATCCCCCTCGGCCTCGACTCGCGGGAGCTGCAGAACCTGTCGGGCGTGGAGCTGCCCCGGGGCCGCGGTCTGCTGGGCCACCTGATCCACCACCCGGAACCGCTCAGGGTGTCCGACATCAGCCGGCACCCCGAGTCGGCGGGCTTCCCGCCGGGCCATCCTCCGATGCGGACCCTGCTCGGTGTCGCGATCTCGGTACGCGGACGGGTCTACGGCAATCTGTACCTGTCCGACCGCCGCGACGGGGAGCCGTTCGACGCGCAGGACGAAGGTGTGATCCGGGCGCTGGCCGGGACAGCGGGTGTGGCGATCGAGAACGCGCGCCTCTTCCTCGAGGTGCAGAGGAGCGGCGAGCGGTTCCAGCGGCTGCTGCTCCCCCGGCTGCTGGACCTCGGGCCGTTCCTGGCGTGCACGGTCTACCGGCCGGCCAGCGCACCCGGGCACCTGGGCGGCGACTGGTACGACGCCTTCAAGCTGGAGAACGGCTCCTGTGTGGCGGTGATCGGCGACGTCGTCGGCCACGATCTGGAGGC
>NZ_KL585386.1:130582-148245 GCF_000721935.1 Streptomyces sp. NRRL WC-3549
ATGTGTATAAGAGACAGCGATGTCGCAGACCCGCAGCATGCTGCGGGCCCTGTCGTTCGACGGAGACACCGCCCCGGGGGCGACGCTGAACAGGCTGGACCGGATCCTGCTGGCGACCGGCGGGAACTCCGTGACCACGGCCTGCCTCTGCCGTTTCGAACCCGCGCACGGGGGGTGGCTGATGCGCTGGAGCAACGCCGGCCACCCGCCGCCGCTCGTGCTGCTGCCCGACGGCCAGGTGCACTTTCTGGATGCCGAGCCCGGTGTCCCGCTCGGAGTCGACGCGGGTCTGGGGCGCCCCGACCACACCTACGCCCTGGCTCCCGGCAGCACCGTGGTCATGTACACCGACGGTGTCGTGGAGCGTCACGACCAGCCGCTGCAGCACGGGCTGGACGCGTTCGCGGTGACCGCGGGCAGCCTCGCCGGCGAGCCGCTGGAGCAGTTGTGCGGCGTACTGGCCGACCACTACCCCGGTGACGGGCACGACGACATGGCCGTACTCGTCCTGCGGGTGCCCGGTGAGGCGGCCAGGGACGGCAACCGCTCCTGACGGACGGAAAAGCCCCGGTCCGCCATGACGGGCCGGGGCTTTCCTCGCGTATATTGGATGTTTCTGTGTGCCCACAGAAAAAGGCCCACATAGGGCCTACAAGAAACACCATATCCGGCAGGGAGCCGTTTTGTCAACTCGCGAAAGCACCGAATTGCAGCAGGAACAGGAATTCGCCGACCGGCTCCACGAACGGGTCGACGTGCTGCGCGGGGACGCCGCCCGGGGGGTGGAGACCGCGTTGACGCCGGTGGGCAACGGACTGCAGGCGCGCCTCGAGCGCGACGTACTCGTGGCGGAGCGTTCGGGGCTGCTGGCCGCGCTGAATGCCGTGGACGGCTCGCTGTGTTTCGGCCGCATCGATCTGAGTGACGGCGCCACGCACCATATCGGCCGTATCGGAATGCGCGAGGACGACGCCGACCGCACTCCGCTCCTGATCGACTGGAGGGCGCCGGTCGCGCGTCCCTTCTACCTGGCCACCGGGCACACCCCCATGGGGCTGCGGCGGCGCAGGCACATCACCACCGAGGGCCGCACGGTGACGGAGCTGCACGACGAGGTCCTCGATCTCTCGGACGGCGAGCGCAGCGGTTTCGAGGACCCGAGCGGTGACGCCGTGCTGCTGGCGGCGCTGAACTCCGCCCGCACCGGCCGCATGGGCGACATCGTGCGGACCATCCAGGCGGAGCAGGACCGCATCATCCGTGCCCCGCACCGGGGCGTGCTCGTCGTCGAGGGCGGCCCCGGCACGGGCAAGACGGCCGTCGCTCTGCACCGGGCGGCCTTCCTGCTCTACGAGCACCGCGAGCTGCTCGCGAAGCGGGCGGTGCTGATCGTGGGGCCCAACCCGGCGTTCCTGCGGTACATCGGTGAGGTGCTGCCCGCGCTCGGCGAGACCGGCGTCATGCTGGCCACCCAGGCCGAGCTCTTCCCCGGTGTCCAGGCCCGCGGCACGGACACGCCCCGTGCCGCCTCCGTCAAGGGCGCCGTGCCCATGGCCGAGGCGCTGGCCCTCGCGGTGCGCGACCGGCAGCGGCTGCCCGAACCCGGCGCGCCACTGGTCGTCCCGCACGACGACGGCGACCTGGTGCTGGACTGGGAGATCGCCTACGAGGCGCGGGAGGCGGCCCGCGAGACCCGGCTGCCGCACAACCTCGCCCGCCCGGTCTTCGCCTTCCGGATCGTCGACGCGCTCACCGAGCAGCTCACCGAACGGATCGGCGCGGACCCGTACGGGGGCCCCAACTTCCTCGGTCCCGACGACATCGCCCAGCTCGGCAAGGGCGTCGCCGCGAGCGGGGAGGTGCACGCGGCGATCGGTGAGCTGTGGCCCGTGCTGACCCCCGAGGAGTTCCTCGCCGACTATCTGGCCGATCCCGTGTACCTGCCGGAGGAGGACGCCGAGGCGATCCGCCGGGCGCCCGGCGGCGAGGAGTGGACCCCCGCCGACGTGCCGCTGCTGGACGAGGCGGCCGAGCTGCTCGGTGCGGACGACAGCGCCGAGCGGGCCGCGGCCGAGGCGGAGCGCCAGGAGCGGATCGCGTACGCGCAGGGCGTGCTGGAGCTCTCGCGTGGCTCGGAGACGTACGAGTTCGAGGACGAGGAGTCCGAGGTCCTGGCCGCGCACGACATCGTCGACGCCGAGCGGATGGCCGAGCGCCACGAGGAGGCCGACCACCGCAGTGCGGCCGAGCGTGCCGCCGCCGACCGGACGTGGGCGTTCGGCCACATCATCGTCGACGAGGCGCAGGAGCTGTCGCCGATGGCCTGGCGGCTGCTGATGCGCCGTTCGCCGACCCGCTCCCTGACCCTGGTCGGCGACCCGGCGCAGACCTCCGACGAAGCGGGCGTCGGTTCGTGGGACCGGATCCTGGAGCCGTACGTCGGTGACCGCTTCGAGCATGTCCGACTCGGGGTCAACTACCGTACGCCCGCCGAGATCATGGAGCTGGCCGCCAGGGTCGTACGGGCCGAAGACCCCTCGTTCGAGCCGCCCGGTTCGGTGCGCTCCACCGGTGAGGCTCCGTGGATCCGGGAGTCCGGGGCGGACCTGGCGGGCGCGGTGGCCCGGGCGGTGGCCGAACTGACGCCGGAGGAGGGGCGTCTGGCGGTGATCGCACCCCACGCGCTGCACGAGGAGATCGCCGACCGGCTCGACGGGGTCACGGCCGGTGCCGAGCCCGACCTCACCCTCCCGGTGGTGCTGCTCGGCCCGCGCCAGGCCAAGGGGCTGGAGTTCGACCATGTGCTGGTCGTGGAGCCCGGCCGGTACGGGACCAGTGACCTGTACGTGGCGCTGACCCGGGCCACCCAGCGTCTGGGCGTCGTCCACCGGGAGGCGCTGCCCGCGTCGCTGCGCTGAGGCAGGTGGTCCGCGTGGTGTACGGGCGCACTCCTGTGGGCGGTACGGGGGCCGAACCGCGGCCCCCGTACCGCGGTGGCCAGGCGTGCCCCGTCCCCGTCCCTGCGTACGCTTCTGGCCATGAGTGACATGGGCGGGCTGCGGGAGCGCAAGAAGCGGCAGATGTACCGGAGGCTGTCGGACACGGCCGTCGCCCTCTTCCTGGAGCGGGGGTTCGACCAGGTGACCGTCGCCGACGTGGCGGCGGCGGTCGACGTCTCGAAGCCGACCCTCTTCCGGTACTTCCCCGCCAAGGAGGACCTGGTACTGCACCGGCTGGCCGACCACGAGGGGGAGGCCGGCCGGGTGGTCGCCGGGCGCCCTTCGGACCTCTCCCCGCTTCAGGCGCTGCGGCGCCACTTCCTCGACGGGCTGGCCCGCCGGGACCCCGTGACCGGGCTGAACGACGAGCCCGAGGTGCTCGCCTTCCACCGGCTGCTGTACGGGACGCCGTCGCTGGTGGCGCGCCTGTACGCCCATCTGGAGCGGGACGAGGCCGCGCTCGCCGAGGCGCTGGGAGGCGGGGCGCCCGCGCTGGCGGACCGGTTGGCGGCCGGGCAGATCGTCGCCGTCCGGCGCGTCCTCGCTCAGGAGAACTGGCGGCGGATCACGGACGGCGCCCGGGCCTCGGCTCTCCTCCCCGAGGCCGTGGAGGCCGCCGCGTCGGCCTTCGCTCAGCTGGAGGCGGCACTGCCCCGCCTCCTTACGCCGGGCACAAAATAAAACCGGGTAACAAATTTTATCCAGTTGCATTATCGTGGCGGGATGCCGACCTCCCAGCCAGCTCTCAGTGATGCCCTGAATCAGGAACGCGCCTACCACGAGGTCTGCCGCGCCGCGCTCACCGCCCTGGTGAACGGCGCGCAGGAACAGGTGGTGACCGGCGAGAACGTCTCGGCGTCCGGCGCCGATGCCGAGGTACTCGGCCGCCGGCTGCGCACGCAGGCGCGGGATCTCCGGGAACTGCCCGAGGGCCCCCTCTTCTTCGGTCGCCTCGACTTCTCCGCCGCCGAGGACGCCGGGGACCACGCGGGCCGGAGCTACCACATCGGGCGGGTACGCCTCGCCCCCGATCCGTCCGCGCCTCCGCTCGTCGTCGACTGGCGCGCGCCCGTCGCCCGGGCCTTCTACCAGGCCGGCCCACACGACCCGCAGGCCGTCTCGGTCCGGCGCCGGTTCGGCTGGTCGCCGGGCAGCCGCGGCGACTCCGCCGACCTGACCGGCCTGGAGGACGAACGTCTGGAAGCGGGCGAGACACGGCCGAGCGGCATCGTGGCCGCCGAGATCGAGCGTCCGCGTGTCGGGCCGATGCGGGACATCGCAGCCACCATCCAGCCGGAGCAGGACGACCTCGTACGGGCCGACCCGCGGGTCTCGCTGTGTGTCCAGGGCGCCCCCGGCACCGGCAAGACCGCGGTGGGGCTGCACCGCGCCGCGTACCTGCTCTACAGCGACCCCCGGCGGGTGCGGCGCGGCGGGATGCTCGTCCTCGGCCCCAACCGCGCGTTCCTGTCGTACATCCGCGAAGTGCTGCCGTCGCTGGGCGAGACCGGGGTGCGCCAGTCGACCCTGGAGGACGAGATCGCCCGCCACCCGGTCACCGTGCGGGACAGCGAGGACACCGCGCGCGTCAAGCACGACGTCCGCATGGCGGAGGTGCTGCGCCGGGCCCTGTACGCACGGGTCCGTCCGGACGCGGCGGCCCCCCTGGTGGTGCAGGACGGATCCAGCCGCCGGCGCCTCGCCGCCGACGAGGTGGAACGCATCGTGCGCGGCGTGCGGGACGAGGAGCTTCCCCATGCCCTGGGGCGCGACCGGGTACGCACCCGTATCGTCCACGCCCTGCGACAGCAGGCCGAGCGCCGCACCGGTCCCCGGAGCGACACCTGGGTGCGGAAGGTCTCACGGTCCCGGCCGGTCGCCGCCCTGCTCGACGCCGTGTGGCCCGTCGTACGGCCCGAAGAGGTGCTCGCGGACCTGCTGGCCGGGCCGTCCGCCCCGGCCTCCGCGTCCGGCCCGTTCTCGCTCGCCACGGCGGCCGAGGGGCTGCTCGGCACCGACGAGCAGCGGTGCCTGCTGCGGGCCGGTGCGGCTCGCCCGCGCGGGCCGGCCCACTGGTCGGCGGCCGACCTGGTCCTCCTCGACGAGCTCGCCGGTCTCATCGAACGCCCGGCCGGTTACGGGCACATCGTCCTGGACGAGGCGCAGGACCTCTCCCCCATGCAGTGCCGCGCCGTCGCCCGGCGTTCGCCCTTCGGCTCCCTCACCGTCCTCGGTGATCTCGCCCAGGGCACGACTCCCTGGGCGGCGCGCGCCTGGCCGGAGCTCCTGGCCCACCTCGGCAGGCCGGAGACCCCGGTGACCGCGTTGACCGCCGGCTTCCGCGTACCGGGGGCGGTCGCCGAGCTCGCCAACCGGCTGCTGGCCCACCTCGACGTCGATGTGCCGCCCTGCCGGCCGATGCGCCGCGACGGGGGCTTGGCCTTCACCCGTGCCGACGACACGGGTGCCGCGGCCGTCGCGGCGGTGCGGGACGCGCTCGCCCACCCGGGCTCCGTCGCCGTGATCGCCGCCGACACCGCGGCCGAGGCGCTGCGGGAGGTGCTCGCCGCGGCCGGTCTGCCGGCGTCCGGGCCGAAGACCCCGGGGGCCCGCGTCTCGGTGGTGCCCGCCTCCGCCGCCAAGGGGCTGGAGTACGACCACGTGGTGGTCGTGGAACCCGCCGCCGTCGTCCGGGCCGAACCCAGGGGCGCGCACCGCCTGTACGTGGCGCTCACCCGGGCCGTCTCCCGTCTGCACGTCGTGCACCGTGAGCCCTTGCCTGAGGCGCTCCTGCCCTGGGACGACCACGGGAACGCACAGGGGCCGCCCTCGCTCCGAGGAGGTGCCCGGTTTCCGTGACGGCCCGTCAGGGCAGTGTGTCCGCCACGACGGCCGCCGCTTCGGCGATCAGCCGGTTGTCGTACGGGGCGTCCGCACGGCCGCGGTTCGACATGATCGCGACGACGACGGGGGCGCGATCGGGGGGCCACAGCACGGCGATGTCGTTGCGGACGCCGTATCCGATGCCGGCGCCGGTCTTGTCACCGACGGTCCAGTCCTCGGGCACGCCTGCCCGGATGAGCTCGTCGCCGGTGGTGTTGGTGCGCAGCCAGTGCGTGAGCCGGTTCCGTTCGGCGTCGCCGAGGACGTCTCCGAGCACGAACGCGCGCAGGTTCCCGGCGAAGGCCCGCGGCGTGGTCGTGTCCCGGGTGGAGTCCGGTTCCCAGCGGCTCAGTTCGGGTTCCAGGCGCTCCATGCGCGTGACGTCGTCGCCCAGTTGCCGCAGCAGGACGTTCAACCCCTTCGGCCCTCCCAGCCGTTCGAGGAGGAGGTTGGCCGCGGTGTTGTCGCTGTGCCGGACGGCCGCGTCGCACAGGGCGTCCAAGGTCATCCCGGTGGCCAGGTGCTTCTCGGTGACGGGCGAGTCGGGGACGAGGTCGTCCTCGGAGTAGGTGACCAGCCAGTCCATACCGCTCACCTCGTACGTCCGCAGCACGGCACCGGCGGCCAGCGCCTTGAAGGTGGACGCGTAGGCGAAGCGCTCGTCGGCGTTGTGCGTCACCTCGCGCCCGGTGCCGGTGTCCAGGGCGTACACCCCCAGCCGTGCGCCGTACTTCTCCTCCAGTCCCCCGAACGCGCCGGCGGTGTCCGCGACGGTCGCACGCGGGCCCGGCAACGCCGTACCGCCCGGTGCGCCGGTCGCCGGGGGCGCGGTGGTCGGGGACGCCTGCGCGCCGCCCTCACCACAGGCCGTCAGCGGTACGAGGACGAGTGCGGTCAGCACGCCGGCCATGGCGTGCCGGGCACGGGTGCGGTGCATGGTCCAACCTCCCGGCGCCCTCGGACCGGGCGCGTCGGTGCGGGCGTGAGCGGCACGGCCCCGGTCCGGCGCACGGTCCTCAGCCGTAGGCCCCGTCAGGAGCCTCGTGCCTCCTTCACCACGCACTGTTTCACGACGGCACGGCGCAGGGCGGGACCCTGGCCGCGGGGGCGGGCCGACGGCTCGGTCTGCGCCTGACGGTCTCCTCCCGGGGGCTGCTGCCGCCCTGGACGCTGCCCGTACCGCTCGCACCGGGGCCCATGCCTCACCCGGCAGCCGGGCCGTGCGGAGGGGAAGCCGCGTCCGGCCTTCCGGGCGGCCCGTGGCGCCGGGCCCGGCGCCACGCCGTCGCCCCGGGACGGGCGCGGGATCACCTGCCCGTCCGGGTCGGGGATCATCGGGACATGATCAGCGAGTTCCTGTCCGTCGCCATGCTGGGCCTGGTGCTGCTCTGTGCCGTGGTGCGCCCGTTCCGGTGGCCTGAGGCGGCGTTCGCCGTACCTGCCGCCGGGGTGGTGATCCTTTCCGGCGCCATCCCCTGGGAGCACGTGCGGCAGGAGGCCGAGCGGCTCGGTCCCGTCATCGGGTTCCTCGCGGCCGTCCTCGTCCTGGCCGGACTCTGCGCGGACGAGGGCCTCTTCCACGCGTGCGGCGACTGGATGGCCCGCTGGGCCGGAACGAGTTCCTCGCGGTTGCTGGGCTCGGTCTTCGTGCTCGCCTCGGCGATCACCGCGGCCCTGAGCCTGGACGCCACCGTGGTCCTGCTGACCCCGGTGGTCTTCGCGACGGCCGCCCGAATGGGCGTGCGGCCGAAGCCGCACGTCTACGCCAGTGCCCATCTGTCCAACACCGCGTCGCTGCTGCTGCCCGTCTCGAACCTGACGAATCTGCTCGCGTTCGCCGCCACCGGTCTGTCCTTCACCCGGTTCGCCGTGCTGATGCTGCTGCCGTGGCTGGTCGCGATCGCCGTCGAGTACGCGGTGTTCCGCCGCTTCTTCGCCGCCGACCTGAGCGCGCCGCCCACCGGGAGCACGCCCGAAGCGCGGCCGCAGACGCCGGTGTTCGCCGTGGTGACGGTCGCCGCCACGCTCGTCGGGTTCCCCGTGGCCTCCGTGTTCGACATCGCCCCGGCCTGGGTCGCCACGGCGGGTGCCCTCGTCATGGCCGTACGGGCGCTGTCCCGGCGCCACACCAGCGTGGCCGGGATCATCCGTGCCGCCTCGGTGCCGTTCCTGGCGTTCGTCCTCGCCCTGGGTGTCGTCGTCCGGGCCGTCGTGGACAACGGACTCGGCAAGGCCCTCGGCCATGTCCTGCCGGACGGCACGTCGCTGCCCGCGCTGCTCGCCACGGCCGGTGTCGCCGCGCTGCTCGCCAACCTGATCAACAACCTGCCCGCCGTACTCGCCCTGGCACCGCTGGCCGCCTCCTCCGGCCCCGGCGCGGTCCTCGCGGTGCTCGTCGGTGTCAACATCGGCCCCAACCTGACGTACGCCGGTTCGCTGGCCACCCTGCTGTGGCGCCACATCGCCCACGAGCACGGTCACGGCGTCGGGCTGAAGGAGTTCAGCCGCCTCGGCCTGCTCACCGCTCCCGCCGCCCTCGCTCTGGCCACCGTGGCACTCTGGGGCTCGCTCCGGCTCGTCGGCACCTGAGGCGGTGCACAGCGTGGCGGTGTGCGCAGGCCGCCGTCCGTGCGCTCGCGCGGCCGGTCAGCGGTGCGACGGTGCCGACGAACCGCGCGGGTGCGGGTCCGGGTCCTCCACGGCCCCGTGCCGACGCCGCCCGCCCTCCGCCGGGGTGCGCCCCCGGGACCGTCGGGCGGTGCGTACGGGTGACTGCGTCCACTCCGCGAACCACCAGACACCGGCCACCACGCACGCCCACAGCAGCCCGGCCGGCACCGCCCTCGGCCACGGCTCCTGTTCCGCCCAGTGCTCCACCGAGGCCAGCACCACCCAGCCGATGAGCAGAACGGTCACCACTCGTACACGCCTATGCCTGAACATTCTCCACCGCTACCCGGTCGCGAAACGATCACGCGATGCGGCCCGGAGCGATTCCCGGGCGGGCTGACGTACAGGGAAGAACGCGGCTCCCGCGCGGTGCCGCGTGGTCTCCGCCGTCCGGCCGCGCGCCGCCGTCTCTTCCCGTGGAAAGGGGGTTGTCGCCCGGGATGCGACCGGATGGGATGACCTCATGCACGAAGCGCTTCCGCCTCGCCCCGGCGAGCCCCTGGCCCCCTTCGACCACCTGGACCACCGCTACCGCGGCGAGAACCCGGTCCGCACACTCGGTCACCTCTTCCGCCCCGACCGCGGCCGACTGGCCCTGGCGGTCTGCGTCTTCGTGGTGAAGCACAGCCCCATCTGGCTGCTGCCCCTGATCACCGCGACCGTCCTCGACGTGGTCGTCCAGCACGGTCCGGAGTCGGGGATCTGGAAGGCCACCGGCGTCCTGCTGTTCATCCTGGTGATCAACTACCCGCTGCACCAGTGGTACGTGCGGCTGCTGGGCGGCAGCATCCGGCGCACGGGTACGACGCTGCGCTCTGCTCTCTGCCGCCGCATGCAGCAGCTCTCCATCGGCTACCACGCCCGGGTCAGCTCCAGCGTGCTGCAGGCCAAGGTGGTCCGCGACGTGGAGGCCGTCGAGCAGATGGTGCAGCAGAGCTCCGACATGGGGCTGGGCGCGGTCGTCACGCTGGTCGGCGGGCTCGTGGTCATCGGGGTGCGGGTCCCGGAGTTCCTGCCCGTCTTCCTGGTCGTGGTGCCCGCCGCCGGATTCCTGGTGATGAAGCTGCGCGGGAGGCTTCGCAGCCACAACGAGTCCTTCCGCCGCGAGGTCGAGCGGCTCTCCTCCCGGGTGGGCGAGATGACCGCCCTGATCCCCATCACCCGGGCCCACGGCCTGGAGCGGACCGCACTGGGCCGGGTCGACGGCTCGCTGCGCCAGGTGTTCGCGGCCGGGCTGCGGCTGGACATGCTCAACGGGCGCTTCGGCTCGCTGGCCTGGGTCATCCTCAACACGCTCGGGGTGTTGTGTCTGACGGGGTCCGCACTGGTGGCCTATCACGGCTGGATGGCCGTCACGCCCGGCGACGTGGTGATGCTGAGCTCCTTCTTCACGGTGCTGACGGGCTCCGTGACGACGCTGCTCGGTCTGGCGCCGGTCCTCACCAAGGGGCTGGAGTCGGTGCGTTCGGCGGGCGAGGTGCTGCAGGCACCCGACCTGGAGAACAACGCCGGGAAGGCACAGGTGCAGCACGTCGTCGGCCGCATCGACTTCGAGGACGTCCGGTTCGCGTACGAGGACGGGGAACCGGCGGTCGAGGGGTTCACCCTCTCCGCACGGCCCGGGGAGACCATCGCCCTGGTCGGGGCGTCGGGCGCGGGCAAGTCGACGGTGCTCAATCTGCTCATCGGTTTCATCCGGCCCACCTCGGGCCGGATCCTGCTCGACGGCGCCGACATGGCGGGGCTCGATCTGCGGACGTACCGGCGCTTCCTGTCGGTGGTGCCGCAGGAGTCGATCCTCTTCGAGGGCAGCATCCGCGACAACGTCACGTACGGCATGGGGGACACCGACGAGGAGACGCTGATGCGTGCCCTCCGGGACGCCAACGCGCTGGAGTTCGTGAACGGTCTGCCGCACGGTCTCGACACCACCATCGGGGAGCGGGGTGCCCAGCTGTCGGGCGGTCAGAAGCAGCGGCTGGCCATCGCCCGGGCGCTGATCCGTGATCCCCGGGTGCTGGTGCTCGACGAGGCGACCTCCGCGCTCGACAACCGTTCCGAGGCGCTCGTGCAGGAGGCCCTGGGCCGGCTCGTCCACGGCCGGACCGTCTTCGTCGTGGCCCATCGCCTGTCCACCATCCAGGGCGCCGACCACATCGTGGCCATGGAGGGCGGGCGGATCGCCGAGGTCGGGACCCATGAGGAACTGCTGGACAGGGGCGGTGTGTACGCGGGGCTCCAGCCGGCACACCCCAGGTGAGCCGCGGCCGGGGCGGCAGCCCGCGGTCTCCGGGCGTGGGGGAACGGCACCGCGCGCCCGGGGCCGCCGAGGAGCGCCGCGAGCCGTGCCCGTCGGCCGGTGTCGGACGGGTCGCCACCCCCTTCCTCCGCCGGAGCGGGGACACGGTCGCCACCGGCCAGCACAACCGGGACGAATCGTCGCATACTGGCCACGGCACCCGTTCCCCACCGGGCTGCCGGATCCGTCCGGGGCCCGCTCAGGAGACGCATCATGGAACGCACGGACATCGGCCCCCGGTACTTCGGCGGCAAGCTGGGCTACAACCACGCCGTCCTTCTCACGGACCCGCGGCACTGGCTGGTGGTCTCCGGGCACGAGGCCCGTGACGCGAAGGGGGCGATCGCCCACGCCGGAGACGTCCGGGGGCAGTTGCGGCTGACCTTCCAGCGGCTGGACGAGACACTGCGCGAAGCGGGTTTCGCGCTGGGTGACGTCGTCCAGTTGCGCCTCTTCACCACGGACATCGCGGCGGTGACCACCCACTACGACGTGGTCACGGACGTCCTGGACGCGTCCGGATGCCGGCCGGCCAGTCTTCTCGCCGAAGTCGCGGCCCTGTCGGATCCGGACATGCTCGTCGAGATCGAGGCGCTGGCCGCCCGGTGACGTGGCCGGCCCGGCCAGGGGTGCGGCGGGTCCAGGGCTCCGGCGGACGCCCCGTGAGAGTGAGCGACCCGCATCAGGGATGATCTCCTCAACGGATGCGGCGCGAACAGGAAGTTCACGGATGACCCACACCCCCGGCCCCGTCGAGCGGATACTGGAGCGTGCCGCCGCGCACGAACGGCGGTTCAACGCCCTGTTCGAGGCGTACTTCGACACCCTGGCCAGGACACTGGACGCACCGCCCTTCAGCCGTTACGCCCCGGAGTGCGTCCAGTTGCTGCGGGAACTCTCCATGCGCGGGGGCAAGCGGATGCGGGTCGTACTGCTCCACGAGGCGGCCGGGCTCGTGAATGCCGGGCCGGCCGAGGGTCTGGACGCCGCGGCCCTCAGCATCGAACTGCTGCAGACCCACGGCCTGGTGCACGACGACCTCATCGACGACAGCCCCACGCGCCGGGGTGGCCCTTCGACGTACTACGCCTACCGCGACCGGTTCCCGCGGCTTCCGCAGGCGTCGCTCGGTCTCACCGTACTCGCGGGGGACCTCGCACTGGGCCTGTCCCTGCGGGTGATTCTGGAGGCACCGCTGCCCGTCGCTCTGCGTCAGGCGATGGCCGAGGTGCAGACGCGGGCGGCGACCGACACCTTCGTCGGCCAGATCGCCGACCTGGAGCGTGACTTCACCGCCACCGTGCCCGGCGAGGACGTCCTGCACTCCGTGGCCGACTTCAAGTCCGCCCGTTACTCCGTCCTCGCGCCGATGCGTCTCGGTCTGCTGGCGGCGGGTGAGCAGCCGGCGGCGTTCGACCAGGAGCTGCGGCACTACGCACGGCTCGTGGGGATCTGCGGGCAGATGCGTGACGACTACCTGGACCTGTACGGCGATGCGGAGGCGATGGGCAAGCCGACCGGGACGGACCTGCGGGACGGCAGGCGCAGCTACACGCTCAGCGCTCTGCTGGCCGCCACCGAGGGCGCCGAACGCGCCGTGGTGGAGTCGGCGCTCGGCGACCCGTCGTGCACGCCCGAGGCCGTCGACGCCGTGCGGGAGATGGGTGAGCGCCACGGGGTGGCTGAGTCGGCCCGTGCCGAGATGCGGCGCTGTGCCGAGGAGGCCTCCCTGCTGGCCGCGGGCTGGCGGTCGCGGTGGCGCGAGGAGGCGGTCACCTTCTACCAACACCTGCCGCAGTGGAGCGTCCGGCGGAGCACATGACCGGGCGCCACGGCAAGGTGCGCGTCCGGCGGCCGGACGGAGCGGAGAGCCGCCCTGCTGCGGGGGTGGCCGGGACGCCGGAGCCCTGGAGGGGGGAACCGGGCCTGAAGGTAAGGGCCCCGGCGGCGGCGCGGGGCAAGGCGACCCATGTGCGCCTCGACCGCCCGGAAGGTCACGGCTGACCTCGCCCACCGGCTCCGTGACCGAGGCGCAGAGCCGCGACCCGAAAGCCGCGGTAGGCACGGCACGAAAGGCGGGGCACGGAAGCCGCCGCACGGGAGGCGGCCGTGCGACCGGTGACCGCCCCGGCCGGGCGGTGGGACGGGCCCGCTACGCGTCCGGCGCGCCGCGGGCCGGTCCGCGAAGGACCTGGCCCCGGCCCCCTCACCTGGCGGATATGACCTCCCGTGCCGCCGCAGGCTCGCAGAAACCAGCATGAGGACGGGTACCACCTCGCATCCACGGTTCCACGGGGACCCTTCTGGGCATACCTTCCGACAGCCGCCCCGCGGACCGTCGACCGCTGGAGCCCCATGGACCCGATCCACACGCAACACAGCGCCCCTTCCGAGCAGTTCGTCTCGCTGGCCCTGCTCGGAGACGTCGGACGTCCGGCCACGCTGACCGTGGGCGACCTGCGGGACGGGTGGGAACAGCACCGGGCCGAGGTGGTGTTCGACTGCGCCACCAGCGGCCCTCGCCGCCACCGGTTCGAAGGACCGCTGTTGCGTGAGGTGGTCCTCGACGCGCATCCGCTGTTCGACGCCCGTCGCCGCAAGGAGCGGTCCCGTTTCGTCCTGTCGGTCTCCGGTGGGGACGGCCACCACGCCCTGGTGGCCTGGGCGGAGATCGACGCGGACTTCGGCGACGCCCCCGTCCTGCTGGCGACCCGGTTGGACGGCGCGGACCTGGATGTCGCGGGGAGCCAGTTGGTGGTGCCCTCCGACCGGTGCGGGGCACGCTACGTCAGCACCGTCACCCGGGTGTGGGTCGGGGCGTGGCAGGAGGAGGTCCCGGCTCGCCTGGGACCATCCTCCGAGGGGAAGCGCATATACCATGGAGCATCGCATAACGCCTTGTAAATGCGAGGTCAACCCCCCTATGGTGGCGCACATGCAGTCCTACACCATCGGGCAGGCCGCCCGCCTGCTCGGCGTCAGCCCCGACACGGTCCGCCGCTGGGCGGACGGCGGGCGCGTCGCGACCCATCGCGAGGAGAGCGGGCGCCGCCTCATCGACGGCCGGGATCTGGCCGCGTTCTCCGTCGAGGTGGCGCAGAGCGGCACCGGCGAGGACGACCCGTCCTACACGTCGGCGCGTAACGCGTTCCCGGGCATCGTGACCGCGGTCAAGCTCGGCGACGTCGCCGCCCAGGTCGAGATCCAGGCCGGCCCGCACCGTCTCGTCTCGCTCCTGACCCGGGAAGCGGTCGAGGAGCTGGGGCTGGAGGTCGGCATGGAGGCCACCGCCCGTGTGAAGTCGACCAGTGTGCACATCGACCGCACCTGATCCAGTACTCCCCCAGCGGCGTCGCCCGTCACCGGCGCGGCTCGGCACCATCCGCTCGGGCGGCGACCAGCCGGCCGTTTCCCCAAGGAGACCGACCTTCATGTCCTCCACCTCCACCAGGCGCCGTACGGCGGCCGCGATCCTCACGGCGGCGCTGCTCGTGCCGCTGGCCGCCTGCGGCAGCGACGACGAGAAGGACTCGGGCGACAAGGCCACCGCCTCCGCGTCCGGAGTGCCGGAGGCCGATCTGACGGTGCTGGCCGCAGCCTCGCTCACCGACGTCTTCAAGTCGGCCGGTGCGGTGTACGAGAAGGAGCACCCCGGGACGAAGGTGACGTTCTCGTTCGCCGGCTCGCAGGAACTGGCCGCCCAGGTCAAGCAGGGCGCTCCCGCCGACGCGCTGGTCACGGCGGACACCAGGACGATGGACGGGCTCAGGCCGGACACCGGAGCGCCGACCGTCATCGCGAAGAACCGTCTCGTCATCGCCACGGCCAAGGGCAACCCGGAGAAGGTCGAGAACCTCAAGGATCTCGCCGACCCCGGGCTGAAGGTCGTCCTCGCGGCACCCGAGGTGCCGGTCGGGCGCTACGGACAGCAGATCCTGGAAGCGCAGAAGATCGAGGTGAAGCCGGTCTCCCAGGAGCCCAACGTCCGTGCCGTCCTCAGCAAGGTCGAACTCGGTGAGGCCGACGCCGGTCTCGTGTACAAGACGGACGCGGCCACGGCCACCGACAAGGTGGAGGCCATCGACATCCCGGACGAGCAGAACGCCGTCGCCTCCTACCCGGCGGCGACCCTGAAGACCTCGCAGCACAGCGAGGCGGCGGCCGCGTTCGTGGCGTGGCTGTCGACCCCCGAGGCCCAGAAGATCCTCGCCGACGCCGGTTTCCAGCAGCCGTAACAGGCCGTCACCCGTGCGGGCGGCCCGGTGTCCGGTCCGCCCGCACGGCACCTTCAGCACCAGGGACCTCGATGAGACGCCTCCGCAGCCGCACCACCGGCCCTCGCGCACCGATCGCCCTGGCGATCCCCGCGCTGCTGGCCATCGCCTTCCTGCTGCTCCCGCTGGTCGGGGTCCTGGCCCGCACCTCGTGGCACGACCTGGGCGCCCATCTGACCAGTTCGGCGACGATGCAGGCGCTGCGGCTGTCCCTGATCGTGTCCGCCTGGGCGCTGTGCCTTTCGGTCGTCCTCGGCGTCCCCCTCGCCTGGCTGCTGGCTCGCGTCGACTTCCCCGGCAAGGCGTTCGTCCGCTCCCTCGTGCTTTCGTCCGCTCCCTCGTGCTCCTGCCGATGGTGCTGCCGCCGACCGTCGGGGGCGTCGCCCTCCTCCTGGCCTTCGGCCGGCGCGGGCTGCTGGGGCCGTGGCTGGAGGACACCTTCGGGCTCACGCTGCCGTTCCACACCTCCGGCGCCGTGCTCGCCGCGACGTTCGTGGCGATGCCGTTCCTGGTCATCAGCCTGGAAGGGGCGCTGGGCGGACTGCGGCCCCGCTACGAGGAGACCGCGGCGTCCCTGGGCGCCCCACCGGTCCGGGTGTTCTTCACCGTGACCCTGCCCATGGTCGCCCCCGGGCTCGCCGCGGGTGCGGCGCTGACCTGGGCACGGGCACTGGGTGAGTTCGGTGCGACCATCACCTTCGCCGGGAACCTCCCCGGTACGACCCAGACCCTGCCGCTCCAGGTCTACCTGCTGCTCCAGGACGACCCGGAGGCCGCCACCTCGGTCTCCCTGCTCCTCCTGGCTATCGCCATGGTCGTGCTCGTCGCGCTGCGCGGACGCTGGACCGGCACCCCGGGCGCGTCCACCGTCCAGCCGAGTCCCGCCGCCGACGACTCCGGCACCGGCCCGGCGCGAGACGTGCGGCCCGTGCCGGAGGCGTCAGGCCCGAAGGGCGCCGGGGGAAGCTGGCCCCTGCACGCCGCCGTGACCGGTTTCAACCGCCTCACGCTCGACGCCGAGGCCGGAACGACCATCGCCGTCGTCGGGCCCAACGGCGCCGGCAAGACGACACTGCTGCGCGCCCTGCTCGGCCTCACCCCCCGCGCGCACGCCGTGCTCCGGCTCGGCGACACGGATGTCTCCGGTCTCCCTCCGCACCGCAGGGGCGTGGCCTGGGTCCCGCAGGACGGCGCCCTCTTCCCCCACATGAACGCGCTCGCCAACACGGCGTACGGGCTGCGCGCCCACGGCGTCCCGCGAGCGGAGGCCCGTCACAGCGCCCAACTGTGGCTCGACCGGCTGGGCGTGGGGCACCTCGCGCACCGCAGGCCGGCCCAGATCTCCGGGGGCCAGGCCCAGCGTGTCGCGCTGGCCCGGGCGCTGGCCGCCCGGCCCCGGCTGATCCTGCTCGACGAACCGCTCGCCGCCCTCGACCAGACCACCCGCGCCCACGTCCGGCACACCCTCCGCCGCCATCTCGACGGCTTCGGCGGCGTGTGCCTCATCGTCACGCACGACCCCGTCGAAGCGCTCGCGCTCGCCGACCGGGTCCTCGTCCTGGAGGACGGCCGGGCCCTCCAGGACGCCCCGCCCACGGAGGTCACCCGCCACCCCCGCTCCCCCTGGGTCGCCCGTATGCTCGGCCGCAACGCCTGGCCCGGCACCGCCACCGCCGAAGGCGTCCAGCTCACCGACGGCGGCACCCTGATCGCCGCGGACCCGCTCCCGCCCGGCACGGCCTCCCTCGCGGTCATCGCCCCGGAAGCCGTCGCCGTGCACCGGGACCGGCCCACCGGCAGTCCCCGCAACGTGTGGCCCGGCACCGTACGGGAGATCACCACCAGCGGGAGCCGGCTGCGTGTGCTGATCACGTCGGACGAAGTGCCGGACCTGGTCGCGGAGATCACCCCGCAGGCCGTCACCGAACTCCGCCTCGCCGAGGGAAGCGATGTCTGGACCAGTGTCAAGGCGACGGAGGCGATCGTCGTGGCCCTCTGAGCCGACGGGCCCGCGCGAGGAGCCCGCGCGTGGCCGGGGCCGACCACCTGTGTTCCGGCGCGGCGGGAGCGCGGCGGGCCCGGGGGGTCGCGACCAGAGCGCCGATCAGCGGGGCGGGGGCGAGCGTCACCAGGCCGGCCGAGGTCCGCGGCCGGGACGCGCGGACGCCGACGAGCGGTTACTTCGGCGATCTGCTGCGCCGGGTGCTCCCGGTTCGCCGCCGACGCGACGGACGACGCCCCGCAGCCGCGTGACGTGGTCCTCCTGGACGTACGGGCGGACGGGACGCCCGCTGGCAGGGAGGACCTCGTGCCTGTCTCTTATATACATCTCTGACCGGCGGGCCCGGCCGGCTCCGAACGGGTCGCCGCGCCGGCCCGGCGGTCGCGCCGGAAGGTACGGCCCGTGTCGCCGCCACGTCGCGGTGGGTGCCGGCGGCCGTGGTGGAGCGGTCGGGGGTGGTACGGCGGTGCGGCCCGGGCGCGTCCCCGGCGAGCAGTGGCTCCACCTCGGCCACGGACGTCCCGGTGCGAGTCCCC
>NZ_KL585386.1:148394-157482 GCF_000721935.1 Streptomyces sp. NRRL WC-3549
CTCCCGGGCAGCGGGCTCAGCCCGGCTTCGCCGCCCGGGTCCTGGGCAGTCTCGTGGCCCCGGCGGCGGCGAACAGGCAGAAGCCGAGCACCCACCAGAAGGTGTCGGCGAACGCCGATGAGACTTCCGGGCCGCGTGCGGACAGCCGGCCCTCGAGGACCACGGCCAGGGCTGCCGTACCCACCGAACCGCCCACGGTGTTCAGCAGGTTGAGCGCCCCGGCGGCGCGCGGGAGCTGCTCGGGCTCGATGCGGCTGTAGACGATGTTCATCACGGGCGCGCCGACCATCGCCATCCCGAGGCCGCGCAGCACGAGCGACACGGCGATCACGGCGTCCGGGACGCCGTGGCCGAGCTGGGTGAAGGGCACGGTGCCCGCGACGATGAGCACGATCCCACTCACCACGAGGGTCCTCGGGGCGACCTTGTCGATGGTCCGGTTGACCAGCACCGACCCCGCTGCCGCGCCCAGCCCCTGGGGGGCGAGCAGCAGCCCGGCCTGCCACGCCGTCAGGCCGCGGCCGGTCTGGAAGTACAACGGCAGCAGGAACGTCGTGCCGAACACCGAGGCGCCCAGGACCACCAGCGCGAGAGCGGCGGCTCCGAAGGGCGGCCGGGCGAACAGCCGGGGGTCGACCAGCGGTGTGGCGCGGGTACGCAGTCCGTGCACGGTGAAGCCCGCCAGCATCACGACGCCGGCCGTCACGCCGGCCGCGGCCGGGAGGGTGCGGCCGTGGGCCACTTCGGTCAGCCCGTACACCAGCACGGCCAGGCCCGGCGAGAGCAGCACGGCACCCCGCAGGTCGAACGCCGTCCGCCGCGTCGACGGCGGGACGCGTCGACGGCGGGACGGCGGGGACGTGGCGGAGGGCCAGCAGCGCGGCGACCGCCCCGATCGGCAGGTTGACCAGGAACAGCCACGGCCACGGCGCCACGCTGAGGATGGAACCGCCGGCCAGCGGACCGAGCACCGGGGACAGCAGCGGGACGACCGCGACGACACTGATCACCCGCCCGGTGCGGTGCGGGCCCGCGACGCGGGCGAGCAGGGCCTGCCCGGTCGCCGGCAGCAGTCCCCCGCCGAGGCCCTGGAGCACCCGGAACACGATCAGGCTGGTCACGGACCAGGCCAGCGCGCACAGGACCGAACCGAGCAGGAACACGCCCACGGCAGTGAGCCACGTCCGCCTGCCGCCGAACCGGCCGGCCAGCCAGCCGGACGCGGGTACGGCGGCGACGACGGCCAGCAGGTAGGCGGTGGTGACCCACTGGATCTCCGCGACCGACGCGCCGAACTCCTCGGTCAGGGCGTCGATGCCGACGCTGACGATGGTGGCGTCCAGCGAGGCCATGAAGGTGCCGAGCACCAGGACGAACGCGACCCGCAGCAGCTGCCGGTCCACCTGGCGGCCGGGGGGCGCGGCCTCCCCCGCCACCGGTCCCCCGGTGGGGGCGCTGTTCTCCGGTTCCCCGGCGGTGTCCGCGCTCATCGGTCCTCCAGGAGGTCGAGCACGTCGGCGTCGAGGTGCTTGTCCAGGGTGCGGAGCAGGTCGAGCAGTTCCCCGGCGAGCCCGTCGACGTCCACCCCGGCTCGGTGGGCGAGCACACCGGTCCAGCCGTCGCCGTCCGGCATGACCGTCAGGGTCACCGGGTGGTGCGTGGCCTCGCGGAAGCGGGTTCCCAGGACCGTGAGGCCGGGGGCGGGCTCGCGGAGGCGGTCCGGGTCGACCGGGTAGTTCTCGAACACCACCAGGCTGTCGAAGAGCCTGCTCCGGCCGGTCAGCCGTTCCAGGTCGGACAGGGCGACGTGCTGGTGCTCCACCAGTCCCCGCTGCCGGGCCTGGAGAGCGGTGAGCGCGTCGGCGAAGGTGCCGTCGAGCCGGGCCCGTACGGGGACGGTGTTGGCCAGCAGCCCGATGATCTCCTCGACGCCCTCCAGCTCCGGGGGACGGCAGGCGACCATGGCTCCGAAGCAGACGTCCGTGCGTCCCGAGCGCCGGGCGAGCAGGACCGCCCACGCGCCCTGCACCAGCGTGTTCCGGGTCAGGCCGCGCGCCGCGGCCAGCCGGCCGAGCTCGGCGACCAGGGGCGCGTCGAACGCGATGATCTCGGGTTCCAGCCAGGCCGGTCCGGGTGTGCCGCCGCCCAGGTGGTCGCCTTCGGGCAGTCCGTCCAGCTCGGCCGCCCAGGCGGCGAGGTCGGGCTCGTGGTCGGCGCACCAGCGCAGGTAGTCGGCGAACGGCACCGGGGCCGGCAGGTCCGGGGCCTCTTGGCGGGTCCTGGCCGTGTAGAGGGCGAACAGTTCGGTGAGGATGCGCGGGGCCGACCATCCGTCGGAGAGCACGTGGTGCGTGGTCAGGACGAGATCGGCGCGCTCGGGGCCGCGCCGGATCACGGTCAGGCGGACCAGCGGGCCCGCCGCGAGGTCGAAGGGCTCGGCCAGATCGGCCGCCAGGACCTCCTCGGCCGGCCCGTCGTCGACCCGGAAGTCCGGCCGGGGGGACGTGGGGATCACCCCCAGGGAGGCGGGGAACACGGCACCCAGGTTCGGGTGACGGGCCAGCAGGTCGTCGCCGGCGGCGCGCAGGGCGTCGACGTCGAGCGGACCGGCCAGGGTGAACGCCGACTGCACGGTGTACGGGTCGGGGCGCTCGGTGCGTGAGTGCCGCAGCATCACCTCCTGCAAGGGGGTGAGCGGCTGCACCTCGGCGACCTGGCGGCCGGGGCCGAGCGCACTGATCTCGGGTGCGGCGGCGGTGGACAGGAGCGCGGTCCGCAGATGCCCGGCGAGGTCCTCGATCTCGGCGGCCGTGTACAGGGCGGACGGCCAGGTGACGCGGACCCCGAGCGCGTCGTCGCGTACCAGGGCGTTGACCATCAGACCGTACGGCAGCGGCATCGCGTCGGAGCCGCCCGATCCGAGCGGGTCGGCGTCCGGGGGCGCCTGCCACGGGGTCTCCTCGGCCGGGGCCCCGGGGTACTGGCCGAGGTAGTTCCAGGCGATCTCCGGTTGCACCGGCTCCAGCAGGCCGGCCGTGGTGAGGATGCCGTGTCCGAGACCGTCGCCCTGGGCGCGCAGCCGCTCCCTGACCTCCCGTACGTCCTCGTCCGGGTCGAGCAGCACGGGGTGGACGGCGGTGAACCAGCCGACGGTCTGGGACAGGTCGACCTCGCGGGGGCGGCCGTGGCTCTCCAGCGCGACCAGGAGCCGGGGCACCGCGCGCCAGTCCCGTACCGCACGGGCGAGCGCCGTCAGCAGCACGGCGTCCGGCGTGGTGCGGTAGGCGGCGGGCAGGGTCGTGACGAGGGCGTGGGTCGTCTCCGCGTCGAGCCGGAACTCGTGGTGCTGCGCGGTGGCCACGGTGTCCCGGGCGGGGTCGAGCGGGCGGCCGAGTGCCGGGGCGGCCGTCATCCGCCGCCAGTGCGGCAGTTCGGCGCTCCGGTCGGCGTCGCGCAGCGTACGCGCCCAGCCGAGGAAGGACTGGCCGTGCCGGGCCGGCACCCCGCCCGCGTGGGCGTGCTCCACGTCGTCCAGCAGGACGCGCCAGGACACCCCGTCGACGACCAGGTGGTGGGCGATCAGGACGAGCCGGCCGGGACGGTCCGGCCCGGCGTCCACCCATACCGCGCGCAGCAGCGGGCCGGTGCGCGGGTCCATCGATGCCCGGGCCGCCGCGGTCGCGGAGTCGGCCGCGGCCCGCAGTCCGTCTCCGGCCGCCCGGACGCGGGTCAGTACGTCGGCTCCGGTGACCGCGCCGGCCGGCGGGATGCGCAGCACGTCGCCGTCGAGGTGGGCCCGCAGCACGTCGTGACGGGTCAGCACCGCGTCGAGCACGGACCGCCAGGACGCCTCGTCGCCCCCCGGCGGCACACAGATCTCCACCCACTGGCAGAAGCCGTCCGCGGCGGCCCCCGCGCGGCGCAGCAGGTCCCGCATGACCGGGGTCAGCGGGGCGTCGCCGACCGCGGGCGCCTCGCCGCCGTCGAGGTCCCGGGCGCGGGCCGCGATCCCGGCGACCGTCTCTCCTTCGAACACGTCGCGCGCGGTCAGCCCGAGCCCCTGGCGCCGGGCCCGCGAGACGACCTGCAGCGAGACGATGCTGTCCCCGCCGACGGCGAAGAAGTCGTCGTCGAGGCCGATGTCGTCGGTGCCCAGGATGGAACGGAACACGCCGAGCAGGACCGCTTCGGCCTCGGTGGCCGGTTCGCGGCGGGTGGTGAGCGCGGTCTCCGGGGCGGGCAGTGCGGCGGTGTCGAGCTTGCCGCCGGGGCTCAGGGGCAGCCGGTCGATCGGCACGAGTGCCGTCGGCACCATGTGGTCGGGGAGCGCGCCGGCCAGGAACGCGCGCAACTGTGCGGTGTCCAGGTCGGCGTCGTCAGTCGGGATGACGTAGCCGACGAGCCTGCCCTCCCGCACGACCACGGCGCAGGCCCGCACGTCGGGGTGGCTGGTCAAGGTGGTCTCGATCTCGCCCAGTTCGACGCGGAAGCCGCGGATCTTGACCTGGTGGTCGGCGCGTCCGAGGAAGACCAGCTGTCCGTCGGGCCGCCATCGCACGAGGTCTCCCGTGCGGTAGAGCCGCTCCCCCGGCAGGCCGAACGGGTCGGCCACGAAGGTCGCGGCGGTGAGGCCGGGGCGGCCGAGGTAGCCGCGGGCCAGGCTGGGGCCGCCGAGGTACAGCTCGCCCGTCACCCCGGTGCCGACCGGCTGGAGGCCGCCGTCCAGGACGTAGGCGCGGACGCCGGGGTCGGGGCGGCCGATGGGCAGCGGGCCGGCGTCGTCCGGGTCGTAGCGCCACAGGGTGGAGTTGATGGTGACCTCGGTCGGCCCGTAGGCGTTGAAGAGCGCCCTGCGGCCCCGTCCCCAGCGTCGCGCCAGTTCCGGGTCGAGGCGTTCGGCGCCGACGACGAAGAAGACGTCCGGGTCGACGGTGCGGTCGTCCGGCATCGCGGCCAGGAACGAGGGCAGCAGGTTCACCCCGGTCACCCGGTGTTCGGCGATGTAGTCGAGGAGTTCGTCGCCGGGGACGCGTACCTCCTCCGGGGCGATCACGGACGTACCGCCGGAGAGCAGCGGCACCATGGTCTGCCAGAACGCGACGTCGAAGCTGGTCGACGCGAAGTGCAGGTAGCGGTCGTGCTCGGTGACGCCGACGACCTCCTCCTGGAGGGCGATCAGGTCGGGCACGCCCCGGTGGGTCACGCCGACGCCCTTGGGCCGCCCGGTGGTGCCGGAGGTGTAGATGACGTAGGCGAGCGCGTCGTCGGTCAGCCGGGAGCGCGCCTCGGCCGGGTCGGTGTCCGGCATCGGGGCGAGGGTGGCGGGGTCGTCCAGGCGCAGGACGGGTACGTCGCGGTCGACGGGCAGTTCGGCGCCGGTCGTCACGGCGGCGGCCGGGGCGATGTCGTCGAACATGAAGGCAAGCCGCTCCCGCGGGTAGCTCGCGTCCATCGGGACGTACACGGCGCCGGCCTTGGCCACGCCGAACAGGGCCACGGTCAACTCGACGTCGCGGCCGAGCAGGACCGCGACCGGGTCCTGGGGCCGGACGCCCCGCGCGATCAGCGCGTGGGCGACCCGGTTGGCCCGCCGGTCCAGCTCGGCGTAGCTGAGGCTGCGGTCGCGGCAGACCAGGGCCTCGGCGTCGGGCTTGCGGCGGACCCAGGCGGCGAACTCATCCAGCCAGTGGCCGCGGGCCTTGGCGGCGACGTTCCGGGTGCCGGTGCGCAGCACCCGCTCCCGCTCGTCGGGACCGAGCGCGGGCAGCCGGACCGCCGGACGGGCCGGGTCGTCGACGAGCTCCCGCAGGAGGTTGTGCAGCCAGCGCCCGTAGTCGCGGACGGTCGCCTCGGTGAAGGCGTGCGGCTGGTAGCCGAGGCCGATGGTGATCTCGTCGTCGGGGATCACGATGACGGTCAGCGCGTAGTGCGTGGCGTCGGTGATGTCCACACCGGTCAGGTCGAGTCCGGGGGCGAGCGGGGTGCGCCTGCGGCTGGACAGCGGGAAGTTCTCCATCACCAGCATGGTGTCGAAGAGTTCGCCGATGCCCGTCACCCGCTGGATCTCGGGCAGTCCGACGTGGTGGTGGTCGGCCAGGGCGACGCTCTCGGCGTGCACCTGGGCCATGAGTTCACGGGCCGTCGTGTCCCGGCTGTGCCGGACGCGTACGGGGATGGTGGTGCCGAGCTGACCGATCATCGCCTCCACCCCGTCGACCTCCGCGGGTCGTCCGGAGACCGGGCCGCCGAACACGACGTCGAGGCGTCCGGTGAGCCTGCCCAGCAGCAGGCCGTACGCCGTCTGGAGCACCGTGGTCAGGGTGACGCCCTCCTCTCGGGCGAACGCGCGCAGCCGGTCGCTGAACTCGCGTCCCAGCGCGACGGTTTCGCGGCGCGGCCGTTCGACGGCGGCCTGGGCGCTCGCGGGGGCCAGCCGGGTCGCCTCGTCCAGGCCCGCGAGGGCGTCGCGCCACGCGGCGAGCGACGCCTCCTTGTCCCGGCCCGCGAGCCACCGGTAGTACTCCGACAGCGGTGGGGCGGCGGGCGCGGCGGGGCCGCCGCCCAGTTCGGCGTAGATCGCGAGCAGGGTACGGCCGACGAGGGGCATCGACCAGCCGTCGAGCAGGGCGTGGTGGTTGGTGATCACGAGCTTGTGCTCGGCGGGCCCGACCCGGGAGAGCAGGAAGCGGATCAACGGTGGCCGGCCCGGGTCGAAGGGGCGCTCCAGTTCGGCGCGGGCCGCTTCGGCGAAGTCGTCGTCCACCCGCCAGTCCAGGGCGACGCCGGCGGGGATGACCTGCACCACGTCGTCGCCCGCCGTCCCCAGGTACACGCGCAGGGCGGGGTGGCGGCGCAGCAGTTCGCGTGCGGCCTCGGCCATCCGGTCCGGGTCCAGATCGCCGGTGAGGGTGGTCACGGCCTGGACGACGTAGACGTCCGTCTCGTCGGTGTCGCGGACCAGGGTGTGGAAGGAGAGCCCGACCTGGAGCGGGGTGGCGGGCAGGACGTCGGCGATGCGGCCGGTGCGTTCGAGGGCGTCGATGGCGTCCTGGTCGAGGCCGACCAGCGGGAGGTCGGACGGGGTGAGGCCGCCGTCGGTGCGGGAGGCGTGCTCGGCCAGCGCCTCCAACGCGGTGTTCCACGCCTCCTGCAGGGCCGCCACGGCGTCGGTGGTGAGCACCCGCGTCGCGGCGGTCCACTCGACGGCGAGCCGGGGCGCGCCCTCCTCGTGGACGAAGCAGTTGAGGGCGAGCACCTGCTCCAGGGCCTTGGCGTCGGGCTCCGTCACCGCGAAGGCGTCGCGCTCGGGCAGCCGCCATCCGGTGGCGGTCAGCGGGGCGAACCGGCCGAGGTAGTTGAGCAGCACGTCCGGCGGCGGCGTGGCCGAGAGTCCGGGACCGGTCTCCGGGTCGAGGTGGCGCAGGACGCCGTATCCGACGCCGCCGTCGGGGACGCCGCGCCGGGCCTCCTTGGCGGCGCGCAGCATCCGTCCGACGTCGTCGGACGAGGGGACGCGGACCGGGTATTCGCTGGTGAACCAGCCGACCGTACGGGAGAGGTCGAGGTGTTCACGGCCGTGGCCCTCCATGGTGACGGTCACCGCGTCGCCGGACAGCCCCCAGTTCCGCAGGGTGAGCACGAGCGCGGCCAGCAGCACCTCGTCGGCGCCGGCGCGGTACGCGGCGGGCAGGGTGGTCAGCAGGGCCTCGGTGACCTCGGGCGAGGCCACGGTGACCGAACGGTGGGCGGTCGCGACCGTGTCCTGTGCCGGGTCCAGCGGCCGGGCTCCCAGCCGGGGGGCGGAGGCCAGCGCGGTGCGCCAGTGGTCCAGTTCCCCCCGGCGCGCGCCGGACGCGCCCTGGTCGGCGAGGAGCAGCGCGTGCCGGCGCCAGGACGCCCCGACCGGTTCGAGGGTGCCGCCGGTGCAGGCGGTGTGCAGGTCGGGCAGCAGGATGCGCCAGGACACGCCGTCCATGGCGAGGTGGTGGACGACGAGGACCAGCCGGTCCGGGGCGCCGTCGCCGGTGCGGAGCAGGGCCGCCCGCAGCAGGTCGCCCGTCCTCGGGTCGAGTTCGCCGGCCAGCCGCCGGGCGAGGGCGGTCGCGTCGTCGCCGTGGACCTCCTCCACGACGGCACGCACGGTGCCCCGGGGCAGCACCTCCAGACCGTCGGCCACCCGCAGCCGCAGGGCGTCGTGGTGGTCGAGCACGGCCTGTACGCCGGTGACCAGGGCTTCGCGGTCCAGGGCGTCGACGCCCAGGGCGGTCCACTGCGCGTACCGGGCGACGGTGTCCACATCCGGATGCGGGTCGAGCAGGCCGCGCACGATCGGCGGGGCGGGCACGGCGCCGGTCGGCTCGTCCACCGGCTCGGCCGCGGTCTCCAGCAGTTCGGCGGAGGCGGCCAGGGCGGCGAAGCTACGGCGTGCGAGCAGGTCGCGTGGGCGCAGGACGAGGCCGGCGGCCCGCAGCCGGCTGCTGACGGTGATCGCGGTGATGCGCACGTCGAGTTCGGCGTCCATACGGGCGAGCAGGCGCACGATCAGCAGCGAATGACCGCCGAGGGCGAAGAAGTCGTCGTCCACACCGACGCGTTCGACGTCAAAGGTGTCGGCGAGCACGGCGCACAGCAGGCGTTCGCGCTCGGTGCCCGGCTCCCGGCCGCCGCCGGCCGACGCGGGAGCGGGCAGGGCGGCTCGGTCGAGCTTCCCGTTGGGCGTCAGGGGGAGTTCGGCCAGCACCACGACCGCCGAGGGCACCATGTGGTCGGGCAGTCGCCCGGCGAGGTACGCCCGCACGGCGTCCCCGGTCACCGAGGCGGACACGACGTAGCCGACCAGCCGGGACGACAGCACCCTGGCGGCGGCGGCGCCGACCCCGGGCACGGCGGCGAGGGCCGCTTCGACCTCGCCGGTCTCCACCCGGTGGCCGCGGATCTTGATCTGACCGTCGCCCCGGCCGGCGTACAGGAGACCGCGGCCGGGCACCCAGCGGGCCAGGTCGCCGGTGCGGTACATCCGTTCGCCGGGGGCGCCGAACGGGTCGGCGACGAAGCGCTCGGCGGTGGCACCCGGCCGGCCGAGGTAGCT
>NZ_KL585386.1:157678-169393 GCF_000721935.1 Streptomyces sp. NRRL WC-3549
TAGCCGCGGGCCAGGTGCGGGCCCGCCAGGTACAGTTCGCCCGTCGTGCCGTGCGGTACCGGTTGCAGGGCGCCGTCCAGCACGTAGGTCCGGGTGCCGGCCAGCGGGGGGCCGATCGTCGGCTCCCCGCCCTCGTCGATCCGGGCGGTGGTGCTGTCCACGGTCGCCTCGGTCGGGCCGTAGATGTTGCGCGCGGTCGTGCCCGACTCGGCGATCCTGCGCCACAGCGCGGGCGGGGTGGCCTCCCCGCCGAGGACCAGCAGGGTGGGGCGGTGGTCCAGCAGGCCGCCCTCGACGAGCGGCGCCGCCATCGACGGTGTGGTGTCGACGACGTCGATGCCGTCGCGGGCGTACGCGGCGAGCAGGGCGTCCGCGTCGCGGATGGTCTCGGCGTCGTAGACGTGCAGTTCGTGACCGCACAGCAGCCACACCAGGTGGTCGAAGGCGGAGTCGAAGGCGAACGAGTAGGTGTGGGCGGCGCGCAGCCGCCTGCCCGCCGCCCGCTCGGCCTCCGCGACGACGGTGGAGCGCTGGTGGTGCAGGAGCGCGGCCAGGCCGCCCACCCGGCCGAGTACGCCCTTGGGGCGTCCGGTCGACCCGGAGGTGTGGATCACGTACGCGAGGTGCCCGGGGTGCCGGCGGGCGGCCAGTTCGCCGTCGGCCAGGGGGGCGCCGGACAGCCCGGCGGCCTCGTCGAGGAGGGCGGTCCAGGGCAGCCCGTCGATCGCGCCGGCGGTCAGGACCAGCGCGGGGCGCGTGTCGTCGATCAGCTCGCGCAGCCGCTCGGGCGGGTACGCGGCGTCCAGGGGCAGGAACGCGGCGCCCGCGTCCATGACCGCCAGCAGGGCGACGACCGAGTCGGCGGAGCGCGGCAGGGCGAGCGCGACCACGTCATCGGGGCCGATCCCGCGGGCCCGCAGCGCGCGGGCCAGCCGGTGCACCCGGTCGGCGAGGTCCGCCGCGGACAGCCGGTCGTCACCGCAGACCAGGGCGGTACGCGCGGGGTCGGCGGCGACCATCGCGTCGAAGGCGGCCGGCACGTCCAGCGGGGTGCCCGGCAGGGCGGGCGGGCACCAGTCGGCGGGCAGCCGGTCCGCGTCGCCGGACAGGGCGGTCCGTCCGACCGGCAGGCCGTCGGTGAGCCCGGACAGCAGGGCCCGGAGCCCGGACAGCAGGCCGTCGACCCCGGCCTGGTCGTTGGTGCGGGCGTCGACCTCGAAGCCGAGCAGCAGCCCGCCGTCGCGGGTCGGCAGGACGCTCAGGCCCATGTCCTCCGGCGGTCCGCCCGCCACGTTGCGCATCACGCCGCCGGACCCGGCGAAGTCGATGGCCAGGTCGAACGCCTTGAGGTTGATGCCGCGTCCGTGCAGCAGCGCGCCCGCCCCGGGCACACCGAGGTCCCTGGGCAGGTCCTCGCCCCGGTAGCGCTGGTGCTCGCGCATCTCGCGCATGGCCGAGGCGACGCGCCGGCTGAGCTCGCCGAGCCGGTCGGCGCCGCGCACGGCCACCCGCAGCGGCAGCACGTTGACCGCCATGGCGGGGGTGCGCAGTTCGACGGAGCCCGCCCGGCACATCAGGGGCAGCGCGAACACCACGTCGGTGCGGCCCAGCATGCGGTGCAGGAAGGCGGCGTACCCGGAGATCAGCACCTCGCCCCAGGTGACGCCCTCGCCGTCGGCGAAGGCGCGCAGCCGGGCCGTCTCCTCGGGGGTGAGGACGGCGCGGGCGGTCAGGGTGCGGCCGGGCGTCCCGGCCGCGGTGTCCGGGTCGCCGAGGTCGGGCAGCGGGGTGAAGCGCTCGACCCAGTACGCGCGGTCCTCGGTGAACCGGTCGCTGTCCCGGTAGGCCTGGTCGGAGGCGACGAGGGCGGCGAAGCCGCCGAACGTGGACCTGGGCGGCTCGGTGCCCCGTACCAGGGCGGTGTAGCGGGCGCCGGTGCGGCGCGCGAGCATCGCCGCGGTGTAGCCGTCGAAGACCAGGTGGTGGCCGAGCTGGGTGTACCAGACCTCCCGGTCGGAGAGCCTGATGACGGTGCGCGAGTAGAGCGGCCGGTCGACCATCACCCGGCACCGCTCGGCGGCCCGTGCCCGCTCGGCGTCGACGAGTGCCTGGGCGGCGGCCACGGGGTCGGCCGTCCCCCTGACGTCGAGCACCTCGGGTGGTTCGACCGGATCCTCGCTGACCGCCTGGCGTGGCCCCTGGGGGGTGTCGTACACCCGCAGCCGCAGCGTCTCGGCCTCCTGGGTGGTCGCCCGGACCGCTTCCACCAGCGCGTCGACGTCGACCGGCTCGCTACCGGATATCTCCACCACGTCGCCGACCAGGTAGTACGGCGAGTCAGGCTCCAGACACTGTGCGTTCCAGATTCCCAACTGCGCGCGGGTCAGGGCGAGAAGACCGTCCGAGGACACGCTGGCGGTGCTCAACTTACTCTCCTTGAAGTGTGGGGACGACCATCGGTGTGCCGGTGACGGGGTCCGGGACGATGATGCTCGGCAGGTCGAAGACGTCCTTGATCAGCGCGGCGTCCACGACGTCCCCGGGGACGCCCTCGGCGACCACCCGGCCGTCCCTCATGGCGACCAGGTGGTCGGCGAACCGGCACGCCTGGTTGATGTCGTGCAGGACGGCGATCACCGTGCGGCCCTCGTCGCGCAGCCGGGCGAGCAGGCCGAGCAACTGGTACTGGTGGGTGATGTCCAGGAACGACGTCGGTTCGTCGAGCAGCAGGTAGGGCGTCCGCTGGGCCAGCCTCGGTGACCGCCTCCTCGTCCTCGGGCGACCACAGCGCCAGCAGCGACTGGTGCGGGAACCGCCCCCGGCTCACCAGCTGGCGGACCTTGATGTCGTCGGGTGCCAGCGGATCCTGCGGCAGGAAGCCGAGTTGCTTGGCCAGGACCTTGGGCGCGTAGTCACCGACCTGGCGGCCGTCGAGCCGCACCTGCCCGGTCTCCGGGCGCAGCAGCCGCACCAGGGCGCGCAGCAGGGTCGATTTCCCGCAGGCGTTGGGCCCCACGATGGCGGTGAACGCGCCGTCGGGGACGTCGAGACTGAGGCGTGTGGACACGACCCGGTCTCCGTAGCGCAGGGTGATGTCCCGCGCGGTCAGGCGTGCGTTCACGCGCGCCTCACCTCCTTGGTCAGCAGCCAGATCAGATAGCAACCGCCGATCGCGGTGCTCACCACTCCCACGGGCAGCGCGACGGGCGCCAGCAGCATCTGGGCGAGCAGGTCGGCGCCTTGGAGCAGGACCGCACCGGTCAGTGCGGCGGGGAGCAGCGGAACGCCGGCCGCGCCGGCGAGCCTGCGGCCGATCTGCGGGGCCGCCAGGGCGATGAACGCGATCGGTCCGGCCACCGCGGTCACCGTCGCCGTGCAGCCGACGCCGACGAGCACCATCAGCAGGCGCAGCCGGTTGAGACCGACCCCGGTGGTGGCCGCGACGGCGTCGCCGAGCGACGCCTGGTGCATGGCGTGTGCCTGGGTGGTCATCAGGACGAGCAGGACGGCGATGATCGCGAACGGTATCCCCACGTCGCCCCAGCCCACGCCGTTGAGCGAGCCGGCGCTCCAGCCGACGGCGGCGATCGCCACCTCCAGTTCGGCGCGCAGCACGATCCACGAGTTGACCGCGGTCATCATGGCGTTGACCGCGATGCCGATCACCACCAACCGAAGCCCGGAGAAGCCCCGTTGGTAGGCCAGCAGGTAGATCGCGGCCGCGACGAGCAGTCCGCCGAGCACGGATCCGGTGGCCAGTTGGGCGGAGGTGCCCGACAGCACGGTGATGGCGATCAGGGCGCCGGTGTAGGCGCCCGCGTCGAGGCCGATCACGTCGGGGCTGCCCATGGGGTTGCGGGTGAGGTTCTGGAAGAGCGCCCCCGCCACTCCGAGGGCGGCGCCGAAGACGAGCCCGGCCAGCACGCGCGGCAGCCGCCAGTCCTGGATCACCACGGACCTCTCCGTCCCGGTCAGGACGGCGAACACCTTGCCCGGGGAGGCCCAGGAGGCCCCGTAGCACAGTCCGAGCAGGCCGAGGCCCAGCATGAGTACGACCATGACGGTGGCCAGGACGGCCGTACGTCGTTCTCTCGTGCGTCCACGTGTGTTCACAGTGATCCCGCCCCGAAGCGGCGGACGGCCCAGATCAGCATGGGTCCGCCGAGGAAGGCGGTCACGATGCCCACCGGCACCTCGCCGGTCGGCAGCAGTACCCGCGACCCGATGTCGGCGATCAGCAGCAGCACGGGGCCCAGCACCATCGTGTAGAGGATCAGCCAGGGCACGGAGCCCGCCGCAGGCCTCCGCACCAGGTGGGGCACGATCAGGCCGACGAACAGGATCGGCCCGGCCACCGCGGTCGCCGCCGCGCAGAGCACGGTGATCAGGACGAGTGAGGCGACGCGCACCCGGCCGACTCCCGCCCCGAGGGTGTGCGCCACGCTCTCACCCAGTGTCAGGGCGTTGAGCGCCCTGCTCAGCAGCAGCGCACCCAACAGGCACACCGCGATGGCGGTCAACGGCAGTGCCAGTGGGGCCTGTTCGCGGGCGGCCAGTGAGCCGACCGACCAGAACCGGTAGGTGTCGAAGACGTCCGGGAGCATCAGCCGCAGGCCCAGCGCGACACCGCTCAGCACGGCGGTCAGGGCGACGCCGGTGAGCACCAGCCGCAGCGGCGAGCGCCGCCCGACGGCGGCCACCAGCAGTGCCGTGAGCACGGACCCGACGACGGCGGAGCCGAGTTGGCCCGCCTGCCCGGCCGCCAGCCCGAGCGCCGAGCCGACGGTGATGGCGAACCCGGCACCCGCGGTGACGCCGAGGATGCCGGGCTCGGCCAGCGGGTTGCGGGCCAGCGTCTGGATCAGTGCGCCCGACACCGCGAGGGCGGCGCCCACCGCGATGGCCAGCAGCGAGCGGGGCCCTCGGACGTCACGCACGATCACGTGGTCGTCGGTGCCCTGGTAGTCCAGCAATGCGCGCACGGCCTCGGACGGCGGGACGTGGCGGGCGCCGATGCCCATGCTGAGCACGGCCACCACCGCCAGCAGCACCAGCCCCGCGACGAGCAGGCCGACCTGCCGCGCGGCGGCCCGCCTGTCCCCCGTCCGCCCCGACGCGCGACCCGCGACGGTCACCGCTTCAGCAGCGGAGCGAGCGACGTGTCGACCGCGTCCAGGGTCTTCACGGCCTGCCCGTAGGTGGCGGCCTCGGTGTAGCGGATCGGGAAGGTCTTGCCGGCCTTGACGGCGGGCAGGTTCTTCCACAGCTTGGAGTCGAGGACGTACCGCACCGCCTCGGAGACGCTGCCGTCGGCGTTGACCGAGTACGTCAGGACGTCGGCCTCGCCGAAGGCGGCCGGGAGTTCCTCGATCGAGGGGTACTCGCTGACCGAACGCGACCCCTCACCGGCCTCCTTGACCTTGCCGTAGTACGTGGCGCCCAGGTCCTCGGCGACGTTGGTGCCCCAGGAGCCGTTGAACTCGCGCTGGAAGGTGCCCTTGGCGACCTCGCCGTACGCTCCGACGTGTCCGAGCTTGAGCTGGGGCAGCACGTCCTTGTACTTGTTCTTCAGCTCGGCGGCCTTGACCTCGTACGCCTTCTGGCCGGCGTCGAACTTGTCGAGTGCGCCCGCGGCGTCGGCCTGCTTGCGGGAGAGTTCACGCCAGGCGGACGGGACGGTCGGGCCGATCGCCACGACGGGGGCGATCGACTCCAGCCGCTTGACGTCGATGTCGCCGAGGACGGGGGCGGGCACACCGATGACGATCAGGTCGGGCTCGACCTCGGCGATGGCCTCGTAGTTGGTCTCGGCCGCCTGCTCGCCGGCCACCTTGGTGAGCTTCTTGTACGCGGCGAGGTCCTCCTCGCTCATCATCGGCTCACCGCGCTTCCACGACGAGATCCCGACCAGCGGCGCGTCGGCCTCGATCAAGGCGGGCACGGCATAACCGGTGGCCACCACACGCTTCGGCTCGGCCGGGATCGTGATCTTGCCGTTGTCCGCGGCGAACACCCGGGTCCCGCCCTTCTCCGAAGCGGCGTCCGACCCGCCTTCCGAGGAGGACCCGCACCCGGCCAGGACCAGGGCCAGCGAAACGGCGCCGATCAGACCGGACGTTCTGCGTATGGGCATGAAGTGCTCCTTGCTCATTAGGTAAGGCTTACCTTAGTTGACGAATTCGCGTCAGGACAACCGGCATCGGGCAGCTGACCCGCCCCGGCCGCCCGACGGTCAGTGGTGGTCGTCCTCGTCGAAGTCGGCGACGCCACGCTTCCAGTAACCGGTGATGTCGTGGTCGGCCTTCTCCAGCCGCAGTTCGTCACGGACCCAGCGGCGCAGCGGCTTGATCTGCCCCGCCTCGCCCGCGGCCCACACGTACACCCGCTCCCCCTCGGGCACGGTCACCGACGTCACGGCCCGCACCAGCGCGTCCCCGGCCCCCGCCGGCAGGTCGCCGCGGTGCAGCCAGCGCACCTCCACGCCCTCGGGCGCGGACAGCTCGATCTCCTCCGCTGCGTCGACGACTTCGATGAACGCCCAGCCCTTCGCGCTGCCGGGGAGCTCCTCCAGCCATCGCGCGATCGCGGGCAGGGCCGTGAGGTCGCCCGCGAGCAGATAGCGGTCGTAGCAGTGCGGGACGATCAGCCCGCCGGGCGGCCCCGCGACATGGACGACGGCGCCCGGCCGGGCCGCACGCGCCCAGGTGGAGGCGAGGCCGCCGGCGTGCAGGGCGATGTCGATGTCGATCTCGCGGGCCGCCGGATCGTAACGGCGGACCGTGTACTCCCGGGAGGTGACCGCCGGCCGGGGCCAGCGCAGCATCGCCCCGTTCCGCTCGGGCAGCCGCAGCGTGCCGTCCGGGTCCGGAAAGACCAGCTTCACGTGCTCGTCCGGCGCGTGGGCCTCGAACCCCTCGGCGCCCGGACCGCCCAGGGTCAGCCGCAGCAGGCCGGCGCCGACCATGGCACTCCGCACGACCTCGGTCTCCCGGATGCCGATCGGATAGCCCACCTTCTCGGCGGCCCGGCCCGCCCGCACCTCGGCGATCCGGTCCAGGTGCCTGCCCCGGTGGTCGACGCGGCTCATGCGGTCCGACCCGTCAGCAGTTCGGTCCAGTGGCCCAGTTCGGGCTGCTCCGCCAGGTCGGGGAAGTCCAGCGTGGCCGCCCCCGCGGAACGCCAGCGCTCGACCAGGGTCATCATGCGCACGGAGTCCAGGCCGAGGTCGACCAGGTTCTCCTCGGGCGCGATCTCCTCGGGGGCGCAGCCGAGCAGTTCCGCGACGTCGGCGCGGACACGTGCGGGTGACAAGGTCTGATTCATCGGGTGGCTCCTGCGGGGTGGACGCCGACGGCGCGGTCGGCACGTCGATGGTGGTGGTCACGGCGGCAGGGCGCGGGGCGGCGAACCCACGGGCCCGGCCGCGTCGTCCGCGGGTGCGCCGGACTCCCCGGTCCCCGGGACGCATCGGGCCCTCGGGCCGGGACGGGCCCTTCGCGCCGGACCGGCCGCGGGGTCCGGGGGCGGGACGCCCCGCACCCGGCGGACGGGCGGACCGTCCGGTCGCACACCGGCGCTCGGGCGCTCCAGCGCGATATGGGCACGTCCGCGAATCCTTTCTCCGGCACGCGGAGTCACGCCGTCGCCGACCGTTCCGGACCGGCACGCACTCCCCCGCCTGTGACCAGGCAAGGCTAACCTAACTTGCCTCCCATCCCTACCGGATACCCGAAAGCGGATCAGTGGAGGCCGTCGGCACCCGGGGCGCCCCCGATGACGGGTAACCGCCGAGCGGCTTCTTGATTTAGGTTACCCTTACCTAACTTCTCGTAGGAGGTTGCTCATGCCTGATCACATACCGGGCAGAAGTGGCGAGTTCGACGGCCGCACTGTCCTGGTGACCGGTGCCGCACAGGGCATCGGGGCCGCCGTCGCCGAGCTGTTCGCCACCCTCGGTGCCCGGGTGGCCGCCACCGACCGCGCGCAGGACGGCGTCGACGCCCTGGCCGCACAGTGGCACAGGCGGCAGGCGAAGACACCGGAGGGCGAGCGTCCGGCGGGCCGCCTGGAGCCGTACGTCATGGACGTCACCGACCGCGGATCGGTGACCAGCGCCGTTTCCCGTGCCGAGAGCGAACTCGGCCCCGTCGACGTACTCGTGAACGTCGCGGGCGTCCTGCGCACCGGCCCCGTGACCGGTTTCTCCGCCGAGGACTGGTCGGACACCTTCCGGGTGAACACCGACGGCGTCTTCCACGTCTCGCAGGCTCTCGCCCCGCTGATGGCAGGCCGGGGCGGCGGCTGCATCGTCACCGTCGGCTCCAACGCCGCCGGGGTCCCCCGCACCGGTATGGCCGCCTACGCAGCGTCGAAGGCGGCGGCCGTCATGTTCACCAAGTGTCTGGGGCTCGAACTCGCGCGCAGCGGAGTACGGTGCAACGTCGTCGCGCCCGGGTCCACCGACACCGCGATGCAGCGCGCCCTGTGGACCGGTCCGGGCGCCGAGCAGCGTGTCGTCGACGGCGACCCGGCCACCTACCGCACCGGCATACCGCTGGGCCGGATCGCCGACCCGGGGGACATCGCCGAAGCCGTGGTCTTCCTCGCCTCGGACCGCGCCCGGCACATCACCATGCAGGAGCTGTACGTCGACGGCGGCGCGACCCTGCGCTGAACCGCCCCCAGCCCTTCCGTACACGCCCGTCCCCCGCACCCGCCGACGGAACCATCGAGAACGGAGTCCCCGTGTCGACGACATCCCAGGTCGCCACGTCCATGCCCCCCGCCGACCCGGCCCACCCCGTCATAGGAGCGGCCACCTCGCTCCTGGACGCCTACACCCCGGACGCCCGCTTCCTCGCCACCCCCGGCCGCACCCTGCTGGCACACGGGGACGTGCGCCGGGTGCCGCACGACGAGAGGTCCCTGGACGAGCGAGTGAACGCCACCCTGGCCGAAGCAGCGGCGGCCGGGCAGGAGTCGCCCGTGGTCATCGGTGCCATCCCGTTCGACCACGGGGCGCCGGCCGCCCTGAGCGTGCCGGCCGAGCTGCGCACCGCCCCGCCGCTCGCCTCCGATCCGCTGATCGCGCTCCCCGTCGGCGTCCCGGCATCGGCCGACTGGCGGATACGCCCGGTACCGGAGCCCGAGGCCTACGGGGCCGGGGTCGCCTCGGCCGTGGAACGCATGTGGCGCGGGGAGTTCAGCAAGGTGGTGCTGGCCCGCACCCTCGAACTGACCTCCTCGGCCCCGCTCGACCTGCCGGCGATGCTCCAGCGCCTGGCCCGCCGCGACCCCGTCGGCTACACCTTCGCGCTGCCGACCGCTCCCGGCCGCACCCTGATCGGCGCCAGCCCCGAACTGCTCGTCTCCCGGAAGGGCAGTCAGGTCACCGCCAACCCGCTGGCCGGGTCCACCCCGCGCAGCGCCGATCTGGCCGAGGACGTCCGCCGGGCGGCGACGCTGCTGGAGTCCGCGAAGGACCTGCACGAGCACGCCGTCGTGGTGGACGCCGTCCACCAGGCCCTCGCCCCGCACTGCTCGCGGCTGACCGTCCCGGCCCGGCCCACCCTGATCCGCACCGCCACCATGTGGCACCTGTCGACCACGGTCACCGGGACGCTCGCCGCCCCCGACACCTCGGCGCTCTCGCTCGCCTGCGCCCTGCATCCCACCCCCGCGGTCTGCGGCACACCGACCGCGACCGCCCGCCAGGTCATCGCCGAGACGGAACCGTTCGACCGGGGCTTCTTCACCGGCGTCGTCGGATGGGGGGACGCCCAGGGGAACGGCGAATGGGTCGTCACCATCCGCTGCGCCGAGGCCGAGGAGCGCACACTGCGGCTGTACGCGGGGGCGGGCGTCGTCGCGGCCTCCGAGCCGGAGGCGGAGACCGCCGAGACCGCCGCGAAGTTCCGCACCTTCCTCGGCGCCGTGGGCACCGAGCTGTAGGACGGCCCCGGCGCACCGCCCCCGGTGCGCACGCCAGGCCCCCGGGCTTCGCGCGCGCACCGGGGACGGTCGCGCACGCCACCGTCGCCCCTGGGCGGCACGCCCGGCCTCTCGGCCATCCGTGTTCCGGACCGGCCCCCGTACGGCAAGGGTCGGTGCACCCTGCGTGTTCCGCCGCGCCGCCGATCCCGGGGTTCCCAGACCGGCCGAAACGCAGATGTTCGAAATTCCGGCCGGCTCGTTGAGCCTCACGAGCCGGCCGCAATCGACCACCCAGGGGGCCACGTTGCCCTCGGCCGGCGCACAGGAACAGCCGACGCCCGACCCGTCGGATCCGAGCACTCCGCCCGACCCGACGGCTGCGCGGACGGAGGAGTACCTCTACCGCGGCGAGTCCAGGCTCCAGGCCTGCGCACAGCTGACGACCGGCACCATGACACGGCGGCTGCCCGCGCCGGTCCTGCGGTCCCTGAAGACGGCCTGGCACGTGGACCGGGGCGCGACGGCCGGACTGCCGGCGTGCCAGGCCGGCACGGGCGTCCTCGCCGCGCTGGGGCTGCTCGCGGCCACGGGGACGATCACCGCCCTGTTCTCGTCCGGCGACATCACCGAGCGGTTGGCGTGTTGCCGATCGAGTTGAACGGGGCGGACGCCACGCAGCCTCCGGTGCTGGGGCTCGTGTCCACGAGCGGCCCGGGAACACGGCCGACAAGGCGCACCAAGGTCCGCCCATGCCGACGTCTCAGGGCACGAGTTGGCTTGTCAGAGGCATCGGCTAACTTGCGGGCCATGGGAAATTCAGGCGGATCATTGACGACCCGGTCCACGGGGGAACTGCACCAGTTCATGCGGGCAGCCGGGTTCACGGGCATCGACGACACGCAGGTGTTGGCGGAGGGCTGGCAGGTCACGGACTTCGCCGACGCCGGACGGCGCAGCCTTGCGAACCTCGTCCAGCAAACGGGGACACCAGCCGTCATGGTGTCCTTCCTCGACAGCGATGTGGGCTTCATCGAGGCCCTCACGCCGGACGGCAACGGCTGGCAGGGCCTGCTCAACCGCGAGGTGGCGAAGAGCTACGAGATGCCTCTGGAGCACTTCCCCATCGAACCCGCCGTGGCCGGCGCACTCGCCTGGTCGACCGCCGCGGGACTGACGCCCGACGAGCAAGCCATTCGGCAGACGCTCACCGGGTCGGCCCTGTTCGCGGAAGAGCTCTCCTCAGCCCTCCTGGTCGCCCTGGGACTGCCCGGCGCAATCCAGCCCTCACAAACCAGGGCCTGGTGCATTACGTGAACTTACCCCTGGGGAATAACGCGATCGTCCACAACTGTCCGGGAGGAGACCTGCACGGCGGCGTCCGTCGTCCCCAGCAGCGGCCGGGACCCGTCCTGCCGGACCGAAGCGGTGAGGGCTCCCGATGGGCGGATTCAGGGGGTGCGGCTCAACTCGGGCATGGAGGACGCTGCGGTGTTCAGCCAGGTGATGGCGTCCGGGACACCGCTGTGCCCGGCGTGGCCGCTCTCGGCCCGGTGTGCGGCACGGACACGGTAAAGAAGGGCTGTCAGCGCGGGGGCTCGAACGTGGCACGGGGCCCTGACTAAGTTCATGGATCAGGGCGCTGAGCCCGGCACAGTCGAAGGTGCGGTGGGCGTAGTCGCGGCCGTCCAGGGCGTGGACGACGTTCCCGGCCAGCCGGTCCTGCACGTACTCGCGCAGTCGCTCATCGGCCACCAGCTTCGGCCGCTGAGCCCGCCGCTCGGC
>NZ_KL585386.1:169591-170205 GCF_000721935.1 Streptomyces sp. NRRL WC-3549
CCGCCGCTCGGCATGCCATTGCGCCGGCGAGGCCCGGTACTCCCTGCTTGCTCGCCGGATCTACCGATGGGTGGCCGTCAAACGGCACCGAATGCCCGCCGGTACAGCAGCGTGCGCTCTGTCCCGTCCCCACCTGCATGCTCAGCAGCGGCCAAGCTCCCCGAGCTCTGCATGGACATGATATCGACGCATACGTCCAGATCGGGTCTCTAAAATAACCGGGTGGTGAACTGGACGCAGACGCACGACTGCTACGGGGATGTCGATCGCGTCCCCGCGCTTTTGGAACTGGTGGAGTTCGAGGACAATCCCGAAGCGTGGAAGGAGCCTCCGCTGGATGCTGATCCACCTCGTCGAGGAGACGGGACGGCACGCGGGGCACGCGGATATCGTCCGAGAACTGCTCGACGGCACGAAGGGCTACTACTGACGCGGCTCTGTGTAGCGGGCCCCTGCCTCAGGAGCCAGGCCAGCACACCACCGAAGACCCCGCCAGACAGGCCCTCCCGTCCGGAACACGACCGGCTCGCGTACCCCGGCACACACCCCGACCCGGCCTGGTTCCAGGGGAAGGACCGGGCCGCGACCGGCTGCCTGGGGCATGGAGCCCGGCA
>NZ_KL585386.1:170419-178119 GCF_000721935.1 Streptomyces sp. NRRL WC-3549
GGCCCACGGGTCCTACTCGATGACACGCACCGCACCGGACGGGCAGAGCGTGCCGGCCTCGATCGCCGCCGCACGGCCCTGGTCATCTGGTTCGGCGGCGAGCACCGTCACCAGGCCCTCGTCGTCCTGGTCGAACACCTCCGGCGCCGTCAGGGCGCAGAGGCCCGCCCCCACGCAGATCTCGCGGTCCACCGTCACACGCATGGCTGCTCCTTCCGCCGCGGTCACCAGGTGACCGGGAGTTCGTTCACGCCCTGGATCGTCGTGCCCGGACGCAGCGTCAGCCGGTCCACCGGCACCGCCAGCCCACCGCCGTGAGGATGACCTCCAGTTCGAGGCGGGCCAGGTTCTGGCCGAGGCACTGATGGACGCCGTAGCCGAAGGACAGGTGGTGGCGTGCCTCGCGCCGCACGTCGAAGGTGTCGGGGTCGGTGAAGACGGAACCGTCCCGGTTGGCGATGGAGTTGGTGACGATGACGCCCTCGCCCGCCCGGATGTGCTGCCCGTCGATCTCGATGTCCGCCTTGGCGATACGGCCGCCGGCGATGTCGGCGATCGCCAGGTAGCGCAGCAGTTCCTCCACCGCTCCCGGCACCAGCGACGGGTCGCCTCGCAACGCGGCGCACTGCTCGGGGTGTTCGAGGAGGGTGATGACGCTGAGCGAGGTCATCGACGCCGTCGTCTCGTGGCCCGCCACCAGCAGGAGGATGGCGGTGGCCACCAGCTCCGCGCGGTCGATCGCGCCCTTCTCCAGCTGCTCCCTGACGAGGGTGCTCAGCAGCCCCGGCCGGGGCGGCTCACCCCTCAGGGTGTCCACCAGGCCGCCGAGGTAGCCCTCCAGGTCGTCCCGGGCGGCCCGGGCCTCGGCCGCGTCCGGGGACTGGATCAGCCGTCTGCTGGCGTCCTGGAAGAAGTCGTGATCCGCGTAGGGCACACCGAGCATCCGGCAGATCACCATGGACGGGACGGGCAGCGCGAATTGGCTGACCAGGTCGGCGGGCGGTCCGCTCGCGACCATCTCGTCCAGGAAGCCGTGCACGATCTGCTCGATCTCGGCCCGCATGCCCTTGATGCGCCGTACGGTGAACTCGCTGATGGTCATGCGCCGCTTCGGCCCGTGTTCGGGCGGGTCCAGGCTGATGAACGCCGGCCGGCGGTCCCGGAAGCTCTCCACCCGCCCGGAGGTCGCGGGGAAGTCGGCGTGTGTCCGGTCGGACGAGAGCCGGGGGTCGGCCAGCAGCTTCCGCGCCGTGTCGTAGCCGGTCACCAGCCAGGCCTTCCGGCCGTCGTAGAGGGTGACCCGCTGCAGCGAACCCTCCTGGTCCCGGAGGTCGTTGTACCGGTCGGGGAGGTGGTAGGGACAGGTGCGGTCACTGGGGAAGGCGGGGGCGCCCGACGGCGGCGTCGTAACGGTCTCGGTCATCGGTACCTCGATGCACTCGACGCTTAAAGAACGGTCAGTTCTCTAACGGAAGGCTAGGCTGACCCACTCGATGCTCACAACGGGTGCTCGACAAATGGCTGGGAGTCATGCCTCCAACTCACGGGGACACGCCGGACCGTACGGCCGGGGACCATCGAAGAAACCCTCGCCGTCGAGGTGAGGAACTGGAGAAGGCCATCCTGGCCGCGGCCCTCGAGGAATTGGCCGAGGTCGGCTACGCCGGAGTGACGATGGAGCGGGTGGCCGTACGGGCCCGTACCGGTAAGGCCGCCCTGTACCGCCGGTGGCCCGGCCGCGCCGAACTCGTCGTCCACGCCTGCGCGGCCTATGGTCTGTCCGACGCCGACCTGCCCGACACCGGCGCGCTGCGGACCGATGTCATCGCCGCGCTGCGGCAGCTTTCCGCCAGGCTGGCGGCGTGGCACGGCGGCATCCTCCGCGGCCTGCTCACCGAGGTGATGCACGACCCCGAGTTCGCCCGGCTGGTCCGCGAACGGGTCCACACCGCCGGTCCGGGGGCGATACAGGGCATCCTGCTGCGCGCCGTCGCACGTGGCGAGATCGAGCCGTGGGTTCCCGCCTCCCGGCGCGCCACCGTGGCGGTCGACCTGCTCCGCAACCACTACCTGCTCCACGGGGCGATCCCGGAGGACGTCATCACCGAGATCGTCGACGACGTGTACCTCCCCCTGCTCCTGGCTCCACCGTCCGCCCCCTCCTCACCGCCGCACGGCAGAACGGACGACGCGCAGCCGGACGGACCGGGAACGGGGCCGTGACCGCGGCGCCGGTCTGATGGCCCGTACCCGGCACGCGGCCCGCGGAGCCGGGGTACGTGGCGCTCCCGGCACGCGGCCCGTGGAGCAGCCGGGGTACGGGCGCGGTGCCCGGGCCGTCCGCCGTCGGTTCAGCCCTTCTTCCTGCCCCCGCCCCACGGATGGCGCCGCCGGATCCACAGGTCACGCGCCTGCCGGCCCGCCTTCGTCCTACTGCGGGCGACCAGGGTCCGCGCCTGCTCCTGCGTCTCCACCATGGGCCCGGACCCGCGCAGCGGTTTGCCCGCCGTCTCGTGCAGGAAGAAGGTCGCGACGAGCCCGACGACGCCCGCGACCATCAGGTAGTACGCCGGGACCATGTCGTCGCCGGTCAGTTCCACCAGCGCGGAGGCGAACAGCGGCGTGGTTCCGCCGAACACCGACACCGAGATGTTGAAGGCGATCGACAGGGCGCCGTACCGGATGCGTGTCGGGAACAGCGCCGGGAGCGTCGACGCGGACGTTCCGGCGAAGCAGACCAGCAGCAGCCCGAGCACCCCGCAGCCGAAGGCCGGCAGCAGGATGCCGCCCTGCCGGATGAGCAGGAAGGCCGGCACCGCGAACACGATGAGTGCCACGCTCCCGGCCATGAACACCGGGCGCCGGCCCCAGCGGTCCGAGGACCTGCCGACCGCGGTGATGGTCAGCACCACGAGCAGCATGGTGCCGAGGACCAGCAGCTGGGAAGTCGTCTCCGGCTCGCCGAGCGTCTCGGACATGTACGTCGGCAGGTAGGAGGTCACCATGTAGTTCGTGACGTTGTAGAGCAGTACCAGGCCCATGCAGATGAGCACCGCCTCCCAGTGCCCCGTGAAGATCTCCTTGAGCCTGCCCTTGCCGGACTGGCGCGCCTGTTCGACGGGGTCGCCCTCGGACAGCGCCGCGGCCTGGGCCTCCTCCTCGCGCTGGAAGACAGGGGTCTCCTCCAGTTTCAGCCGCATGTACAGACCGATCAGGCCGAGGGGCCCCGCGACGAAGAACGGGATGCGCCATCCCCAGTCCGTCAGCCCGTCCGTGCCGAGGGTCGCCGTCAGCACCGTCACCAGGCCGGAGCCCAGCGAATAGCCGATGAAGGTCCCGAAGTCCAGCCAACTGCCCAGGAAACCACGGCGTTTGTCCGGCGCGTACTCCGCGATGTACGTCGTCGCGCCCGCGTACTCGCCGCCCGTCGAGAAGCCCTGCACCAGTCGGCACACCAGGAGCAGGAGGGGCGCCGCGAAGCCGACCGCGGCGTAGGTGGGGAGGAAGCCGACGGCGAAGGTGCTCGCCGCCATCATGATCATGGTGAGAGCCAGCACCTTCTGCCGCCCCACACGGTCACCGAGCGGCCCGAAGACCAGTCCGCCGAGCGGTCGCACCACGAAGGCGGCGGCGAAGGTCGCGAAGGTCGACACCACTTGCGCACCCGGCGAGCTCGACGGGAAGAAGACCTTACCGAGGGTGCCGGCGAGGTAGGCGTAGACGCCGAAGTCGAACCACTCCATCGTGTTGCCGAGCGCCGCCGCCGTCACGGCGCGCCGCACCTTCGGGGGATCGGTGACGGTCACGTCCTCGGCGGCCAGTGCCTTCTTGCGGCGCCTCAGGAGCGTCCGCAGCATCTGGTCCGTCGCCGACCGCCCCCGCTGGCTCCGGTGAACCTGCGGTTGTCGCCTCGGTTCCGGCATGAGAGTCCTGCCCTCCGCTGTAGCTCCGGCCCCTCCGCCGTACCGCGTAGCCGCCGGCCTCTGTCTTCTTCCGGCAGGCCCACCTTCCCCGCCCGCGCCGATGAATGCCGGATGACTGTGCCGTAGGAGCGGATCAAGGGACCCGTACGGGGGAAACCCGGCGGTGGGGACGAGGCGGTGGGCCGGTCACGGCCGCTTCATCCGTCGGCGTCCCGGGCCGGGCGTCTGGTCAGGACGAGGAGGCTTCCGGCGACGCCGATCACGATCAGCGCGAGCGCGATGCTGATACCGCCCTCGTCGTCCCAGTACACGTCCTTCAGGCTCAGGAGCAGCGCGGCCTCGTCGACGACCAGTGCCGCGCCCACCCCGTACCCGAGGCCGAGCCACGCGCGTACGCGCGGCGACCGCTCGACGACCCCCACCGCGCCGACGACGAGCAGGAGCAGGATGCCCCAGACGTAGTGGTGGATGTGCACGCCACCGGCACTGACGTCACCCACACCGGCGACATCGATGTGGATCAGCCAGGTCAGCAGTCTCATCAGTCCGAAGGCGGCGGTGAAGCCGAACCACGCGAGGACCAGGCCCCTGCGCTCGGGCGTCACGTCACGCAGTCTGCGGGGCCGGCCGCCGGGTGACCGGGTGGGGGCTCTCGTCGCGGGTGTCATATCCGTATGGTCGGGGACGGCGCGGTCCGAGGACGCGTAGACACCCGGACGTCCCGGACAGGCTTCTGCCCACCTGCGGGCGGGGCCGTGTCCGACGCTGGTCACGGCCAGGTATGTGATCGCCTCACCGCCGTCGGCGACCATCGCCACGGGATCGGTGGCGATGCGCACCGGGCCGGTGGGCCGGTGGGCCGGTGGGCCGGTGGCATCGGCGAGATCGGACAGCAGCCGGGAACCGGCGTGGTCGACCACCCCGCGGCCATCGGACGAGACGACGAGCCAGGGACGCGCCCTGTGCTCCTCGCGCCACTGGCGGACGACACGGCAGCGGTGAGCGGTCGGAACCCGGACCACCGCTCACCGAGGGCGCGGGCCTGGCCAGGATCAGCCCGGCCGGTTCAGATGCGGATCACGATCTTTCCTCGGGTGCGCCCACGCTCGGCGTGCGCGTGGGCGTCGGCGATCCGTTCCAGGGGGTAGGCCTGTTCGATACGGGGTGTGTAGCGGCCCTGCCCGCCCAGTTCCGCCGCCGCGGACAGGAGAGTCGAATCGTTCTCCGCGTTGACCACATGCGTCTCCAGACGCTGCCCGCCCGCGTGGTCGGCGACCGTCGCGACGCGCTTCGGGTCACCTGTGATCGCGACGAGGTCGTCCAGCGACCCGGAGGCCGCGGTGTCGAGCACGATGTCGACCCCGCGCGGGGCGAGAGCGGACAGGCGCTGCGCGAGGCCGGGGCCGTAGGTGGTGGGAACGGCGCCGAGAGCGGTGAGGAACTCGTGGTTGCGTTCACTGGCCGTCCCGATCACCGTGGCACCTTGCGCTACCGCGATCTCGACCGCCGCGCTGCCCACGCCTCCGGCGGCGCCCTCGACGAGGAGGGTGCGCCCCTCGAGGGAACCGAGCGCGTCGAGCCCACGCATCGCGGTCACTGACGCGAGACCGGCACCAGCGGCCTGTTCGTCGTTCCACGTGGCGGGGGTGTGTGCCCAGGCCGAGAGGATGAGCAGTTCCGCGGTCGCCCCGGTGACACCGCCCAGTCCGAAGACACGGTCGCCGATGCTCACCTCCCGCACCCCGTCGCCGATCTCGTCGACCACACCGGCGCCGTCGCGACCCGGAATGGCGGGCAGCTCCAGGGGAATCAGCTGGCGCAGGGCCCCGGCGCGCAGCTTCCAGTCGATGGGATTGACGCCGGCCGCCGCGACGCGGACACGGATCTCACCGGGCCCGGGATGAGGGTCGGGGGCCTGCTCGATCACCAGGCTCTCCACTCCGCCGTATTCATGGAACCGGGCTGCGCGCATGATGGTCTGCCTTACTTTGACGGGCCGGAATGACGTGTTCGTCCGACGTCCGTCACCCTAGAACCTGACGTTGACGTGAGGTGCAAGCCGCAACTCCCGCCCGGCCGCGGATGGGTGGGGGTGCCGAGCGGACGGGAGTGAGCATGGGGGCCTGCGCCACCACGAGGGACACGCCGGCTGTCGCCGTCGGCACCCATGTGCTCTCGGGCGGGCCCGGCGATCCCGACACGACGCGAGAACGGCCGTGCGTACGGGAACGCCCCTCGGATCCGCCACCGGGCGGTTCGATCGACCCCCAGCTGCGGCCGGAGCCGGTACCGCTAGCCTGGACCTGACGTCAACGTGAGGTACGAGCGAGAAGGGAGAGCCCTGCGTCATGCGCATCGGACAACTCGCCAGGCGGGCAGGGGTCAGCGTGCGGGCCCTGCGCTACTACGAGGAACAGCGACTCCTGGAATCGGCGCGGACGCCCGGTGGGCAGCGTGACTATCCCGAAGAAGCCCTGGAGCGGGTCCAGCTCATCCAGGACCTCTTCGCGGCCGGCCTCTCCAGCCGTACCGTCGTCGAACTCCTGCCGTGCGTGAGCACCGGCGTCGCGACCCCCGCCATGCTCGACCAGCTCATCATCGAACGCGACCGCATCGCCGCACGCATCCAGGACTTGACCCGGGCCCAGACCGAACTCGGCCGTGTGATCGAGCATGTGGCCGCGGCCAGGGTGGCGCAGGGCTGATCAACCCGTCGCGAGGGCCCCGACCCATCCGGCGCCTACCGGGCCCTGGCTCCGGGCGGGCTCGGTGGGGGCGGCAGCATGCTGACGGTGCCCGCGCCGATCTACCTCCTCGGCTTCGGTCCCGTCGCCGCCACCACCGCGAGCCTGGTCATCGTCGCCGCCACCTCCGTCAGCTCGCTGCTCGCCCACGCCCGGGACGGCGACGCGCACTGGCGGGCCGGGCTGCTGTTCGCAGCCGCCTGTTCGCAGCCGCGGGCATCGGCCCCGCCATGCTCGGCGGCCGCGTCCCGGTCCCCGCCCTGAGCGTGGCGTTCTCGGTGATCGCCGCGCTCGCGGCCTGGCGCATGCGCCGCCCCCGACCGCCCCGTACGGCTGACCAGGTCAGCGGCGGCCGGGGCCGGGCTGGGGGCCGTCACCGGTGTGCTGGGCCTCGGCGGTGGCTTCCTCGCCGTACCCGCCCTCGCCGGTGTCGTCGGCCTGCGGATGAAGGCCGCCGTCGGCGCCCGCCTCCCGGTCGTCATCGTCAACTCGATCGCCGCGCCCGCCACCCGTTCCCACCCCGCCGACGGCCTCGACTGGGGTGTCATCGCCCCGTTCACCGGAGCCGCGATCCTCGGCGCCGACGGCAAACGCCTCGCCACGAAGGTCTCCGGCGACCGGCTGCGCCAGGTCTTCGCCTGCGTGCTCGCGGTGGCGGCCTTCATGCTCCTCGACGGCCTCGTAAGACCCGGCCGAGGCCGCGGTCGGTGCCCCTCCCCCGCGGAGCCGCTCGTGCCCCCGAGGCTCCCGAACGCGAACGAGCCCCCTCCGCAAGGACCTGACCGCGTAACCCAGGGGGCCGACGTGTCGTTGAGCTGCCACCGGGCGTCGGGACGGGGGGCAAAAATTCGACCAGCACATCGTCCGACGCGCGGCACCGCGTGTGGTGGCGCGATGTGAGGTCGGGGCCGCCGGCATCGATGACCTCGGCTCCTGCACCGCGACGGTGCCCGTGCCGATGGCCCGGCCGGCCCGTGTCCATGACGCGCTTCGCCCGCCCCAGGCCGCCCGAACGCTGTCGCTCCAGAGGCAG
>NZ_KL585386.1:178333-179650 GCF_000721935.1 Streptomyces sp. NRRL WC-3549
TCCCTCGCGCCATCAGAGATGTGTATAAGAGACAGCAGAAAGGTGATGTGAGGTATGAGTGCCGGAGAGAGTTCTGATCCACCGCGGCCCCCGGGGCGTTACGTTCCCGCCCGGGGGGTCTACACGGAGGCGGCGCGGCTTCGACGGCTGGCCTGGTTCCGCTCCAGGACCCGGTCGGCACTGGACTCCTTGCAACACACACGGCTCGACGCCGGCAAGCTGACCGGCAACATCGAGGGCCTCGTCGGCGCCGTGGAGATCCCGGTCGGCGTGGCCGGGCCGCTGCTGTTCCACGGGACACACGTCCAGGGCGAGGTCTACGCCCCCATGGCCACCACGGAAGGCGCCCTGGTCTCGTCGGCGACACGGGGAGCCCTGGCGGTCACCATGGCGGGCGGCGTCGGTACGCACGCCGTCTCCCAGGGGATGACGCGTGCCCCGGTCTTCGCGTTCTCCCGGCTGTCCGACGCCGGCCGTTTCGCCTCGGCGGTCCCCCGGCACCTCGGAGACCTCCGTACGGCCGTCCGGGAGGTCTCCGGCCACGCGGATCTCGTCGCGATCGAGCCGGTGGTCATGGGCAGGACCGTCCACCTGAGGTTCAGGTACACCACCGGGGACGCGGCAGGCCAGAACATGACGACTGCCTGCACCTGGCACGCGTGTCAGTGGATCCTGCGGCAGCCGCACCTGGTCACGGAGGCGGAGCTCGAATCCTTCATCATCGAGGGGAACACCTCGGGCGACAAGAAGGCCTCGGCCCAGGCCCTGGCGGAGGGCCGCGGGATCAGAGTGGCCGCTGACTGCCTTCTGCCGGCCGGGGTGGTCGAACGGGTCCTCAGGACCACCCCTGAGGAACTGGTCAGGGGGTACCAGCACATCACGTCCGGAGCGGTCCACAGCGGAGTTCTGGGATCCGACGCGAACACCGCCAACATGGTGGCCGCGGTCTTCACGGCGACGGGCCAGGACATCGCCTGCGTCCACGAGTCGGGCGTGGGGCAGTTCATCCTCGAACGCACGCGGGACGGCGTCTACGCGAGTATGACCCTGCCGGGCCTGGCCCTCGGCACGGTCGGAGGGGGCACCCACCTGCCCGCGCAGCACGAACTCCTGGAGGCGATGGGGTGCACCGGCCGGGGAAGCGCCGCCCGCCTGGCGGAGATCATCGCGGGCTTCGCTCTGGCCCTGGACCTCTCGACCGTCTCCGCGGCCGTATCCGGGGACTTCGCCGCCGCCCACGAACGTCTCGGGCGTAACAGGCCGCACCACCGGGACGGCGTCGCCGCCCAGGACCCCGCGTCACCGGCGGCTGCCGTG
>NZ_KL585386.1:179813-184624 GCF_000721935.1 Streptomyces sp. NRRL WC-3549
CTGCCGTGCGCCCGGTCCACGGCCTCTCGACGCCGGAAGACGGCGCCCCTCGGCCCGCACCGGTGCCCCACCAGGCGTCGGGCGGGGGCCACATGGCTTCTCCGTCCGGCGAGTCCTGACAGGCTGACGGACGGGTGGCAGGCCCTTCTGTTCCGGACGGTGCGGCCCCGCGACCGGGCCCCGCACCGTCCGGGGACGACGTCGGTCCCGGCCGTCCGCCCACTGAGTCCGAGCGGGGCGTCCGCGGATCCGGGTGGAACGGGAGTCAGCGCCGGCACCGGCGGCGACGGGTACGGCACGCCGCCGTGCCTTCGCGCCGTGGCCCCGCGCTCAGGAAGCCGAGGCCGATGCCGAGCATCCAGGTGTCCTTGGCCAGGGCGATGCCGTCCTGGGACGGGCGCAGGCTGCCCGCCTGCCGCATTCCCGGGAGCCGCAGGTACAGACCGACGAGGCCTCCGGAGAAGCCGGTCAGCACCAGGCCGGCCAGTCGGGTCGGCACGAACGGAGCGAGCAGTGTCCCGCCGACGGCGATCTCCGTGCAGGCGAGCAGCCGGGTGAAGCGCCCGGCTTCGAGCTTCTCGAGGAACGGGTACGCCTGGCAGGCCATGCCGTGCAGGCCCTGAGCGGTGCCCTCGTCCGCCTTCAGCTTGCTCAGACCGGAGTTCAGGATGAACGCACCGGTCGCGAGACGCGGGGCCACGTCACGTGGCTCGAACATCATGGTCATGCGAACCTCCACAGATCGGTTCCGCGGCCCCTCGTCGAGCATAGCCAGGCGGCAGCGGGGGCGCTCCGCGGACCGGACGGCCGTGGAGCGGGCAGGCGCCGTCCGGTCCGACCCGGTGGACGGAGTCCGGCGGACACGCACATCGCGGAGACGTACGTCAGGGGACCCTCGTCCAGTCGAGAGTGCGTTCCACGGCCTTCTTCCAGCCGGCGTAACCCTCGGTCCGCTGCTCGTCCGTCCACCGGGGCGACCACCGTTCGGATTCGTGCCAGTGCGTGCGCAGTTCGTCGGTGTCCCGCCAGAAGCCGACGGCCAGCCCCGCCGCGTACGCGGCGCCGAGTGCGGTGGTCTCGGCGACCGCGGGGCGGCTGACCGGTACGCCGAGGACGTCGGCCTGGATCTGCATGCAGAGGTCGTTGGCGGTGACGCCGCCGTCGACCTTGAGCACGTCGAGGTGGACGCCTGAGTCCTGCTCCATGGCTTCGACGACGTCGCGGCTCTGGTAGCAGATGGCCTCGAGGGTGGCTCGGGCCAGGTGGGCGTTGTCGTTGTACCTGGCGAGGCCGACGATCGCCCCTCGGGCGTCGGAGCGCCAGTAGGGTGCGAACAGGCCCGAGAAGGCGGGGACGAAGTACATGCCGCCGTTGTCGTCGACGCTCCGGGCGAGGTCTTCGCTCTCGGCCGCGGTCTTGATGACCTTCATCTGGTCGCGCAGCCACTGCACCGCGGAACCGGTCACGGCGATGGAGCCTTCCAGCGCGTACACCACCGGGCTGGTGCCGAACTGGTACGCCACGGTGGTGAGAAGGCCGTGCTGGGAGCGGACCAGTTCCGTGCCGGTGTTCAGCACCAGGAAATTGCCGGTGCCGTAGGTGTTCTTGGCCTCGCCGGGGGCGAAGCAGACCTGGCCGACGGTGGCCGCCTGCTGGTCCCCGAGGACCCCGCCGATGGGAATGGCGGCGCGCAGGGGCCGGGAGGTGCGTGTCGTACCGAAGGCTTCGGGGTCGGACGAGGGTTTGATGGCGGGAAGCATCGCCCGCGGGATACCGAAGAAACCCAGGAGTTCGTCGTCCCAGTCGAGGGTTTCCAGATCCATGAGCATGGTGCGGCTCGCGTTGGTCACGTCCGTGGCGTGGATGCCGCCGTCGGGACCGCCGGTCAGGTTCCACAGGACCCAGGCGTCCGTGTTGCCGAAGAGGGCGTGCCCCGCTTCCGCCGCCTCCCGTACGCCGTCGACGTTCTCCAGGATCCACTGGATCTTGCCGGCGGAGAAGTAGGTCGCCGGCGGCAGCCCGGCCTTGCGGCGGATGACGTCGCCGCGCCCCGAGCGTTCGAGTTCCGCCGCGATGGCGTCGGTCCGGGTGTCCTGCCACACGATGGCGTTGTAGTAGGGCCGTCCGTTGCGCGGGTCCCAGACCACGGTGGTCTCGCGCTGGTTGGTGATGCCGATGGCCGCCAGGTCGGTCGCCGACAGGCCCCCGTACCGCAGGGCGTTCTGTATCACCGAGTTGGTGCGCTCCCATATCTCCACCGGGTCGTGCTCCACCCAGCCGGAGCGGGGGAGTACCTGGGCGTGCTCCAGTTGGTGCTTGGCGACCTCGTTGCCGCCGTGGTCGAAGATCATGAACCGGGTGCTGGTGGTCCCTTGGTCCACCGCGCCGATGAAGTCCGCCATGATGTGCCACCTCTCCGGACGGTGCCGTCATTCCTCGGATGCCGGGACGCGCCCCGGCGGCTCGGGCAGCGCGCCGGGCAGGAACCGGGCGACGAGTCCCTGGTACAGCCCCGCCCCGAGCAGGCCGCCGACCAGTGGGCCGACGATGGGCACCCAGAAGTAGAGATTTCCGTACTGGTCGCGCCAGGCTCCGCCGTAGCCGGTGATGAAGCTCGCCAGCCGGGGGCCGAAGTCGCGGGCCGGATTGATCGCGTAGCCCGCGTTGGCGCCCCAGGCCATACCGATGGCGACCACGACCAGTCCGATGACGAAGGCGCCCAGGTTCGCACCCGGCGGTGTGTTCAGCATGTCGGTGACGGCCATGATCAGCAGCAACAGGATGGCGGTACCGATCACCTGGTCGCGGAAGGCACCCCACTCGTGGACCGGCAGAGCCGGATTGCCGTTGGCCGGGAGTGTGGAGAACACCGTCTGCGTCTTGACGGTGTGCCCGGGGTCGGCCTTCGCCAGCGCCTCGCTGTAGTTCCAGCGGACCAGGAGGGCGGCCACGAACGCGCCGGCCGTCTGAGCCAGCGCGTAGGGAGCCACCTTGCCCCAGGAGAAACCCCTGAACGCTGCGAGCGCGACGGTCACCGCGGGATTGAGATGGGCGCCACTCAGCCGGGCTGCCACGTAGACGCCCAGGGTGACGCCCAATCCCCATGCCCACGCGATGCTGTCGTGGTCTCCGAGCCCACCGGGCGGATCCGTGAGGGCTCCGCCCGCGACCACCTGGGCCACTACGCCGCACCCGAAGAGGATGAGGATCATCGTGCCGGCGAATTCGGCCGACAACTCGCCGACCAGTCCGGATCTCGCACGCAGCCCAGCCATGGGAGCTCGCCCTCCGCCGGCTGAACCGGCTCTCGACTACCCGAGCAATGTCAGTAGGCTAAGTCGCCTCCTAAATGCGCGCATATCATGACGAAACGCTCATGGTGGGCCGATCGTGTGCCGGCGGGCACCCCGGGCCCGCCCAAAGCCCTCTTCGTCCCGGACGTCCTCCCGTCCCGGGTACCGACTGGGCGCCGTCGAGGCAACGCCGTTCCACCGGAACGTACCGCCGGGTCCCTGACGTCTCCGCTCCCTCCCTGCGAACCCGGCGGCGAGGTCCACGGCGCCCCCGGCCTCCGCGTCCGTGGTGGCGGTTCCGCCCGGGCCGTCACCCCGTCGCCCCGCCGCTCGCTCCCCCGCTGTCGGATCCGGGACCGGTCTTCGAGGACGGGCCGTGGAGGTCCCGGACATAGACGGTGACTCGGGCCCCGTTGAGACGGGTCGTTCCGTACTCGCGGAAGTGGCGCCGCAGGGTGCTCGTCTTCGCTTGCTCCTGCGGGTCGGTCGGTGGGTGCGGGCCCGCAGCGCGGACCGCGACGATCCGGTCGAATTCCAGCATGCGTGTCGCTATTTCCTGGGCGGGAAGCTCGACGCCCGCAAGCGTGTTCGATGATACGGCGTCCTGCGCCAGGGCGAGATCTGTCAGAAGACGGGTGTCCTCGGGGTTGGCGGCGGTCAGGATCCGGTGTTGGCCCGCGAGATAGAGCAGCCCGTCGCCGGGGCGGCCTTCCTTGCGTACGGCGGCGCCGATGGCGGTGACGTCGTTGCTCCGGCTCTGGGGCGTCCTCAGCGAGAGGCTCGGCTGGACGAGCGCGGCCAGTACGGCAACCGCCGCGATCCACGCGCCGCGGGAGGACTGCCGCAACTGGTGGAAGTAGTCCGTCCAGGCGCCCAGCAGCAAGGCGATTCCGACATTGCTGTAGAGCACGTACCGGTCGACGAAAAGGGGCTTGACCAGCGAGGCGAGCAGCAGCAGAAGGCACGGGAGCACGACGATCGGCACAGCCAGCGCGGAAAGCCGCACGGGGCCCCTGGCTCCCAGGGGAGCCAGAGCACATGCCACGCCCACGGCCGCCATCGCCAGGAACCCAGGAAGCCGCACCGGTCCGTCGATCCAGGACAACTGCCCCGACTGCCCCGCGCTCCAGACCGCCAGCGGCGACAGCCCGGCCACGACGCCCGCGGCAGCCACACTCCACGCCCTCAGCACCGGTCGCGGAACACGGGACACGGCCAGAGTGACGCCGTGTGCGACCAGGGCGAGAACCGCGAACTCATGGAGCAGACAGGCCGACAGCATGGTGGAGCCGTAGACCGCCCACCGCCACCGGACGCGGTGCGGGATGCTGACCACGAGCGCATAGGTGGCCCAGGTGACCAGGGCGCAGACCATGGCGTACGAGCGGCCTTCCTGTGCGTACTTCTGTACCTGGGGAAGGAGCGGAAACACCAGCCCGGCCAGCAGCCCGGCACGGGGCCCCGCCAGACGTAGCCCCAGGAGCCCGACTCCGACCGCCGCCGCGGCCATCGCCAGTA
>NZ_KL585386.1:184826-186245 GCF_000721935.1 Streptomyces sp. NRRL WC-3549
CCGCCAGCCGCAACGTCAGCAGCCCTCCGCCGAAGAGACCGAAGATCTCGTGCATCACCGCGTAGTGGAGGGCATGGACCAGGTCAACGTGCTGGGCAGTGAGCCATATCTGCGAAAGATCGCGGTGCGCGAGCTGAAAGGTGACGGCCTCGTCCCCCCACATGGTGTTCTGCCTGCGGATACCCCAGAGTCCCAGAGCCATGGTCAGGGACAGGGGCGCGATGGCGACAACGGCCTTGGCGGGGCTCGGTGATCGCCGACGGACGGGTACGGGCGGGAAGTCGAGCCTGTCCCCGGCGGGGGCGCGTTCATCGAGGGACATCAGCGACGGGGCCTTTCAGCAGCGGCGAAGACACTCCGCCAGCGTGCCCGGGCCTGGTTGACCGGACGCTGACCCAACCTGACCGGCCGATCAGGAACGCGGGCCGACGCTGTGGAAGGCTGCACGACATGCGCATCCTGGTGGTCGAAGACGAGGTGGACCTTGCCCACACCCTGCGCACCGGCCTGACCGCCGAGGGCTACAGCGTCGACCTCGCCCATGACGGCCGGCACGGACTGTGGATGGCCCGCACCGGCGAATACGCCCTTGTCGTGCTGGACTTGATGCTCCCCGGACTCAACGGCTACAAGGTCTGCGCCCAGCTGCGCCGGGAGGGCAACGCGACCCCGATCCTGGTGCTCACCGCCAAGGACGGGGACTGGGACCAGGCAGAGGCCCTGGACACGGGGGCCGACGACTACCTGGCCAAACCCTTCTCCTACCTGGTGCTCGTCGCACGGCTGCGGGCCCTGGTCAGACGAGCCGCCACGGTCGCCCCGCCCGTCCTCGCCGTGGGCGACCTCTCGCTGGATGTCGCCGGCCGGGTCTGCCGCCGGGCCGGGACCCGGATCGAGCTGACACCCCGTGAGTTCGCCGTGCTGGAGCTGCTGGCCCGCCGGGCGGGCCAGGCGGTCTCCAAGACGGATCTCCTCTACCACGCGTGGCCCGACGAAGCCCAGGATCCCAACCTCGTGGAGGCGCGCGTCAGCGCCCTCCGCAAGAAGGTGGACGCCGCGTTCCACCGGCAGTCCCTGCAGACCGTACGGGGCACCGGCTACCGATTGGTGGACGACCGTGAACGCGACTGAGCCGCGACGCCGCTGGTGGCCGCGTTCGGTACGAGCCCGCACCGCCCTGGCTGCCGCATCAGCAGCCGCCGTGATCCTGGCCGGCATCGGCTGGTGGGTACACCGCGACGTCTACCGCGAGAGCACGCAGATCACCGAAGGACAGGCGCGGGAACAGCTCTTGGCTCTCGTCGATCAGCTGGAGGAGGGTGTGGTCCCCGTGCGCCGAAGCTCCGTGCCGTACGAGATCGTCGCGACCGACCGCCTCGCCGCCGTCGCCTACGGCGGAGGCATGGAGGAGTTCGATCC
>NZ_KL585386.1:186470-187402 GCF_000721935.1 Streptomyces sp. NRRL WC-3549
GCGGAGGCATGGAGGAGTTCGATCCCGGCACCCGCCATGTGCTGCCCGCCCCGCCGAAGGCCGAGTCGCCCGCACCACCGGACGACGGGGCGGTGTGGAGCTACACGACCCGCCCCATGCGCATACCGGCGCGCCACGACTCCGAGCCCGGGGACCGGTTCGGCAAGGACGGTGGGACCTACCTGGTCATGTACGACGATGTCAGGGCCGATGAACTGAGCAGCGACAGAGCCGCCGCTCTGGGCGTCGCCGCGGACGCCCGGCTGCGGGTCCATGTGGTGGTGCTCCCGCACGCGGCTGAGGACATCGCCGAGGCGATCACCGAGGCCACCGACCGACTGCTGCTGCGGGCCGGGCTCGTCGGCCTCGCGCTGATCGCCGCCGTCGCCTACTTCGCCGTCCGTATCGCGCTGCGACCGGTCGAAGCCATCCGCGTCCTCACCGCCTCGGTCACCGCCAGCGACCCCCGCGAACGCGTCACCGTCCCCGCCACGGGACACGAGATCACCACCCTGGCCACCACCATCAACGCCACTTTGCAACGCCTCGACGACGCCGCCGCCCAGCAACGCCGCTTCGTGGCGGACGCCGCCCACGAACTGCGCAGCCCCCTCACCACACTGCTGGCCAGTCTGGAAGTCGCACTCGCCTACCCGGAACGCACCGACTGGCCCGCCGCGGCCACCACCGCCGCGCGACAGACCCGCCGCCTCCACGCCCTCGCCGAAGACCTGCTCCTCCTCGCCCGCCTCGACACCCGCGCCCCCGCGACCAGCTCGGAAACCGTCGACATGACAGCCCTCGCCTCCCGGCTCGTCGAGCAATATCCCCTCGGCGAACGGCCGTTGACCCTCACCTGCGACGGCACCGCCCCCGCACACGCACACGGAGACCCCGACGCATACGAACGGCTGCTGCGCAACCTCATCGAC
>NZ_KL585386.1:187606-194117 GCF_000721935.1 Streptomyces sp. NRRL WC-3549
CTGCTGCGCAACCTCATCGACAACGCCGCCCGCCACGCCGCACACCGCATCCAGATCACCGTCCGGAACGAGGACGCCTGGATCGTCCTCACCGTGCACGACGACGGGCCGGGCATACCCAGCGAAGACGCCGAGCGCGTCTTCGAACGCTTCGTCCGGCTCGACACCGCCCGCTCCCGCGACAACGGCGGCACCGGCCTGGGCCTGGCCATCGCCCGCGACCTGGCCCACCGCCACCGAGGCACCCTCACCCTCACGCCCCGGACGCTCGGAGCATGCTTCCGGCTACGCCTTCCCCGGGCCCCGCGTCCGCATTGACCTCGCGGTGCGCCACCGCCCTCGGGCAAAGGTCCGGGTTGCCGCGGACTCAGCCGAAGCTGGACAGGCGTGCGGAGAGGTGGGCGGCGGCGCCGTCCATCAGGGCGTCGGCGATCGCCTCCACCCTGCGGGCTCGCCACGGGTGGAGCTCGGTGTCCGCCACCACCTGGTTGAAGGCGCCCATCGCGGGGCCGCAGTGCACCAGATAGTCCACCCGGGAGCGCTGGTCGCCGCTCACGGCAAGGCGGAAACCACGTGTGAAGTAGCCGCGGAACACAACCGCCAGCTGTTGCTCGGGGGCGCCGTCCGCCGCGACAGGCGCGGGGGCCTCGCCGCCCAGATATCGGTCGAGGACCTGGCTCGCGGTCTCGTCGTCCAGCTCGGCGAGTGAGCCGTGCCGGCGCCACAGCTCGTACAGCCGGGACGCCCGGGCCGGGAAGAACAGCCCCCGCTTGAGGTAGCGGGCCTGGACGCCGAGGTCGAACAGCTCGCCCCAGGGCGCGGTGTCCACGTCGTACTCGCGCGCCTCCTGAAGCATGTCCTTCACCTCCGCGCTGGTGGCCGCCTCCACGGAGCACTGGTTGACCGAGCCGGTCAGGACGAAGTCGGCGCCGAGCAGGAACGCCGCCCCGGCGGCCTCGGGCGTGCCGATGCCGCCCGCGCACCCCACGTGCACCCGGTGGCCGCCCGTCCCGGTCGTGTCGCGCAGCCGCAGCACGGCGGGCAGCAGGGTGAGCAGGTCAGCCGTGCTGCTCAGCCAGCCGCCGTCGGCCTCCACGCACAGATCGTCCGCCATGGGCCGCCCGGCCGCCGCGCGGGCCTCCTCCGCGGTGACCTCGCCCGACTCAAGCAGCCGAGCGACCAGCCGCTCCGGTGGCGGAGCCAGGAACTCGGCAGCCATGTCCGTCCGGGACACCTTGGCGATGATCCGGCCGCCTTTGAGGCGGAACCGCACCAGCGCCGGGGTGAGCAGCGGGAAGCCGGACGCCTCGACCAGGTCGACGCCGTGCCGCAGGAGCAGGTCCACCAAGGCGGACTCCTCCTCGGGGGCGCCGTGCCGGTACAACAGGTTGACGCCGAAGGAGCCGCCCAGGCCCAGCTCTCCGGCCAGGTCGCGCAGCAGGCCGTCCACCTCGTCGAGGGGGAGGCCGCCGGTCCCCAGGAAGCCGAGCAGCCCGGCCTTGGCCGCCGCGCCCAGCATCGCGCGGCCCGAGATGCCGCCGTACAGGGCGCCCAGCAGATAGGCGCGCCGCAGACCGTACCGCTCGCGGAAGGTGGCGGCTCCGAGGGTGTCAGCCGTCGGGGCGGCAAAGGAAGCGGGGCGTACGGGAGGTGGCAACTGGCCGGAAGGCGTTCGCTCGTCGAGTCGTTCCCCTGCTCCTGGCGCGGGCAGCGGCTCGGCGTCCTTCCTGATTCTGGCGACCAGATTGGTCAGGACCCGGCCCGGGCCCAGCTCCACGAACTCGAAATCGCCGTGGCCCATCAGCCGCCGCACCGTGTCGGTCCAGCGGACCGGCGAGGCGATCTGCGCGGTCAGGGTCGCCTCGACGGCGCCGGGGGCGTACGGCTGCGCGTCCACGTTGGCCAGCACCGGGACGGCCGGGTTCCGCAGGGCGAAGCCGTCGAGGAAGCGGGCGAACTCCGTTGCGGTGTCGCGCATGTGGCGGGAGTGGAAGGGCGCGCTGACATTGAGCCGGACAGCGCGGACACCGGCCGACTCGAACGCGGCACGGGCGGCGTCGACGTGCTCGGCCGGGCCGGACAGCACGAACTGGTCGGGGGCGTTGTGGTTGGCCAGGTCGAGCTCGTCGATGCCGGAGTCGGCGAGCACCCGCAGCACGGTCGCCTCGTCGCAGCCGACCACCGCCGCCATCCCGCCGCCGCCGGCCGCCGCCATCAGGGCACCGCGCCGCTGCACCAGGCGCAGCCCGGTCTCGAAGTCGAAGACGCCGGCGGCGAACAGGGCGGCGTACTCGCCGAGGCTGTGGCCGATCATCTCGGAGTCCTCGGCGAGCCGGTCGAGGTAGGTCAGGACGCTGACGACGTAGAGCGCCGGCTGTGTGTACTCGGTTCGCCCCAGGCGGCGCTCCGGGTCGCGGACGCACAGTTCCTCGATCGAGTAGCCGAGGACTCGGTCGGCGATCGCGGTCTCCCGGGGGTGCCTGGCGAACAGTTCCTTGCCCATCCCCCGCTGCTGAGACCCCTGACCCGGGAATCCGTAGACCTTCATGCCATGTGCCTTCCTTGCCGTCTTCGCTGTCACCGGAGTCGTCGGTAGGTGTGTGATCGCAGTGGCGGAGGGGGATGAGGCCGGTGCCGCGAGTGTGCGGGCCAGTTCCAGGGCCCGCGGGTCGTGGCAGAACGGGCTGAGCAGCGGAAGCGAGCGGGAGCGGTCACCCGCCGGGAGGTTGCCGCGGACGAAGTTGTGCAGGGTGCCGGAGGGGCCCAGGTCGAGGTAGAGGAAGTCGCCGCGGGCCCGCATCGCGGTCATGGCCTGCTCGAACTCGATGGGTTCGCGGACGACCCGCCGGAAGTGATCGGCACCGGGCCGCTCGACGAGCCGTCCGTCCACGCACGACACCCAGGGGATGCGCGGTGGGGAGAAGCCCACCCCGTCGAAGAGGGTCCGGCACTCGTCGAGGACGCCGTCCATCAGGCTGGAGTGGTAGGGGTACTCGACCGGCACCCGCTGGTGCAGCACGCCGGCCGCGCGCAGGTCCGCCTCGGCCCTTTCCAGGTCGGCGTCGGTGCCGGCGACCACTGTGTGGCCGGGGTAGTTGCGGGCGGCGACCTCGCAGCCGGGCGGCACGGGGGTCCGGTCCCGGCCGTCCGGGCGGGTGATGACCGCGAGCAGCCCGCCGCGCGGGACCGTGGGCAGACTTTCCGCCTGCCGGACGAGCAGCCGCAGGCACGTCTCGGCGTCGGTGCTCCCGGAGACGACCGCGGCCGCGTACTCGCCGAGGCTGGAGCCGAGCAGGTAGTCCGGCTCGACACCGCCCGCGCGCAGGGTCTCGGCCAGGGCGAGTTCGATCATGACGATCGCCGGGTGGGTGAGCCGTGTGTCGGTGAAGGAGTCGTTCTTGCGCCGGGCCGGGTCGAAGATCCTCGCGAGGACCGACTCGCCCAGCAGCCCGGTGGCGATGGCGTCGTACCGCCGCAGGGCCGTGCGGAACACCTCGTCGGACTCGAAGAGTTCCTCTCCCATGCGGTAGTACTGCGAGCCCTGCCCGGAGAACATGAAGACCACGGGCAAGGGTCCTTCGGGCGTCTGGGGCATCGGGGGTGCCCCGTCGGCCGCGGTCACCGGTACGTGTCCCAGAACAGGCCGGCCGCCGCCGGTTGGGCAGGTGTGTCGGGTGCCTCGGAGGCGGTGCCCCGGATGACGACCGTGCGCCCCGACGGGGGCTGCGGCAGCGGCGCCCGGGCGGCGCGGTGGTCCGCCGGGGCCGGGGCGAGCAGCAGGTGCACGTTGGTGCCGCCGTCGGCGAAGCAGTTGAGCGCGGCCCGGTCCGCGTCCTCAGGCCACGGGCGCGGCTCTCTCGGGAAGTACATCGCGGAGGCGTCCAGGTCGAAGTGCGGCAGCGGCTGCTGTCCGGAGCGGAACGGCACCTGCTGCCGGTGATGCAGCATCAGGACGACCTTGATGAACGCGGCGATGCCCTCCGCGGCCAGCGGATGACCGATGTTCGGCTTCACCGATCCGAGCGCGAGCCGCGGGGAGCGGGCCGGTCCGACGCCGTAGACACCCTCGATCGCCTTCAGTTCGAGCAGGTCGGTGACGGTCGAGCCGGAGGCGTTGGCCTCCACCCAGCCGATGTCCCGCGGCACACGGCCGCTGAGCGCCAACGCCTCGGCCATCACGTCCCTCTGTGCCCGCAGGTTGGGGGTGGCGGGCCCGGCGGTGCGCCCGTCGTTGTTGACCGCGATGCCTTCCAGTACGGCGAGCACCCGGTCGCCGTCCGCCTGGGCACGGGCCAGCGGCTTGAGGAGGACGACGCCGACGCCCTCACCGAGCACCAGTCCGGCCGCCCGGCCGTCGAACGCGTGGAACTCCGGGCCGGTGTTGAGCAGCCCACGCTGCCCGAAGACCCGGTGCGCCCGGTCGTCAGCGAGCAGGCTCACACCGGCGACGACGGCCGACTCCACGGAACCCGTGCGCAGCGCCTGTACCGCCGTGTCCATCGCCACCAGGGCGGAGGAACAGGCGGTGTCCACCACCAGGCTCGGGCCCTGGAAATCGAAGAACTGGGAGATGTTGGCCGCGAGGTAGTTCTGGCCGGTGACCACGACCGGGTTCTTGGCCCGCTCCAGTGCCGCCGGGTCGGGGGTGTGGGTGGCCCGGCCGCCGACGTAGACGCCGACCTTGCGGCCCTTGAGGTCCGCCGGGCGGTATCCGGCGTGGTGCACGGCCCTGTCGACCTCCTCCAGCAGGAGCAGCGCCTGCGGGTCCATCGCCTTGACGTCCGCCTCGGACAGCAGGAACCGCTCGGGCGCGAACCGCAGCACCTCCGGCAGCAGTCCGGCGTGATGGCCGAGGGGGCGTTCGAAGCGGGTGTCCGGGACGGGACGCAGAGCCGTACGGCCCTCCCGCAGAACTTCCCAGTAGGCGTCGGCGGAGTCGGCGTCGGGGAAGCGGCAGGAGAGGCCGACCACGGCTACGGCCTCGGCGCGCGGGTCAGGGACCGGGGAGGCGGTGCTGCCCTGCCGGCGTGCGGTGGCGGTCGGGGCGGGGGGTGTCTCGGCGGCCCGGCCGGGTGCCGGGGCCGCGGTCTCCGCCGTGGGCCGAGCCGCGGACCGCGGCCGTACGTCGCCTTCGGCCCCGGGTGCCGCGCCGCGGGTCTCCACGCCGCCGAATTCGGCGAGCAGCTCTGTCCGGTGCTCCTCGCCGAGGTACGCCGCGAAGCCGTCCGTCGTCGGGTGTTCCAGCAGGGCCGACGGGTCGACCGAGACGTCCAGGCGCTGGGCGACGGTCTGGACGAGTTGCGAGACCATGATCGAGTCCATGCCGTAGTCGTGGACCGGGACGTCCCCGGCCAGCTTGGCGCGGTCGAAGCGCAGTTCTGCGGCGAGCCGGTCGAGCAGCCAGGAGGCGACCGCCTCGACGGCGGAGCGCACGTCCGCCTCCGCACCCACGCCCGCGCCGACCACCGGTCGCGGCGCGGCGGCCGGTGCGGTGGGCGGGGTCTCCAGGCGCCGTGCCGTCAGGCGCTCGGCGCTGAATCCGGCGCCGGGACGCGGCAGTACGGGCATCACGACCCGGGCCCCGCTCTCCAGCGCGCGGTCGAGGAGGTCCAGCCCCTGGGCATCGGTGAGCGAAGCGAGGCCGGAGGCCCGGTAGGCGCCGCTGCGGGCCTCCCCCATTCCGGTGTCCTTCCAGCTCGGCCACTGCACGCTGACCAGGGGCAGGCCGTACGGTCGGGCCTCCGCCACCGCGTCGAGGTAGGCGTTGGCCATGGCGTAGTCGCTCTGGCCGACCGCGAGGGCGGGGACGGCGGCGGCGACCGACGAATACAGCACGAACAGGCCGAGCGGCTCGTCCCGGAAGCACTCCACCAGGGTGTCCAGACCGAACACCTTCGGTGCGAGGACACGGGCGATGCCGGTCCGCGGTTTGCGGACGAACGCCGGGTTCCCGAAGTCCGTGAAGCCCGCGCTGTGGATCACGCCACCGACCGGGCCGAGTCGCAGCCTGACGTCGGCCAGGACCTTGGCGAGCGCCTCCTTCTCGTCCAACGGAACGGCGACGGCCTCGAGTTCGACGCCCTGTGCGGCCAGTTCGGCGAGCGGGCGCAGCTTGCGGCCCAGCGGGCCGTCCTCGGCGATGTGCGCGGCCCACTCCGCGCGCGGCGGCAACTCCTCGCGGCCGGTGAGGACCAGCTTGCGCACGCCGTGCCGGGCGACGAAGTGGCGGGCGGTGAGCAGCCCGAGGCCGCGCGTGCCACCGGTCACCCACAGCACGTGGCCGGCCGGGAAGCCGATTGCGGCGCGCCGTCCCCGCGGGGGCTCGGCCAGCGTCGCCAGGTGGCGCGCTCCCCCGCGGTAGGCGACCTCGGCGGGCTCGCCGTCGGTGGACAGTTCCTCGGCGACCCAGCGGCAGAGCTGCTCGTCGGTCGCGGCGCGGTCGATCTGCACGTGGCGGGAGCGGACGTGGCGGTACTCGCTCTGCAGCATCCGGTACAGGCCCACCCGGACC
>NZ_KL585386.1:194313-194582 GCF_000721935.1 Streptomyces sp. NRRL WC-3549
ATCCGGTACAGGCCCACCCGGACCGCGCCGCCGAGGGCGGGCGCTCCGCGCGAGACGAGCAGGGCGCGCAGGTCGCGGCGGCCTCGGTCGACCACGAGCTGGAGCCAGCTCAGCCAGGAGGGCAGCGCGTCGTGTGCGGGGGGCAGCACGGCTTCGGCGCAGCCGGCCAGGTCGACGACGGAGTCGAAGCGGTCCCAGCGGGTGCCGGTGTCGGTGAGTTCGGCGTCGATCCGGTCGGCGGTGAGCACCTCGGCGGCCGGCAGCACCGC
>NZ_KL585387.1:0-2716 GCF_000721935.1 Streptomyces sp. NRRL WC-3549
ACCAGCACCCGGCCGATCACCAGCGTGTGGTCGCCCGCCCGCACCCGCTGTTCCGTACGGCACTCCAGCGTCGCCAAGGCGCCGGTGACCAGCGGGGCGCCCGTCATCTCGCCCCGTAGATAGGGAATGCTCTCGAACAGCAGCCGGTCGCTGATCCGCCCCTTCATCGCGAACCACGACGCGATCTGCCGCTGCTCCTCGGCCAGTACCGAGACCGCCCACAGGGGCTGCTCCGCCAGCAGGTCGTCCATCCGCGAGTCGTTGCGCAGGCTCACCATGACCAGGGGCGGGTCCAGGGAGACCGAGACGAAGGCGGTCGCCGTCATCCCGACGTCCTCGCCCCGGCCGTGCTCGTCCAGGGGCGGTTCCTCGGCGGTGATCAGGACCACACCGGCGGCCAGGCGGGCCAGGGCGGCACGGAACGCGTCGTTGCTCACCCCCTCAGCATGCGGTACGGAGGCGGGGAGCGGGGTGGAGGAAGTCTTCTGCGGCACATCACGCACGCTAGCGGCCCGGATCGGGCCCCCACATCGGGCCAGGGGACCAGCCAGGACCTAGGACCTCGGGACCGCACCGGACACATCCCCGGCGATTTGCGTTCGGGAAACGGCGGAACGGACAGGAGGGGCCCTGTCGGGTATCCGTCGCTCCTGGGGCATGTGTTGTGACTTGAGCCACAGAGGCCACTATTTGTTGACCCTGTGTACCGACGGAACAGCTCACTGTGATTCAGTGACCGTGACACTGCAACAAGTACGTCGATATGAAATCTGGAGTTGCTGTCGAGGTCTCGGGGAGTGCGAACAATGGAGGCCGAGTCGGAGCCGTACGTCCGCCTTGCGACCATGCGGCAGCTGCACCAGGCCGTCGCTGATCTCAACAGGGCGCGGAGTCTGGCCGACACGTTGCAGGCCGTGGCCGACGGCATCGTCGCCGGGCTCGGCTACGAACTGGGCTGCGTCAACCTGGTGCGCCCCGACGGTGATCTGGTCGTCGCCGCCCTGGCGGGCAACAGTGCCGCGGAAGCGCTGATCACCGGCCGGGTCGGTTCCCGGGAGTCCTGGGAACGCAGGCTGTCCATGGGGGAGCCCTGGGACGAACTCCGGTTCATCTCCCACACCGAGGGCTGGGTCCTCCTCGACGACGACGTGCCCCAGTGGCACACCGACGGGCCCGAGCCCCGCTTCGAGGACGAGTGGCACCCGCTGGACCGGCTGTACGCCCCGATGTACACCTCCGGCGGAGGTATGGATCTCTTGGGCGTCCTCTCCGTCGACCGGCCGCGCAACGGCCGCCGGCCCGGCGCCTGGGGCCGTGAGGCCCTCCAGATGTACGCCTCCCAGGCGGCGATTGCGATCAGTAACGCCCGTCTGCGAGCAAACATGCAGCGCGCCCTCGTCCGGCTGGAGCGCGAACAGCAGGCCCTGCGCGCCAGTGAGGAATCCTTCCGCCAGGCCTTCGAGTACGCCCCCAGCGGCATGGCCATCGCCGAGATGGGCGGTGACCAGCACGGCAGGCTGCTGCGCACCAACGACGCGCTCTGCCGTCTGCTGGGCCGGCCCGCCTCCGTGCTGCGCCGCTACTCCTTCGCGGACCTCGTCCACCCCGAGGACATCGGCACCCTGCTGCGTACGTCCGCCGAGGGCGGCCGGGCGGAACTGCGCCTGGGCCGCCGCGACGGCTCCTACCTCTGGGTCTCGCTGCGCAACTCGGTGGTCGCCGACACCGCCGACGGCCCGCGCTTCCTGCTCACCCACGTCGAGGACATCGAGGAGCGCAAGCGCAACGAGCTGAACCTCGCGCACCGCGCGTCCCACGACGCGCTCACCGGGCTGCCCAACAGCGCCGAGCTCCGCTCCCGGCTCAGCGCCCGGCTGTGTGAGAGGCCCCACTCGGTGGCCGCCTCCTCGGCCTCCACGGCGATCGAGGCGCTGGACGCCGCCTACGGCGACACCGGGGCGTCCCCCGCGCACGGCTACCGGGCGGACGGCTACGAGGGCGAGGCGGCCCGCGGCGGCCCCTTCGACCACCACGTGCACACGGTCGCCCCGGACGAGGAGCGCGACGACGGGGCGAAGGGCCTGGCCGTCCTCTTCTGCGACCTCGACGGCTTCAAGTCCATCAACGACCGTTTCGGGCATCACACGGGTGACGCGGTTCTCATCGAGGTCGCCCGGCGGCTCTCCATCTGCGTACGGGACGGGGACACCGTCGCCCGGCTCGGGGGTGACGAATTCGTCGTCCTCGCGGACGGGCTGGGGGCGGCAGATGCCGCAGATCTGGCCGTACGCTTGCGTAACGCCATCATTCCGCCCATCAGGGTGGACGGCCGGGCGGTCAGGGTCGGTGCGAGTTTCGGCATCGGCTGGGCCGAGTGCGGCATGACGGTGGAAGAGGTCCTGAGCTCCGCCGACCAGCGGATGTACATCGAGAAGCGGTCCCGGTCGAAGGTTCACCGCAGGGCCGGCTGACGTTCACGCCCCCGCCCTTCCCGTACCACGCCCGGGTTCCGGGGCGGCCCGGGGCAATTCGAGGTCTGCTCCGTTCGGGGTAGGCTCGGCCGGTCGGCGACGGCTGGCGACATGGTGAGGAGTGACCCAGGGATGACGGCCGGGAACAACGGCGCGAGCAAGCCCGAGGACGACGATCCGTTCGGCTATCTGTACGCGGACGGGCAGGCGGCGGGCGCCCAGCCGCCGGGACAGGGCGGCTACGG
>NZ_KL585387.1:2906-6461 GCF_000721935.1 Streptomyces sp. NRRL WC-3549
GCCGGGACAGGGCGGCTACGGCTACCCCGGCCCGGCCGCGCAGCAGCCCGGCGTGCCGAGAACCTCGTACAACCAGGTGCGGACCGTCGGCGAGCGCCAGTACGGGCAGGTACCGCCGCAGCAGGCGTACGGCCAGCAGCCCCCGCCGCAGTACGGCCGGCCGAACCCCCAGTACGCGGCTCCCGAGACCTACCCGGGCGGTGCGCCGACCGTGACGCAAGGCGGTGGCCGGGGTTCCGGTCCCGGCCGGGGCGGACCCAACACCAAAGCGCTGCTGATCGCGGCGGTGGCCGTGGTCGCGGTGGTGCTCATCGGCATCGGCGCCGCGCTGATGACCGGCGACGACTCCGACAAGAAGAAGGACGAGGCCGGCTCCTCGCAGGGCCCGGCCGGTGAGGTCGAGGAGTCGCCGGAGCCGACGAAGTCCGCCGACGAAAAGTCCCCGCCCGCCGTCGAGCTGCCCAAGCAGGACGCGGCGACGCTGTCGCTCGGCGGCTCGGCCGCCCTGGACAACTCCGTCAAGGGCGCCAAGGGCGCCAACGGCCAGTACATCAGCCTCAACGAGGTCGGCCGGTCGGCGACCTGGACGGTGGACGTGCCGGCGGACGGCCCGTACACCCTCTACGTGACGTACGGCGTGCCCGGCAAGGACGCCAAGACGTCCCTGACGGTCAACGACGAGGAGCCCCGCTCCATCAACATGAAGAACTACGCGCAGGCCGCGGAGGGCGACCTGGAGAAGGGCTGGACGAACACGTACGCGTACGTGCAGCTCAAGAAGGGGTCCAACACGCTCATGCTCTCGTGCCGCGAGGGCGACTCGTGCGACGCCAACCTCGACCAGCTGGAACTGAAGGCGGGCCACACCAAGTAGGCCGCCCAGGAACCGTCGCCGCGCCCCGGTCTCGCCCAGCGAGCCGGGGCGCGGCTCCGTCTCCGGTCAGGAGGCCGGGGTGTGCGGCTCGACCATGACGCGGGGCAGCAGCTCCTCGTAGGCCGGGCGGTCGAACTCCCCGGCGGTGGGGGCCAGTACGGTCGCGGTCGCGAGGGCCACCGCCCGGGCGAGCCGGCCGGGCCAGTCCAGGCCCTCCACGAGTCCGGACAGCAGCCCGGCCACCGCGGAGTCGCCCGCGCCCGTCGGGTTGCCGCGGACCGGGGCCGGGGGCGCGGCCCGCCAGATGCCGTCCGGGGTGACGGCGAGCAGCCCGTCGGCGCCCAGCGACGCGACGACGCCGTGCGCGCCGCGGCGGCGCGCGTCGCGGGTGGCGCGCAGCGGTTCCCGGGCGCCGGTGAGCTGGGCGAGTTCGTCGGCGTTCGGTTTGACGAGGTCCGGGCGGGCGGCGATGCCGCGGCGCAGGGGTTCGCCGCTGGTGTCCAGCAGGACCGGTACGCCCGCGGCGCGGGCGAGGCGGACCAGCTCCGCGTACGCGCCGACGTGGATGCCGGGCGGCAGGCTGCCGCAGAGGGCGACCGCGTCGGCCGTGCCGAGGAGCTCGCGGTAGGTCCGCAGGAAGGCGTCCCACTCGTCGGGGCCGATGTGCGGGCCCGGCTCGTTGAGCTGGGTGGTGTCACCGGTGGTGCGGTCGACGACGGCGACGGTGCGCCGGGTGCTGCCGGACACCTCGACGAGGGCGTCGGTGGGGCGGTCCGGGAGACCGGCGAGCAGTTCGCGCAGGACCGCTCCGGTGGCGCCCCCGGCGAAGCCGGTGACGACGGCCTCGTGGCCGAGCCCGCGGAGGACCCGGGCCACGTTGAGGCCCTTGCCGCCGGGGCGTTCGGTCATCTCGCCGACCCGGTGGCTGGTGTGCGGGACGAGGGCGGGGACGCCGTACGTCAGGTCGAGTGCGGTGTTCAGCGTGACGGTCAGTATCACCTGGACCGGCTCCCGGTTCGTCGTGGTCCGTCTCCCGCACGCCGTCTCCTCCGCCGCGTGCCGTCCCCCGGTGATCATGCCAAAGAGGTGGCGGCCGTCCCAGTCCCACGGGGCAACCGCCGTCTCTTCGTTACGTGTCCGACCGCCGCCGGGCTCAGGTGGGGTCGACGATCCACTCGCCGCGGCGCATGACGCCCCTGAGCCGGAAGTCCTCGTCGAGGACGACGAGGTCGGCGTCCTTGCCCGGTTCGAGCGAGCCGACCCGGTCGTCCAGGCCGAGCAGCCGCGCCGGGTTGGCGGAGATGGACCGGACGACGTCCTCGACGGGGATCCTGTCGATGGTCACGGCCCTGCGGAACGCGGTGTCCAGGGTCAGGGTCGAGCCGGCGATGGAGCCGCCCTCCACGAGCCGGGCGACACCGTCCTTGACCTCGACGTCGAGCGGGCCGAGGAGGTAGCGGCCGTCGGCGGCGCCGGCCGCGTCCATGGCGTCGGTGATCAGCGCGACCCGGGCGGCGCCCGCGTGGTGGTAGGCCAGTTCGAGGGCGGCCGGGTGCAGGTGCGTCCCGTCGTTGATCAGCTCGACGGTGACACGCTCGTCCTCCAGGAGGGCCCCGACGGGTCCGGGCGCGCGGTGGCCGAGGGCGGGCATCGCGTTGAAGAGGTGGGTGGCGACGGTGGCACCGGCGTCGATCGCCTCGACGGTCTGCTCGTACGTGGCGTCCGTGTGTCCGACGGCCGCGATCACCCCGTGCTCGGCCAGCAGCCGTACGGACTCGATGCCGCCCGGGAGTTCGGCGGCGAGGGTGACCATCTTCGCCGTACCGCGTGCCGCCTCGACCAGCTTGCGCACCTCGGCGGGATCGGGGTCGCGCAGCAGGGCCTCGCTGTGGGCGCCCTTGCGGCAGGGGGAGATGAAGGGGCCCTCGAAGTGGATCCCGGCCAGCTCGCCCTGCTCCACCAGCTCCGAGAGCAGACCGGCCTGGCGCGCCAGGAAGTCCATGTCGCCGGTGACGGTGGAGGCGACGACGGTGGTCGAGCCGTGCGCGCGGTGCGTCCGCACGCCGGTCAGGACGTCCTCGGCGGTGCCGGTGGCGAAGGAGGCGCCGCCGCCGCCGTGGTTGTGCATGTCCACGAAGCCCGGGACCACCCAGTGGCCCGACAGGTCGACGGTCCGGGCGCCGTCCGGCGCGCTGCCGGTGATCCGGGTGCCTTCGACGGTCACCCGGCCGTTCTCGACGGTTCCGGTGGGAAGCACCACCCGGGCGCCTGCGAGAACGGTGCTGTCTGCGCGTCCGGCCATCAGGCGGATACCTCCGTGGAGAGTAGATCCCAGGCGAGCAGCCCTGCGCCCAGGCATCCGGCGGTGTCCCCGAGGGCCGCCGGGACGATGTGGGGCAGCTTCTGGAACGTGACGCGTTCCTCGACGGCGGCCCGCAGTGGTGTGAACAAGGTTTCCCCCGCCTCGGCCAGACCGCCACCGATGATCAGCGTGCGCGGGTCCAGCAGGGTGAGGGCGGTGACGAGGCCCGCGGCGAGCGCGTCGACGGCGTTGTGCCAGACGCGCAGCGCGGCCGGGTCGCCCGAGGCCACGGCCTTGGCGCAGTCCGCCGCGTCGGCGTCCGGGTCGCCGGAGGCCTCGGCCCAGGCCCGGGAGACGGCGGAAGCGGACGCCAGCGTCT
>NZ_KL585387.1:6641-9943 GCF_000721935.1 Streptomyces sp. NRRL WC-3549
CCAGCGTCTCCAGGCAGCCGCGCTGGCCGCAGGCGCAGTCGGGGCCGTCGGGGCGCACGACGACGTGGCCGATCTCACCCGCGCAGCCGTGGGCGCCCGCCTCGATGGACCCCGCGATGCCGATGGCTCCGGCGATCCCGGTGCCCAGCGGGACGAAAAGGAAGCGGTCGGTGCCCTTGCCCGCACCGATCCGGCCCTCGGCGAGGCCGCCGGTCCTGACGTCGTGGCCGAGTGCGACGGGTATGCCGCCGAGCCGCTCGGTGATCAGGGCCCGCAGGGGGACGTCGCGCCAGCCCAGGTTGCTGGCGTAGACGGCGATGCCGTGTTCGGCGTCGACGATGCCCGGCACGGCGACCCCGGCGGCGACGGCTCCTCGGCCGAAGTGGGCCTCGCCGTACGCGTACAGATCCTCCGCGAATCCGAGGACGGTCTCGACGACGGCCTCGGCGCCTCGCTTCCGTCCGGTGGCCCGGCGTGCCTCGTGGAGCAGGGTGCCGTCTTCCCCGACCAGCGCGGCCTTCATTCCTGTGCCGCCCACATCGAGGGCGATGACGTGTCTCACGGGAGACAGTTTCGCCCGTGGACCCCCAAAAGGTCTAGTCCACTAACGTAGTTTGTTGCGTACGCATACAAACCGTGTCCGGAGGTGCCCTGCTAGATTGCCGAATCGATACTGCGACGGCGTGGACCAGCGCGGTGAACATGTGGGAACGAACGTAGGGACGGGCCGGGCTGTGCAGCGGCGCTTTGTGGGTTTGGCCGCGGTGGCGGTCGCACTGGGTCTGACGGCAACGTTGTCGGGCTGCGGTACGGACGGCGGTTCCGGTGGCGTCACCCTGAAGCTGGTCGCCGCGGAGTACGGCACCGGTGCCGGGAACAGCTCGAAGAAGTACTGGGACGACCTCACCGCCAGGTTCGAGAAGGCCAACCCGGGCATCCAGGTCGACGTCGCCGTCCACTCCTGGAAGGACGTCGACCGTGAGGTCGCCGAGATGGTGAAGGCCGGCGAGGCCCCCGACATCGCGCAGATCGGCGCGTACGCCGACTACGCGCAGGCCGGAGAGCTCTACTCCTCCAACGAGATGCTGGCGATCCGCACCGAGTCCAACTTCCTGCCCTCGCTCAGCGACGCGGGCAAGGTCCGCGGCTCCCTCTACGGCCTGCCGTTCGTGGCGAGCACCCGGCTGCTCTTCTACAACAAGGCCCTGTTCGACAAGGCGGGCCTCGACGCCCCGCAGACCTGGGACGACATCGGCGACGACGCCGAGGCCCTCAAGAAGCGCGGCGTCACCTACCCCTTCGCGCTGCCGCTCGGCCAGGAGGAGTCCCAGGCCGAGACCCTGATGTGGATGCTCAGCGGCAACGGCGGCTACACCGACGACGTCGGTACGTACGTCATCGACTCCGCGGCCAACATCGAGACGTTCAACTGGCTCAAGGACGACCTCGTCGGCAAGGGCCTCACCGGGCCCGTCGCCCCCGGCAAGCTGGACCGGGAGAAGGCGTTCGAGGCGTTCACCAAGGGCGAGGTGGGCATGCTCAACGGCCACCCGACGCTCATGCAGGACGCCGAGAAGAAGGGCGTCGAGGTCGGCATGGTCCCGCTGCCCGGGCCGGACGGGCCGACCGAGGGCTCGATGGGGGTGGCCGACTGGATGATGGGCTTCAAGCAGAACGGCCACCGCGAGGAGATAGGCACCTTCCTCGACTTCGTCTACCAGGACGAGAACGTCCTGGCCTTCGCCGACGCCTACGACCTGCTGCCGGTGACCGGCAGCGCCTCGGCCGAGATGGAGGCCGACGGCAAGCACGAGCAGCTGCACGACTTCCTGTCGGCCCTGCCGAACTCCCAGCTCTACCCCTTCGGCAAGACGTCCTGGGCGCAGGTCAGCGAGGCGGTCAAGGAGAAGATCGGCTCCGCCGTCGAGCCGAACGGCAGCCCGGAGAGCGTGCTCGGCGCCATCGCCTCCGTGGCGCGGGACGCGGAGGGCGCGGAGTAAGTTGGCCGATATGACCGCCGCCGACCCGGGCCCCGAATCCGTGCTCTCCGACCAGGAGCGCGCGGTGCTGGCCCTGGAGCGGCGGTCCTGGCCGGGCCCGGGCGCGAAGGAACGCGCGATCCGCGAGCAGCTGGGGATGTCCCCGGTCCGCTACTACCAGCTCCTCAACGCGCTCCTGGACGACCGCCGCGCGCTGGAGGAGGACCCGGTGACGGTCAACCGCCTGCGCCGCGTCCGCGAGGCACGGCGCGAGCGCCGCTGAACCTCGTCGCGGCCGGTGTCCGGCCCGTCCGGCGGGTGCGGAGCGAGTCCCGGGCCACACCGGAGCGGACAGGCCGCCTCACCCCCGTCCGCCCCGATACGCTCGCCCCATGGCCACCCCGGACCCCCTCAGCCCCCTCCCGACGCCCTCCACCCAGGCCGGCCGCGACGGCCTCGCCGCCCTCCTCGCCCGTCCCGGCCGCGCCGTCGTCGCCCTGGACTTCGACGGCACGCTGGCCGACATCGTCCCGGACCCGGAACGGTCACGCGCCCATCCCCGGGCCGTCCCGGCACTCTCGGCGCTCGCCCCGCAGGTCGCCTCCGTCGCGGTGATCACCGGACGCCCGGCGGACGTCGCCGTCCGGTTCGGCGGCTTCGCCGGGGCCCCGGGCCTGGACCACCTCGTCGTCCTCGGCCACTACGGCGCCGAGCGCTGGGACGCGGCCACGGACACCGTCCACGCCCCCGCCCCGTCCCCCGGCGTCGAGGGCGTCCGCGCGGAGCTGCCCGCGGTCCTGGCACGGGCCGGCGGGGACGCGGAGGGCGCCTGGACCGAGGACAAGGGCCACGCCGTCGCCGTACACACCCGGCGCGCCGCCGACCCGCAGGCCGCCTTCGAGTCCCTGCGCGGCCCACTGGCCGACCTCGCCGGACGGCACGGCCTGATCGTCGAACCCGGCCGTCTCGTCCTGGAGCTGCGCCCCCCGGGCATGGACAAGGGCGTCGCGCTCACCGCGTACGTGCGGGAGGTGGGGGCCGAGAGCGTGCTGTACGCCGGTGACGACCTCGGCGACCTCGCCGCGTACGCCGCCGTCGACGCGCTCCGGGCCCAGGGCGTCGCCGGTCTGCTGGTGTGCAGCGGCAGCGAGGTACCCGAACTCGCCGACAGGGCCGACCTGGTGCTGCCCGGTCCGGAGGCGGTGGCGGACCTGCTGGCGGCCCTCGGGCACCACCTCGCGGACAGGCCCTAACCGCGCAACGCGTCCAGCTGGTCCAGGAACCACCGTCTGTCTCTTATACACATCTGTGTATAAGAGACAG
>NZ_KL585387.1:10160-10727 GCF_000721935.1 Streptomyces sp. NRRL WC-3549
CTCGGTACGGGCCGAGCGCTCGTCACCGTCCATGGTCAGCGCCTCGTGCAGGGCCTCGGCCGTGGCCGACACGTCGTACGGGTTGACCACGATCGCGTCCTCGCCCAGCTCCTCGTAGGCGCCCGCCTCCCGGGACAGGACCAGGGCGCAGCCGTGGTCGGAGACGACGGGGACCTCCTTGGCGACCAGGTTCATGCCGTCGCGGATGGGGTTGACCAGGGCCACGTCCGCCAGCCGGTACGCGGCCAGCGAGCGGGCGAAGTCGTCGTCGACGTGGAGCAGGACCGGGGTCCAGTCCGCGGTCCCGTACGTCGCGTTGACGTCCTCGGCGACCCGCTGGACCTCCGCCGTGTAGTCGCGGTACACCGCGAGGTCCTGCCGCGAGGGGTAGGCGAACGCCACGTGGACCACGCGCTCACGCCACTCGGGGCGCTCCTCCAGCAGCGCCCGGTAGGCGTGGAGCCCGCGCACGATGTTCTTGGAGAGTTCCGTGCGGTCCACCCGGACGATCGTCCTGCGGTCCTCGCCGACCTGCTCGCGCAGGGTCGCCATCCGCTCGTCCCCGTC
>NZ_KL585387.1:10904-18948 GCF_000721935.1 Streptomyces sp. NRRL WC-3549
GGCCCCCATCCGCTCGTCCACGTCCGCCTCGTGGGAGCGGCGGCGCAGGAAGTCCGCGTCGGCGCCGAGCCCGTGCACGCCGATGCGGGTGCGGCCGGTGCCGCCCAGGACCTCCGTGCAGCAGCCGATGAAGGCGTCCGCCCAGCGGCGGGTCAGGAACGCGGCCCGGTCGGCGCCCAGGATGCCGCGCAGCACCTGTTCGCCGATGTCGTCGGGGAGCAGCCGGAAGTAGTCGACGGGCGCCCACGGGGTGTGCGAGAAGTGCCCGATGCGCACGTCGGGGCGGAGCTCGCGCAGCATGCCGGGGACCAGCGTCAGGTGGTAGTCCTGCACCAGGACCGCCGAGTCCGGGTCGGCCTCCTCGGCGAGCGCCTCGGCGAAGGCCCGGTTGTACGCCTCGTAGGAGGCCCACTGCCGGCGGAACTCCGCGTCGAAGACGGGCTCGACGGGTGTCTGGTAGAGCATGTGGTGGACGAACCAGAGCACCGAGTTGGCGATGCCGTTGTACGCGTCGGCGTGCACGGCGGCGTCGACGTCGAGCATCCGGACGCCGGGCTCGGACACCCCGCGCCGCACGGCCTCGCGGTCACCGTCGCTCAGGGCGGCGCAGACCCACACCTTGTCCTCGACGGCGCTCAGCCCGGAGACGAGCCCGCCCCCGCCCCGTTTCGAGTCGAGCGAGCCGTCCTCCCGCAGGGTGTACGACACCGGGCCGCGGTTGGACGCGACGAGGACCTTGGGGGAGTGCTCGTTGACCATGTACCCGAACCTAGCCCGAAGCGCCGGTGGCCAAACGTGACACCGGCCGCGCGTCCGGAACCCTATGCCGCGTGGCGGGAGGCGTACTCCGCGATCCGCGCCATCGGCGGCCGTTCCTCGGTGTCCACCGGGTAGGTGTGCGGTTCGAAGCCGTGCTCGCCCCGCTCGAACTGGGTGATCTCGGGCCGCACCAGGTGCCCCCGGGACAGCCGCAGCTGCGCCGTGCGGTAGATGGTCGCGGCCATGCGGCCCAGGGCGTGCCCGTCCTGGTGGCGGTGTCTGCGTACGCCGACGTCGACCTGGCCGAGGGCGTCCAGGCCGACGGTGTGCAGGGCGTCCACGAGGAGGGCCAGTTCCACTCCGTAACCGACGGGGAAGGGGAGCTGTTCGAGCAGGGAGCGGCGTACCGCGTACTCGCCGCCCAGCGGCTGGACGAAGCCGGACAGCTGGGGCCAGTGCAGATTGAGCAGCGGGCGGGCCACCAGCTCGGTGACCCGGCCGCCCTGACCGGCCCGGTCGCCCAGTGGCCGGTCGTACATGGCCTTGACGAACTGCACCGTCGGGTCGGTCAGCAGCGGGCCGACGGTCCCGGAGACGAAGTCGGCCGAGAAGTCCCTGAGGTCGGCGTCGATGAAGCAGACGATCTCGCCACTGGTCACCAGGAGTGACCGCCAGAGCACCTCGCCCTTGCCGGGGAGGGCGGGTATCCGGGGCAGGATCGTGTCCCGGTGGACGACGCGGGCGCCCGCCTCCCGGGCGACCCGGGCGGTGGCGTCGGTGGATCCGGAGTCGATGACCACCAGTTCGTCGACGAGGCGGACCTTCTCCATCAGCTCGCGGCGGATCTCCGCGACGATCGCCCCGACCGTCGCCTCCTCGTTCAGCGCCGGCAGCACGACGCTCACACCCGCGCCGTGCGGGTCCTTCGCCCTGGCCGCCGTGAGGCGGTCGAGCGGGCGGTCGGCGGCCGACCAGGAACGCCTGGTCAGCCAGCGTTCGACCTCTTCCAGCACGGTCGGTACTCCCTGCCTGTGATCCATCTCGCGGTTCGGACGACTCTCTCCGTCGTCCGGGGCTTCGGTTACAGTCTTGAACAACGCGGAAGGCCCTCGCATGGCGGGGTCGGTCCGCGAATAAACGCCCGGATCCATGGATCCGGTGCCACAGCGCTCATCCAGAGGGACAGAGGGAACGGCCCGTTGAAGTCCCGGCAACCCTCCCGCCGACCGCGAGGTCACGGTGGGGAAGGTGCCAATTCCGTCTTACGGCGAAATACGTCGTGAGGAAGATGAGGAGAAAGGGCCTCCGCCATCATGGCTGTGCAGACAGTTGCAGCGAACGACAATGCCTCCACCGTGGACCTCGGTCCCGCCGCGGCGCTTTCCTGCCGCGAATGCGGTGAGCGTTTCCCGCTCGGTCCCATTTTCGCCTGCGTGTCCTGTTTCGGGCCACTGGAAGTGGCCTACGACCTGCCGAGCGGTTCCCCCGAGGAGCTGAAGAAGCGCATCGCGGAGGGCCCGGACAACATCTGGCGCTACGCGCCGCTGCTGCCCGTCCCGTCCGACGTGGCGGACAAGCCCAACATCAACCCCGGTTTCACCAAGCTGGTCAAGGCCGACAACCTCGCCCGCGAACTGGGCGTCACCGGCGGTCTGTACGTCAAGGACGACTCCGGCAACCCGACGCACTCCTTCAAGGACCGTGTCGTCGCCATCGCCGTCGAGGCCGCCCGCGCCTTCGGGTTCACCACGCTCTCCTGCTCCTCGACCGGCAACCTCGCCGGTGCGGTGGGCGCCGCCGCGGCCCGCGCCGGCTTCCGCTCCTGCGTCTTCATCCCGCACGACCTGGAGCAGGGCAAGGTCGTCATGGCCGCGGTGTACGGCGGCGAACTGGTCGGCATCGAGGGCAACTACGACGACGTCAACCGCTTCTGCTCGGAGCTCATCGGCGACCCGCTCGGCGAGGGCTGGGGCTTCGTCAACGTCAACCTCCGGCCGTACTACGGCGAGGGCTCCAAGACCCTGGCGTACGAGATCTGCGAGCAGCTCGGCTGGCGGCTGCCCGACCAGATCGTCATCCCGATCGCGTCCGGCTCGCAGCTCACGAAGATCGACAAGGGCCTCCAGGAGCTGATCAGGCTCGGCCTGGTCGAGGACCGCCCGTACAAGATCTTCGGCGCCCAGGCCGAGGGCTGCTCCCCGGTCTCCGCCGCCTTCAAGGCGGGTCACGACGTGGTGCGGCCGCAGAAGCCGAACACCATCGCCAAGTCCCTGGCGATCGGCAACCCGGCCGACGGCCCGTACGTCCTGGACATCGCCCGGCGCACCGGCGGCGCGGTGGAGGACGTGAACGACGAGCAGGTCGTGGACGCGATCAAACTGCTGGCCCGCACCGAGGGCATCTTCGCGGAGACCGCCGGCGGGGTGACGGTCGGTGTGACGAAGAAGCTGATCGACGCGGGTCTGCTCGACCCGTCGCTGACCACCGTCGTCCTGAACACCGGGGACGGGCTGAAGACGCTCGACGCGGTCGCCCCGACCACGGGCCTGTCTGCGACGATCCGGCCCAGCCTGGACGCGTTCCGCGACGCGGGCCTCGCCGCCGCCAACTGACCACCCGAGTACGAGGAAGGAACCCACATGAGCGTCAAGGTCCGTATCCCCACCATCCTGCGCACCTACACGGGCGGCCGGTCCGAGGTCCCGGCGGAGGGCTCCGTGCTCTCCGAGGTCATCGCGTCCCTGGAGAAGGACCACCCGGGCATCGCGGGCCGCGTCCTGGACGACGAGGGCAAGCTGCGCCGCTTCGTGAACGTGTACGTCAACGACGACGACGTGCGCTTTGAGGACGGCCTGCGGACCGCCACCCCGGACGGCGCCGGCATCTCGATCATCCCGGCCGTCGCCGGAGGCTGACCGCCCCGCGAACCCTTCGTGACTGCCCCCTCCGCGAGAGAAGCGGAGGGGGCAATTCTGCATGGTTGAGCGGGGTACAGTTGGGGAAGTCCCCTCCGCTGCTCGTGCCGCCCGCATATGAGAATGCGCCCGGTCACGACAAGATGCAGCCAAAGTACGTGCACGCCTTGCGGCATAAGTGGCCTTTGTCTGGCCCGACTTGACCGGGAATCTCCCCCAATTTCTTGATCCGGGCGTTCGGCCGCGCTCAGAATTCTCGTCCGATTGACCTGTTGCAGAGGGCAGTTGGGCAGATACATTCAGCGGCGGTCGACGCGTTCCGACGTACGCAACCCCCTCCTTTCGGGGGGTGAGTTCTGACCCGGGTCCGCGAAGCGCGGGCTCGTGCAAGGGCCAGTAATAGGGGAGTTAGGCATGGCTCAGGGCACCGTCAAGTGGTTCAACGCGGAGAAGGGGTACGGCTTCATCGCGGTCGACGGTGGTGCGGATGTTTTCGTCCACTACAGCGCGATCCAGATGGACGGGTACCGCACCCTCGAAGAGGGTCAGCGAGTTGAGTTCGAGATCTCGCAGGGCCAGAAGGGGCCCCAGGCGGACATGGTCAAGCTCGCCGTCGGCTGAGCTCGGCGCGGTCGGTCGACGACACTACTCACGCGCGTAGGGCCCGTACCCCCGTAGAAGGGGTACGGGCCCTACGCGCGTGCGTGCGCGCCCGCGTCCCGTCCTGCGGCCGTCGCCCTGTCCTGCGGCCGTCGCTCCCTCCTGCGACGTCGTCCCGTCCTGCGGTCGTCCCCGGGCGGGGGAACGCCCGCCTCCGCCCGTCGTCCGACTACGCCCCTCCAGCGAGCCTTCTCGGAAGGCGCTTGCACTCGGGGGGGTCGAGTGCTAATCATTGGCGTTAGCACTCTCCGGGTGAGAGTGACAGAATTTGGATCGGGCCGGTGAGGCCCGCAGGTCCGGTGGGGCAAGGAACCACCGGGCACGCAGGCCGTCCGTCGCGGGCGCCTCCCGGTCCGGAGCAATCCACCCCTGTCCGGGAGGACCACTTCACATGGCCAAGATCATCGCGTTCGACGAGGAGGCACGGCGCGGTCTCGAGCGCGGGATGAACCAGCTCGCCGACGCCGTCAAGGTCACCCTCGGCCCGAAGGGCCGTAACGTCGTCCTCGAGAAGAAGTGGGGCGCGCCCACGATCACCAACGATGGTGTTTCCATCGCCAAGGAGATCGAGCTCGAGGACCCGTACGAGAAGATCGGTGCGGAGCTGGTCAAGGAGGTCGCCAAGAAGACGGACGACGTCGCCGGCGACGGTACGACCACCGCCACCGTTCTCGCCCAGGCGCTCGTCCGCGAGGGCCTGCGCAACGTCGCCGCCGGTGCGAACCCGATGGCTCTGAAGCGTGGCATCGAGAAGGCCGTCGAGGCCGTCTCCGCCGCCCTGCTGGAGCAGGCGAAGGACGTGGAGACCAAGGAGCAGATCGCTTCGACGGCCTCCATCTCCGCGGCCGACACCGAGATCGGCGCCAAGATCGCCGAGGCGATGGACAAGGTCGGCAAGGAAGGCGTCATCACCGTCGAGGAGTCCCAGACCTTCGGTCTGGAGCTGGAGCTCACCGAGGGTATGCGCTTCGACAAGGGCTACATCTCGGCGTACTTCGCCACCGACATGGAGCGTATGGAGACGTCGTTCGACGACCCGTACATCCTGATCGTCAACTCCAAGATCAGCAACGTGAAGGACCTCCTTCCGCTGCTGGAGAAGGTCATGCAGTCGGGCAAGCCGCTGCTGATCATCGCGGAGGACGTCGAGGGCGAGGCCCTGTCGACCCTGGTCGTCAACAAGATCCGTGGCACCTTCAAGTCCGTCGCCGTCAAGGCTCCGGGCTTCGGTGACCGCCGCAAGGCCATGCTCGGTGACATCGCCATCCTCACCGGTGGCACCGTCATCTCCGAGGAGGTCGGTCTCAAGCTGGAGAACGCCGGCCTGGACCTGCTCGGCAGCGCCCGCAAGGTCGTCATCACCAAGGACGAGACCACGATCGTCGACGGAGCGGGTGACAGCGAGCAGGTCGCCGGCCGCGTCAACCAGATCCGTGCCGAGATCGAGAACTCCGACTCGGACTACGACCGCGAGAAGCTCCAGGAGCGCCTCGCGAAGCTGGCCGGCGGCGTGGCCGTCATCAAGGCCGGCGCCGCGACCGAGGTGGAGCTCAAGGAGCGCAAGCACCGCATCGAGGACGCGGTGCGCAACGCCAAGGCCGCCGTCGAGGAGGGCATCGTCGCCGGTGGTGGCGTGGCTCTGCTCCAGGCCTCGGCCGTCTTCGAGAAGCTCGACCTCACGGGCGACGAGGCGACCGGCGCCAACGCCGTGAAGCTCGCGCTGGAGGCCCCGCTCAAGCAGATCGCCGTCAACGGTGGCCTGGAGGGTGGCGTCATCGTCGAGAAGGTGCGCAACCTGCCGATCGGTCACGGCCTCAACGCCGCGTCCGGCGAGTACGTGGACATGATCGCCGAGGGCATCATCGACCCGGCGAAGGTCACGCGCTCCGCCCTGCAGAACGCCGCGTCCATCGCCGCGCTGTTCCTCACCACCGAGGCCGTCATCGCCGACAAGCCGGAGAAGGCCGCCGCGGCCGCTCCGGGCGGCATGCCGGGCGGTGACATGGACTTCTGATCCTCCGGGATCAGCTGTTCCAGGCAGTACCTGTTCGACGCCGGCCCCCGGGACCAGATCCCGGGGGCCGGCGTCGTGCCGTGCGACGGGCCGGGTCGGCGTGTCCGTGGGCCTGCGCGGGCGGGACCCGGCGGACGGGCCTGCGCGGGCGGGACCCGGCGGACGGGACCGGGTGGACGGGCCCGCGCGAGCGGGGCCGCGCGTCCGGTAGTTCTGTCATGACCCTGGCGTAACACGCACCACCGGGCCCACAATGGCAGCGGCCCGTGGAAGCGCTCCCATCGCGCCGTGCCCTGCCTGGCGCAGCATACTGGGAGCGCTCCCATGTGGTGTCACCCGTACCTCCCTCTCCGTACGTCCGGACGAAAGGTTTCCTCGGTGAACGCCCTACCACCCCCTGCCCGGTCCGCACCCGCCCGCCCACGGTCCCCCCGGTACGGGCGGCGCGTGCTCGGGATGTCGGCCGCCGCCCTGCTGTGCGCGGGGGCCGTGGCCGTACCCGGTACCGCCCTGGCCGATGACGCGGAGCCAGGTCCCGAGCAGATCGTCAACGGCGACTTCGCCGCCGGTACCGCCCCCTGGTGGTGGACGCCGAACACCTCGGCGGCCGTGTCCGAGGGCCGGCTGTGCGTGGAGGTGCCCGCCGGTACGGCCGAGGTCTGGGACGCCATCGTCGGGCAGAACGACGTACCGATCGTCGCGGGCGAGAGCTACGAGCTGTCGTACACGGCGAGTTCGACCGTGCCCCTGACCGTGCAGACCCGGGTCCAGGAGGCCGCCGAGCCGTACACCACCGTGCTCGCCACCGCCGACCCGGTGGGTACGGAGGACACCCGCGTCACCCGGACCTTCACGGCCTCGGTGGACCAGCCGGCGGCGTCGGTGCAGTTGCAGATCGGCGGCGGGGAGCGGGCGACGTCCTTCTGCCTGGACGACGTGTCGCTGCGGGGCGGGGCCGAGCCTCCCGTGTACGTACCGGACACCGGTGCGCCGGTCCGCGTCAACCAGGTCGGGTACCTTCCCCAGGGCCCCAAGGGCGGCACGGTCGTCACCGAAGCGGACGCTCCGCTGAGCTGGACGGTGAAGGCCGAGGACGGTTCGACGGCCGCCACCGGCAGAACTGTCCCGCGGGGGGAGGACCCCAGCTCGCGGCAGCGGGTCCACACCTTCGACTTCGGCGACCTCACCACGGCGGGCGACGGTTACACCGTGGAGGTCGACGGGGAGGTGAGCGAGCCGTTCTCGATCCGCGGGGACCTGTACGACTCGCTGCGCTCCGACGCGCTGGCGTACTTCTACCACAACCGCAGCGGCATCGAGATCGACGCGGACCTGGTCGGTGAGGAGTACGCGCGCCCGGCCGGCCACATCGGTGTGGCGCCCAACAAGGGGGACACGGACGTGCCCTGCCAACCGGGGGTCTGCGACTACCGGCTGGACGTGTCGGGCGGTTGGTACGACGCGGGTGACCACGGCAAGTACGTGGTCAACGGCGGCATCTCGGTGGCCCAGCTGATGGCCACCTACGAGCGGACGCTGACCGCCGACGACGCGGAGTCGGCCGAGCTCGGCGACGGCGCGCTGCGGGTGCCCGAGCGCGGCAACGGGACGCCGGACATCCTGGACGAGGCGCGCTGGGAGATGGACTTCCTGATCAGGATGCAGGTCCCGGCGGGCGAGCCGCTGGCGGGGATGG
>NZ_KL585387.1:19134-21952 GCF_000721935.1 Streptomyces sp. NRRL WC-3549
GAGCCGCTGGCGGGGATGGTCCACCACAAGGTGCACGACGCCGAGTGGACGGGGCTGCCGACGAAGCCGCACCTGGACCCGCAGCAGCGTGAGCTGCACCTTCCGTCGACGGCCGCCACGCTCAACCTCGCCGCCACGGCCGCCCAGTGCGCCCGGCTCTACGCCCCCTTCGACGCGGACTTCGCGGACCGCTGCCTGCGGGCCGCCGAGACCGCGTGGGACGCGGCGAAGCGGCACCCGGACGTGCTCGCCGACCCGAACGACGGCGTCGGCGGCGGCGCGTACAACGACGACGACGTCTCCGACGAGTTCTACTGGGCCGCCGCCGAGCTGTTCACCACGACGGGCAAGGACACCTACCGTCAGGCGGTCCTCTCCTCGGGACTGCACGGTGACGTGGACGCGGTCTTCCCCGCGGGCGGCGGCATCTCCTGGGGTTCCACCGCCGGGCTCGGCGTGCTCACCCTGGCCACCGTGCCCAACGCGCTGACGGCCGACCAGCTGGCCCAGGTACGCGCCGTGGTGACCGGGGGCGCCGACCGCTACGCCACGCAGTCCCGGGAGCAGGCGTACGGACTGCCCTACGCGCCCCGGGGCGAGGACTACGTCTGGGGCTCCAACAGCCAGGTGCTCAACAACATGGTCGTCCTGGCCACGGCCCACGACCTGACCGGCGACGCCGCCTACCAGGACGCCGTGCTGCGGGGCGCCGACTACCTGCTCGGCCGCAACCCGCTGAACCAGTCGTACGTCACCGGCTACGGCGAGCGGGACTCGCACAACCAGCACCACCGCTTCTGGGCGCACCAGTACGACCCCAGCCTGCCGAACCCGGCGCCCGGTTCCGTCGCGGGCGGCCCCAACCTGACGGCGGCCGCCTCCGGCGACCCGGTGGCGGCGGAGAAGCTGAGCGGCTGCGCGCCCGCCATGTGCTACATCGACGACATCGGCTCCTGGTCGACCAACGAGATCACGATCAACTGGAACGCGCCGCTCGCCTTCATCGCCTCCTACCTGGACGACGCGGGCGACGGCGGAGGCTCCGCCGCGGACCGCACCTGCCGGGTCACGTACTCCTCGCACCCCTGGAACAGCGGGTCAACGGTGACGGTACGGGTGGAGAACACCGGGTCCGAGCCCGTCTCGCCGTGGGCGCTGACCTGGCTGCTGCCCGGTGAGCAGAAGCTGAGCCACACGTGGAGCGCGGAGTTCGACCAGCACGGCCGTACGGTCAGCGCCCGGCCGCTGGAGTGGAACCGGACGCTCGCGCCGGGTGCGGCGGTCGACTTCGGCTTCAACACCTCGGCGTCGGGCGCGTCGTCGGACCCGGGCACGTTCAAGCTGAACGGCCGCGCCTGCGCATCGGGCTGAGCCCCACCCCGGCTGCCGCCGCGTCAGCTGTCAGGGCGATCGGTCCTTCCGGGCCCGGGTTCGGCTACCCCTCGGGGGGTGCCGTGCCCGGGCTGCCCGCCGTCGGGCGCCGGCCATGGAGGCCCCGGGAGTGTCCGGTCCGCTCCGATCGGGGGACGAGACCGGCCCGTACCGCCGCGACCCGCGCCTGTACGCCCGTGGTGGGCACGGCCCCGGGCGGTCCGGCGGGCGCCTCCACGGCCTCCCCGCGACACGGGCGGCACTTTCCGTCGCGGAGGGCCTCGGGGGCGGCGGGTGCCCGGCACTCACCGCATTCGAGGGTGCGCAGGACAACGGTCCGGGGCGCCGGGGCGGGCCGCTCGGGGGGCAGTTTGTCGACGAGGCGGCGGCGTACGAGGGACGCGGAGTGGTGGACGACGGCGGGCAGGCCCTCGGTGAGCGCGCGCAGGGTCTCCGCCTCGGTGGCACCCCGAGCGAACCACTCGCAGACCTGCCCTTCCAGACTCGCGCAGTCCGCCGCCGACAGGCTCAGCGAGGGTGCGGCGCGGCCGAGGGCCGCCAGCAGGATGTACGCCCGTGAGCGCGTGGGCCGTTGCGGCTCCGGCGGGACGTCACCCCGGACGAACGCCGCCCACCACGCGTCGTCCCGCGCGGTCCGGGAGAAGAACGTACGCGTCACCCAGAGCAGCACCTCGTCGGTGGCCACGCACTCGCTGCCCCGGCGCAGGTGGCCGGCCGCCTCGATCCGGTTGAGCGCGGTCCGCAGGGCGCACTGTCCGTACGGGAGCCACTTGGCCAGCGTCTTCACGGAGATGTCGGCGCCGTCGGGCAGCCGGTCGATGTAGGCGGCCACGGCCGCCTCGCGGGGCGGCAGATGCGAGAAGTCGTCTGCGGAGCGCGGGCGTTGACCGGTCGCGGAGCGCTTGCCGTAACCGGGGTTCGCCATCGGGTGCGGCGGCGCGTACGGAGGGTGGGGGGCAGCACTAAGCTGGTCGACAGCCATGAGATCGGCCTTTGCGATCGAGATGGTCAGACCCCTGTTCGGTGTGACAGCACCGGCGGGGGTCGTTTCGTTGCCCGCACGCTAAGGCGTCCGCACACTGCGTGGCAAGTCGGTCACGAACGGTCAACGGCGCAGGCGGGGAGGGTGGGTGGGAGAACAAATCCCTCCACCCCTTCCACTGGAAGAGCGCTCGGATCTCGTGACTTGAGCCCCGGTGCCCCCCTGTCCGGAACCCTTTCCGGCAAGGTACCGTGCATTGCATGGAAGCGAGCGGGTCGAGTCGGCGCACCCCGGGCAAGGGCGGCGAGCCAGCTCCGTAAGGGCGTACTGGAGTACTGCGTGCTGGCCCTGATGCGGGACGGGCCGCGGTACGGCGTGGAGTTGCTCCGGGAGCTGGGGGAGAGCGAGACGCTGGCCACCAGCCAGGGCCTGTCTCTTATACAC
>NZ_KL585387.1:22155-24131 GCF_000721935.1 Streptomyces sp. NRRL WC-3549
CTACCCGCTGCTGTCCCGGCTGCGGCGGGACGAACTCGTCGTCACCAGCTGGCGGGAGTCCGCCTCCGGACCGCCGCGCCGCTACTACGAGTTGACCGGGGCCGGACACGCGGCGCTCACGGAGTTCACGAGGACGTGGCCCGATTTCCGGGACGCGGTCGACGGCCTGCTCGCGCCGACGGCGTGTGCGCGGCGATCTGGAGAGGCAGGGGAATGAAGGCCGAGGACACGGGCGTGACCGAGCGTGCGCTGGTGGAGCAGTACCTGGCGGCAGTGGCACGGGAGGCGTCGGCGCTTCCGGCGGAGCGGCGCCAGGAGCTCGTCGCCGATCTCGCCGAGCACATCGAGGTCGCCCTCTCCGAACGCCCGGGGGGGCACCCGGGACATCCTGGGCGAGCTGGGCGACCCGCGCACCATCGCGGCCACCGCACTCCAGGAGGCGGGGGCCGGGGAGGCCGGAGTGGGGCGCGTCCCGGAGGCCGGGGCGGTGCCGCCGACCGGTGGGCCCGAGCCCGAGGGGCGGCGCCGCCGGTCGCCCGACTGGGTCGTGGTGGGGCTGCCCGTCCTCGCGACGCTGCTGGGGATACTCGTGGGGGCGCTGGGGCTGGTGCTCAGGATCATCGGGGTCGTCGTGCTGTGCAGGTCACGGCACTGGGACTGGAACCAGAAGTGGGTGGGCGTCGCGGTGACCGCCTTCCTCCCCACGGTGACCGCTCTCGGCTACAACTTCGGCGTCTCCGCCAGTGCTGTACCGACCTATGTGCCGCGGCTGCTGACCGGGCTGATGCTGGTCATGGTCGTGGTGGGCGCGGGCTGGCTCTGGAGGGTGCGTCAGGTCCGCGAGCGGGCCTGACGGCCGCTCAGGACTTCAGGATCCGGCCCAGCGGGTACGAGCAGGGCCTCGCGCAGCCAGCCGTACGGGCGGCGGCAGCGGGGCCGCGGTGGCCGGGGGCCTGCCGCAACCTCGATGCAGGCACGTACGCACGTGGGCGCTCGCCATCAGCTTCGGAGTACTCACAAGACCCCCATGTGTGCTCCTGTTACGTTGGCATGCGCACGGATCCTCTGTCACTCATCGGGGGAGCTGATTGACGCGTGACTTGGGACGAGTGGGAACAGGCCAAGGCTGAGGTCGCCGCTAGGGACAGCGCGGTACAGATGCGACTGAATCAGGCGGCTGCCTCCGGTGGCGGTGGTGGCCAGAAGGATCTGGTGGTCCACAACGACCAGTTGGGGAAGCTCGGCAACCTGGCTTATACGCTGCGGGAGGGGCTGCGTGTGGACGCGGATCACGCGCGTCAGACCACCTTCGACGCCTCCATCGAGCTCTTCAATGACGGTCTGGACATGGGGCCCGCCCTCACGGAACTGCACGACGCGTGGAACACGCAGGTCGGGACGCTCAAGGAAGCCTGCGCCCAGCGCGCGACGAGCGGACCGAGCTCATGGAGAAGGTGGTCGACCATTACGAGACGGCCGACGTGATCGAGAAGCAGGATGGAATTCGCGACAGCCTGACCAACATGGCGGCAGGTCATATCGACAGCTTGAACTACTCCATGGACAACATGGGCGGCAGTGGTGATCTCGTGGATCGAGACGGCTTGTTCGGGAAGGAAAGCCATCGTCTCCGTGATTTCGGTGAGACGAGCAGCATGCAGTTCATGCGGGCCCTAGGATCCGACGAGGATTCACACGCCACGCTGTCCGTGGCGCAACAGGTCTATGGGGCGAGTCTCATGACAGCCCAGGGGGGCGACAGCGAATCCGCTATCGCGGCCGGCCTGCACAGCGTCAAGATGCACGGAATGCTGGACGAGTCCCGCTTCGAGGCCATCGGAAAGGAATTCGCGGACGAGAAGGCCGAAGGCAACCTGAAGCTGGAGCAGCAGGGTGCTTGGCGTGACTTTGTTGCCGAGGCGACGATCGGCATCGGGGTGGGTGCCGCCACGGCGGCGATAGTCCCCGCCGGCCCG
>NZ_KL585387.1:24326-25888 GCF_000721935.1 Streptomyces sp. NRRL WC-3549
GGCGATAGTCCCCGCCGGCCCGGTAGCCGTGGTAGCCGTCCCTCTGGCTATCGAGACCATCGGCAGTGCTGCCAGCACGCAGTTCGGCAACGAGACCATGCAGTGGCTCCAGGACCATGAATTCGACAACCATGACGAAGCGGCTCAGGGAGTCGACAAGGCCAAGGCCGAAGGACGGCAGAACGCGATGGCCCCCCTCCTCAACTACGTGGAGGCACACCACATGGATAGCGGGGAGGTCCGCAAGCTGATGGGTACGGCCGAGGACTCGTACAACAGGGGCAGCTGGCTCAGTGACACCGACGACACCCGGGGGTGGTGACGTATGAGGATGCCTGCTTTCGTTGTCCTGCTGTGTTTCCTGGCCCTCGGAGCGAGCGCTTGCTCGGAGGCGTCGGACGAAACAGATGCGGACGCGGCCGACGCCCAGCGGAAGACGTGCGAGGAACTCTTCGGCGCGTCAGGGCTGGAGCAAATCGGTCACGGGATCGAAGGATCGGGCGAGCTGCGGTTCAAGAGTCCGTCCTCCTTGGCCGAGGCCCGTACCCGCCACTACGACCAAGTCCGGAAGTGGGATCCCGAGAGTAAAAGCGCCCCATACGTCGAGTCGAACGTTTGCGGGATCCGGAGCGATGTCTCCACGGGGATGCAGATCGGCCTCACTTACAAACCTTCCGCCCTCCCTTTCGATACCATTTTCGGCAAGGGGGCAGATAACGGCACCATTCCGGACCCTCGCCTGGTGCAGGTCAATTCAGACGTAAAGCTGGTTTACGGGGCCGATGAGCATCGGGAAGCCAGATATCAGGTCTACGTACAGTGCAAGGTGCCGGGCACCCCGGCAGGGCAGGAGCGCGAGGTCCCTCTGGTGGGCGAGTTGACCGACACGCTCACCGGGAGCCTGAGCGTTCGGGACCACCTCGCGCTCCTCCTCCGGTCGGCCGGCGTCATGGCGAACACACTCGACTGCCGGAACCAACCCGTGGTGCCCAGTACGCTGCCCGCTTCTGCAGAGTCTCCCTGACCGGAGCAGCCGCCACCGGTAGGGCCCGGCCCTGACTCGCAACCCTCACACCCACCGCGGAGGCGAGCATGGCGGCGGGTGGGGTGCGGGGGAGCATCTGGTCCCGGGTGGTGTGAGGGTGCCTTCGTGCAGCGAGGCCGAAACAGGGTGAACCGGGCCTTCATCTGGGCCGGGCGCCGGGAAGCCGGGCATGGCTTTGCCTCGACGGAACCATTGTTGTCCAGGCCGCAGCGTCACACGACACCGATGTGAGAGTTGACTCTCACGAATCCTGAGAGGACACTCTCACGCCATGGACTCCCCTAACCGATTCGGCGATATCGAGATCACCGATCCACAGGCCATGCGGGCGTTGGCGCATCCGGTGCGGCTGGCGATCCTCGACCACCTCCAGCGGCACGGACCCGCGACCGCCACGCAACTCGCCCCTCACGTGGGGGCGACTCCGTCGGTGACCAGCTGGCATCTGCGCCATCTGGCCGGCTTCGGGCTGGTCCGCGACAGCGAGCCCGGCCCGGACCGCCGCCAGCGGCGGGGG
>NZ_KL585387.1:26071-38101 GCF_000721935.1 Streptomyces sp. NRRL WC-3549
GCCAGCGGCGGTGGGAGGCGGCGGCACGCGGCTTCCGGTTCGAGGCGCCGCGGGATCCGTCCGACGAGGAGGGCCAGGCGGCCGCGCGGGTGCTGTCGCAACAGATGTTCCGGAGCCACGCCGACGTCCCGAGCCGATGGGTCCAGGAGGTCGAACCCGCTCTCGATACGACATGGCGCGGGCTGGCAGGGCTGGCGAACACGCGTGTCGTCGTGTCCGCCGAGGAACTCGCGGCGATCGAGGAGGGGATCGAGCGCATCCTCGCGCCGTACGTCACCCGCGACCCGGCCGAGCGGCCCGCCGACGGGCGTGGCGTCCGGCTGATGCGTTACGTCCTGCCGGAAGGCGTCGAAGAGAAAGGCGTCGAAGAGGAAGGCGTCGAAGAGGAACAACAGGCCGGGCGGACCGGGGAGGCCGGGGAGGCCGGGGAGGCCGGGGAGGCCGGGCGGGCCGGGGGGACCCGGTGAGCGGATCCGAGGCTGCGGCCGGCGGGATATCGCTCTGGCGGGATCGGCGGTTCCGCCGCTTCTGGGCCGGTCAGTCGGTCTCCCAGTTCGGCGACCGGATCACCGAACTGGCCCTGCCCCTCATCGCCGTCAGCGCCCTGAGCGCCACGGCCAACCAGGTGGCGTGGCTGACCGCCCTGATCTGGACCCCGAACCTGCTCGCCATCCTGCTGGGGGCCTGGGTCGACCAACGCCCCCGCAAGCGCCGCCTGATGATCCTCGCCGACCTGGTGCGTGCCGCGGTGCTGCTCAGTGTCCCGGTGGCCTACCTGCTGGGGGCGGTGACGCTGGGACAGTTGTACGCCGTCGCACTGCTGACGGGTGCCGCCGGGGTGCTGTTCAACACCGCCTACCCTCCCTTCTTCGTACGCCTCGTGCCGCGCCCGTCCTACGTCGACGCGAACAGCAAGCTCAGCGCGACCCGGTCCGCGTCGTACGTCGCCGGCCCGGCCATCGGCGGTGCGCTGATCCAGGTGCTGACCGCGCCCGTCACCCTCGTCGTCGACGCCCTGACGTTCCTGGTGTCAGCGGTCCTGGTGGGCCGGGTCCGGGTCGACGAACCGCCCGCCGTGCCTGGCGGGGCCGCCGGGCCCTCACTGTGGCGGCGCGCCGGGGAGGGGCTGTCGTTCGTCGTACGTCACCCGGTGCTGCGGGCCACGCTGGGCTGCGCGGCGACCGTCAACTTCTTCTCGTTCGTCGCGGGCAGCGGGCTGATCGTGCTGTTCGCCAACCGGAACCTCGGGCTCTCGGCGGGGGTGATCGGCGTCGCGTTCGGGGTCGGCGCGACCGGTTCGCTCCTCGGTGCCGTGATCGCCCCGAGGATCTCGCGACGGTTCGGTGTGGGGCGCAGCATCGTCGTGGGCGCGGTCCTCTTTCCGGCGCCGACCGCCATCGCCGCTGCCGCGGACGGCCCGCTCTGGCTCCGTGCCGGAGCCCTGGCCGCGGCCCAGTTCTTCTCCGGCTTCGGGGTCATGCTGTTCGACGTCAACCTCAACTCCCTTCAGGCGGCGGTCATCCCCGACGACATGCGCAGCCGTGTGGCCGGTGCGTACAGCACGGTCAACTACGGTGCGCGTCCCGTGGGCGCCGTCACCGGAGGGCTGCTCGCCACCCTCGTCGGCCTGAGGCCGACCCTTCTCGTCGCCGCACTCGGCGGAGCGCTGTCGGTGTTCTGGCTCCTGCCTTCGCCGGTACCCCGCATCCGCTCACTGGCGTCGAGCGACACCACGGATGCCGCCGACGACGGGGGCGCCGCCGGGAGCGAGGGCGTGCCCGCTTCTGCGGACCCGACGACCGCCTGAGGTGGTCCGGAAGAGGCTCGGCCGCGCTCGCGGTCGGCGACGAAGGACTCCCACGCGGCGAGGCTGTTTCGAGCCGGCCGCCGCTCCCGCCGCTGGGGGAGGGCTTCCGCCAGGGGGCGGTGGACAGGCCGTTCTTTCACCGTAGCCATGAATTGGACACGCTGTGTAGGCATACCCGCTACTCAGCGTGGAAATGGGGAAGATCATGATGACGGCTACGGAACGGCGCAAAGAAGCAGCGGACAGAGTGCGGGCGGCGGAGGACGCCGTGACGCGGTTGCGGGCGGGGCTCGCGGCGGTCGGCGTGAAGCTGCCTTCCCTGCGCATCGACCCGGTGTCGTGCGCGGGCAACGAACCGGTCCCGCTGGTGGATCTCGGCCGGTGCTCGATCGAGACGGCGCTGCGGCTGAGCGCCCAGCTCGAAGCGAAGGCGCCCCATGACAGTTGAAGGACTTGAACCCTGTACGCCCGAGCCCGGCACGTTCGCCGTGGACGGCCGGGACGGGCGGGTGGGGCGGGTGATGGGCCGCGTCGGGCCGTACGTCCAGCTCCGGCCCCCGGGCGGAGGCGCCGAGTGGGACTGCCCGCCGGACGCCGTGCACCCGGCGCCGCCGGGGCTGGTGCTGCGGGCCCGGGTGACGGAGATCAACCGGGAAGGGCAGTTGCCGAGATGACCGCCGGGGCGCCCGGCGCCGGGTCGGTACAGGGGCCGGACGGCCAGGGGGCGTCGGGAGGGGCGGAGTACCGCCGCGCCGCCGTCGACGGGGGTTTCGCGTCCGGCCGCAGGAGAAGGGGCCCGTGACGACCGCCGCGACGGTCGAAAACGATCAGGGTTCTGAGTCCGCCCGTGGGACCACCTGCCGCGGACTCCCCCCCGGGGGGTTCACCGGTCTGAGCCCTACCGTGTGCCGGGCCGCAGCCCGCCGACACAGAGATGGGTATAAGAGACAGGTTTCACCGAAGGCGGTGGCCGATGTAGTAGCTCTCGATCTGGGCGTGGTAGACCGGGTCGCCCGCGTGCTTCTGCTTGTCGAACTCCGGGGAGTTCTTGATCTGCTCCTTGGCCAGGTCGACGAAGATCGTCCGGTGCTCGGTGTCGACGCCCTTGACCGTGCCGGCGGGCAGGAGGACTTCCTTGCCGAAGATCCATGGGCCGGTGTCGACCACGATGTAGGCCGAGCCCACATCGTCCGAATGCTTGTCGACCTTTCCGATGCTTCCATCGGTCGCCTCGACCGCGTAACCGGTCAGGTCGGCGCCTGCGGTATGACCGCTTGTCGGCTGGTAACCCCACATGTGGTCGCTCATCATCGGCTCCTTTCGTGACGGTCCATTCGGTCTCGGTAAGTCGGGTTCCCCCGATCATGGAAGGCACACGCGGCGCGTGGAAAGAAATGAAAACGCGAGTGGGCCGGAAATCTCTTTCCGGCCCACTCGCGTCATCCGTGCTGGTCATGGCTTTCTACCAGCGGTACCACCGGCCACGCTTACCGCCACCTGAGGCGGGACGGACGAAGAAACCGATCAGCCAGACGATCAGGACGATCACCGCGATCCACCACAGTGCCTTGAGTGCGAAACCGGCACCGAAAAGAATCAGGGCGAGCAGAAGAACGAGAAGCAGGGGAACCATAGTTATCAACCTCCGAGGCATCTGGTGCCCCTGAAGCAATTCCCTACACCGGTCATCCTTAGATTCTTTTTATGGCCGTCCTACGTCTGCCGCTCTGCGTCTGCCGCTCGCGTCCGGCGGTCGGCCGGAGGCGTCGGGGTCAGACGCCCGCGGGCTCCTTCGCCGGGGAGTCACCCGAGTCGCCGGAATCATCCGGGTCATCCGGCTCGCCGGTGCCGGCGGAGGGGCGGCCGGTGGCCGCGACCGTGGACGGGGCGGGTTCCTGGGAGATGTTGAACTCCTCCAGCAGGGACTTGCTGAAGCCGAAGAAGTACGTCGCGACGAACCCGGCGACGTACCCCGCCAGCAGGCCGCCCGCGTAGATCGCGATCGTCGTGCCGAGGCCGTGATTGCCGTCCAGGAGCGGGAACAGGGCCCAGCCGGACGGGCCGATGGCCGTGGAGCCCACGGAGTCGCCGAGTTGGTTGAACAGGCCCACGACGCCACCACCGAACGCGCCACCCACACAGGCCGTGACGAACGGGCGGCCCAGGGGGAGCGAGACACCGTAGATCAGGGGCTCGCCGACCCCCAGCACGCCTGCGGGCAGGGCGGACTTGATGGTCTTGCGGATCGACTCGTTACGGGGGAGGCGCAGGTAGACCGCCGCCGCCGCGCCGACCTGGCCGGCTCCGGCCATCGCGAGGATGGGGAGCAGGACCGTGAAGCCCTGCTGCTCGATCAGCGTGGTGTGGATCGGGATCAGGGCCTGGTGCAGGCCCAGCATCACCAGCGGCAGGAAGAACCCGCCCAGCAGGAAGCCCGCACCGGCGCCGCCCGTGGAGAGCAGCCAGTCGGCGAACGTGCCGATGGCGGAGGAGACCTCACCGGCCACGTACATCAGGCCGAAGATCGTGACGAGGCCGGAGAGCAGGACGGTCAGGGTCGGGGTGACCAGCACGTCCAGGGCCTCGGGCACCCAGCGGCGGCACCACTTCTCGACGTACACCGCGAGGACCGCCGCGCCGAGGGCGCCGAGGACGCCGCCCTGGCCCGGGGCGAGGGTCTGGCCGAAGGCGTCGATGTTCGCGACGCCCGGGAAGACGATGATCGCCGCGACCGCACCTCCCAGGATCGGCGTACCGCCGAACTCCTTCGCCGTGTTGTAACCGACGAAGACCGCGATCAGCGCCATGAAGCCGGAGGCCATCGCGGCGAGCGCGGGGGTCACCGACGGCAGCCAGCCGAGGTTCACCAGCAGGCCGTTGAGGCCGGCGATGATGCCGCAGCCGATCAGGGCGGGGATCAACGGGACGAAGATGTTCGCGATCCGGCGCAGGAACAGCTTGAACGGGGTGGCGTTCTTCGCCTTCTGCTGCGCCTTGATGGCCGCGCCCTGGGCCGCCAACTCCTCCGCCGTGACGGCCGAGGCGTCCGGGGTGTCCGGGGCGCCCGGGGCGCCCGGGGTGTCCGGGGCGCCCGGAGCCGTCGAGGCGGCGGCGGGCCCGGAGGCCGAGGCACGGCCCTCCTCGACCAGTTGCTCGAACTCCGGGGTGACCCGGGCGACGGTGCCCGGGCCGAGGACGATCTGGTAGGTGTCGTCCTCAACCACACCCATGACGGCGGGGACCGCCTTCAGAGCCTCGTCGTCGACGAGGGAGCGGTCGTGCAGACCGAGCCGGAGCCGGGTCATGCAGTGGGCGATCGAGCTGACGTTCGCCGCGCCACCGACGAGCGGAAGGATCGCGGCTGCGGTGGCGCGGTTCTTGTCTTCAGTAGCCATGGTGCGTGGTGCCTTGCTGTGCGGGGGATTCGTGCGTGCGGTGCGTCAGGTGGTGCGTACGGCCGCCAGGGCGGCGCGGAGGTGGCCGTGCGAGTCGGCGAGGAGCCGGGCGGCCGTGGGGCCGTCGACACCGCCCAGGATGGCGAGGACGGCGTTCTTCACCTCGCCGTCGGTGGCGGTCAGCGCGGCCTCGATCTCCTGGTCGGAGGCGCCGGTGGCGAGGGAGACGATCCGGCGGGAGCGGGCGCGCAGCTTCTCGTTGGAGGCGCGGACGTCGACCATCAGGTTCCCGTAGGTCTTGCCCAGCCGGATCATCGTGATCGTCGAGATCATGTTGAGGACGAGCTTCTGGGCCGTCCCGGCCTTGAGGCGGGTGGAGCCGGTCAGCAGCTCGGGGCCGACGACGACCTCCAGGCAGTGCTCGGCGGCGGCCCCGAGCGCGGAGTCCGCGTTGCAGGAGAGGCCGAGGGTGAGCGCGCCCAGGGCACGGGCGTGCTCGACGGCTCCGATCGCGTACGGGGTGCGGCCGGAGGCGGAGATCCCGACCACCGTGTCGTCGGCGGTGAGGCCCAGTCCGTCCAGGTCGGCGGCGGCCAGCTCCTTGCTGTCCTCGGCGCCCTCGACGGCGGTGACCATGGCGGTGGGGCCGCCCGCGATGAGGCCGATGACCTCGGACGGATCGGTGTTGAAGGTGGGCGGGCACTCGCTGGCGTCCAGGACACCGAGGCGGCCCGCGGTGCCGGCGCCCGCGTAGATCAGCCGGCCGCCGCGTGCCATGCGCTCGGCGGTGGCGTCGATCGCGGCGGCGATCTGCGGGAGGGCCCGGGCGACGGCGGCGGGGACGGTGGCGTCCTCGCCGTTCATGATGCGGGCTATCTCCGCCGTGGAGAGCTGGTCGATCTCCGCGAGCTCCGGGCGGAACGCCTCGGTGGTCAGGGTGGCGAGCTGGGCGCGCAGTTCGCCGTAGCCGTCGGGGGTGGCGGCGTCGGCGTCGGTGGTGGAGGTCATGGGCGGCGGCTCTGCTTTCTCGTTCACATCACGTGCGGGGCGGTTGGGGGCGGGTCGGCGCGTGGGCCGGGGTGTCAGCGGCTACGGGGGGAGTGGCGGTGGGCCAGCGCCTCGTACGAGGCGGACAGCGCGGGCGCGGCCGTCTCGTAGGTGCGCTGGGCCACTCCTATGAACAGGCAGTCCACGACCAGCAGCTGACTCGTGCGGCTGGACATGGCGGCGGGCCGCAGCTCGCTCTCCCGGGCGGTGGAGGTGGTCAGGATGTGGTCGGCGTACTGCGTGACCGGGCCGTCCGGGCGGCCGGTGATCGCGATCGTCGTCGCGCCGTGGTCGAAGGCGACCCGCAGCGGCTCTATGACGTCGCCGGTGGAGCCGGAGTGGGTGATGGCGATGGCCACGTCCCCCGGGCGGAGCTGCACCGCGTTGGTCACGGCGAGGTGCGGGTCCGTGTGGGCGTGGGCTATCAGGCCGATGCGGAGCAGCTTCTGCGCCAGGTCCTGGCCGACGAGGGAGGAGGCGCCGACGCCGTACACGTCGATGCGGCGGGCGGTCGCGGCGGCGGCCACGGCGGCCCCGAGCTGGACCGTGTCGAGTCCGGCGGCCGTGTCGGCCAGGGTCTGCTGCTCGTCGTAGGCGAGCTTGGCGACGACGTCGGCGATCGGATCGTCGACCGCGATGTCCGCGGTGACGGCGGGCGCCCGGCCGGACTGCTGGTGGGCGGCGAGCCCGGCGAGGGCCAGCCGCAGGTCGCGGTAGCCCGGATACCCCAGGAGGCGGGCCGTGCGGACCACGGTGGCCTCGCTGGTGCCGGTGAGCTCGGCGAGACCGGTGACGGTGAGGGCGGCGCATCCGGCGGGGTCCCCCGCGACGGCTTCGGCCACCCGCTGCATGGAGCGGGTCATGGACGGGGCGAGCGTCCGCACCTTGGCCGCGAGCGCCGCCGGTGCGGGCGGGGAATCAGCGCTGAAACTTTCCTTCACGTCATTGGTCACGACTGAAAGATATTTTCAACGCCGAAGCCCGTCAACCCCCTGTGGTCCCTACCTGTGGAAAACCCTCCGGCCCGCCTTCCGGCCGTCCTTCGGCCCGTACGGCAGGGGGACAATGGGGGCATGGAGTCGAACACCTTGGAGCAGCAGCTGCACACCGCACGCGCGCTGGTGATGGCCGACCTCGTCGCGGGAGACGTCGCGGAGGCCCAGATCGTCTCGCTGGTCGAGGACGCGGTGGCCCATCGGCGGTGGTGGGTCGAGCAGTGGCCCGAGGGCGCGGCCTTCGTCACCGGGCTGATCGCGCAGGACGTCCAGGACGCCCTGTTGGAACGGTACGGCCGCTGGCCGCTGTGTCCGGTCTGCACGGAGGGCGGACCGCACGCGCTCGACGTCGAACCCGAGCTCGGCCCCGACCCGCACTGGGTCTGCACCGAGTCCGCGGTGTCCGTCGCCCCGGTGGGGGCGCTGGCCCGGGTGCTGCGCCGGTGACCGTCTACATCGACCCGCCGACCTGGCCGGGCCACGGGCGCATGTGGTCGCACCTGGTCAGCGACGTGTCGTTCGAGGAGTTGCACGCCTTCGCCGCACGCATCGGTTGCCCGCCGCGCGCCTTCGAGTGCGACCACTACGACGTACCGGAGGCGCGTTACGCGGACGCGGTGCGCGCCGGCGCGAAGGAGGTCGGCTCGAAGGAGATCGTGCGCCGGATCACGGCCGCCGGGCTGAGGCGCCCGAAGGGCCGTCCGGCGCCGTCGCCGCCCACGGCACCGTCACCGTCACCGTCACCGTCACCGACCACGGTGCCGTCACCGGCCACGGTGCCGTCGGTTCCTATGAAGCCGTCCGTGTGACACCGGCCGGGGCGCCCGCCTCGGCCGGTGAGGTGGAACCGGCGCCCGCGACCCGCCGCGACGGCCTGCCGCCGCCGCCCAGCCGCAGCGCCACCCCCACGGCCGCCAGGCCGACGACCGTCATGGCCGCGCCCGCCCAGGCGGTGGCCCGGAAGCCGAAGTCCGCGTCGATCACGGCCCCGCCCAGCCACGGTCCGCTCGTGTTCCCCAAGTTGAAAGCGGCCGTGGTCGTCGCACCCGCCAGCGTCGGCGCCGCGCCCGCCACGTTGAACATCCGCGCGTTGAGCGCCGGTGCGGTGAAGAACGCCGACAGCCCCAGCAGGAACGCCAGCCCCACCACCGCGATCTGACTGGACGCGAAGAGGGCCAGCGCCACCAGGAACACCGTCGACGCGCTGATGCCGCTCAGCAGCACACCGAAGAGGTGCGCGTCCGCGACCCGCCCGCCGATCGTCGTACCGACCAGCGCGCCCAGACCGAACAGTGCCAGCACCCAGGGCACCCAGCCCGAGCTCAGCCCGGCGACGTCCGTCAGCAGCGGAGCCAGGTAGCTGAACGCGCAGAACACACCGCCGGCGGCGAGCGCCGTGATGACGATCGCCAGCCACACCTGTCGGTCGCGGTAGATCGCCATCTCCTGCCGCAGCTGCGGTTTCTTCTCCGGCAGCGGGATGCGCGGGATCCGGGTGGCGACCCCGACCAGCGCCACGGCCGAGGCCGCGCCCACCGCCCAGAACGCCGAACGCCAGCCGAAGTGCTCACCGAGGAACGCGCCGAGCGGTACCCCCAGCACGTTGGCGATCGACAGACCGCCGATCATCACGGCCATCGCCCGCGCCCGCGTGTTGAGCGGGACCATCGCGATGGCGACGGCCGCCCCGACCGCCCAGAACCCGGCGCACGCCAGCGCACTCACCACCCGGGAGACGAACAGCACCTCGTACGTCGGCGCGAGCGCGCCCGCGACCTGGCCCAGGCCGAAGACCGAGATCAGGGCGATGAGGGTCGTGCGCCGGGGCAGTCGGAGCGTGGCCACGGCCAGCAGCGGGGCGCCCACGACCATGCCGATCGCGAACGCGGATATCAGGAGCCCGGCCTGCGGAATCGACACGTCCATGTCGTCGGCGATCGGGGGCAGCAGCCCGGACAGCATGAACTCACTGGTACCGAGAGCGAAGACCGAGAGGCCGAGGATGTAGACGGCCAACGGCATACGGGGACGGTGGCTGGAAGCAGAATCGGGCATGACACATGGCAACAGTGGCCCGGTGCCCGCCATTCCCCTGTCTCAGCGGGTGAGCAGCTCCAGCTCCGTCGTCAGGTTCTGCCGGGCCCGCGGCTCCCACACCTCGGCCCCGTGCGGCGTACGGAACAGGCGGGGCAGCCCCAGCAGTTGCCGCAGGACGTCCGCCCGGCCCGCCCGGAAGGCGTCGTCCGGGACGAAGCCGTACTCCTCGCGCACCTGGGCCGCGTACGCCGCGTACTCCTTCGGGGAGGAGGCCAGGATCGCCAGGTCGGCGTCGCAGAGCACCTCCCCGTTGGTGTCGCCGTCCGCCGGGTCGTGGCTGACGGTGAGCCGCACCAACCGGGCCACCTCGGCCGTCGCCGGGTCCGGCACTCCGGCCTCCGGCAGGGCCCGTTCGGCGAGCGCGGCGCTGCGCTCCTCGTTCTCGGAGCGGTCGGGGCGGTAGACCGCGTCGTGGAACCAGACGGCCAGCCGGACCAGGTCCGGGCCGGAGGCGTGGCCGGCGAGGGCGTCCACGTGGTCCAGGACCCGGGTCAGGTGGGTCGTGGTGTGGTAGCGCCGCTGGGGCTCGGCCCAGCGTTCCAGGAGGTTGTCGGCGTACGGCAGCGGGTCGGGGTCGGGGGATCCGCCCCGGGCGGCGACGAGGGCGTCCTGCCAGCGGGAACGGAGTGCGGAGACGTCGGTCATAGGGCGAGGGTAGAGCGGGCGGGGCCTTGTCCGGCGGGGCGGCCACTGGTTACTTTGCGGCGGTGACGGAAGCGGCGTACCGGACGGACCAAGGCGCGGCCCTCGCCGCCGCGCCACTCGTGATGGATCTCAACGCGGACCTCGGCGAGGGGTTCGGGCGCTGGACCCTCACCGAGGACGACGCGCTGCTGACCTGTGTCACCAGCGCCAACGTCGCCTGCGGGTTCCACGCGGGCGACGCCTCCGTGATGCGGCGGGTCTGCGACACGGCGGCGGCCCGGGGCGTACGCATCGGGGCGCAGGTCTCCTACCGGGACCTGGCCGGGTTCGGCCGCCGCGCCATGGACGTCCCGGCGTCGGAACTCACGGCCGAGACCGCCTACCAGATCGGTGCGCTCCGGGTGTTCGCCGAGGCGGCGGGCTCCGCCGTCACCTATGTCAAACCGCACGGTGCCCTGTACAACCGCACCGTCCACGACGACGAACAGGCGGCGGCCGTCGTCGCCGGGGTGCTGCTCGGTCGCCGGGGTGCTGCTCGCCGGTGGCCGGCCCGCCGTCCTGGGGCTGCCCGGCTCCCGGCTGCTGGCCCACGCCCGGGAGGCGGGACTGACCGCCGTCGAGGAGGCGTTCGCCGACCGCGCCTACACCCCCCGGGGCACTCTGGTGCCCCGGGGCGACGCGGGCGCGGTGGTGCACGACGCGGACGAGGTCGTACGCCGGAGCGTCGGCATGGCCGTCGAGCGTGCCGTGACGGGGGCGGACGGCGGCCGGATACCGGTCGAGGCGAGGTCCCTGTGCGTCCACGGGGACACCCCCGGGGCCGCGGCGCTCGCCCGCCGCGTCCGGACGGCCCTGGAGGACGCGGGCGTGACGGTGGAGGCGTTCGCGTGAGCGCGGCGCGGGTCCTGCCGGCCGGACCCGGTGCCCTGCTGGTGGAGCTTCCGTCGGGCGCGGCGGCCGAGGCCTTCCACGCGGAGCTGCTGCGCCGCCGGGCCGACGGCACCCTGCCCGCCGTCCGGGAGGTCGTCCCCGGGGCCACCACCGTGCTCCTCGACGGGATCGAGCCCCGGGAGGCCGGGGCGCTGGCCCGCCGGCTGGCGTCCTGGGAGATACCGCCGCTGCGCCGGGACGCCGGTGAGGCCGTCGAGATCCCGGTGGTCTACGACGGCCCCGACCTCGCCGACGTCGCCGAGGCGTGGGGCGTGGCCGTCGCCGACGTACCGCGTGTCCACGCCCGGACGGAGTTCCGGGTGGCGTTCTGCGGGTTCGCCCCCGGGTTCGGTTACCTCACGGGCCTGCCGGAGCACCTGCGCGTACCGCGACGGGCCACGCCGCGCACCCGGGTGCCCGCCGGGGCGGTGGCCCTCGCCGGGCCGTACACCGGCGTCTACCCGCGCCCCTCGCCCGGGGGCTGGCAGCTCATCGGCCGGACGCCGGAGCCGGAGGTCCTGTGGGACCCGGGGCGTGAGCCGGCGGCGCTGCTGGGGCCGGGGTCCCGGGTGCGCTTCGTGGCGGCGGGTGTCGCCGGATGACCCGGGGGACCCATGAGGGGGTGCCGGTCGCGGGTGCGGTGGAGGTGGTGCGCGCCGGGGCGCTGACCACGGTGCAGGACACCGGACGCGTCGGCCGGGCCCATCTCGGTGTGCCCCGGGCGGGGGCCCTGGACGGGCCGGCCCGGTGCCTGGCCAACCGGCTCGTGGGCAACGCCCCGGACGCGGCCGTGCTGGAGACCACGCTCACGGGGTGCGCGGTCCGGGTGTCCGGCGCCCGGTCGCTGACGGCCGTGGTCGGCGGGGCGGTGTGCCGGGTGACGGTGGACGGGCGGCCGGTGGCCTGGGGTGCGCCCGTGCGCGTACCGGAGGGGGCGGTCCTGGAGGCGGGGCCGGCGCTGCACGGGGTCCGCGCCTATCTGGCGGTCGGCGGCGGCCTGGTGCCCGAACCGGTGCTCGGCAGCCGGTCGGCCGACCTGCTCTCGGGGCTCGGCCCACCGGTCCTGCGCGACGGCGACGTCCTGCCCGTGGGCGTGGTGGCCGCCGGACACGGC
>NZ_KL585387.1:38288-41083 GCF_000721935.1 Streptomyces sp. NRRL WC-3549
GGCCGCCGGACACGGCTGCCCCGGGGCCGCTGCCGTGCCCTGGCCGGGCGTCCCCGCCGAACTGGTGCTGCCCGTGCACCCGGGCCCGCGCGACGACTGGTTCACGCCCGCCGCGCTGCGTACGCTCACCACCGCCGTGTACCGGGTCGCGGCGCAGAGCGACCGGATCGGACTGCGTACCGAGGGGCCCGCCCTGGAACGTGCCCGGGGCGGCGAACTGCCCAGCGAGGGCATGGTGCTGGGTGCCGTGCAGGTGCCGCCGGACGGGCGGCCCGTGGTGTTCCTCAACGACCATCCGACGACCGGCGGTTATCCCGTCGTCGGTGTGGTCACCGCCTCCGCCCTGGCCGCGGCGGCACAGGCGGCCCCCGGGACGCCGGTGCGGTTCGTGCCCGCCTGAAGGGCCCACCGGGGCGGCGAGAACCCCGCACGGGGGGCACCGGCCGGCAGCGGGTGGCCGTGCCCGCCTCTCCGAAGGACGCCCGTCAGCTCCGGCACCGTACGTTACCGAAGCGTAACTTACCGATGAGTTACCTCGGGTAACGGCCCGGTGCTAGCTTGCGCTCACCCTGCATCCGAGCAGAGCGAGGAGTGAGCCGTGAGTCTCCGTCAGACCGCCCGTTCGAGCTCGACCGTGCGTACCCCCCACGCCGGCCACCGTCCCACCGCGCGCCGCCGTGCCGGGCGCCTGGCCGTGGCCGCCGTCGCCGCCGCGGCCTGTCTGGGGGCCTATGCCGTACCCGCCGCGTCCGCCGCCACCGGCACGGAGCCGGTGGTGTCCCGGGGCGTGACCATCCCCGCCTTCTACACCCCGCCCGCCGAGCTGCCCGCGGCCGACGGGGCCCTCGTGCGGACCGAACCCCTGCCACTCGGCCTGAGCCTGCCGGGGCTGGACGGCCGCCCCATGCCGGGCACGGCCACCCGGCTGATGTACAAGTCCACGGACTCGGGCGGGCAGCCCGTCGCGGTGACCGGTGCCTACATCGAGCCCTCCGCGCGCTGGAAGGGCTCCGGGCCCCGCCCGCTGGTGGCACTGGCCTCGGGGACGATGGGCCAGGGTGACCAGTGCGCCCCCTCGCTCGCCCTCCAGCACCCTCTGACCTGTCTCTTATACAGATGTGTATAAGAGACAGACGCCGGTCTCGGCACCACCGACCGGCTCCACACCTACGTCAACCGCGTCGACGAGGGCCACGCCCTGCTGGACGCGGTCCGCGCCGCGCACGACGTGGCCGGCGCCTCGGTCACCGATGGCTCGCGCGTCGGGCTGTACGGCTACAGCCAGGGCGGCGGCGCCGCGGCGGCGGCGGCCGAACTCCAGCCCGGTTACGCCCCCGAGGTCGAACTCGCCGGTACCTACGCCGGGGCTCCGCCCGCCGACCTGACCGAGGTCATGAAGGGCATCGACGGCAGCGCGCTGGCCGGGGCGCTGGGCTGGTCGATCAACGGCTTCGTGCAGTCCGACCCGTCCCTCCGGGCCGTCGTCGACGCGCAGACCAACGCCACCGGCAAGGCGGCGCTCCGGGACACCTCCACCATGTGCGTCGGCGACGCGCTGTTCGGCTACGGCTTCGCCAGCAGCAAGAAGTGGACCGCAGACGGCCGGTCCCTCGCCGAGATCATCGCGGGCGAGCCGAAGCTCCAGGCGGTGCTCGCCCAGCAGCGCATCGGCACCCTCAGGCCCAGCGGACCGGTGCGGCTGGCGACCGGCGTCCACGACGACATAGTGCCGCACAAGCAGGCCAGGCAGCTGGCGGTGGACTGGTGCCGCAAGGGCGGCGACATCACCTACGACGCACTCGTCCTGCCCGACCTCGGCGCCAAGATCCTCACCAACCACCTCGTCCCGCTCCTCACCGACCAGGGCGAGGCCGTGTCCTGGCTGACCGACCGGCTCGCGGGCAAGAAGGCCACCTCCAACTGCTGGTCGATGCCGATCCAGCCCTGACGGCACCGCGCCGCAACCGTGCGAGGCCTCGGCGGCGTCCGTCCCCACGGACGCCGCCGAGGCCTCGCGTCTCTTGCGCCTGCGTGACGCACGCGTTCACATGGAGGGCTGCGCCCTCAGGGGGCCGCCCCGTAGGCTGGTCAATGGACTAGACCTATAGACGCTCCAAAGAATTGGAATCCCATGAGCAACCGTGCACTTCTGGAGGTGATCGCTCTCGACGCGGAGGACGCGGTCGCGGCCCAGGCGGGTGGTGCCGACCGCCTCGAAGTGGTCACCGACATGGCCGCCGACGGCCTGACGCCCTCCCCGAAGACCGTCGCGGAGATCCGGTCCGCCGTGGACATCCCCATGCGGGTCATGCTCAGGGTGGCGGGCGGATTCGCGGCCGGTGACGTCGAGGTACTCGTCGGCAAGGCGCGCGAGATGCGGGCCGAGGGCGCCGAGGAGTTCGTCCTCGGCTTCCTGGACCAGGACGGGCACGCCGACCTGGTGGCCGTCGAACGGCTCGTCGCCGAGCTGAACGGCTGCCGGTGGACCTTCCACCGGGCGATCGACCGCGCCGTGGACCGCGACGTCCTGCGCAAGCACCTGGCCGATCTGCCGGGCCTGGACACCTACCTCACGGCCGGCGCGCCGACCGGCGTCGACGACGGCATCCCGACCCTGCTGGCCGAGGCGGCCCGCGCGGGCCAGCCCGGTTACGAGGCGCGGATCCTGGTGGGCGGCGGCCTCCGCCTGGACCATCTGCCGCGCCTGAAGGCGGCGGGCGTCGACGCCTTCCACATCGGGGGAGCGGCCCGGCCCGCCGGCTGGTCCGGACCGGTCGACGTGGCGGCGGTACGGG
>NZ_KL585387.1:41319-44482 GCF_000721935.1 Streptomyces sp. NRRL WC-3549
CTGCCGCTCCCCCCGGCCCCCGCCAGGCCGGGTCGCGACGCACGGGAACTTACCGCGTGTGCGGTTCGTCACTCTGTGTGAGCGACAGGGAGGGGTGGATCGATGAAGAGCACACCGGGTGAAGAGAGCACGCCGCCGGGACCGGCCGTCCGAAGGCCGGGCCTGGCGTGGCAGGTCCTGGCGCGGCCGGGCCCGGTGCGTCCGGCCCCGCCGGGGACGCCCCCGGCCCGGCCGGCCCGGACGCTCCCGGCCCTGGTGTGGCCGGGCTCCGCACGGTCAGTCCCGTCACCGTCGGCAGAGCTGCTCCGGCAGGGGTGCCGCGTGCAGCACCACCAGGCCCGACACCGCCCGGGTCAGCGCCACGTACAGGCGGCGGAGCCCCGTGCGTTCGTCGGGTTCGCCGTCGACCACGGCGGCCGGTTCGTCCAGCACCACGTAGTCGTACTCCAAACCCTTCGCGAGCGAGGCCGGGACCAGCGTCAGGCGGGAGGCGGCCGTGGTCTCCTCGCCGGGGGAGAGCGGAGTGTGGCCCGCCGCCGCGAGCGCGGCGGCCAGGAAGGGGACGCGGGCGTCGGCGGCGATCAGGCCGATCGAGCCCTCGTGGCGCAGCGACTCCTCGCAGGCCGCGACCACCGCCGCGTCCAGGGCGTCAGAGCCCGCCACCTCGCGCACGGCCAGCGAACCGGGCGTCTCACGCACCGACTCCACCGGGGCCAGGCCGGGGGAGATCGCGGGGAGCAGCCGGGAGGCGTACGCGATCACCTCGCGCGGCACTCGGAAGCCCGCCGTCAGCTCCTCCACCACCGCGTCCGTCTTGCCGAGGTGGAACAGCGCCTGTTCCCAGCTCTCCGTCGACCACGGTGTCGTCCCCTGGGCGAGGTCGCCCAGCACGGTCGCCGATCCCGTGGAGCAGCGCCGGCCCACCGCGCGGTACTGCATCGGCGACAGGTCCTGGGCCTCGTCGACGACGACGTGGCCCAGCGAGTGGGTGCGGGCCACCAGGTCGGTCGCCTCGTCGATGAGGACCGCGTCGGCCGCCGTCCACTTCGCCGACTTCACGCTGCGGGCGGGCTTCGCCATCAGGATCCGCTTCCGCTCCTCCTCGGTGAGAATCCCTTCCGCGTGTGCGTCCAGGAACGCCGCGTCCGTCAGCAGCCGCAGCACCAGCTTCGCCGGGTCCACCGCCGGCCAGATCGCCTTCACGGCCGCCTTGACCGCCGGATTGCGGGCCACCGCGTTCTGCACCCGGTCGTCGGGCGCCTCCCCGGCCTCCTCCATCCGTACGAGGACGGCGTGCGCGATCCGCTGCGGGAGCGCCTCGTGGGCCGCGCCGTACCGCATGTCGCGGGCCAGCAGTTCGGTCACCATCTCCTCGATCTCGTACGCCGGAACACGCCAGCGCCGCGAGCCGCGCACCACGACGACCGGTTCCGAGGGCGGGGTGACGTGGGAGCGGATCGCCCGCCGCAGCACCTCGGCCATCCGGGCGTCGCCCTTCACCACGGCGGCGGCCGCCTCGTCCGTGCCGCGCACCTCGACCTGGGCCGTCACCAGGTCCTCGACGGTGGCCTGTTTCACCTCCAGCTCACCGAGCGCGGGAAGGACCTGCTCGATGTAGTGGAGGAAGGACCGGTTCGGGCCGATGACGAGGGTGCCGGTCCGGGCCAGCCGCTCACGGTGCGCGTACAGCAGGTAGGCGACACGGTGCAGGCCCACGGCCGTCTTCCCGGTGCCGGGGCCACCCTGCACACAGACCGTCCCGCCCAGTCCGCTGCGGACGATCTCGTCCTGCTCCGGCTGGATCGTCGCCACGATGTCGCGCATCGGGCCGACGCGGGGCCGCTCGATCTCCGCCTGGAGCAGCTTGCTGGTCTGCTCGGTCTCGGCCGGATCGGTGAGGTGCTCGTCCTCGTAGGCGGTCAGTTCACCGCCCGTGTAGCCGAACCGACGCCGCCGGTCGACATCCAGCGGGTTGTTCCGGGACGCCTGGTAGAAGGGCTGGGAGACCGGGGCACGCCAGTCGATGACCATGGGGTCGCCGTGGGCGTCGTGGACGTGGCGGCGGCCGATGTAGAACTGTTCGCCCTCGCCGCCTTCCGCGGCCTCACCGGTGACCGTGTGCAGATAGTCGAGCCGGCCGAAGAACAGGGGGGTGTGCGCGAGATCGGCGAGCGCCTTGATGCGGTCGTCCATCTGGGCCTGCAGGACGGCGGCGTTGACCCAGTTCGCGGTGACGTCGCGGATGTCGAGGGCCTGCACGTCCTCGCGCATGGCGCGCAGGGCGGCCCGGGACGCGGCCAGATGGGCGCGTTCGCTCGCGAGGGGATGATCGCCGGGTGTTCCGGCCGTTGCCGTCTGGGGTTCGGTTGTCGCTTCGTGCGCGGGCACGGTGTTGCCTCCGGCTTTCGACACAGGACGGCGGACCGTGCACACCGCACAGCCCGCTGGGGACTTTCACAGATGCGTACACGGGGACCGCGTACGGCTGGTGTCGGCCGGTTTCCGTCCGGTCGGCGGCGCTCCCCCGGCTGCCGACCGCTGCTGGGGCGGGCCGGTACCACGGTGCGGGAGGCGGGCAGACCGGCGATTGTAGCGATCCCGGGATGCCGGGGCGAACGAATAAGGGTGCGCCCCTCCTTCCCGTAGGGGACGGCATGGGACCTGGGGCCTACCCGCGCCGGCATCCGCTTCCGCCCTCGGGCCGATGTCCCGGGTGGTGGGCTCGACACACCATGGAACACATGAGCACCGCATACCTGAACCCCCGCAGGACCGGCCCCGCGCACGGCAGGAGCGCGGCCACCGGTCACCCACGCAGTCACCGCCTCGGGGACGCCGTGCGCGCCGTCGGCGTCTTCGCGCGCACCGCCTTCGGGGTGGCCGTCCTCGGTGAGTTCGCCGAGGAGGCCGACGTCGTCCGCCGTCACCGCTGAACCGCCCCGAGGGCCGGACCCACGTCTTTGGGCCGGGCTCAGCTCTCCCGCCGGGCGCGGCTCTCCGGGCGGGCTCAGCTCTCCGCCGGGCGCGGCCCTTTGGGCGGGCTCAGCTCACGCCGGGCTCGGCCCGCAGGCTCGGGCCCAGCTCTCCTACCGGGCTCGGCCCGCAGGCTCGGGCCCAGCTCTCCCGCCGGGCGCGGCCCTTTGGGCGGGCTCAGCTCACGCCG
>NZ_KL585387.1:44681-51745 GCF_000721935.1 Streptomyces sp. NRRL WC-3549
GCTCGGCCCGCAGGCTCGGGCCCAGCTCCCCCGCCGGGCGCGGCTCTCCGGGCGGAAACAGCTCCCGCCGGGCTCAGCTCTCCGGGTCGGGCTCCGCGAGGAGTTCGTCAGCGTCGACGATCCGGTACGCGTACCCCTGCTCGGCCAGGAACCGCTGGCGGTGCGCCGCGAAGTCCTGGTCGACCGTGTCGCGGGCGACCACCGAGTAGAAGCGGGCCTCGTGCCCGTCCGCCTTCGGCCGCAGCACCCGGCCGAGCCGCTGCGCCTCCTCCTGGCGTGAACCGAACGTCCCCGACACCTGGATGGCGACCGTCGCCTCCGGCAGGTCGATCGAGAAGTTCGCGACCTTCGACACCACCAGCACGCTGATCTCACCCTGGCGGAACGCCTCGAACAGCTTCTCGCGCTGCGCGTTGCTGGTCTCGCCCTTGATCACCGGGGCGTCCAGATGCTCACCGAGCTCGTCGAGCTGGTCGATGTACTGCCCGATCACCAGGGTCTGTTCCCCCTGATGCCTGCGCACGAGCGCCTCGGTGACCTTCCGCTTCGTGGCGGTCGTCGCGCAGAACCGGTACTTCTCCTCGGTCTCGGCGGTCGCGTAAGCCAGCCGCTCCGAGTCGGTGAGGTTGACGCGGACCTCGACGCAGTCGGCGGGCGCGATGTACCCCTGGGCCTCGATCTCCTTCCACGGCGCGTCGAACCGCTTGGGCCCGATGAGCGAGAAGACGTCCGACTCGCGGCCGTCCTCGCGCACCAGCGTCGCCGTGAGCCCGAGGCGCCGCCGCGCCTGGAGGTCGGCGGTGAACTTGAAGACGGGGGCGGGCAGCAGGTGCACCTCGTCGTAGACGACCAGGCCCCAGTCGCGGGAGTCGAAGAGCTCCAGGTGCGGGTAGACGCCCTTCCGGCGGGTGGTCAGCACCTGGTAGGTGGCGATGGTGACCGGCCGGATCTCCTTGCGGGTTCCGCTGTACTCGCCGATCTCGTCCTCGGTCAGCGACGTCCGCTTCACCAGCTCGTGCTTCCACTGCCGGGCCGAGACGGTGTTGGTGACCAGGATCAGCGTGGTCGCCTTCGCCTGGGCCATCGCCCCGGCGCCGACCAGCGTCTTCCCGGCGCCGCAGGGAAGGACGACGACGCCGGAGCCGCCGTGCCAGAACCCGTCGACGGCCTGCTTCTGGTACGGGCGCAGCGACCAGCCGTCCTGGTCGAGCTCGATCGGGTGCGCCTCGCCGTCGACGTACCCGGCGAGGTCCTCTGCGGGCCAGCCGAGCTTCAGCAGCGTCTGTTTGATCTGCCCGCGCTCGGAGGGGTGCACGGCCACGGTGTCCGCGTCGATCCGGGCACCGACCAGCGGCTGGACCTTCTTCGAGCGGAGGATCTCCTCCAGCACCGGCCGGTCGTTGCTGGTCAGCACCAGCCCGTGTACCGGGTGCTTGGACAGGGTGAGCCGTCCGTACCGCGCCATCGTCTCGGCGATGTCGACGAGCAGCGCGTGCGGCACGGGGTAGCGCGAGTACTCCACGAGCGCGTCGACGACCTGCTCGGCGTCGTGGCCCGCGGCGCGGGCGTTCCACAGGCCGAGCGGGGTGACCCGGTAGGTGTGGATGTGCTCGGGTGCACGCTCCAGCTCCGCGAAGGGGGCGATGGCACGGCGGCAGGCCTCGGCCTGGTCGTGGTCGACTTCGAGGAGCAGCGTCTTGTCGCTCTGGACGATGAGGGGTCCGGTCACGCGCGTCGGCCCTTTCTGGTCTGCCTCTGCCCTGCTGCTGGGGTCCGCCGCCGGGCGGCCGCGAACGGCCAAACGTCCAGTGTGCCGCATCCGGCCCGCGAGCGGGCGGCCGTGCCGGGCCGTGATCACGCCGCCCGCCGGCCCTCAGGGCTCGCAGACCCCAACGATGTGCTGATGATCCGCGAGCCCTTAGCGTGGTGGGATGGTCGAAGCGGAAGCAGCAGATCCGGATCCGGTGCCGGGCGCCGAGGACCCGGGGTTCCCGGCGTACCACGCGTCCCGGAGTGGTGGCCTCGCGGAGCTGGACCTACGCGTCAGCGGATGCCGTGCCTGCCCCCGGCTGGTGGCCTGGCGGGAAGAGGTGGCCGAGGGCAAGCGCGCGGCCTTCCGGGACTGGGAGTACTGGGGGCGGCCCGTGCCCGGGTTCGGACCGCCGGACGCGACGGTGGCCGTGGTCGGGCTCGCGCCCGCCGCACACGACCGGACCGGCCGGATGTTCACGGGCGACGCGACCGGCGACTTCCTCTTCGTCGCGCTGCACGCCCTGGGTCTGGCCTCGCAGCCCACCTCCGTCGACGCCGGGGACGGGCTCACCCTGCGTGGCGTACGTCTCACCTCGCCCGTGCACTGCGCGCCCCCGGCGAACCGCCCCACCCCCGCCGAACGCGACACCTGCCGCCCCTGGCTGGCGGCCGAGCTGGAGCTGCTGAGCCCGGGCCTGCGCGCGGTCGTGGTCCTCGGCGGCTTCGGCTGGCAGGCACTGCTCCCGGTCCTCGCCGACGCGGGCTGGCGGCTGCCCCGCCCGCGCCCCGCCTTCGCCCACGGCGCACACGTCGTCCTGCCCGCCACGGAACGCCGGCAGGAACTGCACCTGCTGGGCAGCTACCACCCGAGTCAGCGCAACACGTTCACGGGCCGGCTCACGATGCCGATGCTCACCGAGGTGCTGCGGGAGGCGGCGGGGATCGGAGGCCTCGGGACGTGAAAGGCGGGCAGGCCGGGGCGTGAAAGGCGGGCCGGGGCGGCCAGGAGCTGATAGAAAGGGATTTCGGGTCGGCGGACGGCCGACCGCGGGGGAGGGACGACACCATGACACAGCCGCCGCCCTGGCCGGCGCAGCCGCCCCAGCAGCCGTACGGCCCACCAGGGGCCGGCCCCGGGCCCGGACACGGGAACCCGCACGGCGGACAGCCGGTGGCGGACAACCCGTACGCCCAGCCGCCGCAGCAGCCTCCACCCCCGCCGCAGCATCTGTCCCAGCCGCCGCAGCAGCCCCCTCCCGCGTACGGGGCGTACCCGCCGCCTCCACCGCCGCAGGCCCCCGCGCCGATGGCAGGCCCAGGCCCGGGTGCCGGCGGCGGGAAGCGGCGTACCGGGCTGATCGTGGGGGGCGCTGTCGTGGCACTCGCGCTGGTCGGCGCCGGGGCCTGGTTCGCGTTCGGGAGCGGGGACGAAGGCGACTCCAAGCCACCTGCGGCCAAGGGGAGCCCGAGCACTTCCGCCGGCCCGAGCGCCACGGAGGGCCCCTCCGTGGTTCAGCCCCCGGCCGATGAGACCCCTTCGAACCCCGCCGTTCCCTCGCCCACCGGGACCGGGCTGCAGGCCGTGTGGCGGGCCCCCGACTCCACGATGCTCGCCCTCGGCGACGCGTACCTGGACGAGCCCAGGCGCGTGAACGCGATCCTCAGCGACGGTGACGGGTTCGAGTGCAAGGGCCGGTGGCAGACGGACGACCTCGGCGACCTGGTGGTGGCACTCCTCTGCGAGCAGGACGGCACCAAGGTCGAGGGCAAGGACCGGCTCGGGGAGATCGAGCGGAACGGGGACACCCTGACCGTGACCTGGAAGAAGGGAACCACGGGCACGGAGTCCTTCGAGCGCTTCCGTGACATGGACCCCGCCTGACCGCAACCGCCCGACGGGGCGTCAGGAACCCTGTGCGCGGCCTTCGTCGGTCCCGCCGGTCTCGTCGGCCTCGCCGGTCTCGCCGGTCTCGTCGGCCTCGTCGGCAAGTTCCGCGACACCCGTGATCCGGTGCAGCGGATAGGTGCGGACCTCGTCGGCCGTGTGGTCGTACGCCGTGACGAAGCCGCCCTCGACCTTGACCGGCGCGATCACCCGCTGGCTGGCCGCGCCGTCCGCGTTGACGTAGCCGATCCACACCGCGGACCCGGTCATCGCCGCCGCCTGGACCGTGGCCAGGGTCTCCGCAGGGGTCGTGCGGGGCAGGGCGCCGCCCGCCGCGCCGGGGCCGTCCTCCGCGCCCCCGGTGCCGGTGCGGACGGCCCGGGCGGCGGTGTCCCCGGCGCGGACGGCCCGTACCGCCGCCGACAGCAGGGTGGCGTCCGGGACCGGCGGGCCCTCGGGTACCGGGGCCGGGGGCGTACGCGGCGGGGTGCGGCGGGTGTGGGCGCGGGTGATCAGGACGTCGCCCTCGGCGGACTCGGCGGCCGGGGCGTACCCCATCTCGCGCAGCCCCTCCAGCAGCGAAGCCGGGTCGGTCTGGGCGGCCAGCACGGTCGGCGCGAGGCGGCGCAGCCGCAGGGCGGCCGAGCGCTTGTCGGCCAGGATCTCGTTGAGGACCGCCTCGTCGTCGCACCGCACGTACGCCGACGCGGCCCCGATCCGCAGATGGCCGTGGCGGCGCGCGACGTCGTCGATGAGGTAGCTCAGCGGCTGCGGCACCGGTGTACGGCTGTGTGCGGCGAGGAAGGCGTGCAGGTCGGCGGCGGCCTGTCCGGCGTCCAGCGCGCGGCGTACGGAGCCGGGCGTGAAGCGGTAGACCGTCGCGCCGCCCTTGGACTCGACGTCCGCGAGCACCGAGAGCATCTCGGCGAGCGGGCGTTCCAGCGGACCGGGCGCGACCGCCGTCAGGTCGGCCTGGAGCAGGACGTGGCCGAGGGGTTCGGGGATGAGCGGGGCCAGCAGCGCGGCGGCCTCGCGGGGGCCCTCGTCGAGCAGCGCGCGGGCCTGGGAGGAGAGGGCGCCCCGGCCGGTGACACCGAGCGACTCCGCCTCGTTGACCGTCCACAGGGCGATCCTGGAACGCAGGTCGGAGGCCTCCCCGGAGGCGGCTGACGCGCCGGGCGCGGGCGTACGCAGGGGCCGTTCCCAGCGCAGCCGGGTGAGCAGGGACTGCGGGTCGGGGGCGGTGCCCGCAGGGAGCGCCGCGAACAGGGCCAGCACCCGGCGGCGTACCTCGGGGGCCGCCGAACGGTCCAGGTTGGGGCCGAGCGCGGACAGGGCCCGTCCCTTGGCGTCCTGACCGCCGACCAGCCCGGCCGTGCGGGTGGCGGCGAGCCAGGAGGTGACGAGGCGGGTCCAGCGGTCCTGGGCCGGGAGCTCCAGCCAGTCGTCGTACGCCGGGGTCGGCGCGTACCGTTCGTCGGTCTCGCCGTCGGGAGCCAGCAGCCCTGCGGCGTACGCGAGTTCGACCCAGAAGGCGGCGATCGGCTCGGACACGTCCAGCGCGTTCGCGGTCCGCTTCAGCTCGCGCACGCTCAGGCCGCCCGCACGAAGGATCGCGGGGCCGCCGTTGTTCCAGAGATTCAGCAGTTCCTCGATCGTGGACAGCGCGGTGAACGCCTGGCCGGCCGCGGCTCTGTCCACAGCCTGGGGATCGCGCTCGGCGACGGCCGTGACGGCCGGGGCCACGGGCTCCGGTACGCGGTGGGCGCGGCCGGCCCGCAGATGCAGCGCGGCCTCGCGCGGCAGGACGACGGTGCGGGTCGAGACGGGCAGCAGCAGCCCCCGGTCGCGGAGCCATCGCACCGGCGGCGCGGGGTTCGCGGTGACCTCCCCGTAGGGCGGGCCCCACACCAGCCGGTCCAGCACCGCCAGCGCCTCGACGGGCGCGGTGTCCAGCAGCGCGGCCATGCGCGTGCGGTCGGTGAAGAGTTCCGTCAGCGAGGTGACGGCGGAGACCGGGTCGTGGGTGGCCGGCAGCCCGGCGGCGGCCAGGATCTCCTGGAGCCGGCCCGGCGACATCCCGGCCGTGGCCTCGGAGACGGTCGGGCCGAGACCGGTGGGGGAGGGGTGCTGCGGGGACGGGGCGAGCAGTTCGCGGGCCGTGCGGACGAGGTGCAGCGCCTCGTCCTCACCCCAGACGAGGGCCTGCTCGCGCAGGGTCGCGAGCGCGCCGGGCAGCGCGGCGGTGATCGCCGCCCCGGTGTCGTCGCGCCCCTCGCCGTCGTCCTGGCCGTCTCCCGTCAGCAGTGCGAGGAGCGCGGCGTACGGAGCCGGGTCCGGCGCCACCGCCAGCGCCTGGGCGGTCTGCAGGGCGAACCGGTCCAGGTGTTCCAGCGCGCGGACGACGGAGGCCCGGGTGCCGGCCCGTGTCGCCAGCTGCGTGATGTCGTTCGGTACGGGGCTCAGCAGGTCGGGGCGTGCACGCAGCAGCCCTGCCAGCGATGCGTCTCCCCGGGCGCGCAGAGACTCGGCGAGCGTGCGCGGTGGTGTGGTCGTCCCCATCCGTCCCACGGTAGCCCCTGGAACGCTACCGTCGGGGCAGGCCGGGTAGAGGGAGAACCATCGCGTGGGGATCGAGAGCGACCAGCTTGTCTACGACTACCTGAGCCGGGTCGGCGACCTGGCGCAGCAGCAACAGCTGCCCTCGGGCGCCCGGATGAGACTCGTCTCGACGCTCCGGGGCGAGATCGACCGGCAGCGCGGCACGGCGGGCGCGGACACCCCGGCCACGGTCCGGCGCATCCTCGGCCGGCTCGGCGCGCCGGACGAACTGGTCGCCGCGGCGGCGGAGTCGGGGGACGGGACGGGCGCGGTACCGCCACCCCGAGCGGCGGCGCCATCCCGGGCGACGGAGCCACCCCGGGCGACGCCGCCATCCCGAGCGGCGGCGCCACCCCGGGCGGCGGCGACGGGCCCGGGCGGCGCGGAACCGGGCGAGGTCCCGCGCCCGCGGCGCGGGATGTTCCGGAAGCACCCGGCGGGCACGGACCCGGGCCGGCGCGAGGACCCGGGGCGGCGCGAGGACCCGGGGCCCGAGGGCCCGGCGGGCGGGGAGCCGGACGTACCGGACGGTGGCGTCCCGGCCGAAGAGCCGGAGCGGGGGCCCGCTCCGGCCTGGCCTTCCGCCTCGGCACCGCACATGCGCGGACTGGACCAGGCGGGCGTGCCGGACGGCGAACCCGAGTGGTGGCGGATCGAGCCGGGACCGTTCGGTGAGACCGGGGACCGGGCGGGCGTGTCGGACGTGTCGGGCCTGGACGTACCTGGGTTCGTGGGCGGCCTGAGCCCGGAACTGCTGAGGCCCCCGCGGCCGGTCCCGGACCCGGAGGACACCCCGGACACCGTTCCGGCCCTGTCTCTTATACAC
>NZ_KL585387.1:51964-61686 GCF_000721935.1 Streptomyces sp. NRRL WC-3549
AGTTCGGGCTGCGCCGCCGCAAGGCGGTCGCCGCCGCCGAGGGCCGGCGGCTCCGGCTTTCGCACCCGTTCCTGCTCCTGGCCGCCCTCCTGCTGGTGGCCGGGGCGGTGCTGGGCTCCTGGCTGGCGCTCGCGGGCGGCTGGGTGCTCGCGTACAGCTCCCGCAAGTTCTCGCGTACGGAGGCGAAGTGGGTGGCGTTGGGCCTCCCGGGCGTGGTGGTGGCCGGTGCCTTCGTCTGGCTCTGGGGCCGTATGGACGGACGCTGGGGCGCCCCCATCGCGGAGGGCGCGATGGGGGACGCGATGACGGAGCTGTGGCCGGTGGTCGTCCGCACGGCGGCGGTGGCGTCGGCGGCGTACCTGGTGTGGAGGTCCCGACGCCTGCCGGGGTGAGGGCGCGGACGCGGCGGCCGGTGCCGGGACCGCACCCGGGCCGCGCCGCTCCTCGACCGCCGGAGGGACTCGGCCGGGTTCCCGGCGTGGTGGGCGTCAGACGTCCTGGCCCGCAGCTCGCGCCGGGCCGCCCCCGGTCGCGCCGCGCACCGCTCGCCCCCGGTCGCACGGGGCCAGGGGTGGCTCAGGCGCTCCCCGGCTCGTGGCGCCGCTCGTACCGGCGGCGGGCGGCGTCGTGGGCGTCCCGCAGCAGCCGTACGACCGTGTCCGTCGTCCTGTCCCCCGGATTGACCACGCAGATCCAGCCGAGTGCGCCGTACACCGGGTGCGGCATCACGCTGTCGACGGCGGCGTGGTCGCGGGGGTGACGGAGGCGGCGCGGGTCTTCGCCCGTCAGATCGAGGAACACCGGCCGGCCGACATGGACGTTCACACGCCAGCGGCCCGGAGGGTCGAGGTCGGAAGCGGTGTCGTCGGGATAGTCCTTGGTGACGATCGTCCCGTAGGGCTGTACGCCCTGAGACATCCGCCCGTCAGGGGCGTAGGAGAAGAACGCGTCCCCCCAGGCGATCTCGGGGGAGCCGTCTCCCGGCTCCGGTACGAACACGAGCGCGCCGTCGAAGCCTCGTACGGTCGCGATGATCTGTTCCATACTCATGGTTCAAGCATCACCTTCAAGTGCTTGTGTGGGGTTCGGCTCGTGGGGGTCCGGTGAGCGGTTCGCAACGGGTGCTGCTCCGCACCGTCGATGTCGCCAGGGCGTCGGGGTACTCGGTGCAACAGGTGCGCGACCTCGAGCGGTTGGGAGTCATTCCTCCGGCCGCTCGGTCGGCCAACGGCTACCGGTCCTACACCCCGGTCCACGTGCGGGCTCTGGGCGCCTATCGCGGACTGGCGGGTGCCGTAGGACCCGTCGTGGCCCGGAAGATGCTCGTGAAGCTGCGGACGGAGACGCTCACGGAGGCGGCCTCGGCGATCAGCGCGGTGCACGTGCAGCTCGCGCGGGAACGGGAGGAGACCCTCCGCGCCCAACAGGCGTTGCGTGCGATCGAGGCCGAAGCGCACACACCCGGGTCCGAGCAGGAGGGCGACGCCATGACCATCACGGAGCTCGCGGGAGCGCTCGGTGTGCGTTCCTCGGCTCTGCGGTTCTGGGAGCAGGAAGGGCTGGTCCTGCCTGAGCGGGTGACGTCACTGCGAGCGCGCCGCTACGGCCCTTCGGCGGTCGGAGCGGCCAGGATCGTCGTCGCTCTCCGCGGTGCCGGATACGGCATCCCCGAGGTGCGCGAGATCATGGCCTCCCTGCACCGGCACGACGGCTCGGGGGAGGCCCGGCGCATCCTGCGGCAACGCCTTGACCGGATCGCCGCGCGGACCGTGGCGCTCCTCCGGGCGGGCGCCGACCTGGCGGCCGTCGTCGCGTCCGCCGGTGAGCCGGCGGCCGTTCAGTCCTGCCGCGCGGGACCGAAGGCGGGGGGCCGGAGGCCGCCCCCGGCGGGGCCGGTGTCGCCGTCCTCCCACTCGGGGTCGTAGGCGCAGGGTCCGGTGGCTCCGCCCATGAAGTACTCCCGGTCCGGAAGCCAGGTGAAGGACATCCGTTCGTCCCCGTCGTTCCGTTCCACGAACAGGTCCCAGTCGTCCGTCGCGTCGGCGCCACGGTAGGACGTGATCTCCCAGCCGTCGTCCTTGAGGTGCTGGTGCAGTCGGCGCAGGCCGGGGACGGCCTGGCTCGCGGGCACGTGATCCAGTGCCCAGCTGTGGCTCATCCGGTAGGCGCCGTCGACGGTCTCCTCGAGGTCGAACAGGCCCCCGCCGTAGCAGCCGGAGCCGGAGCCGAGCGTGTTCTCCGTGCTGACGCCGAGGACCTCGACCCCCGGCTCCACGGTGCGGGTGAACCCCAGTACTCCGTACGCCTCCTGGGAGCGCTGGAAGACGCGGTCCGCCATGTCCTCGGGCGCGACACGGGGGAAGTCCGCAGCCCCCCACGCGCCCCGCGCGAACTGAATGATCAGCGCGAGCACGACCAGTGCGGCGCAGCAGCTTCCCAGGAACGCGAAGGAGGAGAAGCGGGACCTGGGCCCGGTCGGGACGGTGTCGGTCGGTGCGGTCTGTTCGGCCATACGGGGACGGTATGCCCGGGGGCGGTGCGACGGATGGGGGCCGGTACCCGTCAAGGAGTGCGTACGCGTACTCAGTCGGGGCGGTGGCGTGCGCCGGGGCCCTTGGGGTGGCGACCCTCCCTGACCGGTAGGCGTGTTCGTTCCGGGCGGGCCAGGCGTTCCGGGCGCGCCGGCCCCCGGCCCGGGGAGGCCGAAGGTCCGCCCCGCGCCGCTACTTCGTCAGGTCGGCCTGGAGCTCGTCCAGGATCTTGCCTGCGGCCGTGTAGCCGATGCCCTGGATCCACAGCTGGTCGTCCACCGGGAACACCATGCCGTTCTTCACCGCGGCCATGTTCTTCCACAGCCCGCTGCCCACGGTCTGCGTCTCCTTGGACTTCTTCGCGTCCCCGTACGTCGAGTGGAAGACCACGTCCGCGTCCGCCAGGTCGATCTTCTCCGGGCTGACGTCGTACGAGAAGCCGTCCTTGGCCTTGTCCACGATCGCGGGGCGGCCGAGGCCGACGTCCGCGAGGAGCGTCGCGATGTAGTTCTGCCTGCCGTAGATGCGGATGTCCGCGCCCTCGACGAACCGCACCATGCTGACCTCGGTGGCCGCCGCCTTCTCCTTGCCGCCGAGCGCCTCGGTGACCTTCGCCGTGTGGGTGTCGTAGTCGGCGATGACCTTCTCCGCCTCCGGCACCTTGCCGAGCGCGTTGGCGTGGGTCTGGAAGTTCTCCTTCCAGGTGTAGCCGGTGTTCTCCGTCATGACCGTCGGTGCGATCTTCTTCAGCTCGTCGTACTTGTCGCCGTGCCGGATCTTGCTGGTGAGGATCAGGTCGGGCTTGAGCGCGGCGATCGACTCCAGGTTCGGCGTCATCAGCGCGCCGACGTCCTTGATGCCGGCGACCCGGTCCTTCGGCAGGTAGCTCAGGAAGCCCGAGTCGACGTCCGCGTGCGTCGCCCCGACCGGCTTCACACCCAGGGTGAGCGCGGAGTCCAGCTCGGCGGTGTCCAGGACGACGACCCGCTTCGGCGCGGCGGGGACCTTCACGTTCCCCATCGCGGTGGAGACCGTGTGCGTGTCGGCCGCGGCGCCGCCACCGGACACGGCGTCCGAGCCCGAGTCGGAGCCGGAGTCCGACGACCCGCAGGCGGAGAGCGCCAGGGCGGTGGTCAGGGCGAAGGAGACGGCGGCGACGCCGCGGCGGCGGTCGCGGAGCGAACCGGTCATGTCAGAGTGCCTTTCGGGGAGAAGGGGCCATCGGGTTCCAGGGGGCGCCCGGCACGACGAGCGGCGAGCCCGTCACCGGGTCCGGGACGATCACCGCCTCCAGGCCGAAGACCTCACGGACGAGCGCGGCGGTCACGACGTCCTCGGGGTGCCCCTCGGCCACGATCCGGCCCGCCTTCATGGCGACCAGGTGGTCGGCGTACCGGGCCGCCTGGTTGAGGTCGTGGAGCACGGTGACGACGGTCCGCCCCCGGGTGCCGTCGGCCGCCGGGGTGGCGAGCCGGCGCACCAGGTCCAGGACCTCCACCTGGTGCGCGATGTCGAGGTACGTCGTCGGCTCGTCCAGGAGCAGCAGGTCGGTCTCCTGGGCGAGCGCCATCGCGATCCACACACGCTGGCGCTGGCCGCCGGAGAGGGAGTCCACCGGCCGGTCGGCGAGCGCGGTGACGTCCGTACACTCCATGGCGTCCGTCACCGCCCGCTCGTCCGCGTCCGACCACTGCTGCCACCAGTGCTGGTGCGGCTGGCGGCCACGGGCGACCAGGTCGGAGACGGTGATCGCCTCGGGGGCCACCGGGGTCTGCGGCAGCAGCCCCACGGACTGGGCGATCTTCCGGGTGGGGATCCGGGACAGCTCGGTGCCGTCCAGGAGGACCGCGCCGCCGGCCGGTTTCAGCAGCCGCCCCAGCGCCCGCAGGGTGGTCGACTTGCCGCAGGCGTTCGGGCCGACGATGACCGTGACCCGACCGTCCGGCACGGCGAGGTCCAGCTCGTGGACGACGGTGCGGTCCTCGTAGGCGAGGGTCAGCCCGCGGGCGGTCAGCCGGCTGGTCACGGTCTCCGTGGCGGCGTCGGGGCCGGTCGTCTTCATGCGTTGCCTCCACTGCGGCCGCCGTGGCCGCGGATGATCAGCCAGATCAGGTACGGGGCGCCGACCGCCGCCGTCAGTACGCCCACCGGGAGCTCGGTCGGCGAGAAGAGCCTGCGGGCCAGCAGGTCGCCGAGGACGACGACGACCGCCCCCAGCAGCGCCGAGCACAGCAGCGGGATCTGCGCCGTACGGGTCATCCGGCGGGCGATCTGCGGGGCCAGCAGCGCCACGAAGTCGACCGGGCCGGCCGTCCCCGTCGCCACCGAGGCCAGGACGACGCCGAGGGCGACGAGCCCCAGCCGTACCCGGCCGAGCCGCACACCGAGCGCCGTCGCGGTGTCGTCGTCCATCGAGACGGTGCGCTGCGCCCGGGCCGCCCACAGCACGGCGGGCAGCAGGACGAGCAGGGTCCAGCCGATGGGAGCGGCCTCGGCCCAGCCGCGGCCGTTGAGCGAGCCCGTCATCCAGATCTGCGCCTGCTGGGCGACGAGGTAGTCGCCCTTCGTCAGGAACAGGGTCGTCACCGAACGCAGGGCGACCGCGAAGCCGATGCCGATGAGGACGAAGCGGGTCGCGTGCAGCCCGCCGCGCCACGCGAACACGTAGACGAGCGCCGCCGCGGCGACGCCGCCGAGGACGGAGAGGTACGGCAGGACCGTGTACGAGGTGACGCCGAAGGTCATCGCGCCGACCGTGAGGGCGCCCGCGCCCTGGCTGACGCCGATGATGTCCGGGCTGGCCAGCGGGTTGCGGGCCACGGTCTGGATCAGCGCCCCGGCGACACCGAACGCCAGGCCCACGAGCAGCCCGACCACCATCCGCGGCAGCCGCAGGGTGCCCACGACCAGCTCGTCCGGCGACGGCTGCCCGAGGACGACCTTCACCACCTCCGCGGGCGCCACGAAGCTCTCGCCGACGCAGAGGTACGCCACGCAGAGGGCGGCCAGCAGCACCGCCAGGCCCGACGCGACGAGCGCCGCCCGCCGGTGGAGCAGGAACCGGCCGCGCCGTCCGATCCGTACGACGCCGTAACCGGCCGGCCGGACCGAGGGACGGGCGGGAACCACCGTGTCCGTGATCACGCGGGCACCGCCTTCCGGCGTACGAGGGCGACGAGGAACGGCACACCGATCAGCGCCGTCATCACGCCCGCCGGCACCTCGCCGGGCGGGAGCACGATCCGGCCGACGACGTCGGAGACCAGCAGCATCACGGGCCCGATCAGTGCCGCCATGGGCAGCACCCAGCGGTGGTCGCCGCCGACGATCGCGCGGGCGATGTGCGGGACCGCGAGGCCGACGAAGGCGATGGGCCCGGCCGCGGCGACCCCGGCGCCGGTCAGGACCGTGGCGCCGATGCCCCCGACGATCCGTACGGCCGCGACGTTCTGGCCCAGGCCCTTCGCCACGTCCTCGCCCAGCGCCAGCGCGTCCAGCCCGCGCGCCACGGACAGCACCAGCACCACGCCGACCAGCAGGAACGGCCAGATCTGCTGGGCGACCTGGGCCTCGCGTCCGGCGACGGAACCGACCTGCCAGAAACGGAACTCGTCCAGCGCGGAGGCCTTGGTCGTGAGCACGCCCATGGTCACCGACACCAGCAGCGCGTTGATCGCCGCACCGCCCAGTGCGAGCTTCACCGGGGTGGCCCCGCCGCGGCCCCGGGAGGCGATGGCGTACACCGCGACGGACGCGACGGCGGCCCCCGCGAACGCGAACCACACGTACCCGGAGAGGGTGTGGATCCCGGCGTAGGCGATGGCCAGCACCACGGCCACCGAGGCGCCCTGGCTGATACCGAGGATCCCGGGGTCGGCGATGGGGTTGCGGGTGATGCCCTGGAGCGCCGTACCCGCGAGGGCGAGGGCCGCGCCGACCATCAGCCCGATCAGGGTGCGGGGCACCCGCATCTCACGGATCACCTCGGCGGCGTCCGAGTGCCCGCCGTGCAGCAGGGCGTCGAGGACCGCGGACGGTGCGATGGTCCGCGCCCCCACCGCCAGGCTGAGCAGGACGGCCAGGAGCAGTGCGAGTACGGCCACCGTGGTCGCGAGCGCGCGTCTGGACAGGCGGGGTGTGGCGGGAGCCATCGGAACCAATCGGGTGAGCGAAACGAGCAAGGTAAGCCTTGGCTGAGTCTATGCGCGGCCCGTCGGCCCGGTCAGTGCGGGCCGGGGCGCCGACCGCCGGCCGCCACCCGGCGGGCTCCGCCCCGGTTCCGGTGCTCGGCACAATGGCCGCATGCCTTCACGCACCCTGACGGTCGGTTTCGACCTGGACATGACGCTCATCGACTCCCGGCCCGGCATCAAGGCCGCCTACCTGACCCTGGCCGCCGAGACCGGGGTCCCCATCGACACCGACCTGGTCGTGAGCCGCCTCGGGCCGCCCCTGGAGGACGAGCTGGCCAACTGGTTCCCGGCCGGCGAGGTGGCCGAGGTCGCCGACCGGTACCGCGCGCTCTACCCGGACCGGGCGATCACCCCGTCGCCCGCGCTGGCCGGAGCCCGGGAGGCCCTCGAAGCCGTGCAGGCGCTCGGCGGGCGGGCGATCGTGGTGACCGCCAAGTACGAGCCGAACGCCAAGCTGCACCTCGACCACCTCGGCCTGGCCCCGGACGTCCTGGCCGGCGGCCTATGGGCCGAGGGCAAGGCCGAGGCGCTGCTGGAGCACGGCGCGCACATATACGTCGGCGACCACACCGGCGACGTACGCGGGGCCCGCACGGCGGACGCCCTGTCGGTCGGCGTCACCACCGGTCCGTGCGACGAGGCGGAGCTGCGGGCCGCGGGCGCCGACGTGATCCTGCCAAATCTCACCGGCTTCCCGGCCTGGCTGAACGCCTGGGCGGCACCCGGCGAGGCGGTCTGAGGGGCCGGGTCAGCGGGTGGCGGCGCGCTTCGGCGAGCTCTTCCAGACGGAGCGCACCACACCGGCGGCGGCGATGAGGAAGCCCACGCCCATCAGCATGCACACCGCATAAGCCGCGGACGGGAACGGATCGGTGCCCAGGAACAGGGGGGCGACGGTCACCAGGGTGGCGAGCGCGCCGACGAAGAAGACGATCGCGCCGACCTGTACGAGCCGGTCGCCTGCGCCGGAAGGAGTAGTACTCACCCGGCCAGGGTAGTTCCCAGCTCGGCGGAGCCGTCCGGCGACGTCTTGTCTGCGGCCTCCGGGCCATTAGCCTGGGACGTGGCGGGTCACGGGACCCGCTGTACTGCTATCCGGAGCCGTTTCGCGGCTCGCCCGCCCCACCGACGAGTACGAGGACGAGGACAGACGTGCCCACGGGTAAGGTCAAATGGTTCAATTCGGAAAAGGGCTTCGGCTTTCTTTCGCGCGACGACGGCGACGACGTCTTCGTCCACTCGTCCGTACTCCCGGCCGGTGTCGACGCCCTCAAGCCCGGTCAGCGCGTCGAGTTCGGCGTGGTCGCGGGCCAGCGCGGTGACCAGGCCCTGTCCGTCGTCGTCCTGGACCCCACGCCGTCCGTCGCCGCCGCGCAGCGGCGCAAGCCGGACGAGCTGGCCTCGATCGTGCAGGACCTGACGACGCTGCTGGAGAACATCACGCCGCAGCTGGAGCGGGGCCGCTACCCGGACAAGGCCGCGGGGGCGAAGATCGCGGGGCTGCTGCGGGCGGTCGCGGACCAGCTCGACGTCTGACGCAGGTGTTCCCGTGCGGGTGACGCCGCCGACGCGGGGACGGACCTCTTCCGGGTGGACGTTCCCGGGCCGGCGGTTCACGGCGGGTGCCCCGCGCCGGGGTCCCGCGTCCGGCCCGGGCGCGGGCCTCAGCGCCCGGTGACGGAGAACGCGTCCGGGGCCAGCGGCGGTACGAGGCCCTCGGCGGCGGCCCGCGTCAGCAGTCCGCGGTCGCCGAGGTCGGCGGTGAACTCGTTGACGTACAGCCCGATGTGCTGGTCCGCCACGGCCGGGTCCATCTCCTGGGCGTGCTCCGCGACGTAGGGGCGCGAGCGCTCCGGGTCGTCCCAGGCCATCCGCACCGACGTGCGGATGGTGTCCGCCAGCCGCGCCAGCGTCTCCTCGCCGAGGGACCGCTTGGCGATGATCGCGCCGAGCGGGATCGGCAGCCCGGTGGTCGACTCCCAGTGCTCACCCATGTCGGCGAGGCTGTGCAGGCCGTACTCCTGGTACGTGAAGCGGGCCTCGTGGATCACCAGGCCGGCGTCCACCCGGCCGTCGCGGACGGCGGGCATGATCCGGTCGAACGGCATGACGACGATCTCGCCCACGCCGCCGGGCACCACCTCGGCCGCCCAGAGCCGGAACAGCAGATACGCGGTGGAGCGCTCGCTGGGCACCGCCACGGTCTTCCCGGTCAGGTCCGCGCCCGGCTCCCGGGTGAGGACCAGCGGCCCGCAGCCCCGGCCCAGCGCCCCGCCGCAGGGCAGCAGGGCGTACTCGTCGAGGACGTACGGCAGTACGGCGTACGAGACCTTCAGCACGTCGAGCTCGCCGCGCTCGGCCATCCCGTTGGTGAGGTCGATGTCGGCGAAGGTGACGTCGGGGGCGGGCGCGCCGGGGACCCTTCCGTGCGCCCAGGCGTCGAAGACGAACGTGTCGTTCGGGCACGGCGAGAAGGCGACCCGCAGGCCCGGCGGTATGCCGCCGGCGGCGTCAGTCACGGTGCGGGGCGCGGAGTCGGTCGAGTCGGTCATGGGTCCAGCCTTCCACTACGGGTGCGATCTTCCCGAACGCCTCGGTGAGCGCGGCCAGCGCCTCGCCGATGCGCCAGGCGTCCCGGTCACGGGGCCCCACGGCGTTCGAGACGGCCCGGAGCTCCAGCACCGGCACACCGAGCCGGTCGGCGGCCTCCGCGACGCCGAAGCCCTCCATGGCCTCGGCGACGGCTCCGGGATGGGCGGCCAGCAGCGCGGCGGTGCGGGCGGCGCTGCCGGTCACGGTCGAGACGGTGAGCACCGGCCCCCGCACGGCCCCGGTGGCCTCGGCCACCTCCCGCACGAGCGGGGCGGGCGGTACGAACAGGTCCCTGCCGAAGCCGAGAGCGGTGACGGGCACGAAACCGTCCGGGGTCTCGGCCCCGAGGTCGGCGGCGACGATGCCGCTCGCCACGACGCTGTCTCTTATACACATCCCTGATGGC
>NZ_KL585387.1:61883-63773 GCF_000721935.1 Streptomyces sp. NRRL WC-3549
ACCCCCCCGCCGATACCGGCGGAGACGACGAGGCCGTACGGCTCGTCCTCGCGGGCCCCGGAGCCGGACCGGGACGGGGCCAGGGCGAACGCGGTGGCCGCCGCCGCGGCGGCCGGACCCGCACCGCCCGCGACCACGTCGAAGGGCCCCGCCCGGTGCACCTCGGCACCCGGCACCCTCCGGACCCGCGGCGGTTCCGCGACGGCGCGCGTCACCGCGTCCCGTTCGGCCGGGACGGCGGTCACGACGAGGACCCGCACGGCGAAGCTCCTGGCGAATCGGTGGTTCAGACGGTCAGGAGGACTTCTTGAGCTCGAAGTGCCAGACGCCCGTGAGCTTCTGACCCTGCGTCTCGACGATGCTGACCTGCGTCTTGTCCGCGGTGGTCTCACCGGTCTGGCTGGCGAAGAAGGCGCTGCCGGGGATCGAGCGGTAGGTCTTCTTGTACGGCTCCTGCTCGGCCTGCTGGCCGTTGATGAACAGGGTCCAGCCGTGGTCGGCGATCTCGGGGTCGACGCCGAAGCGGACCTTGTCGTCCATCGCGACGTCCACGACCTTGTCCGCCTTCTTGTTGAGGCAGCCCTCGATCTCGGACTCCTTGAGTGCCTTGCCGTCGTTGTAGCAGGCGGCCTCGGTGCCCACCGAGTTGTCGCCGACCGTCACGGTGGCGAGCGGCGTCGGCTTGTCGCAGGCGGACAGGACAAGGAGTCCCGCGGACACGGCACCGAGAGCGACGCCGATTCGACGGCCCTTACCGGAGAAGAACGCAACGGTCATGCGCCGAAGGTTATCGGTCGGCACCGTTCACGCCACGCGGGGGTGCGGTGAGCCGCGCCGTGCGGCGCCCAGGAGGCCCCGTACGGAGGTGGCCGCGCCGAGCGCGAGGATGCCCGCCGCGACCGACATGCCGGCCACGCCGTTGAGTGGCAGGGCGATGCCGATGGCGCCGCCGAGGACCCAGGAGACCTGGAGCAGGGTCTCGGACCGGGCGAAGGCCGAGGTCCGCACCTCCTCGGGCACGTCCCGCTGGATCATGGCGTCCAGGGACAGCTTCGACAGGGCCTGGGTGAAACCGGCCACCGCCGCCAGCGCGGCGACCAGCACGGTGCTGAAGAACACGGCGGCCAGCACCGCCACGCCGAGCGCGAGCCCCAGCACCGCCGCGACGATCACCTCGGGCCCGCGGGCCCGCAGCCAGGACCCCACCGCCGTACCGATGGCGTTGCCCGCGCCGGCCGCCACGCCGACGATGCCCAGCGACACCGCGGCGCTCTGCCCGCCGAGGGGGTGCTCGCGCAGCAGGAAGGCCAGGAAGAAGATCAGGAAGCCGGAGAGCGCGCGGTGCGCCGCGTTGGCCTGGAGGCCGTGCAGGACGGAGGGCCCGACGGACCGCAGCCCCGGCTTCCCCTTCCCCTTGCTCTTCCCGCCCTTGCCCCAGCGGGTGGTCCACAGGTCGCCGCGGGTGCTGCCCGGGCCCGCGGGCGGCGGGGCCTCACCGCCGCGCGGGACCAGGCGGGCGCGGCGCTCGCCCTTCGCGGAGTCGACCTTGCCCGGCAGGGTGAAGGCGAGGACCGTACCGCCGGCGAAGATCGCGCAGGCGCCGTAGAGCGGCCAGACGGGCCCGAGGGTCTGGAGGCCCGCCCCGATCGGGGCGGCCACCCCCGTCGCCAGCAGCCCTGCCAGGGTGACCCGGGAATTCGCCTTCACCAGGGAGAACCGCGGCGGCAGGAGCCGCGGGACGACGGCGCTGCGCACCACCCCGTACGCCTTGGAGCAGACCAGGACCCCCAGAGCCGCTGGATACAGCTCCAGACCGCCCGTGGCGACCGCGCCGGACATGGTGAGCGCGAGGACCGCCCGGGCGCACATCGCCCCCGCCATCGCGGCACG
>NZ_KL585387.1:63999-69722 GCF_000721935.1 Streptomyces sp. NRRL WC-3549
GGCGCCAGCCGGTCCAGCAGCGGGCCGATCACCGGGGCGAGCAGGGTGAAGGGGGCCATCGTGACGGCGAGGTACAGGGCGACGCGCCCGCGCGCCTCGTCCGTCGGTACGGAGAAGAAGACGGTGGAGGCGAGCGCGACGGTGATCATGACGTCGCCCGCGCCGTTGACCGCGTGCAGCTCGATCAGCTTGCCGAGACCGGACTCCCCGGCCCCGTGGGCGTTGGTCGCCCTGCGGATGCCCCGTCCGGCCCAGCTGAACGGAGCGCGCAGGACACGGCCCATCGTCCGGCCCGCCCTGCGAAGGGGGCCGGATCCGTCGGACGACCTGTCGCCAGCCACGTGAGTCATAGTGCCCCACCTCCGGCCCTCACGAACCCCATGATCGGGCCGGGCGCGGCGGCCGACGCTCCGCCGGATGAGCCCGGACCGGGCTCTCGGGCGCCCGGCCGCCCCTCTTCCGTACGACGGACACGGCCCGGTCCCGGCGCGGCTCCGCCCCTGTTCCGGGCCTGTTCCGGACGGGCATGTGGGCGCGGAGCGGCGGAGAGGGTAGCGTGCACTCACGCGCCACCGGCGATGGTTCTTGGCCGCGCGCCTCTTCGCGATCCCGCAGAATGGATGGCAGAAGGCGCGCCCGAGGCAGGCACCGAGGGTGTGGACGTCGACGCGGCCCCCAGGTCCGCTCCGCCCGCATCCGCGACAGCCGAAATCGGACATCGATGGGCTGTTGGCGCGCTCGTGAGACGGCGTATGGAGAGAAGCGAGACCTGTGAGTGCTGCGACGACGCGAAGCCGTACGGCCCGTACCCCCGCCCCCGACCGCCTGTGCGCCGAGGCGGTAGACCTCGCCCGGGAGGCGGCCGAGGAGGCCGCCGCCCCCGGTGAGGTCGGCGAGCACGTCTCCCTCGTCTCCGAGGGGGACAGGGTCGTCACGCACTACTTCGAGTGCCTGGACCCCGGCTACCGGGGCTGGCGCTGGGCGGTGACGGTCGCCCGTGCCTCCCGCGCCAAGAAGGTCACCCTTGACGAAACGGTGCTGCTGCCCGGTTCCGACGCGCTCCTCGCCCCGGAGTGGGTGCCCTGGAGCGAGCGGCTGCGCCCCGGCGACATGGGCCCCGGCGACCTGCTGCCCACCCAGGCGGAGGACCCCCGCCTGGAGCCCGGCTACACCGGTGAGGACGAGCCGCCGCCGAACTCCGTGATCGCGGAGATGTCCGAGGGCATCGCGGACCTCGTCGACGTCGAGGACGCGGAGCTGACGAACCGTCCTCCGGAGGTGAACCGCGGCGCGATCGCGTCGGTCGCGGAGGAGCTCGGGGCACGGCGGGCGCGGGTGCTGTCCCGGTACGGGCTGCGGATGGCCGCCGAACGCTGGGACGAGGCCTTCGGGCCACGGACACCCATGGCGCAGGCCGCGCCGGCCTCCTGTGTGACCTGCGCGTTCCTGCTGCCCGTGGCGGGATCGCTGCGGCAGGCGTTCGGGGTGTGCGCCAACGAGTTCTCCCCGGCGGACGGCCGGGTGGTCTCGCTGGCGTACGGCTGCGGGGGGCACTCCGAGGCCGCGGTGATGCCGAAACCGCCGAAGCCGGTGCCGCACGCGCTGGACACGATGCGGGTGGACGAGTACGCGTTGCGGCCGGTGGACGACGACTCCGGCTCGGTCCCGGCCCGGCCGGACGGTCCCACGGAGGATCTGGGCCACTCCTGACGCCTCCCCGGGACCCCCGGCCCGGCCGTGGCACCAGGACGCACCCCTCGGCCGGATGGGCGGCTCCGGGCGCGGTACCTTCGGGCGCACACTGGGCGTCAGGGGTCACCGGAAGAGCGGAGTCACGAGCGTGAGCATGAATGCGACCGAGGGGGTCGATCCGTTCGGGACCGCGCGGCTGCGGCGCGGTGTGCTCGACGCCTGGGGCGCGGGGCCCGCCCGTTTCCGGGAGGACGCCAACGCCGAGGAGGACCTCGTCCTCGGCGGCTACCGCGACCGAGCTGGCCCAGAACGCCGCCGACGCCGCGGCCCGCGCCGGGGTCCCCGGCCGGCTCCGGCTCACCCTGCACGAGGACCGGGACGGCCGTGCCGTCCTGGCCGCGGCCAACACCGGCGCACCCCTGGACGCCACCGGCGTCGAGTCCCTGAGCACGCTGCGGGCCTCCGCCAAGCGTGAGGGCCACGAGCAGGCCGTGGGACGGTTCGGCGTCGGGTTCGCCGCGGTCCTCGCGGTCAGCGACGAGCCCGCCCTCGTCGGCCGGCACGGCGGTGTCCGCTGGTCCCTCGCCGAGGCCCGCGACCTCGCCGACCGCGCGGCCCAGGGCAGCCCCGGCCTCGGGGACGAGCTCCGCCGCCGCGACGGCCACGTCCCGCTGCTCCGGCTCCCGCTGCCCGCCGAGGGCTCCGCACCCGACGGGTACGACACCGTCGTGGTGCTGCCCCTGCGCGACGGCGTCGCCGAGGACCTCGTGTCGCGGCTGCTCGCCTCGGTGGACGACGCGCTGCTGCTCACGCTGCCCGGCCTCGCCGAGGTCGTCATCGAGACCCCGGGCGGCACACGGACGTTGAGCCGCTCGCAGCACGGCCCGTACACCCACGTCGAGGACTCCGCGAGCGGTACGCACCGCTGGCGCACCGTCTCCCGGCACGGTTCCGTCGAGCGCGCGCTGCTCGCCGACCGGCCTGTGGAGGAGCGGCTGCGCCCGCACTGGTCGGTGACCTGGGCCGTGCCCGTCGACGAGGACGGGGCGCCCCGCAGCCCCCGTACCGCCCCGGTCGTGCACGCGCCGACCCCCACCGAGGAGCCCCTCGGGGTACCCGCGCTGCTGATCGCCTCGCTGCCGCTGGACACCACGCGCCGGCACCCCGCGCCCGGACCGCTGACCGACTTCCTGGTGCGGCGGGCGGCCGACGCGTACGCCGAGCTGCTGGCCGCGTGGGAGCCGGTGTCCACCGCCACGATCGCGCTCGTGCCCGGCCCGCTCGGCAAGGGGCAGCTGGACGGCGAGCTGCGTGCCGCGATCCTGGAGCGGCTGCCCGAGGTCGCGTTCCTGGAGCCCGCGGCCCCCCGCGACCTCGCGGCGGAGGACGAGAGGTGGGACGACTGGGAGGCCGGTGCCGACGGCGTGCCCCGCACCGCCACCACCGCGCTGCGACCGCTGGAGGCGGAGGTCGTCGAGGGGGTGGGCGCCGAGACCGTACGGGTGCTCGCCGAGGTGCTGCCCTGCCTGCTCCCCGCCGGACTGGAACGCCGCACCGAGCTGCGCACGCTCGGTGTCGCCCGGGTCCCGCTGACCGAGGCCGTCGACCGGCTGGCCGGTCTGGAACGCGCCCCGGACTGGTGGCGGCGGCTCTACGACAGCCTGGCCGGGGTCGACCCGGACCGGCTCTCGGGACTGCCCGTGCCGCTGGCGGGCGAGGGCACGGCGGACGAGGTGCCCCGCACCACCATCGGTCCCCGCCAGGTCCTCCTGCCGCTGCCGGACGCGCTGACCGCCCCAGTCCTCGCCCGGCTGGCCCGGCTCGGGCTGAAGGTCGCCCACCCGGACGCCGCCCACCCGCTGCTGGAGAAGCTGGGCGCCCTGCCCGCGACCCCGCGCGCCGTCCTGACGACCCCCCAGGTGCGGGCGGCGGTCGCCGGGTCGCTGGACGCCGGGGAGGTCTGGGACGAGGACGCCCTGGACGGCGACGAGCTCGCCGAGACCGTCCTCGCCCTCGTACGGGACGCGGACCTGGAGCCGGGCGACGAGCCCTGGCTGGGTGCCCTGGCGCTGCCCGACGAGGACGGCGAGCCCGCGCCCGCCGGTGAACTCGTCCTTCCCGGGAGCCCGTTCGCCCAGGTGATGCGGGAGGGCGAACTCGCCCTGTGCGACGGGGAGCTGGCCGACCGCTGGGGCGAACAGCCCCTGACCGCGTGCGGGGTGCTGGCCACGTTCGCCCTCGTGCGCGCCACCGACGTCGTCCTCGACCCGGACGAACTGGAGCCCCGGGACGGAGACTTCGCCGAGCCCGACGACGCCGGGCTGCTCGACGCCGTGGACGTGTGGTGCGAGGACGTCCTGGACCAGCTGCCCGACACCCCGGTGCCGCCGGTCGCCACCGAGCTCGTCGCCGTACGCGACCTGGACCTCGTCGACGACGACGCGTGGCCCCAGGCGCTCGCCATGCTCGCCCGCCCGCCGCTGCGCGACGCGCTGACCCAGCCGGTGCGGGTGCTCCTCCCGGACGGTACGACCCGGTCCGTGCGCCCGTACACCGCCTGGTGGCTGCGCGACCACCCGGTGCTCGACGGCCGGCGTCCGGCGGGACTGCGCGCCGCGGGCGGCGACCCGCGCCTCGCCGGCCTGTACGACTCCGTCGACGCCACCGGCTTCGACGACGCCCAGGTGCTGCGCGCCCTCGGTGTGCGGACCTCGGTGGCCGCCCTGCTGGACGAGCCGGGGGGCGCGGCCGAGCTGCTGGGCCGGCTCGCGGACGAGGACCGTCCCGTCACCTCCGTACAACTGCACTCGCTGTACACCGCACTGGCCGACCTGGACCCCGAACAGGTCACGCTCCCCGACGACCTGCGCGTCGTCGTGGACGGCGAGGTGGTGGTGGCCGACGCGGCGGACGCCGTGATCGCGGACGCCCCCGACCTGCTGCCGCTCACCGGGGGGCTGGCCCTGCTTCCGGTGGCTCCGGCGCGCGCCGCCGAGCTGGCCGAGCTGCTCCAGGTGGGGCGGCTCGGCGAGAGCGTCGAGGCCGAGGTGACGAGTGAGGGCGAGGAGCACCGGGTGCCGGACCCGGTGCGGGTCCTGCTGGGCGCAGGCACCCCCGACAGCTACCTCGAACACGGTGAACTCCGCGCGGGCGGCGTCGAACTGGACTGGCGGCGCACCCCGGACGGGGTGGTCCACGCGTCGACGCTGGAGGGTGTGGCGGCCGGTCTGGCGTGGGCGGCCGGGCAGTGGCCGCGCCGCTTCGAGGTGGCGGCCCTGCTGGAGGACCCCTCCCGCACCCAGGAGCTGGCCCGGGACCGCTGGTTCGACTAGGACGTGGTGCGGAAGTCCCGCCTGCCCGCCCTCCGGGCGGACGGCGCTGCTTCCGAACCACGCCCTGGGGCGTCGACCCCGTGACCTTCACGATACGTACATGAGTGTGTACAACCATTCACATCCGGTGCCCGTCTGATCTGTCGAGTCAGCAGACTCATCGACCAGACGGGCCCGGCCGGCCGAACCACGTGCCGCGGGCCCCTTCTCCATCAGGGGAACACATGCGTATACGTGCCACCGTCGCCGTCGTCTCCGGCGCCCTGGCTCTTTCCGCGCTCGCCCTCCCGGCCGCCCAGGCCGACGGCAGGGGCGTCGCGGACCCGGACGCCCCGACCGCCGCCGAGGTGTTCGGCGCGGAGCCCGCGGCCGCCCCGCGCGCGTCGGCGCGCACCGTCGTGACGGACCCGGTGATCAAGAAGGTCGTCGTCAACGGCGGCAAGGACATCGTGCTCGGTACGACCGCCAAGAAGAAGATCACCGTCTCGGTCACCGCCTCCCACCCGACGGGCATTTCCGACGGGTGGGTGCACCTGTGGCACGGATCGAACCCCGACACCGGCATCGACGGGGCGCTGATCCCCAACGAGGACCGGGCGACCTGCGTCAGCTCCAGCGCCACGACCGCCACCTGCAAGCTGACGATCACCGTCGTCCCGGGCTACGACCTGTACAAGAACGCGCTCGCCGGCACCTGGC
>NZ_KL585387.1:69947-80820 GCF_000721935.1 Streptomyces sp. NRRL WC-3549
CGTCGGGTGGAGCGACTACCAGGCGAAGGCCCGTGTCCAGCGGCTCTCCAAGCTGACCGTCAACGCCGCCCCGGAGCCCGTGAAGAAGGGCAAGACCCTCACGGTCACCGGCAAGCTGTCGCGCGCCAACTGGGAGACCGGCACCTACAAGGGGTACGCCGGACAGCCGGTCAAGCTGCAGTTCCGCAAGAAGAACAGCAAGACCTACACCACCGTCAAGACGGTCAGGACCAACAACACCGGTGCGCTGAAGACCACGGTCAAGGCATCGGCGGACGGCTACTGGCGCTACACCTTCGCCGGTACGTCGACCACCCCGGCCGTCACGGCCGCGGGTGACTTCGTCGACGTGAGGTAGCCCTCAGGAACGGAAGCGGCGGCCGACCAGTTTCCAGGTCGCCTCCAGGGCGGCCGCCGCGACCACCGACACCGCCACCGCGGTCCACGGCATCACCGAGCCCACCAGCTTCAGCGCGAAGAAGTGCTGGAGCCACGGCACCGCGAGGACGACGAGGAAGCAGAGCCCCATCGACACCACCAGGGCGGCACGCCACCAGGTGTAGGGGCGGGCGATGATCGCCAGGACCCACATCGACACCAGGAACAGGGTGAGCGTCGCCGCGCTCGTCTCGGCGCCGAGCGCCCCCGGCCCGGTGTAGTGGTGGCGGGCCAGCAGGTACGTGAGAAAGGTGGCCGCCCCCGCGATGACCCCCGAGGGGATCGCGTACCGCATCACCCGGCGTACGAAGTGGGGGTGGGCGCGCTCCTTGTTGGGGGCGAGCGCCAGGAAGAACGCGGGCACCCCGATCGTCAGTGTGGACAGCAGCGTGAGGTGGCGCGGCAGGAACGGGTACTCCACCTGGAAGCAGACCACCAGGACCGCCAGCAGCACCGAGTAGACGGTCTTGGTCAGGAACAGGGTGGCGACCCGGGTGATGTTGCCGATGACCCGGCGGCCCTCGGCCACCACCGAGGGAAGGGTGGCGAAGCTGTTGTCCATCAGCACGATCTGGGCCACGGCCCGGGTCGCCTCCGAGCCCGACCCCATCGAGACGCCGATGTCGGCGTCCTTCAGCGCGAGGACGTCGTTGACGCCGTCGCCGGTCATCGCGACGGTGTGGCCCCGGGACTGGAGCGCCGTGACCATGTCGCGCTTCTGCTGCGGGGCGACCCGGCCGAACACGGCGTTCCGCTCGATCACGGAGGCCATCTCGTCGGGCTCGGCCGGCAGCCTGCGGGCGTCCACCGGGTGCTCGGCGCCCGGCAGGCCGAGCTTCTGGGCGACCGCGCCGACCGAGACGGCGTTGTCCCCGGAGATGATCTTCGCGTGGACGCGCTCGTCCTCGAAGTAGGCCAGGGTGGCCCCGGCGTCCGGGCGCAGCCGCTGCTCCAGGACGACCAGCGCCGCGGGCGTCGCGCCCGAGGCGGCGTCCGGGGCGTCGAGCGCGCCGTGCACCCGGGAGAGGAGCAGGACGCGCAGCCCCTGTTCGTTGAGACCGCCGGTCTCGGCGAGAGCGGGGTCCCCGGCCTCCAGCAGGACGTCGGGGGCGCCCAGCAGCCAGGCGGAGGAGCTGCCGTCGTCCTCGGTGAAGGAGGCGCCGCTGTACTTGCGGGCCGAGGAGAACGGCAGCGTCCCCGTGGCGCTCCACCCGCCGCCGTCCGGGTGGGCGTCGACGATCGCCTGGAGACTGGCGTTGGGGCGGGGGTCGGAGGCGCCGAGGGCGCCCAGGACACGCCGGACGTACGCCTCGTCCGTCCCCTTCAGCGGCCGGACCTCGGTGACGTCCATGCCGCCCTCGGTCAGGGTGCCGGTCTTGTCCAGGCAGACGACGTCGACGCGGGCCAGTCCCTCGATGGCGGGCAGCTCCTGCACGAGGCACTGCTTGCGGCCGAGCCGGATGACGCCGATCGCGAAGGCGACCGAGGTCAGCAGGACCAGGCCCTCCGGGATCATCGGGATGATGCCGCCGACGGTGCGGGCGACGGAGTCCTTGAAGTCGTCGTCCTTGACGACCAGCTGGCTGATGACCAGCCCGAGCGCGGTCGGCACCATCATCCACGTCACGTACTTGAGGATGGTGCTGATGCCGCTGCGCAGCTCCGACTGGACGAGGGTGAACCGGGACGCCTCCTCGGCGAGCTGCGCCGCGTAGGCCTCGCGGCCGACCTTGGTCGCGGTGAACGCCCCGCCCCCGGCGACCACGAAGCTGCCGGACATCACCGGGTCGCCCCGCCGCTTGACCACCGGGTCGGCCTCGCCGGTCAGCAGCGACTCGTCGATCTCCAGGCCGTCGGCCTCGGCGACCGTGCCGTCGACGACCACCTTGTCGCCGGGGCCGAGCTCGACGAGGTCGCCCAGGACGATCTCGGAGACGGACACCTCGGCGGCCTTACCGTCGCGCCGCACGGTGGGTTTGGCCTCGCCGATCACCGCGAGGCTGTCCAGGGTCTTCTTGGCCCGCCACTCCTGGACGATGCCGATCCCGGTGTTGGCGATGATCACGAAGCCGAAGAGGCTGTCCTGGAACGGCGCGACGGCCAGCATGATCAGCCACAGCACGCCGATGACCAGGTTGAACCGGGTGAGGACGTTCGCGCGGACGATCTCGGTGACCGACCGGGAGGAGCGGACGGGCACGTCGTTGACCTCGCCCCGGGCGACCCGCTCGGCGACCTCGGAGGCGCTCAGTCCGCGAGGTGGCCCGGCGCCGGGTCGTACGGGGTCCGGCTGCTCTCCGGAGGTGTCGAGTGCCCGCTGCGTCATGGCTCCGACGGTACGGGCGGAAGGCGCGACACACCCGGCGGGGGGCCCGAAGACCAGACCGTGGGATGAGGGGAACGGTCCCCCGGTACCAGCCGGGCCGCCCGTGGGGCCGTCGGGCGGGTCAGTGACCGGCGCCCGGTGCCGGCTCCCCGGCCGCCGCGTCGCGCCGGGCCGCGTCCCGCTTGATCGCCGCGTCCCGCGCCCGTACGTACCAGATGCCGATGAGGCCGAGCCCGGCGCCGGCCAGGCAGGCCCACAGCCACCAGGTGTGCCCGTGGTCGTCGTACCAGCCGTAGAACGGGAGCTGGACGAGGAAGAGGACGAACCAGACGATCGTGCCGCCCGTGACGGTGGCGACGACGGGGCCCTCCAGGGGATCGGGCGCCTCGTGCTTCGGTGTCCACTTCTCCATGCGCCCAGTCTAGGACCTGGCCGACCAGGGGCGTACGGGGCAGTCGGGCCAAGGGTCTACGCGCGGAGATAGCGATCTTCGCCTTATGTATTCATACTGAATCTGCTTATGGTTGTCTCTAATTATTCGTATGAACATCCAAAGCTGACCACTTTTGTTCCTCCGATGCACGACTGAAGGTCATACATGTCCCCCTCGGCCACCGCTCCGGTCGACGCCACGCCGCCCCCGGCCTCTCCGCCCAACGGCGGCCTGGACCGCTTCTTCAAGATCTCCGAGCGGGGGTCGACGGTCGCGCGCGAGATCCGCGGCGGTTTCGCCACGTTCTTCGCGATGGCGTACATCATCGTGCTCAACCCGATCATCCTCGGCAGCGCGCACGACATGTACGGCCACCAGCTCGACGGTGGCCAGCTCGTCACCGCCACCGTGCTGTCGGCCGCGTTCTCCACGCTGCTGATGGGGGTGATCGGCAACGTCCCGATCGCGCTCGCCGCCGGCCTCGGCGTCAACACGGTCGTCGCCCTCCAGCTCGCCCCCCGGATGACCTGGCCCGACGCGATGGACATGGTCGTCCTCGCGGGCGTCGTCGTGATGCTCCTCGTCGCGACCGGCCTGCGCGAACGGGTGATGAACGCCGTACCGACGTCGCTCCGCAAGGGCATCGCCATCGGTATCGGCCTCTTCGTGCTGCTGGTCGGCCTGGTCGACTCGGGCTTCGTCTCCCGCATCCCGGACCTGGCGCACACCACCGTGCCGCTCCAGCTCGGCGGCGACGGCCACCTCAACGGCTGGCCGGTGCTGGTCTTCGTCCTCGGCACGCTGCTGACCCTGGGGCTGATCGTCCGCAAGGTGCCGGGCGCGATCCTGATCTCCATCGTGGTGATGACGGTCGTCGCCCTGGTCATCGAGGCGATCGCGGACCTGCCGGCCGGTGCCTGGGGTCTGACGACACCCGCGTGGCCGGGCAACCCGGTCTCCTCGCCGGACTTCGGGCTCATCGGCCAGATCAGCCTGCTCGGCGGCTTCCAGAAGGTCGGGGTGCTGACCGGCGTCCTCTTCGTCTTCACCGTGCTGCTGTCCTGCTTCTTCGACGCGATGGGCACCATCCTCGGCGTCGGGGACGAGGCGAAGCTGATGGACCAGGACGGCAACTTCCCCGGTATCAACAAGGTCCTGTTCATCGACGGTGTCGCCGTCGCCGCCGGCGGGGCGAGCTCCTCCTCCGCGACGACCTGCTTCGTGGAGTCCACGGCCGGGGTGGGCGAGGGCGCCCGCACCGGACTGGCGAGCGTGGTGAGCGGGCTGCTCTTCACGGTGGCGCTGTTCCTGACACCGCTGGCGACGATGGTCCCGTCTCAGGCCGCCACCCCCGCGCTGATCGCGGTCGGTTTCCTGATCCTGGCGGGCAACATCCGGGCCATCGACTGGAGCGACCCGACCCTGGCGATCCCGGCGTTCCTCGCGATGCTGATGATGCCGTTCACGTACTCGATCACCAACGGCATCGGCGTCGGCTTCATCACCTTCTGCGCCATGCGCCTGGCGGCGGGCCGCGGCCGTGAGGTCCCGGCGGCGATGTACGCGGTGTCGGCGGTCTTCGTCTTCTACTACGCGATGCCGGCGCTCGGCCTCACGTAACCACCGCCGCACACGTCCACCCCCACGGGGCGGATCTCCCTCAGGTGACCCGGTCGGCCGGGTCCACGGGCGGGAGGTCCGCCCCGTAGAACTTCTCCGTCTCGTCGACGGCCGCGTTGAAGCGTTCGTCGAAGTCGTCGCGGACGAGCGTCTGGACCACGTAGTCCTGCACGCTCATACCGCGTCTGGCGGCGCGCCGGCGGAGCCGGTCGAGCAGCTCACCGTCTATCCGCAGGCTGAGCACTGTCGATCCCATGCCATGCAGGGTCCCGGCACATGTGACCGTTTCGCGCGTCTTTCCGGCCCATACTCACTCGTTCGGGTGATCAGTTTCTCGCGCGTGTACCATCCGAGTGGTCTTTAGTGAAGCTAATGAGTTACGCTAATAAACATGCCTGACCTGATCCACGACGGTGAGAGTGCCGCCGCCGTGAGCTCCCTTCGCTCCGCCGTGATGCTGCTGGGCCGTCGTCTGAAGCACCAGCGCGTCGACGAGTCGCTGAGCCCGACCGAGATGTCGGTGCTCGGCACACTCGCCCGGTGCGGTTCCGCCACCCCGGGTGAGCTGGCCCGCAAGGAGCACGTCCAGCCGCCGTCGATGACCCGCATCGTCGCGCTGCTGGAAGCCAAGGGCCTGGTCAGACTGGAACCGCACCCCGAAGACCGTCGGCAGAAGATGGTCAGCCGCACGGAGCAGGCGGAAGCCATGCTCGCCGAGAGCCGCTCCAAGCGGAACGCCTGGCTGGCCGCCCTCGCCGAAGGCCTGGACGAGGACGAGTGGGACACGCTGCGGGCCGCCGCGCCCGTGCTGGAGAAGCTGGCCCATCTGTGACCCCGGGCGCGGCGGACCACGGTCCGCAGCGCCCGTCGCCACGTCCTCGTCAGCACGTAGTCGTAGACGCCCGAGGAGGCGAACCCTTTTGAGTACGGGATCCGGAGCAGACTCCGCCCCCGCACCGACTTCCACCCACGAGAGCAAGACCGGCGGGACCTTCTCGTCGCTGAAGATCCGCAACTACCGCCTGTTCGCCACGGGCGCCGTGATCTCCAACACCGGTACCTGGATGTCCCGCATCACGCAGGACTGGCTCGTCCTGAGCCTCACCGGGTCCGCTGCCGCCGTAGGCATCACCACGGCCCTCCAGTTCCTCCCGATGCTGCTCTTCGGTCTGTACGGCGGCGTCATCGCCGACCGGCTCCCGAAGCGGCGTCTGCTCCTCATCAGCCAGGCAGCGCTCGGACTGTGCGGCATCGCACTCGCCGTACTGACGCTCTCCGGCGTCGTCGAGGTCTGGCACGTCTACCTGATCGCGTTCCTGCTCGGCATGGTGACCGTCGTGGACAACCCGGCGCGCCAGTCGTTCGTCTCCGAGATGGTCGGCCCCGCCCAGCTGCGGAACGCCGTCAGCCTGAACTCGGCGAACTTCCAGTCCGCCCGGCTCATCGGCCCCGCCGTCGCGGGCGTCCTGATCACCACGGTCGGCAGCGGCTGGGCCTTCATGCTCAACGGCCTGTCGTTCGCGGCCCCGCTGGTCGGCCTGCTGATGATGCGGACGAACGAACTGCACGCGGCCGTGACCGTCAAGCGCGCCAAGGGGCAGCTGCGGGAAGGCCTGCGCTACGTCTCCGGCAAGCCCGAGCTGATCTGGCCGATCGTCCTGGTCGGTTTCGTCGGCACCTTCGGTTTCAACTTCCCGATCTGGCTCACCGCCTTCGCCGACGAGGTCTTCCACGGCGGCGCAGGGATGTACTCGTTCTTCAACATCCTGATGGCGGCCGGCTCCCTGGCCGGTGCCCTGCTCGCCGCCCGCCGGCGCTCCTCGCGGCTGCGGATGCTGGTGTTCGCGGGCACGGTGTTCGGGCTGCTGGAGATCGCCGCGTCGCTCTCGCCGTCCGTCTGGCTTTTCTCGGTCCTGCTGGTGCCGATCGGCATGATCGGTCTGACGACCAACATCAGCGCCAACACGAGCGTCCAGATGGCCTCCGACCCCGAGATGCGGGGCCGGGTGATGAGCCTGTACATGATGGTCTTCGCCGGCGGTACGCCGGTGGGCGCCCCGATCGTCGGCTGGATCAGCGACGCCTACGGTGTCCGGATCGGGATGGCCGCCGGAGGCGCCGTCTCGCTGGTCGCCGCGCTCGGCGTCGGCTTCATGCTGACCCGCGTCGGGGGCCTGCGCCTCAAGGTCGACCTCCGTCCGGGCCGCCCGCACGTGCGAATAGTCCCGCGCGAACAGCTGGCGACCGCGGCCTGAGCGCCGTACCGACCGACCGTGCGGCCGCCTTCCCCGCGGGGGAGGGCGGCCGGTCTCATGTCCCGGGGCGGTCACCGGGGGGCTCCCGCCCGCCGGTGCCGGGGCCCGTGCCGCCCGCCCCGGTCGCCGGGGCACCGGCTCCGGCCGCCGACGGCGTCCCGCCCTCCGGGTCGTCCCCACCGCCGCTGGTGCCGCTCTCCAGGATGGAGACGATGGAGAACAGCGAGAAGCAGACGCCGCCGAGCCCGACCAGGACGCGCGCGGCGACGATGACCGCGGAGTCGGCCGACTCGAAGAGGAACGACGCGAGGAACAGGCAGAGCAGGGCCGTACCGACCGGGATCAGTGGCACCCGGTTCGCCAGGGGGGCCTGCCGGCGCCAGACGAGTGCGAGCAGCAGCACCTTGCTGAGGATGCTCCAGCAGATGAGCCCGAGACCGATGACGACGTATCCGGCGGACAGCTGGGTGGGCCGGTCGTGGAGGGCGAGGACGAGCAGGCCCCACACGATGCCGGCGGTGCCGAGGCCGGCGGCGGCCGCGGGCCACAGGACGCGCTCCCGGCGCGTGTAGGTGTTCTGGATCTGCCGCAGGATGCTGGCCACCAGCCCGATGAGGCAGGTGCAGACGAGCGCCAGGCCCGCCATCACGTGCCCGGAGGTGAAACGTCCCGCCGCGGCCCCGCCGCCCCCGCCCGCCAGCAGGACGAAGGCCCATATCCAGGTCACCAGGGCGGCCAGGGCCGGGAGCGCCGGCAGGACCCGCACGGCGAGCGGCCCGAACGGTGCGGGCGAGCGCGGGGGCGACCCTTCGGGGAGCGCCGAGTTGCCGGTGATCAGGGTGAACCGGGTGGAGACCGTGGCCACGGTGGAGACGCACACGCAGATCATGCCGATGCCGAAGACGACGTGCCCGGCGACGAAGTCGGGCGGCGGACGCGGGGTCTCGGTGAGCAGGGAGAGCCCGTACCCCGCGGTGACGCCGCTGACCGCGAAGCCGAGCGCCGGGTAGAGCACCCGGTCCAGTGTCGAGAAGCGGCCGATGAGCTGTCTGATGATCGTGGCCGCGGTGGAGAAGAGGCAGAGGCAGATGGCTGCCAGGAAAACGAGCACGAGGCCCGCGACCCGTGCGCTCGGTCCGGAGGCGTGGGCGAGCACGTACCCGCCCGACGAGGCCGAGACGGCGCCCATGAGTACGGGTATCGCGCGGAACAGGATGCTGATCTTGTGGTTCATCGGGCCTCCTGGACTGGAGTCCCGCACCATCATCCTTTCAGGCTGCCCCGGTTGCCACCGGACGGCGGCTCGGGGCGGCCCGGCCCTCCGGGCACCCGGGGCGGACGCTGCCGGTCTCGGCGCGCGGGTCCCGCGAGGGACGCGGCCCCTCGCCGCCGTCCCGCCGCACGAACCCGCCCTCGGCGAGTCGGCGGCCCGCACCGGACCGACCGGGCCGGCCGGCACCTCGCGAGGGCCTTCCCCGGTGGCATGGACGGGAAGCCGCTGCGGGAGCCGTTCGCCGGGCCGACGCGCGCGGCGTACCGGACCGAGCCGCCCCGGTACGCGGTGGTGCGGGCCTGGCCGCCGGGGCGGTGAGGCGGCCGGTTACGCTCGTCGGGTGGACCCGAAGACCAGAAACCGCATCATGGCGGCCGTGCTCGTGCTGATGTTCGCCGTCGTCGCGGTGGCGGCCGCCCTCGGGAGCTGAGCCCCGCCAGGACGGCCGCACGGCACGGTCACGGACCGGGCTTCACCAGGCGAAGTTCTCCGGCGAGGGGCCCGGGCCCGGGAAGATCTCCTCCAGGGCCTCCAGCACCTCGTCCGACAGCTCCAGCTCGACCGCCCGCAGGGCGGAGTCGAGCTGTTCCCGCGTACGCGGACCGGAGATCGGGCCGGTGACCCCGGGCCGGGTCAGCAGCCACGCCAGGCCCGCCTCGCCGGGCTCCAGGCCGTGCTTCTCCAGCAGGTCCTCGTACGCCTGGATCTGCGCCCGCGTCTTCGGGTCGGCCAGCGCGTCGCCGGACCGGCCGGAGGTGGAGCGGGCGCCGCCGCCCTCGCGCTCCTTGCGGATCGCGCCGCCGAGCAGCCCGCCGTGCAGCGGCGACCACGGGATGACCCCGAGGCCGTACTCCTGGGCGGCCGGGATGACCTCCATCTCGGCGCCGCGCTCCATCAGGTTGTAGATGCACTGCTCGCTGACCAGGCCGTAGCCGCCCCGCTGCCGGGCCCGCTCGTTGGCCTGGGCGATCTTGTAGCCGGAGAAGTTGGAGGAACCGGCGTACAGGATCTTGCCCTGCTGGATCAGTACGTCGATGGCCTGCCAGATCTCGTCGATCGGGGTGGACCGGTCGACGTGGTGGAACTGGTACAGGTCGATGTGGTCCGTCTGGAGCCGCTTGAGACTGGCGTCGACGGCGCGGCGGATGTTCAGGGCGGACAGCTTGTCGTGGTTGGGCCACGCCTCGCCGTCGGCGGCCATGTTGCCGTAGACCTTGGTCGCGAGGACCACCTTGTCGCGGCGGTCGCCGCCCTGGGCGAACCAGGTGCCGAGGATCTCCTCGGTGCGGCCCTTGTTCTCGCCCCAGCCGTAGACGTTCGCGGTGTCGAAGAAGTTGACGCCCGCGTCGAGGGCGGCGTCCATGAGCGCGTGGCTGTCGCTCTCGTTGGTCTGGGGGCCGAAGTTCATCGTCCCCAGGACGAGGCGGCTGACTTTGAGTCCGGTGCGTCCGAGCTGCGTGTACTTCATGAGGCCCAAGCCAACGCCTTCGAGCGCGCTCGAAGCAAGTGGTCCTCTTCAGCCGCGCCCGAACCGGTCCAGCGCGCCGAGCACCGCGCGGCGGGTCGCGGGGCCGCCCAGGTGGCCCGCGCCGTCGATCACCGTCAGTTCGGCGCCGGGCCAGGCCTTCGCCAGCTCCCAGGCGGTGGTCAGCGGGCCGGCCATGTCGAAGCGGCCGTGCACCAGCACCCCGGGGACGCCCGCCAGCCGTCCCGCGTCGCGGATCAGCTGTCCTTCCTCCAGCCAGGCGGCGTGCGCGAAGTAGTGCGCGCAGATCCGTACGAAGGCATGCCGGGCGCCGTCCGGCCGGCCGCTGTACGGGGGCGGGCCGCCGGAGGCCTCCTGGGAGAGCACCGCGTCCTCCCAGGCGCACCAGTCGGCCGTCGCCCTCGCCCGGACCTCCGGGTCGGGGCTCTCCGTCCGGCGGGCGTACGCGGCGACGAGGTCCCCGGGGCCCGCCGCCTCCGGGACGCCCGCGCGGAAGCGGTCCCAGGCCTCGGGGAAGAACGCGCCCGCACCCCGGTAGAGCCAGTCGATCTCGCTGCGCCGGGTCGTCGTCACCGCCGGGACCACGATCTCCGAGACCCGCTCCGGGTACTGCTCGGCGTAGGCCAGGATCAGCGTGGACCCCCACGAACCCCCGTACAGCAGCCACCGCCCGATGCCGAGGTGGCGGCGCAGGCGCTCCATGTCGGCGATCAGGTGGGCGGTGGTGTTGTGCCGCATGTCGGCGGCCGGGTCGCCGGTGTGCGGGGTGGAGCGGCCGCAGTTGCGCTGGTCGAAGAGGACGATCCGGTAGCGGTCCGGGTCGAAGTACTGCCGGGAGCGGGCGGTGCACCCCGAGCCGGGGCCGCCGTGGACGACGAGCGCGGGCTTGCCGGCCGGGTTGCCGCAGACCTCCCAGTACACGAGGTTGCCGTCACCGACGTCGAGCAGTCCGTGGTCGTACGGCTCGATCGGCGGGTACGTCCCGTCGGGTTCCCGGTCCATGGGGGCGTGGCCTTCCGGTCGTTCGGGGCCTGTGGCGGCC
>NZ_KL585387.1:81022-82977 GCF_000721935.1 Streptomyces sp. NRRL WC-3549
GCCGAGCCCTCAGCGTAGGCGGGCGGTGACGCGCGGGAGGGCGGGACGGGAGAGGGCGCCGGCCGGTACGGGAGGGAGTGCGGGCCGGCCCCGGGCGTAGCCTGGGCTCCGTGAACGCGACTCCTCGGGTACTCGCCGTACTGGACGACCTGCTCGCCTCCGCCGCCCCGGACGAACGCGGCGCGCTGTGGCGCCTCGCCGAGCAGGGACGGGAGCTGGACGCGAACTTCGTACGCCTGCCACCGGGCGCCGGGGTGGGGGAGCACCAGGAGGACACCCTGGACGTCCTGCTGGTGGTCCTCTCCGGCGGCGGCCGTCTGCGTACGGGTGACGGCGGCACCCTCGGCCTCACGCCGACGACCGCGACCTGGCTGCCCCGTACGTCGCGCCGCGCGCTGGAGGCGGGGCCCGAGGGGCTGACGTACCTCACGGTGCACCGCCGCCGCCCGGGGCTCACGATCAAGCCCGCCGTGCGGGCACCGGAGGCGTACGAGGGCGGCGAGGCGCCCTGCATGCTGGACCTGGTCTGCCCGGAGTGCGGCCGGCTGTCGGCGGACCGGGCCCCGGCCTTCTGCAGCGCGTGCGGGGAGCGCTTCCCGGAGCGTCAGCTGTTCTGATCGCGGCCGGTGGTACGCGCCGTGCCGCTGCCGCCTGAAGGCACGTCAGCCGGGCAGGGGTGTCCGCGCGGCCCGGCGGGGCAGCAGCCGTTCGCCGAGCAGCACCGCGCAGGCCCCGACGGCGAGCAGACCGCCGGCCAGGAAGGTGCCGCGTACCTCCACGCGCGGCAGGAGCAGCGCCCCGATCGCGGCGCCGGCCGCGATTCCGGCGTTGTACCCACCGGAGTTGGCCGCCAGCGCCATGTCCGTACGACCGGGGGCGCAGCGCAGCATCTCGTTCTGCGTGGCCATGAAGACCGGTCCGAGCGCGCCGCCCATCACGGTCAGGAACACCACGGCCGCCACCGGGTCGGAGCCCGTCGCGTACAGGCCGAGCGTGCCCACCGCCTGGACGGCCACCGCCGTGGCGAGGGCGGCGCGCGGGAAGCGGTCCAGCAGCGCCCCGGTGGCGGCCACCCCGGCCAGGCACGCGATGCCGAAGGCCACGAAGAGGAGGTTGATCGAGCTCGTGGAGAAACCGCTCACCTCACCCAGGAACGTCACGATGTACGTGAATCCCGCGAATGCCCCGGTGGCGGAGAGGATTCCGACGGCCAGCACGGTTACGAACCTGCGGGTGTCGGGGGCGGTGCCGTAGGCGGCGTGCCCCTCCTCCGGGCGCGAGGTGGGCAGCAGGACGGCGATCGTCACGAGGGAGAGGAGCCCCAGGCCACCGAGCACCGCCAGCGGCACCGGCCAGTCGGTGTGGTGGCCCAGCCAGGTCCCGGCGGGCACACCGAGGACGAGGGCGAGCGAACCGGCGACGGACAGCACCCCGATCACCCGGCCGCGCACCCGGGCCGGGAACAGGCCCACCGCGACCGGCCCCATCACGGCCCAGAACAGTGCCTGGGCGAGCGCGGTCAGCAGCCGCGCCCCGAGCAGTACCCCGTAGGACGTGGCCAGGGCCGCGACCAGGCTGGAGACGATGAGGGCGGCCAGCACCCCGGAGAGCACATGCCGGCGGGGCATGGCCCGGGTGGCGTGGGCCAGGGGCAGGGACGCCACCGCCACCGTCACGCCGTAGCCGGTGACCAGGTAGCCGACCGAGGGCACCGAGACCCGCAGCCCCTCGGAGATCAGTTCCAGGAGGCCGATGGGCAGGTTCTCCGCCGTGTTGAAGGTGAACGCGGCCAGCATGAGGGCGACGAGCACCACCACCCGGTGCCAGGGAGCCGGTCGTGTCGTGACCATGGCCATGCGACCTCATTCCGTCGTCGTCGGTTGTGGCTGTGGCCGGGCCTCTCTGGCTGGGCCTGTTCGCCCTGCCAGAGCCCGTGTGGCTCGTGCCCTCCGTCG
>NZ_KL585387.1:83177-91735 GCF_000721935.1 Streptomyces sp. NRRL WC-3549
GGCCGGCCCCCGCCGTAAGGGCCTTACGCCAGGCCTCCGTCGCTCATCAGGAGCTGCCCGTTGACCCACCCGCCCTGGGGTGAGCACAGGAAGTCCACCAGGTGGGCGGTGTCCTGGGGGGTGCCGAGGCGGCCGAGCGGGGTGGCGGCGGCCAGGTCCGTCCTGGTGTCCGGTGTCATCCAGCCCGTGTCCACCGGGCCCGGGTTGATGGCGTTCGCCGTCACGCCGAGGTGGGCGAGTTCGCGGGCGGCGGCCAGGGCGATGCGGTCCAGGGCTCCCTTGCTCGCCCCGTAGGGCAGGTTGCCGACCGTGTGGTCGCTGGTCAGCGCGATGATCCGGCCGGTCCCGGGGGCGGAGCGGAAGCGCGTCGCGTACGCGCGGATCAGCAGCCAGGAGGCGCGGGCGTTGACGGCGAAGTGCCGGTCGAAGCTATCCACCGAGGTGTCCAGCAGTCCGGAGTCGACCGATTCGGCGTGGCACATCACCAGCGCGGTCACCGGCCCGAGCCGGCTCTCCGCCTCGTCCAGGACGCGGTCGGGGGTGTCCGGGTCGGTGAGGTCCGCCTCGATGGCGACGGCGGCGGCGCCGTGCCCGGTGAGCGTGGCGGTGATCGCGTCGGTGGCGCCCTCCTCGACCCCCCACTCCATGCGGTCGTCGTACGGCGTCCAGTAGGTGAAGGCGATGTTCCAGCCGGAGGAGGCCAGTTGCCGGGCGATCCCGGCGCCGATGCCGATGGTGCGGCCGACGCCGGTGACCAGGGCGAGCGGGCGTTCGGAGTTCTCGTGTGCGGGGAGCGTCGTCATGGGCGGAATGATCCGTGGCGTGCACGGGCGGGACAAGCGCTTTGCCCGTCGCGGGGCCGCAGGGCACACCGGGTGCGGCACCCGGTGTGCCCTGCGGGCGTCCGGTCCGGGCCCGCGTCCGGTCCGGGCCCGCGTCCGGTCCGGGCCCGCGCCCGGTCCGGATCCGCGCCCGGTCCGGGCGTCTCAGGCCAGGGAGAGGAACAGCTTCTCCAGCCGGGCGCGCATCCGGTCCTTGTCGGCGGTGGTCTGCCCCTCCTCGGCCAGGCACTGCTCCAGGCCCGTGGCGATGATCGAGAAGCCCGCCCGGTCCAAGGCCCGGGAGGCGGCGGCGAGCTGGGTGACGACGTCCTCGCAGTCCCGGCCCTCCTCGATCATCTTGATGACCCCGGCGATCTGGCCCTGGGCCCGGCGGAGCCGGTTGAGGACCGATTTCAGCTCGTCGGCCGCCATGTCGAGTTGCATGGTTCCTCCCGTATCGAATACATACCCCTAGGGGTATGTTACCCGGAGCACGGCCCGGCCGGGAGTACCGCCCGGACGTGGTGGTGTACCCAGCACCGTCTCCGAGTCCGGCGGGTACGCCCCGTGGGCCGTTCGGCAACGCTCCGTAGCGTCGGTCCCAGTGGCGCACCGGGCGCCGGACGAGCGAAGGGTGACGACCATGTTCGACCGCAAGCGGCGGCCACCGCCCACCGGCGCGCGGAGTTCGGCCGGCAGCGCCTCGCCGGGGCGACTCCCCGCCAGGTCCTGGGCGCGGTCGGTGTCGAAGCGTCGGCCCTGACCCTGACCGGCCTGCTCCTGGGCACAGCGGCGGGAGCCGCGGGGGCCATCCCCTTCATCATGGTCCGCACCGGTCAGGTGCTGCCCGGGGAGGGGCCGGGCAGCTGGCCGGCCGTCGTGACGGTGGCCGTGGCCGTCACTCTCGGCACGACCCTGGGAACCACCCGCACGACCCCGCGCACCCAGGCCGTGGACGCGGTGGCCGTGGCCACGTGAGGCCGGGGCGACGCATCGCCGGGCGGGCACTGCCGGCACTCGGCCTCAGGAGGACTACGGCCTGGGGAGGCGTACAGCCTGACGAGGCGGATTGCGCACCCGGTCGTTCAGTCCGTCGAGGCGGCGAGGTGGTAGGTGATCATGTGGCCCCGCATGCCGAGCTGAGTGAATCCGGCCTTCTCCAGGACTCGCCCCGAGGCGACGTTGTCGGGATGGACCTTGGCGCCCAACGCATCAAGGCCAGCAGCGGCGAAGGCGAAGACGACGAGCTGCTGGACCGCCCGCGTCGCGTAGCCCCGGCCCCAGCAGTCTTCACGCAGGACATAGCCCACTCGTCCTTGACCGCCTGGGCGCGTGCCGAGCTTGACGACGCCGACCAGATCCCCGGCGACCTCCACGCCGAAGACGTACTGCGCGACGGAGACGGCCTCGGTCCGGTGCCGCACCGGCGCCACGTACTCCTCGGCCTCACGGGCGGTCATGGCGCGGCGCTCCAGGAACGCCACCGAAGCTCCGCTGTAGACGCGCAGGACGGCAGGGGCGTCGGCCGGTGTGAGAAGCCGGAGCGCGAGCGTGATCACAAGGCACCGAGGAGCGCGGCCAGTTCCCCGGCGGAGGGCCGATCCTGAGGGGAAGGGGCCAGACAGGCGGTGACGGCTTCCTCGAACTGGGGGAAACGCCAGGGCCGTGCATCGCTCAGAGGAGTCGTCCCGGCCTTCGCGATGACCTTGAGCATCTCCTCACGTGGGGCGCCGTCCCCATAGACGAAGGGACGGTGCCCCGTCCAGCACCAGAAGAGCGAGGCCCCCAGCCCCCAGATGTCGGTCGGCCACTCGGCCTGGACATGTGTATCCGGTGTGGTGCGCAGGAGACGGTCCGCGGTCTCGGGGGCGGTGGTGTGGGTGAGTGCTCCCCGGTACGGCAGGCGGTCTACGGGCGTGGGGCCGCATGCGAGGGCGTAGTCGATCAGATGGGCGGTGCCCGCGTCTACGAGGGTGTTGGTGGGCTGGACATCGGCGTGTGTCCACCCTGCGGCGTGCACGAGGGCCAGGCGTTCGGCCCAGGTGCGGGCGATACCGAGGAGCCAGGGACGCGCGGCAGGTCTGTCTCCTTCAGGACCGCGCGTGGTCGAGAGGGCGCGCCAGAGTTGTTGCCCACCGATCCAGCGCACGGCGAGCCAATGTCCGCCTTCCCAGGCGTCGGCCGCCACCCGGTACGCGGGATCCAGTGCGCCGACGCCGATGAGGGCGGTCAAGACCGCGTCCTCCTGGCCCACTTCGCTCACCGTGCGACGGGCGGTGCCGCCGTCGGGCGCATCGGCCTTGAGAGCCAGGCGCACATGGCCGCCCGTCAGACGCCAGACCTGGGAGCCGCGCCGACGGCTGACGGGCTCCGCGACGAGAGGGCGGCCGAAGCGGCCTTCGAGGACGCTGACGGCTTCGGCCGGAGGCGGGATCACAGCAGGCCCCGTGCCCATGTCCGGAGGTCCTTCCAGTCGCGTGGCAGGTGGGCGAACACGTCCCGGCCGTCGTCTTCGCCCACGGCGAGTGCTGCGGCGAGGTCGGGTGTCGCTCGGAGGAGGCGCGGATCACGCCGCCGGACGGCGGCCCGCACAGGGAGGAACGAGACCGGGGCGGCCGGGATGCGCCGACCGGCTGTAGAGGTCTCCTCCTCACCCGCACAGAACTTTCCGAACATGAGCCCAAGAGGCCCGTAGAGGTGCTTGAGCACCCAGTGCGGCCAAGTCACGAGCGTGCGATGCGTGGTGCCGGGGACGTCGCCCATGACGACGATGTTCTCGCACCGAAGAAGGCCGTGAGACCGGTGGATCAGAGGGCGCAGCCATTCGGCCGCCTGGACTCCGGCTTGGAACAACTCGGCCTCCACGGCGTCTGCTTCGCCCTCGACGCGGTAGACGGTCCAGGTGGTCATGTCGCGTTCGAGTGAGGGGGCGAGGTAGGGGCAATGGGCTGTCATCCGCTCCGTGTAGGAGACGACGTCCACGGTCGTCGGCCGTGTGCTGCGCGGCTCGATGAGACGGAGCGCCCCAGCGGTGTTCCAGGACGCTCCGTCGGCGTGGGCGACGGTCACGGGGCCGTGGTCTCCGGGGAGACATCGTCACCGTCGTTGGTGGTGGGACCGCAGTTCCACTCCGCCACGACGGTGCCGGTGTCCCGGTAACGGGCGAAGGCGGCGTGGTCCAGGACGCCGCTCGCGTCGGTGAACCAGATCTCCGGCAGAGGCCCGTACGTCTCCTCGTACGCGGCGACCCAGGTGATCGGCCCGGCGCCGCCCCCTTCGCGGTGCCCCAGGACGGACCCGGCGTGCTGCTTGCTGAATTCCCCGTACTCCGGGGTGGCCAGCATCCGGTGCCATACGGCGTCCACGGCCTGCGAGAACATCTCGGGGGCCGTGTCGCCGCTGCCGAAGCGCTGTCCGGCGATGGTGAGGAAGCGGCCGAGTTCCCGGCGCTCGATGGTGAGGGTGTCCATGGTGGTGATCCTCTCGGCGGGTTCGAGTGGTACCGGGTGTGATGCCCCCGGCCCGGCCTCGGCGAGGTGGGCGCGAGCAGGCGTCACTCCCAGGGTGTTTCAGCGGCCGCTCGTACCTTGGTGGAGCCGATGGAGTGGTACGCCGTAGGGCGGTTGGCGACATGAAGGCCGCGTGCCTTCCGGTTCGGAGCGCTGCGCAACACGCTAGGAAGGCTGCGGACGCGCTCTCAACGGAGTTGCGGATGATTGCGCAGATCCACCCCGAGGAAACCGGCGGCGGCGCGTATGAGCCCACGCGCGGTATCACCGTGAACGGCCGTCGCGGCCAGAGCGCGGAAGGCACGGACATAGTCTGCGGTTTCCCGGGGCTGGCGGACGCTGATGCCCGCTGTGAGTGTCTCCACCACCGTGTGTCGGTCGTCGTAGAGGTAGAACGCCTCCAACGGCCACACGGTGCGTTCGGCGCCGAGGGGAATGATGCCGAGCGAGACGGACGGCAGTGGCATGACGGTGAGCAGGTGGGCGAGCTGGTCGGCCATCGTCTCGGTGGTACCGATCCGTGTGCGTAACACCCACTCCTCGACCAGGACGACGAAGCGGTGGCCGCCTTCGTACAGGAGGCGTGAGCGGGCCAGGCGGGCGGCGACGGCCTCGGTGACGTCGTCGGGGGTGCCCTGGAAAGCGGTGATGGAACGCATGAGGGCTTCCGCGTATCCGGCCGTCTGGAAGAAGCCCGGGACGACGTTGGACGTGTAGGCGCGACACACACGTGCGGCCGTGTTGCGCGCGAGGACATCCTCCTGGGTCCGGCGCATGCCGGTTCGGTGCTGGCGACGCCACTCCAGGTACATCGACTCCACCGCCTGGGCGGTGGCGATGAGGTCCTCCTGCTGGTCCTCGGCACCGCACGCCGTACACCAGGACCGCAGATCGCCGTCGGAGGGAGCCGTCTTCGCACTGAGGATTCGGCTGGTCTTGGCCGGGTGCCAGCCGCAACGACCGGACAACTCGCGCCCGTTGAGACCGGCATCGCGCATCAGGTGGGCCAGACGCACGGCGAGCGCTTCGCGGGCAGCCTGGGCGCTGGAGGAGGGGGAAGCGGGCATGAGCTGTTCGTACGGCTTTCAGACGGTGTACTTCTCGTGCGGCACGGCTCGCTGCCAGACAGCTTCGAACGCGGCTGCGCAGAGAGCTACGGCCTCGGGCGCCCCGGTGCGCTCCTTGGCAGCCCAGTCGCCGTCACCGGTGAAGTGGTTGAACTGCACCAGACGGCCGTCCAGGAGCCAGAAGTCGGCGCCGGGCAGGGCGAGGCCGGCGGCCTGGCGACGGGGCAGCCAGCGCACGTCTTCCCCGCCTCGAAGGTTGAGGACGGTGATGGCGTGCTCGTAACGGATGTAATCGGTGACCGGCTCCGACACGATCCGTGCCCGGCGCATCTCCACACCCCGGCTGACCGCGTCCTGGACCAAGGGGAGCCACTGGGGCCAGAAGGAACGGGTCGGGTCGGTGTTCGCGCGACCGGTGCGGATGAAGTCCGCGAAGTCGTCGGCCTCGTCCCCTACGGCGTACTGGTCGCGCATCTCCAGATGCACAGCACTGCTTCGGGTGGCGGCGAGTAGCTCAGCGAAGGGGGTCGTCTCGGTGAACCCGCTCAGCGACATCGCACGCCTCCCTCAGAATCGGCACCATACGGGCGGGGATACGAATGACCCGCTCATGGTCGGGGATGCCGGTCGCATGCCCGGGCACCCACTGGGTACCGCCGATCACTCGGCGCAGGAGGGCTTCGGCCTCCTCACCCTGGACAACTAGATCGGCACTTTCCTCTTCCACCCACACGGTCGGTGAACCTTCACCACCGGTGTTCGGGTCGATTCCGACGAACCGTAATGCCATGGCTGCCTCCACTGCCGAGTCGGTTGCGCACCGTCACATGCCATGACCGTGGCGTGTTTGGTGGCAACCGTCAATCCCCCGAGACGGTCATGGACGCTCCCCTTCCGAGGTCAGTGGCTTCCTCCGACGAAAGCCGCCCAGGCGGCGGGGGAGACGGTGAGTGCGGGGACGGTCAGGTCCTTGGAGTCCCGTACGTGTACGGCGTGCGGGCAGGCGGCGATCTCGACGCAGTCGCCGCCCCGGTCGCCGCTGTGCGTGGACTTGGTCCAGGCGACGGCGACCTCCAGGCAGGCACTCTCGTCGTCGCTGTGGCTGCTTTTGAACCAGGTGAGTTCGGTGCCATTCACAGGGCCTCCGCAATGTCTCGGATCAGCTTCAAGGAATCCTCGGGGGTGTGAGCCTGGGCGCGGAGAAGGCTGTACCTGGTGAACAGGTGGCTACGCCGGGCCTGGTCGCTGACGAAGTTACCCCCATCCTGTCCCTCGACGTAGACGAGCTGCTCGTGTGCCGGTGTCTCCAACAGGAACATGGGACCGTTCAACGCCGCGTGTGTGCGCCGGGTCGGTGGCATGACCTGGATGTCGACGTGTCGCAGCCGGGCTACGTCGAGTAGATGGTCCAACTGTTCCTTCAGGACGTGCTCTCCGCCGATCGGACGTGTGAGCACGCTCTGTTCGAGCACGAAGCTGACGATGGGTGCGGGGCGGCGCCGAAGGATTTCGTGCCGCGCGAGTCGTGTCCGTACGCGCCCCTCGATTTCCTCGTCGTCCAGCGGTGGGCAGTGACAACTGAAGACATGGCCGGCGTAATCGGAGGTCTGGAGAATGCCGGGGATCACCCGGTTCTCGTAGTTGTGCAGTGCCACCGCAGTCGCCTCGTGCTCTGCGTACTCCTCGGTCCACGCAGGCAAATAGCTGAACCGAAGCTTCGCCCCCGCCGCCTCCAGTGCACCTTGTGCACCCAGGGCCGCGTCCGCCGCCGTGATGAACCCGCCCTTCGGTGGCCTCGCTCCCCGCTCCACCATCGCCACCTGTGACTTGGAGAAACCGATCTTCGCCCCCAGCGCCTCCTGGGACAGCTCGGCCCGTTCGCGGTAGAAGCGGAGCAGCGTGCCGAACATCTCCGCGTTACCACTTCCCTGCTCACCGGAGTGCACAGCTCCACCTCCCGAGTACACGACCGTGCACAGACGCCCGGTGACTCTGGTCACCGTATGTGTCGGCGTTCACGCTGTCCGTATGGATCAGAAAAGTTCACCGGAGCCGGTGCCGTCCTGGATTCCCGCGAGCGGGCACGCCCTCCGGCACACGGGGGTGCACTTCGACGCCGTGCGGATGGGCGGGGTGCTGGGCGAGCAAGTGGCGTACGAGATCACGCAGTTCACGGACTTCCTGGCCGGGCCGATCGTGCGGTCCTGGATCGGGGAGCGGAGTACGTACTTCCTGCTGCCGCCCCGGTCCGCCGCCGCCTACGCGTGGCCGCCCGGCGCGCGGCTCATGGGGCGGGACGCGCGGTGCGACGCGTTCGTGGGGGTTCCGGCGCTCGACGGGCACACGTGGCCGCTGGACTGGCGATCGAGGCCCACGGGTGAGGCGCCGTACGTCGATCCGGGGTTGCTCCACGAACTGACGCTCGGCGTCCTGAAGAGTGTCTGATCGAAAACGCGTCCCCTTGTCATATGCGTACAGGGGGACCACCGCCTGCGGTAGCGTAAGCGCGGCATTACGCTCTGTGCGCACGCGCGCACGAAAGAGCGGCGGCCCCCGGCGGTGCTACCAACACCCTCCGGAGGCCTTCACCCGCTAGTGGATACGGAGTCCACCAGGAATGCTTCGGCATGCTATCGCGCCCTCCCGGCGCTATACGAAGGCATCGCACGATGTCGTGCGTCATCCGCGTCTGACGAGTGACGCGAAGATCCTCCTGCTGTATGTGCAGGGGCTGCCCGAGGAGTTGGCGGCGAAGCCGCTCAGTGAGCACGCGCGGAAGCTCGGGATCACCGGGCGGGCGTACCAGAAGGCCAAGGAACTGCTGGTCGTGAACGGTTTCCTGCACGAGAGGCGGGAGCAGGGGGTGCGGGGTCTCTGGGCGACGGCGCAACTGCTGTCGAACGTCGCCCTGACCGCCCTGGAGGCCGCCGCGATCCGCCGTGACCGGACGGGGGTGGGACCGGCGTGTCCGGGTGCGCGGGAACCGGCGGTCGGTGAACCGGCGGGCCGGGTGGCCGGTGATCAACTACCGGTGGACGAAGAACTGGTGGAGAACTCGTCCCACCCACCCTCCGAAGCACATCCGGAGCCGTGCCCGGAATCCGAACCGGCCCCGGCATCCGAACCGGCCCCGGAGCCGGTGGCGCCTGACCCGCCGGCCG
>NZ_KL585387.1:91918-92361 GCF_000721935.1 Streptomyces sp. NRRL WC-3549
CCCGCCGGCCGCGCCGGAAGTCGCGGAGGGGGAGCGGGTGCTGCTGTCGTTGCGTCACGGGTGCCGGGAGTTGTACCTCGGTGCCAAGGAGGCGCGCGCCCTCGCCGCCCTGGCCGCCGAATGGCTGCGGCGCGGTGTCACCGCGGCCCAGTTGCGGCAGGTGCTGACCAGCGAACTGCCGGACGGCGGTGTGCGGTCGGCGGTCGGCTTCCTGCGGTACCGACTCGTGCACAAGCTGCCCGAGGAGCCCCGGTCCGAGGCGCGTGCGCCGAAGCCGGCGGCGGTCGAGCTGGTGGCCTGCGCCGGGCCGGGCGACGAACACCTCTTCAGGCCGAGGCGCGGTGAGGACATGTGCGCGCCGTGCCGACGGGTGGAGGTCGAGCTCTTCTGGCGTCGGCGACGCGAGTTGGCCGAGGACCAGCCGGGCCCGCTGCCGTGGCGGG
>NZ_KL585387.1:92590-110678 GCF_000721935.1 Streptomyces sp. NRRL WC-3549
GGGCCCGCTGCCGTGGCGGGAGCGGTTCGCGGCCGTCAACGGGGAGCGTGCCGCGCCGTGCTGAGACATGAGTTCGGGGCGGGCGTGGCGGCGCGCCGAGGCGGGGGTTCGGGGGCGGGGGCGAGGACAATGGCGCAGGCGCCATGCAGAGGTGACGCATCCTCGCCCGCGCTCGCGACACCGCTCAGCCGCCGCGAACGGACGGAGATGTGGCAGACGAAGGAGGAACCGTCGTGGATGTCTCGGTGGACCAGGTGACCGGCACGATCGACCTGGCTCGCACCCGGGCCCGTGGGCAGCTTCTGGAAGCGGGGCTGGAGCTGTTCGGGGTCTACGGCTACGCGCAGACGTCGGAGCAGGCGCTGTGCGAGGTGGCCGGGGTGCCGGAGGAGGTGCTGTGGGAGGAGTTCGGCTCCCGGGAGGGGGTGCTGATGGCCATCCACAACCGGGTGACCACCAAGGGCCTGCGGGCGTCCGAACAGGCGCTGCTCTCGGAGGGCATGGACGACTGCCCGTTGGCGATGCGCTTCCGGCGCCTCTTCGACGCGTACGTCTACGCGGTGACCAGGGACCTCCGTGAGGCCCGGGTGACGTTCGTGGAGGTGCTGGGGGTCAGTCCGGCGGTGGACGAGCACTGCAAGCGGTGGAAGGACCTGTGGACGGACTTCCTGACGGGTGAGGCCGAACGGGCCGCCGTGCGCGGCGAGGTGGAGGATCGGGACCACCGTGTGGTGGTGCTGGTGATGGTGGGCACCGTGCACGAGTTGATGGCCCACCACAGCCGCCGCGCGCGGCGGGCCCGGCCCGAAGAGGTGTCGCAGGAACTCACCACGCTGGGCCTGGAGATGATGGGCATCGCGAAGCCCAACGCGGAGTAGTGGACCCGGGGGCCGCGTACCGGTGGGTGCGGACGTGGCACGCCGCGTCAGAGTCCGATGCGGGCCGCGACGGGCAGATGGTCGCTGCCCGTCGCCGGGAGGGACCAGAGGCGGGCGACCGTCGCCCCGCGCGTCAGGATCTGGTCGATCCTGGCCACAGGCAGCCTCTTGGGCCAGCTGAACGCGAAGTCCGTGTCCGGCCGGGTCGTGCGGGAGGTGACCGGGTCCAGGCCGCGGTCGTCCAACGTGCTGTTCAGGTCACCGAGCAGGATCACCCGGTCCACCTCCTCGGCGGCGATCAGCTCCCCGAGGAGCACGGCGCTCTCGTTCCGCCACCCCGCGCTCAGCCCGCCGAGGCCCAGCCGTACCGAGGGCAGGTGGACGACGTACACGGCGACCTCGCCCTTCGGCGTGGCGGCGGTGGCCCGCAGCCCCCGGTCCCAGCCGTAGGCGATCCCCTCCGGCTTGATGTCGGCCTTCCGCACGTCGGACAGCGGGTACTTCGACCACAGTCCGACCGTGCCCCGGGTCGCGTGGTACGGGTGGTCGGCGCCCAGTACCGCCTGGTAGGCCGGGATCGCGGCGGGCATCAGCTCCTCCAGGGCGATCAGGTCGGCGCCCGTGCGCCGTAGCGCGCGCGCCGTCCCGGACGGGTCGGGGTTCACGTCGCTGACGTTGTGCTGGACGGCCGTGAGGTCCCCGTCGCCCCGGTCGCCGCCCGGGAGGAGCAGCCCGCCGAAGAGCGCGGCCCACGCGACGGCAGGCAGCAGCAGCGCGCTCAGAGCGGTGTACGAGCGGCGTACCAGGGCCGGGACGAGTAGGACGGGGACGGCGAGACCCAGCCACGGCAGGAACGTCTCCAGCAGGCTGCCGAGGTGGGCCCGGGTGTCGGGGACGACGGCGTGGAAGACCAGCAGGAGCGCCACCAGCACGGCCGCCGACGCGAGGACCCGCCCCCGTGCCCAGCCCCAGCGGCGTGTGCCGCTCCTCGTCCGCCTCAACGCCCCGTCCCTGCCCTGTCCCTGTCCCTGTCCCGCCATGTCCGCCCCACGACGCCCGTCCCCGTGCCGGGCCGGTGCCGCCTGTCATGACCGACGCGGAGCCCACCCGCCGCGGTTCCGGTGCGTCGCCCTCCGGCACAGGTCGCGGTGGGCGCGTGCGGCGTGACGGAGGGGCGGGCCGTGGCCCGTCAGGCGGAGGCCAGGGCCCCCGCGTACCGGCCGCCGACGCCCCACGCCTGGTACAGGGCGTCGGCGAAGGCGGCGGCCAGGCGGTGTTCACCCGTGGGGCCGGGATGGGTGCCGTCGTAGGTGTCCGTGTGGATGTCGTAGCCCTGCGGGCGGGAGGCGAGCACCAGCGGGGAGGAGGTCGTGTCCAGGTCGGCCACGGCCTTCGCGAGGAGCGCGTTGAAGCGGTCGCACTCGGTGGCGAAGGGGGCGTCCGACTCTGCGCGTATGTTCGGTATGACGGGGAGCAGGACCATCTTGACGTGCGGGTTCGCCGTGCGCGCCGCCGCGATGAACTCCCGCGTGTTCAGGGCCGTCTGCCCGCTGTCCGTGTAGAAGCCGAGGTCTATCAGGCCGAGCGAGACCAGCAGGACGTCCGCCCGGGAGGCCCGGACCGCGTCGGCGATGACCGGGGCCATGTGCAGCCAGCCCTCGCCCCAGCCGGCCAGGTGCCGGCGGGCGGCGACGGGGAAGGACGGGTCGCCGTACGTGTGGGAGAGCGGGGCGCCGGCCTCGGTGTCGTACAGCTCGGTGCGCGGGCCGGTGATCGCGTAGCCGCCGTCGCCGAGCGTCGCCTCCAGGTGCTGCCACATGCGGTAGCGCCAGGTGAAGTCGCCGGAACGCCCGATGGTCATGGAGTCGCCGACGAAGAGAAAACGCATGGCCACATCATGTCCGATCACTGCTACGGCCCGGTACGTGACGGTGGACACTTGTGGCATGAGACCGTCGCTGATCCGCTTCGCCGCCACCGCTGCCGTCGTTCTGCTGTGCGCCGGGACGTCACCGGCCGTGGCGGACGACGGGAAGGCCGATCAGAGCTTCACGATCGAGGACCCCCGGATCACCGAGTCCAGCGGTCTCGCCGCCAGCCGCCTGCACCCCGGGATCTACTGGACGCACAACGACAGCGACGACGGGCCGTACGTCTTCGCCGTCGACTCCCGGACCGGGAAGACCGTCGCGAGGGTCACCATGCGCGGGGTCGGTGAGCCGCGTGACGTGGAGGCGATATCGCTCGGACCGGACGGCAACCTGTACGTCGGTGACATCGGCGACAACCTCGACGGCACCTGGGACCACGTCTGGATCTACCGCTTCCCCGAACCGAAGGAGCTCGCGGACACCACCGTGCAGGCCACCCAGTTCGACGTGAAGTACGCCGACGGGCCCCGCAACGCCGAGGCGCTGATGGTCCATCCGAAGACGGGCCGGGTCTACATCGCGTCGAAGAACGAGGGCGGCGGCGGGCTCTACGAAGGCCCCAAGAAGCTGACCACGGGCACCACCAACGTGTTCCGGCGGGTCGGCGAGGTGCCGTGGGTGACGGACGGCGCGTTCTCGCCGGACGGCGGGCACCTGGTGCTGCGCTCCTACTTCAGCGCCCGGGGATACGTGTTCGAGGACGGCCGGCTCGGCGCCGACCACGCGGTGCAGGCCCCGCTGCAGCGGCAGTCCGAGTCCGTGACGTACACCGCCGACGGCTCGGCGATGATGTTCGGCTCCGAGGGGGAGGGCAGCCGGGTCGTGCGCGTCGAGGCCACGGCGGAGGACGGGTACGACGGGAAGAAGGAGGGCGGTGGCGCATCGCCCTCCGAGGCGGCCTCGGGGGCCGGTGGCGGGGGCGCGGACCGGGCCGACAAGGGCACCGTGACCGGTGGCGCGGTGCTGCTCGCCGTGATCGGCCTGGCCGTCCTCGGCTTCCGGAAGCGGCGCGGCTGACCGGGCGCGGCCTCCCCGCCTCCGCTCGTCGGTCAGTCGTCGGAGAAGGGCCGCAGCTCGTAGTGGAGGGTGCGGTCGCGCTTCAGCCGGTGGGTGAGCGGGACGGCCACACCCTGGAGCGCCGGATACTTCCGGGACAGGGTCCGGGCGGCGTGCGTGTTCTCCTTCGAACCCTGCGGCAGGAGCCGCGCCCAGGCCTTCACCGGCGGCCCGGTCGGAGCGCCCCGCACGGTGCAGGGCGCGATCTCCACCACGGGGTGGTTGCGCATCCGGTCGACCTTCCAGGCCGAGGAGAACGTACGGATGTACGCGTGGTCGCCTTCGACGGCGATGCTGACGGGGGTACGGGCAGCGGATCCGTCCGGCCTGCGGCTGCTGAGCAGGACGGTGTACTGCTTCACAAAAGGCTCTAGTTCGCGGATCGTCTCCATATGTCCCATGGTGCATGAAAAGGGGCGGCCGGGCCGGTGCGCCCGGCGTAGGGTCCCGCTGCATGACGACGCCTCCCGGGCCCCGGCCCTTCGCCACCCGCCGCCTCGACCTGGTCCCGCTCGACCCGGTGTACGCGGACGAGATGGCCGTCGTCCTCGCGGACCCGGGCCTCCACACGTACACGGGAGGCGGCCCCGAGGACGCCCGAGCCCTGCGGGCCCGCTACGCGAGGCAGGCCGCCGGTTCGCCCGACCCCGCCGAGCTGTGGTGGAACTGGGTGCTGCGGGTCCGTGCCGAGGGGTGTCTGGCCGGTTACGTCCAGGCCACCGTGCGCGGACCGCGGGCGGAGGTGGCCTGGGTGGTGGGCTCCGGATGGCAGGGCCGGGGATACGCCAAGGAGGCCGCGGCCGGGCTCGTCCGCCGGCTGCTGGACGGGGGAGCGGTCCGCACCGTCGTCGCCCATGTCCACCCGGAGCACACCGCGTCCGCCGCGGTGGCCGCGGCCGCCGGGCTGGAGCCCACGGCAGAGCGGGAGGACGGGGAGGTGCGGTGGCGGCGCGAGGCCCCGGGAGGCGCGCGCCCTGGCCATGCCAGGGAATGAGATGTCCGATACCGTCTTAATCACCCTGTTCGCGTGGGGTGAGGTGGTGGACGTGCGGCCCGGGAGACCGGGGCCGTGGGGTGCGGCTCCCGCCTGAGGCGCCACGGCGCCCCGGCCCACGGCGGACGAGCGGGACGGCGGACAGCCCCGATCGATCGACGAAGGACCCTCCGTGGACGAACTGGGAAGGCGGGAAGCCCTGCGGCTCGCCGGACTCACCGCGGCGGCCGATCCGGGCATGGACCGCTTCGCCAGGATGGTCGCCCGGTCCCTGGGCGTCCCCGTCGCGCTGGTGGCGATCCTGGAACCCGACCGGCAGGTCTTCCCCGGCATGGTCGGGCTGGAAGAGCCCTGGGCGGCACGGCGGCACACACCCCTGAGCCACTCCTTCTGCCAGCACGTCGTCGCCCGAGGCGAACCGCTGATCCTCAACGACACGCGGCTGCACCGGCTCACCTGCACCAGCCTCGCCATTCCCGACCTCCAGGTCATCGCCTACGCCGGCATGCCGCTGACCGACGCGGACGGCCACGTCCTCGGATCGCTCTGCGCCATCGACCACGAGCCCCGTGAGTGGTCCGAGGACGAACTGCGCGACCTCGACGACCTGTCCGCGGCCTGCTCGGTGGAGCTGCGCCTGCGCATCGCCACCGAGCAGATCCGGCGCGACCGCGACCACGCCGGCGTGCTGCTGCGCGCCTCGGTCGAGCTGGGCCGCTCCCGCGAACTCACGGACCTGGTCCGACGGCTGCGCCTCCTGTTCGAGGGCCCGGCCGAACCGTCGTACGTGGGGCTTCTGCTCGCCGACGGGCGAGGGCTGTGGCGGGTGGCCGACCCGGACACCGTACGGTCGGCGGAGGCCGACGTCGACCGGCTGGAACGGAACGCGCGCTTCCCCAGCTCCCAGGCGATGCGCGAGCAGCGCACCGTCTTCGTGCCCGACCACGCCGCACTCGTCGACGGCTTCGGCCCCGAGGCCGTGGCCGCCTACGACGCCCGGGGCCTCCGCTCCGTCCTGTGCGTCCCGCTGCCGCGCGGGCGCGGGGTGCTGACGTGGTGCTGGGCCGAGCCGCACGTCCTGACCGTCACCGAGAAAGCGGTCCTGACGGCCGTCGCGGGGTACGCCGGCCAGGCGGTGGAGCGCACGCTCTTCGTGGAGAACCGGCTCAGCGCCGCCGAGCAGTTGCAGTCGGCCATGCTCACCGCCCTGCCCGCCGTGCCCGGCCTGGAGATGACGGCCCTCTACCTGCCCGCCGCCGACCAGGCCATGGTCGGCGGCGACTGGTACGACGCCTACCTGGTGCCGGACGGGACGGCCGGCCGGCAGCCCGCGCTGATGCTCTCCATCGGCGACGTCATCGGCCACGACATGCGGGCCGCCGCCGTGATGAGCCAGGCCCGCAGCATGCTGCGCCAGGCCACCCTCGGGGACCCCGCGCACTCGCCCGCCGCCGCCCTGGCCGCCGTCGACAGCACCTTCTCCGTCCTCCCCCTCGGCCCCGGCGCCACCGCCGTGCACGCCCGTCTGGACCCGGGCGCGGACCGGTGGCGGCTGACCTGGTCCAACGCCGGCCACACACCGCCCCTGCTGCGCCTGCCGGACGGCCGCGTCTCGGTCCTGCGCGAGCACGACCTGCTGCTGCTGGGCCTGCCGGCCGGGCCGTGGCGCCGAGAGCACACCCGCGAACTCCCGCCGGGCAGTGTGCTGATGCTCTACACCGACGGTCTGGTCGAGCGCCGCGGCAGCGACCTCGACGACGGCATCGCGCAGGCGGAGGCGATGCTGTCCGCGCACGGGGACCGGCCCCTGCCGGAACTCCTGGAGGCGATCTCCCGCAGACTGGGGGACGCCCCGCGCTCCGACGACGTGGCCGTCCTCGTGCTCCGCGTCACCGGACCGGGCGCGGGCGGGCCGTGCTGACGCCCGCAGCCCCCTCCGACACTCCTCAGGCGCGCGGGCGCCCGGCGGCTACCGCGGCCGCCACGTCGAGGGTCACCTCGGCCCCGATCGAGCCGGGCAGCGCGGCCGTCTGGCCGGGGGCGTACACCTCGTGGTTGTCGTAGCCGCAGCCGGTGGGCTCGGTGAGGACGTGCACCCGGCCGTGCCTGCGGTCGATGATCACGTAGACCGGGATCTTGGCCTCGGCGTACGCGGCGACCTTGTTGCGCAGGTCGTTCTTGTAGTTGCCCGAGGTCACCTCCAGCACGAGGCGGAAGACGGCCGGGTCGTAGCAGTTGTTCTCGATCAGGTGCGCGTCGAAGTCGGCGTCGACGATCGCCAGGTCCGGGACGGCGTAGTCCTCGGGGCTGCCGGGCAGCCAGAGGCCGACGGCCTGGAGGACCTCCGTCTCTCCGTCGTCGAGCCCGGCCGCGATGAAGGGCCGCATGATCTTGGTCAGAGCGCGGGCGTGCGGGCCGTCCGGGGGTGGGGCCACGGTGATGACGCCTCCGATGATCTCGACGCGATGCCCCGGAAGCCGCTCCATGAGGCGGTTCGCCGTCACGAGCATGGGTTCCGGCTCATCGTCACAGGGGTGCTCGACTGCTGCTGCAGACATTGCGGGCCTCCTGGCATGGCTGGTGTCGAGGCCATCATCGTAGAACGGGGTGCCCCGGGCCGTCCCGCAGGCAGGGGATCACCCTGTCGGGTGGCAGCGGAAACGGCCCCGCGCACGGATGTGCGCAGGGCCGTCCGGGATGTGCCGTTACAGCTGGTCGATCACGTAGTCGACGCACGCCGTCAGCGCCTGGACGTCCGCCGGGTCGATCGCCGGGAACATCGCCACGCGCAGCTGGTTGCGGCCCAGCTTGCGGTACGGCTCGGTGTCCACGACGCCGTTGGCCCGGAGCACCTTGGCGACGGCCGCCGCGTCGACGCCGTCCTCGAAGTCGATCGTGCCGATGACCTGCGAGCGCTTCGCCGGATCGGTGACGAACGGGGTGGCGTACTTGGAGTCCTCCGCCCAGCCGTACAGCGCCTGGGAGGACGCGGCCGTGCGGCCGGTGGCGAAGTCCAGGCCGCCCTGGGAGTTCAGCCACTTCAGCTGCTCGTTCAGCAGGAAGAGGGTGGCCAGCGCCGGGGTGTTGTACGTCTGGTTCTTCAGGGAGTTGTCGATCGCGGTGGGCAGCGAGAAGAACTCCGGGACGTGCCGGCCGGAGCCGTGGATCCGCGCCGCGCGCTCCAGGGCCGCCGGGGAGAACACGCCGATCCACAGGCCGCCGTCGGAGGCGAAGGACTTCTGCGGGGCGAAGTAGTAGACGTCCGTCTCGGTGATGTCGACGGGCAGGCCGCCCGCGCCGGAGGTGGCGTCCACCAGGACGAGCGCGCCCTCGTCGGCGCCCGCGACCCGCTTGACGGGGGCGGCGACACCGGTGGAGGTCTCGTTGTGGGTGAGGGCGTAGACGTCGACGCCCTCCTCGGCCCGCGGGTCGGGGTGGGTACCCGGGTCGGAGGCGATCACGGTCGGGTCGGCGAGCCACGGGGCGAGCTTCGCCGCCTTGGCGAACTTGGACGAGAACTCGCCGAAGCTCAGGTGCTGGGACCTGTTCTCGATGAGACCGTGCGTCGCGACGTCCCAGAAGGCGGTGGAGCCGCCGTTGCCCAGGATCACCTCGTAGCCCTCGGGGAGGGAGAAGAGGCTGCGCACACCGTCACGCACCTCGCCGACCAGGTTCTTGACCGGGGCCTGGCGGTGGGACGTACCGAGGAGGGAGGTGCCCGTGGCGGCCAGCGCGTCGAGCGCCTCCGTCCGCACCTTGGAGGGTCCGGCGCCGAAACGTCCGTCGGCGGGCTTGATGTCAGCGGGAATCTGGATATCGGCCACGAGCCGGAGCGTAGTCCCTCCGATACACGGTCCGGGAACGGTGTCCGTCGGATGAGACGCGCGCTCCGGCCCGTGGACGGCCGCCCCGGGGGCGCCGACGGCACCCCCGGGGCGTGCCGGTCAACCCAGGGTGACGGGAAGCTCGTACAGGTCGTTCTGGGTCACGATCGGCTTGTTGCGCAGCTCGGACGGGTCGACGGCCAGTGCCAGGCCGGGGAACCGCTCGTACAGCGCGGGCAGGGCGACGGCGGCCTCCAGCCGGGACAGGGCGGCGCCCGGGCAGACGTGCGGGCCGTGACCGAAGGAGATGTGCCGGTTGGGGGAGCGGGTGACGTCGAACTCCGTCGCCGTGGGGCCCCACTGCTTCTCGTCGCGGTTGAGGGCGGCGAACGAGATCATGGTGCCCTCGCCCTTCGGCAGGATCCGGTCGCCGACCTGGACGTCCTCGGTGGCGAACCGGATCAGGATGTGCGACGTCGGCGCGGACCAGCGCAGCGCCTCCTCGATCGCACCGTCCCAGCTCGCCTCGCCGGCCAGTACGGCCCGGCGCTGCTCCGGGTGGCGCTCCAGGGCGACGACCGTGTTCACGATCAGGCTGATCGTGGTCTCGTGACCGGCGGCGATGATCAGCTTCAGGGTGTTGAGGATCTCGTCGTCGGTGAGGTGGTCGCCGTCCTCGGAGGCGTTGAGCAGCGCCCAGGTGAGGTCGTCGGCCGGCGACTGCTTCTTCTCGTCGAGGATGCGCGAGAACAGCGTGTGGATGCCCGCCATCGTCTTCGGCACCTCGGACGGCGGGGTCTGGTTGGAGAAGAACCTGTCGAAGAGGCGCTTCATCTCGGGCAGGTCGGCGGAGTCGACGCCCATCAGCTCGCTGATGACGTTCATCGGGAGCGGGTAGGCGAACTCGGCCTTGAGGTCCACGCTCTCACCCGCCGGGCGCTCCGCGAGGCGGTCCAGCAGGACCTTCGTGCGGGCCTCGATCCCCGCCCGCAGGCGCTCCACCCGGCGGGCGGTCAGGGCCTGGGCCACCAGTCCGCGCAGCCGGCGGTGCTCGGCGCCGTCCGCGGTGAGCATGGTGCGGCCCGGGTTGACCAGGCCGATCAGCGGCCAGTCCAGCGGGATCTCACCGCGCTGCCAGGCGCCCCAGACGTTGATGTCCTTCACCAGGCGGCCGTCGGTGAGGGCCGCCTTGGCCTCGGCGTAGTGGGTGATCGCGTAGACCGGTATGCCGCCCGGCAGTTCGACCTTCGCGAGCGGGCCCGCCGCGTGCAGCCGGGCGCTCTCCCCGGGGAGGTCCCCGACGAACGGGTCCAGGACGATACGTTCCTGCTCGACGGCACCGGTCGGTTCTGCGGTCGTCGCGGTCATCGCTGGCCTCCAAGGGCGGGGGTGGGAGTGAAACGGACCGGCAGGTCCTTCAGGCCGCGGAGCCACGGGGAGGGCCGCCGGGTCAACTGGTCTGCGGGTACGGCGAGGTCGACGTCCGGCAGCCGGTCGAGGATGACCTCGATCGCCGTACGGGCGACCGTCTCGGCGATCTCCTGTGCCGGGAAGGGGCAGCGGTGGTCGCCGTGGCCGAACGAGAAGAAGGCGTTGTTGCCGCCGGTGAGGACGGTCCCGTCCGTGCGCACCCGAGGATCGGAGTTGGCCCCCGCCAGGCTGAGGACCAGCAGGTCGCCGGCCTTGATGTGGCAGCCGCCGAGGTGGGTGTCGCGGGTGGCCCAGCGGCCCGCGATGTTCTGCGAGGGGGTGTCCTCCCACAGCACCTCGTTCATGGCCTCGGCGACGCTGTGCCGGCCGCCGGAGAGCGAGGCGGCGAACCGGTCGTCGGTGAGCATGAGGCGCAGGGAGTTGCCGATCCAGTCGGCCGTCGGCTGGTGGCCGGCGGCCATCATGACCATGAGGTCACGGGCCACCTCCTCGTCCGTGAAGCCGGAGGTGCCGGCGAGCATGCGGCTGGTCACGTCGTCGCCGGGGGCGGCGCGCCGCTCGGCCACCAGCTGGAACACGGAGGTGGCGATGTGGCGCTGCCCCGCGAGGGCGTCCGGGCCGCCGTTGATCATGTCGTTCATCGCGGTGACGAGGGCGGGCCCCTTGTCGTCGTCGAAGCCGAAGAGCTTCGCCAGCACCCGGACGGGCAGCATCATCGCGTACGAGGCGATGAGGTCGGTGGTGCCGGCCGTGCAGAAGGCGTCGATGAGTCCGTCCGCGAACACCTCGGTGTGCTGCTTGAGCTCGAACGGGTCCTCTGCCTCCAGCGCGCCGCTGATCAGGGCGGAGCGCCGGCTGTGCCGTTCGCCGACGGTGTAGAGGATCGAGGGCTGGTCCCGGCTGATCATCGGCATCAGCGGCCAGTCCTCGGGGATGCGGGGCCACTGGTTCCACAGGAGCGAGTCGCGGCTGAAGAGCACCGGGTCGCTGGTGAGCTGGTGCAGCTCGCGGTAGCCGACGACCAGCCAGGCGGGGACGTCCCCGGGCAGGACGATCGGTGCGACCGCCCCGTGGTCGCGCCTGATCGCCCGGTACAGCTCGACGGGTTCGGCCTGGAACCGCGGGCTGGAGAGGTCGACGGCGCCGGAGGTGGCACCTGCCGCGTGCGGGCACTGGGTCACGGGTTGGGCTCCGGGGTCAGGGCGGCCAGGGGCTGGTCGCCGGCCCCGGCGGCCCCGTGGCCGCCCCGGGCGCGGGCGACGGACAGGGCGTGCAGGTGCTCGACGAGTGTGATCAGGACGTACTTGCTGGAGGAGCGGTCCCGGGCGTCGCACTCGACGAGCGGGACGTCCGGGGAGAGGTCCAGCGCCTCACGGATCTGCTGCTCGGTGTGGAGCGGGCCGCCGAAGTCGTTGCACGCGACGATGAACGGCGTGCCGTGGTGCTCCAGCCGGTCGATCGCGTACCAGGAGTCCGCGAGCCGCCGGGTGTCGACGAGGACGACGGCTCCCAGGGTCCCGGAGAAGAGGCGGTCCCACAGGAACCAGAAGCGTTCCTGGCCGGGGGCGCCGAAGAGGTAGAGGACCGAACGCGCGTCGAGCGTGATGCGGCCGAAGTCGAAGGCGACCGTGGTGGACGTCTTGGAGTCCACACCGTCGAGGTCGTCGACGGCCTCGCCCGCGCGGGTCATGGTCTCCTCCGTGTTGAGCGGACGGATCTCGCTCACGGAGCGGACCATGGTGGTCTTGCCGACCCCGAAGCCGCCGACCACGACGATCTTCAGTCCGTTGTCGGCCGTCGCCTGCAGAGCGGCACGGTCAGAGGTTGCGGAGTCCAACGAGCACCTGTTCCAGGGTGTCGGTGTCGGGGAGCTGGTCCGCGACACGGGCAGTACGGGGATGGCGTGCGCTGATCCGGCCGGTGTCGAGCAGGTCGCAGAGCATGATGCGGACGATGCCGACGGGCAGATTCAGGGTGGCCGAGATCTCGACGACGGCGGTGGGGCGTTCGCACATCCGCAGGATCGCGGCGTGTTCCGACTGCATCCCGGGGGCCGGGTCGCACTCGGCGACGACCAGGGTCACCAGGTCGAACGCGTCCGAGTCGGACCGGCTGCGGCCCCCGGTGAGGGTGTACAGCCGGTCCGGGGCGTCGTCACGCCCGGGGCGGGGTCGCGGCGCCGACGTCATACGTCCGCGGATTCCGTGGCCCCGGCCACCGCGTCGGTCCCGTCGGAGGTGCGCGGCGGGGCCACCAGGTGCTCGCCGAGCTGCTCGACGAGTTCGCTCATGTTGTGGCCGACGAGGCCGACGTCGGAGTCCTCCGCGGCGACGACCGCGAGATGGGCGCCGGCGCCCGCCTCGACGATGAACAGCACCCCGCCGTAGAACTCGGCCATCGCGGAGCGCACGCCGCCGGTGCCGTCACCGAACTCCACGGACGCGCCGTGCGACAGGCTCTGGATACCGGCGGAGATCGCGGCGAGCTGGTCGGCCTGGTCGACGGAGAGCTCGGGCGTACGGCACAGCTTCAGGCCGTCCCGGGACAGGACCAGGGCGTGCCGGGCGCCGGGTGTGCGTTCCAGCAGCCCCTCCAGCAGCCAGTTGAGCTTCTCGTCGGTGGTCGCGGTCATCGGGTGTTGCCTTCCGGGTGCGGGGAGTTGGCCCGGACCGCCTGGCTGAAGGTGCTGAAGCGTGCCGCCTGCACCTTCGGGTCGGTGGTACGGGGCCTGGGGGAATCGGATCCGCCGGGGGCGGCGTTGCCGTTGCGGGCTTCGGCGGCGGCCAGGGTGCGGCCGCGGCGGCGCTTGGGCAGGCCGCTCTCGCCGAACTGGGGGAGGGACCCGGTGGTCTCGGAGTCGCCCCCCGGCGCGGAGGCGGGGCGGGCGGAGTCCTGGTCCGGGGTGTCCTGCGCGGGGGCGTCCGGCCCGGAACCGCCCTGGGCCGCAGTGGCGTCCTGGGGGCGGGCCGAGGTGTGGACCGGCTCCGGTTCCGGGCGTGCGGGGGCGGGCGCGCCGGGCGCGAGGGGGGCGCGGGAGACGAGCTCCTGCGGCAGCATCATCAGGGCACCGGTGCCGCCGCGCGCCGACGGCCGGAAGGAGACGGTCAGACCGTGCTTACGGGCCAGCCGGCCGACGACGGCGAGCCCGAGGCGGGTACCGGACAGACCGGCGAGGTCCTGGTTCCGGGCCGAGACGGCACGCTCGGCGCGACGCAGCTGGACGTCGCTCATCACCAGACCGCTGTCCTCGACGGTGATGACGACCCCGGCCGGGACCTCCTCGACGTACACGTGGACTTCGGCGGTGGGCGGCGAGAAGTTGGCGGCGTTGTCGAGGAGTTCCGCCAGGGCGTGCATGACGCCCTCGGCGGCGTGCCCGGCGATCGCCACGTCGCTGGTGGAGTGCAGGCGGATGCGCTGGTAGCCGCCGATACGGCCCATCGCGCCCCGCAGGATCGACTCCATCACGATCGGCTTCGCCCAACGCCGCCCGGAGCGGGCCCCGGTGAGGACGGCGACGGAGTCGGCCAGCCGGCCCGCCTGGGCGGTGCGGTGGTCCAGGTGCAGGAGGTCGCCGAGCACGTCGTCGGCGGTGTGCCGGTGCTCCATCTCGCGCAGGTCGGCCAGCATGCCGGTGGCCAGCGCCTGCATACGGCCCGCGGCGTTGGCGCAGGCCGCGAGGGCGGCGGAACGCTCGGTCTCGCTGCGGCGGGCACGTGCGGAGAGCCGGGCGACCTCGTCGGTGAGGCGGGCCTGCTCGGCCTCGGCCTCGGACGTCAGGCGGGCGACCCGCTCGGCGGTCTCGGTGGTGATCCGGGAGGCCTCGGCGGCGGCGGTCGCCTTGATGCGGGCCGTCTCGGCGGTGAAGCGCTGCGCCTCGGCCGCGGAGGCCGAGACGAGGCGTGAGGTCTCGGCGGTGAAGCGCTCGGAGTCGGCGGTCCGCAGGGCCCGCAGGGCGCGCGCGGTGGCCAGGGAGTGGACGGCGACGGTCACCGAGACGCACAGCAGCACGGCCGCGGCGCCCGCTCCCCAGGACAAGGGGGCCCGTACCGAGGCGGGCGCCGCGGTCACCGCCCACAGGCACAGGGCACCGGTGACGGCTGCCGAGATCAGCAGGGCGAGCGCGGTTGGCCGGAGTGAAGGGCGCAATCGGAGTCCTCGGGGCGGACGGTTCGGGGGGCAGGGACAATCCGGGCGCATCGGGGCGGCTTCGGTGAAAGAACCGCAGCAGGAGCTGATTGTTCCTGATCAAGTAACGGCAACTATAGGAGAATTGACGCCGCGTTTGGCGATCCCTTGTGGCCACTTATGTTTGGAATCTGTCTTGAAATCGACGGCGGTGGGGGCTCTCGGAGGGTGCGGCGGGTCAGGTGGCTGGATTTGCATGGTGAACCAGTAGCGAATATGGCGATATGTCGTTTGTGCGGAGCGGGATTTGTCACGATCGTCGCCTGAGGGCGGGTGGGCCGCTAGTGTGAGCGCTCCGGTGCAGCCGACCTCGGGTCGCGGCACTGCCGTAAGACACACCGCGGGCGCCTTGAGGGGAGGCGCCGCGTGGCCCCGACGGAGGACACAGGCAACCGTGGACACGCAAGGCCGTGGGCGGGACGAGGACATCGACCCCGCAGACCAGTGGGTACTCAATCCGGACACCGGCGACTACGAACTGCGACTGACCCCTTCCGAAGAGCGAACGCCCACGCCGTCCGGCCCCTCCTCCTCGTCCCGCACCGGCGGCCCGGCCTCCCGGACCGCTGCGCCCGCCTCACGCCGCCGCGAGGCCCCCGGTACCACCGAACCGCCGGACGAGCGGGCCTCCGTACCCGGACAGCGCGGCGGGCGCAGGGGCGGCGGCCGGGGCGGCGCACCGCCGGAACGCGGGTCCGGCGGCCGGGCGGCGGGCCGGGGCGACGCGTCGGCACCGGGGCGCCGCGGGACCGGGCCGGCGCGGTCCAGGAGGGCCGGGAAGGCCGGGAAACCCGGCAGGTCCGGCAGGACCGGCAAGAAGAAGGCGCTGGTGTGGACCGGCGGTGTACTGGCGTTCCTGCTGGTGGGCACCGCCACGGCGGGCTACCTCGTGTACCAGCACTTCAACGGCAACATCACCGCGCTTTCCAGCGACGGCGCGGGAACCGGCGGCTTCAGCAAGGACCGGCCGATCAACGTCCTGGTGATCGGCACCGACAAGCGCACCGGCGAGGGCAACGAGGGTTACGGGGACAAGGAGAGCGTCGGCCACGCCGACACCACGATCCTCTTCCACGTCTCCAAGGACCGGACGAACGCCACCGCGCTGAGCGTTCCGCGCGACCTGATAGCGACCGTCCCGGACTGCCCGACCAAGCAGGACGACGGTTCGACGAAGACCATCCCGGGCACCGAGGGCCAGCGCTTCAACACGAGCCTCGGGCAGTCCGACCGCACCCCCAGCTGCACGATGCGCACCATCACCGAACTCACCGGCATGGAGGTCGACCACTTCATGGTGGCCGACTTCAACGCGGTCAAGACCCTGACCAACGCCGTCGGCGGCGTGGACGTCTGCCTGGCCAAGGACATCAACGACAAGAAGTCCCACCTGAACCTCACGAAGGGCGAGCACACCCTCCAGGGCGAGGAGGCGCTGTCCTTCCTGCGCACCCGGTACTCCGTCGGATTCGGCAGCGACCTCAGCCGCATCGAGCTCCAGCAGCAGTTCCTGAGCTCGCTGGTGCGCAAGCTCAAGTCCAACGACACCCTGACCAGCCCCACCAAGATGTGGACGCTGGCGGAGGCGGCCACCAAGGCGCTCACCGTCGACGACAAGATCGGCGACATCAACGAACTGCGCAAGCTGGGCATGGAGCTGGCCTCGGTCGACCCGAAGAACATCACGTTCACCACGGTCCCGGTGCTGGACAACCCGGACGACAAGGCCACGGTCGTCCTGGACAGGTCGAAGGCGCCGCAGGTCTTCTCGATGATGCGTGAGGACGTCTCCTTCACCGAGGTCGCCGCGCAGAAGAAGGCCGCGGCGAAGGAGAAGGACGCCGCCAAGCTGAAGGGCGAGATGGCGGCCCCGGCGGACGTGCGGGTCGACGTCTACAACGGCGGCGCCCCGGCCGGCTCCGCGCAGAACGCCCTGGACTGGCTGCAGAACACCGAGGGCGTGCTGAAGTCCACCAACAAGTCGAACGCGCCGGAGAAGGTCAAGAAGACCCAGCTCGTCTACGCCCCCAACCAGGCCGACCAGGCCCGCCGCATGGCCGACATGATGGGCCTGTCGGCGTCGGCGCTGAAGCCCACGACGACGGACGCCGGCGAGATGGACCCGATGGTCCTCACCCTGGGCCCCGACTTCGTACAGGCGGGCACCCCGCTCAGCGCCCCGAAGCAGGCACCGGAAGAGATCCAGCGCGTCGAGGGCGACAAGCAGGTCTGCGCGAAGTAGCGGGCCCGCCCACCGGCGCGCACCGGGCCCGCCGGGCGGAGCACTTCCGGCCGCGGCACCGGCTCACTGCCCGTCCCAGGTGACGATCTCCCGTGCGAGGTCGAGCAGTCCGGGAAGGGCCGGGTGCGCCGGCCCGTCGCGGCGGGCCAGCAGGACCGTGTTGGCGACGGCGAGGGCGGTGGCGGGCCGGGCGTCCGGGGGCCACAGGTCGAGCGTGGTGGTCCCCGACACGGTGTTCAGGACGACCGGACCGTCCGCCAGGTCGGCGAGGGAGAGCGAGGGGCGGGCGGCGAGCGGCCCGTCCGCCGTGACGGCGGCCACCCGGCTCTCCGTGTACAGCACCTCGGTGACGATCCCCGGGGTGTCCACCGGCCCCCGCAGCACCGCCGCGTCGACCTCGCCCCGCGCGAGACCGGCCGTGCGGTCGTCGATGCGGCGCAGCTCCAGCGGGGTCCGCGGGCACCGCCGGTGCCAGGTGCGCAGCAGCGGTGTCGTGTACGGGCCGAGCGCCGACCAGGCGTGCCCGAGCCGAAGCGGCCGGGGGCGGGGCGGGCCGGGGGTGACGGCGTCGTCGAAGGCGCTGACCGCGAGGGCCGCCTTGTCCCGGAAGACGGTGCCCTCGGGGGTGAGCGCCAGGTGGTGGGTGGACCGGTCCACGAGCCGCACGCCCAGGTGGTCCTCCAGGGCGGCGAGCGTGCGGGAGACGACCGGCTGGGGAGACAGCCCGGGTGACGCTGCCCTCCTCGGCCACGGCCAGGAAGGCCCGCAGGTGCCTGACGTCGATACCGCGTCCGGGGCCGTGGTGGGTGCTCATGCGTGTGGAGCATAACGCGAGCACATCGGACATTTCACTTGGCGCACGCGGGTCCCTACCGTGGTGCCGTGCGGCTTCCCGCACCCAGCCGACGTCCCGAAAGGTCCAGGTTCCCAAGTGAACGACTCGCACACCGCCGCCCAGACGGCGGCCGTCGGTGTGCCCGAGGCGGTGACCGCGCTCGACGCCCCGGGCCCCGAAGGTCCACGGCGAAGCGCCCGCGGTAGGACGCTGGGGCCGGTCGCCCTCGTGGTGGCCGGCGGCCTCTCCGTCCAGTTCGGGGCGGCGATCGCGGTCCTGCTGATGCCGAGGGCGGGTGCGCTGGGCGTCGTCACCCTGCGCCTGGCAGCCGCCGCGGTGGTGCTGCTGGTCGTCTGCCGTCCCTCCCTGCGCGGCCACTCCCGTGCGGACTGGGGCACGGTGGTCGCGTTCGGCGTCGCCATGGGCGGCATGAACACCCTCTTCTACCAGGCCGCCGACCGGATTCCGCTGGGCGCCGCCGTCACCCTGGAGGTGCTGGGGCCGCTGATCCTGTCCGTCGTGGCGTCCCGCCGTCTGCTCAACCTCGTCTGGGCGGGGCTCGCGCTCGGCGGTGTGGTCCTGCTCAGTGGCGGGGGCTTCGACCGGCTCGACCCGGTCGGCGCGGCGTACGCCCTGGGGGCGGGCGCGATGTGGGCGGCGTACATCGTCTTCAGCGCCCGCACCGGCCGCCGCTTCCCGCGGGCGGGCG
>NZ_KL585387.1:110956-113673 GCF_000721935.1 Streptomyces sp. NRRL WC-3549
ATCATGGAGTCCGGCCCCAAGCTGGTGGTCCCGTCCACCCTGGGGCTGGGCGCGGCCGTGGCGCTGCTGAGCTCGGTCCTCCCGTACACCCTGGAGCTCATGGCCCTGCGCCGTCTCCCCGAGCCCACCTTCGCGGTCCTGATGAGCCTGGAACCGGCGATCGCGGCCTTGGCCGGCTTCCTCATCCTCGACCAGGCCCTCTCGACGACCGACGCCCTGGCGATCGCCCTGGTGATCGGCGCCAGCATGGGCGCGGTGCGGGCCACGGTCGGGGGAGGCACGATGGAGAAGGGGACGAAGAGCCGAGGAAGGAGGCCTGCCCGTGGGAACCGAGAAGGCCACCGATGAGTACGACGGGCTGTACGCCCACACGCCCTCGCAGGCCGAGGGCGAACGCGACGACGACGCCACGGAACGCGGCCGGGCGGCCGGGACCGAGACCCGTCCCGACACCCCGAGGACCCAGCCGTCCCAGGCCGAGGGCGACCGGGCCGAGTAGCGGAACCCAGGCGTCGAAGGGCAGGACGCGGGAGGCGGAGAGGCCGGGCGGCAAAGGTGGTCGCCCGGTGGTCCCGCCGGTCGAGCGTGCGGAGCCGGTCGGTTCGGCGGTCGGTTCGGCGGCGGTCCGCCAGGACGACGCCCACGTTGTCCGCCAGGTCGAGCCGCAGCCCCTCGTACTCCTGCCGCACCTGAGGAGCGGCCGCGAGATCTGAGGGTCCCGGGGTCGGCCGGGCGGGCGGTCCTGACCGTCGGCCGTCCGGGAGCTGCCTCCATGATCTGGGCCCGGCAGGTCGGCCTCCAAAAATCATGCAAGCATGCTTGATTGTTTTCCGGCGCGCTGGCATGCTCCGGGGCACACCGCCACGCCCCGAGGGGAGCGCACCGTGCCCGATGCATCGGCCGTGACCGCCGCCGTGCTCGACGACCTGCGTCAGGAGAGCGAGGAGCTGGACCTGCTGGTCGCCGGCGCGAGCGCCAAGGAGTGGGCCGCGCCGACCCCCGCCGAGGGCTGGACCGTCGCCCACCAGATCGCCCACCTGTACTGGACCGACACGGTCGCACTGACCGCCGTCACCGAGCCCGAGGCCTTCCCCGCCGAGGTCGAGAAGGCGCTCGCCCGCCCGGAGACCTTCGTCGACGAGGCGGCCGGGGAGATCGTGGCGCTGCTGCCCGTGGAGGAGCTGCTCGCCCGGTGGCGGGAGGGAAGAGCCCGGCTCCAGGAGGCATTGCGGGCCGCGCCGCCCGGTACGAGGCTCCCCTGGTACGGGCCGCCCATGGGCGTCGCCTCGATGGCCACCGCGCGGCTGATGGAGACCTGGGCGCACGGCCAGGACGTCGCCGACGCGCTCGGCGCGCACCGGCGGCCGACCTCCCGGCTGCGGCATGTGGCCCGGATCGGTGTACGGGCCCGGGACCACGCCTACGCCGTACGCGGTGAACAGCCGCCCCTTTGGCCCTTCCGGGTCGAACTCAGGGGCCTGGAGGGCGAGACGGTGGTGTACGGGCCGCAGGACGCCGCCCAGCGGGTCACCGGCCCCCTGCTCGACTTCTGCCTGCTGGTCACCCGGCGCGCCCACCGCGACGACCTCGCCCTGACGGCCGTGGGGCCCGACGCCGACCGGTGGCTGGACATCGCCCAGGCCTTCGCCGGTCCGGCGGGAGCGGGGCGCGCCCCGAAAAAGGGCGAGCGATGACGGCGCCGCTGCGGATCGGCAACGCGTCCGGCTTCTACGGCGACCGCTTCGACGCCGTACGCGAGATGCTCACCGGCGGCCCGCTCGACGTCCTGACCGGGGACTACCTCGCCGAACTCACCCTGCTGATCCTGGGCCGCGGCCGGCTCAAGGACCCCGCACGCGGGTACGCCTCCACCTTCCTGCGGCAACTGGAGGAGAACCTCCACCTCGCCCACGAGCGGGGCGTCAGGATCGTCACCAACGCCGGGGGGCTCAATCCGGCCGGACTCGCCGACGCCGTACGGGAGATCGCGGAGAAGGCCGGGCTGCCCGTACGCGTCGCCCACGTCGAGGGCGACGCCCTCCCGGTCCCCGAGGGGTGTCTCACCGCCAACGCCTACCTCGGCGGCGCCGGGATCGCCGCCTGTCTGCGGGCCGGGGCCGACATCGTCGTCACCGGGCGCGTCACCGACGCCGCCCTGGTCACCGGGCCCGCCGCCGCGCACTTCGGCTGGGGGCCCGACGACCTGGACGCGCTGGCGGGGGCGGTCGTCGCGGGGCACGTGCTGGAGTGCGGTACGCAGGCCACCGGGGGCAACTACGCGTTCTTCCGGGACCACGACGTCCGCCGCCCCGGCTTCCCCCTCGCCGAGATCCACGCGGACGGGACCGGTGTCGTCACCAAACACGACGGCACGGGCGGCGTCGTGGACCTCGGCACGGTCACCGCCCAGTTGCTGTACGAGACCTCGGGCGCGCGGTACGCCGGCCCCGACGTCACCGCCCGGCTCGACACCGTGACCCTCACCCCGGACGGGCCCGACCGGGTGCGGATCAGCGGGGTACGCGGCGAGGCGCCGCCCCCCACGCTGAAGACCGGGCTGACCCGGCTCGGCGGCTGGCGCAACGAGGTCGTCTTCGTGCTGACCGGCCTCGACGTCGAGGCCAAGGCACGGCTCGTACAGGACCAGTTCGCCGACGCCCTCGCCCGTGCGGGGCGGGCCCCCGCCGACGTGCGGTGGGAGCTGGCCCGCACCGACC
>NZ_KL585387.1:113828-115190 GCF_000721935.1 Streptomyces sp. NRRL WC-3549
GATGTGTATAAGAGACAGGTGGGAGCTGGCCCGCACCGACCGGCCCGACGCGCCCACCGAGGAGACGGCCAGTGCCCTGCTCCGGCTGGTCGTCCGCGACCAGGACGCCGAGACGGTCGGCCGCGCGGTCTCCGGGGCGGCCGTCGAACTGGCCCTCGGCAGCTACCCGGGCTTCCACGTCACCGCGCCACCCGGAAAGGGCGCCCCCTACGGGGTGTTCGAGGCCGGAACCGTACCGGCCGGCGAGGTCGCCCACGTGGCGGTCCTTCCGGACGGGCGGAGGGAGCGCGTCCCGGCCGCCGGACGGTACCGGGAGCCGGCCCCCGTCGACGAGCCGCCGCTGCCCGCGCCGCTGCCCGCGGGGCCCACCCGCAGCGTCCCGCTCGGCCTGGTCGCGGGCGCCCGCAGCGGCGACAAGGGCGGCGACGCCAACGTGGGCGTCTGGGTGCGGAGCGACGACGCCTGGCGGTGGCTGGCCCATGAACTGACCGTCGAACGGTTGCGGGAACTGCTGCCGGAGACCGCCGCCCTCCCCGTCGTACGCCATGTCCTGCCGAACCTGCGGGCGTTGAACTTCGTCGTCCCCGGTCTCCTCGGCGAGGGCGTCGCCGCGCAGGCCCGCTTCGACCCGCAGGCCAAGGCGGTGGGGGAGTGGCTGCGCTCCCGGTGCCTGCCCGTCCCCGTGACGCTGCTGGACGACTCCACGGAGGTGCCCGCATGACCGTCCTGCCCACCGCACTCGACACCGCCGGTGCCGAATACGCCGACAACCGTGCGGCCATGCTGGCCAGACTTGAGGAGCTGGACGCCGAGCACGCGAAGGCCCTCGCGGGCGGCGGCGAGAAGTACGTGACCCGGCACCGGGGGCGCGGCAAGCTACTCGCCCGGGAACGGATCGAGCTGCTGGTCGACCCGGACACCCCGTTCCTGGAGCTGTCCCCGCTCGCCGGCTGGGGCAGCGACCACACGGTGGGGGCGTCCCTGGTCACCGGCATCGGGATCGTGGCGGGCGTGGAGTGCCTGATCACGGCCAACGACCCGACCGTACGCGGCGGCGCCTCCAACCCCTGGACGCTGAAGAAGGCCCTGCGCGCCAACGAGATCGCCTTCGCCAACCGGCTGCCCTGCGTCAGCCTGGTGGAGTCCGGGGGCGCCGACCTGCCCTCGCAGAAGGAGATATTCATCCCGGGCGGGGCGCTCTTCCGCGACCTCACCCGCCTTTCGGCGGCCGGCATCCCCACCGTGGCCGTCGTCTTCGGCAACTCCACGGCGGGCGGGGCGTACGTCCCCGGCATGTCGGACCACACCGTGATGATCAAGGAGCGGTCGAAGGTCTTCCTCGGCGGGGGGGGGGGGGGGGGG
>NZ_KL585387.1:115386-117716 GCF_000721935.1 Streptomyces sp. NRRL WC-3549
GGCCGCCGCTGGTGAAGATGGCCACCGGCGAGGAGAGCGACGACGAGTCCCTCGGCGGCGCCGAGATGCACGCCCGCACCTCGGGGCTGGCCGACCACTTCGCCGTGGACGAGCCCGACGCGCTGAGGCAGGCCCGCCGGATCGTCGCCCGGCTCAACTGGCGCAAGGCCCACGCCGACCCGCCGCCCGCCGAGCCGCCGAAGTACGACGAGGAGGAGCTGCTCGGCGTCGTCCCCGGCGATCTGAAGGTGCCCTTCGACCCGCGTGAGGTGATCGCCCGGCTGGTGGACGGGTCGGACTTCGACGCGTTCAAGCCGCTGTACGGGAGCAGCCTGGTCACCGGCTGGGCCCGGCTGCACGGCTACCCGGTCGGCATCCTCGCCAACGCGCGGGGCGTGCTGTTCAGCGAGGAGTCGCAGAAGGCCGCCCAGTTCATCCAGCTCGCCGACCAGCGCGACATCCCGCTGCTCTTCCTGCACAACACCACCGGCTACATGGTCGGCAAGGAGTACGAGCAGGGCGGCATCATCAAACACGGCGCCATGATGATCAACGCCGTCTCCAACTCCCGCGTCCCGCACCTGTCGGTCCTGATGGGCGCCTCCTACGGCGCCGGCCACTACGGCATGTGCGGACGCGCCTACGACCCCCGCTTCCTCTTCGCCTGGCCCAGCGGCAAGTCCGCCGTCATGGGACCCCAGCAGCTCGCCGGCGTCCTGTCGATCGTCGCCCGCGCCTCCGCCGCCGCCAAGGGCCTGCCCTACGACGACGAGGCCGACGCCGGACTGCGGGCCGTGGTCGAGCAGCAGATCGAGGCGGAGTCCCTGCCGGTGTTCCTGTCGGGGCGGCTGTACGACGACGGGGTCATCGACCCGCGCGACACCAGAACCGTCCTCGGGATGTGCCTGTCCGCGATCCACACGGCACCGGTCGAGGGCGCCCGCGGCGGCTTCGGCGTCTTCCGGATGTGAGGGCCCATGACCACGATCAGTACGCTCCTCGTCGCCAACCGGGGCGAGATCGCCTGCCGGATCTTCCGCACCTGCCGGGAGCTGGGCATCGCCACCGTCGCCGTGTACTCCGACGCGGACGCCGGTGCCCTGCACGTACGGGAGGCCGACACCGCCGTACGCCTGCCGGGGGCCGCGCCCGCCGACACCTATCTGCGCGGGGACCTCGTCGTGGCGGCGGCGCTCGCCGCCGGGGCCGACGCCGTGCACCCGGGGTACGGATTCCTGTCCGAGAACGCCGCCTTCGCCCGGGCCGTGCAGGACGCCGGACTCCTCTGGGTGGGGCCGCCGGTCAAGGCGATCGAGCTGATGGCGTCCAAGACCCGCGCCAAGGAGCTGATGGCCACAGCCGGGGTGCCCCTGTTGACCCCCGTGGACCCGGCCGCCGCCACCGCGGAGGACCTGCCGCTGCTGCTCAAGGCGGCGTCGGGCGGCGGCGGGCGCGGCATGCGGGTCGTCCGGGAACTCGGCGACCTGCCCGGGGAGCTGGCGGCGGCCACCGCCGAGGCCGTCGCGGCCTTCGGTGACGGCGAGGTCTTCGCCGAGCCGTACGTCGAACGCGGCCGGCACGTCGAGGTCCAGGTCATGGCCGACGACCGGGGCGCGGTGTGGGCGCTGGGCACCCGGGACTGCTCGCTCCAGCGCCGCCACCAGAAGGTGATCGAGGAGGCGCCCGCGCCGGGGCTCGACGACGGGGTGCGGGGGCGGCTGCACGAGGCCGCCGTCGCCGCCGCACAGGCGGTGGGCTACCGGGGAGCGGGCACCGTCGAGTTCCTCGTCTCGGCCGAGGGCCGGCCGTACTTCCTGGAGATGAACACCCGCCTCCAGGTGGAACACCCCGTCACCGAGGCGGTGTTCGGGCTCGACCTGGTCGCCCTGCAACTACGCGTCGCGGAGGGCGGGCCCCTGCCCGCCGCCACCCCGCCCGAACCCCACGGGCACGCCGTGGAGGCCCGGCTGTACGCCGAGGACCCGGCCCGCGACTGGCAGCCGCAGACCGGAGCACTGCTCTCGTTCGAGGTGCCGGACGCGCCCGGTCTACGCCTCGACACCGGATACACCGGGGGTGACACCGTCCCGGTGCACTACGACCCGATGCTGGCCAAGGTCGTCGCCCACGCCCCGACCCGCACCGAGGCCGTACGCCTCCTCGCCCGCGCCCTCGAACGCGCCCGCATCCACGGCCCGGTCACCAACCGGGACCTGCTGGTCCGCTCCCTGCGCCACCCGGACTTCACCGGCGTACGCCTGGACACCGGCTTCTACGACCGCCACCTCGCCGGCCTCACCGCCCCGGCCCCGGCGCGTGAGGTCCGGCTC
>NZ_KL585387.1:117930-120675 GCF_000721935.1 Streptomyces sp. NRRL WC-3549
CCGCGCTCGCCCAGGCCGCCACCCGGCCGCCCACGGGCCCCGCCCGCTTCGGCGCCTGGCGCAACCTCGCCTCCGGCCCCCAGGTCAGGAGCTACCGCGCGGAAGGCGACGACTCCACGTACGAGATCGCCTACCGCACCGGACGCGCCACGCTCCTCCCGGAGACCGGCGAACGCGTCCTCGCCGCCACCCCGGACCGCGTCACCCTCGAAACGGGCGGCGTCACCCTGCACTTCGCCGTCGCCGCGCACGGCTCCCGGGTGTACGTGGACGCGGCCACCGGCTCGTACGCCTTCACCGCCCTGCCGCGCTTCACCGACCCCGCCGAACGCACCGAACCCGGCTCCCTGCTCGCCCCCATGCCCGGCACCGTCGTACGCCTCGCGGACGGGCTCGCGGCGGGCGCGGCGGTCGAGGCCGGGCAGCCCCTGATCTGGCTGGAGGCGATGAAGATGGAGCACCGCATCCTCGCCCCCGCCTCCGGCACCCTCTCCGCGCTCCACGCCGTACCCGGCCGCCAGGTCGAGGTCGGTGCCCTGCTCGCCGTCGTCACCGAGGCCACCGCCGCCTCGGCCACCGCACCCTCGGCCACCGCCCCCTCGGCCACCGCACCGGAGGAGAACGCATGAGCACCGTCCTAGAAACCGAAGAGCACCAGGCCCTGCGCGCCGCCGTCGCCGCGCTCGGCAAGCGCTACGGGCGCGACTACATGACCTCCGTGGTCCGCGCGGGCTCCCACCCCCGCGAGCTGTGGTCCGACGCCGCCGCACTGGGCTACCTCGGCGTCAACCTCCCCGAGGAGTACGGCGGCGGGGGCGGCGGCATGGCCGAACTCTCCATCGTGCTGGAGGAGCTGGGCGCCGCCGGGTCTCCGCTGCTGATGATGGTCGTCTCGCCCGCCATCTGCGGCACCGTCATCGCCCGCTTCGGCACCGAGCACCAGAAGCGGCAATGGCTGCCCGGCCTCGCCGACGGCACCCTCACCATGGCCTTCGGCATCACCGAACCCGACGCCGGGTCCAACTCCCACCGCATCACCACCACCGCCCGCCGGGACGGCGGCAACTGGGTCCTCACCGGCCGCAAGGTCTTCGTCTCCGGCGTCGACATCGCGGACGCCACGCTCGTCGTCGGCCGCACCGAGGACGCCCGTACCGGCAAGCTGAAGCCCTGCCTCTTCATCGTCCCCCGCGAGACCCCCGGCTTCGGCCGCTCCCCGATCGACATGGAACTCCAGGCGCCGGAGAAGCAGTTCGATCTGGTCCTGGACGAGGTACGGCTCCCCGCCGACGCGCTCGTGGGAGAGGAGGACGCCGGACTCCTCCAGCTGTTCGCCGGGCTCAACCCGGAGCGGATCATGACCGCCGCCTTCGGCATCGGCATGGGCCGGTACGCGCTCGCCAAGGCCGTCGAGTACGCCCGAACCCGCCAGGTGTGGAAGGCCCCCATCGGCTCCCACCAGGCCATCGCGCACCCCCTCGCGACCGCCCACATCGACCTGGAACTGGCCCGCCTCATGATGCAGAAGGCGGCCCGGCTGTACGACGACGGCGACGACATCGGCGCCGGCGAGGCCGCCAACATGGCCAAGTACGCGGCCGGCGAGGCCTGTGTGAAGGCCGTGGACCAGGCCGTCCACACCCTCGGCGGCAACGGCCTCACCCGCGAGTACGGCCTCGCCTCCCTGATCACGGCGGCCCGCGTCGCCCGGATCGCGCCCGTCAGCCGCGAGATGATCCTGAACTACGTCTCCCACCAGTCGCTGGGCCTGCCCAAGTCGTACTGAGCCCGGCCCCAGCACACCCCGGCCCACCCGAGGCCCCCTCTCCGTACCGCTGAAGAGGGGGGCCGGTGGTGGCGGGATCCCGACGCGGGTGGGCTGATCGTCACTCCTGACTCCCAAGGAGCGCCGAGCGGTCGGGTGGCGGTGCTCCTGGTCGCCGCCCTCGGCGGCCCGAGCTGGTCACTGACAAGTCGAACGATCCTGTCGGGGGCAGGTCAGTTGCCGGGCCAACCTCCTCTGAACCAGTGTCCTAACCGGCAGGCGCGGTCCTATCCGGCGCGTAACGTCGTGGCGTGCAGTTTCGTAAGACGCGCTGCCTCGTCGGCACGGAATGCGGCCACCTCGTGGCACCGCTGGCTCATGACGAATTCGCCAAGGCTCATACACAGGTCCATACGCCGGATGCACACTCCGACCATGAAGGGGCCGTCCGCGGCCCGGTACAGCCGGACCCCGTAGTAACCCTCCTGGCAGTCCCGGTCGTTGTTGAACCTGCATCCGGTGCATGTCTCGGGAAGCCGTGCAGGGCGGATGCTCTTGGCGTAGAGCGTGCGCCCGTCCGGGAGGCGATAGCGCACGCGTTGGTCGGATGCCCCGGCTGTGACGATGCGGCTGACCGGTACGGCGCCGAGGTGGTCGACGACGGCTTGCATGGCGTCGATGGACGCCCCTCCGTCCTCCAGCGACACGAGCATGCGCACGATGACGGCACGGCCGTGCCGTTCGATGATCCGGAGTACACGGTCGACGTGACTGCGGTCGGGAATCACGATGTTCGCGGACACTTTTACCCCGTGCGCGGTCGCGGCCTCGATCGTGGCGTCGAGGGCGGTGAGCTTGCGCGCAGCAAGCTTGGGAGAGGCGAAGCGAGGCCCCTGCACGGCAGCGAGCTCCTCGGGCGTGGTTCCGAAGACAGAGAGGTTGATGCGGTCGAGACCAGCGGCTGCGGCAGCCGGCAGTAC
>NZ_KL585387.1:120877-122436 GCF_000721935.1 Streptomyces sp. NRRL WC-3549
CAGCCGGCAGTACGGCGGCACCGGCCTCGCCGTTCGAGGTGAGTCCAACGGTGAGGCCCAGGCGGCGGGCCACGGCCACAAGGCCGGGGAGGTCCGGGTGAAGAGTGGGCTCACCGCCGGTGAAGTGCACTTCTGTTGTCGTCAGTGCGCCGCGTACGGCGGCGAGCGCGAGGGCGAACTCGGCGTCGGCGGCGATCCGGGCCGGAAGGAAGTCGGCACCGTTGGTGCGCAGGTAGAGGGAGACCCGTCCAGAACGGCCCGGGGTGTCCGTGAACTGTTCGGGGGGTCGGTCCGTGTTGTCGGTAGCCACGGGGGTTCCTTCGTTGTGGCAGAAGGAACAGGCGAGACCACACGCGTCAATGATTTTCACGCGCAAGGTCCTGTCCGGTCGTACCTCGACCGGCAGGCTGGACAGATCGTGCATGGTGCTCCCTCTCGGTCCGGCCAGGGCCGGACGCCCTGGTCGGGAGATGCGGATGTCCACCTACGCGAACCGCAGGTCGGTGATGCTTTCAAGGTCGATGCCGTACAGGCTGTAGACCTTGGTGGTGTTGATGGAGGTGAGACGGTCGCTCGCGAGGCCGAGTGCAGCCGCCGCTTCCCACACCTGTGCTTCGTCGTCGGCTTCGATCTCCAGGTAGGGCGGGATGAGAGGCCACTCGTCGATCTCCAGGCGGACCGTGCCGAGTTTGTAAGAGGTGCGGCGGTTTTCCTGGTAGCTGCGCGGAGACAGGCCGGTGAGGAGGAGCAGGGCAGCGGCCTGGGCGAAGTCGTTCACCGTGACTTCCGTCTCGCTCGTACCGTCAACGGCGTCGCTGGTGATCTCCTTGACACACAGGGTGGCAACGTCACCCGTGTCGCGGAGACGTACCCAGCGGCCGGGCACAGGTGGGACAGTGTCGTAGACGTAGCGCCGCGTGACGCGAGGCGGGGCCGCCTCGACTCCCCCGGCGGCGATGATCCGTCGAGCGATGTCCGCGGGGTCGATGCCGAGGGCCTTTGCCTCGTACTCGATCTCTGCCACAGGGTTGACTCCTTGACGTCTTCGTCTGGTGGTTGTGGACCGCTACGCAACGACAGGGCGCGTGGGGCCTCTCTCACTCCATGACGCCCTGGGGTTCCTGGAGTCCGGTCCACACTCCGGGAACTGGGGACCGCCCGGTCCGGCCGTCGCTTGGGCAGGCACGGGCCTGGTCGGCTCACGTGGCTTCCACCTCCGCCCAGACGAACTTGCCCATCGGGCGTTCGCCGAGTCCCCAGGTGGCCAGAGCCTCCACGATGAACAACCCGCGCCCGCGCTCACGGGACACGCTCTCCGGTTTGCGCCGTGGGCGGCGTCGTCTTGTGTCGTGCACCTCGACCCGGGTGCGGTCCGTGTCGGTATCGAGAGCGACGACCACGAAGTCGCCCGGCTCCGTTCCATACCGCACAGCGTTCGTCACCAACTCGGAGACGACCAGCAGGACGTCGCACACGTGGCTCGGGGCAGCGTCGGGACGGTGGTGTGCCATGAACCGACGTGCGTACTGGCGGGCGGCCTGGGCCGACCTGCCTACGCC
>NZ_KL585387.1:122631-129111 GCF_000721935.1 Streptomyces sp. NRRL WC-3549
GGGCCGACCTGCCTACGCCTTCGAGGACGACGTGCGGAGGCGGCGGCCCTGGTAACCGACTTTCTGGCGCTGTGTAGTGCGTGGCGATTGTTTCCGTCATGTCTTCCCCTTGGCTGAGGGAGTGCTTGCGCCGAATAGGTCAGGCCAGTGCAAGCAAGGGTGATCGTCGTCCGCTCAGACTGACTCTTCGCCTTGAAAGCTGCAAGCACCTAAAGAGTGAATTGAGAATTTGCATCCTTGCCTGCCAAGGTGTGCCGCCATGTGTGTGCCACATGACAGTTCGGTCGGTCTCACGGCAAACTGAGGGCTGGTCCACGATCAGGGAGGGGGCCAGTGAGCGCGCCCACTGTGCGCCGACGCAGACTCGGTGCGAAACTCCGCGCCCTGCGGGGTGAGATGAACCTCGAAGAGGTCGCGGACAAGTCGGAGGGTGTCTTCACGCTCTCCAAGCTCTCGCGTCTGGAGACGGCCAAGAGTGCAGCCAAGCAGGCCGACGTCACCCGACTTCTCGACCTCTACGTCGAGCTCGGCCGCGACGTGGACGACGAATTGCGCGCGGCCCTGACGACGTTGACCAAGGAGGGGGCCCAGCGAGGGTGGTGGCACTCGTACCGCGGTGTGCTCACTCCGGTCTATGAGGACCTCATCAGTCTTGAGGCCGAGGCCACGGGCGTGACCACGTGGCAGCTCGGTGCGGTGCCTGGGCTCCTCCATACCTCCGAGTACGCGCGTGCGATCATCGGGGCGACTGCCATGTCGGAGGCGGTCGAGGCCAAGATCGATGCCCTCGTCGAAGTGCGCCTCGCGCGGCAGGCTGTGCTCAGCCGTGAGGCACCGCTGGCTCTGTGGGCGGTGATCGGGGAGGGCGCCCTGCGGACGAGGGGTGTCGGTGAGGGCGTTATGGATGAGCAACTCGGCCGGTTGCTCACCTTGGGCAAGCGACCCAACGTGAACATCCAGGTCCTGAGGTCGGACGCCCCGCTCCATGTAGGGCAACTGGGGTCGTTCAGCATCCTCTCGTTCGGCGACCATGCCGATCTCGATGTCGTTCACACCGAGAGCCTGACGTCCGCCGTGTATGTCGAGCAGCGTGACCAGGTGTCCATGTACCGAGAGGCTGCGCGGAGGCTCACCTCTGCTGCCGAATCGGTCGAGGCGTCAGCCGAACTGATCGCAGAGATAAGGAGAATGCTATGAACCGGGTTGACAACGCCTCCACGCTGTCCGTGGTCTGGTGGAAGTCGTCGCGCTCCGACACCGGCGCCCAGTGCGTCGAGTGCGGCGTCGTGAGCTCTGACGAGCAGCGTGTCGCCGTCCGGGACAGCAAGGATCCGGACGGGCCGGCTCTGCTGTTCACGTACACCGCCCTTGCCGGCCTGGTCGATGCCCTTCGCCGGGGCGAGCTGGGGTAGGAAGGGAGCGTCCGGACAGACGAGCGGCAACGGCTCGTGGAGCGGGGCCCGGTCCGTCGGGACGTAGTTCCGGGAGCGCAAGACCGCCCCCTGGTGAGGGGGAGGGCGGCCCGTTGTTGCCAGTGCTGCCCCGAGGGACCCAGCTTCTGTGTAGAGCTCGTAACACGATCATGAACGGGCCTTCTTGAGGCGTCTCCAGCAGATGAGGCTGCAGGCGAGTGAGACGAAGGCATCGTGGAGCTCGGTGCGGCGTTCCCAGCGGATGGCGAGGCGTTTGAAGTGGTGGAGCAGGGCAAAGGTCTGCTCGACGACGTAGCGTAGCTTGCCCAGGCCCTTGATGTTCGGTGATCCCTTGCGTGAGATGACGGGCAGGATCCTGCGCTTGCGCAGTTCGTCTCGGTTGGGGTTGGAGTCGTAGCCCTTGTCCCCGAGCAGGACTTCGGGGCGTCGGCGAGGTCGTCCTGGGCGGCCTGCGACGGGTGGGATGCCGTCGATCAGGGCGAGAGTCTGGGTGACGTCGTTGACGTTGGCCGCGGTCGTGATGACCTTGAGCGGGGTGCCGCGTCCGTCGCAGATCAGGTGGTGTTTGCTGCCCGTTTTCCGCCGGTCGACCGGCGACGGACCGGTGTCGGCGCCCCCTTTTTCGCGCGGATGTGAGAACCATCCACGCACGCACGCGACCAGTCGAGTTCGCCGGCCGCGTTCAGCTCCGCGAGCAGGAGCTGGTGCAGCCGGGCGAAGACCCCCGCCTTCTGCCACCGCTCCAGATGCCGCCAGCACGTCTGCCCCGAACCGAAGCCCAGCCCCAGGGGTAGGAGTTGCCAGGCTATGTCGTTGTAGAGGACGAACAGGATGCCCTGGAGGCAGAGCCGGTCTGACACCGGCCTCGGCCCCGGCGACCGCTCAGGCCACGGCGGCAGCAACGGCTCGATCAACGCCCACAACTCATCGTCCACGATCCACGGTCGAGTACCCACACCATCACGAACGGCCGAATCGTCACACCGATAACGCCCCAACAGCACACTTCAACAAGATCGTGTTACGAGCTCAAAGCGTTTCGGATCAATAACTCGGACTGCCCCCACGTCACCCTCGGCCGGACAGCGACCAATGAAAACCCATTTTCCCTTGAGGAGTTCGCGATGGATCATGGGGCAGACACGTTCAAACACTGGTCAAAAGACAAGCAGTGATGCAATCACGTCAAATCATTCCTTTCGGAAGGCGACACGACGCGGATATCTTTCAACTTGGACGGAATCGACGATCCGCTCGCGGCTGCCGAGCGAGGCAAGTTGGTGGATCCGAAGAACGACTTCGAAGGTCTCACCGATTGGGAGCTGCACCAAATCAAGGAAGCTCCGGATTCGTGGGACAGGATCACTTGGTACGAGAAAGGAAAGAAAACTGACAATCCATTCAAGTAGCAGTTCCCCTGGCACCGTCCTCTACAGGTCCGAACGGACCTTCAAGGTCTGGCGTTACGGGACCGGCCACTCACAACTGCTTCTACGCGCCGTTCCGAACGGCGCGGACAAAGCCAGACTGGATCTTCTTTTCGAAGGCGTCGAAGCCATGCAACTGGTCCCGCGCTACGAGACCCTGGAAATCCTCTCGGTGAGCGAGAGCGAATTCTTGGAAATTTATGCGGAATCCGGCGTGCCCCCGAAGTGGCGACAAAGCCGCCTCATTGTTCGACTGAGCTCCGAGAGCGGCGGTGGCTACGTCCAGTGCCACCGAATCACCGTGGAACGTTTTCCTACGAACACAACCGACCCGGTTTCGGACGAGCTCCGTGATCTGGAATGGAGCTTGCGACCCTAGCTCGGGACGGCGCTCGTCACGAAACGTCGCGGAAAAAAAATGTGGGCCGCCGGAATCTCCGGCGGCCCACATTTCACGACGTCCCCGGCGAATGCCGAGCCGGAGGCGCCGCACAGCAAAGTGACTGTGTCGTCAAACGCCCTGCCGGTCTGCGAAATCCGGGACAGAACGGAGCCGGATCGAAGTCCGCCTGACGCTCAACTCCCCGGCCTCGACGCTCTTTCGCACGCCCTCAGAGCTCGTAACACGATCTTGTTGAAGTGTGCTGTTGGGGCGTTACCGGTGTGACGGTTCGGGCGTGCGGATGCCGACCGAGCGGACCTGCCTGCCGAAGACTTCTGGATCTTCGACTCGCGGATCGTGGCCGTGCTGCACTTCGGTGATCAGGACCACCTGCTGAGCTACGAACTGATCACGGAACCCGCGGAAGTCGTGCGGTACGCCGTTGTGCGTGACGCGGCGATGCATCAGGCCGTGCCGTACGAACGGTTTGCCACGCAGGTAGCCGCGACCGAATAGTGCGCGTGACCGTTGAGTACTGACTTCCAGCAGGCCCGGGCGGCGCTGGGTGCGCGCTTGCGCGGACTCCGCGTCGCCTGTCCCGGTGGCAGGCTCACCGGCCAGCAACTTGCGCAGCGGCTCGGCTGGCAAGGTTCCAAGGTCAGCAAGCTGGAGAAAGGCAAGCAGACTGCGACCCCCGAGGACCTACGGGCGTGGGCGGATGCGACGGGCCGGCCGGACGCGTATGCCGAACTCCTCGCCCGGCTGGCAGGATTCGAGTCGCACATCAGGTCATGGCGCAGGGCCCTGGCCGGCGGCTTCAAGCCATTGCACGAGGGGCTGAGCGCGGAGATCGAGCGCACGTCTGAGATGTGGATCTGGGAGGAGGCGGTGGTTCCAGGACTACTGCAGACCCCCGCGTACGCGCGCCACGTCATCCAGCGCTACTCCGAGTTGCTGGGCGGGGCCGGTGACATCGAGGACGCCGTACGTGCGCGGGTACAGAGGCAGGAGTGGTTGTACCGGGCCGGCCGTAAGTTGCATGTGCTGATATGGGAAGCAGCGTTACGTTCGCTGATCTGCCCTCCCTCGGTGCTGGGCGCCCAACTGGATCGTCTTACCGGTCTGATCGGTATGGACACCGTCGTGCTGGGCGTTGTCCCGTTCGCGGCGTCCATGAAAATTGTGCCTGCCAACGGCTTCTGGGTCCTCGATGGCCGCCTGGTCGTTGCGGAGGACTGGCATGCCGAGCTGTGGTTGGACGACGCCGACAACGTCACTCTGCACAAGAAGGTGTGGAGGACACTCCGGGAGTCAGCGGTCTACGGAGCCGATGCCCACAACGTCATCAATGCGGCGCGGCGTGATCTGAATCTTTGTTGAGCGGTCACCAGACAGGGTCCTCCAGCCGGTCCAGGGCAGCCGATCGGCCTGGCGGGCAGAAGGCGCGCAGGGTGTCCCGGTAGTGCTCGTGCCTGGGCCCCTTCGGGCCCGGGCAGGGGGCTCCGGTCGTGCTCTCTCAGGGCGCAAGGCTGCTGCCGCGTAAAAAGCATGCAAGCACGCTTGATTGTTCCGGTGTCAGCTGCCACGCTCGACCGAGGCCGAAGACCAGGGATGCGGCGACCCTCTTCAGCCTCTGGCCGCCATAGGGCGATTCGACAGGCGCCTACAGGCCGAGGTCCGCCGGGGCAGTGCCGACATCTCGGGAGCGCGGTGTGTGCGCGACGGGTGATGGAAGTCCGCTCCGGCGTGCTCAGCGCTTCGAGGCCGGAGGGCCCCCGTGAACGCCGAGACGGCCCGGCAGAAGGAGACGAATCCCGTGACCCTCGCCCCACCCGCCCACGAGCGCGGCGTCACCACCCTCACCCTCGACTCCCCGGCCAACCGCAACGCCCTCAGCACCCGGCTCGTCGCGGAGCTCGCAGACGCCCTCGACGCCTGTGCCGCCGACCCCGGGGTGCGGGCCGTCGTCCTCACCCACACCGGGAACACCTTCTGCGCGGGCGCCGACCTCACGGCGCCGCCCGACCCGCGGGACCTCGTCGCGCTCATGCGGCGCGTCGTCGCCCTGCCCAAGCCGGTCGTCGCGCGGGTCACCGGGCACGTCCGGGCCGGTGGCCTCGGGCTGCTCGCGGCCTGCGACATCTCCGTCGCCGGCCCCGAAGCGACCTTCGCGCTCACCGAGTCGCGCCTCGGCCTCGCGCCCGCCGTCATCTCCCTGCCGCTGCTGCCCCGCACCGACCCCCGAGCCGCCGCCCGCTACTACCTCACCGGCGAACGCTTCGACGCGCCGGAGGCCGCCCGCATCGGGCTCGTCTCCACCGCCGCCGACGACGTGGACAAGGCGCTCGTGCCGGTACTGGACGGGCTGCGCCGGGCCTCGCCGCAGGGGCTGGCCGCGTCCAAGGAGCTGGTCGCGGCTAGGGTGCTGCGGAGTTTCGACCAGCACTCCGAAGACCTCATCGCCCGCTCGGCGGCCCTGTTCGCCTCCGACGACGCACGGGAGGGGATGACGGCCTTCCTCGAACGACGGGACCCCACATGGCGGCTGTGACACCCCCCAAGCAGGACCGCAGCCGCGCCACCCGGCAGAGCCTCCTCGAAGCGGCGGTGGCCTGTCTGGCCGAACGCGGCTGGGCGGGCTCCACCGTCTCCGTCGTCGCCGAACGCGCCGGGGTCTCGCGCGGCGCCGCCCAGCACCACTTCCCCACCCGCGAGGACCTGTTCACCGGCGCCGTCGAGTACGTCGCCGAACAGCGCTCCGCCGCGCTGCGGGCGCTGCCCGTCCAGGGGCGCGCCGAGGTCGTCGCCGCGCTCGTGGACCTCTACACCGGCCCCCTCTTCCGGGCCGCGCTCCACCTGTGGGTGGCCGCCTCCGACGAGGAGCAGCTGCGCCCCCGCGTCACCGAACTGGAAGCACGGGTCGGCCGCGAGACCCACCGCATCGCCGTCGAACTCCTCGGCGCCGACGAGGAGCGCCCCGGAGTACGCGAAACGGTCCAGGGCCTCCTCGACATGGCCCGCGGTCTGGGCCTCGCCAACCTCCTGACCGACGACACCGCCAGGCGGCGCCGGGTCGTCGCACAGTGGGCGGGCCTGCTGGACGAGGCGCTGGGCTGAGCGGCGTCTTCGGGGCTCACGGCGTCCGCCCGCGCACGGGACGGGTCCCCCGCTGTCGGTACGGGAGCCGGCTGACGGCGGTGGTACGGGGCCGGGAGGCGGCTGCCACGCGGCGACGGCG
>NZ_KL585387.1:129296-147404 GCF_000721935.1 Streptomyces sp. NRRL WC-3549
GGGGCCGGTGACCGGGAGCCGCGCGGCCCCCGGTCGCCGGCCCGCCTTCTCAGCCCGCCAGACCCGGGAGTCGCTCGTACCCCGCGATGTCCCGCGGGTCCCGCGCCCCCGGGCCGACGTACGTCGCCGTGGGGCGCACCAGGCGGCCCGTCCGCTTCTGCTCCAGGATGTGCGCCGACCAGCCCGCCGTACGGGCGCAGCTGAACATCGACGTGAACATGTGCGCCGGGACCTCCGCGAAGTCCAGCACGATCGCCGCCCAGAACTCGACGTTCGTCGCCAGCACCCGGTCCGGGCGGCGGGCGTGCAGCTCCTCCAGTGCCGCCTTCTCCAGGGCCTCGGCCACCTCGAAGCGCGGCGCCGCCAGCTCCTTCGCCGTACGCCGCAGGACGCGCGCCCGGGGGTCCTCGGCCCGGTAGACCCGGTGGCCGAAGCCCATCAGCCGCTCACCCTGGTCCAGCGCCCGCTTCACGTACGCCGCGGCGTCGCCGGTCCGCTCGATCTCCTCGATCATGCCGAGGACCCGGGAGGGGGCGCCGCCGTGCAGCGGGCCCGACATCGCGCCGACCGCCCCGGAGAGCGCCGCGGCCACGTCCGCGCCGGTCGAGGCGATGACCCGCGCGGTGAACGTCGAGGCGTTCATGCCGTGCTCGGCGGCCGACGTCCAGTAGGCGTCGACGGCCTTGACGTGCCTGGGGTCCGGCTCACCGCGCCAGCGGATCATGAACCGCTCGACCACGGACTGCGCCTTGTCGATCTCGCTCTGCGGAACCATCGGCAGCCCCTGGCCGCGCGCCGACTGCGCGACGTAGGAGAGCGCCATGACGGCGGCGCGCGCCAGGTCGTCCCGGGCGGTCTCCGCGTCGATGTCCAGCAGCGGTTTCAGCCCCCACACCGGTGCCAGCATCGCCAGCGCCGCCTGCACGTCGACGCGGATGTCACCGGAGTGGACGGGGAGGGGGAAGGGCTCGGCAGGCGGCAGGCCCGGGTCGAACGCCCCGTCCACCAGCAGACCCCAGACGTGGCCGAACGACACATGGCCCACGAGGTCCTCGATGTCGACACCGCGGTAGCGGAGCGAGCCGCCCTCCTTGTCGGGTTCGGCGATCTCCGTCTCGAACGCGACGACTCCTTCAAGTCCGGGTACGAAGTCGGACATCAGACGGCTCCCTCGGCTCGGCGGCTGTGTGCGGGCCCAACAGGTCCCTCGGGCCTGCCCACGATACTGGCGGGTACGCACGGTGCGGGGAAGGGTGACGTCAGGCACAGGCTCCGGACACCCGGACGGTACGGAGGCGGACCGGTGGCCCGCCGGCCGGCGTCCCGCCCCCTCACCGGTGGGCGCCGCCCCATGCTGCGGCAGGATGACCTTCGTGCCCACAGCTGACGCCACTCCGTCTTCCGCCTCCTCGCGCGCCTCTGCTTCCGATTGCACCACCGATCCCGCCGCGATGCGCGAGCAGTACCGTTCCGAGGACTTCACCGAGAAGGGCCTCGCCGCCGACCCCATGGCCCAGTTCGCCCGCTGGTTCCGCGAGGTAGCGGCCGGCGGGATGCTCCACGAGCCCAACGCGATGGTGGTCTCCACGGCCACCCCCGAGGGCCGTCCGTCCTCCCGCACGGTGCTGCTCAAGCACTACGACGACCGCGGCTTCGTCTTCTTCACGAACTACCACTCCCGCAAGGGCCGCGAGCTGACCGCGAACCCGTACGCCTCGCTGCTCTTCCCCTGGCACCCGCTGGCCCGCCAGGTGATCGTCACGGGCTCCGCGGCCCGCGTCGGGCGGGACGAGACGGTCGCGTACTTCCGCACCCGGCCGCACGGCTCCCAGCTCGGGGCCTGGGCGAGCGAGCAGTCCGCGGTCGTCGGCTCACGTGAGGAGCTGGTCCGGCGCTACGAGGAGCTGGCCGCCCGCTACCCGGAGGGCGAGAAGGTCCCGGCGCCCCCGCAGTGGGGCGGCTTCCGCGTCGTCCCGGAGACGGTCGAGTTCTGGCAGGGCCGCGAGAACCGGCTGCACGACCGGCTGCGGTACGTCCGCGAGGGCGCGGGCTGGCGGGTGGAGCGGCTCTGCCCGTAGGCCCCCGTACGCGGCGTGCCCGGAGCCCCCGGGCCCCGGGCACCCCCGTACGCGGCCTGCCCCTCGTACGCGGCGTGTCGGAGCCCCGGGCCCCGGACACGCAGAAACCCGCAGGCTCTGGTCCCTCCTTGCGGAGGAGCCGGCCGGATCTACCGGCGAGCCTGCGGGTCGGTGACTGCTTGGGTTTCGGCAGAACAGCCTGCCGAGGTGCACGGTGTGCGACGACGGGCTGTCAGCCCGCAGCCACCTCACGAATCCGATAAGACTGCACTTTTCGGATCACCTCCTTTCAGCGTGTGACCACAGACTAGGCACCGGCTCCCGGGGGACACAAGCGATTTACCGGGAGCGGGTGGACACCGGATTTCCGGGAAGTGGCTGTGGGGTGGCTCACGTTCGAGTTCAATGGTCTGACGTGCGGTAAAGGCAGAATTCGCCTCGCGGGAGGTGCGGAGTGAGTGCTTCCAGGAGTAGTGGGATCGCCGACGCGATCGGGCCCGAGGAGGGTCCCGGGCCGGAGGGCGCCGTGCTGCTCGCGGCGTTGCTCGACGGAATGGACGCCGCGCTCTGCGCCTTCGACGCGCGCGGCACCGTCACCCACTGGAACCGCGAGGCCGAGCGGATCCTCGGCTGGAACGCCGCCGAGGCCGTCGGGCGCACGGGTTTCGCGGGGTGGGCGGTGCGGAGCGCGGACGCCGAGGACGTGCAGCGGCGGCTGATGTCCGCCATGGACACCCCGGGGCGCCAGGTGCACGAGTTCGCGTTGCTGCGCAAGGACGGCGGCCGGGTCCTGGTGCGGACCCAGTCGTCCGGGGTGCGCGGTCCGGACGGCGCTCCCGCCGGGGTCTACTGCGCGTTCAGCGAGGTGCACGCCCAGATCGACCTGGAACGGTCCATCGCGCTGAGCGAGGCACTGCTCGACGACGCGTCCTGGGGCGTCGCCCTGGTCGACGTCGATCTGCGCCCCGCCGTCCTCAACGCCTACGCGGCCCGGGCGCTCGGCGGCGGGCGCACGACGCTGCTGGGGCGCCCGCTGGGCGAGCTGATCGTGCAGGGGGTCGAGGAGCTCCAGGGCGCGCTCCAGCACGTGCTGGCCGAGGGGGCGCCGCCCGCCCCGGCGGAGCTGTGGGTCACGGTGCGCAGCGCCGAGGGCGTCCGGCGCCGGTGCTGGCGCAGCGGATTCCTGAGGCTGGTCTCCCCGCTGGCCGAAGAACCGGTTCCGCTCGGGGTGGGCTGGCTGTTCCGGGACGTGACGGAGGCCAAGCTGGCGGAGCAGGAGGCCGACCGGCTGCGCTTCCGGTCCAACCAGCTGCACCGGGCGTCCCGGCAGGCGGCCGAGTGCCAGGACCCGATGGAGGCGGCGACCTCGTCGCTGGACTACGCCCTGGCCGGCTTCGCGGACCACGTCCTGGTGGACCTGCTCGTCGGCGAGCGGCTGGTGCGGGCCGCGGCGACGCCGTCGGCCGCGCCGGGCCCCTGCCTGCCGGTGTCGGGCGGCTCGATCCCGGTGCGGTACGCGCCGGGCCACCTGGCCCTCCAGGCGGTGGAGCGTACGGGGACCGTCCGTACCAGCGCCCGGACCGGGGCGGGCGAGACGTGGGCGGTGGAGCGCCAGTGGCCCCGGGACGCGGTGCACGCCCTGTGCGCGGTGCTGCGGAGCCGGGGCAGGACGCTGGGCGTGGTGACCTTCCTGCGCGCCGCGAACCGCAGCGCCTTCGAACGCCCGGACGCGCTGTACGCGGAGAGCGTGGCGGCCCGGGTCGCCTCGGCGGTGGACCTCGCCCAGCTGACGGCACCGCCCGTCCCCTGAGGGGGCCGCCCGTGGCGGCGCCCGGGGACGCGTGCGCGGAGAGCCTCGCCCCGCCGGGTGCCGAGGCCGGGGGCGCGGCTCAGTGGCGGTAGAAGATCCGGTCCCCGTACTCCCGCATCACGCGGCCGTTCCACTCGTGGCCGCCGTCCACGTTGCCCGACCGCAGCAGCGGCGGCTCGATGCCCCGGGTCACCAGCTCCTCCGCGGCGGTGGCCATCATCGCCTGCATCAGGGCGCTGGTGACGACCGTGGAGGCGGGCGCGAAGGGCGCCTCGACCCCGGCGGTGGTCAGCTCCGCGTCGCCGACCGCGATCTTGCTGTCGAGGACGATGTCGCAGTGGTCCCGCAGGAAGCCGCCCGAGGCGTGCCGCGACCGGGTGCTCGTCGCGTACGCGACCGAGGTGACCCCGATGACGGTCAGTCCCAGCGCCCGGGCGTTCTGCGCCATCTCCACGGGCAGTGCGTTGCGCCCCGACAGGGAGATGATCACCAGGAGGTCGCCGGACCTCGCGGGGCTGGAGTCGAGCACGGCCCCGGCCAGCCCGTCCACCCGCTCCAGCGCCGAGCCCAGCGTGGCCGGCATGACGTCGACGCCGACGGTGCCGGGTACGGCGAGCAGGTTCATCAGGGCCAGCCCGCCCGCGCGGTAGACGACGTCCTGCGCCGCCAGTGAGGAGTGCCCCGCGCCGAAGGCGAAGAGCCGTCCGCCCGCGGCGACCGTGTCGGCGATGGCGGCACCCGCCGCGGCGACGGACTCGGACTCCTCGTCACGCACACGCTCCAGCAGGCCGATCGCTGCGTCGAAGAACTGACCGGCGAGCTTGGTGTCGCTCATCGAGGAACCCTTTCCAACGGGGGCCGGGGTGGTATGCCGCCGATCACGTTGCGGTCCGGAGCGGTGACCTGTCAATACCGCACGGGGTCCGCCGCGGTCCCGTTCCCGGCCGGGCAGGCACGGTTGTCGGCGGTATGGGTCAGAATTGGTGGAGGGCCATCGCACGACGACTTCATGTCACAGCATCGAGGGGCACGTATGTCCGGACTGATCGACACAACGGAGATGTATCTCCGCACCATCCTCGAGCTCGAAGAGGAAGGCGTGGTCCCGATGCGCGCCCGGATCGCCGAACGGCTGGACCAGAGCGGTCCGACCGTCAGCCAGACGGTGGCGCGCATGGAGCGGGACGGCCTGGTCCTGATCGCCGGGGACCGGCACCTGGAGCTCACCGACGAGGGGCGGCGCCTGGCGACACGGGTGATGCGCAAGCACCGGCTCGCCGAGTGCCTGCTCGTCGACGTGATCGGACTGGAGTGGGAGCAGGTCCACGCCGAGGCCTGCCGCTGGGAACACGTGATGAGTGAGGCCGTGGAGCGCCGGGTGCTGGAGCTGCTGCGCCACCCGACGGAGTCTCCGTACGGCAACCCGATCCCGGGACTCGAGGAGCTGGGCGAGCAGTCCGGGGCCGATCCGTTCCTGGACGAGGGCATGGTCAGTCTGGCCGACCTCGACCCGGGGGCGGAGGGCAAGACCGTGGTGGTCCGGCGGATCGGCGAGCCGATCCAGACCGACGCCCAGCTGATGTACACGCTGCGGCGGGCGGGCGTGCAGCCGGGCTCCGTGGTCAGTGTGACGGAGTCGGCCGGCGGTGTGCTGGTCGGTTCCAGCGGAGAGGCCGCGGAGCTGGAGGCCGACGTGGCCTCGCACGTCTTCGTCGCCAAGCCCTGACCGGACGGCCGGCCCGCGCCCCGGGGGACGGGCGGACGCGGTGAGCCGCGGGGGACGGGCGGACACGGTGACGGTCCGCAGCCGCCACGGCGGCCGGTGCCCCTTCCGGTCCGCGCGGACCACGCACGGCCTCATCGATCCGTGGGGAGCCGGGCACGGCACGGCGTGAACCAGGCACGGCGGGGCGCATCGGCGCCGACGCGAGCTCTCGCGTCGGCGCCGATGCGCGTTTCGTCCCCCTGCCGGGCCCGACCTGCGGGTTCGTGCCTATGGGGCGTCTGGTACGCCTGCGCCTGCAGGTGCGGATGCACGTGCAGAAGTGCGTCGGTACGGCCCGCTTTCTGTTTTCCGTCCGGAATTGCAGCGGCCGGGCGAAACGCGTGCCAGGCTGTGGCCAGGCATATGACCTGAGGGCGCCGGCGCGGTCTGCCGGGCGGTCGGGGAGGGAGCGGGGAATGCGCCCGTCGCACGGTCCTGTGCGCCGCGCAGCGGCAGTCGCGCTCCGGTCGGGTCCCGGTGACCGGGCGGAGCGGGCCGGGCCGCCCTTTCGCGTGCGAGCGGCTTCCCGCCGGGACGACGGACGGCCCCGGCGCCCGAAGGCGCCGGGGCGCGACCTCCCCTGCGTCGACCTGGAGCCCCGAGCTCTCAAGGTCGGTGACCGCGGACCCCTGTCCCCGAGTGATCCGCCGCCTGGAGAAGATCTCCCCCCGGCGGCGACCGCCAATCCTGGAGCGGTGTCACTCGATGGTGGGGTGTTACGAGCCGGAACCCGTTTTTCGAATAAAGGTTCGATAGCCTGGCGCGTGGGCGACCACAGGGCGACCGAGGACCAGAAGGGGGTGCCAGAACCTATGGTGCGGCGCGTTGATGTGACCGGGGCGGGCGGGCTCCGCCTCTCGGCCTGGGAGTTCGCCGATCCGCCCAAAGAGCGGGCGGAGGGCGAGCGGGCGCCCGGGATCTTACTGCTCCACGGCCTGATGGGGCGGGCCGCCCACTGGACGTCCACCGCCCGCTGGCTCTCCGAGCGCCACCGCCCCGTCGGCCTCGACCAGCGGGGTCACGGCCGCAGCGAGAAGCCCGCCGAGGGCCCCTTCACCCGCGACGCCTACGTCGCGGACGTGGAGGCCGCGATCGAACAGCTGGGTCTCGCCCCCGTCGTCCTCATCGGGCACGCGATGGGCGCCCTCACCGCCTGGCAGCTCGCCGCCAAGCGCCCCGACCTCGTCAAGGGCCTGGTCGTCTGCGACATGCGCGCGACCGCGCTCGGCGCCGCCTCGCAGCGGGAGTGGGAGGACTGGTTCGCCACCTGGCCGGTGCCCTTCGCCACCCTCGCCGACGTACGGAAGTGGTTCGGCGAGGACGACCCCTGGGTCGAGCGGCCCAACCCGTCCCGTGGGGAGTTCTTCGCCGAGGTCATGACGGAGGGCGCCGACGGCTGGCGCCCCGTCTTCTCCAGGCGCCAGATGCTGGAGTCCCGGGCGACCTGGGTGTACGACGCCCACTGGGAGGAGCTGGCGCAGGTGCGCTGCCCCACCCTGGTGCTGCGCGGACTCGACGGCGAGCTGGGCCGGGCCGAGGCCCAGGAGATGGTCCGCGTCCTGCCCCGCGGGCAGTACGCGGAGGTCGCCGACGCCGGACCCCTGATCCACTACGACCAGCCGGACGGCTGGCGTGCGGCGGTCGAGCCCTTCCTGGACCAGCTCGCCGGGGAGCGCCACGACGACCGGGAGGCGGTCAGCCCACCGGCCGGTCCCTGACCCGCCCGGCTGCCGGCGCCGGCCGGCTCCGCGGCCGGCGCCGTCCGGGGCCGACCGGACCCGGGCCCGCGCCACGGACCCGTACCGCGGACCTCCCCGGCCTGGCCCGGCCCCGGTCGCCCTCAGCCCTTGTCGACCGCCGCCAGGATCTCCGGCAGCCGGTCCGCGGTGCGCGGCGCGGCCAGCCGTACCCCCAGCCATCCGATGAACGCCCCGTACACCGCGCCCACCGGCAGCAGCACCCACAGCCAGCCCCGGTGGTCCGCGAGGTGCAGCCACAGCGTCAGCCCGATCACCGGTGCGCTCAGCAGCGCGGACGCCAGGACCCCGCCGAGCATGGACATCCAGGCGAGCCCCGCCTGGCCCGGCGCCACGTTCTTGAAGGCGCCTTCCTGCGGGATCGAGTACGGGAGCATCGCCGACGTCACCGCGCCCGTCGCCAGCATCGAGCCCAGCAGCGCGAACGACAGCCCCACCGGCCCGGGCAGGACCGACCAGTCCCCGAGCACGGCCGCCGTCACCACACACACCACGACCGTGAAGGGCAGGGTGATCAGCAGCAACGCCAGTGCGCGGGCCCGCAGTTCCACGTACGCCTCACGGGCCGACGAGATCGTCGTCGCCACCATCCAGAAGGCGGAGGTGTCCTGGCCGAACTGGTTGTACATCTGCATGCCGAGCATCCCGGCCGCGAAACACGCGAAGTACACCGAGCCGACGCCCTGGAGCGCGTTGAGCACCGGCACGATGAAACCGACGGCCAGCGCCGTCACCCAGGCCGCCTTGGTCTTCGGGTCCCGTACGACGTACCGCAGGCTCCGCTCCATCGCCGCGCCCGTGCGGCCCTCGGGGAGCAGCGCGAAGGGCCCGGAGCGTTCTGGGGAGCGGCTGCGGGCCGGCTCCGCCGCCGCGATCGTCGAGCCGTCCGGGGCCGTCATCAGCTTGTCCAGGCTCCGGTGCCACAGCCACAGCAGCGCCCCCAGGGCGAGGACCGAGACGGCCAGCTGCCCGGCTGCCACGCCGTACGACCCGTCGGACACGGAGCCCACCGCGCCGAGCGCCGAGGCCGCGGGCAGCCAGCGCACCACGTCCGCGGCCGGCTCCAGCGTGGTGAGCCCGCCCGCCTGGCTCAGGCGCTGCGTACCGAAGTTGACGAACTGGAGGCCCACCGCGATCACCAGGCCGCTGAGCACCGCCAGGTCGCGGCCCTTGCGCGAGGACAGCAGCCTGGTGTTGGCCGTGGCGACCGACCGCGCCAGCGCCACACAGACCAGCAGCGCCAGCGGTGCGGCGATCACCCCCGTCACCACCGCCCCGGCCCCGTGGGCCACGGCCACCACCGATCCGACCACCAGGGCCAGCGTGAAGAGCGGCCCGATCCCGACCAGCGAGGACGCCAGCAGCGCACCGATCAGCGGGCGCGGCCTGAGGGGCAGCATCACCAGCCGGCTCGGGTCCAGGGTCTCGTCACCGCTCGGGAAGAACAGCGGCATCACCGTCCAGCCGACCGCCGCCATCCCCGTCAGCAGCACCACGACGGTCACCGCATGGCCGTGACCGCGCAGCAGCACCAGGCCCGCCACCAGCCCGGCGGCCAGCAGCAGCGTGACGACGAGGGACGTGACGTACGCCGCCGTCCGCCCCGACGACTGCCGCAGCCCGTTGCGCAGCAGGGTCAGCTTGAGGCGTACGAAGACGGGGACGAGGGCACCCGTCCCGGCCACCGGGGCCGTGGGGCCCGCGGACACGCCGGCCGCGCTCATCGGGCGCCGCCCAGCCAGTCCAGGGACTCCCCGGTGCTGCGGGCGCCCGCCCCGACCAGTTCCAGGAAGGCGCTCTGCAACGACCGCGCCTCGCCGCGCACCTCGGCGAGCGTGCCCTGCGCCCGGATGCGGCCCGCCGCCATCACGGCCACCCAGTCGCAGAGCGACTCCACGAGCTCCATCACATGGCTGGAGAAGACCACCGTGGCACCGGAACGCGTGTAGCGCTCCAGCACCTCGCGGATGGTCTGCGCCGACACCGGGTCGACCCCCTCGAACGGCTCGTCCAGGAAGAGGACTTCCGGGTTGTGCAGCAGTGCCGCCGCGAGCCCGATCTTCTTGCGCATACCGGTCGAGTAGTCCACGACCAGCTTGTGCTGCGACCCGCCCAGGTCGAGCACGTCCAGCAACTGGGTGGCCCGCTTGTCCACCTCCGCGCCCGGGAGCCCGCGCAACCGCCCCGTGTAGGCGAGCAGTTCACGCCCCGAGAGCCGTTCGAAGAGCCGCAGGCCCTCCGGCAGCACCCCGATGCGCGACTTCACCTCGACCGGGTCCCGCCACACGTCGTGGCCGCCGATCTCGATGCGTCCCATGTCGGGCCTGAGCAGCCCGGTCACCATCGACAGCGTGGTGGTCTTCCCGGCGCCGTTGGGGCCCACCAGGCCGACGAACTTGCCCGCGGGCAGTTCCAGATCGATGCCGGCGACCGCCACCTGGTCGCCGAACCGCTTCCACAGCCCCTCGACCCGCACCGCGGGCACGGTCCTCTCCGTCCCGTCCTGGCCGTCTGTGTGTTCCGGCATGGCACTGTCTTTCGAAGTCCCCGTCATGGGGACACCCTACGAAAGACGGCTCCGCGCGTCGGCGGCCTCCCGGGCGCAGGCGTAGGCGAGCGGGCTGATCATCTCCTCGACGTCCGGCAGCCACCGGTTGGCCTGGCTCGGCCGACGCGCCCACTGCACGGCCCCGCGCCCGCCGACCCGGGTCGGCGGACCGACCACGTACGCGCCCTCGCCGCGGCCGACCAGGTCGAGCGCCCCGGCGTCCCAGCCCAGCCCGTTCACCAGGGCCGGGGCCTTGGCGGACGCGCCGGGCAGCACGAGGAACAGCATCCTGCGGTCGGGGGTACGGGTGACCGGACCGAGGGCGAGCCCCATCCGCTCCATCCGCGCCAGCGCCAGGAAGCCGGCCGACTCCGGTACGTCGAGCGCGTCGAAGGCGCGGCCGGCCGGGAGCAGCACCGAGGACCCCGGCTGCCGGGACCACATGCGGCGGGCCTGGCCGGCCCAGTCGGGCCGGGCCGGATGGGCCCCGGGCGCGGCACAGCCGGCGTCTCCGCACGAACAGCGCTCGGTGCCCTCCACCACGTCCAGCCAGGTGCCGGGGACCACGTCCCAGTGCCGCTCCTCGGCGTACCAGGCGGCGGCCTCAAGTAGTTGCTCACCTCGCTGCCGGGGGACCCGTACGGCCTGCGCGGCTTCCGTCACTACTGCGATGCGCTCTTCCACGACCAGCACAACTCCCCCCGCCACCCGGGGTTACGGGCGCACGGCCGCCGGCCACGGCGCACCGGGCCCTCACGCGGGGCGCACGGGTGCATGGACGGGGGCGCGCGTGAGGCCGTGCCCCGAAGTGCGGGTAGCCACATGCACGACTGTGTGCACGCGCTCAAGGTGGTACCCAATGAAGATGAATATGCGCATTTCTTGCGCCAACGCCGGGCAGTGATCCCTTCCTTGATCACTGCGCTCCCAGGGGGAAACATGGCAGCCAGGCCTCTCGTCGCACGCCAGCCGAACGAACGGCTCCAGACGCTGATCCAGGAGGCGGGGTGCTCCAACGCGGGCCTCGCCCGACGCGTCAACATGGTCGGGACCGAGCGGGGGCTCGACCTCCGGTACGACAAGACCTCCGTGGCCCGCTGGCTGCGGGGGCAGCAACCACGCGGCAGGGCCCCCGGCATCATCGCCGAGGCGCTCGGCCGCAAGCTCGGGCGTACGGTCACGATCGACGAGATCGGCATGGCCAACGGCAAGAGCCTCGCCTCGGGCGTGGGCCTGCAGTTCGCCCCCACGGTGCTCGGCGCGATCGAGCAGGTCTGTGAGCTGTGGCGCAGCGACGTGGGCCGCCGCGATCTGCTCTCGGGCTCGGCGGTGGCCGCCTCGGCGCTGGTGGAGCCCAGCCGTGACTNTCGCCGAGGCGCTCGGCCGCAAGCTCGGGCGTACGGTCACGATCGACGAGATCGGCATGGCCAACGGCAAGAGCCTCGCCTCGGGCGTGGGCCTGCAGTTCGCCCCCACGGTGCTCGGCGCGATCGAGCAGGTCTGTGAGCTGTGGCGCAGCGACGTGGGCCGCCGCGATCTGCTCTCGGGCTCGGCGGTGGCCGCCTCGGCGCTGCCCAGCCGTGACTGGCTGATCTCCGGGGCCGACCCGCAGGTGGCGCGGACGGCCGGGGCCAGGGTCGGCCCGGCGGACGTGGAGGCGGTGCGCGCGATGACCACCGCGCTCGTCGACCTGGACCACCGCTTCGGCAGCGGCCATGTCCGGCCCGTGCTGGTGCACTACCTCAACAGCGTGGTGTCCGGCCTCCTTTCGGGGGCGTACCGCGAGTCGACCGGCCGGGACCTGTTCGGCGCGGTCGCCCGGCTCACCGAACTCGCCGGGTACATGGCGGTCGACACCGGCCAGCCGGGCCTGGCCCAGCGGTACTACATCCAGGCGCTGCGCCTGGCCCAGGCCGCGGGCGACCGGGCGTACGGGGGTTACGTCCTGGCCGCCTCGATGAGCCATCTCGCCGCCCAGCTCGGCAACCCGAGGGAGATCGCGCAGCTGGCACGGGCGGCGCAGGAGGGTGCCCGGGGGAGGGCCACCCCGCGGGCGGAGGCCCTGTTCCACGCCGCGGAGGCACGGGGGCACGCCCTGATGGGGGACGCCCGCACCTGTGAGGTGGCGGCGGGCCGGGCCGTGGACGCGCTGGAGCGGGCCGAGCCGGGCACCGGCGACGACCCGTCCTGGGTCGCCCACTTCGACGCGGGGTACCTCGCGGACGAACTGGCCCACTGCCACCGCGACCTGGGCCAGCCGGAACCGGCCGCGCGCCGGGCCAAGGAAGCCCTGGCGGCCCTGCCCGAGTCCCGGACCCGGCGGCGCGGGATCGGCCTGGTCCTGCTGGCGACGGCGCAGGTCCAGCAGCGCGAGGTGGAGCAGGCGTGCCACACCGGGCTGCGGGCGATGGAGCTGCTGGGGACGGTGCGTTCCAGCCGGGGCGCCGAGTACCTCGACGACCTCCAGCAGCGGCTCGCGCCGTACGGGGACCAGCCCGCGGTACGGGAGTTCGACGCCCGGCTCGAACTGCAGGCCGCCTGAAACGGCCGCCCGCGACCGTGATCAGCGTCGTCAGGGCGCTGCGTGTTACCCCCGGTGTGAAGGGCCGGTGAGAGCACCTGGGCGCTTGGCGCGGGGCGGCGTTCACCCGGTAGCGTGAGCCGACGATTCCGTAGGTTGACACGTAGGAGTCCCGGTGACGCAGAGCGGACAGGGCGACGAGCAGCAACCCCCTGCTGTACGGCCCGCGCACGAAGGGGTCGTGCTGCCCGCAGACGGTGGCGCCCCCTGGTCGGCGGCGGGGCAGGCACATCAGCCGGCCGAACCCGCCGCTCCCGCGGGCGGTCAGCCATGGGGCCAGTCCTGGGGTCCGCAGTCCGCGCCCCAGGACGGCCCCCCGCCGGGGCAGTTGCCGCCGGAGCAGCCCCNGGCCGCCTACGGGTCCCCGCAGGACCCGTACCAGCAGCCGCAGCACCACCAGCCCCAGCCGTACGCCCAGCCGCTGCCCCCGGAGGCCGGGGCCGGGGCGGACGCCGACGCCACGCAGTACATCGCGCCGGTGCCCGGAGGCCAGATGCCCGGTGGCCAGATGCCCGGCGGACTGCCGCCCGCACAGGCGGGGGACGCGGACGCGACCCAGTACATCCCCCCGGTGCCCGGCGGCGCCCCGTACGGCATCCGGCGGGCGCCACCCAGCAGATGGCCCAGGTCGACCCGTCACAGCACCAGCAGCCGCCGCACCAGCAGCCGTTCCCCGGTGCGTACGGGCAGCAGCCCCCGCCGCCGGCCGCCGAGCCGTACCGGTCGGGGCTGCAGGGCCTCGGGAGCGAGCCGGAACCCGAGCACCACGGCCGCACGGAGGAGCGCAGGCGCTCGCCGCACATCCCGCTGATCGCCGCGGTCGTCGTCGGCTGCGCGGTGGTCGGGCTCGGCGCCGGCGCGCTGATGAGCGGGGGCGACGACTCCGGGAAGGACGACAAGCAGCCGGTCGCCTCGGAGAGTATGTCCGCGGGCGAGCCGTCCGCCCAGGCCGCCGACCCGGCGAAACCGCAGGCCGAGGCGCTCGACAAGCTCCTCGCCGACAGCAACAACAGCCGTGCGGCGGTGATCGGCGCGGTGGAGAAGATCAAGCGCTGCGACGATCTGGACCAGGCGGCCGACGACCTCAAGGGCGCCGCCGCCCAGCGCCGCGAACTGGTGACCCGGCTCGAAGGCATCAGCATCGACCAGCTCCCCGCCCACGAGGAGCTGTCGTCCTCGCTGAAGGCGGCCTGGAAGGCGTCCGCCGAGGCCGACGACCACTACGCGGCCTGGGCCGGCCAGGCGAAGCGGAACCACAAGAAGGTCTGCAAGGGCGGCACGGCCAGGTCGACCGACGAGACGGGCAAGGCCGCCAACTCCAGCGGTGAGGCCACCGCGGCCAAGAAGAAGGCCTCGGCCCTGTGGAACTCCATCGCGCAGAAGTACGGGCTGACCGAGCGCGAACCCGTGCAGCTCTGACCCGGGGGCGGGCGCGTCTCAGCCGCGGAGGCGGGCGTCCACCAGGGTCTCGGAGACGTCCACGAAGCCCTTCCGCTCGGTGACCAGGCGCCCGTCGCGCACCACCTGGAACGTCACCTGCGCGTTGGCGATCCGCGAGTACGCGGCGGAGCCGACCATGTCCGCGTACCGCCAGCGCAGCACCGGTGTGAGCCCACCGGTGTCGACCCGGGTGCCCCGGTTGAGGCTGACGCCGATGCCCCCGGCCGTGATCTCGGACCGGTCCATCGCCTCGACGACCGCCTTGAGCACGGTGTAGGCGATCCAGGTGGTCTGCACCCCGGTGTCCTCCGGATCGATCCGGTTGTCGTCGAAGGCGTGGGTGCGGATCACCCGGCGCATCTCCTCCCAGCGGGCATCGCCCGACTCGGGGTACCAGCCGGTGACGTACGCCCCCTCGAAGGGGCTCTTCCGGCCGCCCGTGCGGTCGATGAGGGACTGCCCGACGCTGCCGAGCACGGAGGAGATCCGCGCCCCGCCGTCCTCGGGTTCGAGCCGGCGGAAGGAGTCGAAGAAGGTCTCCGTGCCCTGGCCGAGCACGGCCGTCACACAGCCGCCGCCCGCCTCGCGGAGCGCCTCGGCCGCCTGGGTGTCGTACGAGGTGGCCTCCTCCGGCGCCGGTACGTCGTGGACGGCGGGGCGGCCCGCGGCCGTGAGGCTCTCGTCGAGGAGGGCGGGCATGCCGTCGCCCACGAGCGTCTCCGGCCGCACCAGGGCCACCCGCTCGCAGTCGCGCGCCAGCTGCTTGCCGTTGCCCGCGACGAGTGCGGACTGCCCGCCGTTGACGGGGTAGGAGAGATAGCTGGTGAACTCGTCGGGGGAGGCGCCGTACCCGCCGATGTAGGGGATGCCGGCCGCCTCCAGCGGTGCCAGGAAGGCCCGCCCGTAGCGGCTGTACGAGCCGACGACGGCCACCACGTCCTCGTCGACCGCGCGCCGGGCGCAGGCGGACGCTCCGACGGCCGTGTCGCCCTCGTCACAGGTCAGGACGCGCAGCTCGTGCCCGTCGATGCCGCCCTGCTCGTTGATCCAGGCGGCGTAGGTCCGTGCCATGGCCGGCATGCCCGCCATGTCCACCGTCCGCGGCCCCTCGGACCCGGTGGACCCGGGGGCCCAGGTCATCACGGTGACGGGCTCCCTGGAGCCCCCCGACACCCCGGGGAGTACCCCGCAGCCCGAGGCCAGCAGCGCCCCGGCCACCGCCGTACGGATGAGGTGCCCGCGAAGGCGGGGGGAGGAGGAGCGCGGCCGTCCGGTCATGGGTACGGACCTTTCCGCGCGACGGGTAACGGCGCGGTGCCCCGGGGCCGACGCCGGGTGACGGCCGGGTGAATTGCGGGGGCGCGTCCCGGGGCCGGCGGACGGAACGTACGATCGACAACCGTGCAGCAAGGTTCGGAGAACTCTTCCCGTCGCGGCCGTCGCTCCTCCACCATGGGCGGCATGCCGCTCAACGACATGCCGTGGTGGCGCTGGCGCGCGAACGTGCGCTCGGCGCTGCACATGCTCTCCGACCCCGTCTTCCACCAGGAGTGCTGGCTGGCCGGCCAGGAAGGGTACGGCGACGTGACCGACGCCGTGTACCGCCTGGTCGAGGACACCTGGCTGGACAACTGGTCCGCGGAGAAGTACGTCGGGACGATCTTCCGCGACTCGGCCGAGGCCGCCCTGGTGGACGCCGCCGCCCTGCGGGTGCTGCGCATCATGCACCAGATAGGCGCCGACGCCCCGGTCTCCGCCTACCTGGAGCACCCCGGCTGGCCGGAGGCCGTGGTGGCCGCCCGTGAGGCCCATGTGGCGCTCTCCGTCAACGACGCCGAGGACCCGGACGTCCCGCCCCGCTCCCTGGACGTGCTCCGCATCGTGACCGGTTCGGCCTGACCGGCAGGGGGTGTGGCACCCTACGGGGATGACCGCGCCGCAGCCTGCCGACTCCGTTACCGCCGCTGCCTCGGACACCGCCGCCGAGCAGTACGTCCTCACGCTCTCGTGCCCCGACAAACAGGGCATCGTGCACGCCGTGTCGAGCTATCTCTTCATGACCGGCTGCAACATCGAGGACAGCCAGCAGTTCGGCGACCACGACACCGGTCTCTTCTTCATGCGGGTCCACTTCTCGGCGGACGCCCCCGTGGACGTGGCGAAGCTGCGGGCCGGCTTCGCCGCCATCGGGGACTCGTTCCGGATGGAGTGGCAGATCCACCGGGCCTCGGAGCGGATGCGGGTCGTGCTGATGGTCAGCAGGTTCGGGCACTGCCTCAACGACCTGCTGTTCCGTTCCGGCACCGGCGCGCTGCCCGTCGAGATCGTGGCCGTCGTCTCCAACCACACGGACTTCGCCGAACTCGTCGCCTCGTACGGCATCCCCTTCCGGCACATCCCGGTGACCCGGGACACCAAGCCGGAGGCGGAAGCCCAGCTGCTGGAGCTGGTGCGCGGGGAGAACGTCGAACTGGTGGTCCTGGCGCGCTACATGCAGGTGCTCTCCGACGACCTCTGCAAGCAGCTGAGCGGCCGGATCATCAACATCCACCACTCCTTCCTGCCGAGCTTCAAGGGCGCGAAGCCCTACCACCAGGCCCACGCGCGCGGGGTGAAGCTGATCGGGGCCACGGCGCACTACGTGACCGCGGACCTCGACGAGGGCCCGATCATCGAGCAGGAGGTCGAGCGGGTCGGGCACGGCGTGACCCCGGACCAGCTCGTGGCCGTCGGCCGGGACGTGGAGTGCCGGGCGCTGGCCCGGGCCGTCAAGTGGCACGCGGAGCACCGCATCCTGCTCAACGGCCGCCGTACGGTGATCTTCCCGTAGGACGTGCCGCGGGCCCGGTCAGAGGCGGCTGAGGGAGGCGGCGGCGAAGAGCACGTCGCTGATCGCCTCGCGGTCGCCCTCCTGACCTGCCGCCGCCTCCACCGGTGGTACGTGCCCGGCGACCAGCCGGCAGAACTCCACGCCGTCCAGGGCGACCTGTGCCACCGCCTGGTCGGGCGAGCCCATGGCCGCCGGTGAGTCCAGCGGGATGTACCAGTCGCCGCCGCCCTTGCCCTCGACCTCCAGATGGAGTGAGCGCCCGGGCGCACCGGCGGTGACCAGCCGGCGGACCGGTGCGGCCAGCCCCGCCCGGCGCCGTCCGGCGAGCGTGGCGGGCAGCAGCCGGGCCGCCAGGTCGATCATGCGGTGCAGATGGGGCGCGGAGGGCGGCTCGTACGGGTAGTCCACCGCCTCGGCGATGTCACCGGCGTGCACCCAGCACTCGAAGGCCCGCTCCAACAGGGAGTCCTCCAGCGGGAGGGCGAAACCCCCGTAGGGGACCGAGAGTTCACCGACACCGCGTCCCGCGAAGGACACCGTCCGCACCAGTGTGTGGCTCTGGTCGCGCCACGGCTCCCGGACGGCGCGGGTGGGCGGCCGGTAAGCGGCCGACCAGTACGTTTCCGTGCGCTCAGCCGGCGAGCGCGGCTTCTCGCCGCTCCCCAGGGGGTCGTCCAGGCCGAGGGCGGCGGAGACCAGTCCGTCCACCGCCATCAGATGGCTGATCACCCCGGCCACCGTCGTCCCGCGATGGGCCTGCCGCTCGTCCTCGAACCACTTCAGCCGCACCGGGGCGTGCCACTCCTCGTCACCGAAGTCCCTCAGCAGGGCGTCGAGCCGGGCGGTCTCCGCGTCGTACGGAGCGGCCCAGGACGGGACCGGGATCCGCGCGGGACGACGGCCCAGGCACCCCTCCAGGACCCGGGAACGGAGCATCGGGTCCAGGTCCAGGCTGCCGCCGGTGTGCAGCAGGCCCACGGCGTCGCGCAGCCGCAGGGCCTCCTCCGCGCAGCGGGCGCACCCGGTGAGGTGCTCCTCGACGGCGGCGGTCTCCTCCGCGGAGCAGGCGGACAGGGCCCAGGCGCCGAGCAGCGACTTGAGGACCTGGTGGGTCAGGGCGGGGCCCGGCGGCCCGTCCACGGCGTCCCGCGGCTGCGGTATGCGCCCGGTGTCCAGGCGCTCCTCACCACGGCCGCCGCCGTCGGTGTCCCCGCTCACGGTGTCGGTCCGTATCCGGGGGAGGCGTGCTCCTCGGCCGGGCGGGGGCTCGCGGTGGAGAGCCTGTCTCTTATACACATC
>NZ_KL585387.1:147638-148635 GCF_000721935.1 Streptomyces sp. NRRL WC-3549
CCGGCGCCGGGCCTCGTCCCCGGTGACCCCGAGGTCGGCGGCGGCCTGGCGGTAGTCGCGGCGCTGGACGTACGCGAGTTCCAGGGCCGACCGCAGGGAGGAGGGCATCGAGGCCACGATGTAGTCGGCGCGGGCCGCGGCCGTGGCCTTGCGCACCCGGTGCTCCAGCTCCTGGTCGTGCGCGTCCCCGTCGTGGGCCGCGCGGAGCCGCTCCACCGACCGGTGGTGGGTGAGCCGTGCCACCCACGACCTCATCGGTCCCTGCTTGGGGTCGTAGGCGTCCGGGTTCTCCCAGATGTAGCCGAAGACCTCCCGGGTCACCAGGTCCGCCGCCTCCTCGTCGTCGAGCATGCGGTGGGCCTGGCTGTGCACGAGCGGGGCGAAGCGGTCGTAGAGCTCGCCGAGGGCCGCCGCCTCGCCACGCGCCAGCCGCTGCTGCATGCGGCGGTCCCAGCGTGGTGGTGCTTCCTTCGTCATCCAGCCCCCAGCCCTGTGCCCCTCGACACGTCGAATGTAGTCGGCGGCCCCGGGCGTCCACGTACCTTTGCACCAAGTACGTCCCCCGAGTGGCGCCAGATGATAGGGAAAACGTCACCTCTCGCCGTCCGCCCTTCCGGCAAACGATCACCAAATGATCATTTCTGTAGGAAACTTGTGCCGGGCCTATGAGCGCACGAGTGTTTCGGGGCCCCGGGGTGCGGGCAGCCGCGAGGAGGAACGGAAACTTCCGGATCCTCCGGATCCCGCCGGAACGAGAGGCCCAGTGGCGTGACGCTGAAGGTGGACGAGAGCGAGGAGGGCGCGTGGACCGTGCTGCGGATCCGCGGTGAGCTCGATCTGGCGTCCTCGCCCGCCGTGCGCCGGTCCGTCCACGGGGCCGTGGCCGAGGGCCGGCACGACGTGGTCCTCGACCTCTCGGGCGTCTTCTTCTGCGACTCCAGCGGTGTCAACGTCCTGATCGCCGCCCGCCGTCTCATGAAGTCCTGCGGCGGGGGGC
>NZ_KL585387.1:148834-151688 GCF_000721935.1 Streptomyces sp. NRRL WC-3549
CCTGCGGCTGATACTCCCGGCCCGCGGCGCGGAGGACGGCTCCCACGTCAACAAGGTGCTCGGCGCTCTCGGGGTACGCAGGCTCTTCGAGGTCTACGCCGACGCCGACTCGGCCACCGACGGGATCTCCCGGCCGCTCACCGCGTGAAACGCGGTGCGCCGTCACCCGGTTGTGGCCCCGTCACCCGGTTGTGACGCCGTCGGCGAGCGGGGGTGACACGGGGCGCCGCGCCACGTCGTACGCTCCGGGCATGGACAGCGCAGAGTACGAGCGCAAGATCGCTCACCGTTTCGCCGCCTTCGACCAGGACGGCAACGGTTACATCGACCGTGCCGACTTCGACGCCGCGGCGGCCCGTCTGCTCGCAGAGTTCGGTACGAGGGCCCGCTGCGACAAGGGGCAGGCGCTCTACTCGGGCGCGGAGGCCTTCTGGCAGGGCATGGCGGGGATCGCCGACGTGGACGGCGACCAGCGGGTCAGCCGCGAGGAGTTCGTGGGCGGCGCGGTGAAGCGGCTGCGCGACAGTCCCGAGCGCTTCGCGGAGATCGCCCGGCCCTTCCTGCGGGCCGCCCTCGCCGTGGCGGGCGGGGACGGCCCCACGGGGGCGGCCCCGGTCGCAGCCGTGGAGCGGGCCCTGCGGGTGCTGGGCGCCGGGGCCGACGTCGCGGGCGTGGCGGCCCGGAGCCTGGACACCGACCAGGACGGCCGGGTCGCCGAGCAGGACGCGGTCGCCGCGTTCTCCGCGTACTTCACCGTGATCGCGCCGGACGCCTGAGGAGCGCCCGGCGGGTCCCGACCGGCCCTGGCCGAGGGGTGACGCAGCGCAGTCGGAGGTGGTCCGAACTCTCGTCCGGAGCGGTCACCGGGCGGAGTCGGACGTTCCGCTCGGGTACGCTCCGTGGGGTGCGAGTGGTGGTGGAACCGGAGACTCCGGGGGTGGCCCGTGGGGTCGCTCCGGTCCCGGGACGGCGCCCCGCTCGCGGACCGAGGGGCAGGGCCGGACCTGCCGGGGAGCCGATCCCCGAAGCGCCGGCGCGCCCCTGTTCGACTCACCGCAGCGTGCGTCGCACAGTATGCACCACGGGTACTCCTTCACGTTGGAATATGCCCGAAGCGCTTGTTGCGGTGACTGTACGTCAACCATGCTGTCTCGTAGGGGAGTCACGTTCCGTGACCCCGAGGATGCGCGAGGCGATGTGTCCGCCGGTTCGGATGGTGTGAGCGGTGCAGGTGCTTCAGGTTCAGCTGGAAGTGGGGCCGGATCCCGCGGAAGTGGGACGGGCCCGGAGATGGGCGCGGTCGCGCCTGGCCGGATCCGGATGGGAGGACGACGACTCGCTCGCCGAGACGCTCGTCCTGCTGATCTCGGAGCTGGTGACCAACGCGGTGGTCCACACGGGCTGCCCCGCCGCCGTACTGCGGATGCTGTTCGGCTCCGCGGAGTCGGCGGGGACGGTCCGGGTCGAGGTGGCCGACGCCAGCTGTCGCCCGCCCCGGCCGCGGCGCGCGGCGGGTGAGGACACCGGCGGCCGTGGACTGGAGCTGGTGGACGGCCTGGCCGACCGCTGGGGCTGGCAGCCGGAGGGCGCGGGGAAGCGCATCTGGTGCGAGATCGACCGGGGTGCCCCGGTGACCCCGGGCGGGCAGTCGGACGCCCGGGGCGGCGCGCGCGTCTGAGGGCGCCGGAGTCCGTGGGCGAAGGTCCCGTACCGGGGGCCGGACCCGGCCGGGCCCGGCTCAGCGTGCCCGGGCCCCCTCCGCGCCCCGCGCGCGGAACGTCCGCCGGTAGACCGTCGGCGGCACGCCCAGCGCCGCCTGCACATGCTGGCGCAGGGAGGTCGCCGTACCGAAGCCCGCGTCGCGTGCCACCTGGTCGACCGACAGGTCCGTGGACTCCAGCAGGTGCCGTGCCCGCTCCACCCGCTGCTGCGTCAGCCACTGCCCCGGACTGACGCCGGCCTCGTCACGGAAGCGGCGGGTGAACGTCCGCACGCTCATGGACTCCTGCTGGGCCATGTCCCGCAGCAGGATGGGCCGTTCCAGCCTGCCGAGCGCCCAGGCCCGTGCCGCGGCCGTGGTGGCCGACCCCGCCTCGGGCAGCGGCCGCCGGACGAACTGCGCCTGGCCGCCGTCGCGGTGCGGGGGGACGACGGTGTGCCGGGCGACGTCGTTGGCCACCGCGGTGCCGTGGTCCTCCCGCACGATGTGCAGGCAGAGGTCGATCCCGGCGGCCACACCGGCCGAGGTCAGGACGTCGCCGTCGTCGATGAACAGCACGTCCGGATCGACGCGGACCCGGGGGAAGAGCCGCTGGAAGTGCTCGGCGGAGGCCCAGTGCGTGGTGGCCGGGCGCCCGTCGAGGTACCCGGCCGCCGCGAGGACGTAACCCCCCGTGCAGATGGAGACCATCCGCGTGCCGGGCCTGATGTGCGCGAGGGCGGCGGCCAGTTGGGGGGTGAGTCTGCCCTCCTCGTGTACCGGGCCGAGCTCGTAGGAGGCCGGGACGACGACGGTGTCGGCGGTGGCCAGCGCCTCCGGGCCGTGCTCCACGACGATGTGGAAGTCCGCGTCGGTCAGGACGGGCCCCGGCGGACGGACCGAGCAGGTCACCACCTCGTACAGCTTCCCGCCCCGGTCGCGCGGACCCGGGTGCCGCGCGAGACCGAAAATCCTTTGGGGTATGCCCAGTTCGAAGGGGAGCAGCCCGTCGAGGGCGAGGACGACGACACGGTGTGGCACGGGGACTCCTGTCCGGCCATGGATTGGGTGTTCCCGGCTGGGGCCTGGTAGACGTCCCTGCCATGAGGGAGAAGCCGCAGGGCCGTTCATCCATTCCCGCCGCCGCCGGCCGTG
>NZ_KL585387.1:151899-152086 GCF_000721935.1 Streptomyces sp. NRRL WC-3549
CCGCCGTGCTGACCGTGGCGGCGGGGCTCGCGGTCCGGTCGGCGGCGGGCGGTGAGGTGGCGAAGTACGCGGGGGACGCCCTGTACACCGTACTGATCCACACCCTCGTGGTCGTCCTGGTGCCCCGGGTCCGCCCGCTCACGGCCGCCGGGGCCGCGCTGGCCGTCAGCTGGGCGGTGGAGCTGGC
>NZ_KL585387.1:152344-155714 GCF_000721935.1 Streptomyces sp. NRRL WC-3549
CCGGCCTGCCCGCCGAGCTGTCCCGGCACAGCACGGCCGCCCGGCTGGTACTCGGCTCGACGTTCAACGCCCCGGACCTGCTCTGGTACGCGGTGGGCGCGGCGTCGGCCTGTGCCGTGCACGCCGCCCTGGTCTCCCGGCGGCGCGCCCCCGCTCCTCGCTGAGCGTTGGCCCGATTCCTGTCTCTTATAGTGTATAAGAGACAGGTCCCGGGGCGAGATCGGGCTGGCCGTCTCCATCGACATGGCCCTGTACGGGCTGACCGCGCCGTTCGCCGCGGCGCTGATGGACCGCTTCGGCATCCGCCGGGTCGTGGTCGTCGCACTGACCGCGGTGGCCGCCGGAGCGCTGGCCAGTGTCTGGATGACCGCCTCCTGGCAGCTGATGCTGTACTGGGGCCTGCTCGTGGGCCTCGGTACCGGCTCGATGGCGCTGGCCTTCTCGGCGACCGTCACCAACCGCTGGTTCGTGGCCCGCCGCGGCCTGGTCAGCGGCATCCTGACCGCGGCCGGGGCCTCCGGCCAGCTCGTCTTCCTCCCCCTGTGCGCCTGGATCGTCGACCGGCACGGGTGGCGCCCCGCCTCGGTGACGGTGGCCCTGGCCGCGCTCGTCGTCGTCCCGTTCGTCTGGCTCCTGATGCGGGACCACCCGGCCGACGTGGGCCTGTCTCCGTACGGCGGCACGTACGCGGAGAAGCCGGCCCCCGCGAAGGGCGCCGCCACCCGCACCCTGCGCGTCCTGGCCGACGCGGCCCGCACCGGGCCCTTCTGGCTGCTGGCCGGCACGTTCGCGATCTGCGGGGCCTCCACCAACGGCCTGATCCGCACCCACTTCGTCCCCTCGGCCCACGACCACGGCATGCCGATCACCGCGGCGGCCTCGCTGCTCGCGGTCATCGGGGTCTTCGACGTCATCGGCACGGTCTTCAGCGGCTGGCTCACCGACCGCTTCGACGCCCGCAGGCTGCTGGCCGTCTACTACGCGCTGCGCGGGGTCTCCCTCCTCTTCCTGCCCATGCTGCTCGGCCCGTCGGTGCACCCGCCGATGGTCTTCTTCATCGTCTTCTACGGCCTGGACTGGGTCGCCACGGTCCCGCCGACGATGGCCCTGTGCCGTGAGCAGTACGGCGAGGACAGCGCGATCGTCTTCGGCTGGGTCCTCGCCTCCCACCAGGTGGGCGCGGCCCTGGTGGCCTTCCTCGGCGGCGTGGCCCGTGACGTCTTCGGCTCGTACGACGTGGTCTGGTACGCGGCGGGGGCCCTGTGCGCGTCGGCGGCCCTGATGGCCCTGGTCATCCGCCGCGCACCGCGGGACGGCCTCACGGCGCGGTGACGCCCCGTCATACGCAGGCAGGGAAAACCCAGGTGACGGCGTGTCCTCTCCCGCGATGTGATGGCTGCCGCTCCACAACCCTGGACGGTCCTTGATCGTCACATGGTTGATGCCGGTGGCAGCGTCCACCGGTGGGAGAGCCCGTCACGACCCTGTCACTGGAGAGCCATGAGACCTGTCCCCGCCCGCCCCCTCGCGCGCCTCGCCACCTCGGCCGCCGTCGTCACCGGAGCCCTGCTCACCGGGCTGTCCGTGCCGGCGTCGGCCGACGAACCGCAGTCCGACCAGCTGTGGATCTCCGTGCCGTACGAGCAGAACCTCCAGGCCGGTTCGGAGTCCGAGACCGACTTCGAGGTCGGCCTGTACCACGACAACGACACCTTCTCGGTGATCGACGGCCAGGTCACCGTGGACGTCTCCGGTCTCGCCGGGGTCGCCGAGGTGAGCTGGCCCTCCGACTGCGCGCCCGCCGGTACCACGGCGGTGTGCGACATACCCGTGGTTCCCGTGATCGGCGAGGACTACGCCCCGCAGATCACCCTCGGCCTCCGCCCGGCGGCCGGCGCCGAGCTGGGCGCCCAGGGCAAGGTGACCTACGAGGCCACGGCGCTCGGCGGCCCCGACGGGACGCTGGAGGCCCCGAAGGACTCCTTCGTCTCCACGGTCACCGTCACCTCCGGCCCCGACCTGGCCCTGAACGAGCTGGACCCGGTCACCGGCGCCCAGCCCGGCAGCGTCCACACCCTGCCGCTCACCGTGACCAACCGGGGCGCCGTCCCGGCCCAGGGCTTCACCCTCGGCATGACCGCCTCGTACGGGCTCGGCTTCGACTCCCGGTACGACGTCTGCACCTACACGGATCTCGGCGCCGACGACTACGCGCCGATGTACCAGGCCGACTGCGCCTTCGACCAGGTCCTCGAACCGGGGGAGACCTTCACGCTGCCCGAGCCGCTGCGGATGTCCCTCGCCCCGCACGCCCTGACCGAGCGGCTGGACATCAGCCTCAGGCCCGGTGGCGGCGCGGAAGACATCGCGGAGGAGGACAACTACGTCTCCGTGGCGCTGAAGGCGGTCAGCACCGCGGACTTCTCCGTACGCGACGTGAAGGTCAGCGGTGCGGCGGGCGACACCGTCCGGGCCGACGTCACCTTCCGCAACAACGGTCCCGGCTGGTTCGGCAACCTCGGCTCGGGCGACTCGGTGGCCCTGGTCGAATTCACCGTCCCGGCGGGCACCACCGCCACCTCCGTGCCCGAGGCGTGTGAGCCCCGGGCGCTGTCCGGCGGCTACCGGGCGGGCCGGCTCGGCGCCCCGAGCTACGTCTGCGAGATGCCGTACTGGGTGCTGGAGGACACCACCCGTGTCTTCCCCTTCGACCTGCGCGTCGACACCGTGGTGCCCGACGCCCACGGCGCCGTCACCCTGAGGCCCGCGAGCTTCGGCACCGACTTCCCGTTCGACCCCGAGCCGGGCAACAACACCGCCACGGTCACGGTGAACCCCACCGCCTGACGGCCGGGCGGCGGGACGGGGACGGGGCGGTGCGCCCGGTCCCCGTCCCGTCAGCGTTTCGCCGAGGCCAGCCGCCCGGCTATCTTCCGGGCGTCCCGGGCCATCTCGCGCAGCATCCCGCTGATCGGGTTGGTGAACCCGGTGAAGTACAGCCCGGGGGCCTGCTTCGGGGTACGGGCGCCGTGCACGACGGGGCGGCCCCGGTCGTCCAGGACCCCGAGGTGGCCGACCAGGTCCTCCAGCGACCGCTCGTAGCCGGTCGCCGCGATCACCGCGTCCGGCGTGACCCTGGCGCCGTCGGCCAGCACCACCGCGTCCCCGTCGAACGACTCGACGGCCGCCACCGGCACCACCCGGCCACTCTTCACGGCGGCGATCAGCCCGACGTCCTGCACCGGAATCGCGCCCTGGCGGACCCGGGAGTAGAGGCCCCCGCGCGGCCGGGGCAGCCCGTGCGCCGAGAGGTCGGGTACGGAGATCCGGCACATCAGCCGCCCCGCCGCGTCGACCAGCGGCACCGGCA
>NZ_KL585387.1:156011-156496 GCF_000721935.1 Streptomyces sp. NRRL WC-3549
GGCAGCCGCCGGACCAGGACGGCGGTGGCCTGCGCCGGCCAGCCCGCCGTGGAGCGGCGCACGATGTGCGGGGGCGTGCGGACCGCGATCCGTACCCGGGCGGCGCCGCCCTCGACCAGGTCCACGGCGATCTCGGCCCCGGTGTTGCCGATCCCGGCCACCAGTACGTCCTTGCCCGCGTACGGGCCGGGCTCCCGGTACCGCGCGGCGTGCAGCAGCGTGCCGGTGAACCCCTCGCGCCCGGGCCACCGAGGGATGCGGGGGGTGTGGTTGAAGCCGGTCGCCACGACCACCGCGCGGCCGGTCAGCACCCGTCCTCCGGTGGCGTTCAGGCGCCAGCCCGTCCCGTCGTCGGCCCGCTCTATCCGGGACACCTCGACGCCGGTCACGACCTCCAGCTCGTGGTGGTCGGCGTACTTCTCCAGGTAGCGCACCACGTCCGCGCGCGAGACCCACCGGCCGAACTCTGTCTCTTATACACATCT
>NZ_KL585387.1:156695-160604 GCF_000721935.1 Streptomyces sp. NRRL WC-3549
AGAGATGTGTATAAGAGACAGGTGCAGACGCAGCCGGTCGTAATGGCGGCGCCAGGAGGCGCCGACCTCCCCGGTCTTCTCCAGCACCACCGCCCGCACCCCGCGTTCCCGCAGGGCCGCGGCGGCGGCGAGGCCGCCGGGACCGCCGCCGATCACGTAGACCGGCCGGTCCTCGGTGCGGTCGGCGAAGGCGGGCAGGGCGGCTGAGGCGGAGGTGCTGTCGGGCATGCCCGGAGCGTAACCGGCCCTGCCCGACGGCATGCACATGATGGGTCTCGCTCCAGAGGGGAATCAGTTGCGAAACGATTACGGCCCGTGGCTCAGAGCCCCGGCGCGCCCCAGACCGGGAACCAGCGGCTCAGATCGCCCTCCACCCGCAGGTCGTCACCGAGCACCGCCCTGACCTGGAGCTCCAGTTGGTTGTCGCGCCGCTCACCGCCGCCTTCCGCCGGGGCGAACGGGTAGAAGGTGCCGCGCTTGTAGAGGTAGACCAGTGCGAGCCGCCGCCCCTCGGCGTTCCGGAAGCCGATCAGCGAGCAGAGCAGGTGCGGCCCGAAGCCGCCGTCCTGGAGCAGGGTGTTGACCGCGTGCAGGTCGTTGACCAGGGCCGCGGTGTCCTCGGCCGACTGCCGTGCGAGCAGCCAGGTGTAGCCGTAGGTGTCCCGGCTGAACTCCACCGGGACCCCGCCCCGCCCGGTGTCCGCGTCCAGCAGCTCCTGTACGTCCTGCCGGACGCGGGCGAAGGTACCGCCCTCCACCCCCGCGAAGCAGACGGACCCCAGCCCGGTCGGGGTGAAACCGGTACCGGCCTGGAGGGTCAGTGCGGCGGAGGGGACGGCGAAGAGCTGGTCGAGGTCGGGCCGGACCGGTTTGCTGCGGCCCAGGATGCTGTCGAGCAGGCCCACGGAGGGTCTCCTTAGGGACGGGACAGGTCGGCCGAGATCCGGGCGAGCTGGTCGAGGCGCTGTTCCAGCGTCGGGTGCGAGGAGAGCAGCCGGCTCAGGCTCTCCTTCGAGGAGAAGGCCGGAACGAAGTAGAAGGCGTTGTACGGCTCCGCCTTCCGCAGGTCCTCCGTCGGGATCCTGGCCATCTGGCCGCTGACCTTGGTGAGCGCGGAGGCCAGCGAGGAGGGGCGGCCGGTGAGGAGCGCCGCCGTGCGGTCGGCGGACAGCTCGCGGTAGCGGGACAGGAGCCGGGTCAGCAGGAAGCTCAGGGCGTAGACGACCGCGCTGATCAGCGGGATCAGCATGATGATGATCCCCGCCGGGTCGTTGCCCCGGTTGCTGCGGGCGAAGCCGCCCCAGAGGGCGACCCGGGTGATGATCCCGGCCAGCACCCCGAGGAACGAGGCGATGGTCATGACGGCGACGTCGCGGTGGGCCACGTGGGACATCTCGTGGGCCAGGACCCCCTCCAGTTCGTCGGGTTCCAGTCTGCGCAGCAGCCCGGTCGTCGCGCACACCAGCGCCGTCTTCTCACTGCGGCCGGTGGCGAACGCGTTCGGTACGTCGCTCCGGGCGATCGCGACCCGGGGCTTCTGCATGTCGGCCAGGGCGCAGATGCGGTCGATCGCCCCGTGCAGCTCGGGCGCCTCCTCGGGGCCGACCTCACGCGCGCCCATCCCGAACGCCGCGATGCGGTCGCTGAACCAGAACTGGGCGATGAACAGACCGCCCGCGATGATCAGGATGATCGGCCAGGATCCCTGCAGGACCGCGAGGAGCACCCCCACGAGGACCACGTACAGCAGGCCGATGAAGAACATGGTCCCGACCATGCGGGTGGTCAGGCCCCGGTCCGGGGCGTAACGGGAACGGACTCGTGCCATGGGTGCCTCCAACCAGCTCACCTGACTCCCATAGTGCCCCTTCTGCCCTGAGAACCGGATAAGGAGCCGCACCCGTCTCAGGGCCAGAGGAGTTCCCGGGTCCACGGGCCGCCGGCCTCCCGGCGGTAGCGCAGCCGGACGTGCCGGCGCTCCGGGTCGCCCTGGAAGAACTCGGCCTCGTGCGGTTCGACCACGTACCGTGACCAGGTCTCCACCTCCGTGTCCGGCTCCGCCCGTGCGCGTTCCCAGGCGGCCTCGGAGGCCCGGACGAGGTCCTCGCGGGAGGGCAGGACCTCGCTCTGCGAGCCGGTGAGCGCCGCCGCCAGGGCCCCGGTGGACCGGGCCCGCAGATCCGCGCGGCTCTCGGCGCGGCCCACCGGGGTGACCGTCCCGCGCACCCGGACCTGGCGTCCCTGGGCGGGCCAGTAGAAGGTGAGGGCCGCGTGCGGGCGGGCCGCGAGCTGGCGGCCCTTCTCGCTGGTGGTGTGCGTGCCGAAGTGCCAGCCCCGCTCGTCCGCGTCGTGCAGCATCAGCGTCCGGGCGTCGGGCCGGCCCCCGGCGTCCACGGTGGCCAGGGTCATGGTGTGCGGCTCGCGCTGTCCGGCCCCGACCGCCCCGGCGAACCAGGCGCGGAAGAGCCCGAGGGGGTCCGCGGGTGCGGTGGAGGCGTCGAAGCGGGGGAGGGGGACGTCCCAGACCCGCTGGGCGTGGAGCAGTTCACGGAAGGTCTGCTGTGTGGAGCTCGCGGTCTGCTGCGCGTCGATGGAGGGCTGTGGTGCATCGCTCATGGACCCATTCCACCGCGGGGCCGCCCGGTCCGCCCGGTGCGGGTCGCCCGGTGCGGGAACACCGACGGCGGACCACGTCGTGTGGTCCGCCGTCGGTGAGACAGGACGGGGGCCGCGGGATGTCCGCGCGGCACCCTGTGTGGTATGCGGGAGTCCTGGCAGGCGCCTACCTGGCCGGCTTCTTGCCGGTGATGCCCAGGTGCACCAACAGGGCGAGGTTCGGGCGGAGTTCGGCCTGCTTCACGCCCCAGGTGGTGAACCCCTTCTGGTGCGAGGCGACCGCCGACAGCATCATGACGAGCGAGCCCGCCACGGCCGCCGGGCTGACGTCCTTGTCGACTCTGCCCTTGGCCTGGAGATCCTTGACCGCGCTCGTCAGGGAGCCGGTGACGGAGTTCAGGATCTTCATGCGGATCTTGTAGAACCGCTTGTCGCCCTCGGCGGCGGCGAGGTCCACGACGCGCAGGATCGCGTCGTTGCGCCGCCAGAAGTCGAGGAATCCGTCGACGAGTTCCTCGGCGGTCCGGCGGCCCGCCTTGCCGGACCAGGAGCGGTCCGCGACCAGTTCGGTCAGACCGGCGCCCTCCTGGGCCATTTCTTCGGCGAGTTCGAGTACGGCGCCTTCGACGTCGGGGAAATACTGGTAGAAGGTCGCGGGTGAAGTCCCCGCCTTCCGGGCGACGTCGATGACTTTGACGTCCCGGTACGGCGAGGAGCTGAGCATCTCGCTGAGGCAGTCGAGCAGCTTCTGCCGCGTCGCCTGACCTCGCCGACCGGCCACGCGGCCGTCGACGGTGCGTACTTGTCCTGTCATGCCGTCAGCTTACCGACGGGGGGTGGGAGCGCGATCTGGCCGACTGCAAACGGGGAACGCCCCGGTGAGGGCCGGGTGGAGGGGGCGATCAGGGGGCGCGGAAAGGGCGGGGCGGCGGGCCGGTGAGGGGGCCGGAAGCGAGGCGGAATGAGAAATTCCGGTCCGATGTTCTTATCAACAGCCTGTGGATAACTTCGGTGGACAACCCGTGTCCACCTGGTCGGCGCCCCTTCACGCTTCGGGCGGAAGTCCTATTGCCGCGCTTCCGCGCCCGGGGTCGGGCTCGGGGCGCGCCGCGCGCCGCTCGACGTTACGTTGAGTGTGACGGGCGTCACCATCGAGGAGGGATCTGCTCATGGCCGCATTCGCGCCGTCCACGCCGTGCTGGGTGGATGTGCAGCTCTCCGACCTCGAAGCGGGCAAGCGCTTCTACGGCGGGCTCTTCGGCTGGACCTTCCGCGCCGGTGACGGCATGCCGT
>NZ_KL585387.1:160794-162800 GCF_000721935.1 Streptomyces sp. NRRL WC-3549
ATGTGTATAAGAGACGGCCGCATGCCGACCGCCTGGGGCGTCTACTTCTCCACGGACGACGTCGTCGCCACCGTCGCACGGGTCCGGAAGGCCGGCGGTCAGGTGATCACCGATCCGGTACGGGCGGGGCGGGCCGGGGTCCTCGCGCAGGCGGCCGACCCCGGCGGTGCCGTCTTCGGCCTCTGGCAGGCGGGCGAGCGGGCCGGTTTCGAGAAGCGGAACGCCCCCGGCGCCTTCTGCTGGACCGAGGTCCTCACCCGGCAGCCGGAGCGGGTGGACGCCTTCTACGAGCAGGTCTTCGGGTTTCAGGGCACCAGCCTGGCCCTCCCCGCGGGGCCGGGCGGCTCCGCGGGGCGCACCGAGGACGGCACGGACTTCCGGATGTGGTCCCCGGCCGGAACCGAACCGGGCGCGGACACCGCGATCGGCGGCCGCGCCGTGATCACGGACGCGTACCCCGAGATGATGCCCAGCTACTTCCTCACCTACTTCACCGTCACCGACTGCGACCGGACGGCCGGGACCACCGTCCACCTCGGTGGCCGGATCTCGGCGCCGCCCTTCGACATCCCGTACGGGCGGACGGCGGTGCTCCAGGACGACCAGGGCGCGGTCTTCGCCGTGCTGCAGCCCACCGGGCCCCGGCCGTAGCGAGCCGGGCGGCTACGGCCGGGGTGTCCTGGAACGGGTGGAGTGACACAAGACACCCCGATCCGCCCCCGGGTTCGCAACCGGGGCGCGGGCCAGGAAGAATCGGGGGGCGCACCGCCAGGTGGTGCTCAGTGGTGAGACGCTGCACGGGGCGGGATTTCGCGGGCTTCTGTACCTGAGGTCCGTACGGGGAGGTGGCAGGCAAGTGGAGCAGCTGACGCAGCATGACCCGAGGCGGATCGGCCCGTTCGAGGTGCTGGGACGGCTCGGGGCCGGCGGCATGGGGCTGGTCTATCTCGCGCGCTCGGCGTCGGGCCGGCGGGTGGCGATCAAGACGGTCCGTACGGAACTGGCCGAGGACCAGCTGTTCCGGGTCCGTTTCACACGTGAGGTGGAGGCCGCCCGCGCCGTCAGCGGGTTCTACACCGCCGCCGTGGTGGACGCCGATCCGCGCGCGGCCGTCCCCTGGCTGGCCACCGCCTACGTCCCGGCCCCCTCCCTCGAGGAGATAGTGAACGAGTGCGGGCCGATGCCCACGCAGGCCGTCCGCTGGCTGGCCGCCGGGATCGCCGAGGCCCTGCAGTCGATCCACGGCGCCGGGCTCGTCCACCGCGACCTGAAGCCGTCCAACGTCCTGGTCGTCGAGGACGGGCCCCGGGTGATCGACTTCGGGATCGCCTCGGGGGTCTCGAACACCCGGCTGACGATGACCAACGTCGCCGTGGGTACTCCCGCGTACATGTCACCGGAGCAGGCCCGGGACTCGCGCAGCGTCACGGGCGCCAGCGACGTGTTCTCGCTCGGCTCGACGCTGGTCTTCGCGGCGACCGGGCATGCCCCGTTCCACGGGGCGAACCCGGTGGAGACCGTCTTCATGCTGCTGCGGGAGGGCCCCGACACGGAGGGGCTGCCCGAGGACCTGCGGTCCCTGATCGAGGCCTGCATGCAGATGGACGCCTCCCGGCGGCCCAGCCCCGCCGATCTCCAGGCCCAGCTGGCGCCGCACCTGTTCGCCTCCGGCGGTGACGACAGCGGCACGGCGTCGGCCTGGCTGCCGATGGCGGGGCCTGGCTGCCGATGGCGGCCACGGCGATGATCGAGCAGCGCCGGGGCGGCGGACGCGCGATCGCCCCGCCGCCCGCCGCGGTGGCCGCGCCCCCGCCCCCGCAACAGCCGCCGGGCGTCGGCCGGGACACGGCCTGGCGCGACGACGGCGCCCGTCCCGTCCCGGCCCCCGCGCCCGACGGCGGCCCGGTACGGCTGCCCGGCGCGCCCGTGCCGATCGGCCCGGGCCCGCGCCCGGTGGAGGTGCGCGGCGCCGCCGCCGCGCACGCCGACCCGGCCACCGGCTGGGT
>NZ_KL585387.1:163036-164897 GCF_000721935.1 Streptomyces sp. NRRL WC-3549
CCGGCTGGGTGCGTCCGCCCGCCGGGATGACGGGGCCCGCCGGTCACCCGCCGCACCCGGTGCCCGCGCCCACCCCCGCCCCGGACGCGGCGCCCGCCGCCCCCGAACGCTGGCGTCCGTGGCGTTTCCGCATGTCGAACGACGTGTGGGGGACGCCCGTCGTGGTGGGCGACCTGCTCTATGTGACGTCCTTCGAGGTGCACGCGCTGGACGTGGGCAACGGACGGCGCCAGTTCAAGACCCGGGACGTCGCCTGGTCGATGGCGGTCGACGGGGGCAGGATCCACGCGTCGGACGGCCCGTCGCTGTACGCGCTGGACGCGGCGACCGGCGCGGAACGGTGGCGGCTGGGCACGGACGCCTGGGTGTACTCCCTGAAGGCCGACCGCGGCACCGTGCTGACCGGGACGCGCGGCGGAGGCGTGCAGGCGTGGGAGGCGTCCAGCGGCGAGCGGCTGTGGGACGTCTCGGGGGTGCAGACGGACTTCGAGACGCCGGAGGCCGGACCCGTCCTGCACGACGGCACGGTCTACCTGTGGCAGGACGCGCGGCTGCGGGCCGTGGACGCGCGCACCGGCGTGGAGCGCTGGTCGTACCCGATCGGCGACGCGGCGTCCTGCGGAGGGGTGCCGGTGCGGGTGACGCCGGCCGAGGACGGCTTCGTGTACGTCGCCGCGGGGACCCGGGTGCTGGCGGTGGACACGGTCTCGGGCCGGGTGCGCTGGCACTTCGAGTCGCCGGCCGCCTTCCTCTCGCCGCCCGCCTTCGCCCCGGGGCCGGCCGTCACGGGGGGCGGCGTGTACCTGGCCGACTACCTCGGCACCGTCTACGCGCTGGACGCCTCGACCGGCAAGGACCGGTGGCGGATCGCGACCGAGGCCCGGCAGTCCGTCGAACCGGTGCTGGTGACGGGCGGGAACGTGCATGTGGGCAGTGGCAGCGCGCTCTACACGCTGGACGCGGTGACCGGTACGCCGAAGTGGCGGTTCGCGGCGGGCGGCGAGGTGGTCGGCGCGCCGGTGGTCGCGGACGGCCGGGTCCACTTCGGCTCGGCGGACCACGTCCTGTACACGTTGGACGCGGCAGGCGGGCAGCTCCGCTGGAAGCTCGCCACCGGCGGAGAGATCACCGGCTCCCCGGTGGCGCGGGCGGGCGTCGTGTACGCCTGCAGCAAGGACCGGTGCGTGTACGCGCTGGACGCGCTGAAGGGGACGGGCACGGGCAACCGGGCGCGGACCTGACCGGGGACACGGTCACGGCTCAGGGGTGCGGAGGGCGGTAGGGGCCGGGGCCCTCGTCCCGGACCGGGAACTCCGCCGTGTCCTCGTCGCTCGCGGGCGCCCGGTGGCGGCCGGGACCGGTGTACGGGTCCGCCTCCGGCTCGGGGGCCGACGACGTGTGCGAGGACGGTCCGGGCTCCTGCGTCGGGGGCCAGGTGTCGGGGCGGTCGTCCGCCGGAGCGGGGTACGGCTCGGCCGTGTGCCTGCGCCCCACGCCCCGCGTGCGCCCGGACATCACCAGCGCGCCCAGCAGGAGCAGCACTCCGCCCGCCAGCGCCTGGGCCACCCCCTCCCGCAGCCCCGATCCGCCGCCGACGCTCAGGCTGCCGGCCTGCTGGCCCTGCCGGACCATCCACAGCACGGTGAAGCCGAGGACGATCAGGCCGGCCACCGCCACGATCCAGCGGGACCGGAGGAGGACACCGGCCAGGGTCACCAGCGCGGCGAAGAGGAACGGCAGCAGGATCGAACTCATCACGGCGGACGAGGCGTCACTGATGCCGCCGAAGAGGTCCTGGATGCGGTAGTCCCGTCCGAGGCGGTCTTCGTACCAGCTACGGAAGGGGCTCTGGACGGCTCCC
>NZ_KL585387.1:165104-168032 GCF_000721935.1 Streptomyces sp. NRRL WC-3549
GATGTGTATAAGAGACAGGGACGGAGCCGATGACGTTGCGGATCATGGAAGGCCTCCCGGGCCTGCGCACACGGAACTCGCCCGTCCGACGCTACGCCGGGCCGATTCGCCCTGCCATCCGGAGGCGATGACCGGACCATGACCAGACCGTGACAGGGCCATGACGGAGGGGCCGCGCCCGGGCGGAATGCTGTGCGTTACGGTGTCGCGCGGCTGCGCGGCGGCCGAAGGGCAGCCGACGTCAGGCCGGCTCATGACAGCAAGGGGGGCTGCGTCGATGATGCGGCGACGGATCAGGTTCGCGGCGGTGCTGGCCGTGGTGGTGCTCGCACTCACCGGCTTCCAGACGGCCGGCCACGGCGGCAAGAGCGGGGGCAAGAGCCGCAGCGGCAAGAGCAGCGGCTCGTCCGGCGGTGGATGCTCCAACTCCAAGAAGAGCAACGGCGGGTACCACGACTACTCCGACAACCACTACGACGACCGCTCGTCGGGCTCCACCAGCGGCTCCACGGCCTCCACGCCGACCGCCGCGGAGGCCCCCGAGGTCCGGGTCGTCAGCTGCGCGCAGCCCAAGAAGGGCAAGCGCAGGGCCGTGACGTCGTCGAGGGTCGAGATCCGCTCGACCGCGTCCGCCTCCCACCTGTACGAGGTGGACGTGACGTTCGTCGACGGCAAGGGGCTGACGGTCGACACCGGGGAGGCCACGGTCGACCTCGACGCCGCCGAGACCAAGACCGTGACGGTCCGCATGGACAGCCCCCGGTCGGTCTCCCGCGTGAAGCGCTGCCTGGTCTCGGCGGAGCCGCAGGCATGACGGGCGGGGGACGGGAACACCCGAGGGGGCCCGAGCCCGGACGGCTCGGGCCCCCTCGGGCGTCACGCGCCGCCGCCGAGCGCGTGCGGACACGCGGAGGCCGCGACGGCTCCCCCTCCGCGCCGCCGCGGCCGTTCCCCCATCCCCCGTGCCCCCGTGGGCCGGCTCCCCTTCCGGCCGTTCCACCCCGTCGCGCCGCCCGGCACGCGCACCCCTCGTGGGTGGTCGTGTGCGCGTCGGGCGGTGTTCCCCGCGGGGCGGACAGCGCCGGTCACGGCACTAGTTGGCAGGCTCCGAGGTGGCGTGCATGTCGTCGGTGGACGCCTCGCCGCCCGTCGCGTGCATGTCCTTCGTGGTCACCTTCCCGGCGTCGCCGCCGGTGGCGTGCATGTCCTGCGTGGTGAGCTTGCCGTCGTTCTTCGATGCGTCAGCCATGTTGACCGGCTCCCATTCGTCTCGTGTGCGAGGCCCGCCCGGCTGTTCCCCCGTGGACTGCCGGGCGGACCCTCAGGGCCGATCACCTTAGTGCGACGGCCTCCCCGTCAGCCCGCCTGCCCCCCGACGCGACGGATTGACGTGATCGAGAGTGCCGGGTCGCGATAAACGAATGATGAACGCCCCCGGCGGGGACCTACGCCGCAACGGAGCCGGCGGACGTGAGCAGGGCACGTACGTCGTCCGCCTCCGGCGAACCCAGCGCCTCGTAGATGCCCAGCGCCTCGCGCCAGCAGACCCGGGCCCGCCCGAACTGCCCCATGTCCGTGAGCGCCCGGCCCAGAACCGTCAGGACGTTGCCCCTGCGCCACGCGCCGCCGATGCCCCGCAGGGCGGTCAGTGACTGCTCCGCCTTGGTCGCCGCGTCCGCCGGAGCGCCCGCCGCGAGGTCGACCTCCGCCAGGCGGAAGAGGGTCATCCCCTCCCACAGGCGCTGACGGCTGTCCCGGAAGACTTCGAGGGCTTCCGCGAGCCTGTCCGCCGCCTCGGCGAACCGGCCGTTACGGGTCTGCGCCATCCCCAGCGCGTAGCGGCCGTTGGCGCTGCGCAGGGCGTGGCCCAGGCCGTCGTAGATGGTGATGCCCTCCTCGGCGAGGGCCACCGCGCTGCCGATCCGGCCCGTGGCCAGGTGTATGCGCGACAGGTTGCACAGCGCGCTGGCCTCACCGGGGCGGTCGTGGATGCGGCGGAAACTGTCGATGGCCTCGGTCAGATGGCTCTCGCCGTCGTGGTGACGGCTCTGGTAGAGGGCCATGATGCCGCGCGCGTTCGCCGCCCAGCAGCCGGGCAGCGGGTCGTTGTCGGCGTCGACGAGCAGCAGGACCTGCTTCGCCTCCTGCTCCGCCTGGTCGAAGCGGCCGGACGTGTGGTGCACGTCGGCGAGCGTCACCAGCGCCCGGACCTCCGCCCGCCGGTCGTCGCACGCGCGCGCCGCGTGCAGCGCGGCGATGGCGACGGTCTCGTACTGCTTCGCGTTGGCACCGGACTCCCCGAGGTCGAGCGACGCCCACAGCAGGTCCACCGCCCTGCGCAGCGTGGCCGGCCCGGAGGACTGGCGTACGCACGCGAGGAGCGGCCCCGCCTCGGTGTACAGCCAGTCCAGCGCCGAACGCCGGTCCGCGAACGAGAGGCCCGGGTGCCGTGCCGGCTCCAGGTGGTCGACCAGGCGGTCGCCCGGCCGCTCCAGCGCGTACACCCCCGCCGCGGTCGCCAGGTAGAAGTCCAGCAGCCGTGAGAGTGCCGACTCCCTTTCCTCGGGGGGCTGTTCGTCACGTTCGGCGCAGGAGCGGGCGTAGAGGCGGACCAGGTCGTGGTAGCGGTAGCGGCCCGGGGCCGCGGATTCCAGGAGTGAGGTGTCGACCAGGGCCTCCAGGAGGTCCTCCGTCGTGTGGGGGTCCAGGTTCAGGACGGCGGCGGCCGCGGCGAGGGAGATGTCGGGGCCGTCCGCCAGGCCCAGGAGGCGGAAGGCGCGGGCCTGAGCCGGCTCCAGCTGGCCGTAGCCGAGCTCGAAGGTGGCCTTGACCGCGAGGTCGCCGGCCTGGAGCTCGTCCAGCCGGCGGCGTTCGTCGGCGAGCTTCGCGGCCAGGACCGAGACCGTCCAGGTACGGCGGGCGGCCAGC
>NZ_KL585387.1:168245-168424 GCF_000721935.1 Streptomyces sp. NRRL WC-3549
AGCCGCAGGCGGCCACCACGTCCAGGGCCGCCTCGCGTTCGGCGGTGACGCGCTCCTCACCGACGATGCGGGTGAAGAGCTGGAGAGCTTCCTCCGGTGACATCACGTCCAGGTCGACCAGGTGCGCGCCGACCAGGTCGACCATGCGGACACGGCTCGTGACGAGCGCGGCGCAGCCC
>NZ_KL585387.1:168674-169292 GCF_000721935.1 Streptomyces sp. NRRL WC-3549
CCCGCCGTACCGGGGAGCAGCGGGCGGATCTGGGCCGCGTCGTGGGCGTTGTCCAGCAGGACCAGGACGCGGCGGCCGTCCAGGGTGGAGCGGTAGAGCGCGGCCCGCTCGTCCAGGGAGTCCGGAATGGCCGAGTCGGCTGTGCCGAGGGCGCGCAGGAACGCGCCCAGGACCGTCTCCGGGTCCGCGACCCTGGCGCCCGCGCCCTGGAGGTCGACGTACAGCTGCCCGTCGGGGAAGTGCGGTCGGGCCTGGTGGGCGACGTGGACGGCGAGGGTGGTCTTGCCGACGCCCCCGATCCCGGCCAGGGCGGAGACGGCCATCACCGCGCCCTCGGCCGTGGCGAGATGGTCGCCCAGCTCCCGGACGAAGGAGGCGCGGCCCGTGAAGTCGGCGACCGTCGCGGGGAGCTGGGCGGGGCGTACCGGAGCGGGGGCGGGGGCGGACTCGGCGGCGGGACGCGCCAGTTCCTCGTCGGCCTGGAGGATGCGCTGCTGGAGGCGGGCCAGTTCGGGGCGCGGATCGACGCCCAGTTCCTCCGCGAGCAGCCGCCGGGTGTCCGCGTACACGGCGAGCGCCTCGGCCTGCCGGCCGCTGCGGTACAGGGCGACCATCAGC
>NZ_KL585387.1:169528-176621 GCF_000721935.1 Streptomyces sp. NRRL WC-3549
CTGCGGTACAGGGCGACCATCAGCAGCTCGCGCAGCCGTTCGCGCAGGGGGTGGGCGGCGGTGAGGGCGGTCAGTTCGGAGACGGCCTCCGCGTGGCTGCCGACCTCCAGGTCCAGGTCGAGGCGGGTCTCGGTGAGCTGGAGGCGCCACTCCTCCAGACGGGTGCGCTGGGTGTCGGCGTGCGGTCCCGGCACGGAGGCCAGCACCTCGCCGTTCCAGAGGCCGAGGAGCTCGTTGATCAGGGCGCGGGCCCGGAGGCGGTCGCCGCCGCGGGTCTTCTCGGCCTCGGCGGCGAGGTCCTGGGCCCGGGTGAGGTCGAGGTCCTCGCGGCGGAAGCGGAGCGCGTAGCCTCCGGACTCGCTGACCAGCGTCTGCGGGCCGAGGACCTTGCGGAGCCGGGAGGCGTACGTCCGCACGGTCGCCAGGGCCTGGGAGGGCGGGGCGTCGCCCCAGAGGGCGTCGATCAGCTCGGCCGCGGTGGCGGTCCGGCCGTCGCGCAGCAACAGGACGGCCAGCAGGGCGCGTTGCTGGGGGGACCCGGTGGGCAGCGGCTCGTCCGCGCGCCAGGCGCGTACCGGGCCGAGCACGGAGAAGCGCAGAGCGGCGCCGTCCGCCGGCTGGTCCGGAGCGCACTGCTCCGGTACGCGCACGCCAGGTCCGTTGTCGCGGTCCATTGATGCCCCCTGTCCTGCTCGCCCCGCCGGCCCCGCTGGTTCCGCCGCGCCCGTACCGCTGGTATCGCCGTCAACAGTCTGCCTTGTGCCAGGCGGAATCGTCAGCACCGGGTGCTCCTCCGCACAGGACCGTGACGTGTCAGGGGGCCGGGTCCCGTGCGGGGGTGGTGATGAGGCGTCAGCCGGCCAGCGGCAGCTGGAGTTCCGTGACCCAGCCGGCGCGATCCGGTGGGCACTCCAGCGTGACCTCCCGGGCGTACCCGGCGCCCCTGCGGCCGTGGGCGTCGAGCCACCGGGCCAGGGCCTGCTCGGTGGCGAGGACGCCGTCCATGGACCCCCGGTGGACGACGGCCGCCGCCTCGCAGGCGGGCAGTTCGACGACGGTGACGCCGGTGTCGCCGAGCGGGCCGGGCGGGGCGGTGACGGTCACCCCGGCGTGCACGGTCACCGCGCCGTCGCCGGCCGGTGCGTCCGCGTACCGGGCGACGCCCGGGCCGGTGGGTTCCACACCCGCCGCGGCCAGCAGCGGGAACAGCCGGTCGTACAGCGGTCCGATGACCGGGGAGATGTCCTGCGGCCGGTAGCTCGCGGCGGTGGCGGTCAGTTCGGCGACCCGTACCGCCGGGACCCGCTTGATCATGACGTCGTCGTCGGGCATGCGTCCCTCGCTCTCGATGGACCGGAGCCTCGCCTCGACCCGCGTCAGCCGTGCGGCCGCCGCGGTCATCGCCGCCTCCAGCTCCGCCCGGCGCAGCCGCAGCATCCCGCGCAGCTCCTCCGCGTCCACCCGCTCGTCGAGGACGGCCCCCACCTGCTGGAGGGTGAAGCCGAGGTCCTTGAGCGCGAGGATGCGGTTGAGGCGGGCGAGCTGGGCGGCGCCGTAGTAGCGGTAGCCGGTGACGGGGTCGGTGCGGTCCGGGCGCAGGAGGCCGAGGGCGTCGTAATGGCGCAGCGTCCGGGCCGAGACCCTGCCGTGGCGGGCGAAGTCTCCGATGGTGAACATGGTGCTCCCAGTGGAGGGCCTGACACGGGGTGAAGGTCAAGCAGCGGGTTCCGGGGCCGCCGCCGGGGCCGCCGGGAAAGGCAGGAGCCCCGTTCCCCCCGCCGAGGCGGGGGGAACGGGGCTCCTTGGGTACTGCTAGCCGGCCGCGATCGGCCGACCCGGGCAACTCGAGGCCGCCCTTCGTCCGGAGTCGGACCGGGCTCCGGTCCGACTCCGGACGAACGACCTAGGCCGGGGTGACGTTCTCAGCCTGCGGGCCCTTCGGACCCTGAGTGACGTCGAAGTTCACGACCTGGTTCTCCTCGAGGGAGCGGAACCCGGACGCGTTGATCGCGGAATAGTGGACGAAGACATCCGGGCCGCCGCCGTCCTGGGCGATGAAGCCGAAGCCCTTTTCAGCGTTGAACCACTTGACGGTTCCGGTAGCCATAAGCCCTCCTTGGGCCAAAGGGTTGCCCTGCTCCAGAACCTGCAAACAAGTCTGAAAACTACAAAAGCCTGCGGGTTACATGCTCCGCAGGCTCTGTACTGCAAGGGAAACCAAACTGCAACTTGCGGCGAGCCTAGCACGCAGTCCTCGGGGAGCGGTAGAGGGAAAGATCACTTCACCCGGATGTTTGATTGGACCGCCGAACGGCTGACGGACGAGCCTCCCGGGGAGGCGTCCCGGCGCCCCGATGACGGGCGTCCCCGGGTACGGGTCTAGCCTCGCGATGTGGACAATTCAACCGTCTCTCCCGTAGAAGGCGACGACCGTCGCAGCAGGCCGCGGGTCGGCCACATCCAGTTCCTGAACTGCCTCCCCCTCTACTGGGGCCTGGCGCGGACCGGGACACTGCTTGACCTGGAGCTCTCGAAGGACACCCCGGAGAGACTCAGCGAGCAGCTGGTCAGGGGGGACCTGGACATCGGGCCCGTCACCCTGGTCGAGTTCCTCCGCAACGCCGACGACCTGGTCGCCCTCCCCGACATCGCGGTCGGCTGCGACGGCCCCGTCATGTCGTGCGTGATCGTGTCGCAGCTCCCGCTGGAGCAGCTGCACGGTGCCCGGGTGGCGCTGGGGTCGACCTCCCGCACCTCCGTACGGCTGGCCCAGCTGCTCCTCGCCGAGCGCTACGGCGTCACGCCCGACTACTACACCTGCCCGCCCGACCTCGGCGTGATGATGCAGGAGGCCGACGCGGCCGTGCTGATCGGTGACGCCGCGCTGCGCGCCAATCTGCACGACGCCCCCCGGCTCGGCCTCCAGGTCCATGACCTGGGCCAGATGTGGAAGGAGTGGACGGGGCTGCCGTTCGTCTTCGCCGTCTGGGCCGCCCGCAAGGACTACCTCGCCTCGCACCCCGAGTACGTGGAGAAGGTGCACGAGGCGTTCCTGGCCTCGCGCGACGTCTCGCTGGAGGAGGTCACCAAGGTGGCCGAGCAGGCGGCCCGGTGGGAGGCCTTCGACGCCGAGGTGCTGGAACGGTACTTCACCACGCTGGACTTCCGCTTCGGCCCGGACCAGCTGGCCGGGGTGCGGGAGTTCGCCCGCAGGACCGGCCCCGGCACCGGGTACCCGGCCGAGGTGACGGTCGAGCTGCTGGGCGGCTGACGGCGGCCGAGGGGGCGGACGAGGGGCGGACGGGAAAGTCCGGGAGATAGATGAATCCCGTACTTTCCCGTCCGGCCTTTATCGCGTACGTCCGGACGCCCCATTCCGTTCCCGGGAATGCGGATGAATGTCCGAGCGCCCTCCACGGGTGCCTGTCGCATACAGGGAGCGCCGAATAGCGGGCGCACTCCGGGACGACCCCGGTTTGCGATCCGGTATCGCGCCGGTGAACGCCTGAGTGGGGACACGGCGACCGACGCATTCGCGCCTTTCGCCATGGCGAAATCCCTGGCTTCGTTCCCTTAGGGCCCGAAATCGACGGAAGGTCTCCCTGGGGACGGGCACCCCGGGCGCCTAGGCTGCGCTCGGAGGTCCTGGGGTCCACGGGGGGAGACCATATGCAGCCGCTGGAAGCCGGCGAACCGCGCGCGGTCGGTGGCTACCGGCTGATCGGCAGGCTCGGCGCCGGGGGGATGGGCCGGGTCTATCTCGGGCGCAGCGCCGGCGGGCGCACCGTCGCGGTCAAGGTCGTCCACCCCCACTTCGCCCTCGACGAGCAGTTCCGGGCCCGCTTCCGGCGCGAGGTGGAGGCCGCGCGCCGGGTCGGAGCGCAGTGGACCGCCCCCGTCCTGGACGCCGACCCGGACGCTCCGGTGCCGTGGGTGGCGACCGGTTACGTGGCCGGCCCGCCGCTCTCCGACGCGGTCACCCGCCACGGCCCGCTGCCCTCCCGGGCGGTACGGGCCCTGGGTGCGGGCCTGGGCGAGGCGCTCGACGCCGTGCACGCGCAGGGCCTGGTCCACCGGGACGTGAAGCCGTCCAACGTGCTGCTCGCGCTCGACGGCCCCCGGCTGATCGACTTCGGGATCGCCCGCGCCCTCGGCGCCACCGTCTCCCTCACCTCCACCGGGGTCTCCGTCGGCTCGCCCGGTTACATGGCGCCGGAGCAGATCCGGGGCCTGGACGCCTCCGGAGCCGCCGACGTCTTCTCGCTCGGCGCGGTCCTCGTCTACGCGGCGACCGGTAACTCCCCCTTCCCCGGCGACTCCTCCGCCGTACTCCTCTACAAGGTGGTGCACGAGGAACCCGAACTCGGCGACCTGGAGGGGGAGCTGCGGGAGCTGGTGGCCGGGTGCCTCGCCAAGGACCCCGCCGACCGGCCCGCCCCCGCCGAGCTGGCCCGCTGCCTCTCGCCCGGCGGGGCCGCCGTCCTGGTGGCGCCCGGCTGGCTGCCGGACCCCCTGGTACGGGAGGTCAGCCGGTCGGCGGTGGCGCTGCTGGACCTGGAACCGCAGGACGAGCCGGTGGGGTCGGGGCCGGTGCCGTTCAGCAGCGCCTCGCTGGGCGGCCCGGAGCTCGGCGCCTTCGGCCCGCCACCACCGCCGCCACCGCCAGGCCCCTGGCCCGTGGCCGGGGCGACGGGCCAGGGGCCGGGTGCCCGGGTCGCGGTCACCCTGGACACCGGTCCGCAGCCCGGACCGCGCCGGGGGCGGCGGGTCAGCTGCACGGTCGCCCTGGCCGTCGCCGGTGCGCTCGCCGCGGTGACCGTCGGTGCGGGCCTGCTCGGTGACTTGTTCCCGGGGAGCGGTGCGGAGCACAAGGGCGACGAGGGCGCGGCCGCCCCGCCGTCCGCGGCGGCCTCCAAAGGCCCCGCCTCTCCTCCCGGGGACGCGGAGGGCGAGCCGTCGGCGGAGCTGCCCGAGGCGTTCGTCGGTACCTGGCGGGGGGCCGTCTCGGCGGCGGGACTGCCGGCCGGTGAGATGACCGTCGAGCTGGCGGGCGCCCGGGTGGGACAGCGGGTGGGGACGGCCGAACAGGTCGACCTCCTGGGCAACTTCCTCTGCGAGGACGTGCTCACCCTGAGGAGGATCGACGGCGACACGGCGGTCGTCGACGGCCGCAAGGGCGCGCGCGGCAAGGGCGTGTGCACGGACGGGGTGGACGGACTGAGGCTCGTCCTGAAGGACGACGCGCTCGAATACGTCTCCGACGACGCCGACGCGGGCAACCCGAGGGGAACGCTCACCCGGACGACGGGCGGCTGAGCGTCCGCCGTCCGGACCGCCCGGTGACCGCCCGCCCGACCGGGCGGACGGGACCTCCGGCGGATCGTGTCATGGGCTGGCGTAGGCTGGATCGGTCCGCGGATCCGTAGAAAAACCGCCGAAAGGTGACAGCCCGGTGACCGAGAAGGCCGACCTTCAGCCCGTCCTCGACCGCGCCGCCGAAGGCGGGCGGATCACGCCGCAGGAGGCGCTCGACCTGTACCGGTCGGCTCCGCTGCACGCGCTCGGGGCCGCCGCCGACGCCGTACGCCGCCGCCGTTACGCCGGTACCGAGCACATCGCGACGTACATCATCGAGCGCAACATCAACTACACCAACGTGTGCGTCACGGCCTGCAAGTTCTGCGCTTTCTACGCCGCGCCGAAGGACACCGCCAAGGGCTGGTCCCGGGACCTCGACGACATCCTGCGCCGCTGCGCGGAGACCGTCGAACTGGGCGGCACGCAGATCATGTTCCAGGGCGGCCACCACCCGGACTACGGCGTCGAGTACTACGAGGAGCACTTCTCCGCGATCAAGAAGGCCTTCCCCCAGCTCGTCATCCACTCGCTGGGCGCCTCCGAGATCGAGCACATGGCCCGGATCTCCGGCGTCTCGGCCGAGGAGGCCATCGCGCGCATCCACGCCGCGGGCCTCGACTCCTTCGCGGGCGCCGGCGCGGAACTCCTGCCGGAGCGGCCCCGCAAGGCGATCGCCCCGCTCAAGGAGTCCGGCGAGCGCTGGCTGGAGATCATGGAGGCCGCGCACGGCCTCGGGGTCGAGTCCACCGCGACCATGCTGATGGGCACCGGTGAGACCAACGCCGAGCGCATCGAGCACCTGCGGATGATCCGTGACGTCCAGGACCGCACGGGCGGCTTCCGCGCCTTCATCCCGTACACCTACCAGCCGGAGAACAACAAGCTGAAGGGGCAGACGCAGGCCACGCTCTTCGAGTACCTGCGGATGATCGCCATCGCCCGGATCTTCCTCGACAACGTCGCCCACATCCAGGGCTCCTGGCTCACCACCGGCAAGGAGGTCGGCCAGCTCTCCCTGCACTACGGCGCGGACGACCTCGGCTCGATCATGCTGGAGGAGAACGTCGTCTCCTCGGCCGGTGCCAAGCACCGTTCGAACCGGCTGGAGATCATCGACCTCATCCGCAAGGCGGGCCGGGTGCCCGCCCAGCGCGCCACGACGTACGAGCACCTCGTCGTCCACGACGACCCGGCGAACGACCCGGTCGACGAGCGGGTCGTCTCGCACATCTCCTCCACGGCGATCACGGGCGGTACGGCGCACCCGGAGCTGAAGCTCCTCGACGCCAACTGACCTGCCGGTGCTGACGGTCCACGCCGCCGACGCGGTCCTCGGCGCCCCGGACGGGGCGGACTCCGTGGCCGTGGACGGCGGCCTCGTCGTCGCGGTCGGTCCGTGGGCGGAGGTCTCCGCGGCCTTCCCGGCGGCCCGGGTGCGGCGCTGGTCCGGACTGATCGGCCGGGGCCTGGTGAACGCCACCGCGCGGGAACTGCTGGAGGCCGCCTACCACCCGGACCCGCGTGAGGCCGACACGCTCGGCACCCGGCCGCTGTACGGCGAGGCGGTCGCCGCGCTCGCGATGGACGACGCCCGCTGGGGCGCCAGCGCCCGGCGCGGGCTCCAGCGGATGCTGCGGCACGGCACCACCGCCGTCGCCGGGACGTTCACCCGCCCCGGGGTGCGCACCGCCGTCGCCCGCTCGGGGCTGCGCCTCCTGCCGCCGGTGGCGGGGGG